>QZFT01000027.1 GCA_003600225.1 Pseudonocardiaceae bacterium YIM PH 21723
ACGATGTTCGCGGCCGCGAACATCGTCAACTCCGGAGCACTGACTACTCGCCGGTGGAGAGCTTGGCGAACTTGGCGCCGTACCGGGGACCGGCGACCGCGTCCGCCGGGAAGACGGCCTCGATCTCCACCAGCTCCGCCGAGGACAGGGCCAGGTCAGCCGCGGCCACGTTCTGCTCCAGGTACTTGCGGCGCTTGGTGCCGGGGATCGGCACGACGTCCGCACCCTGGTTCTGCACCCAGGCCAGGGCCAGCTGCGAGGTGGTCACACCACGCCGTTCGGCCAGCTCACCCAGCTTGGCGACGAGCGCCTGGTTGAGATCGAAGTTGCCGGCGGCGAACCGTGGGTGGGTGGTGCGGTAGTCGCCCTCGGAGATGTCCGCCTTGCTCAGCGCGCCGGTCAGCATGCCCCGGCCGAGCGGGGAGAACGGCACCAGGCCGATGCCCAGCTCGCGGCAGACCGCGACGTGCTCGTCCTCGATGTCCCTGGACCACAGCGACCACTCGGACTGCAACGCGGCGATCGGGTGCACCGCGTGTGCCCGGCGGATGAGGTCCACCGGCGCCTCGGACAGCCCGATGTGCCCGATCTTGCCCGCCTGCACCTGCTCGGCCAGCGCGCCGACGGTCTCCTCGATCGGCACGGTGAAGTCCACCCGGTGCACGTAGTACAGGTCGATGTGGTCGACGCCCAGTCGCTGCAACGAGCCTTCCAGGCACTGCCGCATGTAGTCCGGCGCGTTCCGGATCGTCGGCTCGAAGCCGTCCGCGAACTCGATGCCGAACTTGGTGGCCAGCACGACCTCGTCCCGACGGCCCTTCAGCGCGGCGCCGATCAGCTTCTCGTTCGCCCCGGCGCTGTACGCGTTGGAGGTGTCCAGGAAGTTCACGCCCAGGTCCAGCGCCCGGTGCAGCGTGGCGGTCGCCTCCTGCGGGTCCCCCTCGCCGTAGGTACCGGTCATCGTCATGCACCCCAGGCCCTGCGCGGAGACTTCCAGTTGCCCCAGTCGACGTGTCTTCATGCCGTTGCCCCCTGTTCGGTGAGGTCGCCACGCAGCTCCGCGAGCCGATCCTCAACCCGTTGATAGTTGTCGATCTTGTAATTCAGCACGTCGAGACAGCTCTGCAGCTCGGCGATGCGACTCAGCACGTCGGTGCGCTGGTCCAGCATGATCTGCTTGCGCCGGCCGGCGCTGGCGTCGCCGAACTTCCGCAGCGCGGCGTACTCCCGCATGGTCTTGATCGACATGCCGGTGAGTTTGATCTTGTTGAGGAACTCGATCCACCGCAGGTCGTCGTCGGTGTACCGGCGACGGCCACCGGAATCCCGGACCGGCGGATCGATCAGTCCGATGCGTTCGTAGTACCGCAGCGTGTCGATGCTCAACCCGCTGCTCTCCGCGACCTCGGCGATCGAAAAACTCATACCTTGAACTTAGAAGCTGGAGTGCACTCCAGGTCAAGCGAGAAAAGAGGGACATAGGTCCATCACAGGTTTGGCACATCCGACCGGCACAGTGGGTTCATGTCCGTGAACGAGCATTCCCTGCCGATGTCCGTCCAGGGGCTGGCGGCGGGCCAGCGCTGATCACCGGTGATGTCCGCGCAGGCCCGAGACCTGCGCGGACACCGCCCGCCGGCTATCCGCAGACGGCCGCGTCACCCACCCGACCGAACGCGGCGAGGAACGTGTCCCGGTCGGTCGCCCGGCCGCTGTCGGTCAGCGACAGCACCATCCGCTTGCTGCGGTCCTTGCTCACCATCACATCGGTGACGTAGCCGGGAATGCCGCCGGTGTGCCCGTAGAAATCCCCGCACGAGGTCCGCACCCGGTGCAGGCCGAGGCCGTACTCCGAGTCCCGCCAGGGGGTCATCATCTGCGTCAGCTGCGCGGCGGGCAGCAACTCGCCGGCGAGCAACGCGACGTAGAACCGCTCCAGATCCCGCGTGCTGGAGATCATCTCCCCGGCCGCGCCGCCCCAGGACGGGTTGATCCGGGTGATGTCCACGACCGTGAGCCCACCGCCGTCCGGGTAACCCAGATAACCCTGCGCGTGCGGGCCGGGGATGCCGCTGTGCGTTCCCGGGAACGAGGTCTGCCGCAGGTGCAGCGGCCGCAGGATGCGCTGGGTGATCTCCTGGGCGTAGCTGTGCCCGGTCAGCTTCTCGATCAGCATGCCCAGCAGGACGTAGTTGGTGTTGGAATAGGACCAGCCTTCACCCGGGTTGAAGCGGCTCGGCTGGGCGAGGGCCCAGCGCACCATCTGCTCCGGGGTGTAGGTCCGGTACCGGGTGTCCACGAACCGCTTGTCGAACGGCGGGATGATGCCGGGACCGGCCGGGTCCTCCTCACCGGTGTGGCTGTAGATGCCACTGGTGTGCTGCAACAGGTTCCGCACGGTGATCTTGCTGTTCACGGGGAGGTAACCCGGCAGGTACCGGTTCACCGGCGCGTCCAGGTCCACCCTGCGCTCGGCGTTCAGCTGCAACACCACCGTGGCGGTGAAGGTCTTGGTGTTGCTGCCGATCCGGAACAGTCCATCGGTGCGCACCGGTCGATCGGAGTTCACCGCCGCGCGACCCGCGCTGCCGGTCCACTCGCCCGCCGCGTCGCGCAACCGCAGTTGGATGCCGAGCGCGCCGACCGGCAGGACGCCCTCCATCGCCTGCTGCACCTTGTCCCGCCCGGCGGGTGCAGCCGTCGCAGCCGGGGCGAGCAGCCCCATTCCGACGCCGACGACGGCCGCACCGGCCACCAGACGAATACTCACGAAGTCCCCCTTTGGTTTCGGCTGACACCAAGCCTTTCCGAGCGGCACGCGCGCGGACGTCGGCCGAGAGGGATAGATCCGTCTAGTGCTTCGGCGCTACTTGCCGCAGAGCGACTTCTCCACCAGTTCTTCGCCTACCTTCTGCGCCTCGCCGGGCGGGACGTCGTCGCGGCCGTCGCCGGTGATGGAGTACTCCATCCGCACCGAGCGGTCCGCCTTCACGAACGCGAAGCTGCTGTACCCGTGGATGCCACCGCTGTGACCCCAGAAGTCCCCGCAGGACGTGGGGATCGAGTACAGGCCCAGGCCGTAGTCACCGAAACCCTCGATGTGCCGGCCGGTCATCATGGCCTTGAGCTGCGCGGCGGGCAGTAGTTTGCCGCCGAGCAACGCGTCGTAGAACCGGTCCAGGTCCTTCGTGGTGGAGATGATCTCGCCCGCCGAGCCGCCCCAGGACGGGTTCAGCCGGGTGACGTCCACGATCTTGAGCTGCTCGCCGTCCCGATAACCGAAGTAACCGTGGGCGTGCCGTCCGGGAATGTCGAACCGGGTGCCGGGGAAGCTGGTGTCCCGCAGGCCCAGCGGACGCAGGATCCGCCAGTCTGCCTCTTCGGCGTAGCTGTGTCCGGTCAGCTTCTGGATGAGCTGCCCGAGCATGATGTAGTTGGTGTTCGAGTACGACCAGCCCTCACCCGGCTGGAAGCGCACCGGCTTGGCCACGGCCCACTTCAGGATCTCGTCCGGCGTGATCGTCTGGAACCGGTGCTCCAGGAATCCCTTGCCCTCAAGGGGGATGATCCCCGGCTCGGTGGCCGATTCCCCGGTGTAGTTGTAGAGCCCGCTGGTGTGCTGCAACAGGTTCCGCACGGTGATCTTGCTGTCCGCGGGCAGGTAACCGGGCAGGTACCGGTTCACCGGCGCGTCCAGATCCACCCTGCGCTCGGCGTTCAGCTGCAGGATCACCGTCGCGATGAAGGTCTTGGTGATGCTGCCCGCGCGGAAGTGGCCGTCGGTGGGCACCGGCCTGGTCGTCCCGGTCTCCGCGACGCCGGCCCGGCCGACCCAGTCACCGTGGGCATCGTGCAGGCGTAACTGGATGCCGGCGCCGCCGATCCCGGACACCTTGTCCAGCACCTTCTGCAGCTCGGCGCGGTCCTGCGACTCCGCCGAGGCGGCCACCGGAGCCAGCAGGCCAAGGCTCACCGCGATGACCGCGGCTCCGGCGACAACGCGTCGTGCACGGATCTTCATTCGAGTTCCCCCTTCGTTCCCATGGGATCCACCCTGGCGGGAACGAAGGGTCGCCGCATCAGCCTTCGGGACTAGAGCAACCCCTTAGCCCGCACCGGGCTTGGGCAACGCCCAGGCCTCGAAGTGATCGGCGCAGCGTTGGACGTCCACATTGCCCCGGCCCACCTCGCGGACCAGCGTCACCGCGGCTTCCTCATCGGCGTCTATCCACCAGCCGTTGATATCGCACATGGTCACCGCGGCGACCCAGCCCAAGCGCCAGTTGCCCTGGTTCAACGGCCGGGTGTGCACGATGGAGTCCATCAGTGCGGCGACCTTCAACCAGAGCGAGTCATACGCCTCGACTCCGAGCACGGTGGCCCGGGGCCGATAGGCGGCGGCATCGAGCAGGCCGAGATCTCGGACTACCAGGTCACCACCGGTGACCGCGGTAGCGAGGACCAGCAGATCACCGGCATCCAGGTACTTGACCACTGGATTGGCCTACGCCGATCCCAGCCGCTCAAGCATCCCCTTGTACCTGGGGAGCACCCGTTCCATCACTTCGGTCAATTGGCGCTCCTTGTGCAATCTCGCCCACCGCTCGGCCAACGCCAACCGGACGATCTCCTGCTTGGAGCGCCCTTCCACGGAGGCCAACTCGTCCAGTCGACGGTTCTCCTCTTCGGTCAAACGCAAGGTCATCGCCATAACAGGGATGATACCGCCGTGGTATCAGAAGCGCTACTCCATCTGAGTCACACCACCCGGGTGCGGCGCCCTCCGGCCGGAACATGAGTGGTCGCGGCGGCCAGGCCAAACCTAGGCATGTTCCCGTAGATGGACGTGGTTTCACCAGGTCCGATCAGGTAGGTCTCGTGCCAGATACCCACACTGCCATCATCGCCGATCTTGCGCATGTACTCCCGCCACGGCGCCAGGTGTGGCGCGTCCCGGTCGGTGGCGAACGCGTGCAGATGATCATTGCTGCGCCAGTAGGACACCAGGATCGTGGTCCGGCCGAGCCACAGGTGATGGCCGAGCAGCCCCACCTCCGGATTCCTCGCCAGGTAATTGATCATCTTGGGCATGGCGTTGAAGACCAGCCACCAATTGCTGATCTTCCAGGGCTTGTTGAACCGCATGCCGATCAGGAAGACGACGGGCTCCGCCCCTTGCGGATCGGCGGTGTACCTACCTGGGAAGACCTGTGACACGACACCCCTCCAGTAGTTTTGTAACGTCGTTATGAAACACCGTTGCGATATGCTCGTCACGTGGCGCGACCCAAGGTTCACGACGATGCACTACGCGTGCGGCTCCTGGAGCTGACCGGCGCGATGCTGGCCGCCGAAGGGCCCCACTCGCTCAGCCTGCGCAAGCTGGCCACCGAGGCGGGCACCTCGACGACGGCGATCTACTCGCTGTTCGGCGGCAAACCCGGCCTGCTGGCCGCGGTCCACCGGGAGGCGTTCCGCCGATTCGGTGAGACCCTGGCGACGGCGCCGAGCAGCGACGATCCGGTGGCCGACCTGTTGGCGATCGGGCTGGCGTACCGCGAATACGCGATCACCAACCCGAACTTCTACGAGATCATGTTCACCAAACCGATCTCGGACTTCGAACCGGAACCGGAGGCCAAGGCGGAGGCGGACGCCACCTTCCAGGTGCTGGTCGACGGGGTCGACCGCTGCCGGGAGACCGGTCTGGAACTGGCGACGGACGCCCTCACTGCGGCGATCATGTTGTGGGGCAATGTGCACGGCCTGGTCTCGCTGGAACTGGCCGGCGTGTACCCACCGGGGATCGATCCGGCGGCGACCTATCGGTCGGCCCTCATGGCCCAGAGTCGGGCGCTGACGATCTTGGCCTAATATCCGCTCGTGCATTCGGACCAGCGGTTGATCAGAGACGCGGAACGATGGTTCCGGAGCCAGGGTCTGCCGTGGATCGCCCGGGACAACAGGATTCGCACCGTGCTGTTCCGGATCCTGCCGCTCCTGGTGTTCACCCTGACCTTCATCACGATGTTCCGCATCCTGGTGGCGGCGACCCAGGTGTTCCGCAACGAGAAGACGGCCGACGGGATCTACGCGGACCCCGGTCTGCTCGGCCTGCTGCTGGTGTTCGCCGTCGCCTCGGCCGGCGTGATCACCTGGCTGTTCCGCAAGTTCCGCGACCGGATCGACACCCCGAACTGGGCCGTCATCACCGTGCCGCTGGTGATCGGCTTCCTGGCCTGGCCGCTACTGGCCGCGCTCACCGCCAGCGAGGTGAACTGGCAGGCCATCCAGTCCGACCTGATCCTCACCGCCTCGCTTTTCATGATCATCTACGTGGTCACCTGGGCCGGCATCGGCTCGATGATCTGGTGGGCGTTGAAGAAGACCTTCGGCGGCTTCGGCCACTTCATCTCCCTGGCCACCAGGGCCCTGCCGATCCTGCTGACCCTGGTCACCTTCCTGTTCCTCACCTCGGACGCCTGGCAGATCGGCAGCGCGCTGACCCTGTCCCGGCTGGGCGGCATCAGCCTGTTCTTCTACGGCACCCTGATGCTGTACCACCTGACCCGGATGCCCGAGGAGCTGCGCAGCCGCAAGCTGGACTTCAACCCGCGCGCGATCCGGGTGGCCTGCGTGCACACCCCACTGTTCGAGTGGGCGTCGATGACCAACCGGCTGGCGGGCAGGCCACACAGCCTGCGGCAGCGGGAGAACGTGAACCTGCTGCTGGTGCTGATCGTCATGCAGCAGATCCAGGCGATGTTCCTCGGCCTGCTGGTGTTCCTGTTCTTCCTGCTGTTCGGCTCGCTGGTGCTGCCGGACACCGTGGTCGCCCAGTGGGTCGGCGAGGCGACGCACGCCACGCCGCTGTTCGGCTTCGACCTGGGCCTGACCAGCGAGCTGACCAAGGTGTCGATCCTGATCGCCGCGTTCGCCGCGTTCTCCTTCGGCATCCAGCTGATCAACGACGCGCAGTACCGCGAGCACTTCCTGATCGGCATGCTGGAGGAGCTGGAGCGGGTGATGCTGGTCCGCGAGGCCTACCTGCGCCTCAGCGAGGAGATCCGCGAGGCCCCGAGCCCGACCGAGGTCACCATGCCCATCCCTGCTTACCCGGCCACCCCAGCCGTCTCCAAGGAAACCCGGGGGACCAGGGGAACCAGGTCCAAGACCGGCAGCTACGCCCGTTCCGCCTCCTGACCCAACGCAGTAAGGGGCACCCATCCTGCACCCAACGCAGTAAGGGGCACCCATCCTGCACCCAACGCAGCGAGGGGCACCCTCACTCGATGCCTGACCGCCGCACAATCCGTGCACTGTGATCGACTACGGCTGATCAGAACTCCACGTCCGCCGCGAGCACGGTGCCCGCCACCCGGCCGGGAGCCCAGTGGCGTTCCCAGTACATGTTGGTGTGCGCGATGACCTTGTCCGGTGTCGGCGCGCCATAGTCGGAGAAGTCGTTGGTGGTGTGCGCGTCGGCGACCAGGATCGCGTCGTAGCCCCGCCCGAGTGCGCCGTGCAACGTGGAACGCACACACATGTCGGTGGCGGCGCCGGTGACCAGCACCTTGCCGACGGAAACCTTGGCCAGGACCGCTTCCAGGTCGGTGTCCTCGAAGGAATCCGGATACTCCTTGTCCACCAAGGCCTCGTGTTCCCCCGGCACCAGCTCGGGCACGATCTGCCAGCCCGCGCTTCCTCGCTCGACCTCCTTGCCGGAATGCCGCACCCACACCACCGGCACCTCGGACTGCCTGGCCCGCTCGACCAGTAATCCGATGTTCGCCACCACCGCGTCGCGCTGATAGGCATCGGCAACCCCGGCGACCTGCACATCGATGACCAGCAGGGCGGTGTTGGGGCGATCAGTCAAAGTCGTCATGGCTCCGCACGGTAGGCGCGGGGTCTGACATTCAGAACTGGATCGCGGCGGTGCTGGCCGTGCCGCCGGTGCGGCCGGCCGCCAGCTGGCCCGCCCAGTACATGTTGGTGTGCGCGATGACCTGCGCCGCGGGGATCACGCCGTCCTCGGTGGTGTGCGCGTCGCTGACCAGGATGGCGTCGTAGCCGCGGGCCAGGGCGCTGTGCAGGGTGGAGCGGACGCAGAAGTCGGTCTGGGCTCCGGTGACGATCAGCCTGCCGGCCTGATGACCGGCCAGCACGGCCTCCAGGGTGGTGTCCTCGAAGGAGTCGCGGTACTGCTTCTCGACCAGCGTCTCCCGCTCGCCGGGGACCAGTTCCGGCACAATGCGCCAGTTCTCCCCGCCACGCACCAGGTCCTCGTCGAAGTGCTGTACCCACACCACCGGGACGCCGGCCTGCCTGGCCCGCTCGACGAGTGCACCGATGTTCGCCACCACGGCGGCACGTTCGTGGGCCTTGGCCACCACGCCGTTCTGTACGTCGATGACGAGCAAGGCGGTGCCCGGCCGATCCTGCAGTGTGGTCATTGATCCACCGTAAACCCCTGCAGTGCCCGGGGAGACGGCCGCCTCGAAGTCTCCCCGGGCACCTCAGAGCTGCCGGTTAGGACAGCCCGCTCTGCAGCGCTGTGATCAGTTCCCCGGTGGTGGTGTCACCGTCGAGGGACCAGATCATGCCGCCACCCAGGCCCTGGGCCTTGATGTAGGCGGCCTTGCGCTTGATCTCGGTGGGATCGTCGTACGTGATGAAGTTGGTGCCGTTGTAGAGCCAGGCGAATCCGGCCTGCTCATCGCGGTACAGCTTGTAGCCCTGGTTCAGCAGCGGCTTCAGCAGCTTGTAGTTGCCGTAGCCGCACTCGGTGCTGCCGGGGATGTTGGCGCAGGCGGTGCTGGTCTGGAACAGGCCGTTTCCGCTCGGACCCGCGGGCACGCCGGTCCAGCCGCGGCCGTAGAACGGCAGGCCCACGACCAGCTTGGACTTGTCCGCGCCGCGCTTGATCCAGTCCTGCACGGTCTGGTCGATGCTCCACTTCTGCGGCGAGGGGTCGCCGGCCGGAGCCTTGATCGCGGACTGGTGGTTGGTGGTCTTGTCCCAGTCGCCGTGCAGGTCGTAGCCCTGGATGTTGAAGTAGTCGAACAGCCCGTTCAGCTTCGGCACGTCCCAGCCGGCGTCGATCTTCGCCGCGTCCGCCGGGGCGAACGTGGTGATCTCGTAGCGCTTGCCGGTGGTCTGGCCGATCGCGTCCAGCTGCTTGCGCAGTTCCTGCACCAGCAGCACGTAGTTGGCCTTGTCCTCGGGGCGGATCACGTTGCCGGTGTTGCCCTCCGCGGCCGGCCACTCCCAGTCGAGGTCGAAGCCGTCGAAGATGCCGGCACCGACACCGGGACCGCCCTGGTCCATGCCGTCCAGCTTGGGCAGGTTGCCCTTGATGTACAGGTCGATGCAGGACTGGGCGAACGCCTTGCGGGAGGCGTCGGTCAGCGCGGCGTTGGAGAAGTACTTCGACCAGGTCCAGCCGCCGATGGACATGTTGACCCGCAGGTTCGGGTTCTTGGCCTTCAGCTTCTTCAGCTGGTTGAAGTGACCGGCCAGGGGCTGATCCGTGGCGTCGGCCTGACCGTCGACGGCGTCACCGGCCAGCACCGGGTTCTGGTAGTCGGCGTACGCGTCGCCCTCGCCGGTCTTGGTGATCGCGTAGCACTTGCCCTGCTGGTTGACGTTGGCGAAGGCGTAGTTCAGGTGGGTCAGCTTGGCGGCGGTGCCGGAGGTCTGCACGTCCTTGACCCAGTACGCGGGGGCGTCGTACATGGACCAGCCGGTGAAGTAACCGACGGTGCGGGTGGGGGCTGCCTCGGACGCACTGGGAGCGACGGTGACCTGCGTGGTCACGCCGATGCCGAGCGCGGCTACCGCGGTGGCGGCGAGCAGCACTGAGAGGCGCTTCATGTGTCTCCCTCTTGGGCGCAGGGGTGAGGGTTCGGTTGTGGGGCTCGGTGCGGGAAGCCGGGCAGGGACTCGGCTTCCCGCACCGCAAGTGCGGGTGACGTACGTTGGTCCGTTCGCGTGGGCAGCAGGGTTCCGACGCGAAAGGTCATCGAAATGCGTCCTCGCAACATGGGTTGCGCGCCCGCCGGGCGTCAAGGGTCTAGACCACTGCACCACTCGGTCGGCCTATTTGCCCAGTACATAACCGGATGTAATTCGCGCTGGTCAGCGATCCGGCTGGGCCATCCGGCGATGAAGTGACGGTGAGCGACGACCGAATCCGGAGGGTGATCGACGGCAAAAACCGCCTCCCGCCACTGGCTCAGCGGGCGGCGGCCGAACGGCGAGTCAGACGGAGCCGAACTGACGGTCCCCGGCGTCCCCCAGACCCGGCACGATGAATCCGCAGTCGTTCAGGTAATCGTCGACCGAGGCGGTGACCACGCGCACCGGGACACCACACTCGGCGAGACAGCGCAGCCCCTCCGGCGCGACCACGGCACAGATCGCGGTGATGTCGGTGGCGCCGCGATCGGCGAGCAGCCGCAGCGCGTGCGCCATCGATCCCCCGGTGGCCAGCATCGGGTCGAGCACGAACACCGGCCGCCCGGCCAGGGAGACCGGCAGCGAGACCATGTAGGCGGTCGGCTGCAGGGTCACCTCGTCCCGGGCCAGGCCGACGAATCCCATCTGCGACTCGGGCAGCAGGCGCTGCGCCTGCTCGGCCATCCCCAGTCCGGCGCGCAACACCGGAACCAGCAGTGGCGGATGTGCGATCCGATATCCGGTAGTGCGAGCCACCGGAGTATCGATTTGCTCGGTAATCACGGCCACATCACGGGCGGCCTCATAGATGAGCATGGTGGTGAGCTCGGACAATGCCGCTCGGAATGTCGGACTATCGGTGCGCGCGTCCCGCATGCTCGTCAGCCTCGCTGCTGCGAGGGGGTGATCGACCACGTGCAGGCTGATCTCGCGCACAGCTAAAGCATCCATGAAAACTCCCCGAGTCAGATCGCTCCCCCGAATAACAATACGATTACCAGAAGACTCACACACCGGCCGCCCAGGTGATCAATTGTTGATCTTGAGGCGTCCTGATTTGGTAATAATTGTCATTTAACGGTCAGGGGAATCGCTTTCCCGCAGGTGACCTGGGGTTGCTTCTGGTGTGTCACCGAAAGAGGGCTCCGGAGGGGGAGACGAGCTCGGGGCCGCCTCCGGCGGGAGTCTGAAGGTGGCCTTGAGCCCGTTCAGCTTGGTGAAGGTTGCCTTCAGAGTCCTCGGGCGGCCTGAAAGCCACGTTCAGGCCCATCCATGGCACCAAAGTTCACGTTGATCAAGGAATCGCGGGGCGACAGGTACCTGAAGGACGCCTTCGTTTACCCGAGGTAAACGAAGGCGTCCTTCAGTGCGCTCAAGTAAACGATGGCGTCCTTCAGGTCCACCGCGGAAGCGGCCCCAACAGCCAAGACCGGCGTGCCCCCACCTGACAGCCAGGCAGGAAAGACGCCGCCCGAAGCCCGTCTCCCCCTCCAAAGCCATCCTTCGCCAACCACCAGACGCAACCCACACAACGGCTCACCGCCGCCAGCGCGGATCCTCCGCCATCGCCGCCAGGTCGGCCCGGATCCGCTCGGCCCTCGACGGGTCGAGGGTCTCGAACAACGCCGCCGCCTCCGACCAGCACTCATAGGCCTCCTCGAACCGGCCCATGGCGTGCAGGGTGATCGCCTTCTCGTCCGCGGCCCGCGCGTACTCGAAGTCGTCCCGCAGCTGCCGGGAGAGCCGCACCGACTCGGTGATCAGCTCCAACGCGTGTCCGAGTTCGCCCTGCTCGCGGTACGCGGCGGCCAGGCCGGTCAGGCTGCGCACCTCGGTGCTGGGCAGGCCCAGTGCCCGGCTGGCGGTCAACGCGTCCCGGTAGCTGGTGATGGCCTCGTCGACCTCGTCCAGTTCCATCAGCACGTTGGCGATGTTGTTCTGCACCAGCGCGACACCGGTCGCCTCCCCCTCCTCCCGGCACATCGCCTCACACTGCCGGAAGTAGGCCAGGCCCTGCCGCAGGTCGCCGGACAGCCGGTGCGCGATGGCCAGCTCGTTCAACGCCGAGGCCTCACCGGTCCGATCGGCGAGGATCCGGAACTGCTCCACCGCACGGATGCCGGCGGCCACCGCCTCGTCGTACCGGCGATGGGTGTTGTAGGCGTTCGCGGCGAACTTCATCAGCTGCGCGCAGGCCCACCGGTCGCCACTGGCCACCGCGGCCTCGATGCCCTGGCGCAGCACCGGAATCCAGCGGGTCGCGTACTTGCGCAGCTTCAGGAACGGGTGCAGGCAGTAGGACAGCCGCCAGGCCATGCCCGGATCGGCGATGGTGCCGACCAGCGCGACCAGGGTGTTCTGCTCGACCTCGAACCAGTCGGCGGCGGTGTCGTAGTCGGCGGCCTCCAGCGGCCGCACGTCCAGCGGCGGCGCGGGCAGCTCCAGCGGGGTGATCTGCGGCATGATCGTCCGGGCCGCGGCGTGCGCCGAGTGCAGGTACCAGGACAGCAGCCGCTCCATCGCCCGCTCGTGCTCGCCGGGCAGCTCGGAGCCGTAGGTGCGCAGCAGGTCGTGCATGCCGTACCGGCCCCGCCCGCGTGGCTCCACCAGGTGCGCGTCCACCAGGGCCCGCAGCGGCCGGGCGGCGCGCTGCTCGGTGGTGCCCAGCAACGCGGCGACCGCGGCCAGGCCGATGTCCCGGCCGGGCAGCACGGCGATCAGCTGGAACAGTTCCGCCTGCTCGGCGCTCAGCTGCCGCACCGACCAGGAGAAGACGCTGCGCAGGTCGCTGTCGATGTCGTCATCGGACACGTCCAGCATGTCCAGCGCGGAGTGCTCGTGGGTGAGCTGGTCGACGAGATGCGCCAGCCGGCTGTCGCCGTAGCCGACGACCCGGTGCCCGGCACGCTCGGCGATCAGCCGCAGGGCCAGTGGCAAGCCGTCGCACAGGTCGACCAGCCTGCGGGCCGCGTCGAGTTCCCGCTCCACCACGGACGGCCCGAGCACGTCCCGCAGCAGCGCCAGGCCGTCAGCCGGGGTGAGCCGGCTCAGATCGATCCGCCGCACGCCGTTGTCGCCGAGCTGACGCAGGGTGTTCCGGCTGGTGACGAGCACGCAGCAGTCGCCCTTGGGCAGCAGCGGCCGCAGCTGCTCGGTGTCCCGCGCGTTGTCCAGGATCATCAGCGTCCGCCGGCCGATGAGGTGTTCGCGGAACAACGACGAGCGCTCGTCCAGCTCGCTGGGGATCTGGTCGCCGTGCACGCCGAGCGCGCGCAGGAAGTCGTAGAGCACGCTGGACGGGGTCAGCGGCGCGGCGGCGCCGAAACCCTGGAGGTTCACGTACAGCTGGCCGTCCGGGAACCGCTCGCGGTGCGCGTGCGCCCAGTGCAGCGCCAGGGCGGTCTTGCCGACCCCGCCGGTGCCGGAGATGGCCGAGATGACCATCGGCACGCCGTCCGCGGCGCGCAGGTGCGCGTCCAGCTGGGCGAGTTCGTCCTGCCGCGCGACGAAGACCGGGGACAGCGCGGGCAGCTGCCTCGGCACGGCGCGCAGCAGCTCCTGGTGATGAAAGCGCAGGTCAGGTCCGGGTTCAACGCCGAGGGTGAGGCTGAGGAACTCGTGCAGCCGTTCATAGGCGGACCGCGCGTCGGCCAGCTGCCCGAGCCGGTGCAACGCGGCCATCTGCAGCTCGACCAGCTTCTCCGAACCGGGGAACTCGTCGATCAGCATCGGCAGCCGCTGGGCGACCTCGGCCGCCTGACCGCCGAGCAGATCCGTCTCCGCGTGCAGCACCACGGCGGCCAGCCGCTCCCGGACCAGCGAGCCGCGCACCGGGCAGTGGTGCACCTCGGGGCCCCGCCACAGCCGCAGGGCGCTGCCCACGGTGTCCGCGCTGGCCGCGAGCCTGCGGAACCGGTGCAGGTCGACCCGGTCCGGTTCGACCTCGATGCGGTAGCCGGTGGTGTCCGCCACGATGGTGGCCGAGGTACCGGCGATCTCCTTGCGCAACCGGGAGATGATCGCCTGCAGCGAGTTGCGGGGCGTCGGCGGCAGGTCCTCGCCCCAGAGCAGCTCGTACAGCCGGTGCCGGGCCACCTGCCTGCCGGGTTCCATCAACAGGGCAGCCAGCAGCCGGCGTTGCAGCGCGCCGGAGACCTCGGTCTCCTCACCTGCCCGCCAGATGCAGACCTTGCCCAGAATCCCGAATTCCACCCGTGCCCTATTCACAAGCAGATTGCCTGTCCCACCGTGCAACGGCCGATTCTCCCAGGCTCGGTATAGCTGGGACCAGTGCCCCCGGCGGCGTCAACCCGATGGTCCAACCGGCGGCGACCCCTGGCGGCAGTCGGTCAATGTCGTACGGCCGTCCTAGAGTGTTGCCCGTGGGCCACTTCCAGGATGTCGTACGCGACGAGTCGTCGTTGCGGCGGTTCCTGCACGCCCTGCCTGGAGTCGATCAGGTGGGGTTGGAGCAGCGAGCCGCCGGCTTGGCGACCAGGAGTATCAAAAAGGCCAGCAAGATGTGGGCCATCGACACCGCGATCTCGATGATCGACCTCACCACGCTGGAAGGTTCGGACACCCCGGGCAAGGTGCGGACGCTGGCCGCCAAGGCGCGCCGGCCGGACCCCGGCTATCCGGATGTGCCCGCCGTCGCGGCGGTGTGCGTGTACCCCGACATGGTGGAGACGGCGGTCACGCAACTGTCCGGTACCGGAATCGGTGTGGCCAGCGTCGCCACCGCGTTCCCGTCCGGCCGGTCCATCCGCGAGGTGAAGCTGGCCGACACCCGGTTCGCCGTCGAGCAGGGCGCGTCCGAGGTGGACATGGTGATCGACCGCGGCGCCTTCCTCTCCGGTCGCTACTGGCAGGTCTTCGAGGAGATCCAGGCGGTCAAGCAGGCCTGCGGGGACGCGCACCTCAAGGTCATCCTGGAGACCGGCGAGCTGGCGGGCTACGACGCGGTGCGCCGGGCCAGCTGGCTCGCGCTGCTCGCGGGCGGCGACTTCATCAAGACCTCCACCGGCAAGGTGTCCCCCGCCGCGACGCTGCCGGTGACCCAGCTGATGCTGCAGGCCGTGCGCGACTGGCACGCGGCCACCGGCGAGCATCGCGGGGTGAAACCGGCGGGCGGTATCCGTACCACCAAGGACGCCATCAAGTACCTGGTGACCGTGCACGAGGTGGCCGGCCCGGACTGGCTGACGCCGAAGCTGTTCCGGTTCGGCGCGTCCAGCCTGCTCAACGACCTGCTCATGCAGCGGCGAACCCAGTTGGAAGGCCACTACAGCGGCCAGGACTACGTGACGGTGGACTGATGACCTTCGAGTACGCACCAGCCCCGGAATCCCGGGACATCGCCGCACTGAAACCGTCGTACCGGATGTTCCTGGACGGCGAATTCGTCGAGGGCACCGGCGAGCCGCTCAAGACGCTCAACCCGGCCACCGAGGAGGTGCTCACCGAAGTGAGCACCGCGTCCATCGCCGACGTGGACAAGGCGGTCAAGGCCGCGCACCGGGCGTACGACCGGGTGTGGAGCCGGATGCCGGGCAGCGAGCGGGCCAAGTACCTGTTCCGCATCGCGCGGATGATCCAGGAGCGGTCCCGGGAACTGGCCGTGCTGGAGACCCTGGACAACGGCAAGCCGATCAAGGAATCCCGGGACGTCGATGTCCCCCTGGCCGCGGCGCACTTCTTCCACCACGCCGGCTGGGCGGACAAGCTGGCCTACGCCGGCTACGGACCCGACCCCCGGCCGCTGGGCGTGGCCGCGCAGGTCATCCCGTGGAACTTCCCGCTGCTGATGGCAGCGTGGAAGATCGCCCCGGCGCTGGCCTGCGGCAACACCGTGGTGCTCAAGCCCGCGGAGACGACCCCGCTGACCGCGCTGGTGCTGGCCGAGATCTGCCAGCAGGCCGACCTGCCGCCCGGCGTGGTGAACATCCTGCCCGGAGCGGGCGAGATCGGCGCCGAGCTGGTGGCGCACCCGGAGGTGCACAAGGTCGCGTTCACCGGGTCGACCGAGGTGGGCAAGCAGATCCAGGAGACGGTGGCGGGCACCGCCAAGAAGCTGACCCTGGAGCTGGGCGGCAAGGCTGCCAACATCGTGTTCGACGACGCCGCGCTGGACCAGGCCGTCGAGGGCATCGTGAACGGCATCTTCTTCAACCAGGGCCACGTGTGCTGCGCCGGTTCCCGGTTGCTGGTGCAGGAGTCCATCGCCGAGGAGCTGCTGGAACGGCTGCAGGCGCGGATCGGCACCCTGCGCGTCGGCGACCCGATGGACAAGAACACCGATGTGGGCGCGATCAACTCCGCGGCGCAGCTGGCCCGGATCCGCGAACTCACCGAGATCGGCGACGCGGAGGGCGCGGTCCGCTGGACCAGCTCCTGCCCACTGCCGGACAAGGGCTACTTCTTCGCGCCGACGGTGTTCTCCGAGGTGCAGCAGGCCATGCGCATCGCCCAGGAGGAGATCTTCGGGCCGGTGCTGTCCGTGCTGACGTTCCGCACCCCGGAAGAGGCGATCAAGAAGGCCAACAACACCCCGTACGGGCTCTCCGCGGGCGTGTGGTCGGAAAAGGGCTCCCGCATCCTGTGGGCCACCCAGCAGCTGCGCGCGGGCGTGGTCTGGGCGAACACGTTCAACCGGTTCGACCCGGTGTCCCCGTTCGGCGGTTATCAGGAATCCGGCTTCGGCCGCGAAGGCGGACGCGCCGGCTTGGAGGCCTACCTCAATGTCTGACCGACACCCCTCCGAAGTCGACGATGTTCGGGGCCCCAACCAGCCCGAACATCGCCAACTCCGGGATCTCAACAGGCCACAGCCGGGAAAGGCCTCGACCCATGTCTGACCGACACCCCTCCGAAGTCGACGATGTTCGGGGGAGGAACGAGCCCGAACATCGTCAACTTCGGGTCCTCGACGGCCCACCGGCGGGAAAGGCCTACCTCAATGTCTGACGAGCGACTCGCCGTGGCCAAGACCTACAAGCTGTACATCGGCGGCAAGTTCCCGCGATCCGAGTCCGGCCGCAGTTACCCGGTCGTCGACCACCGGGGCGCGTTCCTGGCCAACGCCTCGCAGGCCTCCCGCAAGGACGCCCGGGAGGCCGTCGCGGCCGCCCGCAAGGCCTTCCCCGGCTGGTCCGCTGCCACCGCGTACAACCGCGGCCAGGTGCTGTACCGGGTGGCGGAGATGCTGGAGGGCCGCCGGGACCAGTTCATCCACGAGGTGATGGACGCCGAGGGCGTGGCCCAGCGCCGCGCCCAGCTGCTGGTGGACACCGCCATAGACCGCTGGGTCTGGTACGCGGGCTGGACCGACAAACTGGCCACCGTGCTGGGCGGCGCGAACCCGGTGGCCGGGCCGTACTTCAACTTCAGCGTGCCCGAACCGACCGGTGTGGTCGCCGTGCTCGCACCCCAGGTGTCCAGCCTGCTCGGGCTGGTCAGCGTGATCGCCCCGGTGATCGCCGGCGGCAACACCTGCGTGGTGGTCGCCGGCCAGAACCGGCCGCTGCCGTCGGTCACCCTGTCCGAGGTGCTGGCCACCTCCGACCTGCCCGGCGGGGTGCTGAACGTGCTCACCGGCCGCACGGCCGAACTGGCCCCCTGGCTGGCCGCGCACGCCGAGGTGAACGCCCTCGACCTGTGTGGTGCCCCCGAGTCCCTGCGGCGCGACCTGGAGGTCACCGCGGCGGGCACCGTCAAACGGGTGCTGCGGGCTCCGGTGGCGGAGCCGGAGTGGACCATCACCCCGGACATCCGCCGGCTCCGCGCCTTGCTGGAGCTGAAGACCGTCTGGCACCCGGTCGGAACCTGAGCACTTTCTGCAGAAAGTGCTCAGCCCCGCTTGACGGAGGCCCAGTGGAGCTCACCGTCCCGGACCTTGGCCCGGTAACCCAGCACGGTGCGGTTCCGCTCCAGGCCGGTGGCGACCGAGTCGACCATGGCGATCAGGCTCAGCCACTGCGGCTTGCGCACCTCGTGCACCGCGTTGCGCCACAACACGACGCAGGCCTTGGCCGGACCGGGACGCAGGTCGACGACGAGATCGTTGTCCGCGCCGTCGCCGGCGATCGGCACCCACAGCCGGTGGAACCGCTTCGCCGGTGAGCCCGCCGTGTTACCGGCCATCCAGCTGTCCGGGACCCCGGCGTTGACCTCCAGCCAGATCCGCCGGGACGCCACCGCCTCGGCGGGGGCGTAGGGATGAAAGTTGGGCGGCAGCACTTCGCCCCGCGCGCCGCCACACACCGACCACCAGTCCTTCAACGCGGGCGGGATCGTGAGCCCGAGTTCGGTCCGGGCGGCGGCCAGTTCGGTATAACCGGCACCTTCCCGCAGACCGGCGTAGGTGGCCGGGGCCTGAACGTGCAGCCAGGTGACGATCCGCCCCCAGTGTTCCGCGATCGACATGGTTCCCAGTCTGGCACTGTCAGCCGGTGAGGTACTCCGGCCATGCCACGACGGAGCCGGTGGACAGGGCACGCCGTTCGCATTCCCAGGCGAG
Source organism: Pseudonocardiaceae bacterium YIM PH 21723 (assembly GCA_003600225.1). Taxonomy (GTDB): domain Bacteria; phylum Actinomycetota; class Actinomycetes; order Mycobacteriales; family Pseudonocardiaceae; genus QZFT01. Next base: position 18,479 of record QZFT01000027.1, read on the forward strand.
GCGGCCACACGTTGTGGTGCGCGGACGGAATCCCCGCTCGGTGCGCCCGGCGGACAGACCGGTAGCCAACTGTTCCATCAGTTCGGTGATCGCGCCCCACGCCGGACTGGGCTGGCAGCCCAGTTCCTGGTCGTACTCCAGCACCGAGCCGTAATCGGAACCGGCACGCAGGTTCACCACCAGGTATCCGCCGCAGCCATCGTGGGCGATCGGCAGGTACATCGGATCCCAGCAGCGCCGGCCGGCGGTGATCATCAGATCGTCCACGCACAGCGATGCCGGGTGGTCGTGCCCCTCGCGGGTGCCGCTGTACACCCGCCAAGTGTGCAGGGCGCTGTCCAGTGACAGGGGCGAGTAGTACGGCGGGAAGATCTCCGCGATGACCTCACCGACGGTGCCACCGACCACCCGCCAGTACTCCGCCAGCTCGACGGGGATCGGGCGGCCGACCATGGACGTGAGGTCCTCGGTGCTCAGCCTGGGCGCCGGAAGAGCCAGCGACGCACAGGTCAGCGGAGCGTTCCGCGCCAACCAGCACACGATGTCCGACCAGTCCCGTGTGACAGTCACGGCGGTCACTGTTGCAATGTTCGGCCTATCGCGGTACCGCCGCCCGGCGGACAGCAGCGGCAACCGCTTTCAGAATTCGACGATCTTCACCCGACACTCGCCAGGCCCGTAGTGCCAAGCCCGTTCCGGACAACGTAGGCTCCCGGCTGGTGTCGGTATGGGTCTACACGGCCCCAAGTGGGAGGTAATTGATGGCTCAGGACATCGTTCCCATTGAGCTGGGGCTGCCCAAGGGTGACCTCGTCACTCTCTGGGCGCCGCGCTGGCGTGAGGATGGCGAGGAATGGGAGGCATTCCTCGGCCATGGGGAGCACCTGTACGGGTTCCCGGACATCGCGCATCTCGCGGCTTTCGCGCGAACTGCCGAAGAACACGATCTGCTCGACCACCCTGCATGGAAAGTGGTCCCGGAGCTGCCGGTCGGTGAACTGGCGCCCGAGGACAGCCACCGCTTCGACCTGGTCGGCGTGCCGGAACTGGCCGCCGAGGACCCGGACACCTGGACCATCGGCGAGCTGGCCGACATCGTGGCCATGGCCCGTTCGCTGGCCGACGTGTGCGAGCTCGACATCGTGCACGAGGTGCTGGACTCCGCCGAGGGCTTCGCGGTACTCGGCCAGGGCACGTTCCCGTTCACCGGCCGCGATGGCGTGCGCCGGTGGAACGACCTGTCCAAGGTGATCGTGGACCGCTGGGACGAGGTCCTGGACGCGATCGACGCCGTGGTGACGGTGCCCGAGGTCGACCAGGAGACGCTGACCGGCACGACCGAAGAGGTCGCCGAGGCCGAGGCGGCCGCGGAGGCGGCCGCGCCGTCGTCCGTGCTGGACGAGCCGACCGGCTTCTGGGCCGAGGTCGGCATCGACCCGATCCGGATCACCACCACCTCAGGCCAGTACGTGACGCTGCGCTGCTACCTGGACGACAAGCCGGTCTTCCTGGGCAGCGACGGCCGCATCGACGTGTTCAAGAACGGGCGCGCGCTGACCCGGTACCTGGCCTCGCCCGAGGAGATGAACCGCAACGACCTGTCGGCCGCGTCCACCTGGCAGGAGGTGTCCGACAAGGCCATCTCCGGCGAGCTGGAGGTCAAGGTCGACGAGGCCAACTCCTACAACCTGGCCGGACTGTCGGACGACCTGGCCGAGGGCCCGGCCACGGTGGACGCCAACCAGCTGGACCTGGCGGTCGAGCTGCTGCAGGACACCGCCGAGTGGGCGCACGACGGCAGCGTCGAGGAGGCCCTGGCTCCGTCGGAGGGCCTCGGCTGGCTGGTCAACTCCATCATCAAGCCGGACCCGACCCGCCTGGCCCCCAGCGCACCCACCGAGCTGGAGATCGTCGCCTGGCAGGACCTGGTCACGGCCCTGGAAGACCGCCTCCGCACCCACTGACAAATGTAAGCATGGTGGCCTTGCTCGCGTCTGACGCGAGTAAGGCCACCATGCTCGCGTTCTCAGTCCCCCATCAGGGCGGCGTAGCCGGGCTTGATGACGTCGTTGATCAAGGCCAGCCGTTCGTCGAAGCCGATGAACGCGGACTTCATCGCGTTCACCGTGAACCATTGCAGGTCCTTCCAGTCGTAACCGAAGGCCTCCGCCAGCGCGGTCATCTCGCTGGTCATCGAGCAGTGGCTCATCAACCGGTTGTCCGTGTTCACCGTGACCCGGAACCGCAGCTTCGTCAGCAGCCCGATGGGGTGCTCGGCGATCGAGGTCGCCAGGCCGGTCTGCAGGTTCGAGCTGGGACACAGCTCCAGCGGGATCCGCCGGTCCCGGACGTACGAGGCCAGCTGCCCCAGCGCGACCGAGCCGTCCTCGGCCACCTTGATGTCGTCCATGATCCGCACGCCGTGCCCGAGCCGCTCCGCACCGCAGTGCTGGATGGCCTCCCAGATGGACGGCAGTCCGAAGCCCTCGCCCGCGTGGATCGTGTAGTGCGCATTGCGTTGCCGCAGGTACTCGAAGGCGTCCAGGTTGCGGGTGGGCGGGAACCCGTCCTCCGGGCCGGCGATGTCGAAGCCGACCACCTCGTTGTCCCGGTAGCGCACCGCCAGCTCGGCGATCTCCGACGCGCGGGCGAACTGCCGCATCGCGCACAGCAGGGTGCCGACCCGGATCCGGTTGCCCGCGGCGGCGGCCCGCTGCTCACCGAGCCGGAAACCCTCCTGCACGGCGTGCACGACGTCGTCCAGGCTCAGGCCACCCTCGGTGTGCAGCTCGGGCGCGAACCGCACCTCCGCGTAGACCACGCCGTCGGCCGCCAGGTCCTCGGCCGCCTCGGCGGCGACCCTGGTGAGCGCCGTCGCGGTCTGGGTGACCGCGACGGTGTGCGCGAAGGTCTCCAGATAACGCTCCAGCGAGCCGGAGTCGGCCGCCTGCTGAAACCAGGTCCCCAGAGTGTCGGCGTCGGAGGCGGGCAGTCCCGTGTATCCGATCGCGTCGGCCAGCTCCAGAACCGTCGCGGGCCGCAGGCCACCGTCGAGGTGATCGTGCAACAACACCTTGGGGGCGCGGCGAATGTTCTCGAAGTTGAGTAGTTCAGCCATGTTCGAAGGCTAGCCCCAACCCGTCGCGCGTTGGAACGATCAAGATCGGCGCGGCGACACGCCGGAGGCGCGCGTACGCGTGTACGTGACCTGCGTATACATCCGAATGGGGAATCCCTAGCGCTAAATCGTGCCAGGCACCAGGGGTCGTGACTATGATCATTTACGGCCGATCACAGCGGTTTAGATTCACCGCTGTGGGTGGTGCAAAGCGGAGTTGGCGCGGGAACCGACTACGCATAGCAGCGACATAACAAGGCAGGTTTAGGGCGTTCGGGTCATAGGTTTTCTCTTGTGCGGCAGATGGATTGCTCTGTCGGGGTTGAATCCCAGGTAAATCGGTGCTTAGGGGCTGCCTAGCAGCAACCGCACCGAGACGCACCGTCGGGGGTCGGTGAAATCTGCCCTGTGGGCGCGGATACTCTCCTTCTCGTAACTTCATGTTCCCCCGACGAAGGTCGATCCGCTGTGAACGAGAACAACCACTCAACGTTGTCGTTCGACCGCATGCGAAGCATGCTGTTGCGCGCCGCGGAAATCCGCGAGAGCGAGCAGCAGCAGATCTTTGACGCCCTCGATGAGATTCACGCGCGCCTGTCGCCGCTGGAAACTCTGGGCTCGGTCCGCAAGCGCCTGTCGGAGCTCCCTGATCGCACTGAAGTCAGCGTCCTCGCCGAGCGTCTCGATGAGACTCTTGCCAAGCTCGAGGCGCAGGACAACGCGATTGCTGGGCTCGGACGCGCGGTCGACGGTCTCGTCGACAAGCTCGCCAAGCCCTTTGCTCAGCTCGACGGGCGCCTGGACGGCGTCACCGGCCGCTTCGAAGGCGTCGCCGGTCGCATGGACGGTCTGGAAGACAAGCTGTCCCACATCCACAAGCGCATCGACGACGTGGACATGCACCTGGACAAGCAGGACGACAAGCTCGTCGAACTGCCTGCTTCGGTGCACGGCCCCGTCCGCGAGCGCCTCGAGGCCCTGGAGACCGCGCTGCGTGCGCGCGTCGACGAGGTCGACGAGGGTATGCACGAGCACCTCGACGGCACCCGCGAGGCTCTTGCCAAGACCATCGGCGAGCACGGTGAGACCGTGCACGGCGTGGTCCGCGAGACCCGCGAGTCCGTGCAGGGCCTGCTCGGCGAAACCCGCGACTCGGTGCACGGCAAGCTCAACGAGCTGGCCAAGCGCCCGGCCGTGGACCCGACCGACCACTTCGACTCCCTGGCCGAGCGCCTGGAGCGCCTGTCCTCTCGCCTCGGCGAGGTGGCCGGACGCCTGGACACGGTCGAAGAGGACTTCGCCAGCCGCATCGGCGAGCTGTCCACCGTGGTCGACTCCGGTATGTCCAAGATCGGCGGCTCGCTGGCCGACCGCCCGACCGCGGACAACCTGGTCGGACTGGTACGCAAGGCGAACGCCGAGTCCGAGGCACGGCACGCAGGTCAGCTGGACGAGGCCATGGCCACGTTCGCCGAGCTGATCCTGGGTGGCGGCAGCGGTTCTGCTCAGCAGCCGCCGAGCACCATGCCGCCGCGGCAGCAGCGCCGGGCCCGCAAGCCGGGGACCAACGGCACCAAGGTCCGCGACGACAAGGACGAGGACGAGCGTCTGGCCATCGAGGCCTGATAGTCCTTCCCTGACAACGAAGGGGCCGCACCCGATCCGGGTGCGGCCCCTTCGTCTTGTGTTCTTGTGCGAACTTGGCGAGGTTCGGGATGTCCCGAACCTCGCCGAGTTCGGGCTAGCTGCTGGTGACGGGCTTGCCGTTCCAGGACTTGAATCCGGCGGTCTCGGCCTCGGCGGTGGTCTTGAACCACACCTCGGCGACGGTCACGTCGTAGAACGCGGAATCCGGGCCGTGGAACAGCATGGAGTCCTCGTTGCCCTTGACCGTGTACTCCGCACTCGGTGCGGCACCCCCCTGGAGCGGCTTGGCCGATCCGGGGTAGGCACCGGCCTCGACCGGAGCGGCCTTCGGCTTGGTCTTGCGCACGTACTTGGTGAAGCCGGCGGCCTCGGCGTCCGCCTCGGTCTTGAACCACACCTCGGCGATGGTGCGCTTGTAGTACGGGGACTCCGTGGTGTGGAACAGCATGGAGTCCTCGTTGCCCTTGATGGTGTACTCCTCGGTCGGAGCCGCACCACCTTCCAGGGGCTTCGCCGAACCCGGGTACTTACCGGGCTCCACGACCGGCGCTCCGGCCTTGGCCTTGCGCTCGTACTTGGTGAAGCCGGCCGCCTCGGCGTCCGCCTCGGACTTGAACCACACCTCGGCGATGGTCGCGCCGTAGTAGGGCGAGTCGGTGGTGTGGAAGAGCATCGAGTCCTCGTTGCCCTTGATCGTGTACTCCGGGCCCGGGGCCGCGCCGCCGGCGAGGGGCTTGGCCGAACCGGGGAACCTGCCCGGTTCGACGACCGCGGCCTTGGTGTCCTCGGCCTTGGTCTCGGCCTCCGGCTTCGCCTCGACGGCCGCGACAGCGGCGACGGGCCGGACGGCGGCCGGTTCGGCCTTGGCGTCGGCGGCCGCCGATTCCACAGCGGCGGAATCGGATTCGGCCTGCGGCTGCTCGTCGGGGGCAACCGGTTCGGCCTCGGCGACGACGGGCACCGCGGCAACCGGCTGGACGGCGGCCTCCTTCTCGGCCACCTCCGGCTCGGCTTCGGCTTCGGCGGGCTTCTCCACTTCGGCGACAGCAGCCGCTTCCGGCTCGGCCTCAGCGGCTTCCTCAGCCACTGCGGGCTCAGCCGCAGCGGGCTTCTCCGCTTGGGCGACAACCGGCTCGGGTTCGGCGACTGCGACCGGTTCCGGCTCGGATTCCTTGGCCTCAGCAACGGTTTCCGGCTCGGCGACCAGCGCCTTCGGGGCTTCGGCGGGAACCTCGACCACCTTCACCTGGGGCTTGTTACGCCAGCGCAGGATCAGGTAGGTCAGCAGGGCGCCGAGTACAAACGACAGTAGGCAGAACAGCCAGATCTGCCCGAAGAGCCATGGCATGGTCATTCCTCCTAGAGAACCGCGATCTCGACCCGGCGGTTCGCCGCCTGGCCTTCGGGGGTGTCATTGCCGGCCACCGGCTTGGTGCCGCCGTAGCCCTGGGCGACGAGCCGGTCCCGGGCGATGCCCGCGGCGACCAACTGGTCGACGACCGCGGCGGCCCGCTGCTGGCTGAGTTGCATGGCGCCTTCGGCATCACCGGGCAGGTCGGCGACGTGTCCGGCGACCTCGACGCGAATACCCGGTGCGGCCTGCAAAGCCTCGGCGATGGTGCGCACGGCCTGCTCACCCTCGGGGGTCAGCTGTGCGGCGTCGGGCTCGAAGGTCACCGGCTGAGCGGCCAGCTTCTCGCGCAGGCGGTCCTGCAGGTTCTGCTTCGCCGCGCCCTTTTCCACGGAGAGGGTGCTGCGCACCTGCGCACCACCGCCCGCGGTGCGGAGCCGGTCCTCGATGTTCTTCTGCTCGCTCGCCGACGGAACGTCACCGGACACGGACAGGCCGGACTCGGTCACCGCCAGGCTGCGATGCCCGGCCGAGTTCCCGAGCGCCTGCACCAACTGTGCGACGTGCTGGGCGTCCGCCGGGAAGGTGGCACCCTGGGTCTCCTGGAACGTGCCGGTGACCGTGTTGCCCGGCAGCGCGGCGGCCACGGCGTCGGTGAACTGGCGCTGGGCCTCGCCACCCGGCGCACTACCGCCGAGGGTGACCTTGCGGCCGGCCACGGCGATGGTCAGCGGCTGCTGGCCACCGGTGGCGACGTCGACGACGCGCACCCCGTCAACGTTGTCCAGGACGTCCTGGGCGGCACTCTCCTGGCCGCTGGGCACGCCGGTGACGGTGGCGTCCCGGCCTTCGAATGCGACGACGGCGGTGTCCAGTCCCGCGGCGTGCAAGGCCTGTGTGGCCTTGTCGGTCAACGCGTCCTCGATGCTCACCCGATCCAGGTAGGTGGCGGCACCTCCGACGAGCAGAGGGACGAGGAGAACGGCCAGCAGCAACGGCAACCAGACCGTGCCGTGGCCAGTGGTGGTCGTCGTCGTGCGGCGATCTATCGCGTCGCCGGACGGATCTGACATGTCGGCTCCGAAAGCAGCAGTGGCAATCGACCGATCGGTCGATTGCGGACTTCTACCACTCCCATGTGGACATTCGCTACTACCGCGCGCCGAAGTCCTGTCCGGAAGACCAATTCGAGCGGATACCGGTCACCTGCTTCGCTCCACCATCGATTTCCCGCACCGTGATCCGCCACCGTTCAGACCACAGTGGACACTGCATGACCAGCCGGTGACTATCCACAGCCGTACACCACAACCCACAACCCTGAACTCGATGAATCCCACTTATCCACAGCCGACCCACTTATCCACCACCACCCCTTAACGCCCCTTGACACCCATCACCCCCGCCTAAGATTTGGCCCAGGGCAGTGTGGGTGGCCTGCCCCCGGATTTGGGGCGGGGCCTATTGGGGGAATTTTTACGGAGTGCGGATGGATTTTCACTCAATGGAAAGGTGTGGGGTGGTTGCTCAGGGGTGGAGCGATGGCGTTGCCGAGGGACAGCGGGGTGGCAGGCGGCTGGGCGGCTGGGTGGCGGGGCGGCAGGCGGCTCGGCGGCGGGGTTGTGGGCGTTGTCGATCGATGCGAGAAACCGGGCGTTGGGGCACAGCGATCTCGGGCGTGGGGCGGCCGCATTTGTCATGGGACGAAGGCAGGAGAAAGCCGCGAGAAGCGGGGGCGGATCAGTGGTGTGGGAGTGCGGCGAGGATGAGTTCTCGTGGCTCGACTGGGGCATCCGCGATCGTGACCCCTCCGGCGAGGGCCTCCATCGCGTGGTCCAGCAACGCGTCGTCGTCGGCGTGCAGTTCTAGTACCGGATCGCCCGCCGTCACCGGCTCCCCCAGGTCGGCCAGCAGGCGGATGCCGGCCGCGTGGGCCACCGGGTCCTCCTTACGGGCCCGGCCCGCGCCGAGGCGCCAGGCGGCGACGCCGATCCGGTAGGCGTCCAGTTCGGTCAGCACTCCGGTCCGCGAAGCGGGTACCTGGAGCACGTGCCGGGCGACCGGCAACGGTGCCGCCGGGTCGCCGCCCTGAGCGGCGATCATCCGGCACCAGGTCTCGTAGGCCGCCCCGGACGCGAGCACCGCGGCCGGGTCGGCATCCACTGTGGACAGTCGCAGCATTTCCGTGGCCAGTTCCACGGTCAGTCGCACCACGTCCGGCGGGCCGCCGCCCTGGAGCACCTCGACGGCCTCGGCGACCTCCAGGGCGTTGCCGACGGTGCGGCCCAGTGGTACCGACATGTCCGTGATCAACGCGCTGACCGCCATGCCCGATGCCGCGCCGATGTCCCGGATCAGCGTGGCCAGCAGGTGCGCCTCGTCCAGGTTCGCGATGGTGGCGCCCGAGCCGACCTTGATGTCCATCACCAGCGCGCCGACGCCCTCGGCGATCTTCTTGGACATGATCGAGGAGGCGATCAGCGGGACGGACGGCACGGTGCCGGTGACATCGCGCAGTGCGTAGAGTTTGCGGTCCGCTGGGACCAGCTCGGGGGTGGGCGCGCAGATCACCCCGCCGACGGTGCGCAGCTGGTGGAGGATCTCCGCCTCGCTCAGCTGGGCCCGCCAGCCGGGGATGGATTCCAGTTTGTCCAGCGTGCCGCCGGTGTAACCCAGGCCGCGGCCGGACAGTTGGGGCACGGCCGCGCCGCAGGCGACCACCAGCGGGGTCAGTGCCAGGGTGATCTTGTCGCCGACGCCGCCGGTGGAGTGCTTGTCCACCGTTGGTCTGTCCACTTCGGACAGGACCAGGGTCCGGCCGGAGGCGACCATCGCGGCCGTCCAGCGCGCGACCTCGGCGGCGTCCATGCCGTTCAGCAGGATCGCCATGGCCAGCGCGGACATCTGCTCCTCGGCGATCTCGCCCCGGGTGTAGGCGGCCAGCAGCCAGTCGATCTGCGCGTCGGTGAGCCGGCCGCCGTCCCGCTTGGCGGCGATCGCGTCGATCACGTTCACGGCAGGTCGTCCGGCCCGAACGCCTCCGGCAACAGCTCGCTCATCGGCATCGGCCCACGCGGGGTGTCGACCAGGCAGTCGGGGCCGCCGAATTCGTAGAGCACCTGCCGACAGCGGCCGCAGGGCGTCAGCAGGAGCCCCTCGCCGCTGCGGCAGGCGACCGCGACGAGCCGGCCGCCACCGGTCAGCCGCAGCTGGCCGGCCATGGTGCACTCGGCGCAGAGGCCCAGGCCGTAGGAGGCGTTCTCGACGTTGCAGCCGGTGATCACCCGGCCGTCGTCGACCAGCGCCGCCGCACCCACCTGGAGTCCGGAGTACGGGCAGTAGGCGTTCGCGGCGGCCTCGACGGCCGTCGCCCTGAGCTGCTCCCAGTCCACTGTGGACATCAGGCGTCCGATCTGTAGTTCTGACCCGAGGCGGCGGGTGGCCGGAGGCGTTGCGAGGACAGCGCCAGCACGACCAGGGTGACCAGGTGCGGGGTGTACGGCGTCAGCTGCTCGGGCAGCTCGTCGGTGAGCGCGTAGAGCAGCAGGAACACCGCCGCGCCACCCATGCACAGCGCGGCGAACATCCACCGCAGCCGCAGTGCCTCGTAGATGGCCAGCACGACCAGCACCAGCAGCGCCGCGTACAGCAGCGCGTGCACGGTGGACGGACCCTGCCGCAACTGCAGGGCGTCCGTGTAGCCGAACAGCAGCGAGCCGGTGAGCATCCCGCCGGGACGCCAGTTGCCGAAGATCATCGCGGCCAGGCCGATGAAGCCGCGGCCGCCGGTCTGGCCCTCCAGATAACCGGTCTGCCCGGGGTTGACCACCAGGGCCGCGCCGCCGAGGCCGGCCAGCGCACCGGAGATGATCACGGCGATGTACTTGTACCGGTTCACCTGGACGCCCAGGGAATCCGCGGCGCGCGGGTTCTCGCCGCAGGAGCGCAGCCGCAGGCCGAAGGCCGTGCGCCACAGCAGGTAGAAGCTCAGCGGGACCAGCAGGATGGACAGCATGGTCAGCGGGGACAGGCCGGTGATCATGCCGCGCAGCACGCCCGCCACATCCGATATGCCGAACCGTTGTGTCTCTTCGAGTTCACCCAGCCAGCGACCGAAGGGCTGACTGGAGTAGGTGTCGAACTTGGGCACGGTCGGCGATTCCCGGGGGTTGCGGGAGACCGGCTCGAAGATCAGCGTGGACAGGTACTTGGTGACACCGGCGCCGAGCAGGTTGATCGCCACACCGGAGACGATGTGGTTCACCCCGAAGGTCACCGTGGCCAGGGCGTGCAGCAGGCCGCCGAGCGCGCCGAACGCGGCGCCGGCGATGACCCCGGCCCACGGGCCCCACTGGTAGCCGGCCCAGGCCGCGCCCCAGGTGCCCAGGATCATCATGCCCTCAAGGCCGATGTTGACCACGCCCGCGCGCTCGGCCCACAGACCGCCGAGACCGGCCAGCATGATCGGCAGCGCCAGCCGGATGGCCGACTGCATGGTGCCCGAGGAGGTCAGCTGCGGCAGCTCGGTGACGTAGGACGTGATGGCCAGGGCGGTGATCACCAGGACCGCCCAGCTGACGCCGCGGACCCACGGCGCGGGCTGGGTGTCGGCGAACAGCGGACGGCGCCGCGCCTTGTTGAGGACGTTCACCTCGGTGGGGGTGCTCATTGCGCGACCACCTCGCCGACCTCGGCCTTCTCGGCGGCCAGATCCATCCTGCGCACCGCCTCATAGGCGACGACCACGGACAACACGATCGCTCCCTGCATGATCGTCACGATCTCCCTGGGCACTCCGATGTTGTCCAGCGCCAGCCCGGAGCGGTCCAGGAAGGCCCACAGCAACGCGCCGAACGCGATGCCGCCCGGGTGGTTGCGGCCGAGCAGCGCGACCGCGATGCCGGTGAAGCCGTAGCCCGCGGTGAAGGTCAGCGAGAACTGGTGGTCCCGGCCGAGGATCTCCGGCAGGCTGATCAGCCCGGCGATCGCGCCGGAGATCAGCATGGTGGACACGATCATCCGCTTGGCGTTGATGCCACCGGCCGCGGCCGCGGTGGGCGACTGGCCGGAGGCGATCAGCTCGAAGCCGAACCGGGTGCGGTTCAGCAGCATCCAGTAGCCGACGCCGACCACCACGGACAGCAGGAGCAGGCCGAACACCGTGCCGCCGGAGCCGAATCCGAAGCCGCCGACGGTGCCGCTGTCCGGGATCGTGTGGGTGGACACGTTGTTGCCGCGCTGCTCGCCGAACACGTCCACCCGCAGCAGGTACGCGGTCACGCCGAGCGCGATCGCGTTCATCATGATCGTGGAGATGACCTCGTGCACCCCGCGATAGGCCTTCAGCAGCGCGGGGATCAACGCCCAGGCCGCGCCGGTGAACATCGCGGCCACGATGATCAGCAACGGGTGCAGTACCGGCGGCAGGGCGATCCCACCGCCCACCACGGCGGCCACGATGCCGGCGACCCGGTACTGGCCCTCGACGCCGATGTTGAACAGGTTCATCTGGAAGCCGATGGCCACCGCGACGGCGGCCAGGTAGTACACGGCGGCCGAGTTCACGATGTCCACCGCGGTGGTGTCCTTGCCGACCTGCGCGACCATCACGCCCAGCGTGCGCGGCACATTGGCGCCGGAGATGGCCAGCACGATCGAACACAGCATCACCGAGAACACCACGGCGATCGCCGGTGGCAGCACCGCGCTGCGGAACCTGGGGTTCATCGCTGACCACCCCGCCGGTTGCCGCCGCGGGCGTCCGCGTAGCGGTGCGCGTGTGCCAGATGGTCGGTGGAGTCGTCCTCGGTCGAGGCCGCCAGGATCGCGCCGGTCATCGCCACCCCCAGCTCCTCCGGGGTGACGGTGCTGGGATCGGCCTCGGCCAGGATGCGCCCACAGAACATCACCTTGATCGTGTCGGACAGTCCGATGAGTTCGTCCAGGTCGGCGGACACCAGCAGCACGCCGAGCCCCGCGTCCCTGGCCTGCCTGATCTGTTCCCAGAGGAACGCCTGCGCGCCCACGTCCACGCCGCGGGTGGGGTGCGCGGCGACCAGCAGCTGCGGCTCACCGGCCAGTTCGCGGCCGATGATCAGCTTCTGCTGGTTGCCGCCGGAGAGCGCCCCGGCCAGGACCTCGATGTCCGGGGTGCGCACGTCGTAGTCGCGGACCAGTTGCTCGGTGTCCCGCTTGATCGCGTCGATGTCCAGCCACTGCCCACCTGCCAGGGCCTCATCGGTCTGGTGGCCGAGCAACCGGTTCATCCACAGCGGCTGTTCGGGCAGCAGGCCGTGCCGGATGCGGTCCTCCGGGACGAAGCCGATGCCCGCCTCCCGGAGCTCGCGGGTGGTGGCACCGGACATGTCGTGGCCGCCCAGGATCAGCCGGCCCGCGGTGGACTGCCGCATGCCCATGATCGTCTCGACCAGCTCGGTCTGCCCGTTGCCCTCGACGCCCGCGATGCCGACGATCTCGCCGGACCGGATCCGCAGGCTGATGCCGTCCAGCAGCGGTACCCCGGTGCCGTCGTCGCCGGGCGACCGCAGCGAGAGCGCCTCCAGCTGGAGTACGACGCGTTCGCCGGGCTCGCCACCGCGGAGGGTGGGGCTGGGCAGCTCACTGCCGACCATGGCCTCGGCGAGCTCGGCGTTGGTGACCTTGTCGGTGGCCACGGAGCCGACCACCTTGCCGCGGCGCAACACGGTGATCCGGTCGGCGATGGCCCGCACCTCGTCCAGCTTGTGCGAGATGAAGACGAAGGTGTAGCCGGAATCCCGCATGTCCTCGATGGTGGCGAACAGCTCCTCCACCTCCTGTGGGACCAGCACGGCGGTCGGCTCGTCCAGGATGATGATCTTCGCGCCCCGGTAGAGGACCTTGAGGATCTCCACCCGCTGCCGTTCGGCGACGCCCAGTTCGGCGGCCAGCAGCGTGGGTTCCACGGTCAGCCCGGTCTCGGTGATCAGCTGCTGCAACCGGCCACGGGCCGCGCGGCCGATGCCGGCGATGTCCTCCGCGCCGAGCACCACGTTCTCCAGCACGGTCAGGTTGTCGGCCAGCATGAAGTGCTGGTGCACCATGCCGATCCCGGCCCGGATGGCGTCGGCGGGAGTGCGGAAGTCGACCGGGCTGCCGCCCACCTCGATCTCCCCGGAGTCGGGCTGCACCATGCCGTAGAGGATCTTCATCAGCGTGGACTTGCCCGCGCCGTTCTCGCCGCACAGCGCGTGCACCTCACCGCGCTCCACCTTCAGGCTGACCTCGTTGTTGGCCACCACACCGGGGTAGGCCTTGGTGATCCGGTGGAGCACCACGGCGGCTGCTGTCATGGGGGCGGTCACCTCGTCGGCTGCTGGGAGACGGTGAGCTTGCCGGAGACGATCTGCGCCTTGTACGCCTCCAGCACCGGAATCATGTCGTTGATCTTGCCTCCGCTGGCGGAGTAGCCGACGCCGTCGTTGCGCAGGTCGAAGACCTTCGGCAGATCCGCGGTCTTGCCCAGGGCGACCGCCCGGATGAAGTCGAACACCGCGACGTCCACCTTCTTCAGGGCCGAGCCGATGATGATGTCCTTGACCCCGGCCAGGGTGGGCTGCTGGTACTGATCGGCGTCGCAGCCGATGCCCAGCGCGCCGCCCGCCTTGGCGGCGTCGAAGATGCCCTTCGCGGAGGCGCCCGCACCGTGGTAGATCACGTCGGCGCCCGCGTCGATCTGGCCGCGGGTGGCCTCGTTGCCCTTGCCCGGATCGTTGAAGCCCCGGGTGTCGCCCGCCGGGCTGAGGTACTTGCGCTCGATCTGGATACCCGGCGCCACGGCCTTGGCGCCCTGCACGAAGCCGGCCTCGAATTTGTGGATCAGCGGGATGTCCACGCCGCCGATGAAACCGACGTGGCAGCTGCGGCTCTTGTAGGCGGCCATCACCCCGGCGAAGAACGAGCCCTGCTCCTCGGCGAAGATCAGCGAGCTGACGTTGGGTGCCTCGACCACCGAGTCCACCAGGCCGAACTTGACGTTCGGGAACTCCTTGGACACCTGCTTGATGCCGTCGGTGTAGGCGAAGCCGACCGCGACGATCGGGTTGAAACCCTCCAGAGCCATGCCACGCAGCCGGGCCACCTGGGCCGAGGGGCTCTCGCCCGCGGCGGCGGACAGCTCGCGCACGTCGGTCACGCCGAGCTCGGCCTTGGCACGGTCGATCCCGGCCGCCGCCAGGTCGTTGAACGAGGTGTCGCCCCGGCCGCCGATGTCGTAGGCGAGGCCGACGCGCATGTTCGGGGCGCTCACCGGTTCGGCGCTCGTGGTGGTGCTGCTGGAACTCGGCGGCGCGGCCGGCGGCGAGTTCCGGGTGCACGCGGCGCCCTTGCCGATTCGGGAAATCGCGTTCGGATCGTCCTTCACGCACGCGGTCAGACTGAGCAGTAGCAGCGGTATCGCGAGCAGCCCCCGGAGACGTCTCACAGTCGCTCCCCTCCCCGGTTGACCTGTGCAGACCGTGCGCACGGTACCTGATCGAATTCGCTCCGGTGGCGTGTTTACCAAGGTGAGATAACCACTCTGCGAAATTCGGCGCTCAGCGAATGTGAGCATGGTGCCGTTGTGCGCATCTGACGCGCGCAAAGGCACCATGCTCACATAAGCGTTACTGCTGGGGGACCTTGATCGCGCCGGAGATGATGGCGGCCTTGTAGGCGTCCAGGTCGGCCTTGAGGTCGTCCACCCGGCCGCCGGAGGTGGCGTAGGTGAGGCCGTCGTTGCGCAGGTCGAAGACGGTGGGCAGCTTCGACAGGTCATTGGCGGCGATCGCGCGCAGGTACTCGAACACCGCGACGTCCAGGCGCTTGATCATCGAGGTGATGATCGCGTCCTTGTACTCGGCCATCACCGGCTGCGTGTACTGGTCGGCGTCGCAGCCGATGGCCAGCACGTGCGCCGCGTGGGCGGCCGCCACGACACCCTTGCCGGACGCCGCCGCCGAGTGGAACAGCACGTCGGCACCGCCGTCGATGAAGCCCTTGGCCGCCTCGCTGCCCTTGTCCGGGGAGATGAATCCGGCGAGGTCACCGGCCGCGGTCAGGTACCGGCTGTCCACCTTGACCTTCGGGGCGGCCGCCTCGGCGCCCGCCTTGAAGCCCGCACCGAACTTGTGGATCAGCGGGATGTCCACCCCACCGATGAAGCCGACGTGACAGGCCTTGCTCTTGCGCGCCGCGATCACGCCCGCCAGGAACGCGCCCTGCTCCTCGGCGAACGACAGGCCACGCAGGTTCGGACCCGAAGCCGGAGCGTCCAGGATGGCGAACTGGACCTGGGGGAATTCCTTGGCCACCGTCTGGATGGGTTCCAGGTACAGGAATCCCTGGGCGATGACCGGGTTGAACCCGTTCGACGCCAGCTGCCGCAACCGGCCCGCCAGCACCGCGGGGCCCTCGCCCAGCGCGGCCGCGGTCTCCCGGGTGTCGGCCAGGTGCAGCTCCGCCTTAGCCCTGTCCAGCCCGGCCGCCGCCGCGTCGTTGAAGCCGCCGTCGCCCCGGCCGTTGGCCAGCGCCAGACCGACGCGCAGGCGGCTACCGTCCGGCAGCGCGCCGCTACCGGTGGACGTGGTCGCGGCGGCGGAGGCTACCGGCGGCGACACGGTCTCGCACGCTCCGTCCCGCGGTGCGGACGTCGTCTCCTTGCTGCAACCGGCAAGCGCTGTCCCGAGGCACAACGCCGCCACCAGCATGAACGCGGTCCGCTGAGTGGACCAAGTGGTGCAGGCCATTTCTGATCCTCACTCCATCGTGGGGGGCGGAGGCACCGTACTCCAGCCCCATACCGGTTGTCTGGTCAGTCACATGGGTCCCCCGCGAGTGGGCTGGACAGATCACACGGGTTTAGCATCCGAAGGTCCGATAACACGGCGCGTGACCTTTGGGAACCCCGTTGCCCCAGTCGCCGCCATTGATCTTGGAGGCCCACCCGGCATGGCCAGTTCCACCACCGCCGCCTCAGCTGTCGCCTCCGGCGGCAAGCTGTACCGCGGCGACCTGGGCATGTGGTCGTGGGTGGCACATCGGATCACCGGTGTCGCCACCTTCTTCTTTTTGTTCGCGCACGTGCTGGACACCGCTCTGGTCCGCGTGTCGCCGAACATCTACGACGAGACCATCGCCACGTACAAGAACCCCCTCGTCAACCTGATGGAGATCGGACTGGTCGGCGCGGTGCTCTACCACGCGCTGAACGGCATCCGGGTCATGCTGGTGGACTTCTGGTCCAAGGGCCCCAAGTACCAGCGGGTCATGCTGTGGGCGACCCTGGCGATCTGGTTCGCCGTGATGGTCCCCGGCGCGTACTTCATGATCCTGCGCACCGCGAAGACGCTGCTGGGAGGCGGTCACTGATGGCTATCGCACTCGACGCCCCCCGCTCCACGCGGCGCAAGCCGTCCCGGCGGAGCAACTTCGAGCTCCAGGCCTGGCTGTTCATGCGGATCTCCGGCCTGGCGCTGATCGTGCTCGTGCTCGGCCACCTGTTCATCATGAACATCCTCGACGGCGGCGTGCACCGGATCAACTTCGCCTTCGTCGCCGGCCGCTGGTCCTCGCCGTTCTGGCAGTTCTGGGACCTGTCGATGCTGTGGCTCGCCCAGCTGCACGGCGGTAACGGCCTGCGCACGGTGATCAACGACTACGCCCGCAAGGACGCCACTCGCTTCTGGTTGAAGATGGTGCTCTACGTGTCCATGGTGCTGATCATCAGCCTGGGCACCTTCGTGATCTTCACCTTCAACCCGAACATCTCGAACTGAGGCCTCCCATGAAATTCCACAAGTACGACGTAGTCATCGTGGGAGCCGGCGGCGCCGGAATGCGTGCGGCCATCGAGTCCGGCCAGCGCGCCCGCACCGCGGTCCTCACCAAGCTCTACCCCACCCGCTCCCACACCGGCGCGGCGCAGGGCGGCATGTGCGCCGCGCTCGCCAACGTGGAAGAGGACAACTGGGAGTGGCACACCTTCGACACCATCAAGGGTGGCGACTACCTGGTCGACCAGGATGCCGCGGAGATCATGGCCAAGGAGGCCATCGACGCGGTGTACGACCTGGAGAAGATGGGTCTGCCGTTCAACCGGACGCCCGAGGGCAAGATCGACCAGCGCCGGTTCGGTGGCCACACCCGTAACCACGGTGAAGCCGCCGTCCGCCGGGCCTGTTACTCCGCGGACCGCACCGGCCACATGATCCTGCAGACGCTGTACCAGAACTGCGTCAAGCACGGCATCGAGTTCTACAACGAGTTCTACGTGCTGGACATCGTGCTCACCGAAGGCCCGGACGGCCCGATCTGCACCGGTGCCGTCGCCCTGGAACTGGCCACCGGCGAGATCCACGTCTTCCACGCCAAGTCGGTCGTGTTCGCGACCGGCGGTTTCGGCAAGGTCTTCAAGACCAGCTCCAACGCGCACACCCTGACCGGCGACGGCATGGGCATCGTCTTCCGCAAGGGCCTGCCCCTGGAGGACATGGAGTTCTACCAGTTCCACCCGACCGGCCTGGCCGGCCTGGGCATCCTGCTCACCGAGGGTGCCCGCGGTGAGGGCGCGATCCTGCGGAACGCCTCCGGTGAGCGGTTCATGGAGCGCTACGCCCCCACCATCAAGGACCTGGCCCCGCGGGACATCGTCGCGCGGTCCATGGCCATGGAGGTCCGCGACGGCCGGGGTGCCGGTCCGCACAAGGACTACGTCTACCTGGACTGCACGCACCTCGGTGCCGAGGTCCTGGAGACCAAGCTCCCCGACATCACCGAGTTCGCCCGCACCTACCTGGGCGTGGACCCGGTCGTCGAGCCGGTGCCGGTCTACCCGACCGCGCACTACGCGATGGGCGGCATCCCCACCAACATCAGGGGTGAGGTGCTGCGGGACAACGAGAACGTCGTCCCCGGCCTGTTCGCCGCGGGCGAGTGCGCCTGCGTGTCGGTGCACGGCGCCAACCGCCTGGGCACCAACTCGCTGCTGGACATCAACGTGTTCGGCCGCCGCGCGGGTATCGCCGCCGCGGAGTACGCCAACTCGGTCGAGCACACCCCGCAGCCGGAGAACCCGGAAGCCGGGATCATCGCGCTGGTCGAGAGCATCCGCGAGTCCACCGGCGCCGAGCGGGTGGTGACCATCCGCACCGAGCTGCAGCAGACGATGGACGCCAACGCCTCGGTGTACCGGACCGAGGAGACGCTCAAGCAGGCGTTGCACGATGTGCAGGCGCTCAAGGAGCGGTACGCGCACATCCGGGTGCAGGACAAGGGCCAGCGGTTCAACACCGACCTGCTGGAGGCCATCGAACTGGGCTTCCTGCTGGAGCTGGCGGAGATCCTGGTGCACGGCGCGATCGTGCGCAAGGAGTCCCGTGGCGCCCACGCCCGCGAGGACTACCAGGCGCGGGACGACGTCAACTTCATGCGGCACACCATGGCCTACAAGCAGGGCGAGGGCCTGACCGCGGAGATTCGCCTCGACTACAAGCCGGTGACGTTCACCCGCTACAAGCCGATGGAGCGTAAGTACTGATGACTGCCGTAGCCGAGAACCCCACCACCAGCGCCTCCGGCTCCCGCGGCGAACTGCCCCCGGCGCCCGAGGGCTCCATCGCCGTCACGGTGAAGCTGCACCGGTTCAACCCGGAGGTCGACTCCGAGCCGCGCTGGGAGTCGTTCGACATCCACGCGCTGCCCACCGACCGCGTGCTGAACCTGCTGCACACGATCAAGTGGTACGTGGACGGCACGCTGACCTTCCGTCGTTCCTGTGCGCACGGCGTCTGTGGTTCGGACGCCATGCGGATCAACGGCGTGAACCGGCTGGCGTGCAAGGTGCTGGTCAAGGACCTGCTCGCCAGCAAGGGCAAGCACACGACCATCACCATCGAGCCGATCAAGGGCCTGCCGGTCAACAAGGACCTGCTGGTCAACATGGACCCGTTCCTGGACGCGTTCAAGGCGGTCAAGCCGTTCTTGATCACCTACGGCAACGAGCCCACCCAGGAGCGCATCCAGTCGGCGGCGGACCGCGAGCGGTTCGACGACACCACGAAGTGCATCCTGTGCGCCTGCTGCACCACGTCCTGCCCGGTGTTCTGGACCGAGGGCACCTACTTCGGCCCGGCGGCGATCGTGAACGCGCACCGGTTCATCTTCGACAGCCGGGACGAGGGTGCCGAGGAGCGTCTCGACATCCTCAACGACGTCGACGGCGTGTGGCGCTGCCGTACCACCTTCAACTGCACCGACGCCTGCCCGCGTGGCATCCAGGTGACGAAGGCGATCCAGGAGGTCAAGCGAGCCCTCCTGTTCCGCCGCTAGCAGGTTCTGCTCCGCGCAGGGCGCCTTCCCACTACGGGGAGGCGCCCTGCGCGCGTCTACGGGCCGATCGGGGCCATCCGGGAATGCGGCCGGTCACCTGGTGGTTGCCAGTGACCGGCACCACATCACTGGGAGGACTCGTGCGAACCCGAACTTTGCTGTCCCTGCTATTCGCCGGCCTGCTCACCGTCGCGGTCACCGCCCCGGCCACCGCATCACCGCTCGGCTGGACCGCGGGCTGGGCGGCGTCACCGCAGGCCCCGACCCAGCCGCTCCAGGGCCAGAACTGGTCCCTGGGCGGCTTCACCGACCAGACCCTGCGCCAGGTCGTGCGCAGCACCTCGACCGGCCCGGCCATCCGGATCCGGCTCACCCACACGTGGGGTACGCAGCCGCTGCGGGTCACCGCGGCCTCCGTGGCGGACACGGCCGGCCCCGGAGCGATCCGGTCAGGGTCCAGCCGCACGGTGACCTTCAACGGCTCCCGGAACACCATCGTGGCTCCGGGTGGCCTGCTCACCAGCGACCCGGTGCCGCTGCCAGTCACCGCCGGGCAGCACCTGACCGTCAGCCTGTACTTCGCACCGCCGACCGGGCCGGTCGCCACGCACTGGAACGCGCAGGCCACCAGCTACCTGGCGAAGGGCGATCACCGCGGTGACACCGGCGCCGAGGCCTTCACCGAGAAGTCGGAGGCCTGGTACGTCCTGGCCGGAGTCGACACCGTCGGGCCGCGGCACCGGGGAGCGGTGGCGACGCTCGGCGACTCCATCACCGACGGCTACGGATCGACGGTGGACGCCGATCACCGCTACCCGGACTACCTCGCCGACCGACTACATCGGCCGGTGATCAACGCGGGTATCAGCGGGAACCGGCTGCTGGCGGACTCGCCGTGCTGCGGTGAGCGGGCGACCGCGCGCTACCAGCGCGATGTGCTGGACCAGCCGGGCGTGTGCACGGTTATCGTGCTGGAGGGCATCAACGACATCGGCTTCCCGGAGATCAACGACCCCAGCCTCCCGCCGAGCCCGAAGGTCACCGCGGCACAGTTGATCGCCGCCCACCGCGAGCTGATCGCCCGGGCGCACGCCAGGGGCCTGCGGATCATCGGCGCGACGGTGCTCCCCTACAAGGGCGCCGCGTACTTCAGCGAGGAGGGCAACGCGACCCGCAAACAGGTCAACGACTGGGTGCGCGGCAGCGGCGCCTACGACGGGATCGCCGACCTCGATCGGGCAGTCGCCGACCCGGCCGATCCGGAGCGGATCCGCCCCGACCTACAGGCGGGCGACTGGCTGCATCCGAATGACGCCGGCTATCTGGTGATGGCACAGGCGGTGAACCCGGACCTGCTGGGCTGACGGAGTGCGGGCGCCTACCCGACCAGGTAGGCGCCCACCCCTGTTACCAGGTGGCGTGTTCCCACAGTGCCGAGACCGGCACAGCCTGCAAACGCTCGCCAAAGGGAAGCGAATGCTCACCGAGGTGAAAGACAATTCCCCCGGCGAATCGATCTCCCAGCTTGTCGCGCAACCAAGCCAGGTGACGGACATCTTTCGAGGTGACAGTGGACGAGGCCTTCACCTCGATACCAATCACCGTTCCGTCGCGTTTCTCCAGGATGAAGTCGATCTCTCGTCCGTCGCGGTCCCGGTAATGCTGCAACGTCATGCCGGACTGCTGGTTGGCCAATAGTTTGGTGAGCTCGGTGGCCACGAACGTTTCGACCAGCGGCCCCAGCGCTGGATTCCCTGGCATCCGCAGTCCGTCGGCGTCGGCATCCAGGAAATGTGCGGCGAGACCGGGATCGGAGATGTAGGTCTTGGCAGCTTTGGCCGCCTTGGTGGTCAGGCTCGTCGACCACGGAGGAACGTGGATCGTGAGGTACACGATGTCCAAGTAGGTCAGGTAATTCCGGATCGTCTGCTGGGTGATCTCCAGCGTGCGAGCCAGGTCGGCGATAACCACCGGGCTACCGGTCCTGGCGGCCAACAACCGGAGCAGTCTGAGCATCGCCGCGCTGTACTGGATGTCCGCGAAATGCTGCACATCCCGCTGGATGACGGTCCGCACGTAGCCGTCGAACCACGAGTAACGCAGCGCATTCGAGGGCAGTCGAAGAACTTCGGGGTACCCACCGGCGCACATCAGCTCCAGGTAGTCCCCCCTGGACCAGCTGGAGGCGACGGCACCGAGCAGATCCCGAGGTGAGTTGACCAACGTCGACGCGATGTCGGCGGCCACCCCGGCACGCTCCACGGCCGCCAGCGGCCACAGGTCGACGAAGACCGCTCTACCCGCGAGTGACTCCGACAGCGTCGGCACCGTCAGAAAACGCGTCGATCCGGCGAGCACGAACTGACCTGGGTCGTTGTCGCGGTCGACCTGGTACTTGATCGCCAAGATGATGCGATCGCCGCCCCGTTGAATCTCATCGATGATCACGGGCCGCTGTCCGTAACCGACGAACTCCCGAGGGTCGTCCAACGCGGTTTCCAAGATCAGATCATCGTCCAGCGACCGCCAGGACCCACCATGCGACTCCTGAAGCAGCCGCAAGAGGGTCGTCTTACCGGACTGGCGCGGCCCACCCAGGATGACGATCCGGAAGGCACTGGTCATGAGCTCAAGCGTCTGCTGAGCCCGTCGTGCGATAACCGCGTTCACCACACCAGACTAGCGGATTTGCCGATAGCCGACCGTTGTAATTGCCGATGATCCAGTTAATTTTTTGCCGATGATCCATCTTTGCTTTTGCCGATGTCCACCTGATGGATTCGTCAAACACCAGGTCAAGCACATCGTCTGAGAATGCGAACGGCCCCTCGGTCCGTCCGTGGAGACGGTTCCGAGGGGCCGCAGAAGCGAGTGGGCTAGGCCCAGAAGACGGCGATGCCGACGTTCAGCACGGTGAGGCCGACCAGGGCCATCGGCAGCCACTTCGGGAAGCGGTCCTTGTTCACGAACAGGACCGTCAGCACCATGATGGCCACCAGCACGGTGATCTTCACGCCGATCTTGGCGTGGTCATAGGTCTGGTGAGTCAGCGGAGCCAGCAGATACAGGGCGAATCCGGTGACCAGCTGCAGTCCGGCACCGTGCAGCCAGCCCTTGTTCAGCGGGCCTTCCTTGGCGGTGCGCAGCTGCACGAAGAACATGCCGATCATCATCGCCATGCCGAGCAGATGCAGGAAAACCAGTAGCTGCCGGACGAACTCCATGGGTCATTCCTTCTTCTTCGTGGTGGTGGAGGCTCGGAAACCCCGAAATCCGATGACTCCGATCACACTTCCCAGGATGAGGGACACCACGGTGAGCACCAGATGCACCGTGAAGAAGGGGGTCGGAGCACCGGATTCGGACCATGCTCGTGGATCGACCCAGACATTGCGCAGGAAGTTTGGCCAGATCAGCCAGCTCCACAGGGCGAACAGAAGCAGAAACACCGAAGCCCGTCGCGTCAAGGTCACCGGGAAAGTATCAACCGGTCTGGGTAACGGCGCCGTCTCGGGGGTAGATAGCCTGAGCGAGATGCTTGCACACCGCTTCCCCCTCGCGAGGCGACTGACCCTTGGGTTGGTGGCCGTCGTCGCCGCATGTACAGCGGGTGTCACCGCACTACCCGCCTTCGCGGAACCGACCACCACGGCAGTGGCCCCGGCACCGGATGCCGGCTGCCCCAGCCGCGCTGTTCCGCCGCCCCCGGTGGACACCTCCGAAAAGGTGGCCCCGGGAGCCAAGTCCCCCGAACCCTTGCCTATCCCCGCCCGTCCGGCGGGTGGCACCGGACTGGCCGGCTGCACGGTGCTCGCGCCGACCGGCAACCCCGCACCGCCCGCCGATATCGGCGCGGCCTGCTGGGTGCTGGCCGACCTGAGCTCGGGCCGCGTGCTGGCAGCCAAGGACCCGCACTGCCGTCAGCGCCCGGCGTCGACCATCTCAACGCTGCTCGCGCTGGTCGCCGCGCGGGAGCTGTCCTTGGACACCGGTTACACCGCGGACAAGACCGACGTCGCCGCTGAAGGCAAGTCGGCCGGAATCCAGGCGGGCTCCAAGTACACCGGCCACCAGCTGGTGAGCCTGCTGATGATGAAGCCGGCCGCCGATGTCGCGCACCTGTTGGCGCGGCAGCTGGGCGGTGACGCCGTCGCGGTGCAGAAGATGAACGAGCTCGCCGTCAAGATCGGCGCGCTCGACACCAGGGCCGCGACCACGTCCGGCCTGGACGGCCCCGGCCAGAGCACCTCGGCGTACGACACGGCGTTGATCTACTACCTGGCCATGCAGCACAACGGGCTGGCCAAGGCGATCACCGCCGACCGGATGGACCTGTCGACCACACCGGGCAGGTCCGGGCCGGTGGTCACCAACGAGCTGAAGGCGACCAGCGGCTACCAGCCGCTGACCGGCGGCAAGACGGGCTTCACCGACAACGCCAAGTTCACTTACGTGGCCTCCGCAGAGAAGGGCGGCCGCAAGCTGGTCGTCTCGATCCTGCGCAGCGACGCCAAGCCGCAGGACCTGGCTCCGAAGCTGTTCGACTACGGCTTCGGGCTCAAGTCCACCGCGAACGGCATCGGCAAGCTGACCGACGCTGCCCGGGGTGTGGACACCACGCCGAAGCCGCAGGCGGGCGAGGGCGGAGTCATGTCCCTCTCCGACTCGAACAACCTGGCAGGAACCAATCTGAGCGCCTTCGGCACCGTCGGCGGACCGCTGACCGCGGTCGCGGGCGGCGCGGTGCTCCTCGCCTTCCTGTTGTTCCTGCGGAACAAGCGGGCCAAGGCCAAGGCGGCAGCCAGGCGGAAGGCCGAGGCGAAGGCCTCGTTATCCGCCCCGGAGCCGGTCATGCCCTCGGCGGCCGACCCCGCCAACGCCGTGGCCTCACCCGGACCGCCGAAGGTTCAGGTGCTGCCGTCGGTCACCATCACCACCTCGCCGGGATCAGCGTCCCCGTCGAAATAGTTTGGGAATTATCAGGGCGGACAGCGCACCGACGCCGATCAACCCGGCGGCGGTGCGCCCGTCCGGTCCGCTGCGCACCTCGACGATCGGCTTGATCACCGCCCCGGTCGGTACCGGGATCGGCAGCTGCTCCTCGTTGTCCTCGCTGGTGGCCGCCCAGGCCATCACCAGCAGCACCAGCCTGCAGGACAGGTAGATGAACACCAGCACACCCAGCACGGAGCCGAAGGCCGCTCCGGACGGTGACTTGGTGACGATCCGCAGGTAGATCCCGCCGACCTGGCTGAAGATCCCGGAGATGACCGCCATCGTGATGGCGGCGTGCACCGAGCTGCGCAGGGTGAGCTTGCGGCGGGGCAGCCGGTAGTAGATCCACAGGAACATCAGGAACGTCGCCACCAGGGACAGGGCGAGGGTGGCCGCCTTCAGCACCCAGCGCGCGACCCGGTCCTGCTCCGGGTCGTAGCCCAGCCAGCCCAGCGTGGTCTCGGACAGGCCGCCGCCCGCGACGGTGATGCCCACGACGATCAGGATCGCCAGGCCGAGGCCGAACAGCTTCATCAGGTCGAAGGCCATGCGGGCGATGACCGAGCGTTCCTCGTCGGTGCTCTCGTACTGCGCGGTGAGCGCGTCCCGGACGTTCTCCATCCAGCCCAGCCCGGTGTAGATCGCGACCACCAGACCGATGATGAGCGTCAGGGTGCTCTGGTCGATGGCCCGGTCCACCGCCTGCAGCAGCGTGTCACCGAACGAACCGGGAACGTTCTCGATGATCTGCACTCGGAGCAGGTTCATCAGCCGCGGGTTGTTGAACAGCACGAAGCCGGCGATCGAGAAGCCCACCATCAGCATGGGTACCAGGGACAGCACGCTGAAGTAGGTGACGGCCGCCGCATGCCGGTCGCCGTTGCGCTCGTCGTAGCGCACGGCGGCCTTGATGAGGTGATTCAGCCAGCCGTTCTGTTCACGCCTACGTGTGAACCACTGTTCAACTCGGGTTATCCACCGGGAGATCACGCCCGGACGCTACCGACTGTGGGCCGCCGCGCAACCGGGAGGGCAGCAAAGAGCGCGTGGTGGACATGGTGAGCACGCCGATCACCGCGGTGACCAGGAACCCGAGCTCCCAGGTGTTCAGCGGGCCGCCGGCCAGATCGCCGAGCGGAACGCACAGCACGGCGGCACTGCCGACCGCGGCGAACACCAGGATGGTGACCTTGGTCCAGTGCCTGGGTGCCACCTGGCGCAGCGCGATGCTGGTGGTGACCGACCACAGCAGGCCGTTGGCCAGGCCGAGGATCAACCGGCCCGCCACCAGCACCCCGAAGGTCTCGGCGGACGAGCTGATCACGAAGCCGGTCAGGTAGGTGCCGAGCAGCAGTCCGACCAGCACGCGCCGGTCGATGCGCCGGGATGCCGCGACGAAGAACGGGGCACCCAGCCCGGCCAGCAGGCCGAACATGGTGATGGTCAACGCCCCCGTCGCCGTCGACATCATGGCCTTCTCGGCCAGCCGCTCCAGCGTGGTGTCGTGAATGTGCTCGGTGAACACGAAACAGAAGGCACCCGCCGCCAGGGCGAACACCGTCGGCCAGCCGCGTGCGGAATCAGCCTCCCGCTCCGCGACGACCGCTACATCGTCGATCGTGGACACATCTATCCCCCCACTTGCTCTGTACTTCTGCTACCGCCACCGAGCCCCCCGCCCGGTTAACATGAGAATATTTCACTCGGCTGAATGTTACAAATGCCTAACGACATATTCATCTGTGGCAAGAATCAAGGTATAGCGGTTCCCCCATCAAGCCGGGGGTTCCACTGATTGGAAACCGATTCAGGCATCCGCATGTCCATCCGTCGCCTCGATCAACGCGCTGAGCGTCCCCGGCTCGTAGCCGGAGTGCCCGGCGTCCGGCACGATGACCAGCGTGGAGCCCGGCAGCGCGCGGTGCAGCCGGACGGCTCCGACGACCGGGCAGACCACGTCGTAGCGCCCGTGCACGATGGTCGTCGGGATACCGGCCAGCCGAGGGGCGTTGTCGATCAGCTGATCCTCGGCCAGCCAGCAGTGGTGCCGCATGTAGTGCACCACCAGGCCGGTGAACGCGAGCAGGAAGGCGTCGTCGGAGTCGAGCAGCTCCTTGAGCTCAGGCCGGGGCCGGAGCGAGGAGATCGACAGCTCCCAGCCACTCCAGGCCTTGGCCAGCCGCACCCTGGTCGCCTGATCGGAGCCGGCCAGCAGCCGGTGGTAGGCGGCCAGCGGGTCATGCCGCTCCGCGACGGGCAGCGGCTCCAGGAACCGCTCCCACTCCTCCGGGAACAGGTTGCCCAGTGCCCCGCCGAAGGACCAGATCGCGTCCTGCGCGTTCGCCAGCCAGATGCTGTGCAACACGAGCCCGGTGACCCGCTCCGGGTGCTCCTGCGCGTACGCGAGCCCCAGTGTGCTGCCCCAGGAACCGCCGAACACCTGCCACCGCTCGACGCCCAGGTGTTCCCGCAGCCGTTCCAGGTCCGCGACCAGGTGCCAGGTGGTGTTCACCCGCAGATCGGCCGCGGGATCGGCGATGTGCGGCAGGCTCCGGCCACAGCCCCGCTGATCGAACTGCACGATCCGGTACGCGGCCGGGTCGAAGAACCTGCGACGCAGCGGCGAGGCCTTGCCGCCGGGACCTCCGTGCAGGGCCACCACCGGGATCCCCTGCGGGTTCCCGGACTCCTCCCAGAAGATCTGGTTGCCGTCACCGACGTCCAGCAGCCCGGACGCGTGCGGCTCGATCTCCGGGTACGGCTCAGCCATGGGCGTACCCGTCGGTGGCCTCGATCAACGCGCTGAGCGTTCCCGGCTCGTCGAAGGAGTGCCCGGCGTCCGGCACGATCACCAGCGTCGAGCCGGGCAGCCGCTCGTGCAGCCGGACCGCGGACCGCACCGGGCAGACCACGTCGTAGCGGCCGTGCACGATGGTCATCGGGATCCCGGCCAGCCGGTCGGCGTTGTCGATCAACTGGTCCTCGGCCAGCCAGCAGTGGTGCCGCAGGTAGTGCACCTCCAGGCCGGTGTGCGCGAGGATGAAGGCGTCATCCGCCTCCTGCTTGGCCAGCACCTCCGGCTTGGGCAGCAGCCAGACGTGGGACATCTCCCACCGGGTCCAGGCCCGCGCCGCCCGCATCTTGATCTCGTGGTCGGGGCTGTTCAGCAGCCGGTGGTAGGCGGCCAGCGGATCGTGCCGCTCGCCCACCGGCATCGGCTCCATGAACCGTTCCCACTCCTCCGGGAACAGGTTGGCGAGTGGCCCGCCGAAGGCCCAGTGGTAGTCCTGCGAGTCGACCAGCCAGACGCCCCGCAACACCAGTTCGGTGACCCGCTCCGGATGCGTCTCCGCGTAGGCCAGGCCGAGGGTGCTGCCCCAGGAACCGCCGAACACCTGCCAGCGCTCGATGCCCAGGTGCTCGCGCAACAGCTCCAGATCGGCGACCAGGTGCCAGGTGGTGTTGACGCTCCAGTCCGCTTCCGGGTCCTTGACGTGCGGCAGGCTGCGGCCACAACCCCGCTGGTCCAGCAGCACGATCCGGTAGGCGGCGGGGTCGAACAGCCTGCGGTGCTTCGGTGAGCTGCCACCGCCGGGGCCACCGTGCAGGAACACCACCGGCTTACCGTCCGGGTTGCCGGACTCCTCCCAGTAGATCCGGTTGCCGTCGCCGACGTCCAGCAGGCCGGACTGGTGGGGTTCGATCTCCGGGTAGAGCTCAGGCATGTGCGTATCCGTCCGTCGCTTCGAGCAGGGCGTCGAGGGTTCCGGGTTCGTCGAACGCGTGGCCGGCGTCGGGAACGATCACCAGCGTGGATTCGGGCAGGGCCCGGTGCAGCCGGAGTGCCATCCGGGGCGGGCAGATCACGTCGTAGCGGCCCTGCACGATGGTCGTCGGGATGTGTGCGATCCGATGCGCGTTGTCGATCAGCTGATCCTCGGCCAGCCAGGCGCGGTGCATCTTGTAGTGCACCTCCAGGACACTGGCGGCGAGCACGGGCTGCCCCAGCGGCCGGGGCAGCAGCCAGGCGTGCGACATCCCCCAGCGCGTCCAGGCCTGCGCGGCGGTCAGCCGGACGGTGTCGTCGGCGCTGCTCAGCAATCGGGAGTAGGCGGCGAGCGGGTAGTGCCGCTCGGCGTCGGGAACCAGTTCCAGGAAGCGTTCCCACTCCTCGGGGAACAGGTTCGCCAGCGCCCCGCCGTTGTGCCACTGGAAGTACTGCTCATCGGCCAGCCAGACGCCACGCAGCACCAGCTCGGTCACCCGGTCCGGGTGCTCCTGCGCGTAGGCCAAGGCCAGCGTGGTGCCCCAGGAACCGCCGAACACCTGCCAGCGGTCGATCCCCAGGTGCGCCCGCAGGAGCTCCAGATCGGCGACCAGATGCCAGGTGGTGTTGGTGCTCAGGTCGACGCCGGGCTCACCGGCACTCGGCTCGCTGCGGCCACAGCCCCGTTGATCCAGCAGCACGATCCGATAGGCGGCGGGGTCGAACAGCCTGCGATGCGTGGGCGAACTGCCACCGCCGGGGCCGCCGTGCAGGAACACCACCGGCTTACCCTGCGGATTACCGCATTCCTCCCAGTAGATCCGGTTGCCGTCGCCGACGTCCAGCAGGCCGGACGCGTGCGGTTCGATCTCCGGATACAGCTCAGCCATGCGCGTATCTGTCGGTCGCCTCGATCAGCGCGTCGAGGATTCCGGGTTCGTTGTACGCGTGGCCGGCGTCGTCCACGATCACCAGCTTCGACTCCGGCAGCGCGCGGTGCAGCCGGACCGCGGACCGGACCGGGCAGATCACGTCGTACCGGCCGTGCACGATCGTCGTCGGGATGTGCGCGATCCGGCCGGCGTTGTCGATCAGTTGATCCTCGGCCAGCCAGCAGCGATGACGC
Source organism: Pseudonocardiaceae bacterium YIM PH 21723 (assembly GCA_003600225.1). GTDB lineage: Bacteria > Actinomycetota > Actinomycetes > Mycobacteriales > Pseudonocardiaceae > QZFT01. The sequence continues at coordinate 47,826 of QZFT01000027.1, forward strand.
ATGTAATGCACTTCGAGACGTGCGTACGCGATGGCGTACCCGGGGCTGTCGAACGCGTCCAGCTCAGCGGGCAGCAGCCACGCGTGGGACATCTCCCACCGGGTCCAGGCGCGCGCCGCGGCGAGCCGGACATCGGCATCCGGGCTGGTCAGCAGCCGGTGGTACGCGGTGGTCGGATTGATCCGCTCGGCGACCGGCACCGGCTCCAGGAACCGCTCCCACTCCTCCGGGAACAGGTTGCCCAGCGGGCCACCGAAGTGCCAGTGGAAGTAGTCCGGGTCCACCAGCCAGATGCCGCGCAACACCAGCTCGGTCACCCGGTCCGGGTGCTCCTGGGCGTAGGCCAGCGCCAGGGTGCTGCCCCAGGAACCGCCGAACACCTGCCAGCGGTCGATGCCGAGGTGCTCGCGCAGCCGCTCCAGATCGGCGACCAGGTGCCAGGTGGTGTTGACCTCGATATCGGCCGCCGCGTCGCTGAGGTGCGGCAGGCTGCGGCCACAGCCCCGCTGGTCCAGGACCACGATCCGATAGGCGGCAGGGTCGAACAGCCTGCGATGCGTGGGCGAGCTGCCGCCACCGGGACCGCCGTGCAGGAAGACCACCGGCCTGCCCTGTGGATTACCGGATTCTTCCCAGTAGATCTGGTTGCCGTCCCCCACATCGAGCAGCCCGGACGCGTGTGGCTCGACCGCCGGATACAGCTGACGCATGCTCGTCCCCCCAAGACGTCCGTGTGCGTACCTACACAACAGTAGGGCTTCCTTATGCCAAAGTTCCAGGGGTGATCGAGTTGCGTGGAGTGGACACGACCGGAATCTGCGACGCCGACAAGACCGTCCGGGTGCTGCACAGCGCCCTGCGGCTGCGGTCGGCGCGGGCCGACATCGCGGCGCCCGCCTTCACCGTGCGGTGCGCCGGGGACCTGTTTCCGGTGGCCAGGGCCATCGACGCGGCCGAGCCGGGCGAGGTGCTGGTGGTCGACGGTGAGGCGCGGGAGATCGCGTACGCCGGGGAGATCTTCGCCAAGGCCGCACTGGACAAGGGCCTGGCCGGAATCGTGGTGGACGGCGGCTACCGGGACATGGGTTACGTCACGAGCTGCGAGCTGCCCGTGTACAGCCGGTTCGTCACGCCGATGGCGGGCACCGCGAACCGGCTCGGCGAGCTCCAGGTGCCGGTGACCTGCGGCGGCGTCACCGTGTCCCCCGGCGAGGTACTGATCGCCGACCGCGAGGGGATGATCGTGCTGGACCCGGCCCGGGTGGATCCGTTGATCGCTCGGGCACGGGAGATCAAGGACGTCGAGGACCGCGTGCTGGCCGCCCTGGACAGCGGCAGTTCACTGGCGGACTGCGTGAACCTCGCCGAGCACACGGCGGCGATGGAGCGCGGAGAAGCCTCCGCGCTCCGGTTCACTGTCTAGCGCCGTCCCGAAGTTGGCGATGTTCGGGATAAAGAGCATCCCGAACATCGCCAACTTCGGAGCGCATTAAGAAAGCGGGGCGAGGAAGCCGACCTTCTCGTAGACCTTGGCGGCCGTGCGGCCGGTGACCTCGCGGGCCCGCTCGGCGCCCCTGGCCAGGATCTTGTCAAGCTCGGCCTTGTCGGACAGGTAGCCGCGGACCTTCTCCTGGAACGGCGTGACGAACTCGGTGAAGCACTCGGCTACATCGCCCTTGAGGTCGCCGTAGCCCTTGCCCGCGTAGTCGGTCTCCAACTGCTCGATGCTGCGGCCGTCCAGGGCGGAGAAGATGGTCAGCAGGTTGCTGACGCCCGCCTTGTTCTCCCGGTCGAAGCGGATCTCCCGCTCGGCATCGGTCACCGCGGACCGGAACTTCTTCGCCGAGACCTTCGGGTCGTCCAGCAACTGGATGAGGCCCTTGCCATCGCTGGAGGACTTGCTCATCTTGGCCGTCGGTTCCTGCAGGTCGTAGATCTTCGCGGTGCCCTTGACGATGTGCGGCGCCGGAACCCGGAAGGTCTTGCCGAACCGGGAGTTGAACCGGCCGGCCAGGTCGCGGGTCAGCTCGATGTGCTGGCGCTGGTCCTCACCGACCGGGACCTCGTCCGCCTGGTAGATCAGGATGTCGGTGGCCATCAGGATCGGGTAGGTGAGCAGGCCGACGGTGGTCCGGTCCGCGCCCTGCTTGGCGGACTTGTCCTTGAACTGGGTCATCCGGCTGGCCTCGCCGAACCCGGTCAGGCACTCCAGCACCCAGGTGACCTGCGTGTGCGCCGGCACGTGGCTCTGCACGAACAGCGTCGACCGGTCCGGGTCGATGCCCGCGGCGAGCAGCTGGGCGGCGGACACCCGGGTGCGCTCGCGCAGCACCTTCGGGTCGTGTTCGACGGTGATCGCGTGCAGGTCGACGACGCAGTAGAAGGCGTCGTGCGTGTCCTGCAGACCCACCCAGTACTGCAGCGCACCCAGGTAGTTGCCGAGGTGGAACGAGTCGCTGGTCGGCTGGATGCCGGAGAGCACTCGTGGGGTGCGCGCGGGGGTGGTCGTCTCAGTCACGCGGCGATTGTCTCAGGTGGCCGGGAAGCAGCTCAACGAGGTTTCTCGGCGGCCGCGCGGGACAGCCGCACCCGGCGGGCCAGGCCGGCCAGGGTGCCGACGAACCCGATGAGTACGAATCCCAGCGCGACCGGACTGTCAATGGCCGTGTCCACCGCGATCGCGTTGTCGCTCATGGTCACAAGACCGCCCAGAACGGTGAATATCTCGAGCACGAAACGGACTCTAGTGAAGATCAACTAGGTGAATGTCGTTGGGGGTTACCGGTTTCCGTCCACCGGGTGTGCTATGTCCCCCTATAACGTCCACAGTGGACCCCAACCCGCTGAATGTGGCTTTCCTTCGGTAGAAGTCGGTGAATGTGGCTCCCAGTCGGCTAGACCGAAAGGAAGCCACATTCAGCAGGGGTCAGACCAGCTCGTATTTGGTGGTGCGCTCGCGAGCGGGACGACCGGCGGCGGTGGCCAGCTCCCGGAGCTCGGCCACCGAGCGGGCGCTGCCGTGCTCGGAACCGGCCATCCGGCTGATCGTCTCCTCCATCAGCGTGCCGCCCAGGTCGTTGGCGCCGCCGCGCAGCATGTGCAGCATGCCCGCCTCGCCGAGCTTCACCCAGGAGCACTGCACGTTGTCGATCCGCCCGTGTAGCGCCAGCCGGGCCATGGCGTGCACGGCGCGGTTGTCCCGGTGCGACGGTCCGGGCCGGGCGACGCCGGCCAGGTAGATCGGCGCGTTGCGGTGGATGAACGGCAGCGGCACGAACTCGGTGAAGCCGCCGGTCTCGTCCTGCAGCCTGCCCAGGGTGCGCAGGTGGCCCAGCCAGTGCCCGGGGTGGTCGACGTGCCCGTACATCATGGTCGAACTGGACGGGATGCCCAGCTTGTGCGCGGTGCCGACGACCTCCAGCCAGGTGGCGGTGGGCAGCTTGCCCTTGGTGAGCACCCAGCGCACCTCGTCGTCCAGGATCTCCGCCGCCGTGCCGGGAATGGTGTCCAGCCCGGCCTCCTTCAGCTCGGTCAGCCAGTCCTCGATGCTGACGCCCGCCTTCGACGCGGCGGTGACGATCTCCATCGGGCTGAAGGCGTGCACGTGCATGCCCGGCACCCGCTTCTTGATCGCCCGCACCAGGTCGGCGTAGCCGGTCACCGGCATGCGCGGGTCGATGCCGCCCTGCATGCAGACCTCGGTGGCGCCCAGGTCCCACGCCTCCTGCGCGCGATCGGCGACCTGCTCGGAGTCCAGCCGGTAGGCGTCGGCGTCCCGTTCCCGCTGGGCGAACGCGCAGAACCGGCAACCCACGTAGCAGACATTGGAGAAGTTGATGTTGCGGTTCACGATGTAGGTGATGTCGTCGCCGACCACCTCGCGCCGCAGGTCGTCCGCGAGCCGGGTGAGCTCCTCCAGGGCCGGGCCGTCCGCGGTGAACAACGCCAGCGCGGCGGCGGAGTTGGCCTCGTCCAGCAGCGCCGCCGGATTGTCGGCGGCCAGCTTCAGACCGGCCAGCACGTCGGAGTCGAGCCGCTCGATGACCCCGTCGGATTTGGCCTCCCGGAGCATCTCCCAGTCGCCGTAGACGGTGTCGAAGTCACCGCGCCGGTCACTGGTGCGGCCCTCGGTGTCGATGGTCTTGTGCAGGTCGACCCGGCCGGCCTCGACCAGGGCCATGTCCGGTTCCTGCCATTCCCGCGCCTCCGGGAGGACATCGGCGGCCAGGCCATCCGGGCCCGCCAGGGCCTGGAGGTGACCGTGCAGCCGCATGTCGACCCAGGTCTCCGCGCGCTGCACGAACCGCGGGTAGGCGGTCAGCCGCTCGGACATGGTGAAGCCGAGCGCCTCGGTGCGCCCGGTGAGCTCCTCGACGGCCGGCCAGGGGCGCTCCGGGTTGACGTGGTCGATGGTCTCCGGCGAGACGCCGCCCCAGTCGTCGATCCCGGCGCGCAGCAGCAGTTCGTACTCGTTGCCGATCAGGTTCGGCGGCGCCTGCACGCTGACCCCGGGGCCGAGCAGCAGCCGGGCCACGGCCACTGTCGCGGCCAGTTCATGCAGGTCGGCGTCCGGCATCTGCTGCATCGCGGTCCCGGGCTTGGCCCGGAAGTTCTGCACGATGACCTCTTGGATGTGCCCGTACTGCCGGGCGATCTGCCGGATGGCGTGCAGCGATTCGGCGCGCTCGGTCAGGTTCTCGCCGATGCCGACCAGGATGCCGGTGGTGAACGGGATACCGCTGCGGCCCGCGTCGGTGATGGCCCGCAGCCGGACGGCGGGATCTTTGTCCGGGCTGCCGTAGTGCGGGCCGCCCTTCTCGCTCCACAACCGGGTCGCGGTGGTCTCCAGCATCATGCCCATCGAGGCGGCCACCGGGCGCAGCCGCTGCATCTCCTCCCAGGTCATGACGCCGGGGTTCAGGTGCGGCAGCAGGCCGGTCTCCTCCAGCACCGCGATGGCCACGCTGCGCAGGTAGTCCACAGTGGACGAATATCCGCGCGCGTCCAGCCATTCCCTGGCCTGCGGCCAGCGGTCCTCCGGCCGATCCCCCAGGGTGAACAGGGCCTCTTTACAGCCGACCTTGGCCCCGCGCGCGGCGATCTCCACGACCTCGTCCCGCTCCAGGTAGAGCGAGTCGAGGCGGTGCGGCACGGTGACGAAAGTGCAGTAGTGGCAGCGATCCCGGCACAGCCGGGTCAGCGGGATGAACACGTTCCGGCTGTAGGTGATGATCCCCTCGCGGCCCTCGGCGCGCAGGTGCGCGTCCCGCACCGAGCTCGCGGCGGCCAGCAGCTGATCCAGATCCTCGCCGCGGGCGTGCAGCAGCACGGCCGCCTCGGTCACGTCCAGCGTGGCCCCATCGCCGGCCCGCCGCAGCGCTCGCCGCATGGCGGCGGGCGTGGGACGTGGCTCGGGTGCGGAAAGGGTGAGGTCCATTCGCATCCTCCGAGGCTAAGTCGACCAAGGCCAGTAGAGCCTGGAACGCGACGAACGGCACCTTCATTTCTACCGAACGGCATAACGTCCGAAATTCACTAGCCGTCAACGTACGCTTGACGAGCACATTCCGCTCACCGGTTCGCTATTCAGATTATACCGGACGTCATATATAACTTCCGCGAGTAGCCGCTCACCCCGGAGGTCCGATGTCCTCGAACCGCGTCCTGCGCGACATCGGCGCCCTGTCGCCGTGGATCTTCGTGACGATGTTCGGTGCGGGCCGGGCGCTCCTGGCCCAGTTCATCCCACCGCCGTCGCCCGCGCTCGGGCCCGGTACGTGCTCGACAACCGATGGGCGATCATGCCCACCGGCCTGACAGCGCTCACCGAGCGGGTTACATGATCCGCGAGCAGGATCGAGGGGTCGCCGATACCTGGAGTTGAACTGCCGTGGACGACCTCATCCTCCATAAGGTCCAGATGTACTTCGACGCGCTGGACAACGACAACGACAAGACCCTCACCGAGGCGGACTTCCACACCATCGCGGTCCGCTATGCGGAGGCACTCGGCCACGCGCCGAATTCGGGACCCGCGAGGGAGATCTCCCGGGCCACCATCGCCTACTGGACCGACCTGGTCCGCCCGATGGACACCGATGGCGATCAGCGAGTGACCTTCGAGGAGTTTCGCTCCGCCATCGAGCAGATGCTGTCCCACACGACGACCAGGGAGTCCGTGCTGCAACCCGCCCTGGACGCCTGGTTCGAACTGGCGGACGCCGATCGCAGCGGAACCCTGACGAAGTCCGAGTGGGTCGCACTGTTCGGACATGCCGTCGGCGCACCCGTCCGCCACTGTGGACAGGTCTTCGACACGATCGACACCGATGGTGACGGCCTGGTGCAGCGCGCAGAATTCAACCGGGCGGTCACCGACTTCCTGTGTTCCTCCGATCCGTCGAATCCGGCCAACCAGCTCTTCGGACCGATCGCCATCTCCGGGGCGGACCTGCCCGCGCAGCAGATCCCCATCGGCATGCGTAGCCAGACCAGAGCCTGACCCACTGCCGTCAACTGTGACTTGACGATTCCGCATCGTCAAGTCACAGTTGACGGCATGAGTCCACTCAATGTGAGCCTCGGCCAGCTGATCGTGCAGGTGGACGAGGACAATGCCGAAGCGAGCGCACTGGCCAAGGTCAGTCAGGCTCAGCTGCGATCCCGCAGCCTCAACGAACTGGGCGACCAGCTGGTCGGCCACTTCGTCACCCGTGCCCGTGAAGAGGGCGCCAGTTGGAGTCAGATCGGTGAGGCCCTCGGCGTCACCAAGCAGGCGGCCCAGCAACGCTGGACCGACAACCCGTTCAGCCGCTACACCGATCGCGCCCGCAAGGCCGTGGTCGACGCCCAGAAGTTCGCCGGGGAGTCCGGTCACCCGGAGATCGGGCCGGAGCACCTGCTCCACGGCCTGATGGGCATCACGGAGGGGCTGGCCTACCAGGTCGTCGTCGAGATCGCGGGCGACAAGGGCACCACCCTGCAGGCGACCATCGAACAGTTCGCCGGCAAGGGCGACGTGGAACACGGACCGGGCAGCCCGGTGCCGTTCTCCGCGTCGGGCAAGAAGGTGCTCGAGGCCTCGGTCGAGCAGGCCCTCGCGCTGGGGCACAACTACATCGGCACCGAGCACATCCTGCTCGGCGCGCTGGCCGTGCCGGACACCAACGCGGCCGGCCTGCTGGCGGCCATCGGCGTGACCTTGGAGAACGCGAAGCCGCTGCTAGAGACCCGGCTGGCGGAGCTCGTCGCGAAGCTCCAGGCCGCCAAGTCGAAGTAATTCCTCCGAAGTTGACGAGGTTCGCGGCGCCCGAACCTCGTCAACTTCGGGACTCAGTAACTCAGTTGCTCGCGACGCAGTCCCGACAGGCCCGACGCGCCACCAGGAGGGGGTCGCTCCGCCGGTCGCCGGGAGCGTGGCGCAGCGTCAGTCGTCCAGCGCGTCGAGAATCGCGCGAACGTTCTGAACCAGCCGCGGCAGGTTGCCGATGATGATCTTCCAGACGATCTCTTCGTCCAGCGTCGCATAGCCATGGACCACAACATTTCGGAACCCGACAACCGATCGCAATTCCGGGATCTTCGCTGCGAGATCGGGCGAGACCTTGGCAAACTGATTCAACGCTTCCCAACGATCACCAGGTGGTGTTTGACCGCAGCGCTGGTCCTGTCATCGGCCAGATAATCCCTGAAGGACATACCCACCCTGAACCGGTCGATCTGCTCGACACTGCCCAGGACGTCCCAGAGATATGCATCTGGGTCACGCGGCATATAGCTGCTCCCTGGTCGCCATGACCTCGCGGAGGAAGTACGGATTCTTGATGGCGGCGATGCTCACCAGATCCACAGACCGGCCGAATATCTCCTCGAGACCGTCTTTGAGATCGAAGTAGTTGCCGACGTAGTCGAAGTCCGGATCGAACTCAGCGGGATAGTCGAACTCGACCAAGATGTCCACATCACTGTGCTCAAGGTCGAAATCGTTGCTGGTCGCCGACCCGAAGAGGTCGAGGCGGCGCACGGGGTATCGCCTGGCGAGTTCGATGACCTCCGCCAGGTGCTGCTCGACCACAGAGTGCGCCATGCCCCTATTCTGCCTGACCGATCAGGGGTGCGACCAGTCAAAAGTCACCGTGACCGGGGCGTGGTCGGACCAGCGCTGGTCGTACGCGGCGGCCCGCTCGGTGACCGCGGCGGTGGCCGTGGCGGCCAGGCCGGTGGTGGCCACCTGGTAGTCGATGCGCCAGCCGGAGTCGTTGTCGAAGGCCTTGCCGCGGTAGGACCACCACGAGTACGGGCCGGGACCCTCGGGGGTCAGGGTGCGCTGCACGTCGACGAAACCGGCCTCGCCGAAGACCTTGGACAGCCAGGCGCGCTCCTCCGGCAGGAAGCCGGCGTTGCCGATGTTGGTCTTCCACGCCTTCAGGTCGATCTCCCGGTGCGCGATGTTCCAGTCGCCGCAGACCAGGAACTCGCGGCCCTCGGCGGCCGCCTTGGCCTGCCGCTCCACCAGGTGTGTGTAGAAGGAGGCCATGAAGCGCTCCTTCTCGTCCTGCCGCTCGGTGCCGACCTCGCCACTGGGCAGGTACAGGCTGCCGACGGTCAGGCCGGGGAGGTCGATCTCCACGTAGCGGCCGGAGTCGTCGAACTCCGGGTCACCGAAGCCGATCCGCACGTTCTCGGGCTCACGACGGCTGAGCAGCATGACTCCGGCCCGGCCCTTGAGCACCGAGTGGGAGTGCGCCACGTGCCAGCCCTCGGGCTGCCGGGCGGCCGCGGGCAGCTGTTCCGGCTCGGCGCGGACCTCCTGCAGGCACACCACCTCGGCGGGGGTGGCGGCCAGCCATTCGAGGTAGCCCTTCTTGGCGGCGGCGCGCAGGCCGTTGACATTCACCGTGGAGACAGTCAGCACGCGGCGAAGCCTAGCCATGACCCCTGACAGTGACGAAGGAGAGCGCCGATTAACAAAAACCTCGAAATCGGAAACCCGGGCTTGACCTGGACTCTCATCGGACTCTTAACTTCACGCATGGACCGCCGTAGCTGGGTCTACACCGGCATAGCCTGTCTGTTCACCATGGTCGCGTCCGCCACGGTGACCGTGTTGCTGCGCCCGGATCCCGTGCCCGGTTCCCCCGTCGCCCAGCCACCCGCGGCGACCCCGGGACCGAGCGCCACCGAGCGGCCCCCGGTGGCGATCGTCGCCCCCACCCGCACCGGTAAGTCCTCGCCCGCCGCGCCTCCGCTGCAGGCCGTCGTCGACGCGCCCACGACCACCCCGGCTCCGACGACGAGCACCGGCAAGCCCAGCTCGAATCCGGTCACCTCGCCGCCGACCCACCAGCCGCCCGACGGCCTGCCGCCGCTGCCGACCGTCGGGCATCCCTGACCGGGCAATCGGAACCGATGTCTTGACACCCGCCTCGGCGCGGGATTTCACTGCGGGCCATGAACCGACAGCACTGGATCTACACGGTCATGGCCTGTCTGGTCAGTTTCTCGTCGTCCGCGCTGATCACCGTCGCCGTGCAGCAGTCCTCCGCCGCGCCCCTGCCCGCGCCGGCCACCGAACCGCGGAGCGTGGCGATCCCGCAGATCGACGTCCTCGTCGAGGAGCCGGAGGAGGACGAGGACGACCACACGATCGAACTGCCCGGCGGCATCACCATCCCGTTGCCCCACTTCGGGCACCGCTGAGGCGCGGATAGATCACGGATCAAACGGCTTCCTTGACCGGAGCCGGATGGGATCAGTTGACTGCCCCGCATGAATCGTCGCGCCTGGATCTACACCGGTCTCGCCTGCCTGGGCACCATGACCGCGACCGGTGGCCTCACGGTGCTGCTGAACGAGCGGCCCGGTATCCAGGTCAGCCAGGTCACCGTGACCGTGACGACCCCGGCGCCCGCCGCACCCGTCGCGGAGTACCCCGCTCCGGTCACGCCGACCACGATCACCGTGATCCAGCAGCCGTCCGGCACGGCGAAACCCAGCACGGCGCCGGAGTGCGACATGTGGTGCCGCAACCGCGAACCGGGCAACCGGAAACCCAGCAGTGAGCGGCCGAGCGGTCAGCCGACCACCACCACCGGCTCGCCGGCCGTGAGTACCCCGGTGTCGACGCAGTCGTCGACCCCGGCGGGCTAACAGGAGCCGGTGAGGAACTGGGCCGACGCCCAGCGGCCCTCGCCGAGCTTGCGGAAGCCGTCCTGCTGGTCCTTGGTGACCGCGACCGAGTCGCCACCCTTCGCCTGGCCGACGATCTGCGCCGAGGCGGACGGGGCGCCGCGCACGTTGAGCATGTCCGCGCTGACCTTCATCTCGCAGCCGGAGCCGAACAGCGGCCGGATGGCGGCGTTGTCGGTGATGTGTGATCCGTAGAGGTAGATGACCGCGATGGCGGCACCGCCGATCAACAGCGGTTTCGGAATCGGTATGCCGAACACGGCCCACTCCCTGCCCTGAGTAGTCAGCCCACGACTCTACGTATACCGGATACCGCCTGACCTGGGAATACGCTTTCACCCGGATAGACAGAACGGAGGCACCCCGAGCGAGGGTGCCTCCGCCTACGACGAGCAGTCAGCTCAGGCGAGCTTCTTCTGCAGGTTCTCGTCCAGCGAGGCCAGGAACTCCTCGGTGGTCTGGAACGGCTGTTCCTTGCTGACCAGCAGCGCGAGGTCCTTGGTCATCTTGCCGCTCTCGACGGTCTCGATGCAGACCTGCTCCAGGCTGTTGGCGAAGCCGATCAGCTCGGGGTTGTTGTCCAGCTTGCCGCGGTGCGCGAGGCCCCGGGTCCAGGCGAAGATCGACGCGATCGGGTTGGTCGACGTCGGCTTGCCCTGCTGGTGCTGGCGGTAGTGCCGGGTCACGGTGCCGTGTGCGGCCTCCGCCTCGACGGTGCGGCCGTCCGGAGTGGAGAGCACGGAGGTCATCAGACCCAGCGAGCCGAAGCCCTGCGCGACGATGTCGGACTGCACGTCACCGTCGTAGTTCTTGGTGGCCCAGACGTAGCCACCCTCCCACTTGATCGCGGCGGCGACCATGTCGTCGATCAGCCGGTGCTCGTAGGTCAGGCCCTTGGCGTCGAAGTCGGCCTTGTATTCCTTCTCGAAGATCTCCTGGAACACGTCCTTGAACAGGCCGTCGTAGGCCTTCATGATCGTGTTCTTGGTGGACATGTACACCGGGTACTCGCGAGCCAGGCCGTAGCTCAGCGAGGCGTGCGCGAAGTCCTCGATGGACTTGCGGAAGTTGTACATGGACATCGCCACGCCGCCGTCTTCACCGAACTGCGCGACCTCGAACTCCATCGGCGCGCTGCCGTCGGCAGGGGTGAAGGTGGTGGTCAGGGTGCCGGCACCGGGAACCTTGAAGTCGGTGGCCTTGTACTGGTCACCGTGGGCGTGACGGCCGACGATGATCGGCTTGGTCCAGCCCGGGACCAGGCGCGGGATGTTGCTGATGATGATCGGCTCACGGAAGATCACGCCGCCGAGGATGTTGCGGATCGTGCCGTTCGGCGACCGCCACATCTTCTTGAGCCCGAATTCCTCGACCCGGGCCTCATCCGGCGTGATCGTCGCACACTTGACGCCGACGCCGTGCTTCTTGATCGCGTTCGCGGAGTCGATGGTGACCTGGTCGTCGGTCTTGTCTCGGTACTCGATCCCCAGGTCGTAGTACTCGAGGTTCACGTCGAGGTACGGGTGGACCAGACGGTCCTTGATGAACTGCCAGATGATGCGGGTCATCTCGTCGCCGTCGAGCTCGACGACGGTGCCCTCAACCTTGATCTTGCCCATGGTAGCCGGGCGCTCCTCTCAGGACTTCTTTATCCGGTACAAGCGTACTGGTAAACGCCAGACCGAGGTGTGTCCAACTGCTCACATTCGTTCGCGCGTCAGTCATCGCGGTGTGTTAGCGCAGGTCGCGATCGGCGACAGTGGCAGTACGTTCTCCGCCCATTCAACAACTTGAGATCGATGTGTCGCGATCCGGGATACGTACGGCCGGTCGCGCCGGTTCAGAGATCGATCTGCCGTACTCTGCCCGCCGACGCCGATCTTGTTGGGGGACAACGCATATGTGCACCGGACCCACGCATGCGATCCACGGGCTGGTCGCCTGGTCCGCGGTCACCGCGGTCGCATCCGGTCACGCGATCGGGCAGCTCAGCCCGCAGACCTGGGTCGCGGGAGCCGTCCTGGCCTCCGGCGCCGCGCTGTTACCGGACATCGACTCGCCGTCATCGACCATCGCCCGTACGTTCGGGCCGTTCAGCCAGGGTTTCTCCAGCGGAATCAGCGCGGTGAGCTCGTTCGTCTACCGGGCGACCCGGCGGGGGCGCGACTCCAACCGCACCGGCGGCCACCGGGGGCTGACCCACACGCTGATCTTCGCCGCGCTGGCCGCGGTGCTCACCGCGGGCGCGGTGCAGAGCAGCAGCCGCTGGGCGCTGCCGCTGTTGATGTTCGTGTTCACCGGCCTGGCCGTGCGCGGCATCATGCGCGAGTGGGAGGCCGACCGGGACGCGCTGGCCATCGCCATCACCTCGATCGTGATCACCCTGCTGCTGCTCCACTGGGTCGGCAACCAGCAGGAGGGCAACGCGGGCGCGCTCGGCGTCGCGGTGTTCATCGGCTGCGTGGCGCACTTCTTCGGGGACGCGATCACCGAGCAGGGTTGCCCGATGCTGTGGCCCATCCCGATCATGGGCAAGACCTGGTTCCCGGTGGCGCCGCCGAAGGTCATGCGGATCCGGACCGGCGGCTGGGTGGAGCTGGGCCTGGTGCTGCCCGCGTTCACCGCGCTGGCCTGCTGGCTGAGCCTGATCATGCTGCAACGCTTCGAACTGGTCTCCTGGCTGGACGGCGTCCGGCTGATCCCGACGATCGCCGACCTGAACCTGGCCGCCGAACAGTCGTAGTCGCTGGGGCCGGGTCTGGCAGTCGGCGAAAGCGGCCTTTGGAGGAGGAGACGGGCTCGGGGCGGGGTCTTTCCTGCCTGCGTGCTGAGTGGGGGCACGCCGGTCTGGTGGTCGGGGCCGCTGCGCGGGCCTGTTTTGTTGACTTGTCGCGGCTTTTATCCACGACAAGTGGCACTTGTCGTGACTATTAACCACGACAAGTGGGGCGACACGGTGCGGAAATGGCGCGACACGCCGTATCGAGTGTCCATTGTGGATGGACTCAGTGGGCATTGACCGACTATCGCACCAAACCCACCCCATCGACCCAACCAGCCAGTCAGGCGTGCCCCCACCCAACACGAAGGCAGGAAAGACGGGCCCACCCACCCATCTCCCCCTCCAAAGCCTCCTTCGACAACAGCCAGACGCAACAAACCCCTTGCCCCCACCAGTAGCGTGATCACCTGTGCTGACCGCATATGGGGGACTCGTGCGCGCCGGCTTCCGGCGATACTCGGCGTACCGGCAGGCGGCGCTGGCCGGAGTGATCACCAACAGCGTGTTCGGCCTGATCAGGGCGGCGACCCTGGCGACCCTGTTCACCGGCGCCACCCGGTCCAGCGAGTACACGCCACAGCAGATGTCCACCTACGTCTGGCTCGGCCAGGGACTGCTGTCCGTCGTCCTACTGTGGGGCGGCTGGGACTTCGCCGAGCGGATTCGCACCGGGCATGTCGCCGTCGACCTGTACCGGCCGTGGGACCTGCAGGCCGCCCTGCTGGCCGAGGAGATCGGCCGCGCCGGCTACGCCCTCGCCCTCCGCTTCCTGCCACCGATGATCATCGGCCTGGCATTGTCCGAGATGTACCTGCCGCGGGACCCGCTGATCTGGCTGCTGTTCCTGATCAGCGCACTGCTGTCCGTGGTGATCAGCTTCAGCCTGCGCTTCATGATCAACCTCGCCGCGTTCTGGCTGCTGGACATCCGCGGCCCGGCCAGCATGTACGCCCTGGTGTCCAACCTGCTGACCGGCCTGGTGCTACCGATCTGGATGTTCCCCGGCTGGGCGCAGACGGCCATCTGGGCCACCCCGTTCCCCTACCTGCTCCAGGCGCCGATCGACGTCTTCGTCGAGCACGGATCGCCGTGGCGGCTGCTCGGCGCGCAACTCCTGGTCACCGCCATCGTGCTGGGGGCCGGGCGGCTGATGCTGCGCCGGGCCGAACACCGGCTGGTGGTGCAGGGTGGCTGACACGCTCCGGGTCTACGCCGGGATCCTGCACGCCCGCTGGCGGATCGCGATGTCCTACCGGACCTCGTTCGCGTTCGAGATCACCGGCCAGGCGATCGGGCAGCTCACCGAGGTCGTCGTCATCGCGCTGCTGTTCACCCGGATCCGCTCCATGGGCGGCTTCGACGTGACCGCGGTGCTGCTGATGTACGGCTTCTCCGCCGCCTGTTTCGGCCTGGCGGACACGGTTGTCGGCCAGGTGGAGAAGCTGCCGCAGCTGATCAGGTCCGGTGAGCTGGACGCGATGCTGATCAGGCCGCTCGGCCTGCTGCCCCAGCTCTGCCTGCTCGACATCCAGCTGCGCAGGCTGGGCAGGTTGCTGTCCGGCCTGCTGATCCTCGGGGTGGCCGCACATCGAGCGCCCATCGACTGGACCTGGGACCGATTCCTGCTGGTCGGCCTGTGCACGGTGACCGGAGCGGTGATCTTCTCCGCGATCTTCGTCGCCGCCTGTTCGATCAGCTTCTGGGTGGTGGAGGGCAGCGAACTGGCCAACGCCGTCACCTACGGCGGCACCGCGTTCGCCTCCTACCCGCTGACCATCTACGACCGGATCCTGCGCAGGCTGATGGCCTACGTGCTGCCCGGCGCGTTCATCTCCTACTACCCGACGGTGACGCTGCTGGGCATCCGGGACCCGCTGGGCCTACCCGGCTGGTTCGGCTGGCTGGGTCCGGTCGTGGCACTGCTGTCCTGCCTGGTCGCCGGGCTCATCTGGCGCACCGCCGTGCGCCGCTACCGAGGGACGGGATCATGATCATCGAGGTGGAGGGCCTGCGCCGCACGTTCCGGGTCAGCGAGAAGGCGGGCCGGTTCCGGCGCAGTCACCGCGAGGTGGTGGCGGTGCAGGATGTCTCGTTCACCGTGCCCGAGGGCGAGACCCTGGGCTACGTCGGCCCGAACGGCGCGGGCAAGTCGACCACGATCAAGATGCTCACCGGCATCCTGGTGCCCACCGCGGGCCGGGTCCGGGTGTGCGGGCTGGATCCGTCCCGGCAGCGGAAGAAACTGGCCAGGCGGCTGGGCGTGGTGTTCGGCCAGCGCACCCAGCTGTGGTGGGACCTGCCGCTGCTGGACAGTTTCGAGCTGCTGCGCGACATCTACCGGGTCGGGCAGACGCAGTACCGGGAACGCCTGGACGAGTGCACGGAACTGCTGGGGCTGGCCGAGTTCCTGAGCACCCCGGTGCGTCAGCTGTCCCTCGGGCAGCGGATGCGTGGCGAGATCACCGCCGCCCTGCTGCACGACCCGCGACTGCTGGTGCTCGATGAGCCGACCATCGGCCTAGACCTGGAGTCCAAGGCCCGGCTGCGGTCCTTCCTGGCCGAGCTGAACCGGACCAAGGGCACCACGCTGCTGCTGACCACGCACGATCTGGACGACATCGAGCAGCTGTGCCGCAGGCTGATGGTGATCGACCATGGCCGGGTGCTGGCCGACGGCGAGCTCGCCGGCCTGCGCGGCTCGGTGGCCGCCGAGCGCACGCTCACCGTCGACCTCCAGGAACCGGCCGATCTGAGCGGCATCCCCGGGGTGACCGCGATCAAGGCCGACGGGCCACGAGTCCACCTGGAGTTCCTGCCGTCCGAGGTGAGCGCCGCGCAACTGATCACAGCCGTAGCCGCGAGGGCGGAGATCCGTGACCTCGCCGTCGGCGAGGCATCCATCGAAGAGGTCATCCGCCGGCTTTACGATCTTCGCCCAGCACCGCAGGCCTGAAATCGGTGTAAATTCGGTGTTAGCCCAAGACAAAGGAGCCTCACGTGGTGCGCAAGCTGGCTGTACTGGGCGCGATGATCGTGGCACTGACCGGGTGCGACACGGTGAACCAGGTGTCCTCGGGGGTGGACAAGGCCGGTACCTGCGCCACCGCGATCAGCGAGAGCGGCTGGGTGCCGAGCTCCTCCGACCCGCAGAAGGCGAAGGAAGAGGCCCAGCAGAAGGCCGACAAGCTGACCAACCTGGCGAAGGACGTGCAGGACGCGAACCTGCAGAAGGCGTTGCAGGACCAGGCTGCCTCGCTGCGCGAGGTGCAGAACATCCAGATCAACCCGCAGGGCATCGCCGACTGGGTGACCAAGAACGCGAACACGGCAAAGAACCTGGCCACTGCCTGCGGCTGACCCGTATCACTCGCGCCGCTACTCGCTGGCTTGGCGGTCAACGCCCGCGCCCGGTCGCCTTTAGATTCCCGAGTGGAGGTGGTCGCATGCGCGCTTCGGTGGGAGATCGCATTCACGTACACAGCCACACGGTGGGCCAGCAGCATCGGGTGTCGGAGATCGTCGAGGTACGCGGGCACGACGGCGCTCCGCCCTACGTGGTCCGGCACGCCGACGGGCACGAGAGCCTGGTTTTCCCGGGACCGGACTGCCTGGTCCTGCCCCGGGACACACCCGAGGAGTAGGCCGGAACGGCCGGGGCACCAGCTGCCCCGGCCGTTTCGCTGGTCACCGCTGCCCACGCGACTGCCGGACCCGCTCGACCTCCTCAGCGGTGATCAACACCTCGTGGTCGTCAGGATTCAGCTGCCGATCGGTAGTGCCATGGTCACCACCAGCGCCCGATGATCGCTGCCCGGCAGATCCAGCACCTCGACGCGCCGGGCGACCGGGCCGCCGGCGCTCAACACGTGGTCGATCTGCACCGCGGGCAACTCGGCCGGCCAGGTGGGCACCAGTCCGGTGCCGGTATCGCTCGCCGCGTCCCGGCAGCCACGCATGGCCGCCCGGAACGGGCCGTGGTCCAGAGTGGCGTTGAAGTCCCCCGCGATGATCGTCGGCGTTGTTTTGGCGCACCAGTGGGACAGTTCGGCCAGGTCATGCCGCCAGCGCCCGGTCCTGCTCAACGGCGGAAAGGCGTGGAACGCCACGAAGGTCAGCCCGGGTAACTCGGCGCTCAGCGTGGCGAAGTTGGTCTCGGTATCGACGCCGGTCCTCGGCGTGCCGAGGTGATCGGCGACCAGCAGCCCGGTCCGCCAGTTCGCATCGGTGGACTCGGCGAATGCTCGATACCCGGGAAGTTTCCCGGCCAGTGCGGTCACGTAGGACTGACCCGACTCGGGCAGGGATACCAGGTCCGGCCTGCGGTCCCGGATGATCCGGACGAGGTAGTCCTGCGGAACCTGGGCGTAGCTGAGGTTCGCCGAGAGCACGGTGATCTCCCGGCCCTGCGGCAGGTCGACGGGGATCAGCCGGGGCACGGTGAGCGCGACGCCGATCAGCCACACCGGCGCGGTCAGCGCGACCAGCCACCACCGGCGCCGCCAGGCCAGGACACCCAGGACCGGCACGGTGATCAACAGCAGCGCCGGACGGAACGCGGCGAGCTGGGCGAACGGCGCCCAGCGATCCAGCCCCAGCAGGTCCGGCAGCAACACCAGCACGCCGAGGAGCAGCCATCCGATCCCCCAGCGACGCTTACTAAAGTCAACGGACACGGTCATTCTCCGGTCGGATGCACGCTGATGACCAGCGGATTTAATTTTCTCACATGAAGAAAGCCATGGAGGTCGTCGGCTTCGTGCTGGCCCTCAAGGGGGTCGCAGGGCTGATTCGTGAGTATTTCGGGTGGCTCAACCTGTGGAATTTCGAACGGTGGATCCCGCTGCTACGGGACCACGCGCTGGCGGTCAACATCACCTGCGTCGCGGTGGGAGTCGCGGTGATGATCGCGTCGGACAAGGTCAGGGAATCCGCCTGACCCAGTTCTCGGGAACTAGCCGATTCAGTGCCCGGGAGTGAGGTGTTCCGGTCCGGCTGGCCGGAGTATTGCCCCATGAAGAGCGTGCTGGATGTCATCGGCTGGGTCTTGACCCTCAAGGGGGTCGGAGGCCTGGTCCGGGAGTTTTTCGGGTTCAACGCAATGAGCCTGCTGCAGATGGAGCGACTGGTGCCGGTGCTGCAGGACAACGCTGTGGCGTTCAACATCGCGTGTGCACTACTGGGGGTCGTGGTGTTGCTCGCCATCAAGCGGGCTAAGGGTTCACCGGCTGCCTGACGCCGATGGTGACCAGCTGGCCGCGGTGGTCGGAGGTGGGGATGTCGAGGAACTCGACCGACTCGGCACCCACCGAACCCTTGTAGATGATGTGCTCGATCTGGGTGCCGAGCCACCGGGGGGTGGCTTGGGGGAACGTCGAGGTGAGGCCTTCGCCGAGTTCGGCGGCGGAGTCCTTACAGCCCGCGATGGCATTCCGGAACAGGCTGTGGTCCAGGCTCGCGTTGAACGAGCCGGCGATGATGAAGTTGCCCGGCACGCCGCACCAGGTGCGCAGGGCGGCCAGGTCCTCGTGCCAGGTCTCGGTGGAGATCTTGGTGGGCGGGGAACCGTGGTGCGCGACGAAGGTGACGTTGCCCAGCCCCGGCCCGGTGACGATCCAGCTGGGGAACTTGCTCTTGCGCTCCACCTTCGCCGTCACCTCGCCCAGCTTGGTGGACCACAGCACGGACACCGCGGACAGCGGGGACAGGTCGGACTGCGCGGACTGGCCGTCGTAGTCGGTGAAGCCCAGCTCCACCTGGACCCGCTCCCGGTAGATCCGGTCGGCCTCCATGATGCCGATCAGGTCCGGCTTGCGCGCCTTGATCACCTTGGCCACCTCGGCCGGATCCGCCTGGCTGGTCTGCACGTTCACCAGCAGCACGGTGAGCTTCTTGCTCGCCGTGTACGGCTTCGAGCCCTCCACCCGCGGCGCGATCAGGCAGACGCCGACCAGCGCGATCACCATGAGCAGCGCGGAGGCGCCGCGCCAGCTCTTGGCGAAGATCCACAACAGCACCGCGACCACGATGGCCAGCACCACGATGATCGGCCGGAAGGCCATGCCCTGCGCGAACGGGGTTATCGCATCCAGCCCGAGTAGATCGGGAATGATCCCCAGAATCCCGAGGACCAGGACAGAGGCGAGTCTGAGCCACTGGCCGCGCATTCTTGTTCCAGCCTCCACGGTGACGGCGACGGCCGCGACCACACAGATCAGGCCATGGGGCCCCGGTATCCGGTGATGGTGATCGCGACCAGAATGATCAAAAAGGCCAGCCCGGTGTAGCAGAGCACATCGATGGTCCGACTACGGATAGTCAGTAGGCCAGCCTTCTCATCAGACAGTAGCGCCCGCAACAACGCGGCCAGCAGCAGGGCACCGCCAACCAGGATCGAGCCCTCACGCCAGTAGAACTGGATGATCCGGATGAAGCCGATGAACATCGTCAGCATCACCAGACCGAAGGCCAGGTGATCCGGAATCCGGGAATCATCGCGGGTCATCATGAGTGAACGGGCACCGCGGCCTCGGCGGCCTCCACCACGTTGGTGAGCAGCATCGCCACGGTCATCGGGCCCACACCGCCGGGATTCGGCGAGAAGTGACCGGCCACCTCGGCGACATCCGGGCGAACGTCGCCGACCAGGCCGTTCTCCCCACGGCTGACACCGACGTCCAGCACGGCGGCACCCGGCTTGATCATGTCCGGAGTGATCATGTGTCCCACGCCGGCGGCGGCGATCACGATGTCCGCGTCACGCACCTCGGCGGCCAGGTCACGGGTGCCGGTGTGGCAGAGCGTGACGGTGGCGTTCTCCGACCGGCGGGTCAGCAGCAGGCCGAGCGGGCGGCCGACGGTGACGCCACGGCCGATCACGGTGACCTTGGCGCCGGCGATCGGCACCTCGAACCGGCGCAGCAGCTCCACGATGCCGCGCGGGGTGCAGGGCAGCGGGGCGGGCTCACCGAGCACCAGCCTGCCCAGGTTCACCGGGTGCAGGCCGTCGGCGTCCTTGGCCGGGTCGATCTGCTCCAGCAGCGCACCGGTGTCCAGGTGCTTCGGCACCGGCAGCTGCACGATGTAACCGGTGCAGGCCGGGTCGTTGTTCAGCTCGTACAGGGTCGCCGCCACCTGGTCCTGCGAGGCGTCGGCCGGCAGCACCTTCTGGATGGAGTGGATCCCGGCCCGCTCACACGCCTTGTGCTTCATCTTCACGTAGGAGTGCGAAGCCGGGTCGTCACCGACCAGCACGGTGGCCAGCCCCGGGGTGATTCCCCGCTCGGCCAGCGCCGTCGTCCTGACCTTGAGGTCCGCGATGATCGCTTCCCGGGTGGCCTTACCGTCCAGAATGGTGGCAGTCATGCTGTGTTTTTCTCCTTTGGCCCTTCCCTAGCTGGGACTCATTCTGCCTTCCCGGCTCGCACGCGGACGGACCAGGGCCGTCACCGCGACGGCGCCGAAGGTGAGTGCGGCGCCGATCACGCTCGCCGCGTGCAGTCCACCATTGATCGGGAACAACAGGTCGAGCGCGATGGCGCCGAGCAGCTGACCGCAGATGGCGGACATCGCCAGCAACAGCACGCCGAGGATCCGCACCGCCCAGGCCGCGGTGGCGATGAACCCGATGCCGATCGCACCGCCGATATAGAGCCACCACTGTCCCGGCAGCGAGTCGGGCACACCGGCGAACAGCGCGTGGCCCAGGAAGAAGACGGCCAGCAGCGCGGTTCCGGCGATGAAGTTGACCAGCGCCGCCGCGAGCGGAGAGCCGGACTGGACCGAGACCCGGCCGTTGACCGCCTGCTGCCAGGACATCGCCAGGCCCGCGATCAGCGGCAACACCGCCCAGCCCAGAGCGCCGGCCGTACCGAACCGGTCGGAGACGGACACCAGAACGGCGAGGAAGGTCAACCCGGCGCCGAGCAGCCGCGGCCAGGTGACGTGGTGCTTACCGGCGGGCCCGAGCCCCAGACGGTCCACCAGCAGACCGCTGCCGGTCTGACCGGCGACGACCGCCACGGTGAAGACCGCGACGCCGAGCACCCCGATGGTGAGGCTCTGACTGAGCACCAGGAAGCCGCCGGACATACCGCCGAGGAACTGCCAGAAACGGAGTTCCCCGTCGCGTAGCGCGGTGCCGAGCGTGGCCATGGCCCGCCTGCCGGACCGCTGGCCGAGTACGACGACCAGCAGGATCACCAGGCCGCTGCCGAACGAGATGGCGGCGCCGGTGAAGCCGTCACCGATCCGGTGGGCGAGCTCTCCGTTGATCCGCGACTGGACGGCCATGCCCAGGCCACCGAGCACGCCGACGATCAGCGCCGGGGTCTTGAGCCCGGATCCGGTCTTAGGCGGCGCGGCAAGAGTCGTCATACGTCAGATCATCGCCCACCTGGTGCGGATTGGGGAGTCGGAAGTGACGAACTTCTACCAACTGGTTGGTTGGAGAGCGGGGTGGGGTGCTTCTGACTTTCCTGCCGGGCCTGAACGTGGTGTGCCGCACCGGGAGACCTTGATCAACGCGGAGTTCGGGCCGCTGGGCGCCCTGAAAGCGTCTTTCAGGGCTCTCCACCAGGCCCAGGGGCACCACCAGCCCCGCGCAGCGGCCCCGACAGCACAGATAGGCGTGCCCCCACCCAACACGCCGGCAGGAAAGACACAGCTCCCAAGCCCGTCTCCCCCTCCAAAGCCATCCTTCGACAACCACCCAGACAGGGCCCCCACCACCCACCCAGCAGGCAGACAGCAGGGGCCTTACCGGAGAGCTACTTACCGGCGCCGAAGTTCTTCATCGGGCGGCCGGTGCCGACGGTCTGCCCGGCGTGCGACGCGGAGCCCTGGTAGGACTGCGCGCCCTCCTTGAAGGTCCAGCCGCCGATGGTCATGCCGTTGACCGGCACCTTGTTCTTGCCCTTGAGCAGCGAGAAGTGCACGTGCGGGCCACTGGCGAAGCCGCCACACGGCAGCTGGGTACCGATCTTGCCCAGCTTGGTGCCGGCCTTGATCTTGGTGCCCGCCTTGGACTTGATCAGGCCGGTCATGTGGTAGTAGGTGGTGCTGAATCCGTTGGCGTGCACCAGCTTGACCAGCGCGGACCCGTTCTTCACGCAGGAGCGGTAGACGGTTCCGTCCGCCGGCGCCAGCACGGTGCCGTCGCCGCCATTGAAGTCGATCGAGTTGAACGGCTTGCTGCGGCCGTCGTCGCCGTGCGGCCCGCCACCCATGAACCAGGAATCGCCGACCTTCCACGGCAGCGCGAGCCCGGTCTTGGTGGCGTAGGTGTTCGCCTTGGCCGCGAGCAGGTTCTGCTTCTCCTCGGCGGGGAGCACAGCCTCGGGGGCCTGCTCCACGAGCGCGAAGAAGCCGTCGGTGCCCTCGTACTCGACCTGCCAGTCCTTGCCGTTGCGCTTGGCCACGTACAGCGCCGAGGCGGGTGCGCCCTCATTGCCCTCGCCGGTGGCGAGCGGGAAGGTGGACGAACCGAACGCCCAGTTCTTGCCCTTCTCGCCGCGGATCTTCTCCACGACCGGGTCGGGCAGCTGCGCGACGGCGTAGGCGTTGCGGGTCTCCTGGCCGAGCTTGTCGACGGAACTGGACTTCACCGCGGCGGCCAGACCGGGTTCGTCGATCGGGGTTGATGCGCTGAGCTCGACGTCAGCGGCGGGGTCGTCGTTGTCGGTGACGCCTGCGAGGAGCACGCCACCCAGCACGATCGCCGTACAGGCAGCGATCGCTCGAACTGTTTTCTTCACGTTGCATCGCCTTGGGATCTGGATTACAGGGGAGCCGAGATCTCGTACACCCAGCGTAAAAAACAACGGCCCCCAGTCAACCCTTTGGACTAACACGCTGCGCTGTGAAGGTTCAGTATTTACCGGTGCCCTATACCCAAAGTAGCGATGCGGACCTGCGGTTTTCCCGAACGGCAGAGCCGACCGCATTCCAGCTGTGCGACTGGACACCCAGTAATTCGCCTTGGCCGTAATGCCGCGCGAATTCGACCCATTCGTTATCTGATTCAGGTTCGTGGACTATTCCGCAGCACAGTGTCAGGGGTCACTGGCATGGTGTCCGACATGACTGATGCCAAGGAGGACCTGCATCGCTACCTGCGGCTGGGGCGGGACGCGATGGTCTGGAAGCTGGACGGCCTGTCCGAGTACGACATCCGCCGGCCGCTCACCCCGACCGGCACCAACCTACTGGGGCTGCTCAAGCACAACGCGAGCGTGGGACTGGGGTATTTCGGCGAGACCTTCGGCAGGCCGAGCGACATTCCGCTCCCCTGGTACGCCGAGGACAAGATGAACGACAACCTGGACATGTTCGCCGAGGAACACGAGTCCAAGGAGTTCATCCTGGACTTCTGGGACAAGGCGTGGGCCCACGCGGACGCCACCATCGAGGAACTCCCGCTCGACGCCGAGGGCCAGGTGGCCTGGTGGCCGCCGGAGCGGGGGCCGGTGACGCTGCACATGATCCTGGTGCACGTGGCCACCGAGGTGCACCGGCATGCCGGGCACGCGGACATCGTGCGCGAGCTGATCGACGGGACGGCGGGCCTGCGGGCAGAGGTGGACAACATGCCGACCGGGGACAGGAGCTGGTGGGACGACTATCGCCTGCGGTTGCAGGCCATCGCGGAGGGGGTCCGATGAAAGAGACGCTGCACAGGAACCTGAAGACCGGCAGGGACGCGTTGGTCTGGAAGCTGGACGGCCTGTCCGACTACGACGTGCGCCGGCCACTGACCTCGACGGGCACCAATCTGCTGGGGCTGGTCAAACACGTCGGCGGGGCGGCGGCCGGCTACTTCGGCCTGGTATTCGGCAGGCCGGTGGATCTGGCGGGATTCGGCTGGACGGATCCGTCGCTGAACCTGCACATGTACGCGACGGCCGACGAATCGCGCGATCAGATCGTCACCTTATGGACTGACGCCTGGAAGCTGGCGGACGCCACCATCGAGGAGCTCGCCATCGACGCGCCGGGCTTGGTGCCGTGGTGGCCGGAGGAGCACAACCGGATCACGCTGGGCGACGCACTCGTGCACATGATCGGCGAGGTGCAGCGGCACGCCGGCCACGCGGACATCGTGCGCGAACTGATCGACAACGCCAGTGGGCACTCCGCCGACGTCAGCTACCTGCCCGAGCACGACGCCCAGTGGTGGGCCGCCCACCACGCCAAGCTGCAGGGCATCGCGGACAGCGTCAGCTCCTAGCCGAAGTCCACGTGCAGGCCGTGAGCCGCAGCGAACGAGACGGCCTGGTCCAGGTCGATCCGGGCGCCGCGGGTCCTGGCGTGCAGCAGGCCGCTCGGGTCGATCCGCGCGCCCCGCAGGTCAGCGCCGGCCAGCTGGGCGCCGTGCAGCGTGGCGCCCGTCAGGTCGGCTCCGGTCAGATCGGCGTCCCGCAGGTCGGCCTCGGTCAGTTTGGCCTCCCGGAGCCGCAGGCCGGACAGCGTCAACCGGCGCAGGTCGGCCCGCATCAGGCTGGCCAGGGTCAGGTCGGCGTCGGTCAGCTGGATCCGCCGCAGGTCGGTGTCGATGAACATCGAGCCCATCAGTGTGCAGCCGCTCAGCTCCGCCTGCCGCCAGATGGTGCGGTCGAACGTGCACGAGCGGAACGCGGTGTTGCGGTGCACCGACTCCCGCAGATCGGCGTTGGTGAAGTCGCACTCGGTGAACGTGCAGCCCTCGGTACGCAGCTCGGCCAGGTCCGCCTCGGTGAAATCGCAGCCGCGATAACTGCGCCGTTCCCAGGTCTCGCGGACGAACACGGCCTCGGCGAACCGCTCGCCGACCATTTCCTCAGTCACGGCGGGCAGTCTGCCAGCCACTTCTGAGGAACTCGCGCGTTCAGTTAAGAAAAAGCCGTGGAGCGGCCCTCGCCTGGCTATCAGTCGATAGGCTACCCATGGAACTATCGACTGATAGGAGGGCGCGGGTGAGCGAGACCCGATCCCGGATCCTGGCCAAGGCGGGCGAGCTGTTCGCCGAACGTGGCTACCACGGGACCTCGACCCGGGACATCGCCGAGGCGGTGGGTATCCGGCAGCCCTCGCTGTACAACCACTTCGCCACCAAGCAGCACATCCTGGCGGCGATGATCGACTGCGACCTGATCCCGTCCATCGAACGCCTGGAGCGGGCGCTGGCCCTCGACGGCCCGGTCGCACCGCGGCTGCACGCCTACATCCAGGCCTCGGTGGCCGCGACGCTCACCTTGCCCTTCGACGCGGGCGGCCTGTTCGGCGACCCGGTCGTCTCCCGGCTGTACTCCGCCGCCCCACTGGCCGAACCCGACCTGAGCGCACAGGCCGCCCGGGTGGGCCGGCGGTACGACCTGGAGTCGCAGCTGATCTCCGCGGGTATCACCGGGAACGAACTGGTGGCCGCGCTGGACGACATCCGCGCCGCGACCGCCGGACTCCTGTTCAGCACCCTGCGCGACCGGGCGCTGGGTAAACGGGTTCCGGAGGGGCGGGGCGTGCACATCGCCGACTTCGTGCTGCGTGCCGCACTGGTCGATGGTTCCCGATTCGCCGAGGTGACCGCTGAGGGCACCCGGCTACTACCACTGATCGCCTGAGAAGGAGCGTGACCATGTCCGCCGAGCCCACCGCCCGGGGCCGGGTACTACCGATCGTCGCCGGGCTGGTCCTCGTGCTGTCCCTGGCCGTCGCCGGGTTGTTGTTCTTCGACCGCAGCCCGTTCAACCCGCTGAGCGGCATCCCCCGGGCCTTCCCGCTGCACAACCTGATCTTCACCCTCGCGGCCTTGGTGATCGGCGTACTCGCGGTGCGCCGCAGACGCAAGGTCGTCATCGGCATGGCCCTGGTGGCCGCGCTGGTCTCCGGAGCGGCGGCGATCGTGCCGCTCCAGGCGCAGGCCGAGACGGCGGAACGCGAGCACTACCTCACCTCCCCCGGCGACTATCTGCGGCACGGGCTGCAGGTCAACCACGGGCTGCCGGACCGGGCAAAGTCGGTGCAGTACGCCGCGCCCGGCGGCCACCCCCTCGAAATGGACATCTGGCCCGCCACCAATTCCGGCGAGGGCAAGGCGGTGCTGCTGATCCACGGCGGTGCCTGGCGCGAGGGCACCCGGGGCGACACCCCGGAGTGGAACAAGCTGCTGAACCGGCTGGGCTACACCGTGTTCGACGTGGACTACCGGCTGCTGGGCGAGGTACCCGCCGGACAGGCTTGGGAGGCGACCGTCACCGACTCCAAGTGCGCCCTGGCCTGGGTCACCGCCAACGCGGAGAAGTACAAGATCAACCCGGATCGCATCTCGGTGATGGGCCAGTCCGCGGGAGGCCACCTGGCATTGATGACCGCGTACAGCTCCGGTAGCGGCAAGCTGCCGCCCAGCTGCGACCTGCCGGAGGGCAAGGCCAAGTCGGTCCTGGACTTCTACGGCCCGGTGGACATGGTCAAGTTCGTCACCGGCCCGGACGGCAGCGACGAGGGCAAGCAACTGCTGAACGCGGTGCTCGGCGGCTCGCTGGCCGAGCAGGAGCAGCGGTACCGGGACTTCTCGCCGAGCAGCTACTTCCGCGAGGGCCTGCCGCCGACGCTGATCCTGCAGGGCACCAGCGACTTCCTGGTCCCGCAGTCGCAGTCCCACGAGCTACAGGATCGGCTGACCGGGCTGAAGGTGCCCAACCGGGCGATCTACCTGCCGTACACCGATCACGCTTTCGACCTGAACTGGGGCGCGTATCCGACCCAGATCGCGCGGCAGGCGGTTACCGAATTCCTTGCCGCTAACGGTTAAAAAGAGATCTTCGGCCTGCACGCTGGAGTTATGGCCGGGCAACGCCTACGGCGCCCACATCGGATCGTCGCCGGTCGGCGTGCTCGGCCTCCCCGCTAACCTCGGATGGGTGATCACCTACTCGGTCTCCACCTGGCAGCAGCCGACGCCCGCACCGGCCTCGGCCGAGCGCACCGCGTTGATCGGCACCGTCGCGCGGGAGATCACCGGGCTCGGCGCCGGCCGGCTGCGGGTGGGCATCGATGGGCTCACCGCGGCGGGTAAAACCAGCTTCGGCCACGAACTGGCCGCGGCGATCGCGACGCTGGGCCGCCCCGTACTGCGGGCGAGCCTGGACGACTTCAAACGGCCGTGGCGCGAGGCGCACCTGTACGACCGGCTGTCCGGCGAGGGCTACTACCGCAATGCCTTCGACTACGACCGGGTGCGATCACTGCTGCTGGTGCCGGATCGGGTGGCGTTGTGCGCGATCGACCCGCTCACCCAGGTCGATCACTCCGGGGTGCTGGTCGACGCCCCGGAGGACTCGGTGCTGCTCGTGGACGGGGTCTTCGCCTTCCGCCCGGAGATCGACGAGTTCTGGGACCACCGCATCTGGCTGGAGATCGACGCGGAGCTGTCCGTGCGGCGCGGCGAGCTCCGGGACGGCGCCGATCCGCAGCAGGCCTCGTTGCACCGTTCCCGCTATCTGCCCGCCGAGCGGATCTACCTCGCCGAAGCGGATCCTCGATCCCGGGTGAATGTGGTCATCGACAACTCGGTCATCGAAAGTCCCGTGAGGTGCTCTTGACCCGCATGGTGAGCCGCTCCAGCCGGTCGGCGAGCAGGGTGGTCACGCCGTCGTACCGCTCCACCACGCCCCGGATCAGCATCGCCTGGCTGCTGCGGGCGATCTGCCGGTAGCGCGCCCACAGCCCGGGACTGCACACCACGTTGACCATCCCGGTCTCGTCCTCGATGTTCAGGAAGGTGATCCCGCCCGCCGTGGCCGGACGCTGCCGGTGGGTCACCGCGCCACCGATCAGCACCCGCGTTCCATGCTCCATAGTGGACAGTTCGGCGGCGGTGAGCACCCCCATGGCCGCCAGCCGGGGCCGGAGGAACTGGGTGGGGAAGCTGTTCGGCGAGACGCCGGTCGCCCACACGTCGGCCACCGCCTCCTCGACCTCGTCCATGCCGGGCAACACGGGCGCGGTCAACCCGACCGCGGTGCCGGGCAGCAGCCCCGGACGTTCCGCCGCGGCGGCACCCGCCGCCCACAACGCGTCCCGCCGGCCGCCGCCGAAGCAACCGAACGCGCCGGCGGTGGCCAGTGCCTCGGTCTGCGGGGTGGTCAACTGGATCCGCCGGGTCAGGTCGACCAGGCTCCGGTACGCGCCGTTCTCCGTGCGCTCGGCCACGATGTCCTCGGCGAGGGCGCTGCCGATGCCGCGTACCGCCGCCAGGCCGAGCCGGATCGCCGGTCCTGGGTCTTCGAGAGTGGCGTACACCAGGCTCGCGTTGATGTCCGGTCCGTGCGCGGTCACCCCGTGCCTGCGGGCGTCGGCGATCAGCGACTGCGGCGAGTAGAACCCCATCGGCTGCGCGCGCAGCAGGGCCGCGCAGAAGGCCGCCGGGTAGTACAGCTTGAACCAGGAACTGGCATAGACCAGCAGCGCGAAACTGAGCGCGTGGCTCTCCGGGAACCCGAAGTTGGCGAAGGCGAGCAGTTTCGTGTAAATACTCTCTGCAAGTTCACCGGTGATGTCATACCTGGCCATACCGGCGAAAAGGCGGTCCTTGAGCCGGGCGATCCGCTCGGTGGACCGCTTGGCCCCCATCGCCCGGCGCAGCTCGTCGGCCTCCGCGGCGGTGAAGTCGGCGATGTCCACCACCAGCTGCATGAGCTGTTCCTGGAAGAGCGGGACGCCGAGCGTTCTGTCGAGCGCCTTCGCCATCCGGGGATGGTCGTGCTCCCATTCCTCCCGTTCCTGCTTCCGCCGGATGTACGGGTGCACCGAGCCGCCCTGGATCGGACCGGGGCGGATCAACGCCACCTCGACCACCAGGTCGTAGAACACGCGCGGTTTCAGCCGGGGCAGGGTGGCCATCTGCGCGCGGCTCTCCACCTGGAACACGCCGACGGTGTCGGCGGCGCAGAGCATGTCGTAGACCTTCGAGTCGGCCAGGTCCAGCTCGGCCAGATCCACCGGGACGCCGTGGAATTCAGCGACCAGGTCCTGCATGTAGTGCAGCGCGGAGAGCATGCCGAGGCCGAGCAGGTCGAACTTCACCAGGCCCACTGCGGCGCAGTCGTCCTTGTCCCACTGCAACACCGAGCGGTTCTCCATCCGGGCCCACTCCACCGGACAGGTCTCGCTGACCGGGGTGTCGCAGATGACCATGCCGCCGGAGTGGATACCCAGGTGCCGGGGGAATCCCTCCAGCTGCTCGGCCAGTTCCAGCACCGCGGGCGGGATGTCTGTGTCCTCTGTGGACGCTGGCCCCCAGCGTTCGATCTGTTTGGACCACGCGTCCTGCTGACCGGCGGAGAAACCCAGGGCCCTGGCGACATCCCGGACCGCCGACCGGCCGCGATAGCTGATCACATTGGCCACCTGGGCGGCGTGCTGGCGGCCGTACTTGAGGTAGACGTACTGGATCACCTCCTCCCGCCGGTCGGATTCGATGTCCAGGTCGATGTCCGGTGGCCCATCCCGTTCCGGGGCGAGGAAACGCTCGAACAGCAGGTCGTACTTGACCGCGTCCACCTTGGTCACGCCGAGCGCGTAACAGACCGCCGAGTTGGCCGCCGATCCCCGGCCCTGGCACAGGATGTCCGCCTCCTTACAGAACCGGACGATGTCGTGCACGATCAGGAAATAACCGGGGAAGCCGAGCTGCTCGATGATCGCCAGCTCGTGCTCGATCTGTTTCAGCGCCCGGGGGTCGTCGCCGTACCGCTGCGCGGCACCCCACTCCACGAGTTTGCGCAGCCAGCTCATCTCGTCATGCTTCGGCGGCACGTCGAAATAGGGCAGTTTCGGCGCCACCAGACGCAGGTCGAAGGAACACTGCTGACCGATCCGCGCGGCATTGGCCACCGCGCCCGGGTAACGGGCGAACCGGCGCGCCATCTCCATCCCGGACCGCAGGTAGGCGGTGCCGGTGCTCGGCAGCCAGCCGTCGATATCGTCCAGGCTGCGCCGTGCCCGGATGGCGGCGACGGTGTCCGCCAGCGGATGCTGTTCCGGTCGCGCGTAGTGCACCGCTCCGGTGGCCACAATGGACACTCCGGCGGTGAAGGCCAGCTCGGCCAGCCGGTCATTGCGCTCGTTGTCCTCCGGCAGGCCGTGATCGGTCAGCTCCACGCACACACTGTCCACACCGAACAGTTCGATGAGCCGGTCCAGTTCGGCGGCCGCGGCGTCCATCCCGGACTCCAGCGCCACCCGGACCGTCCCTTTGCGACACCCGGTGAGCACGATGACATGCCCCTTGAGCTGTGCCGCGATCTTCTCGATCCGATATTGCGGCTTGCCCTTCTCCCCGCCGGCCAGCTGGCCCTCGGTGATCACCCGGCACAGCGCCCGATAGCCCTCGGGATCGCGGGCCAGCACCAGCAGGTGATGGCCGTCCGGGTCCGGGGTACCGGTCAGCGGCACGGTCAGGTCCAGGCTCAGCTCGGCGCCGAACACCGTGCGCACGCCCAGTTCGGCGGCTGCCTCGGCGAACCGGACCACCCCGTACATGCCGTTGTGGTCGGTGATCGCGATGGCCGACAGTCCGAGTGCGGCGGCCTGCTCCACCAGTTCCTCCGGGTGGCTGGCGCCGTCCAGGAAGCTGAAGTTGGAGTGGCAGTGCAGTTCGGCGTAGGCGACCAGATCCCGGGTGTTGGCCGGATTCGGGTTCGGCGGCGCCGTGTACTTGACCCGCTTCCGGGTCCACGCCGGGCTGTCCCCACCGTCTCCCTGGTGCCCGTCATGCGGCGCGGGCCGGCCGGACAGCCGCCGCTCGAACTCCCGCCACGGCACCGCAGGGTTCTCCCACCCCATAGCCGCCGCCTCCCTTCTGAAGCGGTTACTACGTCTTCAAGACGGATGAACCCGGGGTCCATACGTCTTGAAGACGGTGGAACTTGGGTCAGTAGGCGCCTTCGAGCCACCAGCGGTGGCCGTCGAAGGCGAGCAGGAGGGCCAGCTGGTCCTCCGCGGACTGCTCCAGGATCAGTTGCAGTCTCGTGAGGTGCTGGCTGCGCCGGGACCGGTCCGGGATCAGATCCAGCCACCAGCGTTCGCTGACCGGCCACGGCCCGGCCCACCCCTGCACCAGTTGCGGGCGTCGCCCGGGGAGCGCGACCCGGTGCGGGGCGGCGGTGAGCAGGTGGCGACCGGTGACGGCGACCGGTTCGCCCGCGGCGGACAGCACGGTCACCGCGTCCGGCCGGTCCGGCAGCAGCGTGGGCGACGGCTCCGGCAACCGTCCCGGCCAGGGGCGGCCGGGGTCAGCGGCCGGTTCCCGGGGCTCGCCCCACGGCACCAGCCGGACCCGGTCCCTGGCCGAACGCCCACCGCCGAGTACCCCGGTGAACACCGAGTCCGGGCCGAGCAGGCCCTGCACCCTGGCCAGCGCGCGACCCGCGCGGTCGTCGGCCGGGCCGGGGCCGTCACCGTCGGCGTTCCACAGGCCGAACTGCAGTGCGGTGGCGCCGATGACCTCCTCGGGGATCAGCCGCATGCGGAATACCCCGGCGGTCGGTCGGGCGCCACCGGTGAGCCAGCCTTCGAGCTGCCAGCGCACCCGGTCGGCGGTGTCCGCCGGGGTAAGTGGTTCGGCGCAGCGCCAGGTGCGGCTGCGCTCCTCGCCGTGTTCGGTGCGTGCCTCGATGGTCAGCCGGGTGCAGGCCAGGCCGTTGGCCAGCAGCGTGCCGTGCAACTGGTCGGCCAGCCCGCGACCGGCGAACGCGGCGGCGTCCACCCGGTCGATGGGCGGGTCGAAGTCCTGGGTGGCCTCCAGATTCGCCGGTGGCTTGCGGCGGTCCGGTGGTCGCGGGTCCAGGCCCCGGCACAACCGGTGGGCCAGCACCGCGCCCAGTCCGATTCGGGAGGCCACATCGGTTTCCGGGAGGCCGGCGAACGCGCCGAGCGTGCGCAGGCCGAGCCTGCGTAACAGGCCGACCAGTTCGGCCCGTTGCGGACTGCGGTCCGCGGGCTGGTCCAGCTCGGTGATCGGCAGCGGGTTCAGGAAGCCGGCGGCCTGTCCCGGCGGCACCAGCTGGGCGCGCTGGGCGGCCAGGGTGGCGGCGAACAGGCCGTCGGCCACCCCGATCTGGCACTCGATGGGTACCTGGTCGATGATCCGCTCGGCGGCGCTCTCCTCGGAACCGAAGTACCCGGCGGGGCCGCGCGCCGGAACGGTGATCAGCCCGGGGCGGACGAGTTCCACCCCGGGAGCCAGTTCCTCCACCGCGGTGACGATGGGCTCGAACAGCCGGGCGTCGCGGTCGGCGTCCTCGTCGAAGACCAGCAGCTCCGGGCACTTGGCCTGCGACTCCCGCCGGCGCATACCTCGGTAGATGCCCTCCGACCGGGCGGCCGCCGAGCTGGCGATGACCCGGTTCGCCCGGAACACGGCGGCCGGCCGCAACGGGTCGGCGCCCGCCGCCTTGCAGGCGGCCAGCACCGGCCAGTCCGGCACCCACACCGCCAGCAGCCGGACCGGCCGGGAAGACGGGACAACCGGGGGCGCGGACCCGGTTGGCCCGTCGCCGAGGGGCAGAGCAACTCCTGCGGAACACCGTCTCCTGGAAGACCGTGGTACCGGAAGTTGACGATGTTCGGGCTCGTTCCTACCCCGGACATCGTCGACTTCGGAGTGCGAAGGGGTGCTCATGAGACTCGTTCCAGGTGTCGGACGGGAGCCAGCGGAGCCGGCTGGGTGGGCAGGGTGAGGGTGGTCGTGCGTGGCCGGGCGGCCGCGCGGCGGCCATCCGAGGTGACGGTGAGGTGGCGGGTCCGGAGGCGGCCTTCGCCGTAGCCGACACCGGTCCACCGGTCACCGGTGCAGCGCAGGGTCACGTCGGCGCCGGGCCAGCCACCCATGGGCAGCAGCACCGCGCCGCGATTGCGGGCCCGGGCGGAGAGTCTGCGCTGGTCGGCGGGCAGGCATTCGCCCGCGATGACCACCAGGTCGAAGCCGTCCAGCAGGGCCGCCGCCACTGCGGCGGTCTGTCCACCGGGCTTGGGGACCAACGCCAGTCGATGCACCGCCACCCCCAGTTCCGCCGCGGCCAGCAGGCCCAGCCCCGGCACCCCGGTCACGGCCGCCCAGGAGCCGGCGGTCGTCGCCTCGGTCAGCAGGGCGAGCAGCAGCGCCCGAGCGCCCAGCTCCCCTGGCGCGGGGAGGGCCACCGTGCTTCCGCTGCGCAGCCCAGCCCAGGGCAACACGGTGGCCAACTCTTCCCGCACTGGCAGCAGGCGTCCCCGCACCGCGTCGCCCTTGGACAGGCCAGCCCCGTTGGCCTTGTCCACCCCGATCAGCGACGCGATGTCAGGGGTCACCGCTACCTTGCTCACCACGACCTCCCGCAATCACACGCAGCCTGTGCGGCACCCAGCAGCACACGCCCACCAGGGGAAGTCGGTGGCGTTCGAACCGATCGGCCCCGAACCGACCAACCCGATCTTTGCTCGAACTGACGTTCGAGCGTTGGGACTAGTTAACCCTGCGAATCGGGGCAGAGTCAAGCCCGGAAGCTCACTAGAAGGCATTAAAAAACCCTGATCGGATACCGTTATCCGATCAGGGTTTCGATAGCTATGGGGATGGGCGTGTTGGTTGCGCCTGGCGGCCGTCGAAAGAGGGCTTCGGAGGAGGAGACGGGTTCGGGGGCCGTCTTTCCTGCCTTCGTGCTGGGTGGGGGCACGCCTGTCTGGCCGGTTCGGGCCGCTGCGCGGGGCATGCGAGTGGGGCTCATCGCGTGAAGGGCACCTTCACTGCGTTGAGTGCAGTGAAGGTGCCCTTCACGACGTGCCCCGACGATCACCGGTCACCCACAAGAACACCACCAGTCACCCCAGCCCCCTCAGTAACTGTCCACAGTGGTCGGATCCGTCTTCAAGATGGATCCGGGGCCCCAAATCCATCTTGAAGACGGATAAGTCGAGCCAAGTCAAGATCGACTCAGTCGGGTGGGTGACACGTGGGGACCCGTGCAGCGGCCGAGACAGCCAGACCGGCGTGTCTCGCCGTTTTGACACCGTGTCGCCCCACTTGTCGTGGCTATTAGTCACGACAAGTGGCCCTTTTCCTGGACAAAACCCACGACAAGTCAACGAAAGCACCCCGCGCAGCGGCCCCGACAACCAGACAGGCGTGCCCCCACCCAACACGCAGGCAGGAAAGACGCAGCACCCAGCCCGTCTCCCCCTCCAAAGCCGCTTTCGCCAACCACCAGACGCAACGAAGGGCGCCTCCCCAACCAGGGAAGGCGCCCTCCGGACCTCAGGAACCTAGTGCGCGAAGTGCCGGGTTCCGGTCAGGTAGACGGTGACACCGGCAGCCTCGGCCGCGGCGATCACTTCGGCGTCCCGCACCGAACCGCCGGGCTGCACCACCGCGCGGACACCGGCCTGCAGCAGCACCTCCAGGCCGTCCGGGAACGGGAAGAACGCGTCGGAGGCCGCCACCGATCCGGTGGCCCGGTCGCCGGCCCTGGTCACGGCCAGCTTGGCCGCGTCCACCCGGTTGACCTGGCCCATGCCCACGCCCACGGTGGCACCGCCGGACGCCAGCAGGATCGCGTTGGACTTCACCGCGCGGCAGGCCCGCCAGGCGAACGCCAGGTCCGCCAGGGTGGCCTCGTCGGCCGGCGAGCCGGTGGCCAGGGTCCACTTCTGCGGGTCGTCGCCTTCGGCGTCCAGCACGTCGCGGGTCTGCAGCAACAGGCCGCCGGAGATCTGCCGGATCTCCTTCTCGTGCCCGGCGGGCGGCTCGGCGACCAGGATCCGCACGTTCTTCTTCCGGGTCAGCACCTCCACCGCACCGTCCGCATAGGACGGAGCGACGATGACCTCGGTGAAGATGTCCACGACCTGCTCGGCCATCTGCACGGTGACCTCGCTGTTGGCCGCGATCACGCCGCCGAACGCGCTGAGCGGGTCGCAGGCGTTCGCCTTCTGGTGCGCATCCGCGATGTCCACATCGGACACCGCGATGCCACACGGGTTGGCGTGCTTGATGATCGCGACACACGGCAGGCTGTGGTCATGCGCGGCACGCCACGCGGCGTCGGCGTCCACGTAGTTGTTGTACGACATCTCCTTGCCGTGCAGCTGCTCGGCGCCGGCCAGGCCCAGGCCCGCCGAACCGTCACCGGAGACGTACAGCGCGGCCTGCTGGTGCGGGTTCTCCCCGTAACGCAGCACGCTCGCCCGCTCCCAGCTGCCACCGATCCAGCCGGGGAAGCCGGTGCCCTCGTCGTCCGGCGCGAGCGCGTTGCCGATCCAGGACGCGACGGCGACGTCGTAGGACGCGGTGTGCCGGTACGCCGCAGCGGCCAGCCGCTGACGGTCACCGTGCTGGAAACCGCCGGCCTGGACCTGCTCCAGCACCCAGTCATAGGAAGCCGGGTCGACCACGACGGCCACGTTGGCGTGGTTCTTGGCCGCGCCACGGACCATGGCCGGGCCGCCGATGTCGATCTGCTCCACGCACTCGTCCGGCTCCGCGCCGGAGGCGACGGTCTGCTGGAACGGGTAGAGGTTCACCACCAGCAGCTCGAACGGGGTGATCTCCAGCTGCCGCAGCTGCTCGACGTGGCTCTCACGGCGGACGTCGGCCAGCAGGCCGGCGTGCACCCGGGGGTGCAGCGTCTTGACCCGGCCGTCCAGGCACTCCGGGAAGCCGGTCAGCTCCTCGACCGGGGTCACCGGCACGCCCGCGTTCTGCAGGGTCTTGGCGGTGCCACCGGTGGAGATGATCTCCACGCCTGCGGCGTGCAGGCCGGTGGCGAGTTCGAGCAGGCCCGACTTGTCGGACACCCCGATCAACGCCCTGCGTACCGGCTTACGGTCACTCACGGAATGCTCACCTTTCGTCCAGACTTGGTGTAGCCGTGCAGGGCGAGCCGGCCGAGGGTGTCGACCAGCATCTCCTGCTCGGCTTTCTTGATGCGTTCGTGGAGGCTGGATTCGTCGTCGTCCGGCAGCACCGCGACCGCCCGCTGCGCGAGGATCGGACCGGTGTCCACACCGAGGTCACCGACGAACAGGGTGCATCCGGTGACCTTCACGCCGTACTCCAGCGCGTCCCGCACGCCGTGCATCCCAGGGAACGACGGGCACAGCGCGGGGTGACTGTTCAGGTAGCGCCCGGGGAAGCGGCCCAGGAAGTCCTCGCCGACCAGCTTCATGAATCCGGCGGACACCACATAGTCCGCCTCGTACTTCGCGCAGCTCTCGGTGAGCGCGCGGTCCCAGTCGGCGCGGGTGTCGTACTCCTTCACCTTGTGCACGAAGGTGGGGACCCCGGCGGCACGGGCGCGGTCCAAGCCGAGGATGTTCTCCCGGTCGGCGCCGACGGCGACCACCCGCGCGGGGTAGTCAGGGTCCTGGTTCGCGTCGAGAACGGATTGCAGCAAAGATCCGGTCCCGGATACCAGGACGACGATGCGGGCGCTCAGCGGATTCTCCTCACCGGCGAGGGGTTAACGACCGGCTACCAGCGTATGTGGTGGTCAGTCGATCTTTTCTACCGGCTCCGCGACCTCGGCGGCGTCGTGCTCACCCGTCGCGGGCTGCGGCAACTCCGGCTCGGGGTCCTCCTCGGCCTCTGCTTCGGGCTCCTCGTCCTCCGCTGTGAGTTCAGCCTCTTCAGCCTCTTCGGACTCGTCGACCTCCTCGTCCTCCATGTCCTCCGGCAGGTCGTCCAGCACCCCGGCCGCAGGCGGCTGGGCCGCGTCCCGGGAGCCGAACATCCAGGTCACCACGGCCGCGGGGAAGAAGATCCAGCCGAACCAGGTCAACGCGGCTGTGCCGGCCGGCAGGAGGACCGGGTCGAAGGTGGCGGCGCCGAGCCGTCCGCCGGACAGGCTCGCGGCCAGGAACATGCCGGTGGCCACCACACCGGCCGCGACCGCGACCATCTTGATCCGGTGCTGCGGAACAGGATCGGCGCCCCGGGTACACCAGCCGACGATCAGTCCACACAGGATGGGAAGCAGGAAACAGACGGGGAACCAGCGCTGCGCCTGCTCGGGCAGCGCGGTCAGCAGCGGCACCGCGGGCACCGGTTCGGCGGCGACGCCGAACGGCCCGGCGATGTAGCCGCCCAGCCGGATTCCCGGTCCGGCCAGGAAGGACGCCGCAGCGGAGATCGCGTTGGGCAGGTAGCCGACGGACAGCGCGAACAGACCCAGGCCACTGCCCAGGTCACCACCCGCGGCGGCGAAGACCTCGCGACCCTCTACAAAGGACAGCGACAGGCCGAGCAGCACGGCGGCGGAACCGGCGCACACGACGGCGGCCAGGCCGAGGGTTCCGGCGACCAGGCCGGGCCACACGTACTCGTCCAGCCGGAACAGCAGCGCGTCCCACCAGCCCGCCTGCCGGGCGACGCCCACGGCGGCGGACACCGCTGTCACCAGCGCACAGACGCCGAACGCGGTCGCCGGTACCGCGCGAACCTCGCCGCCCTGCGTGACGAATCCGGCGACCAGGCCGAAGATGCCGTGCGAGACGGCCAGCACCGCGATCACCCGCCAGGCACCCTGGCCCGCCGGGATCCGCAGTTCGGCGAGGCGCCTGTTCGCCCGGCGCGCGGTGACCACCATCATCAGCAGCAACGGCAGTCCGGGCAGCACGCTCAGCGGCAGGCCGCGAACGGTCAGCGGCACGTGGAAGGTTCCCAGCCAGCCGATGCCGCCCACGATCGCGGCGGCGGGCAGCGTGATCCGGGCACCGGACAGCTCCAGGATGCCGGTCAGCACCCCGGCGATCAGCAGATAGCTGACCAGCACGGGGACCAGACCGGCCCGGATGACCAACCGGCACCAGCCCAGCACGCCCAATCGCGGCGGCGGAAGGGCGGTCAGGTCATCAGTCGGCTGATCGGAGCTCACCGGCCCAACATGACAGCAAGCGCTGTCCGGGCCGGTGGTGCCACGCCCTTACCCAGGCGCAACCTCACTACATCGGGTTCAGAACTTCTGGGTGGGCGGCTGACCGTCGGAGGGCGGCTGCTGCGGGAACTGACCACCGGCGGGCGGGTATCCGGCAGGCGGGTACTGCCCGGGCGGCGGGTACTGGCCCGGCTGCTGCGGCTGGCTCCAGCCACCGCCGGCGGGCGGGAACGGGGAGGCCTTCGCCTTCGGCTTGGGCTGGAACTTCACCAGGCCGTTCTCCAGCAGCAGGATGCCCAGCAGGGTCACCGCCTGCAGCAGGGACAGCACGAACATCAGCACCAGCAGGAACGAGCCGTTCACCTTCAGCACGTAGCCGAAGGTGGCCAGCGCGCCGACGGTCGCGGCCACGGTCGCGGGCAGCACGATGTCCGGGGTCTTCGGCAGCAGCGACAGGCCGGCCAGCACCGCGGCCACCAGGACGGCTCCACCGACGTAGGGAAGGATCAGCGTGCGGGAATCGTCCGCGATGAGGCCGACGATGTAGAACACCAGTCCGGTCGCGGCGGCACCCAGCTGCAGCTGTGAGCGCAGCTCAGAGGTGTTGCCACCGCCTCCTCGTCCGAGCATCGTGGTCTGGTTCGGCTGTGGTGGCTGCCCAGGACCCTGCTGGCCGGGTCCGTACGGAACGGTCATGGTGACGGAATCCTCCTCCACCCAATTCTGGGTGACAGCTGCGGTCGCCGCAGACGCTAACCGATCCGGGTTACCCGTCCGGCACTGCCCATACTCTCGAACTGGCCGGTCATCGCCCAGATACGTGCGTTGTTGATCACTACTGACGCTAGACTCGAAAACCATGTCCGACCAGCCGGAGTACCGCGTCGACCCGTTGACCGGGCAGCCCTTGCCGCCGCCCGGCGCAACCGTCGCGCCTCCACTGGAATCCACGGGGCAACGGCCCGAGTCGCCCAAGCCCGCACGGGCCATCTTGGTACTCGGAACCGTTGTCGCGCTACTGGTGGCCGCAGCCGTGGGAACGGCCGTCTACCGCCGGGAACACGCCGCGGCGCCCAGCCCGACCTGGCAGGCCCCGCCGGTGGTCACCCTGCCGCCGAGCTCACCGCCGACGTCGACCTCGGTGCCACCGCTGACCGCGGGCTGGCACTCGGTGCTGTCGATCCGGGACAGCGTGGCCTATGACGTGCCGCCCGACTGGAGGCCAGAGAAGGCGGGCGTGCTGGTGGGCTTCGAGAGCACCGACGGCCCGCGGGTGATCATGCACAGCGTGGCGACCTACAAGGCCGACGCCTGTCCGGACGTGCCGGGCTCCACGCGTGGTCAGACCGGATTCGTGTCCGCCGACCGCGCCGACCCGCAGACCGTGGTGAGTACCGCGGTGACGCTGTGGGCGGAGGCGGCGATGAAGGTGCCCACCGGCTCCGGCCAGGTTTCCCCGTCCCCGGCCGTGCCGGTGCAGCTGGCTCAGGGGCGCAGCGGCTGGCTGTCCACCGCGGTGGTTCCCGTACCACCGGCGGAGAACTGCCCCGCCCCGAAGCTGAAGTTGACCGCGGTGGCCTTCGTCCCCGCCGAAGGCGCCAAGACCGCGTTGTTCCTGCTGTACAACGACGTCGATGTTCCCGATGAGCTCCCGCAGCCCATCATCGACCAGGTGATCGCCACCTTGCGGAAGGCCGGCTAGCCGATGACCGGCAGCACCACGTAGCAAGCGGCAAGAACGGCACCGACTACCGACCCGAACAGTGCGCGACGCATATGAACTCCCCGAACGATCGCGTTCTCCATTGTCAGTGGATACGTCGTCACAGGAGTCGCCCTGTTAACCCAAGTGGCCGAGTCGTGATCTTCGTTTGCAGTTCGTGATCTGCTCCGCTTGGTGCATCCGTCTGGGAGACGGGCCGATCCGCGAGTCGTGATGCACGGGATTACCGGGATTCCGCTGAATGACAGGCGCGAATCCGCCCGGGAAACTACAGTTCCGCCCATGACCGCAACTGGGGGAATCTGTTCGGCCGTCCTGACCATGGTGCTGCTCGCCGGGTGCGCGGCGCCGCAGCCCGCCGCCCCGCCGACCACGCCGGCGACATCCAGCACACCGGCCCCGCCGAGCTGGCGGACCGTGTCCTCCCCCGAGGACGGCGCCGCCTACGACGTTCCCGCTGCCGACTGGCGGATCGAGCGCGAGGACTCGCCCATCTACGACCCGGCCAAGGGCACACACGCGGCGTCGTTCTACGTCCCGGAGGGATGTGAGCGGGTGAGCCCCGGCGAAGCCGACTTCCTGCCGTCCGATCGGCCGGACCTGGAGGTCCTCGCCGCCGACGCCGCCTACGGCTGGGCAGAGGGCCAGCTGCGCGCGCTCGGCGGCTCCGGGAACTTCCGCAAGTCCGGGTCGGAACCGTTCCCGCTGGTCGGCGGCACGATCACCGGCTACCGGTCCACGGTGACGGTGAACTGGGACAAGACCCCGACCCGCTGCACCGGTCCGCAGCTCATCGTGACGGCGGTGGCCTTCACCAAGCCCGGCGGCGGTACCGGGGTGTTCGTCTTCAACTACCCGGCCGGATCCCAGGTGGACCTGCCTGCGGACACCGTGCAGCGGATCGTCTCCAGCGTGCGCCCGCTCTAGGCCAGTACCGGCAGGCCCGGGTCGTAGTGCCTGTGGTGCTCCGGGCAGACCCAGACCAGGTCACCGGACGGGGTGTGTACCCGACGCAGGTCGCCGAACCGCCGGGCCGTGTCCAGCTGGAACAGCAACGCGCGCAGTGCTCGCAGGCCGCCACCTTCCGCCCTGGTCATACCGGGTTTGTGCGAGGTCGCCGGGTCCACCTCGAACTCGGGCAGTTTCTCGGCGAGCACCTTGGTGAAGTCGATGTCCGCCTTGACGTCCTTGAGCTGCTGCTCGGACAGCAACGTCGAGTATCCAGCTCCGGCGACCGGCACCACGAACCGCAGTATCCCGGCAACGAACCGCAGGTAGGGGGCGATGGCGGCGACCCACTCCTTCGTCGGTTCGAAGTCGTAGGCCGCTTCCGCCCAAGGGTGCTCCTGCCCGGCCTCCTCACACCACAGCGTGATCCGGTACCGGTTGGAGGGCGACAGCGTGCTGATGACCGCCGACCGCTTCGCCGGGGCCAGGGTGAACAGCCGCGGGCTGTCGGTGATCTCGTTGCTCAGCATCCGCAGTGCGACCCGCAGGTGCTGGTCGATCTCCGCGAGCCGCACCTGCTGGTGCTGTGCCAGTCCGATCAGCTGCTGTGCCAGTCCCTCCAGCGACCCGATCGGCCCGGCCAGCCCGGATAGCAGGACTGCGATGTCGCTGCGCCGTACGCAGGTGTGGCACAGGATCTGCTCCTCGCCGTGTATCCGGAGCTTGAGCAAGGTGTCGTAGGGGAACTTGTCGGTACAGCCTTCGACCGGGCACGGCACCCAGAAGCCGTGGTCCAGTCCGTGCCAGCGCTGGGCGATGAGATCCTCGATGCCGTCCTTGAGTACGTGGAAGAAGTACTCCGGCGCAGGTCCGACCACCGTCAGTTCGAGGTCCCGGTCGTTGGGCAGCAACTCGATCAGGGCCTCGGAATCGTGGGCCTGGTGGTACAGCACCACACCACGGCGCCAGTGCTTGCCGACGGAGAACCGGTGGTTGCGCACCGTCAGCCAGGACACGAGGCCCGGGGCTTCATCACTGGTACGGCAGGTCGCGCTGATCCGGCGGCCACCGTTGTTCCGGAAGATGCCGGCCGGGCGTTCGTAGGGCACCAGCTGAGCGACCAGGCTGGCCCTGGCGTCCGGTAGCCGATAGGAGACGTCGAACTTCTCCATCAGCCGCAGGAAGTACGGATGCGATTCGGCCGGATACAACGGAATCCCGTCGGGCGCCCATACCTCGGGCAGGCGATCATGGGAGAGCGCTCCACCCTGCTCCCGGGTCTGCCGGTCCTCCAGCACGTAGCCGATGGCCTTGGTCAGCCACTCGGCACGGAGGACGACGAGATCCCGCAGTCCGTCGTCATCCGAGTAGTTGATGATGTGCCCGAGATCGTGCAGCAGCCCGGCGAGGGTGCTGGTGTCCTCTTCGGACAGTCCGTTCCTGATGCAGATCTCGTGGAAGTCGAACCGGGTGATGTGCGGCTTCTTCAGTGCCAGCACCTCATCGCGAGTCCGGCTCCAGTGCGGGTTCAGCAGCTCGCCCATCTGCGGCAACGCGGCGGCATGTTCGGCGATGGCCAACCTGAGCTGTTCGATGCCCTCACCGGTTTCGCTGTCCACGCAGTGGTAATCCACGACCAGACCGGGAAACTTGCGACGCAGGCTGGGGAAATCCAGTTCAGGTCTGCGTTCGGCGGCGTGGGTGGCAACGATGATGATGCGTGCCTGGTCTCCGACCCTCAGCCGGACCCGGCGGCACCAGCCCTCGATGTTGTTCTCCAGCCGTCCTTCGCGGGGTTTCCAGACGCAGAGGTAGAGGGCGCGCTGGGAGAAGAAGAACTGATGGCTGATCCGATAGACCTCCTGACCACCGAAGTCCCAGGTGTTCAGGGTGATCTGTTCGTCCAGGTCTGGGTGCGGCAGTGCGAGGGCACCGATCTCGATGCCGTGGGTGGTGTCCCTGCCCCTGACGAATGACTCGCCGCGCAGGGCGCTGACCAGGGAGGACTTGCCGACCTCCCCTTCGCCGATGAGCAGCAGCCTGGCCTCGTACTGCGGCGTGCTTTCGGTCAGGCTGCGCAGGTAGTTGAGCAATTCCGAGATGCCTCGGGCGTACAGCGAGGCGAAGGGTTCCTGGAGCGGGTTGCCTTCCAGCCTCAGGTCGATGTCCCATGGGAGCGCACCGAGCCCGGCAGGCAGCGTGGTCAGCCGGTTGTGACTGAGGTCGAGTACTTTCAGCCCCTTCGGTTGTCCCAGGGAATCGGGGATCTCGGTCAGGTCGTTCTCGGCGAGGTCGAGTTCGCGAAGGTCGGCCAGCTGACCCATCTCCTCAGGTAGCGAACGCAACCCGGTTTTCCGCAGATACAGCTTCCGCAGCTTCCGCAGGGTGCAGAAAGCACGAGGAAGCACCCGGATGTTGTTGCCATTCAGGCAGAGGATGGTGAGCCCGGCCAGGTACCGGATCGCGGGATCCAGGCGGGTGAACCTGTTGTTCCCCAGATCAAGGACTTCCAGATCACGCAGGCCCCAGAACTGGGCGGGCAACGAGGACAGCTGATTACCGTCCAACCAGAGAGCGCGCAACCCGGCGAGTGTGCCGACGGCAGGCGTGAGTTCACGCAACCGGTTACGGCTCAGACTGAGTACCCCGAGACCCGCCAGATCACCGATCTGCGTAGGCAGGGTGGACAGCTGATTGTCCGACAGGTTCAGGTTGGTGATCCCGGGGTGGAGATGCAGAACCGGATCCAGATAGGGCAGTTCGCAGTCGGAGAGATCGATGGCATCCGCACCGACCTGCACACGGGCCAGCACCTCGTGATACTTCTCCGCCACCGCTCGTCCTCCCCAGCCTTACGCCGAGTGGCCGAGGGTAGCGGAGCCGAAAAGCAGAACGGGCGCCCCCGCATCAACCAGTGATGCGAAGGCGCCCGTTCCGAAGTACTTACAGCGACTTCATGATCTCGCGCATCAGGGCGGCGGTCTCGGACGGCGTCTTGCCGACCTTCACACCGGCGGCCTCAAGGGCCTCCTTCTTGCCCTGCGCGGTGCCCGCACCGTCGGAGACGATGGCGCCGGCGTGGCCCATGGTCTTGCCCTCGGGAGCGGTGAAGCCCGCGACGTAGCCGACGACCGGCTTGGTCACGTGCTCCTGGATGTACGCGCCCGCGCGCTCCTCGGCGTCGCCGCCGATCTCGCCGATCATCACGATCGCGGCTGTCTCGGGGTCGTTCTGGAACGCCTCGAGCGCGTCGATGTGCGTGGTGCCGATGATCGGGTCGCCACCGATGCCGATCGCGGTGGAGAAGCCGAAGTCACGCAGCTCGTACATCATCTGGTAGGTCAGGGTGCCGGACTTGGACACCAGACCGATCTTGCCCGGGCCTGCGATGTCCGCCGGGATGATGCCCGCGTTGGACTTTCCGGGGGAGATGATGCCGGGACAGTTCGGGCCGATGATCCGGGTCTTGCTGCCCTTGTCCAGCGAGTGCTGCCAGAAGTAGGCGGAGTCGTGCACCGGGATGCCCTCGGTGATGACCACGGCCAGCGGGATCTCGGCGTCGATGGCCTCGATCGCGGCGTCCTTGGCGAACTTCGGCGGCACGAAGATGACCGACACGTCGGCGCCGGTCTGCTCCATGGCCTCCTTGACGGAAGCGAACACGGGCAGCACGGTGCCGTCGAAGTCGACCTTCTCGCCGGCCTTGCGCGGGTTCACGCCACCGACGATGTTGGTGCCGGAGGCCAGCATGCGCTTGGTGTGCTTGGTGCC
Source organism: Pseudonocardiaceae bacterium YIM PH 21723 (assembly GCA_003600225.1). Lineage (GTDB taxonomy): Bacteria > Actinomycetota > Actinomycetes > Mycobacteriales > Pseudonocardiaceae > QZFT01. Next base: position 92,119 of record QZFT01000027.1, read on the forward strand.
CTCGGCACCGGTCATGCCCTGGACGATGACCTTGCTGTTCTCAGTCAGGAAGATAGCCATGACTCATGCACCAACATTCGCGAGCTCGGCGGCCTTGTCTGCCGCGTTGTCCATGGTGTCGACCACGGTGACCAGGGGGTGGTTGGCGTCGGCCAGGATCTGGCGGCCCTCGACGACGTTGTTGCCGTCCAGACGCACGACCAGCGGCTTGGTGGCCTTGTCGCCCAGCAGTTCCAGGGCCTTGACGATGCCGTTGGCGACCGCGTCACAGGCGGTGATGCCACCGAAGACGTTCACGAAGACCGACTTGACGTCGGTGTCGTTCAGGATGACGTCCAGACCGTTGGCCATCACCTCGGCGGACGCGCCGCCACCGATGTCCAGGAAGTTGGCCGGCTTCACGTTGCCGTGCTTCTCGCCGGCGTACGCGACGACGTCCAGGGTGGACATGACCAGACCGGCACCGTTACCGATGATGCCGACCTCACCGTCCAGCTTGACGTAGTTGAGGTCCAGCGCCTTGGCCTTGGCCTCGAGCGGGTTCTCGGTCTCCTGGTCCACCAGGTCGGCGTGACCCGGGTGCCGGAAGCCGGCGTTCTCGTCCAGGGTGACCTTGCCGTCGAGGGCGACGATCTTGTCCTGCGGGTCACGGACCAGCGGGTTGACCTCGACCAGGGTGGCGTCCTCGGAGACGAAGGTCTCCCACAGCTTCACCAGCACGTCGGCGACCTCGTCGGCGACGGCGGCGGGGAAGCGGCCTGCCTCGACGATCTCCTTGGCCTTGGCCAGGTCGACACCCTTGATGGCGTCGACCGGGATCTTGGCCAGGGCCTCGGGGCGCTCGACGGCGAGCTCCTCGATGTCCATGCCGCCCTCGTGGGTGGCCATGGCGAGGAAGGTGCGGTTGGACCGGTCCAGCAGGTAGGAGACGTAGTACTCCTCGCTGATGTCGGACGCGACGGTCACCAGTACCTTGCGGGTGATGTGGCCCTTGATGTCCAGGCCCAGGATCGCCTCGGCCTTTTCCTTGGCCTCGGCGGCGGTCTTGGCGAACTTCACGCCACCGGCCTTACCGCGGCCACCGATCTTCACCTGGGACTTCACGACGACAGCCGTGTCGTATTCGGCGGCGGCGCGCTCGGCGTCTTCCGGGGTGTTGACCACGGTGCCGGGAAGCGTCGGAACGTTGTGAGCGGCGAAGAGTTCCTTCGCCTGGTACTCGTACAGGTCCACTCGAAGATCTCCTGCGAGTTCGTCAATGGGAAGCAAGAGCTGCGGCCAGCTCAGCATTCGTGCTCGTGGCTGGTGCGGCCCCGACGCTCCGAAAGACTCCGACTCGCCGGCCGTCGGACCAGAAGGGTCACTGACACGACGGGGAGACCATATCCAGGAGCCCGGCGTCAGCGCACGTCGCACCCGGTGAGATCCGCCACTTCAGGCGGTCGCGGTGTCTCCGACGTGGGCGAGAACCCAGTTGACGATCTCCGTCGTGGTGGCTCCGGGGGTGAACACGGTGGCCACTCCCATCTCGCGGAGCAGCGGGATGTCGGCCTCGGGAACGATGCCGCCGCCGAACACCACGACGTCCTCGGCACCCTCGGCCTTGAGCAGGTCGATCACCCGGCTGAACAGGGTCATGTGGGCCCCGGACAGTACGGACAGGCCGACGACGTCGGCGTCCTCCTGCACGGTGGTGCGGACGATCTGCTCCGGGGTCTGGTGCAGGCCGGTGTAGATGACCTCCATGCCGGCGTCGCGCAGCGCGCGGGCGACCACCTTGGCGCCGCGGTCGTGACCGTCCAGGCCGGGCTTGGCGATGACGACCCGGATCCGACCGGACATGGCTGCCTCCTGCGCTGAGACGACCGTCACAGCCTACAGCGCGACGTTCTCCTTGGCGTTCCGTGCGGCCAGGGTGACCACGGCGGACACCACGGCCACGAGCAGGCCGGCGATCACCCAGAGCGCGCTGTCGCCGCGTTCCGGGTCGTTGACCACGCCCGCCATGACCGGCCAGCCGAGCAGCCGGAACGCCAGCACCAGCGCCGCGCCCAGGTAGAGCGCCGCCGCCTGGTGCAGCCTGCTGACCGGGGCCAGTACGCACGCGGCCAGCACGACGGCCAGCCCGGCGTACAGGCCGAGGGTGGCGGTATTGACGTCGGTGAACAGCCCGCTGTTCAGCAGGTCGGGGCTCTGCACCGTGTTGCCCGCGAAGGCGAGCAGGGCGAGGAGCCCGAGCAGCGCGGACAGCCCCACCCGCAGCGGAGCGGCCCGGACCTCGGACAGGTCCACCTCTTCGCGCTCCACACTGCCCGCGACGGCGGCGGTGATGGAGCCCGCGATGGCGAGGGCGAGGGCGAGCACGAAGAACAGAAGGCCGTAGGAGGTCTGGGTGCCGGGGTAGACGTCCCGCTGCAACAGCACATTGCCCAGTTGCCCCGCTCCGGCCATCGGCACCAGCGCCCAGGCCAGGCTGAGCACCGGCCGCACCGCCCCGGCGATCGCCGGGGCGAACTGGGTGCAGCCCAGCACGATCAGCAGGGCACCCGCCCACCACAGCAGGGCGCGGTCGGGGGCCTCGGTGAGCCGGTAGCCGTCGCTCAGCACCAGCCAGTAGGCATTGGCGGCGAACAGGGCGAACAGGCCGGCCAGGACCATCAGCCGACCGGCCACCACCCGCAGCGGCACTCCCCGCGACTTCCGCGACCCGACGAAGTAGGCGAACCCGGCCACGATCAGGGCGCTCACCAGGATCAGCCAGGTACCGATGCCGGTGGAGATGGCATCGGCCTGGGCGGACAGCGCCAGCGTCGGCAGCGTGTAACCCAGTGCGGCGGCGCCGACCCCGAGCAGGCCGCCCCGCGCACCGTCCACATCGGAGAGTCCGATCGCGGTGGCACCCGCGATCGGCACGGCCAGCGCCAGCACCGCGCCGCCGAACAGCACGACGGCCGGACTGTCCAGATAGGACTTGCCGAGCACCATCAGGTCGGTGGAGCCGAGAAGTGGGTAGAACAGTGAGCCCAGCGCCGCCAGCCCGAGCACCAGGCAAAGTCCGATCCAGAGCTGGGGATTGGGCACCCGGGTGCGCGAGTTGTCCTGCTCGGTGTCCTTCACCGTGCGCAACGCCAGCCAGCCGGCCACGGCGGTGATCACCTGCCCGAGCAGCAGGACGTACAGCCCCAGCCCGGGGTCGAGCGGATCCACCGTGCGCACGACGAACAGTTCCGGGCGCCAGGCCTGCGAGGGCTTGATGAACAGCTGCAGGTCGATGAGCAGCCTGCCGACGGCGAACAGTCCGGGGGCGAGCAGCGCGCCCGCGGCGAACGTGGGCCTGCCCGTCCACCAGCCGAGGGCGGCGACCAGTACCGGCACCGCTGACCCGAGTATCAGTGCCCAGGAGACGCCGGCGATGGGCTCGGGTGTCTTCGCGAAGACGCCGAGCAGTGGCCCTGCGGCGAGCAGTAGTGCGCCGAGGGCGGCGAGGAGTAACGCGGTCAGGACCGGGCGACCGGTCTCCTGCCAGCGAAGCTGTTGGGCGGTGGTCCGTGCCGTCACAGCGCCTGATCGTAGTAGCAGTGACCGCTATTCGGCGCGTTCTGGCTCCACGAAGGGACATTTACGTGCGGCCGCGCATAGTAAAGGAGAAGGCTGTTACGTCAATTCTGTTTTATTCCGTTCAGCAGCGGACTTCTCACAAAGTCTTCACCGTGTGCCGCCGACTGGATACTGTCCACGCCTGGTCCAGTTGTCACAGCCTGATCTACAGGGACCACCCGAACGACCCTGCGGCTCCCGATACGGTTCCCCGACCGGATCGGCTGGGATCCCCCGCCCAGCGCTGCTGATCAGGCCCCCCGAGACAGAAGGGCAGGATTGGTGCAGTACCGCTCCCCAAGCGGCCCAATACCTACCCCGACCGTTGACGAACCGAGCATGGGCAGAACAGCCGTGCGCTCCCGAGGCGCACGACGCATGCCCGCACCACCATCGGTTCTGCGAGGTCGGATTGTTGTTGCGGCAGTAGCGGTCGGCGCATTCGCCGCCGCCCAGCAGACTCTGACGTCCAACTACGCGTTGGCCAGCGACTCCACCCCGCTCGCACAGGGTGAGGGTGCCGCGGCCTTCGGCGTACAGGGCAAGACCTCCAGCCAGGAGGTGCTCCCGCTCGCCGACGACGCGGACGGCTCCCTGGACATGGAGGCCTTGAACCGGGCCGCGGCGGCCAACGCCAGGCGCGACGCCCGCGAAGCCGAACGACTCCGGCCGAAGTTCGTCCGGCCCATCGGCCCGGGCGGACAGGTCTCCTCCGGCTGGGGCCTCCGCCTGGACGGCATGCACTGGGGCATCGACTTCGCCGCCCCGCTCGGCGAGCCGATCCTGGCCGCGGCCGACGGCGTGGTCCTCAACTCCGGCCCCGCGGACGGTTACGGCTACTGGGTCCGGATCAAGCACGCCGACGGCACGATCACGACCTACGGCCACATGTACAGCGCTCTGGTGCGCGTGGGCCAGCCGGTGAAGGCGGGCCAGCAGATCGCCGCCGTCGGCAACAACGGCGCCTCCAGCGGCTCGCACCTCCACTTCCAGGTGGAGTCGGCGAGCGGCGGACACCTCAACCCGCGCGCCTGGCTGCAGGACCACGGCATCCAGCCCTGAGTTCGACCCACGGTGCCCCGTACGCCCTCCCGATGGCGTACGGGGCACTTTTGCGTCGGGGGGCTGGGACGCACTGTGGAGGCCTGAAGGTGGCCTTGAGCCCGTTCAGCTTGGCGAAGGTGGCCTTCGGGCCGCGAGATCCGGATCCACCGTGGACGATAAGTACCTGAAGGACGCCTCCGTTTACCCGAGGTAAACAAAGGACGCCTTCAGTGCGCTCAGGTAAACGATGGCGTCCTTCAGGTCCACCGCGGAAGCGGCCCATGAACACCAGACAGGCGTGCCCCCACCCGAGACGCCGGCAGGAAAGACGGCCCCCAAACCCGCCTCCCCCTCCAAGGCCATCTTTCGCCGACAACCAGACTCGACCCCCGAGCCGGCAAGATCCGATCGAACGACGCGACCCCACCGAAAATCCCACCATGTGGACGCGAATGCCTATATAGGGCAACAAGATCGCAGTGATCGCGAACACTGTTCACTGAGTGACGATCCGCCTGATTTCGATGATGCCGCCAAACGGCGCAACGGCTCCCGCCAGACGGCAGATACGCGCATAGCCCTTCTCGTTGCGAAAGGGTTACCGGCCATCGGAATCGGGCAGTAGCACAGCTTCCACCACCCGGAAGAGTAGGCCGACCGGATCAACATCGACGCAGCTCAACGGCCGTACCAGTGGATCAGACAGTAGGCGTGACACCCATCAGTCAAGTGACTTGGGTCACTTTCATCGGATAAGCAATCGAATGGTTATCCGGGCTGTAGTTGACCTCTTCACCCTATCGCCCGCACCCACGGGTCCCCCTCCCGAGGTAAGTACCTCGATCGTCACGCCGCGTAGAACACAGTGCGTGACAAAGCGTTCTCTGAATCGAGGATTTTCCACCCAGTTGGAAGACTTACCGCCGAGGTGTTTGCCAGTTTGGGCGACTTTTGGTTACTGTGCTCGCCGGTCCGTTGTCACGGTCTGATCTAGCCGGAGTACCCGAACACTCCACAGGCATTCGTGCTGGTTCCCCGACCGGTTCGACTGGGTCCCCCGCCCAGCGCTGGCGATCAGGCTCCCCGAGGCAGAAGGGCAGGCATTGGCTCGACACCGCTCCCCCGGCGGCCCAATACCTTCCCCGATCACTGAGGAACTGACTACAGGCGACACGGCAGTGCGCTCCCGAGGCGTACATCGCATGCCGGCGCCCCCGTCAGCCCTCAAAGGTCGGATTGTTGTTGCGGCAGTAGCAGCTGGCGCTTTCGTCGCCGCTGGGCAGACAGTTGCATCTGGTCAGGAACTGACCAGTGGAGTTACCCCGCTCTCGGGTGAGGGCGCCTCTGCGGCCTTTGGCGCAGGTGGTGCCAAACCCAGCCCGGAGATCCTCCCGCTCGCGAACGAGTCGGACGGTGCCTTCGATGCGGAGGCGCTAGCTCGCGCTTCCCAGGCGAACGCGGCCCGCGACGCGCGTGAAGCAGAGAAGCTCCGCCCGAAGTTCATGCGCCCGATCGGATCGGCCGGTGTGGTCTCATCCGGTTTCGCCGCGCGCTGGGGAACCTTCCACTGGGGCCTGGACTTCGCCGCCCCCTTGGGCACGCCGATCCTGGCTGCCGCCGACGGCGTCGTCATCGACTCCGGTCCGGCCAGTGGCTTCGGCTACTGGGTACGGGTCCGGCACGACGACGGCACGATCACCGTCTACGGCCACATGTACAGCGCCTATGTGAGCAAGGGCGACCGGGTCAAGGCCGGTCAGCAGCTTGCTCCGGTGGGCAACAACGGTTTCTCCACCGGCTCCCACCTGCACTTCGAGGTGTGGTCCGCCAGTGGTCAGAAGATCAACCCGCAGGGTTGGCTGGAAGACCACGGCATCCAGCCCTGACGTTTTTCCGACAACGGCCCCGCCACCACGCAGAATCCCCTTCTGCACGGTGGCGGGGCCGTTGCCATATCGGCGCGCGCCCCGCCCGGCGAAGTACTCAGCCGTCCCCACGACTCTGGCCGAGCGGCGCGCACCGGACGCGGTAATCGAGTAGCCCGACAGAAAAGCTCCTCGTAGCGTGCCGCCCCGACGTCCGCACCGGCACGACCACGTCCATGGGTCACGGTTACCCCGAGGTGAGGTGACCCAAACCAACTTTCTGTTGTAGGGATGGCGGCCGGAGCAGGTCGCCCTCCTGCGCCGGCCGCCTGGCTTGACCGGCTCGTGAGGTAGCAGGGTCCTCACGAACGGCCGTGGCTTCATACGTAGTTATCCTGCTGATCAGATGTCCCCGTCGGTTCCCGGTAACTTCCGGATTAGGTAACAGCTACGCCGATCGGGTGTTCCCGTGCCCTTCCCGGCCCTGAGACGGCACAGAGCGGCGACCGGACACGGACTCGCGTCCGGTGTCCAGCCGCCGCGGGCAAGGCGGGTACGGCCCACCTAGGGCTTGAGCAGCCTGCAACCCTCACGGTTCAGATCAAGGACGTTCCCGGCACCGACGCAGCCGTTGATCGCGGTGATCTGGGTGGCGTATCCGCGTCCCTGGTGCACGCTGACCACGCCACTGGAGTCGACCTCACACGGGTTGTCGGCCGCGCACTGCTTACCGTCCCGGTTACTGGTGCTGTTGATCGCCACCACGGCGCGGGTCCTGGCGTCGAGCACCGGTGAACCGGAGGAACCGGGGCCGGTGTCGCATTCCTTGGCGTACCGAATGGCCTGTTTAACCTCGTAGCCGCCTTCCCGCAGCAACGGGACCACCGCCTCGGCCTGGCACTCCCAGCTGCGGGTGAGGCCACCGGAGGCCACCGTGATCGGCTGCCCCTCAGCCGGGCCACGATCGGCCAGCGGCAATGCCTTGACCTTGTACTTCTGCTCGATCTCGGCATAGCTGAGGGGTAGCTGGGCCAGCAGCACATCGGTGCCGGTCATCGTCGCGTAGAGCACCTTCGGCGCGGTGATGAACCCGAGGCCGCGGCCCGCCGGGCTGCGCACCTCGGCCAGGATCTCGGTCTGCTGGTTCGTCAGCACCTGGCCGGGCTTGGGCCGGTCACCGGGAGCGCAGTGGCCATTGGTCAGCAGCAGCGCCTTGTCCTCGTCCTTCGCCGCCGTCGGCCGGACGATCGAGCCGGAGCAGCCGTTCAGCGACAGGGTGCCCGCCAGATTGCCCGGCTCGCCCTCGGACTCCATGGACTCGCCGGGGCAGGTGCCGGTGGCGGGCGTCCCGGTGCGGAAGAACTCGACCAGCTGCGTGCCGCACTGGCCCTGGTTCACCTTGATGCTGGAGTGGCTGCCATCCGGGACGGTCAGCAGGTTGCCGCCGATCCGCGTCTGCATCAGCTTCGCCCACGGGTACGGCGTGGGCCCGTCGAATTCATGGGCGGACAGCTGCAGCTCGCTCTTGCCCGGCTTCAGGTCCCATACCCTGCCGGGTACCGGCCACTTCTCACACCGGTCCAGGCCCGAGGTGAATCCGCCGGAGAACGGAAACCGCTTGGCCAGCTCCGCGCGGTTGCGCAGGACGTCGGCGTACTCCCGCTCGTCGGCGATCGCGTTGCACATGAACGCGGTGTTCGTCTCCGCGTAAGAGTTCCCCTGGTCCGCCCAGCCATAGGTCGTACGCCCGGCGGGCGCGAGCGCGGCAGGCTGTCCGGAATCCCGCAGTTCGGCCAGCTGGGCGGCGACCAGCGGCCACCGCGGGAGGAACGTGGTCGCCATGCTGACCACCTCGTAGCCGAACCGGTCACGCAATCCGGTCAGCGCCGACTCGACCTGCTGCGCCGTCGCGCCGAAGTGGTATTTCGCGTCCCGCTGGGCGGCCCAGGCCGAGAAGTCGTGGAAGTTCCGCTCATCGGCTTCGGCCACGCCCGCCCGGGCCGTGATGTCCGAGACCGGTGCCATCACCGACTCGATCCACATCCGCGCCACGTGCTCGTCGAACATCGACCGGTACATCGCGCCGACGATCGTGCCACCGGAGTTGCCGTAGTAGTTGATCTTCTCCTCGCCCAGCAGCCGCCGGACGGTGTCCATGTCCCTGGCCACGTTCTCGATGGTCAGGGCGGCGAACAGCTCCGGGTCCCGGGCGAAGCACCGCTGATTCCAGGCGCCCGCGTTGTCGTACACCTGCTCGGCGGTCGGGTTCGGCGGCAGCGGGTCGTGCGGAATGCCCGCGCAGGACACCCGGTCGCTGTAGCCGACCCCGCGGGTGTCGATGCCGATCACGTCGAGCTGGTCGTTCAGCTCACCGAGCCTGCTGTGCAGCCACGCGTGGGTGACCTGAACACCGTTCAGGCCGGGCCCGCCGGGGTTGGTGAACAACACTCCGGTGCGGGTTCCGGTCGCCCTGGCCCGGCTGACGGCGATGCCGATCTTCCGGCCGTCCGGCTTCGCGTAGTCCAACGGCACCGGCACCAGCACGCATTCGCTGCGGGTGTCGGCCTCGTACCAGCCCTTGGCCACCTTGTGGCACGGCTGCCAGTCAAGACCGTCGGTCGCCGCCACTCCGCTGAAGGAGATATCCGGAACGGTGACGGCGGCCGTCACAACGGCCGCCACCGCTCCGAGAACGAGCAGGGTTCGCCTCATACGGACAGATGCTGCGCGGCGCGTGTCCGCGCCGGGTCAGCGCCACGTCCGGATCAGGTAACAGCTACAGCTTCTGCATGGGGACGCCGCCGATGAGCATCAGCTTCACGGTGCCGGAGGCGCCGAAGTCGATGGTGGCGGTGGACCGCAGGCCGCTGCCGTCGGTGGCCACCACCTTGCCCAGGCCGTACTTGTCGTGGTTGACCCGGTCGCCGACCTCCAGGACCAGCGGCGGGGCGCTGGACATGCCCTTGAACCCGGTGGTGCGCATGCCCCGCTGGGCCAGGCCGGCCTGCGCGGAGTTGTTCCCCACGTAGTCGGCCCGCTGGCTGCCCCAGGTGGTGCGGGCGCCGGGCGCGGACATGCCGCCACCGGAGGCCCGGCCGAGGCGGCGCCAGTCCATCAGGTCCTTGGGGATCTCCTGCAGGAAGCGGGACTCCGGGTTGGTCTGCGGGGAACCCCAGGCGCTGCGGATCTCCGCCCGGGACAGGTACAGCCGCTCCCGGGCGCGGGTGATGCCCACGTACGCCAGCCGGCGTTCCTCGGCCAGCTCGTTCGGGTCACCCAGGGCCCGCATGTGCGGGAAGATGCCGTCCTCGAAGCCGGTGCAGAACACCACCGGGAACTCCAGGCCCTTCGCGGTGTGCAGGGTCATCAGCGTGACCACGCCATCGCCCTCGTCCGGCAGCTGGTCGGCGTCGGCGACCAGCGCGACCCGCTCCAGGAACGCGGCCAGGCTGCTCATCTCCGGGGCCGGCTCGACGATCTCGTCGCCCGGCTCCAGCAGCGCCGGGGCCTGCACGAACTCGCGGGCCACGGTGAGCAGCTCGATCAGGTTGTCCACCCGCTGCGCGTCCTGGTGGTCCTCGCTGGCCTCCAGCTCGGCCCGGTAGCCGGTGCGCTCCAGCACGGCGTCCAGGATCTCCGCGACGTCGGCCTCCTGCTCCACCAGCTCGTGCAGCCCGTCGATCAGCTCCAGGAAGCCCTGGATGGCCCGCACGCTGCGGGTCGCGAGCCCGAAGACCTTGCCCTGCGCGGCCTCGCGCAGGGCTTCGGCGAACGGAATGCGCTCCTTCTCCGCGTGCACCGCCACACAGGCCTCGGCGCGGTCGCCGATGGCCCGCTTGGGCACGTTCAGGATGCGGCGCATGCTGACCGTGTCGACCGGGTTCTCCAGCAGCCGCAGGTAGGCGAGAGCGTCGCGGATCTCCCGGCGCTCGTAGAACCGGACCCCGCCGACGACGCGGTAGGGCAGGCCGAGCCGGATGAAGACCTCTTCGAACACCCGGGACTGGTTGTTGGTGCGGTAGAAGACCGCGATGTCCGAGTTGACCACGGCACCGGAGTCGACCAGCTTGTCGATCTCGCTGGCGACGAACGCGGCCTCGTCGTGCTCGTTGTCCCCGACGTAGCCGACGATCTTCTCGCCGTCGCCGGAGTCGGTCCACAGCCGCTTGTCCCGGCGGTTCGGGTTGCGCGAGATGACCGCGTTGGCGGCGGTCAGGATGGTCTGGGTGGAGCGGTAGTTCTGCTCCAGCAGGATCGTGCGCGCGTCCGGGTAGTCGCGCTCGAACTCCACGATGTTCCGGATGGTGGCGCCGCGGAACGCGTAGATCGACTGGTCCGCGTCACCCACCACGCACAGTTCGGCGGGCGGGACGTCGCCGCCCTTGGGCCCGACCAGCTCCTGGACCAGGGTGTACTGCGCGTGGTTGGTGTCCTGGTACTCGTCGACCATGATGTGCCGGAACCGGCGGCGGTAGTACTCGGCGACATCCGGGAAGACCTGCAGCAGCTCCACGGTCTTCATGATCAGGTCGTCGAAGTCCATCGCGTTCGCGTCGGCCAGCCGGGCCTGATACGACTGGTAGACCTCGGCGACCCGGCGCTCCAGGTCGTTGGTGGCCCTGGCCGACGCGGCCTCCGCGTCCAGCAGCTCGTTCTTCAGGTTCGAGATCTGGATGGCGAGGGTGCGCGCCGGGTAGCGCTTCGGATCCAGGTCCAGGTCCCGCGCGACCAGGGTGATCAGCCTGCGCGCGTCGTCCCCGTCGTAGATGGAGAAGTTCGAGTTCATCCCCATGGTCTTGGCATCGCGGCGCAGGATGCGGACACACATGGAGTGGAAGGTGGACACCCACATCACGTTGGCGCGCGGGCCGATGAGGGCGGCGACGCGCTCCTTCATCTCGGCGGCGGCCTTGTTGGTGAAGGTGATCGCCATGATCTGCCCGGGGTGCACGTTGTGCGCGCCGAGCAGATAGGCGATCCGGCTGGTCAGCACCTTCGTCTTGCCCGACCCCGCGCCCGCGACGACGAGCAGTGGGCTGCCGAGGTGCAGCACGGCCTCGCGCTGCTGGGGGTTGAGGCCCTCCAGCAGTGCGTCGGGGTCCCGGCGGCGCGGCGCGGCAGGGGTGGGTTCTGGGGCGAGATTGAACAAGGCATCCATCGCGGGCAACGGTACCCCTGGGCACCGACAGAACTTTCCCCGCGCCGGACGGCGGCTTGCCGGGGTCGGCCTGATTTTCTGCGGAGTCCCGGAGTTGGCGATGTTCGGGCTCATACCTCGCCCCGAACATCGCCAACTTCGGAGCGGTGCACCCCGCCACAGACCTACGGAAACCCCGACCGGGGCTCCGGGAATTATCCGGAGGCGCACACGGTTGCAGATGGAGACGATGTCTTTAGGGGAAAGGCAGGGGAATCGTCGCCGGGTCGTGGCCCAGTGTTTCCGTTCGGGGCGGACACTGGGCTCGAACCCACCGTGAGTTGGGGGAGAACGTATGCCGAACTGGCTGCCGGACTTATCGTCGGTCCCGCCTTTTGCACTGGTCGGGCTGGTGTTCGTGCTGTGCATCTGCGATGCCAGCGTATTCCTGGGTTCGTTCGTCGCAGGCGAGATCGTGCTGGTTCCGGCCGCCATTCTGGCCGCCCACTTCGGGGTGTGGGAGGTCCTGGGCGTATTCGCGGCGGGGGCCGCGGGTTCGATTACCGGACAATCCGGCAGTTATCTGGTCGGCTGGTTCTTCGGCCCCAAACTGCGGCACAGCCGATTGGGTACACGAATGGGTGAGCCGCGCTGGGAACGGGTCGGGAAACTGGTCAATGAGGCGTCCTATGGCGCGGCGATCACCATCCGGTTCATGTCGGTCGGCCACACCCTGGGACCGGTACTGGCCGGCACCACGCGGATGCCGTACCTGCGGGCGCTGCGGCTGTGCGTCGCCGGCTCGGTGCCCTGGGCCGCGGTGTGGACCGGGGTCGGCCTGACCAGCGCGTTGATCGGCCGGTCCGTGGACAGCGGCGTGGTCAGCTGGATCATCACCGGCGTGGCCGCGCTCGTCGTGGGTGTGGCCGTGACCACAGCCGTCAGGCGGCAGGATCGCGGTGCCGACGACCGGCGGTCTGTGGCACACTGACTCGCGTGCAGCGTCACTTCTCCTTTTTTTACGGGCCCCGGACTCCGGCGCCCGTGGATCGCTGACGCGCAACAGACCACGAGCAAGCCCCGGAGTCCTCGGACTCCGGGGCTTGCTGCTTCTCGGGTCCAGGCTCCTTGACCAGAGCAGGAAGTGACATGAACGTGGCAGCTGAGAACATCGACGACCTCCGCAAGGAGATCGACACACTGGATTCCGAGATCCTCCGGCTGATCAAGCGGCGGACCGAGGTGTCCCAGCAGATCGGTGTCATCCGGATGGCCTCCGGCGGGACCAAGCTGGTGCACAACCGGGAGATGGCGGTCATCGAGCGCTTCCGGGAACTCGGCGAGGAGGGCAAACAGCTCGCCCTGATCCTCCTCAACCTCGGCCGTGGCCGCCTCGGCCGCTAGACCCTCACTGGCGAAGTCGACGAGTTTCGGGCGAGGCACGAGCCCGAAACTCGTCAACTTCGGCTGCTCGACCTCTAGAGTGGCGCCCATGCTGGACCTGATCGCTGTACCGGTGGCCTGGGTGGGTTTCATCGCCGCGGGTGCGCACGTGGGTTATCTGGCGCTACTCGGCAATGCCGCGGGTAAGCGCGCGGGTGGCGGACCGATCGCCGATTACGTGAAGTCCCGCTGGCCGGTCGCGTTGATCACCGCGGGCGTCGGGCTGATCGGCGCGCTGTTCCTCGGGGGTCTCCTGGCGATCGCCGTCGGCGCCGGCGTAGGCATCTTCGGCTTCCAAGCACTGCAGACCACTCGTAAGCGGTTCCGTTCCGGCGGCTGATCCACGGACAGTCATCGCCGGAAGCGATACAGCAGCACACGACTGGGTGCGACCGCCGATCACTAGGGGGATTCGCGGCGCTACCTGCGGGCTTAGCCCGTAACCTGGGCGCAGTGACCGGCTGAGCGCTCATCCTCTCGGCGGGTCACCACGGAGAGGCGCGAGGCCCGAACCTCGTCCCCTTTCCGGGTAGGCGAGTAGGAAAGGTCCACCGGATGGACAGCGCGGCACGGCAGCCGGAATCCCGACCCGGGCAGCCGACCCCACTGCACTACACCTCTACCTCGACATCCGTTCCCCGGGTGCCCCGTCGGCAGCGCCGGGCGGAGCCCGCACCCGATGGGCTCCAGTTGTTCGACCTGGGCTGGGTACCCGCTTCGATCACTCCGCCGCCGACCTGGCGGCATGCCACCTGGTTCACCGTGTCCGCCTCGGTCGCGGTACTGGTCGGCCTGGCCACCGCGGCCGCGGTGCTGGTCGGCCCGACCTCGCACACCGAGTACGACGCGACCAAGGGCCGGATCCCGGACGGCGGTCCGCTGGTGCCCCTCGGCGCGAGCGACCACGTGAACACACCGGCCGGGCCCAGCGGCCCGGTCCGGCCGACCACCACCACGACCAGCGCGGCCCTCGCGTTGAGCGGACACGCCGTCAGGACGACGCCGCGGCCACCGACGGCCAACGCGCAACCGGAGGCCCCGCCGCCCAGGGTCACCACACTGCCCCCGCGCGGCACTCCGATCGGACCGGCCGGGTCGCTGATCAGCGCCGCTACCACCTTCTTGAATTCACTTGCCGGTAACCTGGGCTCTGCCTTCGAACTGGCCGATGGGACACTTCGTACGCTCGGCATCACGGCGTTCAGCCAGCGCTACGCCGGAATCACCAGCGTGCGGATCACCGACATGGTGGTGGACGCCGGCCGCGGCGTCGTGACCGCCGCACTGCAGGTCACCACCGCCGATGGACGCACCGGCACCCAGCAACGCGAGTTGACCTTCACTCCCGGTTCCGAGCCGCGGATTCTCAGCGAGCGGGTGATCTGGGCGAGCTGATCGCAGGTGGCGCAACGCCGGCATCCGAATGCCGGAATCGCCGACCGCTCGCCGCCAAAAAACGCCTTCCGGCGCTGGATGGTGGCAGGAGAGCTGCCCGGCAGGTACGAGTGCAGCAACAACGGACTAAAGGATTGGCAAGCGCAGTGAACCCCTCAGCCAGTGGTCGTCGGCACGAACGTGCCGACTCGATCACGGTGGCCGAGCTGTTGGAGAAGCAACACGCGACCGGCACCCGCGAGCTCCCGCGCATCGTGCTGCCGGACCCCGACCACCTGGAATTCGGCGAGGACGCCGAACTCGAGGAGGACGGACCGTCCGGCCCGATGGCGCGGTGGATGCGTGGCGCGGGCGTCCTGGCCTGCTGCCTGACCCTGTGCGGATCGGTGGCCGCCGCCGCCATGATCACCAACGCCCCGCCCGGCGACGAGGCGCGCAGCGTGCCGGTGAACTCCCCCGGCCTGACCGACGCCCAGGCCCTGCGCCCGGACTGGCTGACCGGCGAGCAGCCGCAGCAGCCGGCCGCTCCGGCCGTGTCCACCTCCCCCGCGGGCGTGGCCCCGACGACGACGACCTCACAGAAGCCGCAGCCCGGCGGGCTGCTCCCGGGCGTGCAACTGCCCGTGGGCGCCGCGGCCATAGAACTGGTGAACCGGTTCTACGGTCTGCTGCCGCTGGACCCCAGAGCAGCGTTCGCTCTGCTGGAGCCGAACCTGCTCGGCCCCGACCCACTGGGCCTGATCGGTTCCTGGCGGGCCGTGCGCGCGGTGCAGCCGGACAACGTGCGGCTGGATCCCGGCGACCCGAACTCGGTGCTGGCCACC
Organism: Pseudonocardiaceae bacterium YIM PH 21723; assembly: GCA_003600225.1. Classification (GTDB taxonomy): domain Bacteria; phylum Actinomycetota; class Actinomycetes; order Mycobacteriales; family Pseudonocardiaceae; genus QZFT01. The sequence continues at coordinate 107,424 of QZFT01000027.1, forward strand.
GTGCGGGTGCAGCAGGCCGACGGCAGCTGGGTGCTGATGGATCACGTGTTCACGCTGAGCGAATCCAAGCCGCAGCGCATCCTGCACCTCACGGTGAAGTCGATCCAGAAGCTGAAGTAACCCGGCCTGTCACCGGGGTTGGGTCTGGGCTGTTGTCGAAAGAGGGCTTTGGAGGGGGAGACGGGTGCTGGGCGGGGTCTCTGCTGCCTGCGTGTTGGGTGGGGGCACGCCGGTCTGGTGGGGATGGGCCGCTTCCGCGGGGGACCTGAAGGACGCCATCGTTTACTTGAGCGCACTGAAGGCGTCCTTCGTTTACCTCGGGTAAACAAAGGACGCCTTCAGGTACCTACAGTCCACAATGGACGGCCACATCGTGGAATCCGCGGCGTGTCGCACCGTTTCCGCACCGTGTAGCCCCACTTGTCGTGGCTTTTTCCCACGACAAGTGGCACTTGTCGTGGGAAAAAGCCACGACAAGTGGGGCGACACGGTGCGGAAATGGTGCGACACGCCGTGTTTCCCACAAGGCGACCGTCCTTTGTGGACGGTGAGTACCTGAAGGCGTCCTTTGCTTACCTGGGGTAAACAAAGGACGCCTTCAGCGCGCCCAAGTAAACGAAGGCGTCCTTCAGGTCCCCCGCGGAAGCGGCCCATACCCACCAGACCGGCGTGCCCCCACCCAACACGCCGACAGGAAAGACGCGGCCCGAAGCCCGTCTCCCCCTCCAAAGCCGCTTTCGACAACAGCCAGAAGCACCACCGTCAGTGAATGACCGGCTGCCCAGCCCGCAAAGTCGTCAACAGCTCCGCGAGCACCCCAGGCCGAGCGGCCACGAAGTCGATGCCGTCCTGATCGAGCCGGGCGGTCAGCGGCGCACCGGTGAAGTCGGCGACGATCACCCCGGCCTCCTGGGCGATCAGCATCCCGGCCGGCAGGTCCACGTATCCGGCCCGGTAGCCGACGAATCCGTCGATGTCGCCCCTGGCCAGCATCACCCAGCACAGCAGCGGCGCCCACAGCTGGATCAGCCGCCGCGAGTCGTTCTCCAGCGCCAGCCGCAACGCCAGGGCCCGCTGATCGCCCTTGCGCACCGCGTAACCCTGCACCCAGGACAGGATCCGGCCACCGGCCCGGCTCGCCGGATCGGGCAGCATCAGCCCGTCCGGGCCGGTCGCGCCGCGCCCCCGGATGGCCGACCAGGTGACGTCCGCGACCGGATCGTGCACCACGCCGACCATCGGGATCCCGTCCCGGCACAGCGCGATCCCGACGGCGCACACGTGCAGCCCGACGGCCACGTTGTTGGTGCCGTCCAGCGGATCCACCAGCCAGGTCCAGTGTTCGTCCCGCGCGTCCAGCAGCCCGGCCTCCTCGGTGAGGATCGGCTGATCGGGGAAATCCCGGCGCAACCGGTCCACGATCACCGCCTCGGCGGCCAGGTCCAGGTCGGTGACCACGTCCCCGGAGGCGTCCTTGGCCCGCGCGGACACCGGTCCCGCCAGCCCGTCACGCAGCAGCGCGCCCGCCGCCTCCGCTGCGAGCACGGCCGTGCTCGCGGCCAGGTCCAGGTTCACCATGGGCATGCGTCCTCCGGCATCCGGCTGTGCACGGCCCGGGCGATCGCCCGGGTCTCGATCGGCGTGCAGGCCCGCCGGGTGGTGTGGTGATCGGGGGCGACCGGATCCAGCAGGGACAGGTCGCGATGCTCGGCCCAGTGCCTGCCGAGCGCCACGGTGGCCGCCTCACCGGTGACCGTGGACGTGTGGAAGATCCCGGCGGGCAGCGTGTAGACGGCGCCCGGCCCGTGGTGTTCGCTGCGCAGCACCCGGCAGTCCGCCAGCCGCTCGGTGCGCACCAACGCGTCGCCGTCGGGGCCGCTGTGCACCTCGAAGACCCGGTGGGCGATGCCCTCGGTGAGCTCGATGATGTCGTTGCGCACCCGGCCGTACAACACGTAACTGACCAGGTCCCAGCTGTGCGCGTGCCGCACCGCGGACCGCTCGGCGGTGTCCGGCCACACGTGCAGGCAGATGCCGTGACCGGCGGCGCCGCGCCAGGCGGGGAAGCAGTAGAAGCCCAGCGGATGACACAGCGCCGGGGTGGGATCGGTGCCGTCCAGCACGGCACGCAGGAATCCGGCGGCCCACCGGGGTACGGCCACCTCCGCCGTCCCCGCGGCGATCGCGTCGTACAGCCGGTGGTAGTCGGTCATTCGTACGGATTCCGCGGTCGCAGGGCCTTGCGCACGATGTCGGCGACGTCGCGATCGCTGAACGAGGCGGGCAGCGGCAGGTCGAGCACGGAGAACAGCTTCTTGGTCTCCTCGATGGTCGGTTCATCGGAGAACACCAGGTCGTCGGCCAGGCTCAGCTGGACCTTGCGGGTCTGCTTGAAACTGGACACCAGGTCGCGGCTGAAGTCGCGGTAGTGCGGCTTGTCCTGCTCGAACATCAACGCGGGCGTGTTGGCGTTGTCCTGGGTCATGATCACGCAGCTGGAGGACAGGTCCCAGCGGAACGTGCTCATCACCTTCGACAGGCCGATCTCCACCGTCAGGAAGGTGAACCGCTGCCGGTACCAGCAGGCGGCGAGCACGGTCGCGAACGCCTCCTTGCGGGTGCGGTCGGTGGTCCAGGTCTCGCCGGTGCGGTCCGGGGCGGGCGCCAGCGAGGAGCGGAACTGCGCGTAGGTCTTGCACAGCGGCTCGTCGGCAGGGTCCAGGATCTCCAGTTGCATGCGCAGCGGCCGTTGCTCACGGCGGGCCGTCTCCACGCAGATCGGCAGCGTGCTGGCCCGCAGATAGGTGCCGGTACCGCCCTTGAACCACCAGATCTCCGTGTTGCGCCGCGCGGTGGCGTGCGCCTGGCCGATCTCGATCCCGTTGAGCAGCGAGACCATCCGGTTCTTGCTGACCTCGCGCAACGAGAGGTACCGGTCGCGCAGCAGGGTGGCCGCGATCAGCGCCAGGATCAACAGGGTCGCGGCGCCGACCTTCTCCGCGCCGAGCACATCGAGTACGCCGAGTAGCCCCACCGTGAGGGCGAGGAGCAGGGCAAAGAAACCGTCCGCGTTCTTTCGCAGCCAACCGACGAACCGCGTCATCCGCACGCTCTCCCAGCATCAGCCTTTCACCCAGCGTATCGACCGGAACACGCATAGTCGATGGACGGACGGTCTCACGAATTTCCCAGGTTCATCCAAAGGTCCTCTCAGACTGCCCTGTCCTACTGAACGCGGGACACTGTTGATCAGGACGTAGGGAGGGCACGTGCGGGTACTGGTGGTGGACGATGACCGGGACATCCGGGAGAGCCTGCGCGCGGCCCTGGAGTTCCAGGATTTCGAGGTCGTCACCGCCGATGACGGCGAGCAGGCCATCGGGCTGCTCGGCAGCGCGGCGCCGGACGCGATCGTCCTGGACGTGATGATGCCGAACGTGGACGGGCTGACCCTGTGCCGCCGGCTGCGCGCCGCCGGGGACCGGACCCCGATCCTGATGCTCACCGCCCGGGACGCGCTGGGCGACCTGATCACCGGCCTGGACGCGGGCGCCGACGACTACCTGGCCAAGCCGTTCGCGCTGGAGGAACTCCTCGCGCGGCTGCGGGCGCTGCTCAAACTCAACCGGGGCACGGCCGACAAGGCTGCCGACTCGGTGCTGCGCTTCGCCGACCTGGAGCTGTCCACCAGCACCAGGGAGGTCAGCCGGGACGGGCGGCCGATCACCCTCACCCGGACCGAGTTCGACCTGCTCTCACTGCTGATGGCCGCGCCGAAACAGGTGCTGACCAGGTCATTCCTCCAGCAGGAGGTGTGGGGGCACGAGTCGGGCACCAACACCCTGGACGTCTACGTCGGCTACCTGCGCCGCAAGATCGAGGAGGGCGGCGCGGACCGGCTGGTGCACACCGTCCGCGGCGTCGGCTACGTGCTGCGGTCCCCGTCGTGAGGCGCCCGCTGCTCTTGCGCACCCGGCTCGCGGTGATCACCGCGCTGGTGGCCACCTGCGTGATCGCCGGGATGAGCACAGCCACCTGGCTGGTCACCGAGCACAATCTGCGGGCGCAGGTCGACGAGGCGCTGCTCCCGAAACCGGCACCGAACGAGACCGTGACCCAGCCGGCCCGGCCGGTCGACCTGGCCCTGTACTGCGAGGAACGTCCGCTGGAGGTCCCCGGCCAGACCGACAAGGTCGTCGTGGTGCAGGGCGTCCAGCTCATCGGGCCGGACGGCAAGGGCTGTGCGCCACCCTGGGTGGACCCGGTGGTGACCATCGCCGCCGATCGCACGGTGACGGAACCGACGCTGCGGGACGGGGTGTCGGTGGCCGGCGATCCGGTCCGGGTACTGGTCCGGCCGGTGGGCGAGGGGGCGGTGATGCTCACCAGCCGCAGCCTGCGGGATGTCCAGGAGACCCTGTCCGAGCTGCGCACGCTGCTGATCGGGTTGTCGGTGCTGGGTCTGCTCGTCGCGGGCGGGGCCGGGCTGCTGCTCACCCGCCGCACGCTGTCGCCACTGGAACGGCTGACCGGCGCGGCGGAGCACATCGCCCGCACCGAGGACCTGGACACGCCCATCGATGTGGCCGGCCGGGACGAGGTCGGCAGGCTGGGCCGGGCGTTCGCCACCATGACCGGGGCGTTGTCCGAGTCCCGGCGGCGGCAGCGGGAGCTGGTCACCGACGCGGCCCACGAGCTGCGTACACCGCTGACCAGCCTGCGCACCAACGTGGACCTCCTCGCGATGAGCGAGAACAGCGGCCGGCCGATCCCGGCGGACCGGCGGGCAACAGTGATCAGCAGCCTGCAGGCGCAGACCCTGGAGTTCACCGAGCTGATCGGCGAGCTGGTCACCCTGGCCAGGGACGAACGTGAACTCGCGCATGTCGAGGTGGACATGGCCACCGTGATCGACCAAGCGGTACACCGGGCAACCAGCCGGACCCACGGTCACCGCATCGAGGTGGACACCGCAGAGTGGACCCTCCAAGGCGACGCCACCTCCCTGGAACGCGCCGTCCTCAACCTCCTGGACAACGCCATCAAGTTCTCCCCACCCAACACCCTCATCACGGTGCATTCCCAACCCGGCTGGATCACCGTCACCGACCAAGGCCCCGGAGTCCCCGAAGAACACCGGACAGCCGTCTGGGGCCGCTTCTGGCGGTCGACAGAGGCCCGCGCCCTCCCCGGCTCCGGCCTAGGCCTGGCGATCGTGGCGGACACCATCGCCGCCCACGGAGGCAAGGTCCACTTCACCGACCCACCGACCACCCCAGGCGCCACCGTCCGCATAGATCTCCCCCACACCGCTCCCCGGAGTTGACGATGTTCGCGGCTCGTGGGGCACGAACAGCAGGATGTTCAGCGTCATCTGGTGGAACGCGATCTCCCCGTCCCGCAGGGTGTCGGCCAC
>QZFT01000028.1 GCA_003600225.1 Pseudonocardiaceae bacterium YIM PH 21723
TGTTCGACTAAAATGGGGGCATGGAACAAGTCCTGACCCCCAGATCCGTGGCCGGTAAATACCGGTTCGCGGCGATGGTGATGGCCGACTTCTTCCAGGACCTGCACGGGCTGCTGTCGACCTCCTCGGACTTCGATTCCGATCGGGAGGAGACCCGGGTCGAGATGGCCGTCAGCACCGCCGAGATCAGCCAGTTCGCCGCGCTCGCCCAAGCACTGCACGAGAAACTGCCCTGCACGCAAGAAGCCCTCGCGGCCGGTGGGATCGACGTCAAAAAAGCCCAGATGCTGCACAGCCTCACCAAACCCCTCGATGCTGAGTTGGCGGGGTTGGTGGAGGAGAGGGTGCTTCCTACCGCGCATGAACTGTCGAACTCAGAGATGCGTGCACTTGGGGAGCGGTACATCCAGGAACTCGACCCGCACGGCGCACAGGAAAGACATGAGCGTCGCAAGAAGGACCGGTCGTTCACCGTGACCAGCAAACCCGATGGGATGGGTGAGCTCCGGTTGTATTCGACTGCTCCGGAGGTGCAGGCCGCGTATCAGGCGATTGATCAGCAGGTCCGCAATACGCGTGCGAAGGATGATGAGCGCACACAGGATCAGGCTCGTGCCGATCTGGCCGCCGCTGTGCTCGCCGCCGGTGGAGCGGGGTCTGAGGGTTTCGCGCCGGTGGATCCGAAGATCGTGATCACGATCCCCAAAGACGTGATCGAGGGCAAACAAGAACACGGCGCCGAGATGCAAGGCCACGGAGCGATCCCCGGGTCGATGGCACGGCAGAAGGCGGCGACCGCGTCGGTGTGGTTGCGCATGATCACCGATCCGATGACCGGTGTGGGGATCGACTTCTCCCGCAAGGGATATCGACTCAGCCAGGCCGAGCGGAACTTCCTGATCACCCGCCACAAGACATGCCGGTTCCCGAATTGCCAGGCTCCGGCGGTGACCGCGGATCTGGATCATCGGACGCAGTACCAGCACAGCCGGGTCACTCGGGGCCGGGACATGGCGCCGCTGTGTCGCAGGCACCACATCCTCAAAGACCAGCACCACTGGGGCTACGAGATCCTGCCCAACGGTGACCTGCTGTGGACCTCCCCGAGGGGAACCAAGATCTTGGTCCGGATGGACCCGGGAGCCGATCCAGATGGTTAGCGGAGCAGGCCCAGTAGGGCGGTGGGGCGGGCGCGCCCCCTAGAGGGCAGGCCCCAGCCTGCCCTTCATCTGCCCGTTTTTGCGCCAGAGGCTCACGGGTCAAGGGTCGCCCGAAGGGCGATCCGGCGAAGCCGGACGCGAAGCGCCCTTGAGGCGTGAGTGGGCGCAAATAAACTGCGCCCGCCCCACCGCCCCATATCAGTGGCCGAGTGATGCCTACCCCCGAAAAAAGCACCACTCGGCCACCCGGGTGACCACGGCGATCAGGTGGACGAACGTCATTCGCACCGGTTCCGACCCGAACACCAGCACGGCGACGAGCAGGGCCACGAATAGCGCATTCACTATTCCCCCACATCCGCCACAACGCCCCCGTCGCGGAGCCCCGAGCTCCGCGACGACCACCTGATCCTCCCCCTGCCTGGCCACCATGGCACCAGTCTGCCGAGGACCGATGAACATTGGGTGCAACAACTGTTGAATCCGCAGGTCAGCGCGTTATTTTCGGTTTACACCATCGCATGGGAAATTCCTATGAAATAGGTTTACCAGGCGCTTTCCCCGGCCTGCGGAGAATCGGAGTTTCCCGATTTACAACACGAGGTTGAGCCGATTAGCGGGTAGCCGATACATTGCCCCTTCCGCATGGGGCTTTACTGGGCGAGGGTCGTATGAACGTCACGTTCGCCGTCCTGGGGGACATCGAGATCCGCCACCGCGGCGGATCAACCGACGCCGGGCACCACCGACAACGGTGTGTGCTCGCCGCGATGCTGGCCGACGTCAACCGGACGGTCTCCACCGAGCAGTTGATCGACCGGGTGTGGGCGGACCGGCCACCGCAACGCGCCCGCCGCACGCTCGCCGCCTACGCCTGCCGGCTGCGGCCACTGCTGATCGACACCGGTGCCTCGATCCTCGGCGGGCACCACGGATACCGCCTGGTCACCGAACCGCTGAGTATCGACGCGCACCTGTTCGCCGACCTGGTCCGGCAGGCCCGCCGGCAGAACCGGGACCGACAGGCCCTGCAGTTGTTCGACCAGGCCCTGGAACTGTGGCAGGGCGAGCCGTACCAGGGGGCGAACACCCCGTGGTTCAACCCGATCCGCGAGGCGCTGCTGCGCGACCGGGTCCAGGCGGAGCGGGACCGGACCGACGTGGCCCTGCGGCTGGACCAGCACACCGTCCTGTTACCCGGGCTCGGCGCGGCCGCCGACCGGCATCCGCTGGACGAACGGCTCGCCGGGCAGCTCATGCTCGCCCTGTACCGCGACGGCAGGCAGGCCGACGCGTTGCAGCACTACGACCGGGTACGGCACCGGCTGTCCGACGAGCTCGGCACCGACCCGTCGGCCGAACTGCGCACCCTGTTCCAGCGCATGCTGGCCGCCGACCCGGACCTGCTCCCCCGGCTGCCGGTGATCAGCGCGCACGCCGACACACCGGTGCCCCGGCAGCTTCCGCCGCCGCCCGCCCACCTGGTCGGCCGGGACCGGGATCTGGCCGAGCTGACCGCGATCGCCGAGCGGGAGACCGGCAGCGTGCGGATCGCCGCGCTGGGCGGGCCGGGCGGCAGCGGCAAGACCTGGCTGGCGCTGCGCTGGGCGCATGATCACCTGGACAGGTTCCCCGACGGCCAGCTCTACGTGAACCTGCGTGGCTTCGGGCCGGACAACGACCCGATGACCCCCGATTCGGCGCTGCAGGTCTTCTTCGACGCGCTCGGGGTGCCCACCGACCAGATCCCCTGCACCCTCGACGGCCGGTCCGCGCTGGCCCGCAGCCTGCTGGCCGGGCGGCGGATGCTGGTGCTGCTGGACAACGCGGCCGACGCCGCCCAGGTGCGGCCGCTGTTGCCGTCCACCCCTGGCTGCCTGGTGCTGATCACCAGTCGCAGCGCGATGTCCGGACTGGCCATCGAGGACGGCGCCACCGAGATCCGGGTCAGCCTGCTGACCGATGTGCAGTCCAGGGAACTCTTGGAAGGCCGGATCGGCCCGGACCGGCTCGCCGCGGAGCCGGACGCGGTCGGCGAACTCATCCGGTACTGCGCCGGGCTGCCGCTGGCCCTCGCGGTGCTCGCCTCCCGGGCCGCCGCACGTCCCGACCACGACCTGCGGGTACTCGCCGACGCGCTCGCCGACCAGCGACTGCGGCTCAACGTGCTGGACGCGGGTGACCCGGCGACCACCGTGCGGGCCGTGTTCTCCTGGTCCTACCAGGTGCTCCCGCACGACGCGGCGCGGCTGTTCCGGCTGCTGGGCCTGCATCCCGGACCGAGCTTCGACCTGTATGCCGCGGCCTCCCTGCTCGCGGGCTCGACCTGCCGCTCGCAGACCCTGCTGACCGAGCTGGTGCGCGCTCACCTCGTCGAGGAGCTCGCGCCCGGCGTGTACCGGATGCACGACCTGCTGCGGGCCTACGCCATGGAGCTGGCCGGCGAGTTCGACGCGACCGAGCACCACACGGCGATCTCCCGGCTGCTGGACCACTACCTGTTCACCGGGCACGCCGCCGACCAGCTGATCTGCCCGATGTGGGAGGCGATCGGGCTGGCCCTGCCGGAGCCGGGCACCGCGTCCCGCCCGCTCGCCGACTTCGAGGAGGCGATGAGCTGGTTCCTGGAACAGCATTCGACCCTGCTGGCGATGGTCCGGCTGGCCGAGGCCGAACGCTTCCACGCCCACGCCTGGCGGCTGCCGTGGATCATGAGCACCTACCTGGGACGCCGGGCGCACTGGCATGTGCAGCGGGTCATCCAGCAGATCGCGCTCACGGCGGCCGGCGTCCTCGGCGACACGATGGCGCAGGCCGCCAGCCACTACCAGCTCGGCCACACGTACACGATGCAACGCGCCTACCGCTCCGGTCAGCCGCACCTGAACCGGGCGAACGACCTCTACCACCGGATGGGCGACCTCACCGGTCAGGCCGCGACCTGCGTCGCACTGGCGATGTCCGCCTACCGTCAGGGCCACTACGGCCAGGCGGAGAACCTGGCAAACCAGGGCCTGGTGTTGTTCCGCGCGCGGGGCAAGAACCGGTGGGGCGGGCAGTGCCTGATGCTGCTCGGCTGGATCCACGCCCAGGACGGCCAGCACGAACTGTCCCTGTCCTACAGCGAGAGCGCGTTGAAGCTCCTGCTGCAACTGCCGCTCTCCGAGGCGCAGGCGCAGACCATGCGGTGCCTGGGTTTCGTGCACGCCAAACAGGGCGATCTGCCGCTGGCGGCCTCCTACTACACCCGGGCGGCGCTGGTATTCGAGATGCTCGGCGACTCCTACAACCGCGCATCCGTCCTGCAGGAACTCGGCGACGTACACGCCCAGGACGGCGATCAGCAGGCGGCGCACGCAGCGTTCACTGCGTCCGAACAGCTGTTCGCCCGGCTCGCCCGACCGGAATCCGGACAGGTGCGGGAGAAGCTGGCCGTCCTGGAGAACCACCAGCCACGCCTGGCTGTGCTGCGCCGACTGCCCGATGTGCGGAATCAGCTCGCCTGAACTCGTCACCACATAACGCACGCGACTCGGCCGATCGAGTGGTCACCCCGGCCCGTCGCGGCGGAATTACCGATACGATGGTGAATTCCGGCTCGCCCAGAGGTGATTCTCCATGGCCCAGTCCATGAAAGCCGAACTCTTCGCCGGGCGTGGCTGCGGATCGCTGTCCATCTCCGCGACCAGCCAGGGTGATTCCGTCGTCGTGCACGCCAGCGGCGAGGTAGACCTGTGCTCGGTACCGCTGCTGGACTGGTCTCTCCGGGAGGCCAGCACGCTCAGTACCGCACCCGCCCCGATCGTGGTCGACCTGTCCGAGGTCGGCTTCCTGAACAGCAGCGGGATCAACGTCCTGCTGAAACACGTGGTGCACTGCCGTGAACTCGGAACCCCGCTGCGGGTGGTCGCGGCCAGCCGGGCGGTGCGCAGGCCGATCGAGCTGCTCGGCCTCGGCATCATGCTGCCGGTGTTCGCCACCGTGCGGGCGGCGGTCCGCCGGGCGGCATAGGGCATGACACCTGGCAGGTCTGCGAATAGGGTCAGGGGGCGAAACAGCCCCCTCACCCTGCAGAGGTACGTATGTCACTTCGCCGAACGTTGACCCTCCTGAGCGCCACGGTGCTCACCGCGGCCGTCGGGCTGAGCCTGCCCTCCGCCCAGGCGGACCCGGCGCAGCTGTTCGAGTACGCCGTGGACGCCCCCAGCACCGAGCACCAGCAGCAGTTGTTGCAGAAGTTCGACGTGCTCGAGGACCGGGACGGCAACACCCTGTACGTGCTGGGCAACCGGTCCACCGCCACCGAACTGGGCCGCGCGGGCTTCACGCCCACCGTGCACCGGGAACTCAAGCCGATCACCGGCGCCAAGCCCAGCACCCGGCTGGTCCCGGGTGCCCCGCAGCCCGCCGATCCGATCGACGAGACCTTCTACGGCGGGTACCACACCGTCAACGCGCACTACGCGCACCTGGACAAGGTCGCCAAGGAGCACCCGGAGCTGGCCACCCCGGTCGTCTACGGCAAGTCCTACCTGAAGACGAAGAACCCGGCCGCCGGCTACGACCTGCGGGCCATCTGCCTGACCAAGAAGCAGACCGGCGACTGCGCGCTGAACCCGAACTCGGCCAAGCCGCGGTTCGTGATGGACACCCAGATCCACGCGCGCGAGCTGGGCGCGGGGGACATGTCCTGGCGCTACCTGGACCACCTGGTCAACGGCTACGGCAAGGACGCCGCGATCACCACACTGCTGGACACCACCGAGGTGTGGCTGATCCCGATCGTCAACCCGGACGGCGTGGACTACGTCCAGCAGGGCGGCGCGAACATGGGCCAGCGGAAGAACCGGGACGCGGAGAACGGATCCTGCGCCGGAGCGACCGTCGGCATCGACCTGAACCGGAACTGGGGCTTCAAGTGGGGCCAGGGCGGCTCGTCCTCCAGCCCGTGCAACGACGGCTACATGGGCCCGCGCGCGGACAGCGAGCCGGAGACCCAGGCGATGCAGAAACTGTACACGCAGCTGTTCCCGGTCAAGGGCAACGACGGCACCGCCGCGGTGGGCGATGTGCGTGGCCTGGCGTTCTCCATCCACTCCACGATGGGCGCGCACATGTTCCCGCCCGGCTGGGACACCAGCAACGGCCCCGACTTCGGGCCGCTGAACCGGATCGCCGGGAAGATGGCCTCCTACACCGGCTACAAGTACGGCCCGATCGGCAAGACCATCTACGTGGCGACCGGGTCCACTTTGGACTGGGCGTACGGCAAGCTGGGCGTGGCCGGTTTCGTGACGGAGCTGAAGAGCTGCGGCTCGTTCAACCCGCCGTACTCCTGCCAGGCCGGTGACTGGGCTGCCAACCTGCCCACCTTCATGTACCTGGCGAGCGTCGCCGCCCACCCGTATCAGCAGTAGCTGTTGCGGACGGCTTCGGCCAGCGCGGCCACCGGTCCGGTCGGATCGGGCCGGCGGCTGCGCAGGTCGAAGGTCACCGTGCCCAGCGGCGGCAGCAGGTCGTGCTCGGCGATCCGGGCCAGGCCGTCGGGCACCACGGATTCGGCGAACACGGCGACGCCGAGCCCGGCCAGTACCGCCGCGCGCAGCCCGTTGAGCCGGTCGCAGACGCAGGCGACGCGCCACTGCCTGCCGGCGGCCTGCAACACGCTCAGCGCGCGGGACCGGGTGTGACTCGGTTCCGGGTAGACGACCAGCGGCACCGGCTCGTCCGGCGGTAGCGTCCAGCGCGGGGCGGCGACCCAGGTCAGCGGGTCGGTCAGTAACCCGGTGCCGCCGAGGGCCTTGTTGAACACGAGGTCCAGCTTCCCGGCTTCGAGCTGCTCGTCGAGCACAGCGGACAGTTCCACGGTGAGTTCCAGGTCGACCAGCGGGTGCTGTTCGCGGAACAGCCGCAGGATCTCCGGCAGCGCGCCGAGCACCAGGTCCTCGCTGGCGCCGAGCCGCACCTTGCCGCGCAGTTCCGGGCGGGAGAAGTAGCGCAGCGCGGCCTCCTGCTGGTCCAGGAGGTTGCGGGCGAAGCCGGTCATCGCCTCGCCGTCCCCGGTGAGCTGCACGCTGTGCGTGTCCCGGGCGAACAGCGTGCGTCCGACGGCGGATTCCAGCCTGCGCACGTGCTGGCTGACGGTGGACTGGCCGAGGCCGAGGCGGCGGGCGGCCTCGCTGAACCCGCCGGCCTCGGCCACGGTGAGGAAGGTCTTCAGCAGTACTGGATCAAGCACGAACACGAAGGCTACTTGCGTCGGGTGATGACCACCGGTTTGACGTCCTTCGGGATGGCGGCGAACGCCGATTCGGGCACGCCGAAGGTCGCGGCGAGCACGTCCCGCGGGATCGAGTTGAGCGTGCCGACGATGCCGATGTCGTCGTTCGGCTCGATGGAACTGGTGTTGAACATGGCCAGGACCTGCAAGGGCTCCGTCTTGGAGGCGTTCTCGAAGTAGTGGAACTGCCCGGTCGGCGCGAACACCAGGTCACCGGCCTCGGCGATGAACTCGTCCTGCTCGTAGTTGCCGCTGGGGTGGGTACCCAGCATGGTCCACTTCGCCTGGCCGGAGATGACGAAGTTGAGCTCCCACGCCACCGGATGCCAGTGCGGTTCCCGGATGCCGCCGACCTCCAGGCGGATCAGGTACACCGAGCCGTTCTGCCCCTCCAGGACGGGGAAGTTCTGGTGGTGCGCGCCGCGCAGGTCACCCCCGTCGAACACGGTCGGCTTCGAGCTCGTCAGCTTGAACACATGCGAATGCTGCGGTTCGGCTGCCTTCGCCGGTTCCGCCTGGGCGATCTTCCCGTTCACTCCGGCCGCCACCGCGGCCGCAGCGGCGACCCCCAACGCTCCACGCCTACTGATATCGGTCATGCCATCAATACTCAGCGCCCCGAGGCACCCCCGGAAAGATCACCACCCCGATCACTGTTATCCCCATCCACGATGACCACTTTCCATAGAATGTGCCCCTCAAACCACGACGACGTAGTGAACGGGAGCAGTTTCCATGGAAACTGCTCCCGCAGTTATCCACAGATCTTGGGAGGTGGTGCTGCGGCACACCAGGAGGCTGCACCCTGGGAGAATGCTGACAACCATTCCCGAGGTGTTCATCGGATCCGAGCTGGTAGAGGCGGGGCTCCTCGGCCGAGGGCAGCTCCGGAGCTCGGAATTCCGCCGGCTGATCCACGGGGTGTACTGCCGTGCCGACCTGCCCCGCAGCCATGAACTGAAGTGCCGTGCCATGGCGCTCGTCGCGCCGCCGGAAGCCGTACTCACCGGGAGGTCGGCGGCGACTATCCGCGGAGCGGATCTGGCGAAGGAATCCGACCGAGTACAAATGATCGTGACGAAACATCGTCCCAGCATCCGCAGGGACAGCGAGGCCTGGTCCGTTCGCATACACGACAGTGAATGCGAACCATGGAATCAAATTCGAATCGCAACACCGGAACGAACCGCATTCGACCTACTCAGGCGAAAGCCCTTGCGTATGGCCATAGCGGACACCGACGTGCTGGTGCGGACTGGGGTAACGTCCAAAACCACCATCGAGAGGTATCTACAAGACTGTGAGCACCTCGGTTCCGGACATGCGCGTTACGCACTTGGTCTGGTCGATCCCCGAGCCGAATCCCGCCCAGAGTCCGAGCTGAGGGTGGTGTTCTGGGTCGCAGGTCTGCGCCCAATACCCCAGTGGAACCTGTGGCACAACGGAGTGTTCGTCGGCCGGATCGATCTGGCATTCCCGGAAGAGCGACTGGCCGTCGAATACGAGGGAGCCTGGCATGGGGAACCTATGCAGTTCAGATCGGATGAGCGGCGCCGAGACGCGATTCGCGCTGCGGGCTGGACCGTGCTGGTGATCACTGCCGAACAGCTATATCAATCCCCGGAAACCATCGTTCCAGTCGTGCAGAGCCTGCTTTCCTGACCGGGAACAGTTTCCATGGAATCTGTTCATCCGGGGGTGGGGGGCCAGGTTTCCGGGTGCAGGACGCCCAGGGTGTAGGCGCGGGCGACGAGGGCGGTGCGGTTGGGGACGGTGAAGCGGTCGCACAGGCGGGCCAGGTGGTAGTTCACCCCGTCGACGGTGAGGCCGACCTGCCGGGCGACGGTGCTCGTGGTGGCGCCCGCGGCGACCAGGGCCAGGATCTCCGACTCCCGGGGGGACAGTGCAGGCGGCCGGCGGCGGTCCGGATCCCGGTGCAGGGTGACGAGCAGCGCGCCGTACTCGAACTCCGGGTCCTCCACCGGTTCCACGATCGCCTCGCCGGTCCGGGTACCCGCCCAGCTCACCCGCAACCGGTACTGGGAGCGGCGCCGCTTGAGTAGGTCGAACACCATCCGGTGCGCCGCATCCGGGTCCTCCGGACGCACGAGATCCAGGGCTTTCTGGAACTCCAGTTCACTGGGCCTGCGCCCGAGTTCACTGGCAAGCGCCCGGTTGACCAGCAGAATCAGCCCGTGCACGGTCATGATGAGTGTCGGAACCGGTGCCCGGTCCAGCACCGCCAGGAAGCGGTTGCGCCACTTGACCTCTTCGGTTGCCACGGCTCCCCCTAGCACAACGGCTGATCACGGTTCCGCAGCGAACGACGGACTCGACTACACGATTCTGTAGTCCATCCGGCGCTACGTCGAGCCGAGCCGCGTCACGCTGGTGACATGAGCGCGATCATCACCGAGCGGGCGCCGAGTGTCCTCGACGACCCGGAGCGGTATCTGCCGATCATCGATCTCTCGGGACCACCACTCCCGTTCCTGGGGCGACTGGCACTGACCAACGGCACCGAGCCGCTCTACGCGGACCGGTTCCCCGGCTTCTATCAGCTGCGCACCGGCTCGCACGCCGTGGTCGACGAACTCTGCGACGAGACCCGGTTCACCAAGGCCGTCGGCAAGGGACTGCAGGAGATCCGGCCCCTCGCCGGCGACGGCCTGTTCACCGCCTTCAACGACGAGCCCAACTGGCAACGCGCGCATGACCTGCTGCTGCCCAGTTTCGCGATGAGCAACATGCGCATGTACCACCCGACCATGCTCACCGTCGCGCAGCGGATGATCCGCGCCTGGGACGCCGCCGCCGAGGCGGGCAGGCCGGTCGAGGTGGCCGAGGACGCCACCCGGATGACCCTGGACACCATCGGACTGGCCGGCTTCGGCTACGACTTCGGTTCGTTCGACCGGGAGCAGCCCCACCCGTTCGTGGACGCCATGGTCGGCGCGCTGTCCCACGCGCAGCGCAGGATCATCGCTCCGTCCACTGTGGATGAGGAGCAGTTCCAGCGGGATCTGGCGACCCAGTTCGAGATCGTGGACCAGGTCATCGCCGAGCGCCTGAACAGCGGCGACACCCGCACCGACGATCTGCTGGGCCTCATGCTGAACGCCCCGCAGGAGCAGCGGCTGTCCCTGGAGAACATCCGCTACCAGGTGATCACCTTCCTGATCGCCGGGCACGAGACCACCTCCGGCGCGCTCTCCTTCGCGCTGTACAACCTGGCCCGCAACCCGACCGCGCTGCGCCTGGCGCAGGCCGAGGTGGACGCGTTGTGGGGCGACGACCCCGATCCGGAACCGTCCTATTCGGACGTCGCCAAGCTGCGCTATGTCCGGCAGTGCCTGGACGAATCGCTGCGGCTGTGGCCCACCGCGGCCGGCTTCGTCCGGGAGGCCAGGCAGGACACCGTGCTGGCCGGGCGGTATCCGCTGCGCGCCGGGGATCCGGTGGTGGTGAGTTCCGTGCTGCTGCACCGGGATCCGGTGTGGGGCGACAACGTCGAGGACTTCGACCCGGGCCGCTTCTCCCCCGAGGCCATCGCCGCGCGGCCCGCCAACGCGTTCAAGCCGTTCGGCACCGGCGAGCGGGCGTGCATCGGCCGCCAGTTCTCCCTCCATGAATCGGTGATGCTGCTCGGCATGCTGATCCACCGGTACCGGTTCATCACCGACCCGGCCTACCAGCTGACGATCAAGCAGACGCTGACCATCAAGCCCGAGGGGTTCGAGCTCACGCTCATCCCGCGCACCCCGGCCGACCGGGCCGCCAACCGCACGGCGCTGAATGTCCTCCCCCAGCCGCAGGATCAGCAGGGTCCGCAGGTCACGGGCACGGTGGCCACCGGTCTGACCATCGCGTACGGCTCCAACCTGGGCAGCTGCGCGGAGTACGCCGCCCAGCTCGCCGAGACCGCCGCCGAACTGGGTGTCGAGGCCCGGCAGGTGACGTTGAACGAGCTCGCCGGGGACCTGGGCACCGATCCGCTGCTGGTGATCACCGCCTCGTACAACGGCCAGCCCACCGACGATGCCGACGAGTTCGTCCGGTGGCTGACCGAAGCGTCCGATGCGGACGTTCCCGCGTTCGCCGTGCTGGGCGTCGGCGACCGCGGCTGGGCCGCCACCTACCAGCGGATTCCCACGCTGATCGATCGGCGGCTGGGCGAACTGGGCGGACGACGGCTGCTGGATCGCGGCGAGGTGGACCAGGCGGCCGATTCGGCCAGTGCGGTGCTGGACTTCGCGACCAACTACCGCGCGGTGCTGCTCGCCGAGTTCGGCGAGTCGCGTGCGCCCATCCAGTCACGGGCGGCCACACCGGAGTTCCGGGCGATGACCGTGGTGGAGTCCTACGACATGGCGCCGAACGGCAGGCCGAAGCGGTTCGTCCGGCTCCAGCTCCCGTCCGATGTGGACTACCAGACGGCCGATCACCTGGTGGTGCTGCCGGAGAACGACCCGGCGGTCGTCCAGACCACCGCCCGCGCGCTCGGCGTCCCGGCCACGCACCTGAGCACCAGGGAACTGGGGGACCGCCTGACCGGACGGCAGCTGACCCGGCTGGCCGAGCTGAGCCCGTGCCCGCCGGACCAGCCCCGGATTCTGGCCATCGAACCGGGCACCGTCAACCTGGCCGACCTGGCGGGCCGGTTCCCGGCGCTGCGCGAGGCCCTGACCTGGCCGGTGCTCCTGGACCTGCTGCCCCCGCTGCGACCCCGCACCTACTCGATCTCCTCATCCCCGCGCCGGGATCCCCGGCACGTGGACCTGATGGTCTCGCTGCTGCCCGGCGGCACCGGCTCCACCCACCTGAATAGGATCCAGTCCGGTGATGTCGTACTGGCCAGGGTGGCGCCCTGCCGCAAGGTCTTCCGGATGGACCACACCGTCCCGGTGATCATGGTCAGTGCGGGCACCGGCCTGGCTCCGTTCCGCGGCGCCATCGCCGACCGGACCCCGGAGGCGCCGCCCGCGCTGTGCTACTTCGGCTGCGACGGTCCCGAGCTGGACTACCTGCACCGGGCGGAGCTGGAGGCGTCCGACGCGGTGTCCATGCGCCCGACGTTCAGCGCCGCCCCGGAGAACGGTCACCTGTTCGTGCAGCACCGCATCACCGCCGAGGCCGGCGAGGTGTGGGCGCTGCTGGAGCAGGGCGCCAAGGTCTACGTCTGCGGCGACGGGGCACGCATGGCGCCCGGCGTGCGCGCCGCGTTCCAGGAGATCTACCAGGGGTTCACCGGGGAGGACGGCGAGACCTGGCTCAAGCAGCTGATCGCCGACGGCCGGTACGTGGAGGATGTGTATTCGGGACCTCAGTAAGTTTGCGAACCCATGCTTCCACCCCGTATGTATGTCTCCGGGGGCACTCAATGACGAGGGGGAACATGGCTACGAATCTGGGTTCCGGAAGCGGGATCTTCCGGCGTAAACCGGTCGATCAGATCATGAAGGAGGGGGCACCGAGCGGGCTGGATCGCTCGCTCGGGCTCTGGCAGCTCACCGCGATCGGCGTCGGCGGCATCATCGGCGCGGGTATCTTCACCCTGGCGGGCAGCGTGGCCCACGGCGACCCCGCTCGCGGGATCCCCGGGGTCGGCCCGGCGGTGCTGATCTCGTTCCTGATCGCCGGCATCGCCAGTGCTGCGGCCGCGTTCTCCTACGCCGAGTTCGCCGGCCTCATCCCGCGATCCGGCTCCGCCTACACCTACGGCTACGCGGTGCTCGGCGAGATCGTCGGCTGGTTCATCGGCTGGGACCTGCTGCTGGAGTACACGGCGATCGTGTCCGTGGTGGCGATCGGCATCTCCGGCTACTTCAGCTTCCTGCTCGGTGAGCTGGGCGTGCACCTGCCCGCCTGGATGCTGGGGGCGCCAGGCACCGGCGACGGACACCGGGTGGACCTGTTCGCCATGCTGCTGTGCCTGTTCATCGCGTTCCTGCTGAACCGGGGCATGAAGGCCGCGGCCCGCTGGGAGACGGCGATGGTGGCACTGAAGGTGGCCATCGTGCTGGTCGTGGTGGGGGTCGGCGTGTTCTACGTGAACACGGCCAACTATCACCCGTTCGCGCCCGCCGGATTCTCCGGGGCCCTGACCGGGGCGGCGACGGTGTTCTTCGCGGTGTTCGGCTACGACGCGATGTCCACCGCTGCCGAGGAGTCGAAGGACGCGCAGCGGCACATGCCCAAGGCGATCATGTACTCGCTCGCCATCTCCATGGTGCTGTACGTGGCGGCCTGCCTGGTGCTGACCGGCATGCAGAACTACACCCAGATCGACCCGAAGAGCGGCTTCTCCACGGCGTTCCAGTCGGTGGGCCTGAACGGCCTGGCCACCGTGCTGGCGGCCGGAGCGATCATCGGCATCCTGACGGTGCTGTTCACCTTCATGATGGGTGCCTCCCGGGTCGGCTTCTCGATGAGCCGGGACGGCCTGCTGCCGCAGTGGTTCGCCAAGGTGCACCCGGAGCGGCAGGTGCCCACCCGGATGACCTGGGTGCTGGGCATCGCCTCCGCGCTGATCGCCGGGCTGCTGCCGATCAGCGAGGCAGCCGAGCTGACGAACATCGGCATCCTGCTGGCCTTCGCGGTGGTCTGCGTCGCGGTGATCGTGCTGCGTTACCGGCGGCCCGAACTGCCGCGCACGTTCCGCACCCCCGGCATGCCGTTCGTGCCGGCCATCGGCGTGATCGCCTCGCTATGGCTGATCACCTACCTGGAATGGGTCACCTGGGTGCGGTTCGCGGTCTGGTTCCTCATCGGCCTGGTCATCTACCTGGCCTACGGGAAGCGGAAGTCAGCCCTGGCCCAGCCAGGTGCGTAAGGCCGTCGCCAGGCCGTCCTCGCCGACCCAGGCGAGATAGCCGTCCGGGCGGATGAACGCGAGCAACGGCTGGTCCTCGAACCCGGTCGGCCGCGCGGTCACCACCGTGATCCGGTCCGCCCACGGCTCGGCGACAGGGGTGTCGCCGAGCAGGACGGCCCGCCCCTCGCGGAAGTGCTCCGCGAGGGTGCTGCCGTCGGTGAGCGGAAGATCCGGAACCCGGTGTCCGATCAGTGGATGGTCGCCGGGCAACTCGTAGTGCTGCCAGGCGCCACCGATCTTCAACACTACATAGGTCGCGGCGTCCGGCGTGTCGAACACCTCGGTGAGGATCGCGCGTAGGGCATCCGCCCGGGGGCCACGCGCCGCGCTCAGCTCGGTCTGCGCCAGGCTCCACCGCTGCACCCACTCGCCGATCGGGTGTCGTTCCGTGGTGTAGCTGTCCAGCAGCGAGTCCGACGCCGATCCGCGCGCCACCGCGGCCAGTTTCCAGCCGAGATTGACCGCGTCGCCGATACCCAGGTTCAGGCCCTGGCCACCGGCCGGGGAATGGACGTGTGCGGCGTCGCCACACAGCAGCACCCGGCCCCGCCGGTAGGTCGTCGCCTGCCGGGTCGTATCGGTGTACCGGCCGGCGACGTGCACGCGGATGACCGTCACATCGGTCCCACTGACACGGCGCAGCCGGGCCTGCACCTCCTCGGCGGTGACCGGCGCGTCGCGGTCCTCCGGCGTGACGTCGTACTCGACGGTGTGTACCCGAGGCGGCCCGTCACCGTCGGCCCAGCCACCCACGACGTAGCAGCCGTGGGCGCCGTCCTGCCAGCCACCGATCACCAGCTTCTCCGGGTCGGCGATGTCCACGACCGCCTGGCAGCCGGTGAACACCGGGTCGACGCCGGCGAATTCGAACCCGGCCAGCCGGCGCACGGTGCTCCGTCCGCCATCGGCGCCGACCAGCCAGGCACAGCGGACGGTGTCCTGTCCGATATGGACAGTCACCCCGCTCTCGTCCTCCTCGAAGCCGGTGACCGCCACCCCACGCCGCACCTCGACACCCAACCCGGCAGCCCGGCGGGCCAGAATCGCCTCCAGGTCGGCCTGCACGACGAGACCCGCGCCGAGGAACTCGTCACCGGGCTCCGGGGGCCTCAACCGCGCCGCATCGATCGGGATCCCGGCGAAGTGACCGACGAAGACGGCCGGCTGCTCCTCCCCCGCATCCACCTGCTCCGGTGGCGGGGTGTTCGCCCCGAACCACCAAATGGCGGCCCGTTCGACCTCGCCCAGCAGCCCACGCAGTCGCAGCGCGTGCGCCGTGGGCTGGTTGATTCCCCGCGCACCCATGGACCCGTATCGGGATTGCGGGGTCTCCGCCTCCCGTTCCACCACCAGCGTCCGGGCACCGCCCAGCCCGAGTTCACCGGCCAGCATCAGCCCCGCCGGACCTGCTCCCGCCACCACCACGTCGTAGTCCATATCGCCCCCAACGAAACCCGGAACAATGTTCTCAGTAACTGCACGGTAGCCAACTGGGTACAGTGTTCGCAATATCCTGAGGAGGATCGTTGGACCCGGTGATCTGGATGCGTCCCGAACAGGGAACGCGGGGCCCGAAAGCGAGCTACAGCCGGCGGGATGTCGCCGTCGCCGGGGTGCGCATCGCCGACGCCGAGGGTCTGGCGGCGGTGACCATGCGGCGGATCGCCGCCGAACTCGGCTCCGGGACCACCTCACTGTACCGGTACGTGTCCAAGAAGGACGATGTACTGGAGCTGATGGTCGACGAGGTCATGGGCGAACTGCGCGGCACCACGCTGTCCGGTGCCTGGCGGGCCGACCTGGACATGATCGCCCGCGCGCTGCGCGACCTCGCACTGCGGCATCCCTGGCTGCCCACGCTGTCCTCTGGCAGGCAGAACCACGGCCCGAACAGTCTGTGGTGGCTGGAACTGACGTTCGCGGTTTTCGACGGGATGGACCTGGAAACCGACGAGATGCTGGCCGGCCTCGGCACGCTGTCCTCGTTCGTACTCGGCCACGTGCTGGGCGAACTCGGCGATCAGGAGGCCGCCCGCCGATCCGGACTGACCCACGATCAGTGGATGGAGCAACAGGGCGAGTACGGACCCACGGTCATCGCCAGCGGCCTGTATCCCCGGTTCACCAGGGTGATCATCGAGGCGGAGACCCCACACGCCGCCGATCGCCAGGAACGTGGCTTCGAGGCAGGGCTGAACAGGGTGCTGGACGGTCTCGCCGCCCACCTCCCACAGCAGGGGTGACCCGGCCTACCGGGAACGGAGGCCGGGTCACCGCGGCCACTAGCACATCGCGGGTCGCATGATGTTGTCCTTGCTACCCCAGCTGGCACAGGTACCGGACGAGTGGGCGTACCAGTCGTGGCCGAACTCGTGCGCGGCCAGCAGTGCCACGTCCCGAACCTGGCTGGGCGCCAGGAGGATCTT
Source organism: Pseudonocardiaceae bacterium YIM PH 21723 (assembly GCA_003600225.1). Taxonomy (GTDB): domain Bacteria; phylum Actinomycetota; class Actinomycetes; order Mycobacteriales; family Pseudonocardiaceae; genus QZFT01. Next base: position 16,741 of record QZFT01000028.1, read on the forward strand.
CTGTCCGTTGCTCCAGTTGCAGCCCACCGCTTGCACGCCGCCGCAGTCGAACTGCTGGCTCTGGCAGGAGACCGGGGTACCGCCGCCCTCGGTCATGCCTTCCCAGGTCGCGGCACCCTGACGGATCTGGTTCGCATACGACGCGCAGGACGCGGTGATCGTGTAGCTCCGCTTGCTCGGCACCGGGTAGGCGTTCGCGCCCCGCACACCCAGCGGGGTGTCACCCTTGCCCTGGAGCACAGTGGTGGCGTGTGCGCCGCCATGCCCGTGGTCGTGGTCGTGCTCCTCTCCGGCGACGGGCGCGGCTCCGGTGGTCAGGGCCAGGACAGCGGCCAGCACAAGGATCTTCATCATCGAATGTCACCTCTCTGAGCAGGGGCGACCCACACCGCTGGACAGGGATGGTGGCGAGGCCTCGTCCGCAGGCGACTGACGCGGACGATTCGCGGATTCAAGCACGCTTCACCTGGATTTCACCTCACGATGTTTCCGCTGAGCGGAGTACCGCGCGCTTCCGGCCCTGATCGAGAATCCCCAGGATCACCACCGCGATCAGCGTGGCGCCGGCTGCGACGACGTAGCACCACGGCGCGGACAGATAGTTGGCCGCGGTGAGCCAGTGCGGCTCCTTGTGCAGCCACACCCGGTGGAACACCGCCACCGGACCCTCATAGACCCCCGCGCAGCCCACCAGTGACATGATCAACCGGTAGTAACCTTCGTCCACGACATCCCCCTGTTACGACACGTTCTGTGATACGAACGTATCAACGCAACGTGTCCACCTGGAGTTTCATCACGAAACTCCACGCGCAGAGAGGGATTGGAACGTGACGAAATGTCAGGTCTGCGGGGCGAGCCTGACCACACGACCCCAAGGCAGGCCGCAGACATATTGCTCCCGCGCCTGCCAGGCCAAGGCCTACCGGGCCCGTCGCAGGCCGATGCTGCCGCTACCCAACCGGAAACGCGAGCTGGCCGAGGCGGTGTGGCGCATCGCGGCCACCCACGGGCTGGAGTCGGTGACCATGCGCGAGGTCGCGGCGGAGGCCCACGTCTCGCTGCGGGTGGTGCAGTACAACTTTCCCGGCAAGCACGACCTGCTGGTCTACGCGTTGCGCGAGCTGCACCGGGACAACGAGACCCGCAGCCGCCAGCGCGGCGAACAGCTCCCCGACCCCACGGACATGCGTGCCGTGCTGGCGTTGGTGCTGAACGAGTTCCTGCCCCTGGACGCGCACCGCCGGATGTCGCTGACCGTGTACGCCGCCTACTTCGCGCGCAGCCTCACCGATCCGGAGATCCGCACGGTGTTCCTGGGCGACGACAAGTCCTTGGAGAACCTGGTCGCCATGCTCATCGGGAAGCTCAACCCGGCGGTCGACGCGGAACGGGAGGCGGACCTGCTGGTCTCCGGGATCACCGGGCTGGGCCTGGACATCCTGCACCGCAGGCGCACCGTGGCCGAGGTGCAGTCCACAGTGGACTATCACCTCGACCGGCTGTCCGGGATCACACGGCGGTGAAGTCGACCACCCAGCGGTGCGGCGGCAGCGGGGCGTTGGGCTCACCGGGACGGTGGATGCCGCACACCTGCCAGCCGGCCGCGGCGGCCGCGTCCAGTTCGGCGGCCAGGTCCGAGATGAACAGGATCTCCTTGGCGGGCACGCCGATCCGGCCGGCGATGTCCACATAGGAGGCAGCGTCCCGCTTCCCGCCGACACTCAGGTCGAAGTAGTCGGTGATCAGCTCGTCCAGGCGGCCGGAGGAGGCATAGCGGAACCAGTCCCGCTGATTCTGTTCCGATCCCGAGGAGTAGACGTACAGCGCCTTGCCCGCCGCCTTCCAGGAACGCAGCGCGGGCGGCACATCGGGGAAGAACAACCCGTGCAGCTCACCCCGCAGGAAGCCCTCATGGCAGATCGCGCCCTGCGCCACCTTCAGCGCCGGGTCCTTCACATCGTTATCGATGTAGCTGCGCAGGTACATCGTGGCGCGCTCGGGATCGCGATCGGTGGCGGCCAGGACCTCCGCCGCGGCCTCGGTTCGCATGAACGCGGGCAGATTGGCCCGGGTATACGAGTAGAGCGTCTCCTTGACCGACGCGGTGGGGCTGGTGGTGCCTTCGATGTCCAGTACTACGGCAGTGATCACGCGAGCAACTCGTCCAATGTTGGGAAGGATGAGGCGATGGGTGCGCCGGTGAAGTCACCGACCCAGCCGTCAGCCTCCTGGAACCAGCGGATCGCCACGAAGTCGGGCTGCTCCCCCATGTCGAACCAGTGCGTCGTGCCTGCGGGTACCGAGATCAGGTCCCCCGCCTCGCACACTACAGCCATTACCTTGCCGTCGACGTGCAGGTAGAAGCAGCCACGACCGGCCGCGAAGAACCGCACCTCGTCCTCGGCGTGCCGGTGCTCCGACAGGAACGACCCGCGCGCCTTGACCGACTTCTCCCGGTACTCCTCGGTGTCGGCGGGGCGCAGGCCCACCGCGTCGACGACCGTGTAACCGCCCTCGGCGGACAACGCGTCCACCTGTTCCTGATAGGCGGCCAGGAAATCCGCGGGGGTGGCGCCCGCGGGCAGGTCCTGCAGTTCCCAGTGGAAGTAGTCGACGCCGATCGGCCGCAGGGCGTCCGCGATGACCTGCTCGTCGCGGGTCCGCAGCTCCACCACCTCGGGCCGATCCTCGGGCATCACCTGCAACAACGTCATTCGGTCACCGCCTCCTGAGTCCGTCCGGTCATCATCACCAGCTGGCACAACGCTTCCAGGCACTCCGCCCGGTCCCTGGCCTGGGCCAGGGTCTCACCCCAGGTGGTCAGTCCGTGCCCGGCGATGAGCAGCACGGGCGGCGCGTCCGGCCTGCCCACCAGATAGCGTTCCACGTCCTCGGCGATTCGCGCGACGTCCGGCCAGTTGGGGAAGACCGGCACCTCGACCATGGACGGATCGGCCAGGCCGAAGCCCTTGATCAGCTCGAAGTCGGCGATCTCCAGCGTGCCGATCAGCCCGCCCCGGCCGTACTGCACGGACAGCGCGGTGGCCGACGGCGCGTGCACATGCACCACGGCGCCGGCGTCGGTGGTCCGATAGATCGCGGTGTGGATGCTCGTCTCCGCGGAGGGCCGCAGTCCCTCGGTGGACAGCGCCCGCGAGTCGGAGAGCCACACCCGGACCATGTCCCGGCCGGTCAGCTCGCCCTTGGACCGGCCGCTGCCGGTGATCAACGCCTGGCCCTGCTGCTGGTAGAGCCGCACCGACAGGTTGCCCGCGGTGCCGGGCATCCAGCCCCGCTCATACAGCGACCGCGAGATCTCGGCGAGGGCCTCGGCGGGGCCGGGTTCCCCGGTGGCGCCGTAGATGACGCCCAGCTCGGTGACGACGGCGGTGACCAGGTCGGCGGGCGTCACGTCGAAGGCCGGGTTGTAGGCCTCGGTGCCCTCCGGTGCGGTGGGCTCGCCGGCGAACTCGGTGACCTCGCTGTCCGCGCGCTGTTCGACCACGATCTGCGCGCCGGTGGAGATGCTCGTGTCCCGGGTGGACTCCGGGGCGACCACCACGAACGGGATGCCGTGCCGCTTGGCGGCCAGGGCCAGTCCGTAGGTGCCGATCTTGTTGGCCACGTCGCCGTTCGCCGCGATCCGGTCGGCGCCGACCAGGACCACGTCCACCTCACCGGTGGCGATGGCCCACGCGGCGGCCGAGTCCACGGTCAGCCGGTGCGGGATGTCCGCTTCGGCCAGTTCCCACGCGGTCAGCCGGGCGCCCTGCAGCAGCGGCCGGGTCTCGTCGACCAGCACGCCCTCCAGGCGGCCGCGGGCGGACAGCTCGGTGATGGTGCCGATCGCGGTGCCGATGGCCACGGTGGCCAGCCTGCCGGTGTTGCAGTGGGTCAGCACGCGCAGCGGCCGGTCCGGGCAGATCTGCTGGACGAAGTCGGCGGCGATCGTAGAGGCGTCCCGGTTGACGCTGACGTCCTCGTCGCGGAGCGCGAGTGCCTCCTCCAGTACCGCCTCCGGCCCGTCCTCCACCGCGGACAGCACCCGGCGGACGGCCCAGGACAGGTTGACCGCGGTCGGCCTGGCCTCGGCGATCCGTTGCGCGTCGGCCCGCACGGCGTCCAGGTCCTCGCCGTGCTCCCTGGCCGCGATGGCCACGGCGAACGCGCCGGCCACCCCGATCGCCGGGGCGCCGCGGACCGCGAGATCCCGGATGGCCTCGATCACGGAGTCCACTGTGTCCAGACGCATCTCGTCCAGGCGGTGTGGCAGCGAGCGCTGATCGATGGCGATCAGCGCATCGCCGTCCCAGGTCAGCGAATACTCGGTCATGATGTCCTGTTCGGGCGATGGAACCGGCGGGTCACCCATCCTGACAGCGGGTGACCTGCCGGTTCTACTCGAATCGGGCGCCAATATCCAATGCACTGTGGAGTTACTGCTCACAGACGATGCGCCGGGTGGAGTCAGCGGGTCAGCGCATCAGCCCCATCGCAGATCGGGGTGAACACGCACACACCGGCCAGTACCAGGAACGACAGGCCCACGACCAGTAACGGCCCCCGCACACCGTGTTCCTTCACAGCTCCGGTGAGCACGGCGGCGCCGATAGGCCCCAACGCGCTGTGCACCGTCCAGTACGCGGACGTCACCCGGCCCAGCATCGGCTCCGGGGTGATCTCCTGACGGAGGGTCAGCGAGCAGATCCCGGTGACCGCGATGGCGAATCCCACCAGGGCCACCGCGGCGCACAGCACACCGAAGTCCTCGGTCAGCGAGACCACGAGGACCCCGGCGCCGAGCACCGCCCAGCCCCCCAGCATGCACGCGCCGAAGCCGAGCGTGGAGCGCAGCCGGGAGGTCAGGCAGGCGCCGAGCATCATCCCCACGCTGGACGCGCCGAGCACCACGCCGACCCCCTGGTCGCCGCGTTGCATGACGTCCCGGACCAGGAAGATGAACACGTCTACCAGGCCCAGTTCCAGGAAGATCACCACGGTCAGCGCCAGGGTCATCGAACGCATCACCGGGATACGCCAGATGAACCGCAGGCCGTCCAGCATGTCCCGCCGCCAGTGCGTGGCGTGCCGTCCAGGGCTGGAGCGCAGCGTGATCAGCTGCATGCCCATGGCGGCCAGGCCGAAGGTCAGCGCGTCCACCCACATCGCGGACACCGCCCCGGCGGAGGCGGCGAGGGCGCCCGCCACCACCGGCCCGAGCACGAGCACCAGGTGGTAGGAGGTGGACAACCGGCCGTTCGCGGAGGCCAGCTGTCCCCGGTCGACGAGGCCGGCCACGGCCGCGACCGAGGCCACCCGCATCACCATGGCGATCGCCGAGCTGGCCGTCATCACCACGTAGAGCAGCCAGATCTGTGGCCCGAACAGCCACGATGTCGGAATGGACGCCAGCAGCACCATCAACGCCACGTTGCTGCCGACCAGCAGCCGGTGCCGGTCGACCCGGTCCACCAGGATCCCGGCGAGGGGGCCGACCAGCAGTCCGGCCACCGCGCCGCACGCGGTGAGCAGGCCCATCTGCGCCACGGAGCCGGTGGCCTGCAGCACGAGCAACGGCACGGCGACCTTGGAGAAGCCGTCGCCGAAGGCGGACAGCGTCTGGATCGCCCAGAAGACAGAGAACTCCCGGTTCGCCCACAGGGTGCGGGTAGCGGCCATCGTCATGTCGCCACCTGCGTTGTCGATGTGAGCGGCCGGTCCCCAGTGTCGGCCACGGCCCGCTGCTACCGCAGGAGCAGGGACGCGGCCAGCCCGAGGAAGATCGAGCCGGAGACCTTGGGCAACGCCCTGGCCCATCTCCGGTTGCGCCGCAGCAGGTTGGCCGCCCGGTCACCGGCGAAGGTGATGAGGATCAGCAGCGGGGTACCGACGATGAGGAACAGCACGGCGAACACCGCGATCTGCTGCCACTGCGGTCCGGCCTCGGGCCGCACGAACTGCGGCAGGAAGGTCAGGAAGAACAGGATGATCTTCGGGTTCAGCACGTTGGTGACGAACCCCCGGACGAACAGCGAGCCGGTCCGCGAACCGGCCTCGGTGAAGTCCAGGTCACCGGACTGCCGCAGGGTACGGATGCCGATCCACACCAGGTAGACGGCGCCGGCGTAGGTCAGCACGGTCAGCATTCTCGGATCGGCCGCGATCAACGCCGAGACGCCGATCGTGGCCAGCGTGGCGTGCACCAGCAGGCCGGCGCTGATGCCCAGCAACGCGGCCCTGCCCGCCCGGCCGCCACGGCTGAGCGTCTGGCCGAGCACGAACATCATGTCCACGCCCGGCGTGATGGCGACAACCAGGCTGACCAGCAAGAACGGAAGCACAACGGAAACATGTGGCACGAACATCCCCAGACCACCTCCGTCACCACGGTATCCGGCGAAGGTCAGCTTGGGCAGCGTTTCGGCAAGATCGTGTTGGAAGTGTGTTGGTACACGCAACATCGATCGGACTAAGCGCTATACGGCTCAGCGGGTGGTGGTTCGGCGCTTCTGGCGTTTGACGAAAGAGGGCTTTGGAGGGGAGATGGGTGGGGGCCTGGGTCTTTCCTGCCGGCATGTCGGGTGGGTGCACGCCGGTCTGGGTCGTCGGGGCCGCTGCGCGGGCTATTCGCTGACTTGTCGCGTCTTTTATCCACGACAAGTGGCACTTGTCGTGACTAATAACCACGACAAGTGGGGCGACACGGTGCAGAAACGGCGCGACACGCCGTGGTTCCCATGATGTGGGCGTCCACAGTGGACGGTGAGTACTTGAAGGCGTCCTTCATTTACCGCAAGTAAACAAAGGACGCCTTCAACGCGCTCAAGTAAACGATGGCGTCCTTCAGGTCCTCCGCGGAAGCGGCCCATCCCCACCAGACAGGCGTGCCCCCACCCAACACGCAGGCAGAAAAGACCGGCGCCAAAGCCCGACTCCCCCTCCAAAGCCGTCCTTCGACGACAACCAGACGCGCCGGCCAGCGCCCAGGTCAGACGGTGTGCTGCCGGACGCAGTCGTCGACGTACCCGGGCCAGGCCTCGACCACCGGTTCCACCGGCACCCGCTCCTGCAGCAGATGGTCCAGGAACGGATCCGAGCTGCCGGTGATGTACGGGATCTGGTTGACGTCGCGCACCGAGGCGGTGAGTGGAATGCCCAGCAGTCCCCACGGATCGATCCGGTTGGCCAGCCAGCCGTTGACGGCGAAGTCGGCGTACTCCCGGGTCGGCCAGATCGCGAAGGCCCGCTCCAGCTCCAGCGGCCGGACACCGATCCAGGTGCCGAAGGTGACCTCGAACCCGCCCGTCAGCCGGACGGGCAGCAGTACCCGCATGAAGGCGCCGATGCCGTCCACGGTCATCATGTCGTCGGTCTGCCAGGTGTGTTCGGCGCGAAGATTCTCCGGCACCTCCAGCACGGGATCGGGCAGGCCGAAACGGATATCCCGGGCGTGATCGTCCAAGGCTCGTCCACAGGTCGTGCACTCCGATGCACTCACGTGAGCCATCGTCGCACAGAAACCGGGTTCCCACGCTGGGAAGTCAGGCGAGCTTCTCCCAGTGCACCAGGGTCACCTCGGGTGAGAGCGGGTGCGAATGTGCCTGTTCATAGCCGTGCCGCTTGTACAGCGAGAGGTTGGACTCGCTCCGGTTTCCGGTGAACAGGGTGAATCGGTCCACGCTTCCGGACGCGGTCAGCTCGACCGCCGTCAGCAGCCGGCCGCCGATTCCGCGCCGGTGCATGTCCGGGGCGACGACCAGCCGGCCGACGTGGCACATCCGGCCGTCGGTGATCCCCCGCACCGCGCCGACGATACGAGTGCCCTGCCTGGCGACCAGGACGATGTCCTGCTCGATGGCCCGGGCCACGTCCCCCACGTTCTCGGTCAGCGCGGACAGCATCGGGTTGTTGTACAGCTGCGCCTCCGACACGTACGCCGCTCGCTGGACGGTCAGGATCTCCCCTGCGTCCTGCGCTCTCGCACGAGTGATGCGAATATCGTCCACGCGTTCCCCCACATGAGCACCAATCCGTGCACTGTACAACGAGGAGAACGGACGTCAGGGCCGCATCATCCTGCACGAAGCCGGTCGGCGGGCGTTGTCTCATCCTTTGGATCAGCTGACCACCCACGTTGGGCTGGTCGCGGTGGCGCCGCCCAGCGGGCGCTCGTAGCGTGCGATGGCGTTTCGATGGACGTCAGCCCATCCAGATGATCATCACTGAGTCAGGGGTACTCATGTTCCATGCTCGTCTCGGCCGTGTGATCGTTCTCGCCGCCGTCGCCGCTGTGGCTCTGCTCGTCCCCACGCCGCAACCAGCCGGCGCGGCCACCAATCCGATCGTCGACCAGTTCCAGTCCTTGACCGCGAACGCCGCCAAGCTGCTGCCGATCGTGGAGAAGATCGAGGAAACCAGTCCGGCGACCCCGAATCTGGCGCAGAAGGTGCTCTTTGGCCTGAATGACATGGCCGCCACCGCCCAGAACTATGTCGGTTTCCTACAAGGCCGTCCCCCCGTCACCGATCCGGCTGAGGCGAAAGCGATCGCCGCAGCACACAACGAATACGTGCTCGGCATGCGGAAGCTGCTGACCGCGCTGAGCGGCAAGGTGCCGGCCTTGCAGCCGCACAACCTCGTTGTGCCCGTGTCCGCCGTACTGCGGAACCTCGAAGCGGCCACGGACAGCCATGAGTTCACGGTCCTGGACATCGTCCAGGACCCGGCCGCGCACGCCGGGTTCCGGCAGGACAACGCCACGCTGAAGGCGGCCATCGAGACGGCCATCCAGGCCTACAGCTGACCGGTACTGGTATCGAGAGGTGGCCACGGCATCGTGGCCACCTCTCGGCATGTCAGGCGAGATCACGTCCGTCACCGAGTGACATCAGGGGGAAACACAGCAACAATCAGGGCCGGTACAACAAGGGGGACGGTTGCTGGGGCTGCATCATCCGGGGCACAGCCCGCTGCACCGGTCACCGGCCGGTGTCAAGCTGCTGACGCTGCTCGCCGTGAGCACCGTGGTGTTCTTCCTGGAAGACCTGCGGATCCTGGCCGGCGGGCTGTTGCTGGCCGGATCGCTGTACGCGGTCGCCGGGATTCCGTGGCGCACGGCCGTGCGGCAGTCGACGGCCGTCGTGCCGGTGACGTTGCTGTTCATGGCGGCGCAGTGGGTGCTGGTGTCCTGGCACGCGGCGGCAGCGATCGGCCTGCGCATCGCGGTCGTGGTGCTGCTGGCGAACCTGGTCACGCTGACCACGCCGACCTCGGACATGATCACCGCGGTGGAACGCGCGCTGGGGCCGTTGCGCCGGTTCGGGCTGCGCCCGGAACGGGTCGGGCTGGCGATCGCGCTGACCATCAGGTTCGTGCCGGTGATCGCCGAACAGGCGCGGCTGGTACGGCAGGCGCAACGGGCCAGGGGCGTCCGGTTCAGCCTGGCGTTCCTGACGCCGTTGCTGGTCAGGACCCTGCGGATGGCCGACGGACTGGGTGAGGCCCTGGATGCCAGAGGATGGGAGAGCAGTGCGCAGTAAGGACTTGGCGCAGATCGCGTTGTTCGCGGCGCTGATGGTGGTACTGGGGTTCATTCCGGCGGTGGAGCTGCCGCTGGCGCCCGCGCCGCTCACCTCGCAGACGGTGGGGGTGCTGCTGGCGGGGTCGATCCTGGGCGCGCGGCGCGGCGGGCTGGCGCTCCTGCTGTTCGACCTGCTGGTCGTGGTCGGACTGCCGGTGCTGCCGGGCGGCCGGGGCGGGCTCGGCGTCATCCTCGGGCCGACCGGCGGGTTCATCCTGGCGTGGCCGGTCGCCGCATTCGTGGTCGGGCTGCTCACCGAGCGGCTGTGGCACCGGTACAACCTCGGTACCGCGCTCGCCTGCAACGCGGTGGGCACGCTGACCATCTACGCCATCGGTATCCCGTGGTCCGCCGTGGTGGCCCACCTGCCGGCCTGGCGGGCGATCGAGGTGTCCGCGGTGTACGTACCCGGCGACATCATCAAGCTGATCATCTGCTCCGTGGTGGCGGTCCGGGTACGGCGGGCCTACCCGCTGATCGAGGCCCGCACATGATCGAACTGTCCGGGGTGCGGCACCGCTACCAGGACCGGGAGGTGCTGGGCGGCATCGACCTGCGGCTCACCGAGCGGCGGATCGGCGTGGTCGGGCTGAACGGCTCCGGCAAGAGCACCTTCGCCCGGCTGCTCAACGGCCTGCTGATCCCGTCCGCGGGCACCGTCACCGTCGACGGCCTGGACACCCGCCGGGACGGTCCGAAGGTGCGCCGCCGGGTGGGTTTCGTGTTCCAGGATCCCGATGTGCAGATCGTCATGCCCACCGTCGCGGAGGACGTGGCGTTCGGCCTGCGGGGCCTGCCGAAACCCGAGGTGAACGCCAAGGTAAAGGCGGCGCTGGCCGAATACGGCCTCAGCGGCTACGAGGATCACGCCGCGCACCTGTTGAGCGGCGGCCAGAAGCAGATGCTCGCGATGGCCTCGATCACGGTCCTGAACCCGTCCACCATCGTCTTCGACGAGCCCACCACCCTCCTGGACCTGAGAAACCGCCAAAGAATCGCCGACCGCATCAAGACGATGCCCCAGGACGCCATCGTCATCTCCCACGACCTCGACCTCCTGGCAGATTTCGACCGAGTCCTGGTCATCCACGAAGGCAAGATCGTCGCCGACTGCCTACCAGAAGCCGCCATCGAGAAGTACGTAGCAATAGCCGAAACCACCTGAATCACCCCAAAAACCACCTGAATCACCCCAGACAAGATGGCGTCGGGGGTCCAGGGGGCCGAAGGCCCTCCTGGCCTGGGGTCTGGGGCGAGAGCCCCAGAAAACACAAGGACCACGGGAAGGCGGCGCAGCCGCCGAACATAAGGGGCACCGCGCTCAACCAGCCTGGGGGTTACCGGGAGCGCGGCGCCGCCGCAAATAATACTCCTCGGGGTAGCCAAATCTCAACAAGTCAGACCATCGTTTCGGCCCTGCCCAGATGTTTCAATGATCGGGTGAGTAACCGCGCCGAACTGCTGGGCCCCGGCCAGGAACACGACCCCTATCCGGCGTACGCGGAGCTTCGCTCGACCGGACCCGTAGTCCACCTCACCCTGCCGGACGGACTGCGCTGCTGGCTGGTGACCCGCTACACCGACGCCCGCGAAGCGCTCACCGACAAACGGCTCAGCCGCGATCCCCGGGTCGCGGGCCCGCAGTGGCGGCAGTCGCATCGCGGCCGCAGGCTGGAGGACGAGTCCGATCTCGGCGCGCACCTGCTGACCAGGGAGGCGCCCGACCACACCCGGCTGCGCAAGCTGATCATGTCCGCGTTCACCGTCCGCCGGGCGGAGCAGTTACGGGACCGGATCCAGCAGATCGCCGACGAGCTGATCGACACCTTCGCCGCCGACGGCAAGGCCGAACTGGTCGGCGACTACGCGTATCCCCTGGCCATCACGGTGATCAGCGAGATCCTCGACCTGCCCGAGGCGGATCGGCCCACCTTCCGGGAGTGGACCTCCAACGGGATACCCGGCACGACCCAGCCGCCCTCCCCCGGCGTCTACTTCGCCGACCTCGTGGAGCGGCGGCGGCAGGCTCCGGGCGACGACCTGATGAGCGAGCTGATCGCGGCGGCGGACGCCGACCGGCTCAGCCCGCAGGAACTGCTGTCCATGCTGTTCCTGCTGCTCATCGCCGGCCACGAGGGAACCGTCGGGCTCGTCGGCCAGGCCGTGCTCACCCTGCTCGGCCACCCCGAACAGCTGGAACTGCTGCACCGGGAACCGGATCGCTGGGACGCGGCCATCGAGGAGGTGCTGCGCTTCGACGGTCCGATGGAACTGGCGGCCTGGCGGTTCACCACCACCGAGGTGACCATCGGCGATCAGCTGATCCCGGCGGGCGAACCGGTGCTCGTCGGACTGGCCGCGGCGCACCGCGACCCGGCCCGGTTCCAGAGCCCGGACCTGTTCGACATCGCCCGCCCCGATCTGACCCACCTGGGTTTCGGGCACGGGCCGCACTACTGCACCGGGGCACCCCTGGGCCGGGTCGAGGGCGTGGTCGCGGTCCGCACGTTGTTCCAGCGGCTGCCGGATCTGCGGCTGTCCGTGGCCCCGCACCAGCTGATCCGCCAGCCCAGCCTGGTGATCCGCGGCATGCACGAACTGCCGGTGACCTTCACTCCGCAGTGAAGAGCGCGACCGCCCGGGTCCCGACCTTCAGCGACTCGCGGGCCCGGCGCCGGGCGGGCACCTTGCGACCCCGGGCGACCACGGCGACCACCGCACGGGGAGCGGAGGCGAACACCGCGTCCAGCAGGGCGTCCACATCGGATTGTCCCCGCCAGTGCACCTGTTCGCCGTAGGGCAGATCGGTGAGCACGATGTCCGCGTCCCCGGAGAGCCCGGTAAAGGCGTCCCGTATTTCCACAGTGGACGGAATGTCGGCGGGCAGCGAGGTGAGCAGCCGGTCGGCGGCGGCGACGGCGAGCCGATGGGACTCCTTGCCGAACCGGCCGGCCAATTCCACCAGCTCGGCGCGGCGGGCGAGCAACCCGTCCCGGCTCAGCAGGGCCAGGTTCTGCCGGGCGACGGCCACCGCGTCGGCCTCGACGTCGGCGGCCAGCACGGCGGCGATGCGTTCCGGGTGCAGCAGGCCGAGCGCGGTCAGCAGGTAACCGCTGCCGCAGAGCGGATCGGCCAGCACCACGCGGTCCAGGCCGCGGAGCGCGAGGGCCCGCTGGAACACCTCGGTGGCCAGCCGGACCGGGAAGGCCGGCAGACCGGGTGCCGAGCGAAGCACCGATCCGCTGGCGAGATCCTCGTGATTCTCCCGCTCCACCGCGAACCGATACGCCACCCGGCGACCCTACCGCCGGGTGCTACCAGCGGTACCAGCGACTGCCCGCGGTGCTGCCCCGGAAGACGAATCCGAGCAGCCAGATGACGAGCACGGCGATGGCGATGTACCAGAACACGGACTGTGCGAAACCCAGTCCGCCGAACAGCAGTGCCAGTAACAGCACGGCGATGATGATCGGCATGTGGTGCCTCCTCACTAGGCGTCCACACCGGATACCCGGCGATCCCGGACCGGGCTAGGCCGGCCGGAGGCATTGGCACACTCAGGCCGATCGGACGAACCCGCCGGAAACTGCCGGGCCGAGGCGGGTTTGACCGGCCACCAATGGGTATTCGGAATGAGTCGTCCCCGCGTTGGTAGGAGCGCGCATGCTGAGCCAATACGAACGCCGCCAGTTACAGGACATCGAGCAGCACCTGACGGAAGAGGCCCCGAAGCTGGCCGCCGCCCTCGCCAGCGGCCGGATCACCCACCTCCGATGGTGGTGGGCGCTGCTGTGCGGACTGGGTCTGCTGATGTTCCTCACCGGCCTGGTCACCGCGAGTGCCCTGCTCGCCTTCGGTGGGCTGGGCACCTGTCTCGTCGCGCTGCTGGCGCTGTGGACGACGCACACGCCGGGAGCGCGGACACGGAAGGACACCCATGAGTAAGAACGACGAACTGAGCAGACAGGCCGAGATGCAGATGGCCGCGCTGCGCAAGGACCTGGACGCGGTGAGCGAGAAGGTGCAGCGGCTGAGCAAGGACGTCAAGTACGGCGGCCGGGGTAACCGGCGCCGGGAGCAGGGCCGCAAGGTGGTCACCGCCGGAGCGGCGCTGCTCGGCATGCTCGGCGCCGGTGCGTTGGCCCTTCGTTCGCGGCGCACCGGAGATCACAGTTGACCATTGCGGCAGGCGGGATAGGGTCGGACCGTGGTCGGTAGCAACGATGAATCCATTGCCCTACTCGCTGAGATGATCGGACATGACGCCGTCGTGCGGGTGTCCGGTGAGATCGACCTGGCCACCGTGGAACCACTGCGGGACTACCTGAACGCCGCGATCGACGTGGTGGTCCCGCCCGGCCGGGTGATCGTGGACCTGAACGGGGTCGAGTTCTTCAGCTCGGCCGGAATCGGTGAACTGGTCACCGCGCGCAACGCCTGCATCGAGCAGGCGACGCCGCTCATCCTGGTCGCCGAACAACCGGTGGTGCTCCGCCCGATGGAAACCACCGGCCTCGCCCGGATGTTCGACATCCGTTCGAGTGGTGGAGCTATACCAGAACAGGCCCTCTGATTGACGTAGCGACACGCCGGGTATTCCATGAAGTATGAGCCCGATCTGGCGAGGCGCGATTTCGTTCGGTTTGGTCAACATCGCGGTGCGCTTGCACACCGCGACCGAAGAGCACGACTTCCACTTTCACCAGATACACCGGGATGACAACGGTCGTATCCGTTACAAACGTGTGTGCGAAGAATGCGGCAAGACCGTGCAGCAGGCCGATATCGTCAAGGGCTATCCCCTCGACGACGGCTCCATGATCACGCTGGAGCCGACGGACTTCGAGGAGCTGCCGGTCAGCACGGACAAGTCCATCGAGGTGCTGGAGTTCGTCCCGGTCGCCGAGGTGGATCCCATCTATTTCCAGCGCACTTACTATCTGGAGCCGGACAAGGCGGCGATTCGCCCATACGTGTTGCTGCGCGAAACGCTGCGGAATTCCGACCGGCTCGGCGTCGTGCGCATCACCATCCGCCAGCGCGAGCAGCTGGCCGTCCTGCGGGTGCGGGACGAGGTCATCGCACTGCACACGATGCTGTGGCCGGACGAGATCCGCACGGCCCGGTTCGACGTGCTGCGGGACGCCGAGGATCCGCGCAAGAACGAGCTGACGATGGCGGGCACGCTGGTCGAGAACATGGCCGGCGAGTTCCATCCGGATGAGCACACCGACGAGTACCGCGAGGCCCTGGGCAGGCTGATCGAGGCCAAGGCGGCAGGCAAGAAGGCCCCGGCCAGGACACCCCGGCGCAAACCCGCCGAACCCGCCGACCTGGCCGACGCGTTGCAACGCAGCGTGGAGGCGACGAAGAAGCCGGGCCGACGGAAGAAGACCGCCTGATGCGTACCAGGATCGACCTGGACGGCCGGATAGTGCGGCTGTCCAACCAGGACAAGGAGCTGTACCCCGGCTTCACCAAGGGTCAGGTGGTCGACTACTACGTCGAACTGGCCCCGGTGCTGTTGCCGCACCTGGCGAACCGTCCGGTCACCCTGCGCAGGTGGCCGGACGGCGTCAGCGGCCCCTCCTTCTTCGAGAAGAACCTCTCCCGGTCCGCCCCGGACTGGGTGGAGTCGGTGCGGATCGCGACCCCGGGCAGCACCAAGGACCGGGAGTACGCCGACTTCCTGCTGATCTCCGACGCGGCGACGCTGGCCTGGGCGGCGAACCTGGCAGCCCTGGAACTGCACATTCCGCAGTGGACGGTCGGCGCTCGGGGCGCCCGCAAACTGCCGGACCTGCTCGTGTTCGACCTCGATCCGGGACCGGGAACCTCCATTGTGGAGTGTTGCCGGGTGGCGGAGCTGATCGGCGAGCACCTCGGGGAACACGGACTCACCGGTTACCCGAAGACCAGTGGCAGCAAGGGAATGCAGCTGTACGTGCCGATCCGGGTGTCCACCTGGGAACGACCCGCGGACTACGCGAAACGGCTGGCCGAGCGGCTCACCGCGGAGCATCCCCGGTCGATCACCGCGACCATGTCCCGCAGTGCGCGCGACGGCAAGGTGTTCATCGACTGGAGCCAGAACAACGGCAAGAAGACCACCATCGCGCCGTACTCACTGCGCGGGCGGGAACAGCCCAGCGCCTCCACCCCGATCACCTGGGACGAGGTCCGCGCCTGCGCTGCACCAGAGGATCTGGTGTTCGGGCCGGAGGACGTACTGAAGCGGGTCTCCGCCGACGGTGACCTGCTGGCCGACCTGCACGACCACCCGGAGACGCTCCCCCGGTCGGCCTGACGGGCGTACCGCCCACGATGCCGTTATTTTTGCCGCAGGCATCGGACTGGAGGGAGCCACGATGGGCGCATCGGGCTGGGATTACTACGTCGACTACACCCCCGATCCCCGGGAAGCTCTGCTCATCGCGCAACTGCGGGAACTGGCCGGGGGCACGTTCTACTGGCCTGGCCCGGGGTTGCCGCGGCCGACCAACCTGGCGGAGTTGCGCGCCTACTACCAGGACGAGTCCAACGAGTGGCTGATGGAGGGAACGCACTCCATCCTGGACATCTTCATGGTCATGCCCGCCGGATCACCGGACGACTTCGGCACGATCCTGCCGTTGCCCGCAGATCGGGTTCGGGCGGTGTTCGGGACGGACACGCCCACCCGGGAACAGTTCGAAGCCGCCCATCAGGGTGGCGCGCATGATCTCGACGAGTTCCCTCGGTGGAGTGGGCGGTTCACCACCCTCTACGAGAACGGGGTTCCGGCCGAGATCGCCATCTGGGGTATCTCCGGCGACTGATCAGCCGGTCCGCTGCGACCGGACGAACAGGAACACCGGTTTCATGTTCAGTACCTCGAACATCCGTGGGCCGGCGTCGGTGCCTCCATTACCTGATGTTGGCGAGTTCCATGATCTTCGCGGCCAGCAGCTGCGGGGTGGCGGGCGCGGCGATGATCCAGTTGTCCACGTTGCGGTAGTGCAGCCAGCGGCCCTCGGTGGAGTCCAGGTAGTCCAGGCCGAACGGGGCGATGCGTCTGCGGCCGGCCGAGTCCCGGATCGCCGCGTGCAGTTCACCGCCACCGGACCGGGGCAGGCCGAGGATCCGGTTCAGCTCTTTGAGCTGGAGCTTTCCGGTGTCCTGCTGGTCGTGGGCGGACAGCGTGACGCTGGGTCCGTGCGCCGGGTGCAGTTCCGGCAGCTGCGCGATGAGCGTGTCCACCAGGTTGTCCGCGCTGGCCGGGCCGAGGAACACCCGGTCGCCGTCACGCAGCAGCAGCGCGCCCACCCGGTTGCGGCTGGCGGTGAGCACCGCGTACCCGCCGCGCGCGGTGGTGATCCGGCCGTAGTACTCCCGGTCGGCGGCGGAGATGATGTGCAGCGCGTGCAGCAGGTCCGGGTCCGGTTCACCGTCCGGCAACAGGCCGAAGTTGCCCAGTTCGCCATAGGCCAGCTGGCGGGCATCCTGCTCGTTCTCGTCCGGGGACAGCAGGTCCTCGAGCACCGGGTGCGGCTCCCCGAGTCCGAACGCCCGGATGAGGGTGAGCACAGTGGACAGTGACAGGTTGACCTGCGCACGCAGCATTCCAGAGCCTCCCACGGGGAAAAACGTAACGTAGCAGTCCGGTCACCCCATGTGCCGGGATATCTCGGTGATCATTGCCGCCGAACGGGCGGTATCCAGCGACAGTCGGGCGAGCGCGGTGAACCCCTGGCGGCAGTCCGCCGGGTGGCCCATGTCCGGCAGGCAGGGCGCGTCCACCCGGGTCGGCGTACCCAGTGGGCCGTCGAGCAGGCTGAACGGTCCGTGCATCGCGGGGTGGCCGCCGGTTTCCAGGGGCAGCACCCTGATCGAGATACCCGGTTCACCGCCCCGGCGGAGCAACGCCGCCAGCTGGTCGCGCATCACCGCCGCGCCACCGGTCCTGACCCGCAGTACCGGCTCCCAGATCACCACGTCCAGCGACAGCCCCGGCAGCCGTCGTTGCCGGGCCCGATGCAGGTCCGGATCCCACCGCTCCCCCAGCAGGGCCTGCGCGTAGGCCTCCGTCCGCAGCAGGCCGGGGATCAGCGTCGGTGCCCAGATCCGGGCCCGCCGGGCCTCCGATTCGGCCTCCAGGTACCTGGCCAGCTCCGGCTCGTACCGCTCGTACCACCCGGTCTCCCCCGCGGTCGCGGCCAGCCGGAGCACCTCCGTCCGCCGGGCACCGCCATCCTCGCCGTACAGCCCCAGCAGGAACTCCAGCTCAGCCTGGCGGGGTGTGCCCTCCCCGGACTCGATCCTTGCGACCTTCCGCCGCTCGAACCCCAGTCTGCGGCCCGCTTCACGCTGGCTCAGTCCGGCTTTGACGCGTAGGGCCCGTAGCTCGGATCCGAGCCTGCGGCGGCGGGAGTTGGGTGGGCGTTCCGGGTTCATCGCGGGCTTCCTTTGTTAATGGAGAGTGGGTCTCGGGGCGGTGGGGCGGGCGCATGATATTTGCGCCCACTCACGCCTCAAGGGCGCCTGCGGCGTCCGCTTCGCGGATCGCCCTTCGGGCGACCCTTGACCCGTGAGCCTCTGGCGCAAAAACGGGCAGATGAAGGGCAGGCTGGGGCCTGCCCTCTAGGGGGCGCGCCCGCCCCACCGCCCCACCCGGCGCACTCCGCTAACCATCCGGATCAGCCCCCGGATCCATCCGCACCAGGAACCTCGCCCCACTCGGGCTTGTCCACGCAAGATCACCATTCGGCAGGATCTCGTAGCCCCACCCATGTTCCTCTTTGAGGATGTGGTGCCTGCGACACAGCGGTGCCATGTCCCAGCCTCGGGTGACCTTGCAATGTCGGTACTGCTCCCGATGATCCAGATCCGCGGTCACCGCCGGAGCCTGGCAATTCGGGAAGCGGCACGTTTTGTGGCGGGTGATCAAGAAGTTCCGCTCCGCCTGACTGAGCCGATATCCCTTGCGGGAGAAATCGATCCCCACACCGGTGATCGGATCGGTGATCATCCGCAACCACACCGACGCGGTGGCCGCCTTTTGCCGGGCCATCGATCCCAGGATGGCGCCGTATCCCTGCATCTCGGCGCCGTGTTCTTGCTTGCCCTCGATCACATCCTTCGGGATGGTGATCACGATCTTCGGATCCACCGGCGTAAACCCCTCAGATCCCGCACCACCGGCCGCGAGCACGGCAGCCGCGAGGTCAGCGCGAGCCTGATCCTGCGTTCGCTCATCATCTTTCGCACGCGTATTGCGGACCTGCTGATCGATCGCCTGATACGCCGCCTGAACCTCGGGTGCGGTGGAGTACAGGCGCAGCTCACCCATGCCGTCGGGTTTACTGGTCACGGTGAACGAGCGGTCCTTCTTGCGACGCTCGTGTCGCTGTTGCGCGCCGTGTGGATCAAGCTCTTGGATGTACCGCTCCCCAAGAGCACGCATCTCCGAATTCGAGAGTTCATGCGCGGTGGGCAGAACCTTCTCCTCCACCAACCCCGCCAACTCAGCATCAAGGGGTTTGGTGAGGGAGTGCAGCATCTGCGCTTTCGCGAGATCGATCCCACCCGAGGCAAGGGCCTCCTGCGTGCACGGCAACTTCACGTGCAGCGCCTCGGCCAGCGCGATGAAATGGCGGATCTGAGCCGAACTGACCGTCATCTCGACCCGGGTCTCTTCCCGATCCGAATCACAGTCCAACGAGGTCGACAGCAACCCGTGCAGGTCCTGGAAGAAGTCGGCCATCGCCATGGCCGCGTACCGGTATTTACCGGCCACGGATTTGGGGGTCAGGACTTGTTCCATGCCTCCATTTTAGTCGAACACCAAAGCGATTTCGAATCACTATCAGGTGATTAATACAAGATCAACTCGCGCCGTAGGTTACCCATTAGCTAAAAGAGCGGGGTGGCGGCGGGCGCGCCGAGAGGGGCAGGCCGCGCAGCGCCTGCCCCTTAAGGCGTGCCTTTTCGCGCCAGAGGCTCACGGGTCAAGGGTCAGCCGAAGGCTGATCCGGCGAAGCCGGACGCGAAGCGCCCTTGAGGCGTGAGAGGGCGCGAAACACAATGCGTCCGCCGCCACCCCGCACAGTCTTACCGAACCAACCCCAACTGCCCGGCCAACGCCCCCACCCCGGACATCACCCCCGGCGAGAACACCTGCATCGAATGCCCACCGACCGGCGTGAACAACTCCGTCCTCATCCCCGCCGCCACAGCGGCCGCGCGAGTCCGGTCCGCATACCGCCGAAACTCCTTGTCCCCCGCCCCGACGACCCACACACCGGTCGAATCAGGAAAGCGCCGCGCGGCCATGATGTCCAGCGGGTTGTACTGCCTGAACCGCTTCTCGTCCCCGCCGAACCCCTTGTCCACTGTGGACTTGCGGTCGCCGAGGGTCGGCTCCTCCTGACCGGAGACGGTGATGAAGTTCGGGTATACCTCGGGCTTGCGGGTGCCCAGCTGGAGCGCGCAGGTACCGCCGTGTGAGTAGCCGGCGATGGCCCAGTGCCGTGGATCCTCGTCCACCTGGAGGTTCTCCTTGACCCAGGCGGGCACGTCGGTGGCCAGGTAGGTCTCCACATTGCCCAGCGGCCCGTCGACGCACAGCGGATTGGCGATCGTCGAACCCAGGTCGTCCGGGATGATCACCACCGGCGCGAGGCCCTGGTGCTTGGCGGCGAAGTCGTTCATCCGGCTCGCCAGCCTGCCGCCGTCCAGCCACTGCCTCGGCTCCCCCGGCTGCCCGTTGAGCAGCACCAGCACCGGCAGCCGGGGCTTCGGATCGACCAGGTAGGCCGGCGGAACGTAGACGTAGCCGGGGCGAGCGCGGAAACCGGAGTGGGTACCCGGGATCTCCACCTTGGCGACGGCGCCGTTGGCGGGCAGGTTCGCAGGCGGTTTCCAGTTGTCGGTCAACGCCGTGCGCTTGGCGATCGTCTCGAACAGTTCCTCACCGGGATCGGGCAGGCCGAGCACATTGCGCACCGTGGCCATGCTCTGGAACACCACGTTGATCTTGATGCCCACGGTGGCCAGCACCAGGGCCACCGCCAGCACGGCCAGCACCCGGCGGGACCACGGTCCGGTGATCAGCGCGGCCACGGTGAGCCCGACGGCGAACACCCCTACCGCCGACCAGAAGGTGACCCGGTCCGGCACCGGCTCCGGCCACGGCCGCCACCAGTGATCGGTGATCCAGACCGCCGCCAGGGTGCCGAGCGCGGCGACCAGGAAGGCGGGCAACACGGCCCGGATCCACCAGGCACGACCGGGCCTGATCAGCAGGTACAACCCGCCGAGCAGTCCCAGCCAGCTGATCGTCGTGGGGAACACGCCTGCGACGATGCTCCAGTCCAGCGGATTCCCCACGCGTCCCCCTCCTCAATGTTCTGGTCACCGTAAGCGAATTCCGGTGAATCCGCCGTTCAGGCGTCCCGTCGGTGAAGCGCGTAGCCGGCGACCACCAGGCCACCGATCACCCAGGCCAGCAGCACCGCCAGCTGGCCCCACACGTGCGGGGTGAGCTTCACCGCGCTGAGCAGCTGACCGGAGGCGTAGTTGGGCAGGCTGTGCCCGATCTTGCGGCCGATGTCGTTGCGCAGCACCAGTCCGATGAGGCTGCCGAGCGCCAGCTGCTCGACCAGCACCAGCGAGATGGCGCCCGCAGCCGACCGGAGCAGGGTGCCCAGGGCCATCGCCCACACGGCCAGCAACGCCACGACGACCGGAGCGACCAGCATCGGGAACAGCACTCCGCTGTCGCCCAGGGCCCCGCCGACGTGCTTGGCCCCCACCAGGGTCACCGCGAAGCCGAGCCCGGTGGCCACCACCGCGGTCAGGAAGGCGGCCAGTCCGACCGAGAGCGCCTTCGCGCCCAGCAACCGGTTCCGGCGCGGGGTGCCCAGCAGCGTGTTGTGCACCGCCCGCGAGCTGTACTCGGCGGTCACGCTGATCACCGCGAACACCATGATCGGGATCGCCACCAGGCCCGCGGTGCCGGCGACCTCGGCCGCGATGGTCGCGTAGGTGGCCTCTCCCTCGCGGAAGAACACGTTCAGCAGTGCGACGCCGATACCGGCCAGCACGCCCAGCGAGAGCGTGATCCAGCTGGACCGGACGCTCCAGAGCTTGCCCCACTCGGCGCGCAGCGCTGCGGTGAAGCCGGCCGAGCGCACCGACTGGGCCTGCGAAACATAGGTCATCGTGGTCATGCCGCGTTCCCCTGATACTCGACGCTGTCCTTGGTCAGTTCCATGTAGGCCTGTTCCAGCGAAACCGCGCTGGTGCTCAGCTCGAACAGGGTGATCCGGGCCTCGGCGGCCATCCGCCCGATGCGTTCCATCGCGACCCCGCGCACCGACAGCGCACCGTCGGGCAGCGCGGTGACCTGGGCGCCGTCCGCGTCCAGCAGCTCGCGCAGCAACACGGCCTGCGGCGAGCGCACCCGCACCGCCTCACCGGTGGAGCGGCCGAGGAACTCGTGCAGCGACTGGTCGGCGATCAGCTTGCCCCGGCCGATGACCACCAGGTGGTCGGCGGTGTTCTGCATCTCGCTCATCAGGTGGCTGGACACCAGCACCGCGCGGCCCTCGGCGGCCAGTTCGCGGATCAGCGTGCGGATCCAGTGGATGCCCTCCGGATCGAGGCCGTTGACCGGCTCGTCGAACATCAGCACGCCGGGGTCGCCGAGCAGCGCGCTCGCGATGCCGAGGCGCTGGCCCATGCCCAGGGAGAACTTGCCGGTCTTGCGTCCGGCCACCTCGTGCAGGCCGACCAGTCCGATGACCTCGTCCACTCGGGACAGTGCCAGTCCGTTAGCCCTGGCCAGTGCGACGAGATGGTCACGCGCCGACCGTCCAGGATGGACGGCCTTGGCGTCCAGCAGCGCCCCCACCTCGCGCAGCGGCGCCTTCAGGTCGCGGTAGCGGCGGCCGTTGATGGTCGCGCCGCCCGCGGTGGGCCGGTCCAGGCCGAGGATCATCCGCATGGTGGTGGATTTGCCCGCCCCGTTCGGACCGAGGAAGCCGGTCACCACACCGGGGCGGACGGTGAAGCTGAGGTCCTCGACGGCGGTCTTCCCGCCGTAACGCTTGGTGAGGCCGTGTGCCTCGATCATGAATGCCTCCCCGTTTCAGGTGCTACCAGCCTGGGTGGCCGGGATGGCCGGGCGCTGCCCGCCTTCGCCATCGGTTCCCGTTGACGAAAGTGAACGCGAAGAGGTGACGAACTCCGACTGCGGTCGTACGCCCATCGTCGGCGATGATGACTCCGGACAAGGGGGTAACGGTGGATCGCAGGCGGATCGTCGAGTTCTATCTGGGGCCGGACCAGCCACGACGTACTCTGCGCGGGGCGCTGGTGCTGGACGGGGTGGTCGCGGTGAGCTCCGCGCTCCTGCTGCTGCTGGACCTGACGGACGGCGAGGGACCGATCTGGTACGCGGTGGCCGGGCTGACCCTGATGATCCCCTGCGCCTTCACACACCGGCGCTGGCCGTTGCTGACCTTGCTGATCAGCAGCGCGGCGGGCGTACCCGCCGGGCCGGCGTACGCGTACTCGGCCGGAACCCGGTTCCGGGCCTGGCAGCCGACGATCCCGGCGCTGGTGGGCAGCGTGCTGCTGGGCACCCCCTCGCTGCTGGTCGACCCCACGCAGTGGCCGGGCAAGAAGCTGGACCTGGGCGCGTTGTTGTTCGCGCTGCTGATCGTCTTCGCGGTCATCGTGATCCCCTACCTGCTGGGCATGAACATGGGGCAGCGCCGCGAGCTGCTCGGAGCGCTGCGGGAACGCACCCGTCAGCTGGAGCAGGAGCGGCTGCTGCTGATCCGCGAGGCCCGCACCAGGGAACGCGGCCGCATCGCCCGCGACATGCACGACAGCCTGGGCCACCACCTGTCCCTGCTGGCGCTGCACATCGGTGGGCTGCAGGTGAATCCGCGGCTCGGCGAGCCGGAACGGGTCGTCGCCGAACGGCTGCACGGCATGGTGCACACCTCGATGGAGGAGCTGCGGGACATCATCAGCGTGCTGCGCCAGGACGACGAGGAGACGGCGGTGAACCGGCGGCTCACCGCCGAGCAGCTGACCGCGATGGTGGCGGATGCCCGGCAGGCCGGTCAGCAGACGACCCTGGCCGTGCACGGCGAGCCCCGGGAACTGCCGATGCTCGGCGAGCAGGCGGTGTTCCGGCTGGTTCAGGAAGGCCTGACCAACGCCCGCAAGCACGCGCCCGGCACGGTGGCCGCGCTCGAGCTGCGGTACGAAGAGGACATGCTGCACGCGAAGATCAGCAACGGCGCACCGGGCAGCACACCCCGGCTGCCCAGCGGCGGGCGTGGCCTGGCCGGGCTGTCCGAGCGGGTCCGGCACGCGGGCGGCACGATGAACGCGTACCGGCCGGCCCACGGCGGGTTCGTGTTGTCCGCGATGCTGCCCTACGACCGGCCCGCCGGGGAGCCGGTGCGTGCGGCCACCACCGAGGTGGATGAGATGCTGGCGAAGATCGGCGCGAACACCGAGTGGGTCGAACCCCGGCCCCGGACCGCGCTGTGGCTGGTCGGCCTGCTGTTCGTACTGACCACGGTGGCCCTCATCGTGATCATGATCCTGATTGGTCCAGTGGAATGATCCGGGTACTCATCGCCGACGACGACGCGCTGGTGCGCTCGGGTATCAGGACGATCCTGTCCTCCGCCGAGGACATCGAGGTGATCGCGGAGGCGGGCAACGGCCGCGAGGCCGTGCAGGCGGCGCTGACCCACCAGGTGGATGTCGCCCTGCTGGACATCCGGATGCCGGAAATGGACGGGCTGGCCGCGGCGACGGAGATCGCCAGGCAGGCACCCGGCGTGCGCATCGCGATGCTGACCACCTTCGGCGAGGAGGAGAACATCACCCGGGCCCTCGCCGACGGCGCCAGTGGCTTCCTGCTGAAGGACTCGGCCGTCACCGAGCTCATCCACGCCGTGCGGGTGGTGGCCTCCGGCGAGGCCTACCTCTCCCCCGCGGTCACCCGGCGGGTGATCACCCGGTTCCAGCAGCACGACGCGCAGCGGGAGCACCAGGCCCGGTCCAAGGTGGACACGCTCTCCGACCGGGAGCGGGATGTGTTGCGGCTGCTGGCCGGCGGACTGTCCAATGCGGAGATCGGCGCCGAGCTGCACATGACCGAGGGCAGCATCAAGACATACGTCTCCCGGATTCTGACCAAATTGGACTGTTCCAATCGCGTGCAGGCGACACTCACCGCGCTGGCCGCCGGCCTTTAGAAAACACCCGGACGGGGAACCGCAGGTCAGGGTAGGGTCATTAGTGGTATGACTTCATTGCTCTGGGGGTAGGTCAATGCCGGTACCTGTGGATATTTCACTGCTGGGTTCATTGCTGGTGCACCGGGACGACCGTTCTGTCCGCATTCCAGAAGGCAAACAGCGGATAATTCTGGCCACGCTGGCGCTCAATGCCGGCCACCCGGTCAGCGTGGACACGCTCATCGACCATCTGTGGGGGAATCGTCCGCCCACGGCCGCGCGAACGACCGTACGAGGTCACGTCAAACGACTACGGAAATGGCTGGACGGCGATCAGGACAGCTCCCTCATCACGTCCGGGCGGCTGACCTACACGCTGGCGGTGGAACCCGGGCAGGTGGATTTCTGGCGTTTCCGCAGGCTGCTGGACCTGGCCACCGTCCACCGGGGAGGCCCTGAGGAGCACCGTCTGCTCTGTCAGGCGATCGAGCTGTGGCGAGGCGGGCCGCTGTCCGACGTGCACAGTGATTCACTGCGCGCCCAGACCGTGGAATCCGCTTGGGAGGACTATCTTTTCGCGCTGCACCGCCGCATCGAGTTGGAACTTCACCATGGCGCGGCCGACAGAGTGGTCGCCGAACTGATGCGACTGGTCACCGAACACCCGCTGCGGGAACCATTCTGGCTGCAATTGCTGACCGCGCTGCGGGAGAGTTGCCGAGTCGCGGAGGCACTCGCCGCTTATGAGCGTTGCCGGAGGATTCTGGCCGACGAACTCGGGGCCATTCCCGGCGCCGCACTGCTGAATTTCCACCGTGAACTGCTGAGTGCCACACCAGTGCCACAGTGCTGACACACCAGGAACATAACCTTGCCCCAGCAATCAGAAATTGCTCCTGGGGAAGGAAATTGTGCGATGAATTCACTGAAGAAGGCACTGGTGGCCGGCAGCGTCGCGCTGATGGTCGCGGCGACGATGGTCCTCGGTGGGACCGCGGCCACGGCCGAGCCGGTGACCGCCGGCCTGACCAGTCAGCAGCAGGCGGCACCGGAACAATGTGGCTACTACACCCTCGGGCCGGTTACCGCGAGGTTCTCCTTCTACGACCACTGCGGCGACGGCAGGGTGATCATCAAAATCGTCTACTACATCGGCTCTGACGAGGAGCGGTGTGTCGGGCCCGGTACCAGCAACCTGGGACTCGGCGTCTCGAACGCGTACTACGACCGACCGTGCTGACCGATACCCGGTTTGGCTATCCGCTGCCGACCACTTAAAATCCGCTTGTCGGCGCGCGTCCGTCTGCGCGCCCTGGGGGATAATCGTGGAACAGCAGTACCCGGCCATGCCGGCGGAACCTTCCGGCTGGTCAGCTCCGGCACCCGACCACCGGCGTGGCCTGATCGTGCTGGCCATCCTGATGTGCACCACCCTGGCCCTGAGCGCGGGCATCGCCATCGCGGCCGCCACGCGGATCGACTTCGGCCAGGACGAGGCGGCGGCCGCACCGGTCGGTCCGAAGCATCCCGACCAGCCGGTGCGGAACGTGCTGCGCCAGCGAACGCAGCCCGGCCCGGCCCGTATCGGTGGCACCCCGGTGGCCGACCCGTGCACGCTGCTGCCGCTGGATCTGGTCACGAAGACCGGATTCGTGACCGATGGGGAGCGGCCCGTCTCCGAGACGGCGCTGACCGCGGACACCCCGGCCGTCGACTCACTGCAGGAGCTGGGGTGCACGTACTCGCTCATCCCCGGTGACGGTGGACAGGTCCGGCTGGAGGTGTTCCGGCGGGACCTGCAGAGTCGCTACTCGCTCGACAGCCACCGCAACCGGCCGGAGGGGCTGGGTGGCACGGTGCTGGACTCCACCCAGGCCTCCGGTATGTCCATCACCTACAGCCGGCACGCGTCGATCACCGTGATCGACCAGTACGACATCTACATGGCGAGCATCGCGAACGACGCCCTGGTGGCCGAACTGAGCGTTCGGGACCGGCCCTCCCCCGTGCTGGAACAGCGGTTGCGGACACTGGCCCCGCAGGTCGCCGCGGCCATCGCCGCGCCGGCCACCCGCAACGAGTTCGGGTTCACCGAGCCGTTCACCGCACTGCCCGATCCGTGTGCCGTGCTGACGCCCGAGGACTTCCAGACCGTGTCGGGCGCCGCGGCGGGTCCGGTGGTCACCCGGGAGTACCAGCCGCACAACCAACAGCGGACCGACAAGGGCGAGACCCTGTATCTGGACTCCGTCACGGCGAGATGCGAGCGGCGCGCGCTGTTGCCCTGGCAGTCGAAGGATCCGGCCCGCGACTTCGAGCTGTCCGCCGAGGTGACCGGTTTCGCCACCGAGGAGATGGCCGCGCGCGCCTTCACCGACCGGCTCACCGACCGCAACATCACCGTCGTGGGCAAGGCGGGCGGCAGCGAGGTCTTCGGCGAGCTGACCATGCTGCCGAAGACGGTGTTCCGGGTGAAGAACCTGATCGTGGGCATCCGGTTCACCCGGAGCGTGGGCGACCGGACCGATGGGGCGACGGCGGCCAAGGCCAACCTCGCGTTGGCCCAGCAGATGGCCACCCGGCTCGGCGGACGCTGACCGTCAGGCCAGTCCGAGCCCCTCGACGACCTGGGCGCCGGGCAGCTTCGCCAGCACCGAGCCGGGCAGGATGACCTTGCCGCGCCTGCGGCCGCTGCCGATGAGCACCTGCGGCAGGTCGGCGACCGCCCGGTCGATCAGGATCGGCCAGCCGTCGGGCAACCCGATCGGCATGATGCCGCCGTACTCCATGCCGGTCGCCTCGACGGCGAAGTCCATGGCGGCGAACGAGGCCTTGCGGGCGCCCAGGAGCTTGCGCACCGTCTTGTTCACGTCGGCCTTCTCGGTGGCGAGCACCAGGCACGCGGCGTGGGTGACCTCTTCACCGCGCTTGGCGGTGACGATCACGCAGTTCGCGGTCTGCCCGGCGGGCACCTGGTAGTGCGCGCAGAAGACCGCGGTGTCCGCCTTGTCCGGGTCGGTGTCCACCACCAGCACATCGGGCAGCTGCAGCGCCCGCAGCGCGTCGGCCACCGGCTCGGCGATCAGGTCGGTGCGGTCCAGTGCGGGCCAGGCATCCTCGAAGGATCCGAAGGGAACGGTCACCGCTTCACCCTACCGACGCCGAACGCCACACCGGCTGCCCGGTGTGGCGCCCGTTCGTCGGGAGGATCAGGAGTTGGCGGCCGCGCGCCAGATGCCCTCGGTCGTCGTGTCGAACGCCGGGGACACGCCCTTGCCTTCCACGACGTCGAAGGTCACGCCACGGGCGTCACCGACCCACCGGCCCTGGTCGTCCTTCGCGAAGTCGGTCAGCCAAGAGCCGCCCTGTTCGCCGGTGGCCATGGTCCGATCGAGTGCTCCACACCAGAGAATCCATCCGCCCCAGCGCGCCTCCATCAAGTGGTGCAACCAGCGAAAAATCAATTCCAGACACGGGAATGACGAAAGCCGGTCCGCAACGGAGTGCGGACCGGCCTTCAACTCAGAACATCAGTTACCGATCAATGCTCAACGGCGGCAGCGGAGATCACCCGGGGACACCAGGCAGTACTCGGCGATCCGGACCGCCTCGTCGAAGGCACCGTCCAGTGCATAACCGGAGGCCGCACCAGCGGGATCGCTGGCGCTGGTGCTGAGACCGACCAGCTGTCCTCCCGGGAACCCGGCACCGGGCAACTGGGAGAACCAGCCGCCACCGTCGTTCTCCGCGGGAACCGAGGCGGGAACGTTGGAGCTGAGCCGGCCTTGCGAACCCAGCGAGATGCTGAACGGACGAATCTGCTGGCTTCCGTTCTTGCGGTCCACCAGGTTCCCGCTGGTGGCGGTCTGACCGGGCGCCCAGCCGGCCGCACCGATCAACCGGCCCACGGGCAGGTTGTTGACCGGCGCGGTACCGAACACCGCCAGGTCATGCGGGGCGTCCTTGACCCCGTTCCAGCCGGTGGCCGCGTAGACGAACCCAACGCCGGCCGCGACGGTGGTCCCATCGTTCGCGGTGAACCGTCCCCAGTTGGGCTGCTCACCATTGCTCCGAATCCCACAGTGTGCCGCCGTGGCGACCAGACGACCGCGGAGATTCTGCGTGTACGAGTCGATCACCACGCCGACACACTTGCTCGGGGTCCCGCCACTCGCATAGCGGAATTCAACCGTCCCGACGTGGTTCACGGCCGCCGCCTCCGCGGGAGCAGCCAACCCCGGAGCGGTCGCCCCGGGAGCGGCCACCGCGACGCCGGAACCCAGCATCGCGCCGGCCACGGCAACCAGCACCGCCGCTTTCAATCCATTTTTGAACATAGCAATCCCCCCCGCTAGTCACTGCCATTTTCAAATACAACATCAGGGCATCAGCGAATACCGGAATCGAATAATGGAAATCCCCCGAGCCCCCAGACCGCCCCGTTCGGCGGCCTATTCGTAGACTATTTGCGATCCCACATACTGGCCATGGTCCATTCGAGTGCTCCATTCCAGGGAATCCACTCGCCCCATAGCGACCCCACCAGACGGCGCAAGCAAGGGAAATCTGGGGTTACCGAACAGGGAAATTCGACGGTTCCGCGCAATACCGGCATCGCACTGTCATCAATCCCGAACACGGGAATCCCAAAAGCACAAAGAATCGCCTGCCAATGGCAGTCATTGGAGACTGTGAAATTACGGTCTATTGAACAGAAGCAACCAGCCAGGTCGCCCGGGAATCCCGGAGACAAGGATGGCCGGCCCGCAGAAGCCTGCGGACCGGCCACGAATCACCGACTCCAGATCGACTATCCACCGTCGTTCAGCGCTACCACTGCCACTGCTGACCCAAATCGCCACGAGCGCCGTCAGTGATAACCGGCCACCCGACACCCTGGCTGGTCAGATACCGCAGGTTGGCCCCGTTCTGCAACGTGGAGCCGACTATCCCGGGCCCGACACCCCAACGCTGACCGGGAAGGCTCACATCGCATCCGATAACTCGCGCAACGGGCTCATAGCCATCCAGGCAACCCAAGGTAACCGCGTTCTGGAAGGCTTTCTCCTTGTCGGGCCCAGTCACATACCAGAGCTGATAACGACTATCCGTACAGGTCTGGACGGTCGGCGGAATGGTGCCCCCGTCCAAACAGTTGCGGTAACCATCCTGAACCTGCCTCGCCTCGGCAACGCCCTGCTCACTCGCGTAGGCCGGCGCGACCAGCGTGAGCCCGAGCAGCCCCGCGCCGATCACGGCGGCGGCCTTGGCCCTGGTTGATGTACGCATCACACATTCCTCCCCCTGGAATTCGTGCACTACATGAACAGATCAGCGCATCAGGCCTGCCGATCGGCCTCGTCCACGATCTGGGCGAATCCGCCGTCCAGCCGGTAGGCACCCATGGTTCCCGCGGTGGTCGGACCGACGGTGATCCCCAGAACCGTGCCCCCGTAGAAGTCCGGCTGCGCCTGCTTCCGGTAATCGGCGAAGAACGGGCCACCGTCCATCCCCTTGGATGCCGCGTAGCTGCAGCTTGGATTCTGGGCACCGTAGAACCGGTACTCCGGGGGCACGATCAGGAAGACGTTCGACTGGCAGGCCTGCTGCACCGGAGCGTCATTTCGGTAGTCCAGCAGCGTTCCGGCGAAGTTGCCACCGTTGATCGCCCAGGCCGCCGCACCGCCGGTGCCGCCCAGGTTGCCCCCGCCCGGCTCGGTCACCGCGAACGTCGCGACATCCCCGAGGATGCTCGACCCGTTCCAGCCGGGATGCGCCTTCACGTCGCCGAGCTTGGTCCATACCTTGAATCGCTGCTCGAAGTTCGTCATGCCGAAGCCCGGCCGGAAGACCACACTCGCAGGCTGCTCCGCCCGCCCCCTCGGCAACACGCAGTGGGCCGCCGTCGCGACAACCCCTTTACGCCTGGTCGAGCTCACCGCCACGGCCGCACACACGCGGTCCTGGGTTTCGCCGGCCATCCGCACGTAGACCTTGCCCGTCGTGCTCGACGGTAAGGGATTGGGTGCGGCGACCGGGGCCGCGGCAGCGACCCCGGAGGCCAGCAGCGAACCGGCGAGCACGGTCAATACGATCGCTTTGGTTCTGAATTTGAACATAGCAATACCCCCACTAATTACTGCCATTTTCAAACACAACTCAGGGCTTCAGCGAACCCCAGAAACAAATAACGAAAATCCCCCAAGCCCCCAGATCACCGGACCGGCGACCTAAAACCAGGTTATGGACGATCCCACATACTGACCATGGTCCGTTCGAGTGGACTAACCCGTGTAATCCATCCACCCCACAGTGAGACCGCCATTCAGCCCATACCAACGAATTTCGAACTTACATATATGCAAAAAACACCGATTCCACGCGATACCGGCATTGCACCGTGATCAATTCACCACACGGGAATCCCGAAATGACAAAACCGGCCTGTCGCTGGACAGGCCGGTTTGTCGTGAAAATACCGTGAATCAGCCGATGCCGGCAGCGACCACGAGCTCCGGTTCGGTGGCCTCGCGGACCTGGTCCACGGTCACACCGGGCGCCAGCTCCTGCAGTACCAGGCCGTTCTCGGTCACATCCAGCACGCACAGGTCAGTGATGATCTTCTGCACCACCCGGCGGCCGGTGTACGGCAGCGTGCACTCCTTGAGGATCTTCGGCGATCCGTCCTTGGCCACGTGCTCCATGATCACGATGACCTTGCGGGCGCCGTGCACCAGGTCCATGGCGCCACCCATGCCCTTGATCAGCTTGCCCGGGATCGCCCAGTTGGACAGGTCGCCGGACGCGGAGACCTGCATGGCGCCCAGGATCGCGGTGTCGATGTGCCCACCGCGGATCATGCCGAAGGACAGCGCGGAGTCGAAGAACGAGGCACCGGGCAGCACGGTGACCGTCTCCTTGCCCGCGTTGATCAGGTCCGCGTCCACCTCGTCCTCGGCCGGATACGGACCGGTGCCCAGGATGCCGTTCTCGCTGTGCAGCACCACGTGCACCCCGGCGGGCAGGTAGTTCGGCACCAGTGTCGGCAGGCCGATGCCCAGGTTCACGTACTCGCCGTCGGACAGCTCCAGCGCCGCGCGGGCGGCGATCTCGTTACGCGACCACGCCATTACTGGGCCTCTCCCTGAGTCTGCACCCGGACGGTGCGCCGCTCGATGCGCTTCTCCATGTCGTCGGTCTGCACGACGCGCTGCACGAACACCCCCGGCAGGTGCACCTCCTGCGGGTCGAGCTCGCCGGGTTCGACGAGCTGCTCGACCTCGGCGATGGTGATCTTCCCGGCCATGGCGCACAGCGGGTTGAAGTTCATCGTGGTCTTGTCGAAGATCAGGTTCCCGTGCCGGTCGCCCTTGGTCGCCCGGACCAGCGCGAAGTCGGTGACGATCGCCTCTTCGAGCACGAACTCCCGGTCGCCGAAGACTCGGGTCTCCTTGGCCGGCGAGGCCAGCAGGACATTGCCCGCCTCGTCGTAGCGCCACGGCAGACCGCCCTCGGCGATCCAGGTGCCGCCACCCGCCGGGGTGTAGAAGGCGGGGATGCCACAGCCACCGGCGCGCAGCCGCTCGGCCAGGGTGCCCTGCGGGGTGAGCTCCACCTCCAGCTCGCCGGACAGGTACTGCCGGGCGAACTCCTTGTTCTCCCCCACGTACGAGCTGGTCGTACGGGAGATCCGCCGGTCGCGCAGCAGGACGCCCAGGCCCCACTCGTCCACACCGCAGTTGTTGGAGACCACCTTCAGGTCGTCGATCCCCTTGGCGTGGATGGCGTTGATCAGCCCACTGGGGATACCGCACAACCCGAACCCGCCGACGGCGATGCTCGCCCCCGACGGAATGTCGCCGACGGCATCGGCGATCGAGGGTTGAAACTTGTCCATGGTCCTCTTCCTCACCTCGCGGCTCTGTCCGGCGGGCGGCATGGATCCACGAGGGAGCCACGCCGCGCCCTGAGCACGACCCTAAGCAATTTCTGCAGAAAATGCGCCCTTTGCATTTTCTGCAGAAATTGCTCACAACTGCCGCAAGCGGAAGTCCGGACGGACCTCGGTCAGCCCGCGAAGAAGGTCTTGGCGGCCGCCAGCCCGTCGGTGTCCCGCTCGATGTCGCCCACCCGGTCTCCGAGGCCGACCAGGGTGCCCGCGTACCGCATCCACATGTACTCGGCGGTGAACCGCAGGGCGTCCTCCCAGGGCCGGATGTGGTCCGGGTGCTCCCCCTCGAACACGGTGACGCCCCACAGCGTCTTCCCGGTCAGCCGCTGCCTGCGCCCCTCGGTGGTGTCCAGGAACCAGCTGTTCCAGCTCTCCAGGTACAGCTTCACCGCGGCCGGCAACGAGTACCAGTACAGCGGCGCGGCGATCACCACGTCGGTCGCCCAGGTCGTGGCCTCGCGCAGCGCCTCGGAGTGCTCGGTGACCGCCGGATAGGTCTCCGGCCCGTAGCGGCCGTCCACGAAGACCGGCAGCGGATGGTCGGCCAGCCGGATCCATCGCTGCTCGGCGCCGGCGGGCAGCTGGGCGGCCGCGGTCCGGGCCAGGTACTCGGTGTTGCCGTCGGCCCGGGCGCTGCCCAGCAGGAACAGGAAGCGGCGCGGTTCGCCAGAAGTCGTCATGAGTTCAGTCTGTGAACCGGCTCGCCGACGTGCTGGCGATTTTCTGCCATGATCCACCTGTTCAGGCGCAGCGGTCACCCTTGTGGACCAGGCATGGTGGTCCGACCTGATCTGAAAACCGGAGGTCGATCGGCGCATGGAACTCACCCGCGAGCGGCACATCAACCAGGCGCTGCTTCGCATCCCCCGGCGCGCGGAGAGCGTGGACCGGCACACCCTCGCCACGACGTTCGTCTCCTCGGGTTCGCTGTCGGCGATGCTGCACTCCACCGACCACCAGATCCTGTACGGCCGCCGGGGAACCGGGAAGACCCACGCCCTGTTGCACCTGTCCGACCAGATCGAGCAGATGGGCGATGTCCCGGTCTACCTGGACCTGCGCACCATCGGATCCGCGGGCGGGCTGTACGCGGACAACTCGCTGAGCCGCGCGCACCGGGGCACCCAGTTGCTGGTGGACACCCTGGAGGCGATCCACGAGGAATTGCTGTCCACCGCGATCAACAAGGAAGTGTCCGATCAGGACGGTCTGCTGCGCGGACTGGACTCCCTGGCCACGGCGTCCACCGGCGTCGAGGTGATCGGCGCGGTGGAACACGAGTCCACGGTGGCCGCGGAGCTGGAGAACACCAACTACCAGGAGAACAGCGCGGAGATCGGCGGCTTCTTCGGCCCCGGAGCGGGCGTCACCGCGGGCAGCGAGCAGAAGGTCACACAGGCGGCCGAGGGCCGGGTACGGCGGATCGGCGTGGAGCGGCACCACGTGGTCTTCGGCCCGCTGTCCCGGTCGCTCCGGCAGATCACCGGCGCACTCGGCAGATCCCGGGTGTGGCTGCTGCTGGACGAGTGGAGCTCGATTCCCCTTGACCTGCAACCGTTTCTGGCCGATCTGATCCGGCGCAGCGTGCTGCCCACGGCGGGGATGACGGTGAAGATCGCGGCCATCGAGCGCCGGTCCAAGTTCCTGCAGCCGTGCGACAACGGCGACTACCTGGGCATCGAGGTGGGCGCGGACGCAGCCTCCGCGATGAGCCTGGACGACCTGATGATCTTCGACCACTCCCGCAACCGGTCGGTGGACTTCTTCGAGCGGCTGTTCCACAACCACGCCAGCTCGGTACTGCCCACCGACCTGCACTTCGACGAGCCGAAGCAGTTCATCACCAGCGCCTTCAAGCGGCAGGCCTTCGCCGAACTGGTGCGCGCCGCCGAGGGTGTCCCCCGCGACGCGATCAACATCGCCGCGCTGGCCGCGCAGCAGGCGCACGAGGGCCCGATCTCCATCCTGGACGTGCGCACCGCCGCCCGGGACTGGTACCTGCGAGACAAGCAGGGGGCGATCTCGGCGAACAAGCCGGCCCGCAAGCTGCTCCGGCTGCTGGTGGACGAGGTCGTCGGGCACCGCAAGGCCCGCACCTTCCTGATCGAGCAGGGCACCAGCGTGGACAACGAGCTGGTGCAGGAGCTGTACGACGCCCGGCTGCTGCACGTGTTGCGCCGGGGCATCGTGGATCACCGGAACCCCGGCACCTACTACGACGGCCTGGCGATCGACTACGGCTGCTACGTGGCCTTGCTGATCGACGGCAACGTGAAGATCTCCCAGTTGGGCAAGGACCTGTGGCTCAACGCCGCCCGGGGCGTCCCGCTGGAGGACTTCGACCTGCAACGCCCCGCCATCGACATCGGCACCCTGCGCGGCTAACCCAGCGGGAAGAGCATGCAGGTCGAGGTGGCCTGCGCGACCAGCTTGCCCTCGGCGCTGGTGATCCGTCCCTCGCCGATCGCGGTCTTGCGGCCGACGTGGATGGTGGTCGCCTCGCAGCGCAACGCGTCGTCGTCGAGGCCGACCGGGCGGACGAAGTTGACCTTCACGTCCAGGCCGGTGAACCCGGTGCCGTCCGGCAGCTGGGTGAACACCGCCGCGGAGATCGCGGTGTCCAGCAGCGTGGTGAGCACGCCGCCGTGCACCACGAACATGGCGTTGGCCGTGCTGTGGCTGGGCCGCAGCGTGAAGACCGACCGGCCGTCCGACAGCTCGGCCAGTTCGATGCCGAGGGCGTGCATGACGCCGACGCCCTCGGCGAAGCCGCGGTCGATGACGGCCCGCAACTCGGTGATCCGCCGTGTCGTGGTGTCGCTGGTGGTGTCAGGCACTGCGTGCTCCTTCGATGACGTCGACGTACACCGTTCGTTTGAGAGGCACTGCGTGGTTCACCCACCGGGCCCGGAGTAGACCGGGACTGACCTGCTTAAACCTAACTCCGCCCGGTTGCCGCAGGATTTCGGGGTCGCCCTGACGCCCAGGGCGGACATTCACTGGACCCGGTAGTGCACTGGTATCGATCGGGCAGCAGGACCCCGGCACCCACCGCCGTTCGCAGTAAGATCGCTGGATCGCCGTGAGGAACTCAAGGAGCCGACGTGAGCCAACACCATCACGACGGTCCCATCCGGCATCCGGCCCCCGAGCCGTCGCAGATCTGGGTGCCCGCGCCACGGGGGCACAAGCAGTCGATCCTGCCGCTGCACGAACCGGGCACGCAGCCTCCTGAGCCGGTCAACTCCCCGCTGACCACGGTGCTGCTGCTGAGCACCGGGGTGTTCGTGGTGGTGCTGCTGGTGCTGACGATCGGTGAGATGACCGGCGTGTTCAGCATCGGCGGGCTGAAGGAGACCCCACCGACCGCGATGAGCATGCCGTCCGAGCGGAGCACGGTCTCCGCGGCGGTGCCCCCGGTGGCCAACGGTCAGCAGGCGCCGTCCGGCCACAAGCTGGTGGACGCCCCCGGCAGGCTGCGCATCGCGGTGCCCCAGTCCTGGGAGGTGCACCCCGGTCCGGTCGAGGCGAACCTGCAGGCGGACGAGCCGGGCGGGCCGGGCGGCAGGCTGCTGTTCGGCGGCAACCCGCAGAGCCCCCGGAAGCTGATCGAGGTGGTGTCCGACTTCGAGAAGGGCACCAAGGACTACCACCGGATCCTGTTGAGCGAAACGGGATTCGGCGCCGCCGAGCAGGCCGTGGACTGGGAGTACACCTTCACCAAGGACGGCGCCGCGCAGCACGCGCAGGGCCGCTACTGGCGGATGAACGGCACCGACTACGTGGTGTACCTGGCGTGCCCGGAGAGCAGGTGGCCCCAGCTGGGTCCCACCCTGCGGACCGCCGTGGAGAACGCACACCCCAAGTAGCTACGTCAGCTCGTCGAACTCCCCGCTGCTCCACCGGATGTGCGCCTCGGCGCTGCGCCGCACCATCGCCTCGGCGCCGGGGCCG
The DNA here is from genome assembly GCA_003600225.1 of Pseudonocardiaceae bacterium YIM PH 21723. Classification (GTDB taxonomy): domain Bacteria; phylum Actinomycetota; class Actinomycetes; order Mycobacteriales; family Pseudonocardiaceae; genus QZFT01. The sequence continues at coordinate 53,477 of QZFT01000028.1, forward strand.
ATCACGTCGCCGTTCAACAACATCAACCGGTCGTACCGATAACCGTCCAATGTGGTCACCAGGCGCCGGACCACGTTGGCGGACAACGGGATCTGCTTGACCCAGCTTCGGCGGAAGGACACCCAGCCCGGTTCGAGCGAGCCGGTGATGGTGTCCCCGCACAGCAGATCGCCCTCGGGTGTACGGGCCACGCCGCTGCCCAGCATGTGCCCACCCAGCTGGATCAGCTCGATCCCGGGGATCGGTTCGGCGTGGTCCCGCCAGTACTCGACGACCGGATCGGTCCGCGGCAGCCATTCCCGGTTGTGCTCGTTGACCAGCACCGGAATCCCGCCGAACCGGTGACTCCAGCTGATCTGGGCACCGAACATGTGCGCATGGCTCGCCGTGATCGCGTGCACCCCGCCGAGGTCGCGCACCAGGCCGGCCGCGTGGTCGTCGACCGTGGGTTGCGGGTCCCACATCAGGTTGCCGTGTGGCGTCCGCACCACGTATGTCCACTGCCCGATGGCGATCCCAGGATCCCGCCGGAAGGAGTACACCCCGCGTCCGTGGTCCCGGTACTGGAGGATGTGCGGCACAGCGGCCAGTTCCTCAGGCGTGGCCCAGCTCGTCGAGTGCGGGCCCAGGTCACCGCGTTCCTCGAAGCCGACCTCACCCCGGTCCAGCACGCAGCGCTCGGGCGGCCGCGGTGAATCGGCGTGTTCGAGACCGCATCGCCCGCAAATCCAGAGAGTCATACGACCATCGTGGGCCCTCCAGCGCGCTGGAGGTCAACTCGGCCAGGCGAGCAACGCCTGACCGGCGATCTTGTGCAGCTGCTCCTCGGTCGCGCCGTCCCTGGCGTGCTGCGACATGCCCTGCACCACCGCGCCGACGAACAGGGCCAGCTGCTCGGGGTCCACGGTGGACGGAAGTTCGCCGCTGTCCACATCGGCCTGGATCTTCTGGATCAACAGGTCCCGGTTGCTCAGCCTGCCTTGCCGCAGGATCGCGTCGATCCCGTCCCGGTCCGGCGAACCGGCGATCACCATGCAGCCCTTCGGATGCTCATGGCTCACGTACTCGGTGGCCAGGGTGCGCAGCAGCCGGCTCACCGCGGAGAAGGAGGTCGGCTCCTCCTTCAACGACTCGGCGGTGATCACCGAGTAGCGCTCGGTGTAGTGCCGGACCACCTCGCCGAACAGGCTCGCCTTGTCACCGAAGGCCGCGTAGAGGCTCGGCGGGTTCACCCCGGTGATCTTGGTGATCTCGGCCATGGACGTCGCCTCGTACCCGTTGGCCCAGAAGGCACGGGTGATGGCGTCGAGCACCTCGGCCCGATCAAAAGACGGTGGACGTCCTCGCGGTGACATAGCAACATTCTATAACGCCCCCTACAAAACCTGTGCTACGTTAATTTTGTAGTGTTCATTACGTAATCCATTCGGGGGCACACATGGGGCAACTGACCGGCAGGATCGCGCTGGTCACCGGGGGTAGCCGCGGTATCGGCAGGGGGATCGCCGAGCGCCTGGCCAGGGACGGCGCCCAGGTCATCGTGCACTACGGCAGCAACGAGGCCGCCGCCAAGGAGACCGTCGCCGCCATCGATGCCGGAGGCGGCACAGCCTTCGCTCTACGGGCCGAGCTGGGCGTTCCCGGCGACGCGGACACCGTCCTCGACGGACTGCGCGAGCACGGCGTGGACCGGCTGGATGTCCTGGTGAACAACGCGGGCATCCTCATCCCCGGTGAATTCGCCGAGACCACTGCGGCGGACTTCGACCGGCAGATCGCGATCAATGTGAAGGCGCCGTTCTTCCTGATCCAGCGGTTGCTGCCGCTGATTCCGGACGGCGGGCGGATCATCAACATCTCCAGCGTGCTGACCAGGATCGCGGGCTCCTCGCTGACCTACGCGCTGTCCAAGGGGGCGGTCGACGTGTTGAGTCATACCCTGGCCAAACATCTCGGACCCCGCGGAATCACGGTCAACACGGTGCATCCTGGCATCGTGCCCACCGATATCAACGCGGATCTGCTGGCGGACGAGAACTACGCCGCGCAGGCCAGGCAGCGGGTGGCTCTCGGCCGGTTCGGGGAGCCGGCCGACATCGCCGACGCGGTCGCCTTCCTCGCTTCGCACGACTCCCGCTGGATCACCGGAAGCAAGATCGACACCACTGGAGGAACCGCACTGTGAGCACCCTGAACGGCAAGATCGCCCTGGTCACCGGCAGCAGCCGAGGCATCGGCCGAGCCATCGCGGAGCGGCTGGCCCGCGACGGCGCCCAGGTCGTCGTGCACTACGGCAGCAACGAGACCGCGGCGAAGGAGACCGTCGCCGCCATCGAGGCCGCAGGCGGCAAGGCCTTCGCCATCGGCGCCGAACTCGGCGTGCCCGGCGATGTGGACACCGTCCTCAAGGGACTGGACGACCACGGCGTGGACCGGCTGGACATCCTGGTGAACAACGCGGGTGGCGGCTCGCAGCAGACCATCGAGGAGGCCACCCCCGAGGAATTCGACCGGACCTTCGCGCTCAACGTGAAGGCGCCGTTCTTCCTCACCCAGCGGCTGCTCCCCCGGCTGAACGACGGCGGGCACATCATCAACATCTCCTCCGGCGCCGCCCGGTTCGCCATGCCCCAGATCATCGCGTACTCGGCGTCCAAGGGCGCGCTGGACGTCTTCGGCCATACCCTGGCCAAGCACCTCGGACCCCGCAGGATCACCGTCAACACCGTGCATCCCGGGTTCATCAGCACCGACATGAACGCCGAACTCCTGGACGACCCCCAGTTCGGCGACATGGCCCGAGCGCTCACCGCATTCGGCGAGATCGGCAAGCCGGCCGATGTGGCCGACGCCGTCGCCTTCCTGGCCTCCGATGACTCCCGCTGGGTCACCGGATCGATCATCGATGTGTCCGGAGGCATCGCGCTGTGAGCACACTCGACGGCAAGATCGCTTTGGTCACCGGCGGCAGCAGGGGAATCGGCCGGGCCATCGCCGAACGCCTGGCCCACGACGGTGCCCAGGTGGTCGTGCACTACGGCAGCAACGAGACCGCCGCCAAGGAGACCGTCGCCGCCATCGAGGCCGTAGGCGGGAAAGCCTTCGCGCTGCGAGCGGAACTGGGCGTTCCCGGCGACGTGGACACCGTCCTCAATGGACTGCGCGAGCACGGCGTGGACCGGCTGGACATCCTGGTGAACAACGCCGCGGTCAACTCCTACCGGACGATCGAGGAGCTCACTCCGGCGGAGTTCGACACCGACTTCGCGGTGAACGTGAAGGCACCGTTCTTCCTTACCCAGCAACTACTTCCACGGCTCAACGACGGCGGCCGGATCATCAACATCTCCTCCGGCGTCGCCCGGATCGCGCTGCCCACGGTCATCAGTTACTCGGCGACCAAGGGCGCACTCGAGGTGTTCAGTCACACCCTGGCCAAGCACCTCGGACCGCGCGGCATCACGGTCAACGTCGTGCGCCCCGGCTACATCGCCACCGAGATGAACGCCGAGGAGCTCTCCGACCCGGCTACCCGGGAGCGGGCGCGTTCGCTGTCCGCCTTCGGCGAGATCGGCCGGCCGGCGCACGTGGCCGACGCGGTGGCCTTCCTCGCTTCCGACGACTCCCGCTGGGTCACCGGAACCATCATCGACGCCACTGGAGGATCAGCGCTGTGAGCGCACTCAACGGCAAGATCGCCCTGGTCACCGGCGGCAGCAGGGGAATCGGCCGGGCCATCGCCGAGCGGCTGGCCCACGACGGCGCCCAGGTCGTCGTGCACTACGGCAGCAACGAGACCGCCGCCAAGGAGACCGTCGCCGCCATCGAGGCCGCAGGCGGCAAGGCCGTCGCCGTGCGGGCCGAACTGGGCGTGCCCGGCGACGTGGACACCCTCCTCAGTGGACTGCGCGAGCATGTGTCCGAAGTGGACATCCTGGTGAACAACGCGGCCATCGCCCGGGGCTACAGCATCGAGACGGCCACGGAGGAGGAGTTCGACGCGCACTTCGCGATCAATGTGAAGGCGCCGTTCTTCCTGACCCAGCAACTGCTTCCGCTGCTGCGGGACGGCGGGCGGATCATCAACATCTCCTCCGGCGTCACCAGGGTCGCGTTCCCGGAGAACATCGTCTACGCGGTGTCCAAGGGTGCCCTCGACGTCTTCGGCCACACCCTGGCCAAGCACCTCGGACCGCGCGGCATCACCGTCAACACCGTGCACCCCGGGTTCACCGAGACCGACATGGCGGCGAAGTTCCTGAACTCCACCCCGGAGATCCGGGCCGAGGCAGAAGCGGTGACCGCCCTCGGCCGGCTCGGCAAGCCCGAGGACATCGCCGACGCGGTCGCCTTCCTGGCCTCGGATGACGCCCGGTGGGTAACCGGTACTACGGTCGACGTCAGCGGAGGTATCGCACTGTAGGAGCGAAGCGGGCGGACATTGAGCGCTCAGAGTGAGTAGGCGATCTACACCCGGAGCTACCTGCTGTTTCCTGGCTAGGCATCATGTGATCGAGTAGGCATGGTCACGGACGCGTATCGCTGCTACGAAGGAACCACCGTCAGCGACAGAAAGGGAGCCATGGACAGCCTGGGTGCTCTGTCCGCCCGCTTTCGGGAGTTCGCCGAACGGGAATGTCACGGCGCGTCTCCGCTGTACGAGGCCCTGTGCCTGGGGCTGGCGGAGGACGCTGAGCTGCTGGAATTCATGCTGGATGCACCCGAGACGCAACGCAGGCCCAACCTGATCCTGGCCGTGCTGCACGACCTCACCCTCACCGGCGCGCCCGAACTTGCGCCGTACATCATCGGCGGCACCTCACCGGAGGACCGCGATCCGGTTCCGGGTATGCGCGAACTGATGATGCGCAACCGATCCCGGATCCGCGCGGCGTTGAACACCCACATCACCCAGACCAACGAACCGGGCCGCAGCGCGGCGCTCATCCCGGCGCTGAACACGGTCGCCAAGCAGCACGGTTCGCTGGCACTGCTGGAAGTCGGCGCCAGCGCGGGGCTGAACCTGTTGTACGACAGGTACACCTACTACTACGCCGACACGAAACTCGGCGCCGACAGCGGCTGCGTGGTGCCCGTGGAACAACTCGGCGCGATGCCACCGGTCCACGAGTTCCCCGACGTGCCCTGGCGGGTCGGCCTGGACACCGCGCCCATCGACCTGCGGCAGCCGGAACAGGCCCGCTGGCTGCTGGCATGCGTGTGGCCAGACCACGTCGAGCGGCTGCACCGGTTGCGGGCCGCGATCAGCATCGCCGCCACCGATCCCGCTCCCCCGGTGCTGCGGCACGGCGGCGCGATCGAGTCGGTGCTGCGGTTCGGCCAGGACGCCCCCGAGGATCTGCACCTCTGCGTGTGGCACAGCTGGGCCGCCTGTTATCTGGACGAGGACGATCAGCGCCTGTTCACCGAGCAACTCCTGGAGCTGTCCCGCATCCGCCCGATCACCTGGCTGACCATGGAACGCGCGCCGGAGGTACCCGCCCTGCCCCTGCCGCCGGGACCGACCACGGACAGCACCGTCGCCATGATCGAACTGGCCGGAGGTGAGGTCGTTGTGAGCAGATTGCTGGCCGACGCGCACTCCCACCTGCAGTGGCTGGACTGGAAGGCTTGAGCCCGGTCACAGCACCTTGACCGGCCTTGGAACCCGGGCGCATAGTCTCCGGGGTTTCCTTCCCGAGGGCGCGAAAGGGGGTGGCGGGTGTATGAGTCCCGACGGTAGTAGTCCGACGCGGAGCCGGCCTCCGCATCTCGCCGCGACCCCCGTTCCACCGTCCGCCTGAGTACCCGGCGGTCCGGTCGCGGACGTCCTTCTCTTTCATTCCACTGTGGACCTTTGCTGTCCGCAGAATGACTTCCTTGGGGGAATGTCATGTCTCCACGTCCAGATTCGGCGCGCCTCGACAGCGCGCACCAGGGCGACATCGTCGGCGCCCTGGGCACCATCTCCGCACGGGACACCGGTTCCCGCGGCACCCTGCGGCAGCGGTTGCGCACGCTGCTGGTGATCATGGGTCCCGGCCTGATCGTGATGGTCGGCGACAACGACGCGGGTGGCGTGGCCACCTACGCCCAGGCGGGCCAGGACTACGGCATGGGTCTGTTGTGGACACTCGCCCTGCTGGTCCCGGTGCTGTACGTCAACCAGGAGATGGTCGTCCGGCTCGGCGCGGTGGCCGGGGTCGGCCACGCCCGGCTCATCTTCAGCCGGTTCGGCCGGTTCTGGGGCTCGTTCAGCGTGATCGACCTGTTCGTGGTCAACGCGTTGACCCTGGTCACCGAGTTCATCGGCGTCTCGCAGGCGCTGGGCTACTTCGGCATGCCCCAGTGGCTGGCGGTGCCGCTCACCGCGGTGCTGCTGTTCGTCATCGTGGCCGGCGGATCGTTCCGCAGCTGGGAACGGTTCCTCTTCGTGCTGATCGCGTTGAACGTGCTGATCGTGCCGATGGCGTTGCTGGTCAAGCCGAATCCCGAGGTCGTCGCGAGTGGACTGATCCCCGGATTCCCCGGCGGGCTCACCTCGGATCTGCTGCTGCTCGTCGTGGCGATCGTCGGCACCACCGTGGCGCCGTGGCAGCTGTTCTTCCAGCAGTCCAATGTGGTCGATAAGCGGATCACCCCGCGGTGGATCCGGTACGAGCGGGCCGACCTGTGGATCGGCATCGTCGTGGTGATGCTCGGCGCGACGGCCCTGATGGCGGTCACCGCCTTCGGGCTGCACGGCGTGGCGGGCGAGTTCACCGACACCGGGGCGGTCGCCGAGGGCCTGCGGCGGCACTCGGGCCACACGGTGGGCGCGTTGTTCGCGATCCTGCTGCTGAACGCCTCCCTGGTCGGGGCCAACGCGGTCGGTCTGGCCACCACGTACACGCTGGGCGACGTGCTCGGGAAGCGGCACTCGCTGCACTGGAAGCCGTCCCAGGCGCCGTTGTTCTACCTGGCCTACGCCGGACTGCTGGCCATGGCGGCGGCCGTGGTGCTGATCCCCGGATCACCGCTCGGCCTGATCACCCAGGGCGTGCAGGCGCTCGCCGGGGTGCTGCTGCCCTCGGCGACGGTGTTCCTGGTGCTGCTGTGCAATGACCGCGCGGTGCTCGGCCCGTGGGTGAACACGGTGCGGCAGAACATCATGGCGGCGGTCATCGTGTGGGCGCTGGTGCTGCTGTCCCTGGCACTGACCGCCGCGACGATCTTCCCGGAACTCCAGGCCCACACGCTGAAACTGGGCTTCGCGGCGGGCGGCCTGATCGGCCTGCTCGGTGGGCTGCTGATCTGGGTGGCGAGCCGGGTCGCCGCCCGCCGCCGGGCGGTGATCACTGCCCGGCAGCTCGGCGGCCTGGATCCGGCGGAGGTCGAGGACCTGGCGGAGGCCGTGTCCGGCAAGGAGCGGCGAGCGCTCAGCGAGGCCGACCGCATGTCCTGGCAGACTCCGGCGCTGGACAGCCTGCCCAGGCCGGAGTTCTCCCCGCTGCGCAAAGCGGGCCTGCTCACCCTGCGCGGCTATCTGGTCATCGCGGTCACCCTGGTGGTCATCAAGATCACCGAGCTGGCCCTCGGTTACTGAGGTAATGGCTAGGTGGCGGTGGCCACCGGCTCGTGGTGGATGGGAAAGTTGATCGAGCGGGCGATGAAGCAGTATTTGTGCACCTCGGCGTGCAACGAGTTCGCCTGCTCGATCCGGGCGGGGTCGGTGATGACCGCCCTCGGCCGCAGGGTGATCTCGGTGAACTGACCGCCGCCCTTGCCGTCCTCCTCCATGGTGCCGGTGGCCTCGTCCACATACTCGGTGACGATGATGCCCGCGCGCTGCGCCAGCCACAGAAAGGTCAGCATGTGGCACTGGGACACCGAGATGACCAGCAGTTCCTCCGGGTTCCACCGGGACGCGTCCCCGAAGAACGCCGGGTCGGCGGATCCCTGCAGCAACGGCTTTCCGTCGGCCCGCACGTCGTGGGCGCGGGTGTAGTCCTTGTAGCCGCTGGTGCCGGTGCCCTGGTTGCCGGTCCACTCCACGGTCAGCGTGTAGCCGTGTTTTCTCCCCATGACCATCACCCTAGAGCTTGATCACGCAACCTGTTGGCCCCCGGTACGTCACATGAACATGACTGGGGAGTCTCCGCCACGGGCGAGAGTGGCAACGTCGATGGTCCAGGTCGTGGGCGCCGGGCTGATCTGCGGGGTGGCGGTGATCGCCACCCTGACGCTGGCTGTGACCCACGATGAGCCGCTGATCGTGCCGGTCGGCGCGCTGCTGCTGGTCGTGCTGCTGTACGGGCTGGCCACCCTCACCCACGAGGCCTCCGTGCTCACCTGGACACCTGTTCGCCGGGTGCTGTGGGCGGTGCTCACGGTCGCACTCGGCATCGGCCTGGCCCTGGTGATCCTGGAGGGGACCCGGGAAGCGGAGCGGATCAGCGCGAGCGTGCACCAGCGATCCGAGTCTCCGCTGGGGCTCACGGCGATCGTGGTGCCGTTCGTGCTGGCCGCCGGTCTCCTGCTCCGTTCCTGGTACCTCCGGCTGATGTTCGTCGCCGCCGGAGTGGTCCTGCCGCTGGTGCTCTGGATCGCGATCCTGCCGGATCCCAGGGCGGCCGAGGTGCGGCTGGCGCACGCGAAGCTGGATCGCTCGACCCTGTTCTCCCTCGATCTTCCGGGCTACGCCGCGTACCCGGACCAGCCTTTCGGTGCTCCCCGGGTACATCCGGAGTCCAGCACCGATCCGGCTCGCGACATCGCCGTGACGCTGGAGTCCGGTGCCATCTGCCCGACGCCGGCCTGGGTGGTCTGCGAGCCCGAGGGGCACACACTGACCTACCGCAGGATGAGCAACGGCGAATCCGAGTACATGGCCGTCCGCGGCGAGCGGGTCCGGGTGAAGGTGCACGGCGGTGCGGCCGTGGATCGGGAGACCCTGCGGGCCGCGATCCAGGGCATCCGACAGGTATCCGACGAGCAGGTCCGCAAGGCGCTGCCGCCCGCGTCCGGCGTCACCGTGTTCGCCGTGCTGAAGGGCGTGTTCTCCTAGACTGGTCGCATGACTGGGGAATTCACCATCCGTCCTGGCGGGCCGGATGACCTTGAGACGTTGCTGACCATGTTCGACGACGCGGTGGCCTGGTTGGTCGCCCAGGGCAGGACCGGGCAGTGGGGCACGGAGCCCTTCTCCACGATCCCCCGCCGCCGGGACAGCGCGCAGGACCTGGCGACCAGTGGCGGACTGCACCTCGCGGAGATCGACGGCCGGCCCGCGGGCGCCCTGGTGGTGACGGAGCAGCCTTTCGAGCACATCCCGGCGGTCGACGAGCGGGAACTGTACGTCCGGCTGCTGCTCACCGCGCGCGAGTTCACCGGGCACCGCGTCGGCGGCCGGCTGCTGGATCACGCGCGCGCCATCGCCGGGGAACGGGGTATCGGCCTGTTGCGCGTCGACTGCTGGGCGGGCGGCGACGGCCGGCTCGTCGCCTACTACACCGGGCAGGGCTTCACGCCGACCGAGCAGTTCACCGTGCGCGACTGGACCGGGCAGGTACTCGCCCAGCGACTGGAGCACCCAGGCAACCACCGGGATGCGGTCACGTCCCATAATTCGTGAGTATGACTGGGGAATCATCGTCCCGTGCCCGGCTGCTGGCCTCGTCCGGCGCCCAGGTGCTGCTGGTCGGAGTGCTGGCCGGCATCCTGCTGCCGACCGTCGTGCTGATGACCGTGTTCCTGCTGGACGAGCACATCGCCGTCCGCGGCCAGCTGCTGCGGGGCGCACTGCTGGTCGGTGCGGAGATCGCCCTGGTCCTGGGCGTGTTGTTCGGCATCGGCACGATCACCGCGCCGGCTTCCCGGTGGACCGGCGGCCGCGCGGGGCGGGTGTTGTGGGCGCAGGTGATCCTGGTGCTGGGCACGGTTCTGCTGATCGGCGGCCAGGCGGTCAACGAGGCGGGCAGGCTGCGGCTGGAGGATCAGCTCCCGTTCGGCGTGCTGTTCGGCGTGCCCTATGCCCTGGTGGCCGCGATGCTGCTGCGGCACCGCTGGACGGCCCTCGGGGCGGTGGTGGTCACCGCCGCGCTGATCGTGTCCGGGGTGATCGCCACACTGCCGCCGCAGAGCCTGAACGGCAGGCTGGCGGAGACCGGCACCAGCCGCTCGGCGATGCTGTCCACCTCGGTTACCGGGTATGAGACGGACACCGCGGCCAATTGGACGGAGCTACGGCTGCGCCCGGTGGGCGGAGCGGGCTCCTACCACCACGTGGAGCTGATCGGCTGCGAGGTCACCGAGACCGGGGAGTGCTACTGGGTCAACCCCGGGTACCGGCTGGACAAGTTCACGTCCACTGTGGACTCCCCCGGGCTCACCTATTACCGGGGGACGAGCAAGCACGGCTACGTCCGCGTCCTGTCGGGCAATCGGCAGCTGCAGGTGTACGGATCCCTGGAGGAGAGCCAGGAACTGCTGCGCACGGTGGCGTTGACCGCGCGGGAGGCGACCGAGCAGGAGCGGAGCCGGTTCAACACCAGCAAGGGGAACTTCCTGTACTGGTTCGACCTGGCCGGCTGGGAGCCGGACTGGATGAACACGCACATGCTGCAGTTCAAGCCGACCGATCCGCGACTGGGCCCGAACGGCCGGACCATCACCGTGCGCACGGTGCCCGGGCAGCCATGCCCGGAGCTGGGTTGCGAGCGGGAGGAACCGGGTCTGCTGTTCCGCACGGCGCCGGATGGCGGTCCGATCTACTGGCTGACCCGTGATGGGCACACCATCCAGGCAACCGGTGGCGCCGGGGTGGACCGCTCGGTGCTGCGTACCGCGATCCTGGGCGTGCGGCCCGCGTCCGATGCCGAGGTCTCGCAGCGCATGGGGCCGGCCATCCCGAGGCATCCTCTGGAGCGGCTACGCGACTGGTCCCGGCGACCGCTCTAAATGGCGTGTACTTCGACCAAACGCTCCAGGCCGACGAAGTCCTTCGGGTTGCGGGTCAGCAGTGGCATCGCATTGGTGGCAGCCGTCGCGGCGATCTGCAAATCCAGGCGTCGACCACGCGGATTTCTGTTGATCTGCCTGAGCGTGCTGGCCATCACGCCATACATTTTGGCTGCCTCCAGGTCGTACGGCAGGATCTCAAAGTCCCTCAAGAATCCGTAGAACCGCTCGGTTCGCCTCGCCCTGAGCAGCGGGTCAGCTACATCAAGACCGAAGGCAAGCTCACCCAAAACGACAGCTGTGATCACCGCTGGGACCGAAATCCATTCCCCCAAGTCGAGTTTATCGACGTCGATGGCCACCGAAGTGTCGTAGACAACGGCCTCATGCCTCATCAAGCGTCGCGCTCCCGTTCAGCGCGCCGCCGCTCGGCTTCTTCCCAGGGATCAGTCGGCTCATCAGGGCCGAGCCAATCATTCATTTCGGCGATGTCCCGGAGCCACGCAGCGGAATCGATCGGCGGCAACTTACGGAACCTCGCCTGGATCTCGCCGCCGGTAAGCCGCCGCCGGCCAGTCTGCACACTCGCACCGTGCGGCACGATGTCGGCGATCGGCTTGCCATTGCGCGTGACCGTAAAGCTCTCGCCAGAATCGACTCGCCGCATGATCTCGGCGTTGTCGTTGCGCAGTTCGCGCTGACTGATCAACTCATGCATGGTCACAGCGTAGCACTATGCACACAATTACTCGATGGAGCTACACCTTAGCTACGGAAGGCGTGCAGGATCTGGTCGGCGGCCAGCGCCGCGGTCAGGTCGCCGCTCTCCACCTGCTTCTCCACGTCGGCGATCACCGCGCGCACTCCGGGGTGCGATTTGAGCTGCGCGAGGAGCCGCTCGCGGACCATGGCCCAGGTCCAGTCCACCTGCTGGCGTTGCCGTTTCGCGCTCAGCTCGCCGAGTTTGTCCAGTGTGGACCGGTGTTTCTCCACTGTGGACCAGACCTCGTCCACCCCGGTGGAGTCCAGCCCGGAACAGGTGAGCACCTGCGGGATCCACGAAGCCGAGCCGGGCGGGTGGATGAGCCGGATGGCGCCGGTGAGTTCCCGGGCGGCCTTCTCCGCGTCCTTGCGGTGATTGCCGTCGGCCTTGTTCACCGCGACGATGTCGGCGAGCTCCAGGACGCCCTTCTTGATGCCCTGCAACTGATCCCCGGTCCGGGCCAGGGTCAGCAGCAGGAAGCAGTCGACCATGTTGGCCACGGTGGTCTCGGACTGGCCGACGCCGACCGTCTCGATCAACACCACGTCGTATCCGGCCGCCTCGACCAGCACGATGGTCTCCTGGGTGGCGCGGGCGACGCCGCCGAGGGTTCCGGAGGTGGGCGACGGCCGGATGAACGCGTTCGGCTCGACGGCGAGCTTGGCCATCCGGGTCTTGTCGCCCAGGATGCTGCCGCCGGTCCGGCTGGACGACGGGTCCACCGCCAGCACGGCGACCTTGTGCCCATCGCCGGTCAGCGCGGTACCGAGGGACTCGATGAAGGTGGACTTGCCGACGCCGGGCACGCCGGTGATGCCCAGCCTGCGGGCCTTCCCGGCATGCGGCAGCAGCTCCACCAGGAGCTTGCCCGCCTGCTCGCGGTGATCTTCCCGGGTGGACTCGACCAGGGTGATCGCCCTGGCGAGCGTGCCCCGGTCACCGGCCAGGACGCCTTCCGCGTACGCGGCGAGGTCGATCTTGCGGGCCATGGTTACTCGGCGACCTCTGCGTGCTCCAGCTGCTCCCGCAGCTGTTTGAGCAGGTCCAGGGCCGCCTCGGCGATGACCGTTCCCGGCGGGAAGATCGCGGCGGCACCGGCGGCGCGCAGTTCGTCGAAGTCACCGGGCGGGATGACCCCGCCGACGACGATCATCACGTCCTGGCGGCCCAGGCCGTCGAGTTCCTTGCGCAGCGCGGGAACCAGCGTCAGGTGACCGGCGGCCAGGGAGGAGACGCCGACGATGTGCACGTCGGCCTCGATGGCCTGGCGGGCCACCTCCTCGGGGGTCTGGAACAGCGGGCCGACGTCCACGTCGAAGCCGAGGTCGGCGAACGCGGTCGCGATGACCTTCTGCCCGCGGTCGTGGCCGTCCTGGCCCATCTTGGCCACCAGGATTCGCGGCCGGCGACCTTCCTCCGCCTCGAAGGCGTCGGTCGCGGCCTTGGTCTGGGCGATGTTGGACACCGCTCCCGCCTCGTCCCGGTACACCCCGGAAATGGTACGGATGGTGGCCGTGTGCCGCCCGTAGACGCGCTCCAGGGCATCGGAGATCTCGCCGACCGTGGCCTTGGCCCTCGCCGCGTCCACCGCCAGCGCAAGCAGATTGGTGTCGGCGGAGGATCCGGCTTCGGCGGCCCTGGTCAGGTTGTCCAGTTTGGACTGGACCTCGTCGGAGTCCCGTTCCTCACGCAGCCTGCGCAGCTTTTCCAGTTGCTGGCGCCGCACACTCGCGTTGTCGACCTTCTGCAGGTCGAGGGGTTCCTCGTTCTCCACCAGGTACTTGTTGACACCGATCACCGGCTGGCGGCCGGAGTCGATCCGGGCCTGGGTGCGTGCGGCGGCCTCTTCGACGCGCATCTTCGGGATGCCCTCGTCGATGGCGGCGGCCATGCCACCGGCGGCCTCGACCTCTTCGATGTGCGACCACGCGCGGCGGGCGAGGTCGTAGGTGAGCCGCTCGATGTAGTGGCTGCCGCCCCACGGGTCGATGACCCGGGTGGTGCCGGATTCCTGCTGGAGCACCAGCTGGGTGTTGCGGGCGATGCGCGCGGAGAAGTCGGTGGGCAGCGCGAGCGCCTCGTCGAGGGCGTTGGTGTGCAGCGACTGGGTGTGGCCCTGGGTGGCCGCCATGGCCTCGACGCAGGTGCGGGTGACGTTGTTGAACACGTCCTGCGCGGTGAGCGACCAGCCGGAGGTCTGCGAATGGGTGCGCAGCGACAGGGATTTCGCGCTCTTCGGGTCGAATTGCTTGACCAGCTTGGCCCACAGCAACCGGGCCGCGCGCATCTTGGCGACCTCCATGAAGAAGTTCATCCCGATCGCCCAGAAGAACGACAGCCGGGGCGCGAACGCGTCGACGTCCAGGCCCACGTCCATGCCCGCCCGGATGTACTCCACGCCGTCGGCGAGGGTGTAGGCGAGTTCCAGGTCGTTGGTCGCCCCGGCTTCCTGGATGTGGTAGCCGGAGATGGAGATCGAGTTGTACTTCGGCATCTTCTGCGAGGTGAAGGCGAAGATGTCGGAGATGATCCGCATGCTGGGTTTGGGCGGGTAGATGTAGGTGTTGCGGACCATGAACTCTTTGAGGATGTCGTTCTGGATGGTCCCGGCCAGTTTCTCCGGCCCGACACCCTGTTCCTCGGCGGCCACGATGTACAGCGCGAGTACCGGGAGCACCGCGCCGTTCATGGTCATGGATACCGACATCCGGTCGAGGGGGATGCCGTCGAACAGCTGGCGCATGTCGTAGATCGAGTCGATGGCCACGCCCGCCATGCCGACGTCACCGGTGACCCGGGGGTGGTCGCTGTCGTAGCCGCGGTGGGTGGCCAGGTCGAAGGCGACGGACAGGCCCTTCTGCCCGGCGGCGAGGTTGCGCCGGTAGAAGGCGTTGGACTCCTCGGCGGTGGAGAATCCGGCGTACTGGCGGATGGTCCACGGCTGGTTGACGTACATCGTCGGGTACGGCCCACGCAGGTAGGGCGCGGCACCCGGGTAGGTGGTCAGGAAGTCCAGGCCCGCGGTGTCGGCCGCGGTGTACAGCGGCCGGACGGCGATGCCCTCGGGTGCGTCCCAGGCGAGTTTGTCCGGTTCGCCGACGGCGGAGAGCCAGTCCTGCTGTCCACCGGCGACGGTGGGCTGGCCGAGCGGGATCTGGGAGAAGTCGGGGATCATCAGGCGACTCCCTCCACGTCGTAGAGCTCGTTCAGCACGGCGATGGCGTTGGATCCGACGGCCACGCTTCCGTCCACCTTGGACTTCAACTCCTCGATCGGCTTGCCTGCTAGGAGGATTCGGGTGGCTCCCGCGGCCCGCAGCGCGGCGATGGTCTCGACGGCCCGTTCGGCGTACAGCTTGTCGGTGGAGCACAGGCAGACGACCGGTGTCGGGTTGTCCACATAGGACCTGATCACTTCGTCCACTGTGGAGGTGGCTCCGGCGGGGATGGTCTCGAACCCACCGGCCTGGAACAGGTTCGCGGCGAAGGTCGCCCGGCCGGTGAACACGGCGACCGGTCCGAGGGTGGCCAGGAAGATCCGTGGCCGGTGCCCGGTGGCGGCGAGTTGCGCGTCGCTGCGGTCCCGCAGCTTCTCGTAGTCCTGGGCGTACCGGACGCGCGGCAGCCCGCCGTCCGGCTGGTCCGGCGCGTGCCTGCGCACGACGGGCTTCTCGGTGAGGTTGGGGAACTCGCTGACCCCGGTCAGTGGGTCACGCCGGTGCGCGAGGTTGTCGGAGCGCTTGCTCCAGGTGTCCGCGAGGTCGGTTTTGAGGGTTTCGGAGAGCACTCCTCCGGCGGCCTCCAGGCGCTGGAAGTAGGCCCACGCCTGCTCGGCGAGCTGCTGGGTCAGGTTCTCCACGTACCAGGAGCCGCCGGCGGGGTCGACGACGCGGGCCACGTGCGACTCCTCGACGAGCAGCGCCTGGGTGTTGCGGGCGATGCGCCGGGCGAAGGAGTCGGGCAGGCCGATGGCGGAGTCGAAGGGCTGCACGGTGACCGCGTCGGCGCCGCCGACCCCGGCTCCGAAGCAGGCCAGCGTGGTGCGCAGCATGTTCACCCACGGGTCGCGCTGGGTGGTCATGGCGTCCGAGGTGACCGCGTGCTGCCGCTGGGCCCGGTTGACCTCGGCGATCCCGCAGGCCTCGGTGACCCGGGCCCACAGCAGGCGGGCGGCGCGGAACTTGGCGATGGTGAGGAACTGGTCGGCCGTCGCGGCGTAGCGGAACTCCAGCTGCCCGGCGGCCTGTTCGATCGGCAGCCCGGCCTCGGTCAGCGCACGCAGGTAACCGACGCCGATCGCCAGGGAGGCGCCGAGCTCCTGGGCGTCGGAGCCGCCCGCGTTGTGCACCGGAAGCGCGTCGGCCACGATGGCGCGCAGCCCCGGGTAGTCGGCCTGACATCGCTTCGCGAGGTCGATGGCGGTGCTGAAGTCGGCCTCGGTGCCGGTGCGCAGCGCGTAGCCGATGGGGTCGGCGCCGAGGTTGCCGCGAATCGTGGCCCGGTCGACCTTCCGCTGATCGACGATCGTGAGGAACTCTTCGGCGGCGGCCTGGGTGTCGGCCCCGGCGTCGAGGGTGATCCCGGCGAGGTCGAGCAGCACGTCCTCGAGGGCCTCGGCCAGGTCGGCGACGGGCAGTCCCTGGATACCGAGGCGCAGCCACAGCGAGGAGGCGCCGTTCTCCAGGTCGGCCAGGATCTCCTTCTTGGCCACGTCGACGTCCGGGTCGCCGTGCAGCTGGCGAACGTCCCAGCCGCCGAGTACGCCGCCGGTGGCCCGGCCGCCCCGGGTGTAGGGCGCGAATCCGGGGAAGGACTCCGGGGCGTCCGCTTCCGTGTACAGCGGCTGGACGGTGATCCCGTCATAGGTCGCGGTGCTGAGCTTCCCGGGTACATCGGCGAGGGCGATCTCCTGCCCCTCGCGGATCGCACCCGACTTGCGCAGCACGGCTTCCACCAACTGCTGCCACCGCTCGGCACTGACCTGGGGAAACTCCCCTGCCAGGACGAGATCCTCCACCGATGCCGCCATAACCCACGATGGTAGGCAACATCTACCTTTAACACCGATTCAAAACGACTGTGACCCTGGTCGCTTTACATTCAGCTCTGAATGTCAGTTACGCGGCAGCGCGGCGTGGAACCGGGCCAGATAGTCGGCCATCGGGTTGACAATGCTGAGTTCCAGCGGGCGGAAGTTCATGACGGTCAACAGGTCCTGCACCATCCAGGTACTCAATGCCGTGCCCTCGATGTACAGCGGGAACACCCCTGCTCGGGGGTCACCGAGCAACCATTGCGCCACCTCAGGAGTGATGATCGCTTTCGCAAAGGAGGGATCGGCGCACGACAGGTGGAATGCCTCGTCGAACGGGGGCCAGCCGATCATCACTCGATCTCGCACCTTGCCGATGGCAGGTGTCAGTTGCAAGGTCGGCAGTGGAGCAGGAAGAAAGGTGGTGACAACCGAGTACTGCTCCTCCGGCGACGTACCACGTCTCGAAGTCCAGTAAGGACGGTTATAGGTATAGGCGAAAGCAAGGAAGTCGAGACCGAAACAACTCGTACGGGCCGCCTCCCGAAGCCTGGCCTTCGACCCTCCACGACCGTGAGCGGGCGTCAGAGCACCGCCGGAGTAAATACCCAGCAACTGGGGATCCGGTTGCTCAGCTGTCCAGGTCAGTCCACCGACACCAGGAAGCGGTATCTCCACCGGCGCCCGGTTCCATGCGGTCTCCTGCCGCCAAGCGGCGTCCCGGAGCACCGTGCGCGCCACGGAGACACATCCGATGATCAAGATGGCTATTGCGGCTATGTTGAAGAGAATCATCATCGATGCCCCGGGATGTTCCGCGGATTGTGTTCGCGCTTGTGCCGCATAGCCGGAAGCACCTTTGCCAACGCTTGAACATGCTGGGCCACCTTGGCCCACCAGAACATGTTGTTCCGCAGCGCAGTGGTGAGTGCCCTGCTCAGATCGATGGCAATCTGCGTTTGCCTGAGTACCAGGCCCTCCGCAGCCGTTGCACACAACGGCAGAGCCGCGCCCTCGGTAGCAACCACCGCCGCCGCCATGACGACGAGCTCGCCGATGGTATTGGCGAGTAGGTCCCGGACAAAGTTGCGAACAGCTGTAACCATCTCGGACGCCGCCGTGATCCACCAGCCCATGCCGTCCGCTGCTTCGCCAACCAGCTTGATCACCTCTGCTCGGTGCAGTGCCTGACTCCTGTAGGCATCACCGGCATCACCGTGCCAGTACGCGGTATCGGCCTTGATATCAGCCGCATACTGCGTCGCCGTGTGGTCCAGCTCCTTGCTGATGTTCTTCCACGTGGCTGCAATGCCCTTCACCGTGTCCGGGTTACCGGCGAGCTCATCGAGAATCGCCTTCAACGGCTTCACATGATCCATGACCCACCCGGCAATCATGGCGGAGACGCCACCCAGCGGATCGATGACGGTTCCCACCGCACCTGCCCCGTATGCACCCATGCCGGCCAGGGTCACCACGTCGGCCATTCCACGCTCACGCAAATCGTTCATCATCGAGCGCAGGTCATCAACGGAACCGGCACCCGAGGCCCAATTTCCGTCCGGTCCGGAGGTGATCGGATTGAGCGTGCGATAGTCGCCATCCGCGACCTTATTCCAGTCAACCGAGTAGTCCTCTGGGTGATACTGGGATTTGGGATCTACCAACGGATTCGAGTCGGTCATATCTGCTCCGACTTGCCAGTGGGCGGCACCAGGTGCGGCATCGGTACCGGGGGTAGCTTGCTGATCGACGAGGACCAATTCTGGTCCAACTGCCCGACAATCCCCCGCAACGAGCCGAGGATCGATTCCTCCGCCTGCTCGTAGTGCGTCGCAGCGATCGTGAGTTTGGTCTGGTCCTCGATCAGCTCGTCCCGCATCGCCCGTATGGCGTCTCCAAGGTCTGTGGCAACTCCACGGACGGCAATGGGAAAGAACTGGCATGCGAGGCCATAGGCGTTGTCCCAGTAGCCAGGCGTGACCTGAGCTGCGGCATCGCAGGACTGGGCAGCGCTGTGAGCGGCCCGGGTCGCGTGTGAGGCATGTTTGTGCAGGTCATCCACATATACCTGGAATCCGTCGCTCATCGCAGGTACGTCCGGTTCGACAGGTCATCGCCGTCGTCCTCGTCCGGCGGAACGAATCGCTGCGGGCGAGGCGGTAGCGACGGTTCCGCGACCGGCTCCGGAAAGCGGCGCTGAAAACTGGACAGGATCTCTTGGCCGGCGCGGTCATCAGCGGGAACCGTTCCAGCGATCACCTGGCCGACCTGCTCCGCCAGCCGAGCCTGCGCGCGCTGAACGCAGGTCATCACGGCTGCGGCCATCTGGGCTGCGCTGCGCTCCTTGATCGCCTCGGTGAACTGCAGGCCGGTCAACGCACCATTGGCGTCCACTGTCGCGCGGATCGCCCCGTCGGAGGATCGTTCGGTGACCGCGACAGCCTGGACCCGAGCAGCCAACGTCGTATACCGCTGATTCCGCTCTTCGACCTGCCGTTGCAGATCCTCAAGGCGCTTCTCCGCAGCCGCTGCGGCTTCCTCACCCAACATCAACACACCTCACCCCAGCCGTGACCGGGGTGAGGATAGCGTGATGATCTTCGTCTGTCCGGCGGAACCCGGTCAGCTCAGGGCGTCGGACCTGCCCGCGTTCACGCGGGGCCACTGGGCGGTGGGGCGGCCGTTCGTTCGCGCGTAGGAGCCCTTGAGCTGCGGGAAACCCTCCGGGGAGTCCTCCCACGGCTCCTGGCGGCCGTACCTGGTCAGGTCCAGCAGGCCGTAGGTCTGGTCCATCGCCTCCACGCCGCGGCCGGTGGTCCAGTAGGTCTCGAAGACCCGGTCGCCTTCGCGCAGGTAGCAGATCAGCGCGAAGGGGCCGCGGCCCGCGAGCAAGGTGTCCAGGGATTCGGCCGCCGAGTACCAGGGCACGTCCCAGCCCATGAACTCGCGGTAGCGCTCGCTCTCCTCGTACGGCCCCTGGCAGAGGGTCGCGTAGGTGACGCCCCGGGAGTGCAGATAGGCCAGCTCGCGGACCTGGGTGTTGAAGAAGGTGCAGCCCTCGCACTGTTTCGCGGCCGGCTGGCCGGTGAACCACATGTGGTAATAGCCGATCAGCTGCTCGCGGCCCTCGAAGGCGTCCAGCAGCGTGACCGGGCCGTTCGGGCCGATCAGCTTGGCACCCGCGTCCACCTCCACGACGGGCAGCCTTCGCCGGGCGGCGGCGATGGCGTCGCCCTCCTTGGTGTGCGTCTTCTCCCGCAGGCGCAGCGTGTCCAGTTCGGCCTGGTAGCCGGCGCGGTCGGTGATCTGCATGGTGTCCGTCCTTTCGGTTGCTTACAGCTCACCGACGAACGGGCACCGCCGCATCTCGACATCCGGGCGGAAAAATCTCAGAGACTCTCGTATCTGCTGGTCAGATACCGCCGCTCCGGCTCGGTGGGCGCGGCCTGCGCGGCTTCGAGGTAGGCCGCCTTGGCTTCGGCGTTCCGGCCCGCCCGGCGCAGCAGGTCGGCCCGGGTCGCCGGCAGCAGGTGATAGCCGTCCAAGGCGCCGGTGAGCTCGTCGATGATCGCCAGGCCGGCCTCGACACCGTCGGCCATGGCGACCGCGACCGCCCGGTTGAGTTCCACCACCGGGCTGGGGGTGAGCTTGGCCAGAACGGCATACAGGGTCGCGATCTGCGGCCAGTCGGTGCTCGCCGCATCGGTGGCGGTGGCGTGACAGGCGGCGATGGCGGCCTGCACCTGGTACGGGCCGGGCCGGCGCGACTGCAGGGCCCGGTCCAGCTCGGCGACTCCCTCATCGATCAGCGTCCGGTCCCAGCGGCCGCGATCCTGGTGTTCCAGGGTCACCAGCACACCGTCCCGGATCCTGGTCGCTCGACGGGACTCGTGCAGCAGTATCAACGCGAGCAGGCCACGGGGCTCCGGCTCGTCGGGCAGCAGCCGGACGAGCACCCGGGCCAGGTGGAGCGCCTCGGCGGTGAGCCCGCGGTCGGTGTCGTAGCCCTGGTTGAAGATCAGGTAGAGCACGGCGAGGACCGCGTCCAACCGCTGCGGCAACAGCTCGGCGGGCGGCACCCGGTACGGGATACCCGCCTCGGCGATCTTGCGTTTGGCCCGGACCAGGCGTTGCGCCATGGTGGCCTCGGGGGTGAGCAGCGCGCGGGCGATCTCGGCCGTGCTCAGACCGGCCAGGGTACGCAGGGTGAGCGCGACCCTCGCCGGGAACGGCAGCGCCGGGTGGCAGCAGGTGAAGATCAGCCGCAGCCGTTCGTCGGGGATCTCCTCCGGTTCCTCCGGTACGGGCAACTCCAGTTGCCGCAGTTTGGCGGCGCCCACCGCCTCCCTGCGCAGCCGGTCGACCGCGCGGTTGCGGGCGGTGACGGTGAGCCAGGCGCCGGGCCTGCGGGGCACGCCGTCCCGGGACCAGGTGGTCAGCGCGGCGGCGAACGCGTCCTGCGCGCACTCCTCAGCGAGGTCCCAATCCCCGAGGGACCCGATGAGGGTGGCGACCACCTGGCCCCACTCCTCGCGGAATGCCGTGTCGACCGCGGCGCGGACGTCGGTCACTCCCACTCCCACACCGGGCGGATCTCCACCCCACCCCACTGCGCGTAGGGATGACCGGCCGCGATGGTGATCGCGTCGTCCAGGTTCGGCACCTCGATGATCACGAAACCGCCGACGAAGTCCTTGGTCTCGGCGTACGGGCCGTCGGACACCAGGGTCTCCCCGGCCCGCACCCGCACGTTCGTCGCGCTGGCCACCGGTCGTAACCGGACGCCGTCCACCACGGCGCCCCGGCGTTCGAGGTCGTCCCACCAGGCCTGGTGCACCGGATCGGCCGCCATCTCCGCATTGCTCGGCGAACGCGACTCGTCATCACAGATCAGCAATACGTACTTCATGACCGCTGATTGTGCCGTGCGGGTCTGACAGTGAGCCCCGCTAGGACCACCCTGGCGGAGGCGGCATCGGTGGCCTGCCTTTGTAGCCCCAGACAACCGCATTCGGGCGGAGCAGACTGAGTGCCCTACCGAAGACAGCCAGGGCGATGAGCAACAACCCCGTATGAAATATCTGGAAGAAACTCAAAAGCTTCGTATCAAATTCAAGTGCCGCCCTGGCTGCAAGCAAGGTACCAACTAGGCCGATCAACATGGTTACCGCAAAAAGAAGTTTCAACACAACCCGATCCCTATGCGCACCATAGAGCTCAATGCCTTGCGGTGAAATATGTCGGCGAGTCGTTCCAATAAAGATCAATGATGCGAATAGCATTACGGACAGGGCAAGCCCAAGCCAAGCGGCAATTAACCCTGACCAACCCAATCGATCAAGGCCGTGAAAAGCAAAAAAAATGGACCCCGCACCCAGCATGATCGTGCCCATGCAGCCACCGATAGATCCAGCAAGCAAAGCCGCCCGCACCTTTTCAGTCAACTCCGGCGGCATCGGCCACGTATTTTCCATTCGCGACATACTCCCTGCCCACCTAGTTGTTCACATGCCAGCCCATGCCAGCGGGATCATTAACACTGGCACGCCCCAGCAGCGCACCATTCACCTTGTGCCATTCACCGAGGTTGTCGTGCACTTTTTGCTCAATCGACTTGAACTCGGTCACGATTGTTTGATCAAGAGTCTGCCTCGCTTGATACGTCGCCAGAACGGCAGCGAGCCCAGCGGCGGCCTCGCCAGCCAGGATCGCCAAGGCCGCAGGGATCGTGACAGGCACGAAACAGGAAACAATCGCGACGACAACAGCAGCAACAAACCCAGCAATGATGATCTTTATAGCATCCTTGAAGTTCTCGATTGCATTGGCAAGATTTCCCAAGGACGACTTGATCTGATTTGCTAGATCCTTGATATCATTCAGACCTTTTGCCTGTGCCGGTACTATGGCTTTATAAGCATCCGCGGAACGGCCGCGCCACTCCCAATTGGTCGCAAGCTTATCCATTGCGATCGTGTCCGCTATGTCACCCAACGCGTTGCCCACAGCAGTCACCCAGCGTTCACCGACTTCGCGAAGCTTCGCTTCATGCCCCGGGTTGTCAACCGCCTGCCGCAGCCGGTCGAGTAGCGCCTGAGTCTCTCGGTCCACCCAGTTCGCAGCGTCTTTAATGGGCTTAATCAAGGGCTCCAGGTAAACTGGCACCCATGCGAGTACTTCGTTGATCTTCTCGAACAGCTCTTGAACTTTTTTTTGATTCGCTCAAGGTCATCCTGATCGAGGATCATTTCGCCAGAAGTCATGCATCCCCCTCAGTACATATCCTTGAATTTATGCATGTTCTGCTGCTCTTCTTGCTCGTAAATATTGGCTGAACTGCTCAGGTTGTCCGAGATAATCTGGAAACTGTCACGCGCCTGCGCCAAAGCTTCTTCCAGCTTGTACTGCACTAAGCTGTACAGCCCGTCGAAGTTCACATCATGGGCCCACATGGACACATCGGCGACGGTCAGAGTCATGTCAGCCGCCGACCTTCTGGGCGCACTGAGCGATTCCGCTGCCTGATCCCAGGTCTGCGCATCTTTTCTCAAAGCTGCGAGTGCAACCTGAATCTGTTGATCGGTCGGGCTGGCTGCCATCACTCACTCATTTCGGTCAGCCGTTATGACAAAAGACCAAGTTTGCGGAGCATGGTCTGCGGATCATGAATAAGTGCCCGAAGCTGCCCCAAGGCCGGGCCGAATGACGGTGCTGAGTTCAGAGTTTCCTGAAGCCTGGCCGACAGGCTGACGAGCACCTCTGTCAACTCGCCTTCAATCTCGGACCTGCGGGCTGAACCCACCCACCCTGATTCGATGTCCAGCCGTTGAAGCTGCCCCAGGCTCGCGACACCTGCAACATGGCCCGCACGCGATTCCACCCTGAAGGCCGCTCTCGCTTGAGCGGAGACTGCCTCGTTGAGGCGATCCATTTCCGCCATCGCGCTGTCCAGCAGCCGTTCGACGTCAAAGGAACTCAACGGTCCCGGGTCGATTGGTGGCGGCTGATTCTCCGCAAGGACGGCATCCCGTCGGGCAGGGTCATGAGCCAGGGCCTGAGCCTGATGCGCGACAGCCGCCATTGTCGCGTTGTTGGCCGCCACAACCACTGCACCCGACAGGGCGCGCGGATCAATCGATCGCTGCCAGTCCTCGGCCAGGTGCACCCCGATCGGCCGGGCGCTGTCATCGACAACGACAACAACGACTCGATCCGGATCAGTCCCCTCCAGAGGCCCTGCCTCCGGGTTGTCCTCGTGAGCTACTGGCCTTGAGGCCTCATGCGAAAGATCCTCATCATCAGCCTCTTCAAATCCCCAACGACGATCATCGGACATCAGTGGCTCGGCTCCTCCCCAGCACGCCGGCCGGAACATTTCTCCGACAAGAGAATGGAGCGTAGCCCAATGATCTTGAGCCGGGTGGCCGAATGACCAGATCCACCCGGCAGCGTTCCGAGCCCCTAGAACACCGACCAGCCGGTGAGCGTGGTGAACAGCGACATCGCCTTGGCCGCGGCGATCGAGTTACCATGGGCGTCCAGCGAAGGACTCCAGGCACAGACGGTGCCGATCCCGGGCAGTACGCCCAGGATTCCGCCGCCGATTCCGGTTTTCAGCGGCAGGCCGACGGAGTAGGCCATGTCGCTGGACGCGCCGTAGGCGCCGCAGGTGAGCAGGGTGGCGTTCAGCCGCTTGGTGGTGCTGCCGGACAGCAGCGCGCGGCCGTCGGAGAGCACGCCGCCGCGGGCCAGGAAAAGGCCCGCCTTGGCCAGTTCGGCGCAGCTCATCGCGATGGCGCACTGGTGCAGGTACTGCTCCAGCAGCTGGCCGGACGGGCGGCTGAGCCGGCCGCTGGTGGCGATCAGATCCGCGATCACCGCGTTGCGGCCGCCGTGCGCCCGCTCGGATTCGACCACGTTCTCGTCCACCCGCAGCGAGGGGTTGCCGCTCTCGACGCGCAGCAGGTCCAGCAGGGACCTGCGCGGATCGTCCATCAGCTCCAGCAACCGGCCGACGACGACCAGGGCGCCCGCGTTGATGAACGGGTTGCGGGGCACCGGGCCGCCGATCTCCGGCAGCTCGTTGTACGGCGCCGCGGACGGATGCCTGCCCACGTGCTGCCAGACCTCGTCCCCGTCCAGGGACAGCAGCAGCGCGAGGCTGAACAGCTTGGAGATGCTCTGGATGGAGAACTGGCGCGTCCAGTCACCGACGCCGACGACGCTGCCGTCGACGCCCGCGAAGGCGATGCCGAAGAACCGGGGATCGACCTTGGCCAGCGCCGGGATCTCGTGGTGCACCTCGCCGGCACCGATGTCATCACGCACGAGGTCCCGCACCCGCGCCAGGGCGTCGGGCACCGGCATGCTCGGTGGGTTGAGCTGTTCCCTGGTACAGCGGGCGCCCAATTCGCCCAGACCCATCAGGCCCGGATAGGGCAGCCGGACGTCCATCATGTCCGTGGAGCTATACCCGTGCGTCAGTTCCAATGCCATCGGCTTCACATCCCCGAGGTGAGCGGATCGTCCGGCCGACAACCGATCGATCAATACCGCTTCAGCCTGCAAGGCGCGGCCGCTGCTTACATCGGGGAAAACCCTTGTCGCCCAAAAGGGCAGGAACCGAATGGCCTAGAGCCGTCGTGACCGGCACTTACCGGTTCATGACGTAGCCCACCACACGGCTGGTGGCGAAACCTCCGGCGATCACCGCGCCGAGTACGAGCACGAACACGAAGCCCAGGGTTACAGCCAGCACTGCCAGCAGAACGATCCCACTCAAGGCCAACGTCTGACCGAACATCCACATCACCTCGCCTGTGTCGCACGACATTGTGCTAGATCACATTGTGACTTTGACAGCCTGCCACAAATGTGGCGGCGATCGCACGTTTCTTGCAGGTTACGGGCTTGAACTGTGGTAGCCGACACATATTTCGGCTACTTGATCACCCGCTCAGCGGATTCCCAATTCCGCCTGCCACAGCAACTCGGTGATCCGTTGCACGCCACCGGCCAGGTGCCGGCGGTAGGTGCTCATCGGCAGGCCGAGCAGCTCGGCCGCCCTGGCCTGGGTGCCCGCCGGCTCCAGGAAGGTGAGTTCCACCGCGCGCAGCAGCCGCCGGTCCCGCGCGTCGTGCCGCATGGTCGTGGCCACCAGTTCGATCGCCGAGCGGACGGCGGGACCCGGTTCACGGCCACCCGCCGCCACGAAGCGGGAGCGGGCGAGGGTGCCGGTGGCCAGCCGTCCGGGATCCGGGTAGTCCCGCAGCGCGTCCAGCACGGCGGCGGCGAATCCGGCGGCGTCCAGCAGCCTCCTGGGTGCCGTCTCGACCGCCGGGCCGCCCAGCCGGGCCAGCCAGTCCGCCGGGGACACCTCCCGCCAGTCGTGGCCGAACACGGCGTAGTCCCAGCCGCCCACCCGGAAGCCGGCGGCGGGCAGCCGGGCGAAGCCCGCGTAGCCGAACGCCACCGACCAGCGCGTCGGCTCGGCGCAGCCGAAGAAGACCTGGCCGACCCGGGGCGTGGTGAGCAGCCTGCGCACCAGGTAGAGCGTGAGACAGGCCTGCACTGGGGACGGGTTCTGGTACCCGTCGACCGCCATCCAGTGCCGGACCAGCGGGACCAGTTCGCCCGGGGCCGGACGATCGTGGCGGTCGAGCTCCGCCCAGGTGGCCACCGCCGCCGGATCCGGCGCCCGGTCGCGCTCGCCGGTGGCGCTCAGTTCGACCAGCAGCAGCACACCCGTCACGCGATCGGCGGCCTCCCGGACCACCCGGACAGCCTCCGGCTGCCTGGTGTGCCAGTGCTCGGCGATCGTCGCGGACTCGGCGCCCTCGTGCCGCTCGATGATGGCGCGCACGGTGCTCCACTCCCCCGCGCGCAGGCCGGTGACCCGCAGGTCCGGCCGGTCCGGGTGGGCCTGGGTGAGCAGTGAGCAGTCCCGGTGCAGGTAGCCGAAGTCGGCCAGCACCCGTTGCACCGCGGCGGGGTCGCCGCGCCGCAGGTGTTGCCGGTAGTGGTCGTGCGCCCTGGCCCGGAGCGTGGAGCGCAGCTCCGGATCGACCGGGATCGCCGCCCGGGCGAACTCCTGCATCCGCAGCCCGCGCCTGCTGGTGTCCACAAAGGACAAATCGGCCAGCCAGCGGTGGATGTCCGTGGCGTCCGGTAGATCCAGCAGGGTCGCGAGGAGCGGCTCGCCGAGCGCGGGGGCCTGGGCGCACGCCTGGATGGCGGCCCGGTGTGCCCGACTCGGAGCGTGCTCCACGAGTGCCTTCAGCAGGGCTTCGGGGGCCGCCGTGCCCGGCACCGCCGGGAGCCTGCCGCCGGTGCGGGCGTGGACGTCCGCGGCCAGCGTGAGGGTCAGCGGCAGCCCGTCCGCCATGGCGAGCGCCGCCGGATGGGCGGCGTCGGGCATCCCGCGCAGCCGGAGCAGTTCCCTGCCGTCCGGCTCGTCGAGGGGGCCCAGCCGGATGGTGCGGAGCACGCCCCGCCAGCCGGGGTCGGTGCGCCAGCGCAGGGCGGGCGGTTCGCGGCCCGCCAGAACCACGACGACATCGCTGGGTAGCGCGGGCAGGAGCGCGTCGCGCAGCCAGTCGTCGGCGGCGGGGCCGAGCAGCCGGAGATCGGCGTTGTCCAGCAACAGGACCACGCCGCTGCGGCGGGACAGTTCCGCCAGGGGGTCGGCGTCCGGCCGCAGGCCGAGGGCCGCGCCGAGGTCACGGGTGGCGTCCAGGGGTTCCGGGCCGAGTTCGTCGCCGTCCAGCCACACGACGGTGTCCCCGGCCTGTCCGGCCAGCCAGCTCAGGTGACGCAGCAGCGCCGTCTTGCCGATGCCCGGCTGCCCGTGCACGAACAGGACAGCGCCTTCCGCGCCGCTCCGCATGGCGGCTACATGGGCCAGTTCCTCGATTCGTCCGACGAATTCGAGCCGGCGACCCCGCCGAAGACCGTCCGAGCGGCGCCCTCGCACGGTGGGACAGTCTCGGAAGCGATCCACCTGTGTGTCAACGACATCGGCCATCAGAATCCGAATCAGGGCAAGTGTTATACCTGCTCAGATTGAGCGCTCAACCTGCGGCCGAGTTCAGGCGGCGATGTGCGGATCGTGATCGGAGTCGTGCTCCGGGAAGCGGCGGCGCGGGATGCCCATGGACACGAACCGGCTCAGCCTGGCCAGTGGATCCGGCGCGGGCGCGCGGTGCCGGCCCTGCTGGGGCAGCTCGAACCGTTCGGCCTCCGGCTGCGCGGCGGTCAGCGCGAGGGGGTACGCGGGCGGGAGCGGTGCGGTCTGCCTGCCGCCCAGGTCGGTCATCCGCTCCTGCTCGGCCGCGGTCGGCTCGACGGCCTGGACCTGGCACTTCGGACTGTAGTGTCGCAACAGATACAACCAGAGCAGCGCGGCGGCGGCGGCGAAGACGAGCGCGATCAGCAATCGGTACATCGCACCCTCCTTTTCCCTGCCGTGCCGATATTTCAACCTGCCGGACGAGTTCACGCAACCGTCATCTTGAGTTTGTTGAACCCTCACCCTGCCCGAGACGGAAACGTAAGCAGCTTTCACCTTCTTGCTCACACAATCATGCGGTCGAGCGTGACACCAGTGGTGTCACCCCAACGAGGAGCGGACATGGGACTTCGGAGCGCACAGTGACCAAAAACCGCTGGCCAGGTGTGGTGTACGGCACAGGAACCGAACCGGATGCGCGATTCAGTTTCGCGAACGAACGCACCTTCCTGGCCTGGATCAGGACCGCGCTGGCCCTGATCGCCACCGGGGTGGCCATCGAGCTCGTCGGCGGCCACCTGCCGGACGATGTCCGCCGATTACTCGCGGCCGGGCTGGTCCTGCTTGGCGGGATCACCGCGGTGGCCGCGTTCCTGCGCTGGATGCGGGCCGAGCGGGCGATGCGCCGCGGTGAGCCACTGCCCGGCCCGAAACTGGCGCCATTGCTGGCGGCGGGACTGTGCCTGCTGGCGATCGTGCTGGCCCTGGTGCTGGTGCTCCCGTGACCGAGCCCCTGGGACTGCACCGGGAGCGCACCGCACTGGCCTGGATGCGGACCGCCCTGGCCCTGGCGGGCGCGACCGCGATCCTGGCCCGGCTGGCCTACCCCGGCCACCCGTGGGCCGCCGTCGCGCTGGCCGCGGCCGCCGTGATCCTGCTCGGTATCCTTGCCCCCAGGCTCGTCAGTGGCGCCACCGGGACCGGGGATCGGGACGGTCGCCTGCCGGCGGCGACGGCCGGGCTGGCCGTGGTGGTGGCGGGACTGGCCGCGCTGGTGGTGTTCGGCCGATAGAACGGGGCAACCGGAGGCAAGGCCCTTGCGCCCTTTGGAGTAATTTAGTTTCGCATCATGGGCAAATGCGCCGAATTTTGTGGCGAAGGGTCACATCTCGGCGCTGCGATGCCACCTTTTCGTGTCGTCGCGCGTCACCATGGTGATGTCCCTGCAACCAATGGAAGGGGAGCACCGGTGAAGCCCCTGAAAGACAGCGATCCGCGTCGAATCGGCCACTTTGACCTGGTGGGCCGGTTGGGCAGGGGCGCCATGGGCACGGTGTTCCTGGGACGCTCCAGATCCGGCCGCGCGGTCGCCATCAAGGTGATCAGCGGCGAACTGACCGACGACCCGGAGTTCCGCGAGCGGTTCCGCCGTGAGGTGGCGATGGCCCGCTCGGTGGGTGGTTTCTGGACCGCCGCCGTGGTGGACGCGAACCCGGAGGCGAACCCGCCGTGGCTGGCCACCGAGTACGTGGCCGGGCCGAACCTGCACCAGGCCGTGCTGGAGCACGGCGCGTTGCCCGAGGCCACCGTCCGCAGGCTGGGCGCCGGTCTGGCCGAGGCACTGACCGCGATCCACTCCGTCGGGCTGGTGCACCGCGACCTCAAGCCGTCCAACGTGCTGCTCGCGGCCGCGGGCCCACGGGTGATCGACTTCGGCATCTCCCGGGCCCTGCACAACAGCATGCACACCGCCACCGGCGTCACCTTCGGCACGCCCGGCTTCCTGTCGCCGGAGCAGGCCGAGGTCGGCGACGTCGGCACCCCCAGTGACGTGTTCTCCCTCGGCGCGGTGCTGTGTTACGCCGCGACCGCCCAGGGACCGTTCGGCGAGGGCAACACCCCGGCGCTGCTGTACCGGGTGGTGCACACCGAACCCGACCTCTCCAACGTCCCGGCCTCGCTGGTGCCGCTGGTCACCGCCTGCCTGCTCAAGGACCCGACCCAGCGGCCGTCCCCGGCGACGGTGCTGGACATGCTGGGCGACGTCGGCGAGCAGCCGGC
The DNA here is from genome assembly GCA_003600225.1 of Pseudonocardiaceae bacterium YIM PH 21723. GTDB lineage: Bacteria > Actinomycetota > Actinomycetes > Mycobacteriales > Pseudonocardiaceae > QZFT01. Next base: position 83,500 of record QZFT01000028.1, read on the forward strand.
CGCCACCAAGGACTGGCTGCCGCAGACCCTGGCCGCCAGCGTCACCAAGTTCATCGCGGACGTGCCGCGCAAGCTGAACAGCCGCGACTCGCTGCCTCCGGTGTCCACCGCGTACGCGGGCCCGCCGCAGGTCGCTCCGTCGATCGCGCCCACCAAGGTCACGCCCAAGCCGGCGCCGCATCCCACGGCACGGCCCTCGGTGCTGCCCGCCGTGGGCGCGGGCATGGCGGCCGCCACCGCGCTGACGCCGACCGTGGTCAAGGGCGTCGCGGCGGCGCAGAAGCCGCGCACCAAGATGCTGAGCAACCTGTCCGACATGTCGATGAGCGTCGCGGCCCCGACCGGCGCGCCGGTGGTCGCTCCCCCGCTGCCGCTCGGGCTGAACCTGAAGAAGCTGTTCGGCCGCAAGGAGAAGGCCCAGCCGCCGGTGGCGCGGCCGCCCGCTCCGGTCATGCCACCGCCTCCGTTGGCGCCGCCCGCCGCCCGGCCGACGATCATGCCTCCCCCGCAGCCCGCGGGCTCCGGAACCAGGTTCACCAGCGGGTACGGCGAACCGCTCACCCGCGGCTTCGGTTACCTGCTGGCCGCCGGGGTGACGGCGGTGATGGTGGACTCGGTCCGCAACGAGCTCAGCCAGCACCCATACGCCATCCAGGGAATCACGATCGCCGGCTACCTGCTGATCGCGATGTTCGTGCTGATGGCGGTGCTGCAGGGAACCCGGCTGCTGCGTATCCAGCACAGCCTGTACATCGACAGCAGCGGCCTGACCGTGCGCCGGGCCGGACGCAACCGCATCGTGCCCTGGACCCAGGTGGCCCGGATCGGGATCACCAGCGGCGGCAAGGGCACCGGCAGGCACCTGGTCGCGTGGCTGCACGGCAACCAGAACCTGCAGAAGGGCTGGGGCTCGCCGAAGCTGAAGCAGCACCACGGCGGCGTTCAGCTGTACGAGATCGGCGTGAACCGCAGCAAGCGCGCGGCGCGGCAGGAGGCCAAGGAGCTCCAGGCGGCGCTGAACTGGCACGCCCGCAGCGTGCACGACCCCCATCTCTAGTGGATTTTTCGAATTGCCATCGGGACTCCCGCACTCGGGAGGCGGAACACTCGATAAACGTGCCGCCACGGGCTGGAGATGCCCCCGGGTAGCCTGCAAGATGAGGCTATGGCCGACGATCACCAGCAGCGGGAGCAGCGGGCACGCAGCACGGCCGCCCAGGCGGTGGCAGCGGCCCAGCGCGGCGACGACGAGGCCGTCTACCGGTTGATGGCCCGGTACGCCGAGGACCAGCCCGGTGGGCTGGCCGACGTGCGGCTGGTGGTGTCCACCCTGCTGCGCGAGTCCGGGGTGATGGCGATCGGGCTCGGGGAGGCCGTCGGCACCACGAACGGCCTCGAGGTGCAGATCCACGACGAGCAGGGCGACCAGGTGCCGATCGACGCCGCCGAACCGCCACTGCGCACCGCGGCGCGGGCGTTACTGGCGTACACGCACGGCGATCACCAGACGGCGGAGACGCATCTGGAGATCGCGTTCACCATGGCCAGCCCGGATCAGCTGACGGCGATCGTGCTGCACTCGGTGCACTGGACCGCCGAGTTCGTCGCCCAGTGCGACCGCCTCGGCGTCGCGTTATCCGACTGGATGGTCGTGGACTGAGCGTGGTGGGCGTTCCGGCTCGGGGGTCAGGGTTGGGCCTGGGGTTGGGCTTGGATTGTTGGGGAAAGGAGGCTTTGGAGGGGGAGACGGGTTTGGGGTGGGTCTTTCCTGCCTGCGTGTTGGGTGGGGGCACGCCGGACTGGCTGCTTGGGCTGGCGGGGTGGGGTTTGTGCGGTATTCGGTCACTGTCCACTGTGTCCGTCCATAAAGGACGTCCATATCATAGGAAACACGGCGTGTCGCACCATTACGGCATCGTGTCGCCCTAATTGATCATGCTGAATGTGGCCTTCAGCCGGTCTAACCTGGTGAAAGCCACATTCAGGCACAACGCATCACCACAGCTCACACTGAGCACACACCAGCCCCGCGCAGCGGCCTATCCCCACCAAACCGGCGTGCCCCCACCAGACCGGCCCATCCCCACCAAACCGGCGTGCCCCCACCAGACACGCAGGCAGGAAAGACGCCCCCGAAACCCGACTCCCCCTCCCAAGCCATCCTTCGCCGACAACCAGAAGCCCCCACCGCCGCGTCACAGCGAGCCCGGATCAGGTCTTGGTGCAGTTCCACCAGGCCTGCACGGAGCAGTCCTGCGGCAGGTTCGCCTGGCCGGGGTCCTGGGCCGGGTTGGACTGACCGGTGTTCGACGGGGTGCTGCCACCGGTCGCGCCGCGGTTCAGGTTGCCGGGGGTCTGCTTCTTCGGCGGCTGGTTCACCACGGTGCGGCCCGGGTCGTCCGGGGTCTCGTTGCCCGCGCTCTGCGCCTTGACGATCGAGGCGACGCCGTACACCAGGGTCAGGCCCGCGGCGATGCCCACCGCGTAGGCCACGATCTTGGTGCGGCCGCCGAGGCCGGAGCCGGGCTTGCTGCGGCTGCGGGGACCGGCGGACACCGGCTCCAGGTCGACCAGTGAGTCGGACACCGAGCGGCGGCTCCGCTCCTCCGGCTCCTCGCCCCAGAAGGAGTCCTTCTCCTTCCAGCCGCGTTCCATGCCGCGGTCGACCGCGTAGTCCCGCTCCTCGCGGCGTTCCCGCTCCACGAGCCGGTCCTGCTTGCGGCCGGTGAACTCGGTGTAGTCCGCGTAGTCGCGGGCCTCGCGGCGTTCCTCGGTGTACTGGCCGCGGCGCGGCATCTGGTAGTCGTCGTACGCCGGTTCCGGGATGCGGTGCGCGCCGGTCTCGTACAGCTCCGGTTCCGGCGCACGGCGGCGCTCGGCGTACCGGGTGACCTCCTCGGCCTGCTGACGCAGCTTGGAGTACGGCTCGTAGGCGGTCGGCTGCTCCTCACGGCGCGCACGCCGGGTCGGCGCCTCGGAGTACCGCTCCTCGACGATCTCCTCGCGCTCCTGCGCGGGCCGGAAGTAGTCGTAGGCGTCCGCCGGTTGCCGCGGCGGGGCGGGCGGCTCGGGAGCCCGCGGCGCCCGGCGTTCGGTCGGCGGCTCCGGCTGCTGTTCGCGGCGCAGCAGGCCACGCATCTCCACCGGCAACGGCGGCTCGTCCAGGTCCGGTTCGGTCTCGGGCTCGGGCGGCGCCGGAGGCATACGTGCGGCCTTGGCAGCGGCCTGCGCGGCGGCCAGCCGGACGGCGGTGTCGCCCATCTCGATGCCCCTGGCCGGCGTCGGCGGGGCGGGCGGGGGCATCGGGGCAGGCGGCGGTGGCACCGGCGGCTGCGCGGGCATGCCCCGGGGCGGGGTGCGCGGCACGGCGGTGGTCGGACCCGGCTGGGCGTGCCTGCCGACCCGCCACGACTGCCGGGCGGGGTCGAGGAGTTCCTCGGTGGGCCGGGTCATGGCGTCCGGCGGTTCCGGACGCGGCCAGCGGGTGGACGGCGTGCGATCCGGTGCGGGCTCGGGGCGCTCGCGGCGGCCCCGGCGGTTCAGGTTCGTGGTGCGGTCCGGTTCCGGTTCCGGCAGGCGGGCGCGCTCGGGTTCCGGTTCGGGACGCCGGCGGCGCGGCTCCGGTTCGGTGGCGGGCTCCGGGCGACGGCGCCAGCGGCCACCCCGCTCGGCCTCCTCCGGCAACGCGCGACGGCCCCGGCGGGGCGCGGGCGGTGGCGGCTCCTCCTGCGGGGTCATCTTCAGCCAGCCGCGGCCGGCGGACTCCACATCACGCATGTCGGCGGGGCGGCGGCGCCGGCCCGGGGGCTCCTCGGCGGGCTGGTTTCGCGGCGGCATGGCACGGCGAGGCTCGTCCCGACCGACTTGTGGGTCAGCGGGACGACCTTCGGGCTGTTTGGCGCGACGCACGACGTCAGAGACCGAGACCTGATCTCTGGCGCCCGCGTACGGCGGTTCCAACCAGCGCTTGGCCATCGCGACCGTCCTCCAGGGCAGTTGCTCAGCAGCGCGACATAGCGTGCAGGGTATCGATGGTGATGTTCACCCTTATAGGTGAGCAATCCTAACTGACAGTGGGTTAGACGACCATAACGTCGCGGCGTTGCGTCGCCTAGTCGCGGAGCCTGATTACCCCCACTCAGGTAACCAGTTGTTTACCTACCTACACCACCAGTCCCACTGATCGCAGTCGACCACGGTCGTGCGGGGCGGCGGCTTGGGCCGCTGCGTGGGTTGCTGCGCGGTCGGCCGCGGCGGCTGGGCCGTCCGCGCGGGTGGCGGCGGAGCGGCCTTGCTCGGGTCGTCCCCCGGCGGCGGTGCCACCGGCACCACCGAGGTGGGTGACGCCGAGGACGACGACGGGCGTGGCTCGTCGGTGAACGTCGGCACCGGCTCCTCGCTGAGCGGCGGGCCGACCACGGTGGACTCCTCGGCCGGCAGCGCCCCCGTGTTCCCCGTGGCGTCACCGCCGCTGGTCACGATGCCGAACAGGACGGCCATCGCGCCGACCACCCCGGCGACCCGCAGGGCCACGGCGGCCTTGCTGAGTTGCTTGGGCTCCTCGGCCAGGTCGTCCAGGGGCACCTGCCAGCTGACCCCGCCGGTCGCGATGTCTCCCCGGGTGACCTTCAGCCTTCCGGATGACGAGCCTTGCGCACTCGCCGTAGCCGGGTCATCGGCGCCCGATTCGGCTCCGGCGGGACGGCGCAGCGGCACCGAGTGCCGCGACGGCGACTGGTCACCGAGATCCTCACCGGCGAACCGGACCCGGTCCGGCGGCCCCTGGGACGGCTCGAATCCTGGTGCTGCCTGGGCTGATTCACGAAGTTCCGTGGGAATGGGCGCACCCTGCTTGCGCAGCAGATCGGCAACCGTCAGCACGTCATCCCGCTCCGGGCCCTGCCCGGCATCCGGGCGTCCGGCTGGCTCGCTCGACATTCCGCTCCCCTGAAACACTTGTTGTTCATAACAACCCATTTGGGTTACTAGTGTCACTCACTAGAGCCCGAAGGGTGTCACTCTGTGCGCCCTGTTCAGCCTAACGGATTACTACCGCCAGTCTTGAGCCTGCATCCGTGTGTGACTGACCTCATGAAGATGGCCTAGTCGCCCACCCAATGGAGTAGGACTCACTTGCTCAACGAGCAACTCAGGGCAACGATTTGACCTTCCCGAGTGACAAAACGGCCTCAACCCGCGATGGTTCTCCTGGATCACCGCAACAGTCTGAAAGGTGCGTGATGACGAACGTGTCCCGCGGCCAGCGTCGCGCCGACGCGGATAGACCGATCAAGGTCGCCGAACTCCTGGCTCGCAACGGGATGGACCGGCCTAATCTGGAGGGCACTGCCCGCCATGCTCGGCTCGCCGAGCAGGTCACCGAGATGACCGAACGACACCTGCAGAGTGCGCCCACCGTGCGGACCCCCCGCCAGCGGGTCGCCGACCGGCAGACGGTTCCGATCCGTCCGGTCGCTCTCACTCCGGTCGACGCGGTCAACTCCGAATCCCGCAAGAGCAACAAGGGCATGCCGTTGCTGGGCGTGCTCAGCATCGCCGGTCTCGCCGCAGGTGTCGGCGCGGTGATGTTCGGTGGAATCACCACCACCAACGACCTCTCCGGGCAGAACGCGGCCGCCATCGGCGCCCAGGCACCCGGTGCTGCGCAGAACTCCGGCGGTTCCGGCCTGTCCCTGGACACCGGCTCCTCCCCCTCGGTGACCGCGCCGGAAGGCGGCGTCCCCGTGACCTCGGTCGCGCAGAGCACGCCGCAGGCAGCGGCGCCGCGCACCATCACCTACAGCCTGAACGACTCGGCCACACCGAGCGCCCGGGCCAAGCAGGACCCCACTCCGCAGCTGCAGACCAGCCCGGCCGGCACGACGCAGGCGCCCGCTCCGTCACCCTCGCCCACGACGCAGCAGCCGACAACGAGCCAGCCGAGCCAGCAGCAGAAGCCCCCCGTCCAGGAGAAGAAGAAAGAAGGTTCCGGCCTGCTCGGCCTGGACCTCCTGGGCATCCACCTCTAGGACACCGCACAGCGAAACGGCCCCGCGAACTCCGGTTCGCGGGGCCGTTCTCGTTACTGGCTCAGTGGAACACTTTCCATGGAATCTGCTGTCCCGCGGTAGTCACTTCCGGCGGGAGCAGATTCCATGGAAAGTCAGCCGTTGGGGTTGAGGCACTTGGACGGGTCCTTCCACCAGGGGCAGAACGGGGTCCAGTCCTTCTTCGTGGTCGTCGTCGGGTCCTGCGGGGGCGGCGGCGGCGCGGGCGGGTTCGGCCGCGGCACGTTCGGGTTCTGCGCGGGCGGCGGCGCGACGGCCGTGGTGGTCGTCGTGCTCGGCCTGCTGGACGGCGCCGGGGAGCTGGTCGGATGACCGCTGCTCACCGGGGGCACCACCGGCGACGGGATGCTGTCGTCCTTCTTCTCCCCGCCGCCGCCGATGATGATCGCGAGCAGCAGGATGAAGGCGAGCACCACGCCGAGGATCGGCAGCGGGCGCAGCTGGATGTTCAGCCGGTGCCGGAAGTCCAGCAGCGCGGCGGCCTTGGTGGACAGCGTCTCCGTCGGCTGCAGGTACGCCTCGCCGGGCGACAGCTGCGGGTCCGGGTCGTCCGCGGGCGGCACCCGCGGTGGCGGCGGCGCGACCGGGGCGGGCGGCGACGCGATCAGGGTCGCGCTGGCGGCGGCGACCGAGGCGGGCACGCCCAGCAGGTGCCGGGTCTGGCCGTATGGGTTGACCACCGTCGCTGCCAGGGGAACCTCGGGGCTTCCCGCCTTCGGGGCTTCGTCGGTGTCGGCCTCCGGCTGGTCGGCGGCGAGCTGGGCCGCCGGGCCGTCCTCGACGGGGATCTGCGGCGCGGCGGGCACTGTCGCCTCGGCGGGAACCTCCACCGGCGCGGGCATGACCGCTTCGGCCGGGATCGGCACCTCGACGGGCGCGATGGCCTCGAACAACGCGGCGGCGGCCTCGGCGGGCACGACCGGCTCGGGCGTCACCGGGACGGGCTCGACAGGTTCCGGGGCGGGGCCGTCCAGCGCGGCGGCGATCCGGCTCTCCGGCTCCGCGGCGGGGACGGGCTCGGCGTCCTTGGCAACGTTGTCCTGGGCGACATCGTCCTCGGGAACGGGAATCAGATGTCTGCGCAGAGCCGGTTCGGTGACCCGATTGATCAGGTCCTCGACGCTGAGCTGCGGTGAGGGCACACCGGCGCCGGTCCCGGATTTGTCATCATCCGAGGCAAAGTGCCGCTTGGCCATCTCCACCACCCTTCCAGCTCGCTATCCGACGATCGGGTGGTAAACCGCAAACCTTGACCACGGGTTACACCCACCGCGCAGCATAGTGTCGACCGTTCAGGTGAGTAATCCTAGCCCGACTGTCACCCAGGGCACACGCGAGGGCCGCCCCCGCCGGCACAGAGGCGGCCCCGCCCAGGCAAACGGGCAAAAGCCAGGGTCAGGCGAATCCTTCGTCTGACCCTGGCCTCCCCGTTCTCAATCCGTTATGAGCAGGCGCCCTGGTCGGCCCAGACGCCGGACTTGTCCGGCTGCTCGCCCTTGGTCCACCACTTCGCCTTCCAGGTGTGACCGGCGTACGAGACGACCTGTCCGCCGGTGTACACGGCGTCCGCGGACCAGCCCGCGGTCCCGGTGCAGGCCTGCGGCGCCGACGAGTTGGTCGTCGGGACCGAGGTGGTCGGCACCGACGCGGTGGTGCCGCGCGGATAGTCCTGGGCCAGCGCGTACAGCTTGCCGCCCAGCTTGACCGTCCAGTTGATCGGCGTGGCGATCGGCAGGTAGTAGTTCAGCGTGATCTCCACGCTCTGCCCCTTGGCCAGGGTCTGCCAGCCGGGCAGGGACACGGAGACGCGGTTGAAGTCGCCCTTGATGCCTCCGACGTTGCCCGGCCCCGAGTGCTCGGAGTTGATCACCTTGGTGCCGAATCCGCTCTGGTCGGTCATCGACGCGGGACTCTGTGCGCCGTAGTCGAACTGGAACTCGGTGCCGCCGGGGAGGTCCTGGTCGGAGTTGTTGGTGATCTTCAGCTTCGGGTTGATCGGGTAGTTCTCGTCGCCGAGCTTGAAGCCGGTGAACTCGGTCGCCACGTTCAGCGTCTCGGTCGGCTGGGCCGTCTTGGCCTTCAGGTTCCCGTACGGCGAGGCGCCCTTGAAGGTGTCGAAGATGGTGGACACCATCGTGTCGCCGGGCACGTACTGGTTCTTGGCCTGGTCCAGCTTGTAGTCACCGGCCAGCTCCCAGAACATGATGCCGCCGATGCCCTTGTCGACCACGTACTTGGCCTTCTTGGCGATCGTCTGCTCGTCCTCGGTGGACAGGAACACCTTCTTGTCGGCGTTCCACAACCACGAGGTGACCAGGGTGTCGTCCTGCTTACGGACGTAGGAACCCTTCAGCGGCTCGGTGACCCCATAAGAGGCCAGGTAGTCACCGGTGATGCCCTTCTCCAGGTTCTTGGCGTGCCACATCGGGTTGGAGCCGGACGGCAGCTCGGCGCCGACGGAGTTGTAGTCGTGCCACAGGTTGTCGATGCCGGACGCACCGTTGCCACAGGGCACCGTGGAGCCGACCGAGGCACCGGTTCCCGCCGGGCACTGGGTCTGATCGGGCAGCGGTGCCTTGCCGTAGAGGCCGTCGGTTCCGCCCTGCACGTCCTTCCAGCCCCGGGTGTAGAACGGGGTGCCGATGTTGATCCGGCCGGCCTGCATCGCGCCGCGGAAGTAGTGGTAGGCCCAGTCGCTGTTCTGGTAACCGAGGCCGCCGTACTGCGCGGTGGTGTAGTAGTTCCAGTTGACCAGCTCGTTGTTCTTGCCGTCGTCGTACAACGCGGAGTTCGGCGCGACGAACTGGTTCCAGGCGCCCTGGTAGTCGTAGGTCATCAGGTTCGCGAAGTCCAGGTACTGGGTGACCGGGTAGGTCTCCGCGCCACGCAGGATCCAGCCGGAGGCGGTGACCGCGGCGGTCAGCTCGTAGTACTTACCGTCCTGGGCGCTGGCGGCGTCCAGCTTCTCGCGCAGCGTCTTCATCAGCGCGCCGTAGCTCTTGACCAGGCCGGCCCGGCGCGCGTTGGAGATGGCGAAGTCGTCCGGGTTGCCGGCGTTCTTCATCGAGCTCGCGTACTCGTAGTCGATGTCGGCGCCGTTGAACCCGTACTTGCGCAGGAACTCCACCGTGGAGTCGGCGAAGGTGTTGATGCCCGCCTGGTTGACGCTGTTGTCGGCGTTGGTGGTGAGCTCGTAGAAGCCCTTGGTGTCCGCCCAGCCGCCGATGGAGATCAGCGTCTTCACGGCCGGGTGCTGCTTCTTGTACTTGGTCAGCAGGTTGAAGTGGCCCTTGTACGGCAGCGACGGGTCCAGCTCGGCTCCCGGGACGCCCGGGAAGTCGATGTCGGTGGACTCGGCTCCGACGCTGACCTTGTTGTTCTTGATGCCCGCGAAGGCGTAGTTGATGTGGGTGACCTTGTCCCACGGGATGTCGTTGACCAGGTACTTCGGCGTGCCGTTGGCGCCGGTGCGCCAGTTGGTGAAGTACCCGATGATCCGGCGGGAGTTGCCGTTGGCCAGCTTCTCCCGGCCGTTCTCGTCGTAGTTCTGGCAGTACGGCGCGGACACGCTCGCGGTGTACGCGAGACCATCCGGGCGGCACTTCTGGTCATCGGCCGCGGAGGCGGAGTTCGTCACCGACAGCACGGTGACCCCACCCACCAGGGCGGCCGCCGCGGCGATCGCGGCGAGAGGTTTCCACATGATCGAATTCCCTCCTCATGCGCGCGCTGGAGGCCCCCGCAACGACCCGTGCAGGGACACGGAAGGGTCACGCGGAGGTCTCATAGCGGCTGGGAAGTTGCAGGGGTGAAACAGGGAAGTGCCAAGACGCTAAGTGGTCCATACCACTGGAGTCAACGGGAAAAGCCTCTCCCACCAGCAATTACTCCAGTCGGTCCAGCTAACTGAAAGCGATTATCGATGTGATGTCCGTGTAAATTTTGGTTGATCACGGACCCCTTTTGCCCCCACAATTGTGATCGCGGCTACACCAAGTGGCCTAGCAACTGTGAACATTGGAGTCGGAATGAATCCATCTAACGGCGCACTGGGCACACACGGGGCGCCCAGCGACGGCCCGCCGCCGCACGAGCACGGGCCGCCAGTGGCGTCACGGATGCAGAACCTGCTGCGGGGCGATCTCCCCGCGTCTCTCGTCGTCTTCCTGATCGCGATCCCGCTCTCGCTGGGCATCGCCGTCGCCTCTGGGGCACCGCTACTGTCCGGACTGATCGCCGCTGTGGTGGGTGGCATCGTCGGTGGAGCGCTCTCCGGAGCCCCGCTGACCGTCACCGGTCCGGCCGCCGGACTGACCGTGGTGGTCGCGGATCTGGTCGCCAAGTTCGGATTCTCCGCCACCGCCGGCATCGTCCTCGCAGCCGGCGTTGTGCAGATCCTGTTCGGCCTGCTGAAGATCGGCCGGGCCGCGCTGACCCTCTCCCCCGCCGTGGTCCACGGCATGCTGGCCGGCATCGGCATCGTGATCGCCATCGGCCAGGTGCACGTCGTCCTGGGCGGCAAGCCGCAGTCGTCGGTACTGGCGAATCTGCAGGCCCTGCCCGGACAGATCATCGGGCATCACAGCATGGCGCTGCTGGTGGGCGCCCTGACGATCGCGGTCCTGTTGTTGTGGCCGCAATGGAAGCGCCTTCCCGCCCTGGCCTCGCTGGCCAAGGTTCCCGCGCCGCTGGTCGCCGTTCTGCTCGCGACGATCGTCGCGCTGCCGATGGCGCTGCCGCGGGTCGCGCTGCCGAGCAATCCCCTCGAAGCGTGGACCTTTCCGGCCATGCCGAGCGGCGCCTGGGGCGCCATCGCGATCGCGGTCCTCACCGTGGCCGTGGTGGCCAGCGTCGAGTCACTGCTGTCCGCGGTGGCGATCGACAAACTGCAGGACGGCCCCCGGGCCGACCTGAACAAGGAACTGACCGCGCAGGGCGCGGCGAACCTCGTCTCCGGCGCGCTGGGTGGGCTGCCGGTGACCGGGGTGATCGTGCGCGGCTCGACCAACGTGGCGGCGGGCGCGAAGAGCCGGTTCTCCGCGATGCTGCACGGTGTGTGGGTGGGTCTGTTCTCGCTCACCCTGGTCGGATTGCTGAACAAGATCCCGATGGCCGCGCTGGCCGGTGTGCTGGTGGTCATCGGCCTGAAGCTGGTCAGCTGGGACCACATCCGGGAGCTGCGCAAGCACCACGAGCTGCCGGTGTACCTGGTGACCGTGGGCGGCGTGGTGTTCGTCGACCTGCTGACCGGTGTGCTGCTGGGTATCGCGATGGCCGTCATCCGGGCGCTCTGGCGGATGACCCACTTCCACCTGGACGTGGAGGAGCGGTCCTCCGACTGGAAGATCACCGTGCACGGATCGCTGATCTTCCTGGGCGTCAGCAAGCTGTCCAGGGAGCTTTCCCAGGTGCCCGCGGGCAAGGATGTGCTGATCGAGCTGCACGTGGACTTCATGGACCACGCCGCGTTCGCCGCGATCCACGACTGGCAGCAGAGCCAGGAGAAGAGCGGCGCGCAGGTGCGGGTCCAGGAGGTGCACCACAGCTGGTACCACTGGGCCACGCGCGGCAAGCCCGCCGCGAAGAAGGAGACGGCGGGCAAGGTGCCGCCGCGCTGGTTCGCCCCGTGGGAGCACTGGCAGGAGACGGTCGTCCCGGCGCAGCGGGCGGGTTCCAGTCAGATGGCCGTGGGCATGGCGGAGTTCGAGCGGCACTCGGCGGATCTGGTGCGGCCGTTCCTGGCGCAGCTGGCCGAGCACGGGCAGCAGCCCACCCAGCTGTTCATCACCTGCGCGGACTCCCGCGTGGTGCCGAACATGATCACCTCCAGTGGTCCCGGCGACCTGTTCACCGTGCGCAACATCGGCAACCTGGTGCCCCGGCACGGGTCCGGTGTGGACAACTCGGTGGGCGCGGCGATCGAGTACGCGGTGGATGTGCTCGGGGTGTCGACGGTGGTCGTCTGCGGTCACTCCGACTGCGGCGCGATGAAGGCGCTGCTGGCCGGGATGCCCACGGACTCCGCGCTGGGTTCCTGGCTGACCAACGGGGCGTCCACGGTGGAGCGCTTCCGCGAGTGCGGGTCCGATGAGGACCTGGAGCGGCTGGTCATGACGAACGTCGCGCAGCAGCTGGAGAACCTGATGACCTTCCCGAGCGTGTCCCGGGCGGTCGAGGCGGGCCGGCTGACGTTGCAGGGGATGTACTTCGACATCGCCACGGCGAAGATCGACTTCGTGTGCCGGGAGACGGTCACCCGCAAGCCGGTCGCTCTGTAGGCAAGGCTCCGAAGTTGGCGATGTTCGGGGGAGACGCAAGCCCGAACATCGCCAACTTCGAGACCATGATCGAGATGCGAAACCGCTCGACCTGAGCGTGAATGGCCCCATGCATCGGAACATGATCAAGGCCGGACTGATCATCACGGCCGCCGTACTGACCCTCACCGCCTGTGGCGGCGACAAGAAGGACGACGCCAAGGACAACACCGGATCCGCGTCCGCGAGTGTGATCGGCCCCAACGGGTGGGACAAGCTGAAGCTCAAGGACAACCTGGACACCGCGAAGCAGACCGGCGAGCTGGGCGACACCGCGACCGCCGCCGGCACCTGCCAGAGCTACCCGGTGAAGGACAAGGACGCGCAGGCCCTGTTCAGCACCGACAAGGGCCTGGTGAAGGTCCAGTTCAAGACCGGTGACGTGAAGACCCCCGAGGGCATCGGCGCGGGTTCCACCGTCAGCGAGCTGCGGGCCAAGTACCCGAGCACCCAGGTCGGCCCGGACGGCTACTTCACCAAGGTGCCCGGCAAGGACGAGTACACCTACACGTTCGACGCCGACGGCCGCGCCGACGGCAGCAAGATCACCACCTTCGGCGTCCAGGTGACCGGCGAGACCTGTAAATAAGAGGTCGCGGCCGGGCCCCGTCGGGAGCAGGATCGAGGTCATGCGACTCGGACTGAAGATCTCCAGATTTCGCAACGACGGCGGCCCGGCCACGCTGGGCAAGGACCTGGCCCGGGTGGTCCGGGCGGGTGAACAGGCCGGCTTCGGCAGCGTCAGCGTGATGGACCACCTGCTGCAGATCGGCGTACACGGGCCGATCACCGACCCCATGCTGGAGGCGTACACCACGCTGGGGTTCCTGGCCGCGCACACCGAGACGGTGGAGCTGCACACCACGGTCACCGCGACCGTGTACCGCGAGCCCGGCCTGCTCGCCAAGATCATCAGCACCCTGGACGTGCTGTCCGGCGGCCGCGCCTGGCTCGGTATCGGCGCCGCCTGGTTCGAAGAGGAGACCCAGGCCCTCGGCCTGCCGTTCCCCGGGCTGAAGGAGCGCTTCGAACGCCTGGAGGAGACCCTGCGGATCTGCGGGCAGATGTGGAGCGACTCCGAGGAACCGTTCCACGGCGAGCACTATCACCTGGACCGCACGCTGAACGTGCCGCAGCCACTGCGCACCCCGCCCATCATGATCGGCGGCACCGGGGAGCAGAAGACGCTGCGGCTGGTGGCCCAGTACGCCCAGTCCTGCAACTTCCCGGGCGTCCAGCCGCCGGAGATCACCCACAAGCTGACCGTGCTGCGGGAGCACTGCGACCGGCTGGGCACCGACTACGACGCGATCCGCAAGACGGTGACCCGGAACCTGGACATCGGCGAGCGCGGCGAGGACGCCGACAAGGTCGTCGACGAGCTGGGCGCGTTGGCCGAGGCAGGCATCCAGTGGTCCCTCGGCGACCTGGCGCGGGTCTGGGATCCGAGCACCATCGAGCTGTACGCGGAGCGGGTCATCCCGCAGATCGAAGCATTCTGAGTAGGCGATACGTCCGCGGTGGGGGCATGATCGGAGCATGCGCATCGGCCTGCACATCCCCGGTTTCGTGACCCCCGCGGACACCCTCGGCCGCGACCTGGCGGCGGTGGCCCGCACCGCCGACCAGGCGGGCTTCGCCACGATCAGCGTGATGGACCATGTGTTCCAGATCGGCGACATCGGCCCGGCCGAGGACCCGATGCTGGAGGCGTACACCACCCTCGGGTTCCTGGCCGCGCACACCGAGCGCGCCGAACTGCTGACCGTGGTCACCGGCACCGTCTACCGCGAACCCGGTCTCCTCGCGAAGATCATCAGCACCCTGGACGTGCTGTCCGGCGGCCGCGCCTGGCTCGGCATCGGCGCCGCCTGGTTCGAAGAGGAGGCCAAAGGCCTAGGCCTGCCGTTCCCCGCCATGTCCGAACGGTTCGAGCGGCTGGAGGAGGCGCTGCGGATCTGCCGGCAGATGTGGAGCGACTCCGAGGAACCGTTCCACGGCGAGCACTATCACCTGGAGCGCACGCTCAACATGCCGCAGCCGCTGCGCACCCCGCCGATCCTGATCGGCGGGGAAGGCGAGCGCAAGACACTGCGGATGGTCGCCGAGTACGCCCAGGCCTGCAATCTGCAGCCCGGGCCGCACATCCCGCAGAAGCTCGCCGTGCTGCGCGAGCACTGCGAGCGCCTCGGCACCGACTACGACGCCATCCGCAAGACCGCCGTCTACATCATGGACGTCGGCCCCGGCGGCGAACTGGCGAACAAGGTCATCGACGACCTGGGCGACCTGGCGGAGCAGGGCATCGAGCAGACCTTCGGCCCGCTGAACGACCTGTGGGACCGCCGCACCCTGGAGATCGTCGGCGAGCGGGTCATCCCACAGGTCTCCTAGACGAGGACCGCGCGGGTACCGACGGCCGTGGCGAGGGCGGCGCTGGTGCGGTCGGCGGCGTAGACCGCCCCGGCCAGGGCGAACAGCGCCGCCAGCTCGGCCACGCCCAGCGCGGGCAGCACCGGCACTCCCCGGCTCAGCGCGTGCTGCCGCAGTTCCCGCCAGGCCGAGTCGTCACCGGAACCCGCCATGGCGGGCACCAGCACCATCGGACCGCGGACCCGGTCCAGGAGCTGCTCCGGCCGGTCCGGTCCGTGATCGGCGGGCACCGCGACCACGGACAGCTGCTCGTCCAGGTCCGCGAGGAGGGCCTGCACCACCATCCTGGCCTGGTCGGGAATCCGGATCGCCGGCAGCCGGGGCCCGGCGGGCACGCCGAGCGCGGCCAGCAGCCGCAGGTGCTGGATCGAGACGGGCTCGTCGCCCAGCGACAGCGGCACCTGGTGGGTGGCCACTCCCCCGCCCTGTTCCGTGGAGCGGACCACCCGGATCGGGATGCCGGCCAGCAGGCCCACGTGCGCGGCGGGCCACGGCGACTGCCCGGGACCGGTGAACACGATCATGGCGTCGTAGTCCCGCTCGGCGATCGTGTTGATCAGCGCGTGCTCCCGCCACGCGGCCCGGCGGGAATCCTTTGTGGACGATCCACTGCGCCAGGAGGGCTGCAGCACCAGCATGCCGCGCACCTGCCACAGCAGGCCCTTGGCCAGGGAACCACCCGGGGATCCCAAAAGATCGATTTTCCCGTCCGGCGGCATAGCGCCGTGCAGCGCACTCAATGCGGGTGCGAGTTCCAGAAGATCAGCGAATTCACCGCCCATCACGACGAGCACGGTGGACAATTGGTCGAGTGGCAATCGTCGATCCAGAACGACTCGTGATCGGCTGATTGCGGGCGCGGACAGGACAGCCGGCACGGCGAACCTCCATGGGGTACTAGCTGCGGCGAGGCAGGAAGGCCAGGGCGTTGGTGCGAACCGAGGGTGCACTACGAATACGTCCGCCGGACGTAGGTGCCACGGGCCGGTTGTTCACATTAGGGCCTTTTCCCGACATACAGCCAACAAATCCCCCGACTGGACCGCGCAACCCGGTGACGACAATCGCTTTCCATCACTAATACGGCGGAATACCCCGCTCACTAACCTCACCGAAATCCCGCTTCGCGCGCGATGTTTAGCGATCTTGACCCCGGGTATCCCGATTCCGGCCATCGCCCGACAGGGTGTCCGACACCGAACCCGGGTCGGCACAGGCTAGTTTTCGGGTCGAACTCCGACACCGGTGAACGAGGTAGGACACGTGACAACATCGAGTACCGAGCAGCAGCCCGCTGACTCTCCCGACGGCGACGGGCCGGCTCCGCAGATCGAGCTGCGCATCCCGGCCACCGCCACCCAGCTGCACGTCGCTCGCACCGTCGCCGGAGACCTGGCGATGCGCGAGGACTTCGACCTCGACGCCATCGATGACCTCCGGCTCGCCGTCGACGAGGCCTGCGCCATGCTCGTCGGCCGGGCCACCGACGGGGAACCGCTGATCTGCACCTTCGCCGTCCGCAACTCGGCGATCACCATCTCCGCCCAGGTCCGCTCCGAGACCGACGGACAGCCGTCCGCCTCCGGCCTGGGCTCGTCCGCCTCCGGCCTGGGCTGGCGGGTCCTGGCCACGCTGACCGACAAGGCCACCTGCGACGTCAGCTCCGCACCCAATGGGGGGCACCTGGTGCGGATCACGCTGACCAAGGCCAAGGGCGGGGTGATCGGGTGAGTGTGCCCGCGACAGGCACCTCGGCGGACAGCAGTCCGTCCGATGATGCGTACGCGCAGCTCGCCCCGCTATTCGCCGAGCTGCGTGACCTGCCGGAGGAGAATCCGCGCCGTACCGAACTGCGCGATGAGCTCGTCACCGGATACCTGCCGGTGGCCAAGCACATCGCCCAGCGCTTCAGCAATCGTGGCGAACCCCAGGACGACCTGGTGCAGGTGGCCACCGTCGGCCTGATCAACGCGGTGGACCGGTTCGACGCCGAACGCGGCACCGACTTCCTGTCCTTCGCCGTGCCGACGATCATGGGTGAGGTGCGCCGGTACTTCCGGGACAGCAGCTGGTCCATGCGGGTGCCGCGCAGGCTCAAGGAGCTGCACCTGGCGATCAGCGGCGCGAACAGCCGGCTGTCCCAGTCGCTGGGGCGCGCGCCGACACCCAGTGAGATCGCCGAAGACCTCAAGCTCAGCAAGGAGGAGGTCTTCGAAGGCCTCGAAGCGGGCAACGCCTACAGCACCGCGTCCCTGGACGGCATGCTGCAGGACCAGGACAGCGGCATGTCCCTGGGCGACTCGCTCGGCGAGGAGGACTCCGAGCTGGACGGCGTCGAGCTGCGCGAGGTCCTGGAGCCGGTGCTGCGTGACCTCCCCCAGCGCGAGCGGACCATCCTGCTGCTGCGGTTCTTCGCGAACATGACGCAGACCCAGATCGCCGAGCGCGTCGGGCTGTCGCAGATGCACGTGTCCCGGTTGCTGGCCAAGACACTGCGCAAGCTCCGCACGACGATGGTCCGTTAACCCACCCGGGTGCTCCTCACGGCTGCTCCACCGGATGTTCGCCATGATTTGACGAATGCCACCTGTGCCGGGAGGAGTCGTCGTGCTGACCAAGGCCGCGGAGAAGATCGATGTGGTGCGTGTCGTGCTCGGCGAGTCCTACCACCCCGGTGGCGAGGAACTGCTGCGCCGCCTGGGGTCCGCGCTGGAGCTGGCGGCCGGGCATCACCTGCTGGACTGCGTCGCCGGTTCCGGGCTCGCCGCCCGGCAACTGGCGGGCGAGTTCCGGGTGCAGGTCACCGGCCTCTGCGGCTCCCAGCCGGGTGCCGACCAGGCGTCGGTCACCGCCGAACACGCCGGCCTCGGCGACCAGGTGAACTTCACCGTCGCCGACACGGGCCGGATCCCGCTGCTGCCCGGCACGGTCGACGCGATCCTCTGCGAGCGCGGCCTGTCCGGCGCGGCCGACCGGGCCTTCGCGGTCGGCGAGCTGGCCAAGGTGCTGCGGCCCGGCGGCCGGATCGCCATGCTGGACATCACCGTCGACTCCGGTGGGCTGCCCGCCGAGCTGGAGCCCCTGGCCGAGATCATGCCGGGCATCGCCGGGGCGCAGCCGCTGGAGGCCTACGCCGATCTCCTGGCCCGGGCCGGGTTGCAGGCCAGGGTGATCGAACGGCACGACGAGCTGCTCACCCGGCTGCTGACCGAGCTGGACACCCGGCTCCGGCTGCGGCGGATGGCCAGCACCGATCCCCTCGCCGCCGTGCACCGGCTCACCGACCTGACCGGACACATCGCAGCGGCCCAGCAGGCGATCACCCGCGGCGTCCTCGGCTACGCCCTTCTCGTCGTGGAGAAGCCGGTAGCCCGCTGGGTCCCCCGCCCCCGCCGCGCGACCCCCTGAACACTTTCTGCAGAAAGTGCTCCGCTCTTCGGAGCAGTTTCCATGGAAAGTGCTCCGCTCCTCGTGTGAGTTCTGTGTAAAGCTGGCGGCATGCTCGATGTCGTCGTGGTGGGAGCCGGGTTCGCCGGCCTGTACGCGTTGGACCGGCTCCGGGAGCAGGGATTCGCCTGCCACGCCTACGAGGCGGCGGACGGGGTCGGCGGCACCTGGTACTGGAACCGGTACCCGGGCGCCCGCTGCGACGTGGAGAGCCTCGACTACTGCTACCTGCACGACAAGGACCTCTACCGCGAGTGGCCGTGGACCGAACGGTTCGCCGGCCAGCCGGAGATCCTGCGGTACGCCGAACACTTCGCCGCGAGCCGGGACCTCCACCCGCACATCACCTTCGGCACCACCATCACCGCGGCCGCCTTCGACGACGGCCACTGGCGGCTGACCACCGCCGACGGCGAGACGATCACCGCCCGGTTCCTGGTCACCGCCGTCGGCTGCATGTCCGCCGCGAACACCCCGGACCTCCCCGGGCTGGACCGGTTCGGCGGCCAGGTGCTGCACACCGCCCGCTGGCCGCACGGCGAGGTGGACCTGTCCGGCCGGGTCGGCGTGCTCGGCACCGGTTCCTCCGGCATCCAGGTCATCCCCGAACTGGCCGCACGGGCCGACACGCTGACCGTGTTCCAGCGGACCGCGAACTTCAGCGTCCCCGCCGGAAACCGGCCACTCACCCAGGCCGAGCGGGACGCCGCCGTCGACGGGTTCGCCCAACGCGTCGAGCACGGCCGGACCACCCCGTTCGGCCTGCCGGTCACCGGCACCGGACGCGCCATCCTGGACACCCCGCCCGCGGAGCGCGCCGCCGCACTGGACGAGCGCTGGGCACGCGGCGGCACGCACATCGTCGCCACCTTCACCGACACCCGCCGCGACCTGGCCGCCAACGCGCTGCTGTCCGACTACTTCCGCGAGCAGATCCGCCGCACCGTGCACGACCCGGAGACCGCGCGGGCGCTGTCCCCCACCGGCTATCCGATCGGCACCAAGCGGCTGTGCGTGCACAACGGCTACTACGAGACGTTCAACGAACCGCACGTGCGCCTCGTCGACCTGCGCGCCGACCCCATCCAGGAGATCACCGCGACCGGCGTCCGCACCCGGACCGGCGAGCATCCCCTGGACACCCTGGTCCTGGCCACCGGGTTCGACGCGTTCACCGGGCCGCTGCTGCGGCTGGGCATCACCGGCCGCGACGGCCGATCGCTGGCCGACGACTGGCGGGCCGGGCCACGCAGTTACCTGGGGCTGGCCATCGCCGGCTTCCCCAACCTGTTCACCCTCACCGGCCCGGGCAGCACCCTGGTGCTGTCCAACATGATGCGCGCCATCGAGCACCACGTGGACTGGGTCCTCGACGCGCTGAGCCACGCGCGCGACGGCGGGCTCACCGAGTTCGAGGCCCAGGCGGAGGCCCAGGAAGCCTGGACCGCCCAGGTCGCCGAACTGGCCGGGCGCACCCTCTACCCGAACACCGACTCCTACTACCTGGGTGCCAACATTCCCGGGAAGCCACGGGTGTTCGTGCCCTACTCCGGTGGCCTCGACGCCTACCGCCGCACCTGTGACGACATCGCCCGCGACGGCTACCGGGGGTTCCGCACCGCATGACACGCACGCTCACCGGCGCGGGCCTGACCGTGCTGTTGCTGGCCACCCTGCTGCCGATGATGGACTCGTTCATCGTCAACGTCGCCCTGCCCACCATCGCCGACGACCTGCGAACCGACGGCGGCGACCTGGAACTGGTGGTCGCCGGATACGTGCTGGCCTTCACCGCGTTCCTGGTGCTCGGCGGCCGGCTCGGCGACACCTACGGCCGGCGGCGGGTGCTGCTCCTCGGCCTGGCCGGCTTCACCGTGGCCTCCGCGCTGTGCGCGTTCGCCGTCTCCGGCCCCTGGCTGGTGGCCGCGCGCGTGCTGCAGGGCGCCACGGCGGCGCTCATCCCGCCCCAGGTACTGGGCACCATCTCGGCGGCCACTCCGGAGGACCGCAGGCCCCGGGCGATGAGCCTGTACACCGCCGTGGCCGGCCTGGCTGCCGTGCTCGGCCTGGTGCTGGGCGGCCTGCTGGTGCACGCCGACCTGTGGGGCACCTCCTGGCGACTGATCTTCCTGGTGAACCTGCCCCTGGGGCTCCTGGCACTGGCTCTGGTGCCCGTGCTGATCCCGGACACCCGGTCCACCAATCCGGCGGGCATCGACCTGCCCGGCACCGCGCTGCTCACCCTGGGGATCACCGCCCTGCTGCTGGCGTTGAACCGGGGGCCGGTCGCCGGCTGGCCCTGGTGGACGATCGCCCTGCTGATCGCGGTGCCGATCCTGGTGATCCTGTTGTGGCGCACGGAGAAACGGGCCGCCACGCCGCTGCTGCCGCCCACCGTGCTCACCGAACCCACGGTGCGCGGTGGCCTGCTGCTGGTGGCACCGTTCCTGGCCGCGTGGGCCGGATACCTGTTCGCGCTGCCGCTGACCCTGCAACACGGCTTCGGCCTGGACCCGCTGCAGGCCGGGCTCCTGGTCGCGCCGATGCCGCTGACCTTCCTGGCGGGCTCCTTCGCCCTGCCCGCCCTGCGCCGCAGGCTCGGCAACGGGGTACTCGGCGCCGGAGCGCTCGTCCAGGCGGTGGGAGTGGCGGCGCTGCTGGCGGCCGTGCTCGCCGGGACACCGGTGTGGACGGTGCTGCCGTGCCTGGTGCTGATCGGCCTGGGTCAGGCCCTGGTCATCGGTTCCTCGCAGATCGCCATCCTCGGCGCGGTGCCGACCGCGTACGCCGGAGTCGGCGGCGGGGTGCTGATCACCACCCAGCAGGGTTCGATGGCCATCGGCGTGGCCGGGATCGGCTCGGTGTACCTGGCCTTCGTCGGCCTGGGACACGCTGGGGCGTTCGCCGTGGTGCTGGGGATTCAGCTCGTGGTGGCGCTGTTGGTGGCGGGGGCGGGGCGTCGGGTGCTCGGCTGAGGTTGGGGTGGGGGTTGGGGTTGGGTCTGGCGGTCGTC
>QZFT01000029.1 GCA_003600225.1 Pseudonocardiaceae bacterium YIM PH 21723
GGCGATGTTCGGGCGATACAGCTGCCCGAACATCGCCAACTTCGGGTCAGGCGGTGACCAGCGAACGGTCGGGGGTGCGCAGGTCCAGGCGGTGGACGGCCACCGCGCAGAGGGCGCCGACGATGGCCAGGGCCGCCCAGGGGAGCCAGGGCACGCCGATGTTCCGGGCGGCGTCCAGGGCCGCGCCGGTACCCAGGTTGCCCAGCATGATCCCGATGCCGCAGATCGTCTGGTACAGCCCGTAATGGGTGGCGACCCGCTGCCCGCCGGACAGCCGGACGATGGTGTCCATCTCGAACGGCACCGTGATCAGCGTGCCGAGCCCGAGCAGCGACGCCGCCAGCACCATCGACACCAGTCCCGGCGCGACCAGTGGCGGCAGGAACGCCGTCGCCAGCAACGCCAGGCCGGTCACCAGGCAACGTTGCTCGCTCCACCGGGCCTTGCACCACGCGGTGATCCGCAGCTGACCGGCGATGGTGATCAACGCCGACACCGCGAACAACGCCGCGACGCCCGCGGTCGCCTGCCAGCCGGAGCCGAGCAGCCTGCGCACCTCCAGCGGCAACGCCAGGTAGACCTGGAAATTGAGCACGTACGACCCGGTCATCGCCAGCGCGAACAACACGAACCGGCGATTGGCCAGCGCCTGCCGCCAGCCGGACACCGCGTCCGCCGGCGCGGGCGCCACCCGCTGCGGCAGCGCGGTCAGTTGCAGCACCGTCAGCCCGGCGAACACCAGGGCCGCCACCGTGGCGGTGACCTGGAAGGAGATGCCGGTCAACGCCAGGCCGACGAGTGGCCCCAGCAGAATGCCCGCCTGGTAGAACACGTTGAACAGCGCGAACGCCTCGATCCGGCGCTCTCCCGAGTCCTGGGCCAGGTAGGCCCGCACGGCCGGGTTGAACAACGCACCCGCCAGGCCGGTCGCGGCCGAGGCGATCAGCAGCGCGGGCAGCGTGTCCACCACGCCCAGCAGCGCGAAGCCGACGGTGCGCAGCACACAGCCGGCCACGATCAGCGGTTTGTAGCCGAACCGATCGGCCAGCGCGCCACCGACCAGGAACATCCCCTGCTGGGAGAAGTTCCGCACGCCCAGCACGATGCCGACCGCCCACGCGGCGAGCCCGAGCCCGCCGGACAGATGCGCGGCCAGGTACGGCATCAGCATGTAGAAGCCGATGTTGATGGTCAGCTGGTTGATCAGCAGCAGCTGGACCGACAGCGGGAAGGACCGGAAACGCGTCATCACGCGGCCACCGCCACCGGGTCGATCACCGTGGCGCACCGGGTCCAGGCGTCCACCTCGCGCTCGGCCGGATGCGCCAGATCCTGTGGCCCCGCCGCGGGCGGGCGGCCGAGCAGGTCGTGCGTGGCGCAGTACTCGTCGTTGTAGACGGTGTCGAAGTAGCGTTGCGGACCGTCCGGGAACACCGCGGCGATCCGGGTACCCGCGGGTGAGGTTCGCGCGACCCAGCCGGCCACCAGCGCGACCGCGCCGACGCTCCAGCCGCCGGTGGCGTAGTGCCGCCGGGCCAGTTGCCGGCAGGTGTGTACCGCCTCGTGCGGGGCCACCCAGTGCACTTCCTCGAAGCCGCCGTAGTCGACGTTTCGCGGGTGGATGCTGGAACCGAGGCCACGCATCAGCCTGCCGCGGGCCGGCTGGCCGAAGATCGTCGAGCCGATGGTGTCCACGCCGATCAGCCGCAGCTCCGGGTTGTACTCCCGCAGTACCCGGGACACCCCGGCGGAGTGGCCGCCGGTACCGACCGAGCACACCAGCACGTCCACCTGCCCGAGCTGGTCCAGCAGTTCGTGGGCCAGCCCGGCGTACGCGGTCACGTTGTCCGGGTTGTGGTACTGGTCCGGGCAGTAGGAGCCGGGGTGCCGGTCCAGCAGTTCGCGCACCCGCTGCCTGCGTGCCTCCTGCCAGCCGCCGGTCGGGTGGGGACCGGTGACCAGGTCGACGGTCGCGCCGTACGCGCTCAGCAGCCGCTGCATCAACGGCTCCATGCCGGGATCGGTCACCAGGGTCACCGGGTGCCCGTGCACGGTGCCGGCCAGCGCCAGCCCGAGGCCGAGCGTGCCGCTGGTGGACTCGATGATCCGGGCGCCCGGCCGCAGGTCCCCGCGGGCCTTCGCCCGCTCGATCATGTGCAGGGCGGGACGGTCCTTCATACCGCCGGGATTGCTGCCCTCGAGTTTTGCCCAGAATCCGCGTTCCGGTGCGGACTCGATCCATAAGACGGGGGTGTTCCCGACAATGGTTTTCAGATTGTCGGAATTCTGCGCAGCCTGAAGTAAGGAATGCATGACGGATCCTCAGAAATGGGGGAGTGAGGGTGAGAGGAATGCCGATCAACGGTGAATCGGCACGGAATCCATCAGTTCCTGGCCACGCAGATGCGGTCGAGTATGCGCGTTCCGAACGGCGTGGCCAGTGGCGCACGGCGGCGACATCGTCCGGTGAGCGTGGGCAGCTGCGTGGTGAGTACGGCCGGCGTCAGCAGCGTCAGCAGGGCGGTCAGATCGGCCGAATCACGAGGTAGCGCAAGGCAGTCGGTGTGCACGCCATGCTCGGATTCGGTGATCGACAGCGGCGTCTGCTGCAGGACGTGATGCGCGGCGGGTGAGGCGAACACGCGCATCGGGTCGTGCATGTCGTGGTGTTCGCCGAGGCAGCCGAAGTGCACCACGGCGTACAGCATCGTGAGGAATGCGGACACCACCCATTTCCGGGTGCGTCCATCGCATAAGCGCCTCACGATGCGTAACGGTAGATGTAGTCCGGCAGCCTCGGCAAGGGAGAACTACTTAATCACAGTAATCAACTGCGCTGTGTTATGGCGGTGCTAAAACGCCGCCAGCTTTCCTGCGGAAACTGCAAGATGCCCGCATCGGGGGCCTTGGAGTCCCGAACCGCGATGGAACCGCCCGATCGGGCGACCTCCACACAGTTGCCGGCCTGACTCTTGCTGCTCTTTCGCCACTGCGTAGGCATCGTGTGCCCCCTGTCAGCTGGTCGATAGCTCCTTGACGATAGCGCCGAACAGAGTATCGGTATCTCGGCTGGACAGAGCAGCGTACCGGAGATCGTCAAACAGAATGGTGAATCGGTGGACATCCCGGGGTTCTTCGACGCAGTTCCCGCCGACCGGGTATTCGATGTACGCGACGTCCGGGTCGGTCGGCTCCGGGAAGCTCAGGATGGAGAACGGGCCGGACATGCTGCCGTGTGCCCCGGCGCTGAACGGCAGCACCTGGATCTTGATGTTCGGCTGCGCGGCGAGTGTCCGCAGGTGCTCCAGCTGCTCGATCATCACCTCGGGTCCACCGACCTGCCTGCGCACCGCGGCCTCGCTGATGACCGCCCACAGTTCGAGCGGTTCCGGCCCGGTGAGTCTGCGCTGCCGCTCCATCCGGGCGGTCACCTGGCGTTCCACGTCCTGCGGGGCGACCATCCTGGTCACCGCGACGTGCACCTGCCGGGCGTAGGCCTCGGTCTGCAGCAGTCCGGGGATCAGCTCCAGTTCGAAGCTGCGCACGGACGCGGCGTCGGATTCCAGGCCGACGTAGGGCTTGAACCAGTCGGGCAGGCCGTAGACCGACCACCAGCCGCGCTTCGCGCCCTCGCGGCGCAGGTCCTCCAGGACGGCGCAGACCTCGGGCTCGACCTCGTAGTAGCTGAGCAGGGCCTGGAGCTCCTGCTTCTTGACGCCGTACCGGCCCTGTTCGATGTTGCTGATCTTGCCCATGGAGCAGCCGAGCAGGCTCGCCGCTTCCTTCATCTGCCTGCCCGCCGACTCGCGGATCCGGCGTAGTTCGGCGCCCAGCCGCCGACGGCGGACAGATGGCCCGGATGGTTGTTGTGCCACAGTCCCTGAGTATGTGCCGATCACCCGGTGTGATCAACCTTACCGTTCGTAACTGCGCCGTATGGCTGAGTTCAGCCATCAAGAGCTATCCAGAACCTGAATTCAGCTTCTACCGTGAGCGAGCGCTTGCAGGAGACACCACTGGAGGGAACGCGAGTGGGCGACCGGCCGCTGGAGTTCTACCGCCGTTTCATTGGTCATGAACCGGATCGGGGCATGTGCACCAGTCAGCTGGAGATGACGGCGGACCGGCGTTGGCTGGTCATGCGGCTGGCCTCGGTCAGCAAGTACGCGCTGATGCTGGACCGGGATGATGTGGTCGCCCTCGCCGATGCCCTGGTGGAGCGGCGGCCGGAGACGATCCGGGTGCGCCACGAGCGACTCGGCGAACGCAGGCTGAGCGTGGATTCGTGTGCGCCCAAGGTCGGGCTGTCCTTCGACGGTGAGGATCGGATCGAGCTGGTCTTCGACGACGCTCAGGCGGAGTCACTGGTCTCCGGGCTGCGGGCTTCTGTCGACCAGTTGCGGCGGCCGTTGATGCAGCGCTGCTGAGTCGCTTCTGGCTTTTTGGTGAAAGACGGCTTTGGAGGAGGGGACGGGCTGGGGGCCGCGTCTTTCCTGCCTGCGTGTTGGGTGGGGGCACGCCCGTCTGGGTCGTCGGGGCCGCTGCGCGGGGCGCCTGAACAGGGCTTTCGCCCGGCCAAAAGCCCTGGAAGACGCTTTCAGGGCTCCCAGCGGCCCAAACTCCGCGTTGATCAAGGTCACTCAGTGCGACACGGTGCGGAAATGGTGTGACACGCCGTGAATCCCACGAGATAGCCGTCCATTGTGGATGGTGAGTACCTGAAGGACGCCTCCGTTTACCCCGGGTAAACAAAGGCGTCCTTCGGTGCGTTCAGGTAAACGATGGCGTCCTTCAGGTCTACCGCGGAAGCGGCCCCGACAGCTGGCTACCCCACGAACCGGGACCACAACCCGGTAGGAATGTTCCGCGCCAGCTTCAGCGCGGCGCCGATGTGCCACGGGAACACGATCTCCGCCCGCCCGGCCTCGATGCCCGCGGCGATCCGGCGGGCGGCCTTCTCCGCGGAGACCAGCCCGGGCATCGGCCCCGTGTTCCCCTCGGTGAGCGGGGTCGCCACATAGCCGGGGCACACCGTCTGGACCCGGATGCCGTCGCGGGCCAGTTCGCCGCGCAGGCCCTCCAGCATCGTGATCATCGCGGCCTTGGTGGCGCTGTACACGGTCGCGCCGGGCAGTGCGCGATAGCCGGCCATGCTGGCCACGCCGACGATGACGCCGCTGCGCCGCTCGCGCATGCCGGGCAGCACCGCTTCGACGCCGTGCACCAGGCCCATCACGTTCAGGTCGAACAGCGCGCCGATCTTGGCCGAGTTCCACTTGTGTGCCGGGATACCCGGCGCGGCGCCCGCGTTGAAGATCGCGATGTCGATGCCGCCGAGGCGCTCGATGACGTCCTCGGCGGCATCGTGCATGTCCTCACGACTGGTCACATCGGCCGGGCGGACGAACATCTGCCCGTCCGACACCAGATCCAACGCATCCGCCCGCCGGGCGGAGATGGCCACCTGGGCGCCACGCGCCCGCAGTTCCCGGGCGAGCCCGGCGCCGATCCCGGAGGAACCTCCGGTGATCCAGACGTTCTTGCCGTCCAGCCGCATGGCCGGTGATTCTAGGTGAAGGTTAAAGCAATGCGAGATCGTCCCACCAGTAGGCGGGAACGCCCTGGTCCCGGCCCACCTTGGAGATCATCTGCTGGGTCTCCCGGTCGATCGGGACGTCGCTTTCCAGCAGCGCGGTGCACAGGTGCTCGACTCCGAGTCCGACCTCGTCGGCCGTGATCAGGTCGAGCACTTCCACCGCGTCGACACGGGGGAGCGCCCCGGTCAGAGAATGCACCACTTGGCTCAGCATCTCGCCCGCACTGGTCACGCAGACAAACTTCGAATGCAACACAAGATCCACATCGGGTGAATTGATCTTGGCGTTACAGCTACTTTCCGTAACCGGCCCCAGGCCTGTTAGGTGAGCATGGTGCCCTTACTCGCGTCTGACGCGCGCAAGGCCACCATGCTCACCTTCCCGGGGACTAGCGGGCCATGCCGAACTGGTAGACGTCCAGGTGCCCTGCGCGGAAGCCCGCCTCGCAGTAGCCGAGGTAGAACTCCCACATCCGCTTGAACGTGCCGTCGAAGCCGTAGCCCTCGATCTCCGACCAGTTCGCCAGGAAGCTCTCGCCCCACTGGCGCAGCGTCTCCGCGTAGTCCAGGCCGAAGGAGCGCTGGTCGACGATCTTCAGCGAGGTGTCGGCGACGTTGGCGCCGATCGACCGCACCGAGGGGATCATTCCGCCGGGGAAGATGTACTTGTGGATCCAGGTGTACGAGCCGCGGGTGGCCATCATCCGCTCGTGCTGCATGGTGATCGCCTGCAGCGCCACCCGGCCACCGGGCTTGGTCAGCTGGTCCAGCTTGGCGAAGTAGGTCTTCCAGTACTGCGGGCCGACCGCCTCGATCATCTCCACCGAGACCACGGCGTCGTACTCGCCCTGCGCCTCGCGGTAGTCGCGCAGCAGCACCTGCACCCGGTCGGCCACCCCGGCCTCGGCGATCCGCCGCTGCGCGAGGTCGGCCTGTTCCTGGGAGATGGTCAGCGTGGTCACCCGGGCGCCACGCTGCGCCGCCTGGATCGCCAGGCTGCCCCAGCCGGTGCCGATCTCCAGCACGTGTGAATCCGGGCCGACGTGCGCGTAGTCCAGGATGCCGTCCAGCTTGCGCCGCTGGGCCTGCTCCAGGGTGTCACCGGGCTCGAACAGCGCGGCGGAGTACATCATGCTCGGGTCGAGGAACGCGGCGAACAGGTCGTTGGACAGGTCGTAGTGCCGTCCGATGTTCTCCCGCGAGCCTTCGATGGTGTTCCGCTCCGCCTTCGGCTGCCTGCGCTCGGCGACATGTCGCAACGGCTGCAGGAACTGGGGCACCAGGCTCGACAGCTGCTCGGCGAACGGGGTCAGCAGCTCGGCGAGCGTGGTGGTGTCCCAGTCGCCGACCATGTAGGCCTCGCCGAAGCCGATCTTGGCGTCGGCGCCCAGCCGGGCGAAGAAGTTCTTCGGACGCAGGATCCGCATCACCGGGGCGTCCGGACCGCCCGCGCCCCAGCGACGGCCGTCGGCCAAGATCACCCGGACGGGCAGTTTGCGAATGGCCTGTTTGAAGACCTGTTCGGCGATGTAGCCCTTCGCGCGGGCGGCGGGCGGAGTGTCCAGGCCGGGCCAGATTCCCGCGTTGGGCCGGGGGATGCGCTCCTCACGGCGGCTCAGCCTGCCGCGGGCGGGGATAGTGGTCATTGCACACCCTCCTGGGGGATATGGCGGAGCCGGCGAACGATCGGAATGCGCCGCAGCCACAACGTGATGCCGTGGCGGCGGATAAGGGCGGACACCCGATAGGTGATCAAGGGGTGACGCAGCAGCATGCGGACCAGCCCACGGGGGGTGGCGGGCTGACGGCTCCCGGTCATGGTCGCGACGAACGGTGTTGTCTCCCCTTGGCGCAACGCGATGCTGATCGCCAGGCGCTCGTCGGGGCGGCGGAACCGCATCAGGTAGCGGCCGCCCATCTCCAGGAATGGAGACACGTAGAACTCTTTGTCCACTTCGGACCGACCGCTCTCGTCGGGCCGCAGCAGGTAGCAGTGGCGTTCGCCGTAGGTGTTGTGCACCTCGGCGACCACGCAGACCAGCTCGCCGGCCGGGTCGTGGCACCAGTAGACGCTCAGCGGGTTGAACACGTAGCCGAGGGTCCGGGCGTTGGCCAGCATGAGCACCCGGCCACCCTGCAGGTCGATGTCCTGAGTGGACAGCCAGTTGTCCAGGTTCTGCCGGATGCTCCTGTCCGGTGAACCCAGGTGATCCCTGCCCTCGAACCGGGCGAAGGGCCGCAGCCACCACGGCAGCCGGGGCAGCTCGTCCAGGTCCACCAGCCACTGGTAGACGCGGTGCTTGAACGCGCGTTCGATCCGTTCGTGCCGGACGTGCGACACCTCGGCCTCGTACAGCGCCGGAGTCTCGATCATGATGGCCAGCCGGCGCCCAGTGCCGTGGCCGCGTTGACTCCGGAGGCACAGCCGTCCTCGTGGAATCCCCAGCCGTGATAGGCGCCCGCGAAGGCGATGCGCCCGGTGCTCAGCTCCGGCAGCCTGCGTTGCGCGGCCACCGATTCCGGCGTGTAGATCGGGTGCTCGTAGACCATCTTGGCCAGCACCCGGCTCTCGTCGAGGCGGTCGGTGGCGTTCAGCGTGACCACGTAGTCCTGCGGTTCGACGAGCCGCATCAGCCGGTTCATGTGGTAGCTGACCAGCACCGAGTCCTCTGCGTCCGAGCAGGAGCGCTTCAGGTAGTTCCAGGACGCCTTGGCGAACCTGGTCCTCGGCAGCACCGACGGATCGGTGTGCAACCAGGTCTCGTTGCGCGAGTACTGGAAGGCACCCAGTACGTCCTTCTCGGTGGGGGTCGCGTCCCCCAGCATGTCCAGCGCCTGGTCGGGGTGGGTGGCGATGACGACCTTGTCGAACTCGGTCACCACGTCGTCCGCGCCGCGCACGGCCACCGAGTCCGGGCCCCGGCGCACCTCGCGGACCGGGGTGGAGGTGACCACTGTGGACAGCCGGGCCGCGGCCTTGCGCACGTACTCGTTGGAGCCGCCGACCACGGTCCTCCACTGTGGAGAGTCCCCGACGGACAGCATGCCGTGGTTGTTGAGGAACTCGAACAGGTAGCGCGCCGGGTACTGAGTGGACAGTTCGGTGCCCGCGGACCAGACGCAGGAGACCACCGGGATCATGAAGTGATCCACGAAGTACCGGGTGTAACCGCCCTGCTCCAGGAACCGGCCCAGGGTCAGGCTCGGGTCATCGGGCTGCGCGATCAGGGCCTTGGCCTGCTTGTGGAACCGGGTGATCTCCCGCAGCATGCGCAGGTAGCGGGTGTTGGTCAGGTTGCCCGGCGTGGGGAACAGTCCGGGCAGCTTCCGCGCTCCGGCGAACTCCAGGCCACAGCCGTCGCACCGCACGCTCATCGACATCTCGGAGTCCTGTGTGGACACCTCGAGTTCGCGGAACAACCGCAGCAGGTTCGGGTAGGTGCGCTCGTTGTGCACGATGAAGCCGCTGTCCACGTGCGCGGTGCGCCCGTCGGGTGTCGGCAGGTCGTGGGTGTGTGCGTGACCGCCGAGGCGACCGTCCGCCTCGTAGAGCGTGACGTCGTAAACCCGCTGCAACAGGTAGCCGGCGGTGAGGCCGGAGACCCCGCTGCCGATGACCGCGACGGTAGGTCGGTTACTCACTGGGTCACTCCAGAAAGGGGAACGCGCAGGCCTTGGGGGGCCGGCTTCTGCATGGCATTCGCGATTTCGGGGTCTTCCGGTTCGAGGCCCAGCGATCCGGCCACGAACCGGGTCACCAGAGCGGTCCAGTCGGCTGCTCGACGCAGCATGGCATGGCCTGAACCGAATACATCGAAACGACAGATCCGTTCGGTAACGGTTCGGGCATCCACCGCGTACTGGAACGACATGGCCGGGTCGGTCATGTGTTCCCGATCCCCGTGCGCGATCAACACCGTCCGGTCTCGCAGCTGTTTGTAGGGCTCGCCGGGCTCGATCCACGGGGCCAGTCCGCAGATGCTCACCACATTCGGCTCGTCGGCGACGCGCAGCCCGACCCGGCCGCCCATGGAGTGCCCGATGATGGCGACCGGAGCGCCGGGATGTTCGCGGGCGATCTCCCGCAAAGCCCAGCGGGCGTCCGCCACTCCGGGTAGTTCCGGAGCGTTCCAGCCGCGGTAGCGGTAGCGCAGCACCCAGACGGCGAGCCCGGCTTCGCCGTAGTGAGCGCTGAGGTCACGGGCGAACGGCAACATGCGCAGGTGCGCGAGGCTGGACCAGCGCACGCGCCGGTGGCTGCGGGAGGAGCCGCCGTGCAGCACCAGGGCGACGGCGGACACCGGCCCGGCCGGGGTGGTGATCTGCAGGGTCGGCTGGGGACTGTCCGGCATCGAACCTCACTAGCGTCTGGGCCTGTCTTCTGTCGCTGCCCTGTTGTTCGCCGCGGGCCGCCTCGATGGTTCACCGAAGCGGCCCGGGTCACAGTGCCGGTGACGGTGGGAGCCGCCCCGAGGTCTCCATACAATCATCGTGCTGCCGTCCACGCTGGTCAGCGGCGGTGTGTCCGTGGTCGCCAATGCTCAAGGGACAATTCCACCCGGTCGGGTGGTGGGCTGTCTTCTGGTAATTCTGTGTGCCCCGACGACGGATGATCAAATCATCATGCTGATGGTCTAACGCGGACAGTCCGATGGGCAAGGATTGTCTCTTTGTTTCCGGGGCTGTTTCTTTTACGCCGCCAATAGGCCGTTCGGCTGATTGCCGGAAAGAATCCTATGTCCACCGATCGGCCCAGTCCACCTCCTTGGCCGCTGGTCGTGGGGCTGGCCGGCCCAGCGTGGGCATGCCGGATCCAGTACCTGACGGTTCAGTAATTTACGGTGACCGGTTGAATTGCGTCGTACTGCCCGTGACCGGCGCCGTCTTGCATGCAATAAAGGCCACTGCGTGGGCGTGACACTAATTTGCGACAAAGGTGAACCGATGTCATGTGCGGCTCGTATTATCATGAATACGGTATCGGTAGGGTGCTTCCATTCAGCCGCATCCGGGTGGAGTTTCGCTAAATACATGCATTGAGCATGGGTAATACCGCAGGCCATAGCCGGAGGGCATGACGAGGGCACTGCGCCGCTGGTCGACCGGCAGAAGTGTCCGCGATGCGAACAGATCGGCATATCCCGCGAGTGGTTATGCGAGGCCGGTCGACGCCTCTTCCAGGGCTGATGCCGGTCGACAACGGTTGCCAGGAAGACGCTTTTCTGTGTCGCCTAGTCGATCAGCACAGCGCGCGATTTCTGACTGGAGTTGAAACTGTGAAGCCCGAATCGACAGTGAGGTATGGACTCCGCGGGAAAATCAGCGCATTCTATTAGCAGGTTCCCGCCGCCTCCCCCTACGGCGAGATCCAACCGGTAGCACTCTCGTCGACCCCCAGGATGAGAGTCAACCGATGTCCTGGCGGCGCCCCGCTCGCTACGCGAGTGCGTGGCGTCGCCAGCGAAGCTTGAGGCCCGTCTGTTCGCTGTGCGAGCAGGCGGGCCTCGCTGGTTTCCGGGGCCCCTTGTCGGACACCTTCCGCTTTCGGTGAGACCGGTGATGCTGCTGGGACCCGTGGTGTCCCTGTGGGTGAACAGGCCCAGGTTCTTCCGTCTTCAAGACGTATGAACTCCGGGTTCACACGTCTTGAAGACGGATGAACCTATTAGTCCACAGTGGACTGGACGCAGGGGGCCCGGCGGGCACTGGGACATGGCGTGAGGGTGCCCCTTACTGCACTCAACGCGGTGTGGGTGCCCCTTGCTGCACTCAACGCAGTAAGGGTGCCCCTTACTGCATGCGGCCCCGCGCAGCGGCCCAGACCACCCAGACCGGCGTGCCCCCACCCAACACGCCGGCAGGAAAGACGCCCCTGAGCCCGTCTCCCCCTCCAAAGCCTCCTTCGCCGACCACCAAGACCCAGCCACAAAAAAGCCCCTGCCATCCGCCAAAGACGGACGACAGGGGCCAAACGACCAGTGACTAGTCGTTGATGATCTGCTTGCAGGACAGGCCCGCCGGCGGAACGGTGCCATCCAGGAAGTAGGCGATCGAGGCGTCGTCGATGCACTGGGCACCGCGCTTGAACGCCGTGTGACCGTCGCCGTCCATGGTCAGCAGGTGACCGTTCTGCAGCTGCTTGGCCAGGGCCACCGAGTCGCCGTACGGGGTGGCCGGGTCGCGGGTGGTGCCGACGACCAGGATCGGGTTCGATCCGGCCGCGGTGAACGGGCCGGCGAACCGCTCGTTCGCCTTCGCCTTCCACTGCGAGCACGGGCCCGCGTTGGACAGCTCGGTGGTCGCGGGCGGGCCGTACGCGACGGCCTTGCCCAGGCGCGGCGCGTTCTTGGTCGCGTCGTCGATGGCCTTCGCCAGCGCGGCCGGGCTGCGCGGGTAGGTGCCGTCGTTGCACTCGATCACCGTGTTGGCGTTGAGCAGGCCGAGCGAGCCCTCGTCGATGAACTCGCCGAGCACCGACGCGTCACCCTGCTCGACGGCGTGCAGCGCCTTGGCGAAACCACTCCAGGCGGTGCGGCCGTACAGGCCGTTCGCCGCGTGGGCGACCAGCTCGTAGCTGCTCAGCGAGCCCTTCTTGCCGTCCTTCTCCCAGGTCAGCGGCTGCGCGCGCAGCTGCTTGACCAGGTTGTCGAATGAGGCGGCCGGGCCGCCCTTGTCCTTGCCGAACTCGCACTTGCCGTTCGAGTAGCGGTCGGAGCACCACTGGAAGAAGGTCTTCAGCTCCTCCTCCATGGCGGTGATCTGCCTGCCGCTGAACTCCACGGTGTGGTTCGCCCAGTCGTCCGGGTTGACCGCGCCGTCCAGGATCATCCGGCCGACGTTCTTCGGGAACATCGCCGCGTAGGTGGCGCCGAGGTAGGTGCCGTAGGAGTAGCCGTGGTAGCTCAGCTGCTTGTCGCCGACGGCCTGCCGCAGCAGGTCCATGTCACGCGCCACGTTCGCGGTGCTGACGTGGTCGACGAGCTTGCCGGAGTACTCGACGCAGTCCTCGTCGAAGTCGCGCGAGTTGATCAGCAGCCGGCCGAGGTCGGCGTGCGTCGGGTTGGACTTGGAGGTGTCGACCTCGTCCACGAACCGATCGGTGTTCCAGCACTTGAGCTGGCCGCTCTGGCCGACTCCGCGCGGGTCGAAGCTGATCAGGTCGTACTTGGCCTTGATCGAGTCCGGGTAGCGGGCGGCCATCCGCGGCACGAAGCCGACGCCGGAGCCGCCGGGGCCACCGGGGTTGAGGAACAGCGATCCCTCGCGCTTGCCGGTCGCGGGCAGCCGCAGCACGGCCAGGTCGGTGGTGCCCTTGTCCAGACGCTGGTAGTCCAGTGGCACCTTCGCGGTGGCGCACTGGAACTTCTCCAGCGGCGCGGCGCAGGCCTTCCAGTCGAGGGTGGGAACGGCCGGGCCCGGGGCGGCGGAAGCGGCGGCGGGCAGGCCGGTGACGAGCGTGGCACAGGCGACTGCCAGTACCGACATCTTGGCTGATATGCGGTGCAAGGGTCCCCCCATATCTGTGGCGGAATGATGAGTGCGTCAGGAACCTACTTGGTCCGACGTCACCGTATCGATCACTTCACAGAGTTCTCAGGGTTTTCCGTCGCTCGGTGTACTGCTTTCGTCGCACGCCTGATCCTGAGGTTTACCTACGACCTAAAGTTGCCAGGATGATAGTAATCGATGCAACTAAATGGTAGCCTGACTTCGAGGAGAGCGAGGAGACGTCATGGGGAACATCAAACGGCTCAACCACGCTGTGCTCTGGGTGCGGGAGGTCGCGAAGTCCGTCGACTTCTACACCCGGGTGCTGGGCTTCACCGTGATCGACGAGATCCCCGGCGGCCGCGGGGCCTTCCTGCGCGCCGGTGGCTCGGACAACCACCATGACCTGGGGCTGTTCGCCGTCGGCGCGCAGGCACCCGGTCAGACGCGGGGCGGTGTCGGCCTGTACCACCTGGCCTGGCAGGTGGACGAGATCAGCGAGCTGGCCACGCTGGCCGACGCCCTCAAGGCGGAGGGCGCGCTGGTCGGCGCGACCGACCACGGCACGTCCAAGTCGCTGTACGCGAAGGACCCGGACGGCATCGAGTTCGAGATCATGTTCCTGCTGCCCGCCGAGGCCTGGCCTGCGGACACGGCCATGAACCGCCCGCTTGACCTGCAAAAAGAGCTCGCCACCTGGGGCTGAAGAAGGATGAGCACTTTCCATGGAAACTGCTCCAGGGAGCACTTTCTATAGTTTTTGCTCCCCTTCCAGGTAAGGGGAGCACTTTCCATGGAATCTGCTCAGTCGGTCCAGCCTGGACGGACGAGGCCGGACTCGTAGGCGATGACCACTAGCTGCGCGCGGTCCCGGGCGGCCAGCTTCACCATCGCCCGGGACACGTGGGTCTTGGCCGTCGTGGGGGACAGGTACAGCCGCTTGGCGATCTCCTGGTTGGACAGCCCCTCGGCGGCCAGCTTCACCACGTCGGTCTCCCGCTCGGTCAACGCCTTGACCTTCGGGTGCAGCTGCTTGCCCCGGCTCCGGTTGGCGAACTCGGCGATCAGCTTGCGGGTGATGCTCGGCGACAGCAACGCCTCGCCGGAGGCCACGACCCGCACCGCGGCGATCAGGTCCGTGGGCTCGGTGTCCTTCACCATGAACCCGCTGGCCCCGCCGCGGATGGCGTCGAAGATGTACTCGTCGTCCTCGAAGGTGGTCAGGATGACCACCCGCGTCCACACCCGTTCCTTGGTGATGATCCGGGTCGCGGCCAGCCCGTCCATGCCGGGCATCCGGATGTCCATCAGCACCACGTCCGGGCGCAACGTGCCGGCCAGGTCGACGGCCTGCTGACCGTCGGAGGCCTCCCCGACGACCTCGATGTCCTCTTCGGCCGTCAGGAGCGCCTTGAAGCCGGCGCGGACCAGGGCCTGGTCGTCGGCGATGAGCACGCGGATCATCAACTGGTTCCATTCGCGTTGAACGGGAGGGACGCCTTCACCGCGAAGCCGACTGCGGTCGGCTGTGCGGTCAGTGTGCCGCCGAGCGCCTCAGCCCGTTCCCGCATGCCACGAATGCCATTGCCCTGGCCGGTGTAGGGGGCCTCGCTCTTCCCGTTGTCCACGATCGACAGCGCGAGCCGATCGGTGGCGTACTCGATCTCGACCGTGGCGCGTGCCGGTCCGGCATGCCGGAAGGTGTTCGTCAGCGACTCCTGAATAATACGCAGCGCAGCCGTATCGACCGTGCTCGGCAGGGCACAAGGCTCTCCCTGGGTGTTCACGG
This sequence comes from Pseudonocardiaceae bacterium YIM PH 21723, assembly GCA_003600225.1. Taxonomy (GTDB): domain Bacteria; phylum Actinomycetota; class Actinomycetes; order Mycobacteriales; family Pseudonocardiaceae; genus QZFT01. The sequence continues at coordinate 14,874 of QZFT01000029.1, forward strand.
TAACCGGCAGACCGGCGTCGGTCATGCGTTCTACCAGCGAATTCAGCTGAGAAAGGCCGGAGATCGGCTGCCGGGTGGCGCTGCCGTCGAAGTCACGGAGCGTGCCCACCGTCGAGCGCAGGTCCACCAGCACCTGCTTGGCCGAATCCTTGATCGCGATCAGCGCGCTGCGGGCCTTCTCGTGGTCCTGGTCGAACAGGTGCAGCGCGGTGCCCGCCTGCACGGCGATCAGCGACACGTGGTGCGCCAGCACGTCGTGCACCTCGCGTGCGATGCGCAGCCGTTCCTCGCTCTCCCGGCGCTTGATCAGCTCGGCCAGGGTCTCCCGGCGCTGGTCGGCCCGTTCCCGCCGCGCCCGGACGAACTCGGCGCCCAGTAGCGCCAGTACCAGCCAGGTGACCGCGATCAGCCAGCCGGGGCCGCCCTTCCACCACTGCGCGTTGTACACGGTCAACCCGATGCCGATGCCCAGCATGCCGGAGGCCGCGCCGATCCAGCTCAGCCGGCGATGCCCCCAGGCCGCGGCCAGGAACAGGGTGACGTACATGGGCAGCGAGGCGGGCCCGAGCGGGTAGTGCAGCAGGTAGAACAGCGAGGTGCCGGCCACCGAGTACGCGACCGATATCCGGGGGGACCAGCCGAAGAGGGCCAACGCCACGGGTAGCGACAGCAACAGCACCCAGCCACCGGGGTCCATCGGTCTGTACGGCCCGCGATCGGACACGGCGATAGTGCCCATGACCACGGGCAATGAGCTGAAAACGGCGAGGACTACTGACAGTACGCGGATCCGCTGCCAGAACGGAGTCATCGCAGGTGACTCGGGCATAACCGAACCATAGGACAGTTTTCGGCGACTTGGCGTCTACGCCAGGTTGTGGATGTACCTACTCCGCTGGGAGTACGACAACTGTGTCTACGTGTCGCCAGGAGGTAGCCGGGCGGCCGCCGCTCACCCGACGACACGGCCCATATCGGGCCGACACCATCGTCGCCATGACGCAGACACGACGCACCTTGAGCCGGGGCACCCGCCGCGGCTGGTTGATCGCGCACGTGGCCACCAGCGTCGCTTGGCTGGGGGCGGATCTCGCGGTACTCGCCCTGGGGATAGCGGCGCTGACCAGTGACGATCCTGATTTCACCCGGGCGTTGATCCGCTCGGCGACCATGCTCGGGGCCTGGTTGGTCATCCCGCTGGGGCTGGCGGCCCTGATCAGCGGGGTGGTGCTCAGCCTGGGCACCAAATGGGGGTTGCTCCGCTACTGGTGGGTGGCCCTCAAGGTGGCGATGACGGTGGCCATGGTGGCCGGCGGCTACTTCGGCGTGGTGCCCGGTATGCGGGACGCGGTCACCCGGGTACTGGCCGGCCCGATCACCAGGGCGGACCTCTTCTTCGCCGCGCCGTTCACGGTGACCAGCGCGCTGCTGACCTTCGCGGTCGTGCTGTCGGTCTGGAAGCCCTTCGGCAGGACAGGAGCACGGATATGACGTACGCACTCAAGACGGACGAGCTGACCAAGATCTACGGCACCGGGGAGGCCTCGGTGACCGCGCTGGACAAGATCACTCTGGAGATCCGGGAAGAGCGGTTCACCGCGATCATGGGTCCGTCCGGGTCTGGCAAGTCCACCCTGATGCACTGCCTGGCCGGTCTGGACGGCATCGACGGCGGCGAGGTGTGGCTGGGCGACACCGCGTTGTCCGGGCTGAACGACCGCGGCCTGACCACGGTCCGGCGGGAGCAGGTCGGCTTCATCTTCCAGCAGTTCAACCTGCTGCCGATGCTGACCGCGTTGGAGAACATCACCCTGCCGCTGACCATCGCCGGCCGCGAGGTCGACCGGGAGTTCCTGGCCGATGTGGTCGCCGCGGTCGGGCTGGGCGACCGGCTCGACCACCGGCCCAGCGAGCTGTCCGGTGGCCAGCAGCAGCGTGTGGCCTGTGCCCGGGCGCTGCTGCCCCGGCCGCAGGTGGTGTTCGCCGACGAACCCACCGGCAACCTGGACTCCCGCTCCGGCCTGGACGTGTTGCGCTTCCTGGCCGGCTCGCCGGGCCGCTTCGGTCAGACGGTGGTCATGGTGACGCACGACCCGCAGGCCGCCGCGTTCGCCGACCGGGTCGTCTTCCTGGCCGACGGACGGCTGGCGGGCGAGCTGCATGCGCCCACGGTCGACGGGGTGCACGCGGCCATGCGCGAACTGGAGGCGGCGTGATGTGGCGGGTGGCGATGCGTGGGCTGTTGCGCCGCAAGCTGCGGCTGGCCCTCTCCGGGATCTCGGTGCTGCTCGGCGTGATGGCGGTGTCCGGATCGATGATCGCCGCGGCGACCCTCGGCGAGGGGTTCACCCGGACCTTCGGCGCCGCGTTCGCCGGGGTGGACGTGATGGTGACCGGCAAGCCCGCCCCCGGTCAGCAGGCCGGCCCTCGGGATCCGTTGCCTCCGGTCACCCAGTCCACTGTGGACAAGGTGTCCGCGGTGGACGGTGTGGACCGGGCGTTCGGTGTGGTCACAGTGGACGGTGCGCGGCCGGTCGGCAAGGACGGCAAGGTGATCGTGCTCCAGGGCCCGCCCCGGTATGGGGTGGACTGGCGCGGGGAGAGCGACCAGATCCAGCTGCGTACCGGGCGTGGGCCGTCCCAGGAGGACGAGGTGGCGATCAACGCCGGGCTGGCGGAGATCGGCGGCTTCGCCGTCGGTGACCCCATCGATGTGATCACCTCCCAGCCGAGGAGGACGTTCCGGATCAGCGGGATCTACGGCTACCGGGACGGCCGGGCCAGCCTCGGCGGTGAGACCCAGGTGGCCTTCACCCCGCCGGTGGCCCAGCAACTGATGCTCGGCGGAACCGGGAGGTACAGCTCGATCACCGTGAAGTCCACTGTGGACCCGGCGGTGCTGAAGGACCGGGTGGCCGGCGCGCTGGGCAACGGATTCCTGGTGCGCACCGGGAAGGAGGCGAGCGCCGCGGCCACGGCGGCGTTGACCGAGATCATCGACCTGGTGGGCACGATCCTGCTCGGTTTCTCCGCGCTGGCCCTGCTGGTCGGGGTCTTCCTGGTGGTCAACACGTTCACCATGCTGCTGGCCCAGCGCACCGGCGAACTCGCGTTGCTGCGGGCCATCGGGGCGTCCCGCAGCCAACTGATCGGCATGGTGCAACTGGAGGCCGCGGTGGTCGGCCTGGCCGCGTCCGTCGTCGGATTCGGGCTGGGCATCGGGGTCGCGGCGCTGCTCAAGGCGGTCATGCAGTCCCGCTCCGGGTCCCAGCTGCCGGTCGGCATCCTGATCCCGGAGTACGCGTTGCCCGCGGCTCTGGTGGTCGGTGTGCTGGTCACCTGCGCGGCCGCGCTGTGGCCCGCACTCCGGGCCGCCGCCGTGCCACCGGTCGCCGCGATGCGTGCCTCGGCGGTCGAGGCCAAGGGCATCGGTGTCCTGACCGCCGTCGGCGCGGTGCTGTCCGTCGCGGCGGTGGCCAGCCTGTCCGCCGGACTCGGGTATCCGGGGCTGCTCGCCGGGATCGTGCTGCTGTTGCTGGGCGTTGGTCTGCTGACGCCGCTGCTCAGCCGCTGGGCGGTCCGCGCGATCAGCTGGCCGGTCCGCAGGCTGGTCGGGGCTCCCGGGTTGCTGGGGGAGCGCAACGCGGTGCGCAATCCACGGCGCACCGCCGCCACGGTGGCGATGCTGATGATCGGGGTCGCGCTGGTCAGCGGAGTCAGCGTGGTGACGGCGTCCCTGCAGGCCTCCGCCACCGCGTCCCTGACCACGAACCTGGGTTCCGACCTGGTGATCACCGGGGATTCCGCGGGGCCGCCGCGGGGCGCGGGACGGGGTGAGGGCGGGCCGCCGAAGAACGGCACGCCGAGCTTCGACGAGTCGGTGATCGCCCGGACCAGGGCGTTGCCCGGGGTGGCCGGTGCCGCCGCGGTGCGCACTGATCAGGGGGTGCTGGCCGACACGAGGCAGCTGCTGTTCGCGGCCGATGTGCCGGTTCTGCTGAGCACCCTGGGCATCCACAGCGACGTGTCCACTGTGGACAAGGACGCGGTGTTGCTGGACGACGAGTCGCTGCGCGAGCGTGGACTGCGTGCCGGGGACACGGTCACCGTCACCACGTCCACCGGAGTGGCCCGGCAGCTGCGCGTCGCCGGGACCTACGCGGCGAGCTACCTGTTGCGCGGCCCGCTGCTGTCCACAGCGGACGGATTCGCCGTCGACCGGCCCAGCAGCGGGTACATCGACCTGGTCCCGGGAGCGGACGCCGGGCGGGTGAAGGCCGAGGTTTCGGCGATGCTGCGGGACAACCCGGAGATCACCGTGGCCGACTCGGCCCAGCTGGTGGCCGCCTCGGACAACCAGATCGCCTCGTTGCAGACGGTGCTGTACGTGCTGCTCGGGCTGGCCGTGTTGATCGGCGTCCTCGGCGTCGCGAACACCATGGCGCTGTCCATTGTGGAGCGAACCAGGGAGTTGGGGCTGTTGCGCGCCATCGGCCTGCATCGCGGCGAGGTGCTCGGCATGGTCTCGTTCGAGAGCGTCCTGCTGGCGTTGTTCGGCGCCGCATTAGGGGTCGGCGTCGGAGTGGCGGCGGGCGTCGCCACGGTGCACGCAGCGGCCGGGGACGGTTTGGGCACGCTGGCGCTGCCGTGGGGGACGCTGGCGGCGTTCCTGGCCCTGGCCGTGTTGTCCGGGGTGGTCGCCGCGGCACTGCCCGCCCGGCGGGCGGCGCGGACAAGGGTGTTGTCCGCGGTCGCCTACGGGTAGAACTGGGTTCGGCAGCACCTGGAGGTCCTCCAGGTGTCTGCCGATCCTCCGGTCACCAGCGGTGCTCGCACCGCTGCGCGAGGACTCTTATTCCGGAGGCCGCCAGCCGTGGTTACCGAGGTAGACCCCGAGCTGGAAACGGGTACGCACACCGAGCCGGCGCATGATGGCGGCGAGCCTGCGCCTGATGGTGCGGGTACTGATGCCCAGGCGGACCGAAATCGCTTCGTCGGTCAGTCCGGTTGCCAGCATCGACAGCACTCGCCGGTCCGCGAGCGCGAGCTGCAGCGGAGCATGCTCGGTCGCGGGCGGTGTTACCGGACGAGTTGCCTGTGGACTATCCCATCGTGGGTGCGGCACGACGACTCGCTGCTCGCGAGCCGTTTGGCCCCCAAGACGGTCCAAGAGGTTGCCGTTATGCGGCACTTTTCTCCCTCTTCCTGCCGTAGGAAATGGCGGGGGTGTCGGACACGGCAGGTGGCGGTCCGACACATGCAGTACGGATGAGGGGGACCCGAGATCACCGATCCTTCGAGAACCGATGGGAAATCCAGAACCATTGGCCCATTGGATGGCACCCATACGGCCCCATGGCCACTGCATGACGGGCTCGATCGGGCCTGCGCTCCGAACCTGACGAGTTTCGGATGCGGAACGAGCCCACGTGCGGTACGGGTGAGCGGGCGTGGCAGGCTAGACAGCTGTGACTGTGGTGCTCGGTATCGAGACGTCCTGCGATGAGACGGGCGTCGGACTGGTTCGCGACGGCGTGTTGCTCGGCGACGCCCTGAGTTCGAGCATGGCTGAGCATGCCCGGTTCGGCGGCGTGGTCCCGGAGATCGCCGCCCGCGCGCACGTGGCCGCGGTGGTGCCCTGTGTGAACGAGGCGCTGACCCGCTCCGGACTGTCCCTGAACGACGTCGGCGCGATCGCGGTGACCTCGGGCCCCGGCCTGGCCACCGCGCTGCATGTGGGCGTGGCCGCGGCCAAGGCCTACGCGATGACCCTCGGCGTGCCGCTGTACGGCGTGCACCACCTGGCCGGGCACGCGGCGGCCGACACCCTGGAACACGGACCGCTGCCCGCGAAGAGCATCGTGCTCATCGTCTCCGGCGGTCACACCTCATTGCTGCTGGTCAACGACCTGGTGCTCGACCCGGTCGTGCACCTGTCCGACACCCTGGACGACGCGGCCGGTGAGGCGTTCGACAAGGTCGCCCGCATCCTCGGGCTGTCCTACCCGGGTGGCCCGGCCATCGACAAGGTCTCCCGGGACGGCGACCCGCACGCGGTCAAGCTGCCCCGGCCGCTGACCGGACCGCGGGACCCGAAGCTGGGCTTCTCCTTCTCTGGCCTGAAGACGGCGGTGGCCCGGCACGTGGAGGCCGAGCAGAAGGCGGGCCGGGAGCTCGCGGTGGCCGATATCGCCGCGTCCTTCCAGGAGGCGGTGGCCGACACGCTCACCCGCAAGGCCATCCTCGCCTGCCGGCTGCACGACGTGTCCACGCTGGTGGTCGTGGGCGGTGTCGCGGCGAACAGCCGGGTGCGCTCGCTGGCGGCGGAACGCTGCGCCGCGGCGGGCATCGAACTGCGGGTGCCGCCGATGCGGCTGTGTACCGACAACGGCGCGATGATCGCCGCGGTGGGTGACCTGCTGGTGCGCGCCGAGGCCAAGCCCGCGTCGCTGTCGCTGGCCACCCACCCGAGCATCGAACTGACCTGGGCCCAGTTGGACCGGTCAGTCGCCGAGGTGCTCCAGAATCAGTGAGGACACCGTCTCCGCGTGCTCCTCGGTCAGCCAGTGGCTGCCACCCTGGATGACCTCGAGGCGGTAGTCGGCGGTGACGAACTTGCCGGTGTTCTCGATGCCGGACAGCGCCACCGCCGTGTCGTCGGTGGACGCGATGAACAGCGTCGGAACCGTGCACTCGTCGGTCTCCGCCATCGACCCCATCGCCCGGTACCAGTTGAGCATCGCCGTCAGCACGCCCGGCTCGGACATCCGCTCGAAGTAGTACTGGGCGTGTGCCTCCGGCAGCTGGAACTTGGTGAACGCGCCGCCCAGGATCGCGTCCTCCGGGATCGGCGTCGGCTGGCGGAACAGCTGGAAGTAGGCGGAGTTCGCCTGCTGCTGCGGGTCGTTCAGCAGCGCCTGCCCGAAGGCGGCCGGGTGCGGGATGGAGATCGGCACCAGCCGGCGGATCCGGTCCGGGGCGGTGATCGCGGTGGTCCAGGCGACGGCACAACCCCAGTCGTGGCCGACCAGGTCGAACTCCTGCCAGCCCAGCGAGTCGGCGATGCGCAGCACGTCCTCGACCAGGTGCGGCATCGCGTAGTCGGCGATCTCGGCGGGCCGGACGCCGGGGGTGTAACCGCGCTGGTCGGGGGCGACGGCGCGGAACCCCTGGGCGCCGAGGGCCTCCAGTTGGTGCTCCCACTGCAGTGAGGTCTGCGGGAAGCCGTGCAGCAGGATGACCGGCCTGCCGTCCTCCGGACCGGCGGCACGGGCCTCGAAGGTTCCGCTCTCGGTGGAGATCTGGATTATATCGATGCTCATAGGGTCATCTTGCCCTGGATCGGGTCCTCCTGCGGCGAGGAATTCCCCACCTTCGGTTGCCACAGCACGGCGATCACTCCGGCCGTCGCCAGCCCGGCGGCGAGGGTCACCAGACCACGGTCGATCCACAGTGGAATGACCGAGACGCTCGTCGAGCTGGACAGCACCACCAGGTCGCGGGCCACGGTGAACACCCCGACGGCACCGGCGCCGAGCAGTGCGAACCACCGCCCGTCCCGCTTGCCGGTCACCAGCAACCAGCCCGCCGCCCCGGCGAGCAGCCAGCCGGCCAGCGCCGGCAGGTACTCGGCCAGGAAGATCGCACCCCGCCCGGTGGGCTCGGCATCCCGCCCGGCCAGCAGGCCGAGACCGTGTACCGCGCTGAGCAGCGCGACGACGCCCAGCGAGAAACCCAGGGCACGGTCCCGTGCCCGCAGCAGCCAGGCGCCGGCGGCCGCCACCACGAGAGCCACCGCCGCCCACGGCCATGGGGACGGCCCGGGCACCCACTGGAGCTCGCCGCGAGCCTCGTGCTTCTCGCCGTCCAGTAGTACCCGCACCGTCCACGGCCGGATGACGGACCTCGCCGACGGGTCGGCGATGGCGGGCGGGTTCGCGTCGCCCCAGTGCGCGGTGTGGTCGTGCCAGCTGATCACCGGCTCCGTGGACAGCTGCCTCCACTGGACCGGGTGCTCGGCGGTGTCGCCGGTGTGTTCCGGGCCGTGATCGCCGTGCGGGGTCTCCTCGTCGGGCAGCGCGCTGTTCACGAACGCACCGCCGGGACCGAGCCGGAAGCGGGGCGCCCCCTTGTCGGCGAGGACCACCGCATCCCGTCCGGCGCTGTTGCGCAGCCGCAGCTGGCGGCCGTTCTCCAGCACGTCCAGGGTCAGCCCGGCGGGCAGGTCGCCGCCGGTGACGACCGTGCGCAGGTTGCCGATCTGGTCCGGCGGCGCGTGTCCGGTGTCGTGCGCCGAGGCGGGCGCGCCGAGCAGTAACAGTCCCAGTACCAGCAGGACGAGTCTCATGACCGCACTCCCAAGGCATGAAATCCGACAGGTAGTTCCAACCGGTGCGCGCTCATGAAACCGGTGTCCGACAACAGTTCCCGGGTCGGGCCGTCGCCGACGATCTGACCGTGGTCGATCACCACGGTCCGCGGGCACAGCTCCAGCGCGTAGGGCAGATCGTGGGTGACCAGCAGCGTGGTCATGCCGAGCCGTTTGACGAGCTCGGCGAACTCCCGCCGGGCTGACGGGTCCAGATTCGCCGAGGGTTCGTCCAGCACCAGCACCTCGGGCCGCATGGCCAGCACGGTGGCCACCGCAGCCCGCCGTCGCTGGCCGAGGCTGAGCCGGTTCGGTGCCCGGTCGGCGAACTCCTCCATGTCCACATAGGACAGCGCCTCGGCCACCCGGTCCGCCAGTTCGGCGTCCCGCAGGCCCAGGTTGGCCGGGCCGAACGCCACATCGCGGCCGATGGTCGGCATGAACAGCTGGTCGTCCGGGTCCTGGAAGACCACGCCCACCTTGCGGCGGATCTCCGCCAGGGTGTCCCGGCGGACCGGGGTGCCGCCGATGATCACCTCGCCCGCGCTGGGGGTGAGCACCCCGTTGAGCTGGAGCACCAGGCTGGTCTTGCCCGCGCCGTTCGGGCCGAGGAGCGCCACCCGTTCGCCCGGCCGGATCTTCAGGTCCACAGTGGACAGCGCCTCGGTGCCGTCCGGGTAGGAGAAACTCAGCCCGCGCACCTCCACGGCGGGGGCGCTGATGTCCCCTGTGGACACAAAGCGTCCACGTTGGACCTGCCGGGTCAGCGGTGGTTTCGCCTTACGGGGCCAGCGGAATCGGCGCGGGGCCTCGTGGGTCTCCAGCGAGATCGGCAACCCGACCTTGTCCTCGTAACCGGGCAACTGGACCCGGTAGGTGCACAGATCGCAGTTCATCCGCACATCGCCGTGCACCGCCTCGCGGAACCGCTGGATGATCAGCCGGACCAGGTGTTCGTCGGCACCGAGATGATCACCGATGATCACCTCCACCTCGGGGTGCTCGGCGGCCCAGTCCAGCGCCTGGGTGTGGATGCGGCGCACCAGTTCCCCGGTGAACAGGAAGAACGGGCTGACCACGATCCGGCTCGCGCCCAGCGCCCGGCAGCGGTCCAGCACCTGGGGCACCCCGGGCCGGGCGATGGACACGAATCCGGCTTCCACCAGGTCGAATCCGCGCCGGTCGGCCAGCAGCCGGGCCACCTTGAACAGGTCGGCGCAGGCATCGGGATCGGAGGAGCCGCGGCCGATCAACGCCACCGCGGCGCCCTCGGCCCGCTGGATCCGATCCTGGGCGACGGCCAGGGTCTCCGGGGTGATGCCCAGGTCGCGGGCCAGCCGGAACCGCACCCCGGGATGCCGGATGCGGGCCCTGGCCACGGTGCCGGGCCCGTCGTTCTTCAGGTGCCCGGCGGCCAGCAGGACCAGGGGCACGATCACGATGTCGTCCGCGCCATCGGCCACCAGCGTGTCGATCGCCTCGTCGGCGCTGGGCGTGGCCAGTTCGACGAATCCGCAGCCCACGGCCAGTTCCGGCGCCGCGGCCCGCACCATCCGGGCCAGCTCCCAGTACTCGCCGACCCCCTCGGCGTCCCGGCTGCCATGCCCCAACATCAACAACGCCGGCGCCCCGTGACTCCGAAGTTGACGATGTCCGGGGGAGGAAGGACCCCGAACATCGTCAACTTCGGGACTGGGTTCGTGGGTCATGCGTGCACCACCCAGGCGGTGATCGACAGGCTGGCCGCGCACAAGGGAGCGATGGCGCTGAGCAGCCAGGTGGACAGTGGGGCGGCCCGGCCGGTGAGCGCGTCCGGCAGCTGTCCGGTGTAGCCGCGCGCGGTCATCGCCACGAAGACCCGCTCGCCACGCTCGAAGGCCCGGACGAACAACATGCCGACGCTGGTCGCCACATCGCGCGCCTGCCACAGCCAGCGGGCGTCACCGGCCCGGCAGGCCCGCGCGGTACGCAGCCGGGCCAGCTCACCGACCAGCACATCCACATACCGGACCATGAATCCGGCGACCGCGGTGAAGATCCGGGGCACCCGCAGCCGTTCCAGTCCGGTGATCACCTCGGGCAGCGGCGTGGTCGCGGCCAGCACACCGGTCGCCAGCAGGCCGAAGCTGGCCTTCAGCAGAATGGTGCCCGCCGACACCAGGCCGGGCACGGAGAGCCCGTGTACATACGGCCCCTCGCCGAGGAACGGCAGCAGGACGACGAACAACACGAACGGAACCTCGATCACCAGCCGCCGCAGCAGTACCCCGATCGGGATCTCCGCGTAGAAGGCGATCGCCAGCAGCACCAGCGCGTAGCCGAGGTAGGGCCACCAGACGCCGCGCGGGGTGCAGGCCACCGCGAACACGAAGACCAGGGTGGCCGCGACCTTGCACTGCGGCTGCGCGTGATGCACCGGGGTGTCCGCCGGGATCAGCAGATCGGCCCCCGGCGTATGCGCCGAACCGCTCATGTCGCCGGTCGGAGCTGATCGCCGACCCGGACCAGTTCCGGCCGCAACCGCAACAGGGCCACCACGATCAGCCCGGTGACCAGGCCCTCGAACAGGCTGATCACCGAGTAGGTGCCGAGGGTGCTGATCGCCACCGTGCGCAGTGACAGGCCCGCTGCACCGCCGACCGCGTACTAGCCGGTGAACACCAGCGCGGCGGCCAGCACGTTGATCACCGCGGTGATCCCGGTGGCGATGCTGACCCCCAGCGGTGACTTCGGCAGTATCCGGCGCAGCAACAGGAGCAGCGGCCAGCCGACCAGGGCGGGCACCAGCGCCGCGTTGACCACGTTCACACCGAGCACCGAGATGCCGCCCTCCCCGGCGAACAACGCCTGCACCACGGTGACCACGGTGACCACCACCGGGCCCAGATAGGGGCCGAGCAGCGCGATCGCCAGGGTGCCGCCGAGCAGGTGGCCGGCGGTGCCGATGCCGAGCGGGAAGATCGGCGCCTCCAGTACCAGGAAGAACGCCGCGGCCAGGCCGGCGAGGGGCACCTCCCGGTCCCGCAGGTTGGTGCCCGCGCGGTGTGCGCACAGCGCCAGCCCACCGACCGCGACCGCGCCGCCGACCAGTGCGGTCGGCGCGTTCACGAAGCCGTCAGGGATGTGCATCGATGCCCGTCCTTCCTGCCAGGAGATCCAGTGCGGCGACCGCGCCGATGATCGCGGTGACCGGTGGTGCCAGCCGGGGATCGGGCAGCTCGCCGAGCGTGCCGCGACGGGTCACCTGCCGGTCCCGGCCGGCCGCGCTGATCAGGGCTACCGGGGTGTCCGCAGCCATGCCCTCGGCCAGCAGCGTGTCCGCGATCCGGCGCAGCGCCGCGCGGCCGGTCAGGATGACGGTGGTTCCGCCCAGCCGGGCGACCGCGGACCAGTCGATGTTCTGCCGGTACTCCGGGTCGTCGTTGCCCGCGATCACCGTCAGCGTGCTGGCCTGTTGCCGCACCAGCACCGGGATCCCGGCGAGCGCCGGGGCGGCGATGGCCGCGCTGATCCCGGGCACGATTTCGAGCGGCACTCCCGCTTCGACCAGGGCGATCGCCTCCTCACCGCCCCGGGACACCACGAACGCGTCGCCCGCCTTCAGCCGGACGATGTCCTTTCCGGACTGTCCTAACCGGACCAGGAGTTCGTTGACCTCGTTCTGCGGCAGCGCGGGCGTACCCCTGCTCTTGCCGACGCAGTGCAGCTCGGCTCCGGGTGGGGCCAGCGCGAGGATGTCCGCCATGGACGGCCGGTCGTAGACCACCACCTCGGCGCGGCGCAGCAGATCGGCGGCGCGACAGGTCAGCAGGTCGGGGGCGCCGGGGCCCGCGCCGACCAGGTACACCGTCACCGGGCCTGCCCCGTGGTGCGCGGGGTGAACAGCCACTGTCCACTGCGGACGGTGGTGGACGAGCCGACCAGCACGATGGTGCGCATGTCCACCAGGGTCACGTCCATGTCGGACAGTGTGGTGAGCACGATCCGCTGATCCGGCCGCTCGGCATCGGTGACCAGCGCGACCGGGGTGTCCGCGGGCCGGTACTCCAGCAGCACCTCCCGGGCCCGGCTCAGCTGCCAGTCCCTGGTCGCCGAGCGCGGGTTGTACAACGCCAGGGCCAGGTCGGCCACCGCCACCGCGCGCAGCCTGCGCTCGATCTCGTGCCAGGGATTGAGGATGTCCGACAGGGTCAGCGTGGCGAAGTCGTGGGCGAGCGGAGCGCCGACGAGGGCGGAGGCGGCCAGCGCCGCGGTGATCCCCGGCAGCACCTTGACCTGTGGCCGGGTGTCCTCGGGCAACTCGGTCACCTTCTGCAGGGCGAGGGTCGCCATGCCGTAGACCCCGGCGTCCCCGGAGGACACCAGTACTACCCGGTGCTCGGCCATGGCGGCGTTCACCGCCTGCTCCGCCCGCTCGGCCTCCTCGGTCATCCGGGCGCGGATCACCGTCTGGTGCGCACCCAGCAGATCGGCACAGGCGTCCACATAGGACGAATAGCCGATGACCACGTCCGCCTCGGCGATGGCCTGCGCGGCGGCCGGGGTCCGCTGGCTCGTGTTCCCCGGGCCGAGGCCGACCACGGTCAGCGTTCCCCTGCTCATGTCAGCCTCCGCTTCTCCACCGGGATCGGCCTGCCCTCGGTGCTGCCCTCGGACGAGCGGCGGCGGCAGCCGTGTGAGTACCGCGGGTCGTACAGCCTGCTGCGGGGCGCCTCGGCGGCGGCGAGTGCCGGCCCCACCAGTACCAGGGCGGCGGTGCGAATCCCGTGGGCGCGAATCTGTTCCGGCAGCTCGGCGACCGTGGTGGTCAGCACGATCTCGGTCGGCCAGGTCGCCCGGGCCACCACGACGGCGGGGGTGTCCGGGGGATAGCCGCGGCCCTCGTCGAGGAGCTCGTCGCGCAGCTGTTCCGGGCGGGCGGCGGACAGGTAGACCGCCATGGTGCTGCCGTGCGCGGCGAAGGCGCGGACGGTCTCGCCCTCCGGCATGGAGGCCGCGGTGCGTCCACCGCCCAGCCTGGTCAGCACCACGCTCTGGGCCACCTGCGGCAAGGTCAGTTCCCGGCCGGCCGCCGCGGCGGCCGCGCTCAGTGAACCGACTCCGGGGACGATCTCGTACTCCCGGTCCTGGGCGACGCACCAGTCGATCTGCTCGCCGATCGCGCTGTACACGGTGGGATCGCCGGAGTGCAGCCGGACGATCCGGGCGGCCGGATGCGCCTGATAGATCGCGAGCACGTCCTCCAGGGTCATGCCCGCGGAGTCATGCCGGACCGCCTCGGCGGAGGCGTGGTCCAGAACCTCCTCCTGGACCAGCGAGGAGGCCCAGATGACGATGTCCGCCCTGGCCAGCCGATCCGCGCCGCGGAAGGTGAGCAGGTCGGCAGCTCCCGGACCCGCTCCCACAAAGGAGATCATGATCGGTTGCCTCCCTGTGTGGTCATCGGATCGAGGCTAACCGAGGCCGTCGGGGAATGCATGAACCTGGCTTTTGACGTTACTCACCTAGTGCCGCAGGATGCCGCTATGCCACACCGCGCGCACCCGATCGAACAGGAGTCCATCCGGATCCTTCGGTCCAGAGTGGACACTTCCGGGCTGTCTCCGCTGGTGAAAGCGGTCACCGAGCGTCTGGTTCACACGACTGCCGACCCCACCTGGGCAGCTGAGCTGATCGCCGACGAGGAGTCCCTCGCGGCGGGGAAACGAGCCCTCGAAGCGGGGGCGACGATCATCACTGACACCCGGATGGTCGCAGCCGGCATCACCAGCCGGAGCCCTGAGCTGCTCGACCCGTCCAGCGACCACGCGGGTGCGGTGGTCGCGATCGGCACCGATATCGCGGCCTGCCACCGGGACTTCACCGGCGCCGCGCTGGTGATCGCCTTCCCGGCGGGATTCGTCGGCGCCCTGGACGCCAAGCGCGCGCTGGTGGCCTCCGGGGTCCCGGTGCTCACCAACCGCACCGACCGCGGCGGATTCGCTCTCGCGACCGCTGCGGTCAACGCCCTGCTCTACGCCTGACAACTGGTCCCGAAGTTGGCGATGTTCGGGGGAGGAACGAGCCCGAACATCGCCAACTTCGGAGCGGTGGGGCTACAGGGAGACGTAGTACTTCGCGGAGTCCCACGCACTGCCGGCGGCGTACCACTTCTGGAACAGCCGCTCGCCCTCGGCGGTCACCGTGGTGCCGACGCTCGGCCAGGAGTACTTGTTGCCCTCGACCGTGCCCGCCGAGTCGCTCAGCGTGAAGATCGCAGCGCGGCCCTCGGTGGTCTCGCCGCCGGTGACCGGCATCTTCACGTCGGCGATGAACTCGCCCTTGCCGTTGGTGTACTTGATCGTCGGGTTGCTGATGATGATGTGGAACCCGTGACCGGCGTGGTACCAGTCGACCTTGCCCTTGTAGTTGATCGAGCCGGTCTTGGTCGCCGGGTTGTAGTCGGTGCTCAGGAACGCCCAGGAGAAGTCGTCCTGGGTCGGCGGCAGCTTGTAGGCGCCGTCGGACACCGTGACGTTCTCCGGCCCGCCGACGTACGAGGTCAGGTTCTTGCGGCCGGCCCACACCAGTTCGCCGTCCGCCTTGGTGGCGGCGACCGGGGCAGAGCTGATGGACTGGTTGATCGCGGGTGCGGCGATCAGGCCCAGGGCCACGGCGGCGGTGGCCAGCAGGATGCGGATCTTCATGGCTGTTCTCCTTGCAGGGAAAGGGGAATTACTTCTTGGTGTAGCGGCCGGCCGCCGCGTCCCAGGCGTCGCCGACGCCGTACCACTTCTGGAAGACCTTCGCGCCCGCCTCGGTGACCTTGGGCGTGCCGTACCAGCCGAGCTCGCCGTCCTTGTCCCAGGTCGACGCCAGCTCCAGGTCCCAGTACGCGTCCCGGCCCTGGGTGGTCTCGCCACCGTTGACGGCCAACGTGACGTCGGCGACCAGCTGGGCCTTGCCGTTGGTGAGCTTGAAGGTCGGGTTGCTGATGGTCAGGTGGAACCCGTGGCCGACGTGGTTCCAGTCGACCTTGCCCTTGAAGTTGACCGAGCCGGTCTTGGTGGCCTCGTTGTAGTCCGAGCCGGCGAACGGCCAGATGAAGGAGTCCTTGTCGTTGGCGTTCCGGTACACGCCGTCGGAGAGGGTGACGTTGCCGTCCACATAGCTGGTCAGGCTCTTGCGGCCCGGCCAGATCAGCGTGTTGGCGAACGGGGTGTCGGCGACCGGCTTCGCTGTGACGTGCTGGGTGACCGCGGGGGCGGCGATCAGACCCAGCGTCACGGCGGCAGCGGCCAGCAATACGCGCAGCTTCATGGAAGTCTCCAATGCGGAATTAAAGGAGAAATGTTCCGGCCGGAAACAGGGAATCCCGGCCGGAACAGTGAATTCACAGAATTACTTGGCGACCTGGTAGTTCACCGGGTCCCACTTCTCGCCCTTGGCGTAGAACGCGAGCAGTTTCTCGCCCGCCTCGGTGACAATGGTGTCGCCACCGCTCAGATCCCAGACCGCGTCCCGGCCCTTCGAGTCGATCTGACCCTCCAAAGTGGAGTGCACATCGGCCCACAGCTGACCGACACCGTTCTTGTAGACGATGCTCGGGTTGCTGATCACCACGTGGAAGTTGTAGCCCGAGTGCCACCAGTCGACCTTGCCCTTGAAGTTGATCGAGCCGGTCTTGGTGCTGGGGTTGTAATCGGAGCTCACGAACGGCCAGTCGTAGGTGACGTTGTCCTTCAGCTTGGTGGCGCCTTCGGACACGGTGACCTGCGCGGGGCCGCCCACGTACTCGGTGAGGCTCTTGCGCCCCGACCAGGACAGGTTGCTGTTCGCCTGAGCGGCGACCGGATCCGAGGACACGGCGGAGGTGACGGCAGGGGCGGCGATCAGACCGAGGGCCACGGCGGCGGCAGCCAGCAGCACACGCAGTTTCACAGAACTCTCCAATGCAGGGTTAATGGAGATTGCAGGGAACTACTTGGTGAACGAGAAGGTTGCAGGGTCGTATGCGTATCCCTTTACGTAAAAGGGATTCATGTGTTTGTCGCCCTCATCATTAACCGTGGTCGCGACGTTCGTCCAGGAAATAGTATTGCCATTTACCACTGCGGGAGTGTCGGTCAGGTCCCAGTAAGGGCCGCGGCCGTCGCGCGGGAACGTGTTGTCGTCCGGGTAGGTGATCCGCACGTCGGCCACCAGCTTCCCGACGCCGTCTTTGTAGACGAAGCTCGGGTTGCTGATGATCACGTGGAAGTCGTACCCCTCGTGGTGCCAGTCGACCTTGCCCCTGAAGTTGACCGAGCCGGTCTTGGTCGCCGGGTCGTAGTCGGAACTCACGAACGGCCAGTCGTAGATGTAGTCGCCGGGCAGCTTGGTGGCGCCCTCGGACACCGTGACGTATTGGGGGCCGCCGATGTAGTCGGTCAGGCCCTTGCGGCCGCCCCAGGCCAGCTTGCCGGTGGTCGCCGCCGCGGAAACCTCGGTGACCGGGGAGAACTGGGTGGTCACCACCGGCGCGGCGATCAGCCCAAGGGCCACGACAGCGGTGATCAGCAGGGTGCGAAGCCTCATCAATCCTCCAGATTGTTAGGTAAGGCTTACCGAAAGTTGACCTGTTCCGCCCTCGGCACACAAGGTGCCGAACGGCCTATTCCCACCGTCGGAAGGGCGCGGCGGTTTATCGGATCGACCCGCCTGAGATACTGGGTCTCCAACGGTTTGTGGAGGTAGACGAGTGCTGCACGGGGATATCGGACTCGAGTTGGGCCAGCGGGTGGCCGGCGCGCTGAAGGCCGCGCTTGACGTGGAGATCACACCCGAACAGGCCATCGTCCGACCCTCGGCGCCCGGTCGCGGCGCCGACTACCAGTGCAACGCCGCCATGAGCCTCGGCAAGCAGGTCGGCAAGTCGCCGCGCGAGCTGGCCCAGCTCATCGTGGACCACCTGGACGCCGCGGACATCGTGACGACGCCGGAGATCGCCGGACCGGGCTTCATCAACTTCACCCTCACCGAGTCCTGGCTCGCCGCCGAGGCGCGGACCCTGCTGTCCGACGACCGGCTCGGCGTGCCCGCCACCGACGACCCGGGCCGGTACGTGATCGACTACTCCAGCCCGAACGTGGCCAAGGAGATGCACATCGGGCACGTGCGGACGACGGTCATCGGTGACTGCTTCGTCCGGCTGCTGGAGTTCGCCGGGCACGAGGTCATCCGGCGTAACCACCTCGGTGACTGGGGCACCCCGTTCGGCATGCTCATCGAGCACCTCCTCGACGAGGGCTGGACCGCGGAGAGCGCCTCCTCCATCGCCGACCTGGACGGCTTCTACAAGGCCGCCCGGGTCAAGTTCGACTCCGAACCGGAGTTCGCCGAGCGTGCGCGGGCGCGGGTGGTCAAGCTGCAGGGTGGCGACGAGCAGACCCTGACGCTGTGGCGCGGGCTGGTCGCCGAATCGGAGAAGCACTTCGCCGAGATCTACCGGCTGCTCGGGGTGAAGCTCACCAAGGAAGACTCGATCGGTGAGAGCTTCTACAACCCGTTCCTGGCCGACACCGTCGAGGAGCTCACCGCCAAGGGGCTGACCAAGATCAGCGACGGCGCGCTCTGCGTGTTCCCGCCCGGATTCGTCAACCGGGAGAAGGAGCCGCTGCCGATCATCGTGCGCAAGAGCGACGGCGGTGCCACCTACGGCACCACCGACCTGGCGGGCGTGCGGTACTGGACCCAGGAACGCAAGGTCACCGACCTGCTCTACGTGGTCGGACTGCCGCAGCAGCAGCACTTCCAGATGGTGTTCGCCGTCGGCGAGCAGGCCGGCTGGCTGGATGGCGATCACCGCGCCCGCTACCTCGGTTTCGGCTCCATCCTGGGTTCGGACGGCAAGATGTTCCGCACCCGGGCCGGCGGCACGGTGAAGTTCATCGACGTGCTGACCGAGGCCGTGGACCGGGCCGCCGAGGTGGTCAGGGGCCGGGCCGAGCTGGACGCCCAGGAGCAGGCCGAGGTGGCGCGCGCGGTGGGCATCGGCGCGGTGAAGTACGCCGACCTGTCCACCGACCGGGAGAAGGACTACGTCTTCGACTGGGACAAGATGCTGGCCACCGAGGGCAACACCTCGGTGTACCTGCAGTACGCCAACGCCCGGATCCTGTCCGTGCTGCGCAAGGCGGAGCGGGAGCCGGGCGACGAGATCCTGGTCGAGCAGGCCGCCGAGCGGGCGCTGGTGCTTAAGCTGCTGCAGTTCCCGGCCGCGCTGGCCGGTTCGGTGGAGACCTACGCCCCGCACAAGCTGTGCGGCTACCTGTACGAGACGGCGACCGCGTTCTCCTCGTTCTACGAGAACTGCCCGATCCTCAAGGCGGACACCGAGGAGCGGCAGGCCTCCCGGCTGGCGCTGGCCCGGCTGACCTCCCGCACGCTCGTCCTCGGCCTGTCGTTGCTCGGGATCGACGCGCCTACTCGTCTGTAGGAGTGACGGTTTTACACTTGTGAGTTCACTGGCGGCCGGGGCGGGACATTTCCGCCACGGTCGGCAGCAATGTGAAGATCTTTTGGCGGAACAGAACTGCCCGATCTTCCGATATCGCGCCGAATCCCGCATCCGTACGGTCTACGCGCGGGGTGCTTTCGGCCCATCGGAAAATAGGGAAAGGCTTTCCTCCCATGCTGACACAGGTGCAGATCGACAATATCGATCGGGTTTTCGCCGTGCTGGATCTGGACGGCAACAACGAGATCACCTGGGACGACTTCGAGACGGTGACCGCGGGTCAGGCCAAGGAGGCCGGGCTGACCGTGGACGCCCCGGAGGCGCAGGCATTACTGGCCGCCTACCGGAAGGTCTGGGATTACGTCCGCGAGGTCGCGGACACCGACAACTCGGGTGGTGTGGTCAAGTCGGAGTTCCGCGCCGGCTACTCGACGCAGCGACTGTCCGGCCCTGAACTGCTGGATCTGTGGGCCGAAGTGGCGAACCGGTGTTTCGAGCTGGCCGACCGGGACGGCGACGGTCATCTCACCGCCGAGGAGTTCGGCGCCATCTACCGGGGAGCGGGCATCGCCGATCCCGAGGTGGCGGAGACGGCCTTCGCGGAGGCTGACACCGACAGTGACCACCGGCTGGACAAGGACGAGTTCGTGGCCAATGTGCGGGGTATTTTCACCGCCACCGAGGACGCCATGAAGGGCTCACGCATGCTGCGTGGCCGGTGAACGTTCCATCGATCGGGCGGTGACGGAACCTCTCGTCACCGCCCGTTGTTTTTCCTTATCCACTTGGTGGATCAATGCGACCCAATCTCACCCTGCCCGGACGTGCGCAATTCCCTAATGTCCATCGATAAGCGATGAAAGGGGCGGGGCATGCTGAGCAATCTGCAGATCAAGAACATCGATCGCACCTTCCACGTGCTGGACCAGGACCACGACGGCCGGATCGGCTGGACCGACTTCGAGGAGGCCCAGGCGGGCATCCTGCAACAGAGTCGCCGCCCACCGGACGCACCGCAGGTCAGGAACCTGCACGACGCCTATCTCAGCGTGTGGCAACACATCCGGGACTTCGCCGACGCCGACCACGACGACCTGGTGACCGAGGCGGACTACCGGGCCGCCTACGAACAGCGGCACGGTTTCGGGGCGCAGCTGGTCGCCAAGTGGGGACGCTGCGCGGAGGCCACCTTCGACGTGCTGGACACCGACGGGGACGGCTACCTGTCCCAGTCCGAGGTCACCGCGATCTTCCTCAGCGCCGGGCTGGAGCCGGAGATCGCCAGGATGGCGTTCCGCAGCATCGACCTGGATGGCGATGGCCGGGTCGATCGCGACGAGTGGCGGCAGTCGGTGTGCAGCCATTTCACCGCCACCGAGGACTCCATGATGAAGGGACAGTGATCGTGCTCAGCGACCTGCAGATCGACAACATCGCCCGGGTGTTCACCGTGCTCGATCACGATGGCAACGGCCGGATCGAGTGGGCCGACTTCGAACTGGTGACCACCGGCATGGCCAGGGAATGCGGCCGGGACCCGGAATCCCCACAGGTCAAGGCATTGCTCGGGTGTTACCGGGAAATGTGGGACTACCTCAGGGAATTCGCCGACGCCGACCGGGACGACTCGGTCACCTCGGCGGAGTTCCGCTCCGCGTACGAGCGCAGCGAGGTCTTCGCCACCGAGCTGCGCAATCACTGGGCCCGGGTGGCCGACGCCGTGTTCACCATGGCCGATGTCGATGTGGACGGGCAGCTCACCACCGATGACCTGCTCGACCTGTACCTGGGCGCCGAGATCCCGCAGCAGATCGCGGTTCCCGGCATCCGCAGCATGACCCGGGAGGAGGGCGGCCACATCGATCGGGCCGCCTTCCGGGACACGGTCTGCGGTGTCTTCACCGCCACCCGGGAATCCGAGCCCGGAGGCTCCGTCCTCAAAGGTCTGTAACTCACACGCGACACATCGGGCGGTGATGGGAAATTCCCATCACCGCCCGCTGCATCTGATCATCCGGTCGGCCGATCATCGTCATCTCGATCACCGACATCGATGTCTCTACCGTCGTTTCCGAGGCGACGAAAGGGATTCCGGTGCTGAGTCCACTGCAGATCCAGAACATCGACCGGATGTTCTCCGTCTTCGACCACGATGGCAACGGCCTGCTGGAGTGGGCCGACTTCGAGCTCATGCACGACGACGTCTACCGATCGTTCCCCGGAGACCCGGAATCAGTGCAGGGCGTCCGGCTGAGGACGGCGTACCAGGGCGTGTGGGACTTCCTGCGGAAATCGGCCGACAAGGACCGGGATCAGGTGGTGTCCAAGGACGAGTTCCGGGTCGCCTACGACGCGGATGCCGAGTTCTCCGTTCAGCTGGTGCGGTATTGGGAGGACGTCGCCGACGCGTTGTTCGACATCGCCGACGGGGACGCCGACGGCTACATCGACGAACCGGAACTGACCGGTATCTACACGGCAGCCCGGGTGCCCGGTGAGGTCGCCGCCATCGCGTTCCGGGCCATGGACGGCGACGGCGACGGCCGGATCGACGCCGCCGAGTGGCGGACGTCGGTGCAGGCCCTGTTCACCTCGTCCGAAGAGTCCGCACTGCTCAAGGGAGTCTGATCATGCTCAGCGACCTGCAGATCCAGAACATCGACCGGTCCTTCAACCTCTGGGATCACGACGGCAGCGGCGGCATCGAACGGTCCGATGTGGACCGTGTGAGCTTCGGCATCGTCCGCTCGTGTGGACGTGACGAGGAGTCCGCCGAGGCCACGGCGCTGGTGGCGGCCTACCTGGAGATCTTCACCTTCATCATCGACGCGGCGGACAAGAACCAGGACCAGGTGGTGACCAGGCAGGAGTACCGGGACGCCCATGAGGCCAACCAGGACTTCGCCTCGGAACTGCTGACCCGCTGGGACCTGGTGTGCGACGCGATCTTCGCCGTGGCCGACCGGGACGGAGACGGCAGGCTCGGCCTGGAGGATGTGGTCGACATCTACGCGGGCCTGGAGACACCGCGGCAGGTGGCCGTCGACGGGTTCCCGAACCTGGACCTGGACGGCGACGGCTACATCGACGGGAACGAGTGGCGGCAGGCGATCCGGGGCGTGTTCACGGCCGATGACGAATCGGCGCGTGGTGCCGCGATGTTCAAGGGCGTGTGATGCCGGCCGGGGGCGTCCTCATCGGGGATGCCCCCGGTACTCGTCAGGCGGCGTCTCGAAACTGAATGGCGCGAGCCAGTTCCTCCGCAGTCGGCTCGTAGCTGGCCTGCGGCCGGTGCGGGCCGTCCGGCTTGAAGGAGTACCAGGTGAGCGCGCCGGCGAAGGGCAGCAGGATCACCGCGGCGAGCCAGAGGCGCTCTGCCTTGTCGGTCAGGTCATCGCAACGCCAGATGTCGCGGCAGGCGAAGAACATCAGCGGCAGGTAGACGGGAACCAGCACGCCGACGGCGAACAGGGTCATCAGACTGAACGGGCTCTCCCCGGAGGCCGCCTGGGCCGCCAGGGCTAAGTGCGAGGACATCGAACTTCCAGACGTGGTTGCGGTCAGGGCCGACCTTGACCGTATGCAGGGCCGCGCGGCGATGCGTCTACCTTGCGTTGACAGTGGACTGGAGGGATGGGGGCATCGCGCCGCCGGACACCGCGCGCGCCCCCGACGCGCGCACGGTGTCCGGCGGTCGGCCTGTGAATGCCACAGGCCTTGCGTTGCCAAACCTCAGGGCTCAATCGTCGCACTGATTTCAGCATCCGGCACCGTGATTTCATCCCAACGGCGGCAGCCCGGCTTCAGTCGTCGTTGCTACTGCGGCGTAAGCGCTTCACCTGCGACCGCCGGCTCTTCGCGGCCAGCCGGCGTTCCTTGGAGCCCCGGCTCGGCTTGGTCGGCCTGCGTGGCGGTGGTGGCGGCGCCAGTGCGGTCCGCAGCAGCTCGGCGAGCCGGGTGCGCGCGGCACCGCGGTTCTGCCACTGGCTGCGATGCTCCGCGGCACTGATCGTGAGCACGCCGTCGGTGAGCCGGGAGCCCAGCCGCTGCACCGCCCTGGACAGCTGTAGTTCGGTGAGCGCGGTCGTGCCCGCCAGGTCGAAGACGAGCTCCACCCGGCTGTCGGTCGTATTGACCGACTGCCCGCCGGGGCCGGAGGACCGGGAGAACCGTTCCAGTAGTTCGGCGCCCGGGATCACCACCGACTCGGTAACTCGCAGATCCTGTGCCACCCGGCAAGCCTAAGCCCTCCGAGTGGTCGTGGCACCCGATTTACACTCACCGTGACCTGCGCAGACACCTTCGCGGGACTTCGCCGGGCGCCCGTTCGGCAGTAGCGTGGAAAGGGGTTTCGCCGACGGCACGCGGAGGCGGTCATGCTGAACAAAGCACAGGTCAGCAACGTCAGCAAGCTGTTCGACGTGTACGACCTCGACGGCAACGGCGTCATCGAGTGGGTCGATTTCGCGCGGGTCGTCGACGGGATCATCGACGGCCTCAACCAGGGACCGTTCTCGCCCTGGCCGGTACGCATGCTCCGGGCCTATCGGCGCTGGTGGAACGCCATCCGGGACGTCGCGGACGGCAACAGCGACGGCGGGGTCACCCGGGCCGAGTTCCTGCTGGCGGCGGAGACCGGCCTGCTGCGTGACTCGGAGTTCATGAACGCCTTCCTGGACGCGGCGGAGACCGTGTTCGACGCCGCCGATGCGGACGACGACGGGATGCTCGCGCTCAGCGAGGTGCTGGGCCTGTGCCAGTCGGCCGGCTTCGAGGACGACGAACTCATCGGCACCGTGTTCTACCGGCTGGACCGCGACCACGACGGCCGGATCTCGCTGGCGGAGTGGCAGGCCGCCGCGCGCGCCATCTACACGGCGGACACCCCGCACCTGGTCGGCTGACCAGGCGCGGGGCGAGCCGGCTCAGAACCGCTGCTGGGTCTGGGCGTTGAACTGGGTCCAGCCGGGGTCCTCGGTGTCCAGGCCGGTGACCTTGATGACGTCCAGGCCCTTCTGGATGTCGCTGGAGTAGATGTAGCCGTTGTAGTAGTACGCGGACCAGGAGCCGCCGGTCTTCAGCACTGCGGGGTCCAGCGGGCCGCGGTCGAAGTAGCCGATCTCCACCGGCTTGGCCGCGTCGGTGAAGTCCATAATGGACACTCCGCCCTGGTACCAGGCCTGCACCATGATGTCCCTGTCGTGCACCGGGATCAGCGATCCGTTGTGCGCGACGCAGTTCTCGGTGTCCGCCTGGTAGCGCGGAATCTTGTAGTAGCTGACGAACTTCAGCTTGCGGTCCTTGGTGATCTCGTAGATCCCGTCCGCACCGTGCTCCGGGCCGGTCTTCTCATTGCAGGTGGCGGCGCCACCGCCACCCAGCTCGTCGGTGTAGACCACCTTGGTGCCGTCATTGCTGAAGGTCGCCGAGTGCCAGAACGCGAAGTTCTTGTCGTCCCGCACCCGGTCCAGCACCTTCGGCGCCTCCCGCTCGGAGATGTCCAGCAGCAGGCCATCGCCCATGCACGCGCCCGCGGCGAGGTCCTCGTCGAGGAAGACGGTCACGTCGTGGCAGCCGGTGCTGTTGGTCGGCGGACCGGACGGTTCGAACATGACCGGTTTCGCGGTCACCTTCGACTGCGCCGGGTTGTCCAAGGGGACCCGCACCACGGAGAGGTAGTTGTGCGGCGGCTTGCAGTTCGGGAACTTGTCCGAGGGGGAGTACGACGAGATGTACAGGAAGTCGTACTTGCCCTTCTCGTTTCCGTTGCCGGGCACCAGGGTGTGCGTGTGCGAGCCGCAGTCGGTGGCCACCGCCGCGACCTTCTTCGGGTTCGCCTTGTCGCTGATGTCGAAGATCTTGATGCCCTCCCACGCGTCCGGCTTGTCCGCCGTGCTGGGCAGGCTGTCGCAGGAGTCGTTGGTGCGCGGGTAATCCGTGGACAGGTAGAGCAGGTTCCCGCTCACCGAGATGTCGTTCTGCCCGCCCGCGCACTGCACCTGGCTGGTGATCTTCGGCTTGGCCGGATCGGCGATGTCGTAGACGACGAAGCCGTCGTAGTTGCCGGCGAAGGCGTAGTGGTCCTGGAAGGCGATGTCGGTCCCGAAGGACGTCTGCTTGTCCATGGGCGGCTGTTTCGGCAGGTTGGCGACGTGTTGCACATTCGGGCTCGTCACCACCGTGCCGGCGGGCGGTATCTCCGCACTGACCGGAGATACCAGCAGGGTAAAGCTTGAAAAAATAGCGGTTGCGGTGAAAAGCGACCGCCTGACATATGGCCGGTTGACCATATTAGCTACCTCCCCCGGACACGGAAGATTGTCGTTCCAGGTTGCAGCATGTTCAAGTCGACCGCTGAATAACAGCCCCCATTTGAACTATTTCTGCTTCTTCGCCGGATACGTACTGTGAGGACACCGTTATCGTGGGGCCGGAGGTGCCTTAACTTATGACTGGTCGGCGATTTTTGACACTTCTTGGAGCGTTGCCGCTGGTAGGCGTGGTACTGATGATCATCTTCGCTGGCGCGCATAATACTGGCGAATATTCGGTTCGGCAGCATGACGTTGTTCCTGCCGAACAGGCTTCCGCTGAGCCGGATATGGATGATGTGCACTACCTGCAGATGATGATTATGCATCACCGGCAGGCGCTGGAAATGACAGCGTTGGCACCGGGTCGTGTGCTGGATCCGCGAGTGAAATCGATTGCCAAGCGAATTGAGGTCGGTCAGGGCCCGGAGATCGACATGATGTCGGCCTGGCTCACCGACCATGGCCAGCGCGTTCCCGCGCCGGACGAGAAGCCGCACCACCCGATGCCCGGCATGGCCACGCCGGAGCAGATGGCCGCGCTCAAGGCGTCGTCCGGGGCGGAGTACGACCGGCAGTTCCTGCAGCTGATGATCACGCATCACCAGGGCGCGATCACCATGGTCGAGGATGACCGGCCGAAGCTCAGCGATGAGCAGGTCAAGCAGATGGCCGACGACGTGATCCCCTCGCAGTCCGCGGAAATCCAGCGGATGAAGGAGATTCAGGGTATGTGATCTACGGGTCGTCCAGTGTGGACCAGGTTCCGTAAACATGATCGGGATTGGTAGCTTGATCCCTGATCTTTGCGGATTCCGTTGCGCGCACTGGAGGAACGACATGAGCCCACAGCTGAAGAAGCTGTTACCGGTCGTCGTCTTCGCCTTGATCGTGCTCGGTGTGTTCGCTGTGCACAAGGGAATCCTTCCGGATCCGACCGGCACGATCTCCACGTCCGAGGGCCCGGCTCCCACGGTGGGGCACAACGATCCGGCGACCGCGAAGCAGCAGCTGGCGGCGTTGACCGTGGCCGCCGAAGGTTCGATGGCGGGTTACTCGCGGGAGAAGTTCCAGCACTGGATCACCCAGGACGGCAAGTGCGACACCCGGGAAACGGTGATCAAGCGCGACGGCACGGACGTGCAGGTGGACGCCGCGTGCAAGGCGACCAGCGGCACCTGGTTCAGCCCGTACGACGACAAGAAGATCACCAAGGCGACCGAGCTGGACATCGACCACTGGGTTCCGCTGGCCGCCGCGTGGCGCAGCGGCGCGAAGCAGTGGACCGACGAGCAGCGCAAGCAGTTCGCCAACGACCTCACCCATCACCAGTTGATCGCGGTGAGCGCGGCCTCCAACCGGTCCAAGGGTGACCAGTCCCCGGACACCTGGAAGCCGCCGTCGACCGGGTTCTGGTGCGTGTACGCCAGCAACTGGGTCGAGGTGAAGTCCGTCTACGGCCTGACCATCAACCCGGCGGAGAAGACCGCGCTGACGGAGATGCTCGGCCGCTGCTGAGTTGTCGGGGTCGGGTCTGGCTGTTGTCGAAAGAGGGCTTTGGAGGGGGAGACGGGCTGGGTGGCCGGTCTTTCCTGCCTGGCTGTCTGGTGGGGGCACGCCGGACTGGCTGTTCGGGGCCTTCGGGGTGACTGGGCGTGGTCGGAAATCCCGACTGGTGGTGGTTTCTGGGGGTTCTGCGGGGCTGAGGTCACGGGCTGTGTCGATCATGGGCATCTCGGTCTGGCGAGAACCGGCGACGGGGCGTTCAGTCCACTGTGGACGAATTGATTGTTCCGGGTTAAAGACGTTTTCGAGGCCCTAGATAGGTCTTTAACCAGGAACAATCCCACCCCGTTCACCCACAAGAACACCGCACGCCACAGCAACCCCACCAGCCCCGCGCAAGTCCGCGCCAAAGTGATCAAGCCCCGAAGGCCCCGAAAAGCCAGTCCGGCGTGCCCCCACCCAACACGCCGGCAGGAAAGACGGGCCACCCCACCCAACACGCCGGCAGGAAAGACGGGCCACCCCACCCAACACGCCGGCAGGAAAGACGCCCCCGAAACCCGTCTCCCCCTCCAAAGCCATCTTTCGCCAACAACCAAGAAGCACCCCGACGGCCGCCCAACCGCCAGACGCCCCCCCGCCCCCGCCCATGAGATGCTGGTGCCGTGTTTCGCCGGGTTATCGAGGACTTCGACTGCGTGCAGTGTGGGCACGCGGTCTCTGGGAACGGCTACACCAACCACTGCCCGAAGTGCCTGTGGTCGGTGCACGTGGACGAGGATCCCGGCGATCGGGCGGCCGACTGCGGCAAGCCGATGAAGCCGGTGCACGCGTTCCTGAAGGGCGAGCGCATCCGGATCACCCATGAGTGCACCGCCTGTGGCCTGCGCAAGAACGTGAACAGCGTGCGCGCCGACGACTACGACCAGATCCTCACCCTGATGCGGGCCTCCGCCGAACGCATGTTCTAATTGCTCCGAACGGTCGTTCGAGCCACGGGCGACCACCTCGTCGGGGAGGCGCGACATGCGAGAGGCGACAAGCGTCAAGGAGCAGTCGGCAGACCAGCGGCCGGACATCGTCGAGACGCTGTGGTGGCTGGTCACCGGAACCCAGGTGGACCCGGCCGAACAGGCGGATGTCCTGCTGCGGAATCCGAACACCCGGCTGGTCGATCAGGCGGTGCACACCGTCTCCCTGCGGCTGCTGCGCCAGAGTTGGCAGCGTGGCTGGTTGCCCGAGGACGTACTGCAGATGTCGATCAGACGGTGCGGCGCCGAGGTGCGTTCCCTCGTCGTCGACCTGCTGGCGGCGGAGACCGCGCAATACGCGCCGCCGACCGTCGACGAGCGGTGGCTGGAGCAGTTGCGGGCCGTCGGGGCCGAACCGTGGTGGGACCGTGAGGCCCCGCATCTGAGCCAGTGGACCGCGCGGCACGGCGTCGACCGCATTCGTGCGCTCACCTTGCTGCTGGCTGCCCAGCGCTGCTGGAGCAGGCTGCCTGTGCTCGCCCGGATCCTGCCGTTGCCGGGCTCCGCGACCCAGGCCTCCGGCGGGGTCAGGGGTGTCGATCAGAAGGTGCTGGCCCGGGTGCGTGCGCTCCTGGCGAAGGCCGAATCCACCGGCTACGCGGCCGAGGCCGAGGCGCTGTCCGCCAAGGCGCAGCAACTGATGGCCAAGCATGCCTTCGAGCGGGCCATGCTCGCCGATCCGGAACCGGTGGACCCCACCGCCGACGTGCGGCGACTCTGGCTGGATTCGCCGTACACCTCCGCCAAGTCCGCGGTGGTCTCCTCGATCGCCCGGGCCAACCGGTGCCGCGCGGTGTACTACGACAAGCTGGGTTTCGTCGCGGTCGTCGGCGACCAGACCGATCTGCAGATCGTGGAGCTGCTGGCCACCTCGCTGCTGGTGCAGGCGACCAGGGCGATGCTCACCGAAGGCAGTCATCGCGGCCGGTTCGGCGAATCGCGTACCCGGTCCTATCGGCAGTCCTTCCTGGTCGCGTACGCCGCACGGATCGAGGAACGCCTGCAGTCCGCCAACGAGCACAGCGCGGCCGAGGTCGGCTCCGCTCTGGTGCCGGTGCTCGCCGAGCGGGAGCGGATGGTGACCGCGACCTTCGCCGAGCTGTTCCCCAATGTCCGGACGGGTACGTCGAACGCCTCCAACCCGGACGGTTGGTACGCGGGCCGGGCGGCTGCCGACCGCGCCGACCTCGGGCTCAACCGCGAGGCACTCACGGGTTAGCGCCTGACTCCGAAGTTGACGATGTTCGCGGCGAGGAACGAGCCCCGAACATCGTCAACTCCGGGACCCTCTCGTCCAGAGGGCGAGCCGCAAGTCCTAACCGCCGGGGACCTTGTCCAGTACGCAGTCGCCGCAGAGGCCGCCGCCGGGAACCCGGTAGTACAGGCAACAGCTGGTGCGGCGGAAGCGCAGCGGTCGCAGGGCGAACGCTCCGGTCTCCCGCAGTGCCGGCTGTGCCAGCAGTTCCATCGCCAGTTCCTCGGCGGCGACCAGGTTCGGCACCTGTGCGGTGGACAGCACGCGCAGGCTGCCGACCAACGCCGAGGCGGCATTGCCGCGCAGCAGTCCGCTCGCCAGCGTCACGTGTTGCGCCAGTGCTTGCTCGAATGGAGCAAGATGGCCGTCGAGCACCTCGGTGAGCACGGCTGCCGCGGTGTCGGCCGGCTGCCAGGCTCGCGCATCGTCCAGGCGCAGTGCCATGCCGCTGCCGGGCGGCATCGCCCACCGCATCTGCTCGGCGGGCAGCCGGACCAGTGCCGGTGTCCCGTCCTCGGACAGTGCGGCGGCCCCCAGCAAAGGGGACCACAATCGCGCTGCCAGGCCCAGGTGCAGGATGGACGCGGCCACCCGGCGTTCCGGATTGCCGATTCGGCCGCGGACATCGTCGACCAACCGCAGCAGTTCTCCGGCTCCATCCGGCGAATACAGTTCGGACAGTCGGCCCCAGATTGGCGGCTCCGAAGTGTCCGAAACCGGCGTAAGCTGGAAATACATACCGAGTTGTGCGATGGCCCGAAGTCGTGCGGCCATCTGATCGTTCATCGAATTCCTTTTCCCTTCGCTGTTCTGGAATTCCCGCTACTGCAAGTGATCGACTGGTTCACCTTATTGTTCTACGCCTTCCGTTGTTTGGCCCGATTACCATTCAGAGGCCCGAGACGACCATCGCCGCTGGGAGCAATCGGTGAGTCAGCAAGACTTCATGATCGGCCAGAATCTGGCCCGGCCAGGCACGATAGCCGTGCCTGAGCCGCGCTCCGCCGAACACGCGAATGAGCAATTCGGTCAACTGACGCTGGGTGTTGAGGAAGAGTTTCTGCTTGTCGACGCGGAAACAGGCGCCTTATCGCCGGCTGCGATCGAGGTCATCGATACCGTCTCCGAGGGCCATTCTGTTGGTCGTACCGGAGTGTTGCCTGGGCAGTTGACTGTGCAATCCGAGGTAACCCGATTTCAGATCGAGACCGCCTCTCCCGTGTGCCGAAGCCTCAGTGAGCTGCACGAGCACCTGCAGCGTATGCGGCGCACGGTGGACACCGCAGCGGGCAAACACGGCCTGCGCCTGATCGCCACCGGCGCCTCGCCGCACCCGTTGCCCGCTGACCTTCCGTGGACCGACACCCCACGTTTCCGCCGGGTGGCCCGGCATTTCGGCGCGCTGTCCGAGAGCCTGACCACCTGTGGCTGTCACGTGCACATCGGCATCCCCGACACCCAGTATGCCGTCGGAGTGATCAACTACCTGCGGCGCTGGCTGCCCTTGCTGCTGGCCATCTCGGGCAACTCCCCGCTGTGGCAGGGCAAGGACACCCGCTACTCCAGCTGGCGATACCTGATGTGGGACCGGCTGCCCACCAGCGGGCCGCCGCCGTGGTCGGCCTCCGCCGCCGACTACGAGAGCGCCCTCCAGGGCATGCTGACCAGTGGTGCCGCGCTCGACCGGGGCACCGTCTACTGGGACATCCGGCTGTCCAGCCACGCGCCGACCATCGAGGTGCGGATCGCCGACGTGGCGCCCACCGCCCGGGACGCGGTCCTGCTGGCCGCGTTGATCCGGGCGATGGCCGCCACCGCGTTGAGCGAGCTGCGCACCGGCCACCAGGCGATCAAGGTGGGCAGGTCGACGCTGCGGTCCCACCTGTGGCATGCAGCCCGGCACGGCCTGGTCGGCCTGATGACCGATCCGTCCGGTGGCGGCAGGCTGCCCGGTGAGGTCCTCGCGGACCGGTTGGTCGAGCGAGTGCGTCCCGCGTTGGAGGACGCGGGCGACATGGATGTCGTGGTGGAGCTGCTCAGTGAGCTGCGCCGCCGGGGCACCGGTGCCGACCGGCAGCGCAAGGCCTTCCGCCGTCACGAATCGGTCGCCGACGTCATCGAGCTGCTACTGGCTCAGACGACGAGCTGATCCCGCGGCGCAGGTACGCCCGTTCCGCCACTGTCCAGCTGGTGCTGATCAACACGTACACGCAGGCGGCCAGTGGCAGGAACGCGGTGACCAGCACCGTGCCGTAGGGCAGCACCCGAACCAGCCTGGCCATGGTCTGCGCGCCGGGCTGGTCCGGGTCCGCCACGGTCGTCTGCTGCCGGGCCGCCCAGCGGGCGGACAGGTGTCCGACCAGCAGGAACAAGGCCGCCAAGCCCATGAACACCAGCGTCTGGGCACCGCTGACCGAGGCCCAGTGCATGCCCAGCGGCACATCGAACACGGTCGCGGTGAGCAGCTGGTTGGGCGCGCCGCCGACGACGTCGCTGGTGAACATCCGGTACATGATCATGAGGAACGGCATCTGCAGCAGCAGCGGCATGCAGCCGGCGAACATGGCGGTGCCCTGGGTGGAGTTGAGCTCCAGGAGCTCCTTGTCCAGCTTCTTCTTGTTGCCCTTGTGCTTGTCCTGAAGCGCCTTGACCTTGGTCATGTACTCGGTGCGCGTCGTCTCCCCGCGCACGGCCGCCCGGCTGAGCGGATGCAGCAGCAGTCGGATCCCGACGACGAAACAGGCGATCGCCGCTACCGGGCCGACCAGCGGGGTGAGGGAGTTGACCAGGGTGTAGGCGAGTTCCACGGGTACTTCGAACATGGTGATTCCCCAAAGAGAGGTGTGCGGAATGGTGGGCGTACGAGGGCGCGCCACCGCATCCCGGTAGGGGAATCAGGCGTAGTTGAAGCGCGGCCCTAGAAGGGGCCGCATCC
Source organism: Pseudonocardiaceae bacterium YIM PH 21723 (assembly GCA_003600225.1). Taxonomy (GTDB): domain Bacteria; phylum Actinomycetota; class Actinomycetes; order Mycobacteriales; family Pseudonocardiaceae; genus QZFT01. The sequence goes on from QZFT01000029.1 coordinate 46,757, forward strand.
CGGTGCTCGTGGGCGGGACCGCCCAGCCGCGTCGGGATCGCGAAGCCGCAGGTAGCGGCTGTGTTCCGCGCGTTCGCGCAGGGACCTCGACCGGCTGCGGACCCGGGCCGGTTCCCGCAGGCCGACCGCGACGTGCACGACGGCCAGCAGCAGTACCGCGGTGGTGAATGCCGCAACGGCGAGAGCGAGTACATCGGCTGCGGGCGTACCGATGGCGAACGACGGGATGGCAATCCCGAACATCGCCAGCAACAGCTGCAACCGGAAACTCACGTCCGCGAGTATAGCGAGAGATTCTGCAGAAAGTGCGGTCTCTGCACTTTCTGCAGAATCTGCTCCCGATCTTTACTTCACCGTTCCAGTCGCTTCCAGCTTGCTGATGTCCTCGGTGGTGTATCCGAGTTCCAGCAGCACCTCGGTGGTGTCGTTCGCGTGCCCGACCGGTGCGGTGGGCGTGCCCGCCGGCGTCCGGGAGAACCGGGGCGCCGGAGCGGGCTGCAGCACGCCGTCCAGTTCGACGAACGTGCCGCGGTCCACGTTGTGCTGGTGCTGGGCGGCCTCCTCCGGCGTGAGCACCGGGCTCAGGCAGGCGTCCGTCGGCTCGGCCAGCTTCGCCCATTCGTCCCGGGTCTTGGTCGCCACGCGTTCGGCGATCACCGCACGCAGCTTCGGCCAGTCCGCCGGGCTCCACCGCTGCGGCACGTCCGGGCCGGTGAGCTCCAGGATCTGGATCAGCTGCTGGTAGAACTTCTCCTCGATCGCGCCGATGGCCACATACTTGCCGTCCGCGCAGCGGTACGTGTCGTAGAACGGCGCGCCACCGTCCAGCATGTTCTCGCCGCGGCCACCCGGCCAGGCACCCGCCGCGCGCATGCCGTAGATGAACGAGGACAGCAGTGCCGACCCGTCGGTCATCGCCGAGTCGATCACCTGACCGTGCCCGGACACCGACCGCTCGTGCAACGCGGCCAGCACGCCCATGGCGAGGACCAGGCCACCGCCACCGAAGTCACCGAGCAGGTTGATCGGCGGGTGTGGCTGCTGGCCTGCCCGGCCGAGGGGTTCCAGCGCACCGCTGATCGCGATGTAGTTGATGTCGTGCCCGGCCGTGGGCGCGAGCGCACCGGTCTGGCCCCAGCCGGTCATCCGGCCGTAAATCAGTCGAGGGTTGCGGGCCAGGGCGACGTCCGGGCCGAGGCCCATCTTCTCCATGACCCCGGGCCGGAAGCCCTCGATGAGCACGTCGGCGCTCTCGATCAGCTTCAGCAGGATCTCCGCACCTTCCGGGCTGCGGGTATCCAGGCCGATGCGCCTGCGGCTGCGGGTCAACGGGTCGTTCGGCACCGCTACCGGGTCCGGCGCGGTCTTGTCGACCCGGATCACCTCGGCGCCCAGGTCGGCCAGGATCATGGTGGCGAACGGGGCGGGCGCCAGGCCCGCCAGTTCGATGACCTTCAGTCCAGCGAGTGGTCCAGTCATTGGTCGTCAGCCCCTTACGCCAGTGTCCGGCCGATGATCTCCTTCATGATCTCCGACGTACCGCCGAAGATCCGGGAGACGCGGATGTCCGACCACGCGCGGGCGATCGGGTACTCGTTCATGTAGCCGTAGCCGCCGAACAGCTGCACGCACTGGTCGATGACCTTATTGGCCCGCTCGGTGGCCCACAGCTTGGCCATCGCCGCGCTGGGCACGTCCAGCTCGCCGTTGATGTGCCGCACCATGCACTCGTCGACGAACGCCCTGGTCACCGCGACCTCGGTGGCGATCTCGGCCAGCTGGAACCGGGTGTTCTGGAACGCGGCGATCGGCTTGCCGAACGCCTTGCGGTCCTTGGTGTACTGGATGGTCAGCTTCAGCGCGCCCTCCATCGCGGCGATCGCGCTCACCGCGATGATCAACCGCTCCTGGGGCAGCTGCTGCATCAGCTGGATGAAGCCCTGGCCCTCTTCGCCGCCGATCAGGTTCGACACCGGCACCCGGACCTCGTCGAAGAACAGCTCGGCGGTGTCCTGGCCCTTCATGCCGACCTTGTCGAGGATGCGGCCGCGCCGGAAGCCCGGGGTGGTCGCCTCGACGCCGATCAGCGAGGTGCCCTGAGCGCCCTTGGACGGGTCGGTCTTGGCCACCACGATGATGAAGTCGGCGAGCCCGCCGTTGGTGATGAAGGTCTTGGAGCCGTTGATGACGTACTCGTCGCCGTCCCGGACCGCGGTGGTGCTGATGCCCTGCAGGTCGGAGCCGGCGCCCGGCTCGGACATGGCGACGGCGCTGACCCACTCGCCGGAGGCGAACTTCGGCAGCCAGGCGCGCTTCTGCTCCTCGGTGCCGTACTGCAGCACGTAGTGCGCGTCGATGCCGCTGTGCACCGAGTTACCCCAGCTGGAGTCGCCGGAGTAGGCCTGCTCCTCGATCAGCACGGCCTCGTGCGCGAAGGTGCCGCCACCGCCGCCGTACTCCTCCGGGATGGAGGCACACAGCAGGCCGAGCTCGCCCGCCTTGTTCCACAGCTCCCGGTCCACCTGCTTCTGCTCGATGAACCGTTCCGCGTTGGGGGTCACTTCCTTGGCGAAGAAGCTGCGGGTCATGTCGCGCAGCAGGTCCAGCTCTTCGGTCATCCAGGGGGATCGGTAGGGCGGTCGGACCAGCATCGGAAGCTCCCACAGTGTCTTCGTCTCGGGGCAAGACAAACATTCAGGCCTGCATGTACATTCTGGCCTGAATGTACAACGGGACATAGCACGGGTAAAGGACGTCTTAGGCTCTCCTTCAGGAGGTGCAGGTGGCCGAGGCTATTGCGAGACTGACCCAGGCGCAGCGGAGCGAGCGCACGCGTGAGCTGCTGCTCGACTCCACCATCGACTGCCTGGTCGAGCTCGGCTACGCGCGGACGTCCACCGGTGAGATCTGCCGCCGGGCGGGCGTGACCCGAGGCGCCCACCAGCACCATTTCGCCACCAGGGCCGAGCTGTTCTCGCAGGCCGTCGAGCACCTGGTGGCCAGGCTGATCAGCGACATCCTGCCCAACGCGGTCTTGAGCGGAACGCTGGAGGAACGCGTCGAGGCCGGCATCGACCAGCTGTGGCGCGGCTACTCGGGGGAGCTGTCCATCGCGGCGATGGAACTCTGGGTCGCGGCGCGCACCGATCCCGAACTGCGCGACACCATGCGTCCGGTGGACAAGGCCCTGGTGCGCTCCACGATCGAGGGATTCCGGCATCTCTGGGGCGACCTGGTCGACGACGACAAGTTCGACCGGCTGTTCGGGCTGACCCTGACGGTGATCCGCGGCCTGGCATTGGACGCCATGATCGGCGGCGACCCGGAGCGCCGGGAGCGGCAACTGGCCGAATGGAAGGCCATGGCGAAGGCGATCATCCTCACCTAGCTGTTGGGGTACTTCTGGTGGTTGTCGAAGGATGGCCTTGAGGGGGAGACGGGTTTCGGGGGCGTCTTTCCTGCCGGCGTGTTGGGTGGGGGCACGCCGGACTGGCTTTTCGGGGCCTTCGGGGCTTGATCACTTTGGCGCGGATTTGCGCGGGGCTGGTGGGGTTGCTGTGGCGGGCGGTGTTCCTGTGGGTGAACGGGGTGGCATTGTTCCTGGTTAAAGACCTATTTAGGGCATCGAAAACGTCTTTAACCCGGAACAATCAATTCGTCCACAGTGGACTGAACGCCCCGTTGCCGGTTCTCGCCAGGCCGAGATGCCCATGATCGACACAGCCCGTGACCTCAGCCCCGCAGAACCCCCAGAAACCACCAAAAGCCGAGCTCCCGACCACACCCAGCCACCCCGAAGGCCCCGAACAGCCAGTCCGGCGTGCCCCCACCAGACAGCCAGGCAGGAAAGACAGGCGTGCCCCCACCCGTCTCCCCCTCCAAAGCCCTCTTTCGCCAACCACCAGACGCACCCCCAGTCGCCGAGAAATGACGCCGGATATAACGGCGTGTTTGCCTTGCTGCTGCGATTGCGTTGCGTGGTTGCGACAAGCAGCCGCAAAGATGTGAGTACTGCTCGCGTCCCTGCGGAGGTTCACTCGTGCGTATTGCCGTCTACACCGGCTCGGCCTCCGGGGTCGACCCTCGCTTCGCGGAAACAGCCAGGTCGCTGGGCCGCACGCTGGCCGAGCGCGGTATCGGCCTGGTCTACGGCGGTGGCCGGGTCGGCCTGATGGGCGAGGTCGCCGACGCGGTGCTGGCCGCCGGTGGCGAGGCGGTCGGCGTGATGCCGTCCGCGCTGGTCAACGCGGAGATCGCGCATCTGGGGCTGACCGAGCTGCACGTGGTGGCCGACATGCACGAGCGCAAGGCCAAGATGATCGAACTGGCCGACGCGTTCATCGCCTTGCCCGGTGGCACCGGCACGCTGGAGGAACTGTTCGAGGTGTGGACCTGGCTGCAGCTGGGCATGCACGACAAGCCGGTCACCCTGCTGGACGTCGCCGACTACTGGCGTCCGCTCACCGACATGCTCGACCACATGGTCACCAACGGCTTCGTCCGCCAGGCGCAGCGGGACACCCTGCTGCACGCCCACTCCGTCGAGGACGCCCTCGCCCAGTTGCTGGCCTGGGAGGGGGCGCCGCCGAAATGGCCGGCGCCCGCTCCGGTGGTCGCGGTGTCCAACTAGAACCAGCGCTGGCCCGGCTCGTCGGAGCAGTTCTCCAGGCTGACCCAGGGTCCCTGCTTCCTGTTGCCGTCCAGGCACAGGCCAGGGGAGGCCACGCTGCGGAACCTGACCCGGCCATTCGGATAGGTGTCCCGGTAGAAGGACTGTGCCTGCGCGCCAGTGCAGACCTGCTGGACGGCCCGCTCGGTCGCCCCCGCCGACACGTCGACGCACTGGTTGGTGCCCTGGTTCCGCAACTGGTAGCCGGTGGCCACGGCCTCCCGGTACCAGTTCTGCCTCGCGCTCCCGTCGCACGCCGCCATGTCGATGTGCCCGTCCCCGGCCACGACCATGCACCCGAGGGACGGCAGGTCGTTGTCATAGGTGAACGGTCCGTCGGGGGCAGCCGAGGCCACCGCCGGAATCGTCCCGAGTGCTAACGCCGCAGTCGCGGCGACACACCACTTACCCCAGTTCTTCATGATTCCCCCCATTGCCCGCGCCGAAGGTGGCGCATCCTGCGATGCTCGCAGAGAAAGTGTGATCCACGCAACACCTGTCTCGGGCTACCGTTGATCCACATGACGCATGCCGACCTTGAGGTCACCGCCGAACTCGTGCGGGAGCTGCTCCGCGATCAGCACCCTGACCTGGCCGATCGTCCGATCCGGTTCGGTGCGCGAGGCTGGGGCAACCAGCTGTGGCGGCTCGGCGACGACCTCGCCGTCCGATTGCCCTGGATGAGTGAGTCCGCGGCCGCGCTGCTGTTCATCGAGCACGCGTGGGTGCCCACTCTCGCCCCGCGCCTCCCGCTGCCGATTCCCGTTCCACTGAGGCTCGGGGAGCCTTCGGAACGGTTCCCCAAGGGGTGGATCATCACGACCTGGGTGCCGGGGGAGCCCGCCGACCGCGCGCCGATCACCCGTGGTGCGGAGGCGGCGACGGCGCTGGCCGCCTTCCTGTCCGCACTGCATCAGCCCGCTCCTGAGCAGGCGCCCGCCGGCCGCGCTCGCGGTGGGCCGCTGACCGGCCACTCCGCGTGGGTCGAGAAGCAGCTCGCCTCGGCCGTCGAACGCGGGCTCATCGCCGACCCGGAGGCGGTTCGCGCGGTGTGGGCGGACGCCGTCGCCACGCCCGAGTGGGACGGTCCGGCCGTCTGGCTGCACGGTGACCTGCATCCGGCCAATGTGCTCACCATGGACGGCGCCCTCTGCGGAGTGATCGACTTCGAGGATCTCTTCGCCGGTGATCCGGCCTGGGACCTCGCCGCGGCGTGGATCCTGCTGCCGGACGGCGCCATCGACCGGTTCCACGCCGCCTACCGGCCGGTTCCGGATGCGGCGACCCTGCGCCGGGCCCGGGGCCTGGCGGTGGCCAGGGCCCTGATGTGCCTGCACGTCGGCGATGCGGGGGACCACGGCAGGCCCGGTGGCAAGCCCACCTGGGGTCCGCCCGCACGCGCGTCGCTGCGTCGGCTGGTCAGTTCACCGCGAGGGTGAGCTTTCCGCCGGGGTGCCCGCTCTCGCTCTCGGTCAGCGCCGCTGCCGCCTCCTCAAGTGGATAACTCGCGCCCTGGGTGACGCGTAGTCCGCTCTCGGTGATCCTGGTCAGCATTTCGACCGTCTGGTCGGATTCGCCGGAGAACTGGATGCCCAGTTCGAAGGCGGCCGCGTCGGCGATGGTGACGATCCGGTCCTTCGAGCCCAGCAGTTCGAGCGATCCCGGGAGGACGCCGTGACCTGCGGCGTCGAACACCGCGTCCACCGCACCGGCCTCGCGGACCCGGTCGAGCCAGCCGTCGCCGTACCGCACCGGCGTGACTCCCAGTGACCTCAGGTCGTCGAGGCTCCGGCTGCCGCCGGTACCGATGACGGTCGCGCCCTGGGCGAGGGCGGCCTGGGCGGCGAACCGGCCGACCGTGCCGCTGGCGCCGTGGATCAGCAGGGTGTCGCCTTGGCGGATCCCCAGCAATCCGAGCACCCGCAGCGCGGCCTCTCCGGCGACCGGCAGTGCGGCGGCGTCCGCCCAGGACAGGGCGGCCGGCTTGGGTACGACCGTCCTCGCCAGTGTGTACTCGGCGTAACCACCGGTCTCGGGCCAGCCGAAGACCTCGTCGCCGACGGCGAAACCCGCACCGTCGCCGACGGCGTCGACGACGCCCGCCACTTCGAAGCCGGGGATGTGCGGGAACTTGACGGGGAAGTTGTCCCGCATGAAGCCGTTGCGAATCTTCCAGTCGATCGGGTTGACCCCGGCGACCCGCACGGCCAGCCGCACCTGCCCTGGGCCGGGCTCCGGCACCGCGATCTCGGACAGTCGCAGGACCTCTGGCCCGCCGTACGCGGAGTAGGTGATCGCTCGCATGGTCTTCCTGCACTCCTGAGGTAGTAAAACAAGCAAGCATGCTTGTTTGTTTCGATGAGAGGTGCAAAGCTACCGAGCAGTAGCACTTCGCCGGACTCGCCGAAGGATGTGCCGTGCTGGACTTCGAGACACTGCTCGAGGACCTCCTCGCCGAGGGTGACGAGCTGGACGGGCTGGTAGCCGAACTGGCTGACCAGGACTGGTCCAAGCCCACCCCGGCCGAGGGATGGACCATCGGGCATCAGATCTCCCATCTTGCCTGGACCGACGAGTGTTCGCTGGCCGCCATCGCCGGCGGCGACGCGTTCCAGGCCGTCATCGAGAAGGCCACGAAGGACCCCGCGGGCTTCGTCGAGGCCGGTGCCCGCGAGCAGCTGGACGATCCGCCGGGACTCCTCGCCCGGTGGCGCCGCGTCCGCCGCGAGCTGGCCGACGAGCTGCGTACGGTGCCCGCCGGCACCAAGCTGCCCTGGTTCGGGCCGCCGATGAGCGCGCCGTCCATGGCCACCGCGCGGTTGATGGAGACCTGGGCACACGGCCGCGACGTCGCCGACGCGCTCGGCATCCCGCCGAAGGTCACCCGGCGGCTCAAGCACATCGCGCACCTGGGTTTCCGCACCCGGGGCTTCGCCTACCTGGTGAACGACAAGCAGCCGCCCACCTCCGAGCTGCGCCTCGAACTGTCCGGTGTGGACGGTGAGCTGTGGACGTTCGGCCCGGAGGACGCCGAGCAGCGGGTCACCGGATCCGCGCTGGACTTCGTGTTGCTCGGCACCCAGCGGATCAACCGGGCGAACACCGACCTGAAGGCCGTCGGCGCCGACGCCGACGAGTGGCTGAACATCGTGCAGACCTTCGCCGGTCCTCCTGGAAAGGGACGTGCGGCATGAGCGTGCTTCGCATCGGCAATGCCTCCGGCTACTACGGGGACCGGCTGGGGGCCGTCCACGAGATGCTGACCGGCGGTGAGCTGGACGTGCTCACCGGCGACTACCTGGCCGAGCTGACCATGCTCATCCTGGGCCGTGACCAGCTCAAGGACGCCAAGCTGGGCTACGCCAAGACCTTCGTCCGGCAGCTGGAGAACAGCCTGGGTACCGCCCTGGAAAAGGGCGTCAAGATCGTCGCCAACGCGGGTGGGCTGAACCCGGCCGGGCTGGTCGAGGCCATTCGGGAGGTCGCCAAGGGCATCGGCCTGGACCCCAAGATCGGCCACGTGCTGGGCGATGACCTGCGTCCGCGCGCCAAGGACCTGGGCTTCGGCGATGTGCTGACCGCCAACGCCTACCTGGGCTGCTGGGGCATCGCCCGTTGCCTGAACGCAGGCGCCGACGTCGTCGTCACCGGCCGGGTCACCGACGCCTCGCTGGTCGTCGGACCCGCCGCCGCGCACTTCGGCTGGGGCCGGGAGGACTACAACCAGCTGGCCGGCGCCACCGTCGCCGGGCACGTCCTCGAATGCGGAACCCAGGCCACCGGCGGCAACTTCGCCTTCTTCCACGAGCTGGACCTGTCCAAGCCGCTCGGCTTCCCCCTCGCCGAGATCAGCGAGGACGGCTCCAGCGTCATCACCAAGCACGACGGCACCGGCGGCGCGGTCACCGTGGAGACTGTCACCGCGCAGCTGATCTACGAGGTCGGCAACCCGGCCTACCTCGGCCCCGACGTGACCAGCCACTTCGACTCGGTGAAGCTCACCCAGCAGGGCCCGGACCGGGTGCACATCTCCCCGGCCGTCGGCTCGCAGCCACCGGAGACGGCCAAGGTCTGCCTGAACACCCTCGGCGGGTTCAAGGCCTCGATCACCTTCATCGTGGTCGGCCTGGACATCGAGGCCAAGGCGGCCTGGTTCCAGCGTCAGCTGGAGGCCGAATTCGGCCCGGAGGGCCTGACCTTCGAGCTCGCCCGCACCGATCGCGAGGACGCGGACACCGAGGAGACGGCCAGCGCGTTGCTGCACCTGACCCTGCGCACCGCCGACTTCAACCGGGCCAAGAAGTTCAAGCGGGTCGTCGCCGAGATCCCGCTCGCCAGCTACCCGGGCTTCGCCTTCACCGGCGGCCTGGGCGACGCGGGTCCCTACGGCATCTGCACCTCGCAGTTCATCCCGCAGGCCGAGCTCCAGCACCAGGCGGTGCTCCCGGACGGGTCCACTGTGGACATCGCGCCGACAGCAGTTTCTGCAGAAAGTGCGCCCTTTGCACTTTCTGCAGAAACTGCTCCTCTGTGGACCGACAACGGCCCCACGAAACGGGTTCCGCTGGGCACCATCCTCGGCGCCCGCTCCGGCGACAAGGGGAGCGACGCCAATCTCGGTGTCTGGGCCCGCAATCCGGAGGCCTATCGCTGGCTGAAGTCCTATCTGGACGAGAAGAAGCTGGCCGAGCTGTTGCCGGAGACCGCCGGCCTGGAGGTCACGCGGTACGAGCTGCCGCACATCAACGCGGTGAACTTCATGATCACCGGAATCCTGGACGGCGGCGTGGCCGCCTCCGCCCGCTTCGACCCGCAGGCCAAGGCGCTGGGCGAGTGGCTGCGTGCCCGCCACGCCGACATCCCGGAGGTACTCCTGTGAGCGACCCGTTGTTCGACACTCCGGAACGCCGGGAACTGCGGCAGACCGTCCGCCGGTTCACCGAGCAGGAGATCCTGCCCTACCAGGACGAATGGGAGCGGGTCGGCGAACTGCCACGCGACCTGCACCTCAAGGCGGGCAAGCTCGGCTTACTGGGCATCGCCGCGCCCGAGTCGGCCGGTGGCGGTGGCGGTGACTACATCGACGCGATGATCGTGACCGAGGAGATGCTGTACGCCGGGGCGGCGGGCGGCGTGATCGCCTCGCTGTTCACCCTGGGCATCTCCACCCCGCACATCATCGTCGCCGGTGACGAGAAGCAGATCGACACCTGGGTGAAGCCCAGCTTCTCCGGCGAACTGATCGGCTCGCTGGCGATCACCGAGCCGGGCACCGGATCCGACGTCGCGGGCATCACCACCAAGGCCGTCCGGGATGGCGACGAGTACGTCATCAACGGCGCCAAGATGTTCATCACCTCGGCGGTGCGCGCCGACTACGTGGTGACCGTGGTGCGCACCGCGGACACTGGGGCGCACGGGCTGTCGCTGCTCATCGTGCCCAAGGGCACGCCGGGCTTCACCGTGTCCCGCACGCTGGACAAGATGGGCTGGCGCTGCTCGGACACCGCCGAACTGTCCTATGTGGATGTCCGAGTTCCGGCGTCCAACCTGGTCGGCGCGGAGAACACCGGCTTCTACCAGCTGGCCCAGCACTTCGTCACCGAGCGGCTCGGCCTCGCGGTGCAGGCCTACGCGCACGCGCAGCGGGCCCTCGACCTGAGCGTGGACTACGCCCGGCTGCGCGAGACCTTCAAGCGGCCGCTCATCTCCCGGCAGCTGGTGCAGAACACGCTCACCGAGATGCACCGCAAGACCGACCTGGCCCGCGTTTACAGCCGCGATGTGGCTCGCCGGTTCCTGAACGGCGAGGACGTCATCGCCGAGGTCTGCTTCGCCAAGAACAGCGCCGTCGAGGCCTGTGAATGGGTGTGCAACCAGGCCGTCCAGCTGCACGGCGGCATGGGCTACATGCGGGAGTCCGAAGTGGAACGGCTCTACCGCGACATCCGCATCCTGGGCATCGGCGGCGGTGCCACGGAGATCCTCAACGGCCTGGCCGCCAAGCGATTGGGTTACACGGCATGACCATCGTGAAGTCCACAGTGGACAAGAATTCGGAGCTCTACCAGGGCAATCGTGACGCCCTGCTGGAGAAGCTCGGCAAGCTGGCCGAGGAGCACGCCAAGACCCTCGCGGGTGGCGGCCCCAAGTACACCGAGCGGCACCACAAGCGTGGGAAACTGCTGGCCCGCGAGCGCATCGAGCTGCTCGTCGACCAGGACAGCCCGTTCCTGGAGTTCTCGCCGCTCGCCGGCTGGGGCACCGACTTCCACGTCGGCGCCAGCGTGATCACCGGCATCGGTGTCGTCGAGGGCGTCGAGTGTGTGATCACCGCCAACGACCCGACCATCAAGGGTGGCGCGATCAACCCCTGGTCGATGAAGAAGACCCAGCGGGCCGCGGAGATCGCCTGGCAGAACCGGATGCCGTCGATCAACCTGACCGAGTCCGGCGGCGCCGATCTGCCCACCCAGAAGGAGATCTTCATCCCCGGTGGGCGGGCGTTCCGGGACCTGACCAGGGCTTCGGCGGCCGGTCTGCCCACCATCTCGCTGGTGTTCGGCAACTCCACCGCCGGTGGCGCCTACGTGCCCGGCATGTCCGACCACGTGGTCATGGTGGACGGTGGCGCCAAGGTGTTCCTGGCCGGCCCGCCGCTGGTCAAGATGGCCACCGGTGAGGACGCGGGCGACGAGGAGCTCGGCGGCGCGCGGATGCACGCCGGCCAGTCCGGCCTGGCCGACTACTTCGCGGTGGACGAGCGGGACGCGATCCGGCTCGGCCGCAGCATCGTGCGCAGGCTGAACTGGCGGAAGAAGGGCCCCGGACCGTCCTCTGTGGTCATCCCCCCGCTGTACGACGAAGAGGAACTGCTCGGCATCGCGCCCGCCGACCTCAAGGTGCCGTTCGACCCGCGCGAGGTCATCGCCCGGATCGTGGACGGCTCCGAGTTCGACGAGTTCAAGGCGAACTACGGCACCAGCCTGTGCACCGGCTGGGCCAACCTGCACGGCTACCCGATCGGCATCCTGGCCAACGCGCAGGGCGTGTTGTTCAGCGCTGAGGCGCAGAAGGCCGCGCAGTTCATCCAGCTGGCCAACCGGGCCAACACCCCGCTGCTGTTCCTGCACAACACCACCGGCTACATGGTCGGCAAGGAGTACGAGCAGGGAGGCATCATCAAGCACGGCGCGATGATGGTGAACGCGGTCTCCAACTCGACCGTCCCGCACCTCACCGTGTTGATGGGCGCCTCCTACGGCGCCGGTAACTACGGCATGTGCGGCCGGGCCTACGACCCGCGCTTCCTGTTCTCCTGGCCCAGCGCCAAGAGCGCCGTCATGGGCCCGCAGCAGCTCGCGGGTGTGCTGTCCATCGTGGCCAGGCAGGCCACCGAGGCGCGTGGCCAGGTGTACGACCTCGAAGGCGACAAGCAGATGCGCGCCTACATCGAGGCGCAGATCGAGGAGCAGTCGCTGCCGATGTTCCTGTCCGGCATGCTCTACGACGACGGGGTCATCGACCCCCGCGACACCCGGACGATCCTCGGCATGTGCCTGTCCTCTATCCACAGTGGACCGGTGGAGAGCACCAACAACTTCGGCGTCTTCCGGATGTGAGCGAGATGACCATCGAACTTCTTCCTGCTGAATGTGGCTTCCTTTCGGTCTATGCGACCGCAAGCCACATTCACCGGGTTCTACCGAAGGAAAGCCACATTCAGCGGGTGGGTGCCTGATGATTACCAATCTGCTTGTCGCAAACCGGGGCGAGATCGCCCGAAGGGTGTTCCGCAGTGCCCGCGAGCTGGGCATCGCCTGCACCGCCGTCTACTCCGATGCCGACGCGGGTGCTCCGCACGTCCGTGAGGCCGACGCCGCCGTCCGGCTGCCCGGCAACACGCCCGCCGAGACCTACCTGCGTGGCGAACTGATCATCGAGGCGGCCAAGGCGGCCGGAGCCAACGCCATCCACCCCGGCTACGGCTTCCTGTCCGAGAACGCCGACTTCGCCCGCGCGGTGATCGACGCCGGGCTGATCTGGGTCGGCCCGCCGCCCAAGGTCATCGACCAGATGGGCAGCAAGATCGAGTCCAAGCGGTTGATGGCCACCGCCGGGGTCCCGGTGCTCGAACTCAACGATGAGCAGATCACCGATGCCGACCTGCCGGTGCTGATCAAGGCCTCCGCCGGCGGTGGTGGCCGCGGTATGCGGGTGGTCCGCGATCTCAAGGACCTCCAAGAAGAGCTCACCGCGGCCAAGGCCGAGGCCGGCTCGGCGTTCGGCGATGACACGGTGTTCATCGAGCCGTACATCGAGGACGGCAGGCACATCGAGGTCCAGATCATGGCCGACTCGCACGGCACGGTCTGGGCGCTCGGCGAGCGGGAGTGCTCCATCCAGCGCCGGCACCAGAAGATCATCGAAGAGACGCCGTCCCCGCTGGTCGAGCGCACCGACGGCATGCGGGAGAAGCTCCTCGGAGCGGCCACCGCCGCCGCCCAGGCCATCGGCTACATCGGCGCGGGCACCATGGAGTTCCTGGCCGACGAACAGGGCCGGTTCTTCTTCCTGGAGTGCAACACCCGGCTGCAGGTCGAGCACCCGGTGACCGAGTGCGTCACCGGCGTCGACCTGGTCCGCGAGCAGTTGCTCGTCGCGGCGGGGGAGCGGCTCGCCGACACCCCACCCGCGCCGCGCGGTCACGCCATCGAGGTCCGGCTGTACGCGGAGACCCCGGATACCGAAGGCAACTGGACCCCGCAGACCGGCCCGGTGCACCGCATCACGTTCCCCGAGGTCCGGGCCGAGTTCGCCATCCCGCAGCCACACGGCCTGCGGCTGGACAGCGGCGTCGAGGACGGCAGCGTCGTCGGCGTGCACTACGACCCGATGCTGGCCAAGGTGATCGCCTACGCGCCGACCCGCACGCAGGCCACCGGTCAGCTGGCCGGGGCGCTGTCCCGGGCGGTCATCCACGGCCTGCGTACCAACCGGGACGCGCTGGTCCGGATCCTGCGCACCCCGGAGTTCGCCTCAGGCGACACCCGCACGTCCTTCTTCGCCGAACAGGACATGACGGCAATCGCCGCACCATTGGCGGACGAACAGTCCGAAAAGGTCAGCGCACTGGCCGCCGCCCTCGCGGCGGCCCAGGATCGGACGGGTGTCCTCAGTGGACTGCCGTCCGGCTGGCGCAGCCTGGCCTCGCAGCCGCAGCGCCGGGTCTACAGCGGACAGCACGGTGAGCACACGGTGGACTACCTGCTCACCCGTGATGGCCTGGCCGGACACGAGGGCGTGAAGCTGCTCAAGGCCACGGCGTCCACTGTGGACCTGGAGGTCTCCGGGGTGCACCGCAGCTTCGCGGTGAACCGGTACGGCGACCAGGTCTTCGTGGACTCCGCGCTCGGCCCGGTCGCCCTGGCCGAGCAGCCCCGATTCGTCGAGCCCGGTTCCCAGGTGGCACCGGGCTCGCTGGTCGCACCGATGCCCGGCACCGTGATCCGGGTGGTCGCCGAGCAGGGACAGCAGGTCGAAGCCGGACAGGTGCTGCTGTACCTGGAGGCGATGAAGATGGAACACCGGATCACCGCGCCCAACGCGGGCGTGCTCAGCGAACTCGCCGTACAGCAAGGACAACAGGTCGACCAGGGTGCCGTCCTGGCCGTCATCACCGTGGAGGAGCAGTCGTGAGCTTTGTGGACACCGAAGAGCAGGCAGCCCTGCGCAAGGCCGTCTCCGAATTCGGGAAGAAGTACGGCGGTGAGTACTTCCTGAAGAAGGCGCGCGCCGGCGAGCAGCTCACCGAGCTGTGGCAGGAGGCGGGCAAGCTCGGCTACCTGGGCGTGAACCTGCCCGAGGAGTACGGCGGTGGCGGCGCGGGCATGACCGAGCTGGCCATCGTGTTCGAGGAGCTGTCCGCCGCCGGCTCGGCGCTGCTGATGATGGTGGTCTCGCCCGCCATCAACGGCACCATCATCAGCCGGTTCGGCACCGAGGAGCAGAAGCAGCGCTGGCTGCCCGGCCTGGCCACCGGTGAGAAGACCCTGGCCTTCGCCATCACCGAGCCGGACGCGGGCTCCAACTCGCACAAGATCACCACCACCGCCCGCAAGGACGGTTCGGACTGGGTGATCTCCGGGCAGAAGGTCTTCATCTCCGGCGTGGACATCGCCGACGCGGTGCTGGTCGTCGCCCGGACCGAGGATGCCAAGTCCGGCAACCTGAAGCCGGTGCTGTTCCTGATGCCGACGGACTCGCCCGGCCTGTCCAAGACCAAGATCGAGATGGATCTGCTGCTGCCGGAGAAGCAGTGGCAGCTGTTCTTCGACGATGTCCGGCTGCCGGCCGACGCCCTGGTCGGTGAGGAGGACGCCGCCATCGCACAGCTGTTCGCCGGCCTCAACCCGGAGCGGATCATGGCCGCGGCGGGCGCGGTGGGCACCGGCCGGTTCGCGTTGAACAAGGCGGTGGAGTACGCCAAGACCCGGCAGGTGTTCAAGACCCCGATCGGCGCGCACCAGGCCATCGCGCACCCGCTGTCGGAGATCTACGTGGAGATCGAGCTGGCGAAGCTGATGCTGCGCAAGGCCGCCTACCTCTACGACGAGGGCAAGGACTGGGAGTCCGCCGAGGCGGCCAACATCGCCAAGTACGCGGCGGGCGAGGCCAGCATCAAGGCGGTCGACCAGGCCATCCAGACACATGGCGGCAACGGTCTGACCGCCGAGTATGGTCTCGGCGCGATGGCGTCCACCGTCAGGTTGAACCGGATCGCCCCGGTCAGCCGGGAGATGATCCTCAACTTCGTGTCCCAGCACTCGCTGGGCCTGCCCAAGTCCTACTAGGAGACGAGCATGACCGAGGCGGATCTGCGGGCGCCGCAACAGGATCGCAGCCGGATCACCCGGCAGCGGTTGCTGGAGGCCGCCGTGATCTGTCTCGCGAATCAGGGCTGGGCCGGCAGCACGGTAAGCGTCGTCGCCGAACGCGCCGGGGTTTCCCGTGGTGCCGCCCAGCACCACTTCCCGACCAGGGAAGCACTCTTCACGGCGGCCGTGGAGTTCATGACCAAGGTCCGCTACGACGAGCTGCGGCGCCGGGTGGACAGACTGCCCGGCCCGCTCAGCCGCCGCGACCGGATCGTGTTCCTGATGGAGCAGATGGTCGACTCCCCGCTGTTCCGGGCGGCGCTGCACCTGTGGGTGGCCGCCGCCTCGGACCCGGCGTTGAAGGAGCAGATCGTCAAGCTGGAGCTCTACGTCGGCCGGGAGACGCACCGGACCGCGGTGGACTTCCTCGGCGTGGACGAATCGGTGCCCGGTGTCCGGGAAACCGTCCAGGCCACCTTGGACCTGATGCGTGGCCTCGGGCTGGCCAACCTGCTCACCGACGACAGCGCCCGGCGGTCGAGGATCATCCAGCAGTGGGCGTCCACTGTGGACGCCGCACTGCCGGACTGATCACTTCAGCTATCGGAAGACTGTTCTCCGGTCGTCGTCAGCTGGTACCACGCACCGTATTCCTTGACCCTCATCAGTCGTTCAGCCAGGCACTGTCGCCGGGCCCGGTCAGCTGCCGGCTGGGCGAGGTGGCGCCGTCCCCGTTCTGCTTGGTGCCGCTGACGGACCGCGTGCCTGTACGCGACCTGGTTGCCGGCGCACCGCGTGGTCTGCTGGCCATTGCTGACCGCGAAAGCCGTTGCGGTGGATAAGAATCCGGCCGCCACGATGACGCTCACGACCAGAGCCGTCCTGCGATATCTCATGATCTACCCCCCAGTGATGAGACTTGGTCTCGTCATTAAGGTAGCGGGTAATGAGACCGAGTATCATCACTCGTTCGAGTACAGCGAGGATCCGGCCATGGCCAGATGGGCACCGAACAGCCGGGATCGCCTGCTGGATGCCGCTGCGGAGTTGTTCCTGCGGAGCGGCTACGCGAATGTCACCGCGCTGGAGATCACCGAGCGCGCGGGGCTGAGCAAGGCGACCTTCTTCCGGCACTTCCCGGACAAGCGGGAGGTGCTCTTCGCCCACCACGAGGCGGTGGTGACGGCGATCGGCGCCGCCATCGCGCAGGCTCCTCGCGAGGCGACACCGCTGGAGCTGGTCGGCCTGGCGCTGGATGCCCTGGCCGTCGTCTTCGATGCCGAGCGCCGGCCGTTCGCGGCCCTGCGCCGGACCGTCATCGAGCAGGACCTCGGGCTCCAGGAACGGCGGGTCTACAAGGAATCCCTGCAGGCCGCGGCCATCGTGGACGGTCTGTTGGCGCGGGAGGTGCCGCCGCCGGTCGCGCAGCTCGCGGGCGCGCTGGGTGGCGCTGCGCTGGTGCAGGCCCACCATCATTGGCTGGAGTCCGAAGTGGACTGGATCGTCGTGGCCCATGACGTGCTGGCCGGACTCGTGGCGGCGGCGAGGATCCTGGACTAGTTCAGCGGGATGACGTTCCCGTCCTTGCCCGCCTGGTAGGTCGCCGACAGCTCGTCGTACCGGGACGCGATCGCGTCCGCGCGGGCGACCAGGTCCGGCCGGTCCTTGATCAGCGCGCGGATCGAGTGGCTCGCCCAGAAGGCGTTCGTCCGGTTGTAGCCGCCGGGCTCCAGGGTGAAGACCTCTTTGAGGATCTTCAGGTCATGCGGGATGCTGAAGGCGTCGCGCGAGTCCTCGTGGCTGAAGAAGTAGTAGAAGTTGTCGAACCCGGCCCAGGTGATCGCCGACAGGCACATGGAGCAGGGCTCGTGCGTGCTCAGGAAGATCAGATCCTTGGTGTCCGGGCGATCGGCGAGTTCGTAGAACCGCTTCAGCGCGTGTACCTCGCCGTGCCAGAGCGGGTTCTCCGTCTCGTTGTTGGTCTCTGCGAGCACGAGGGAGAGATCCGACTTGCGCAGCAGGGCCGCGCCGAAGATCTTGTTGCCGGCGGACACCCCCTTCTCCGTGGCCGGGATGATGTCCCGCTCGATGGTGGACAGCAGCGTGTCCAGCAGCTTCTCGGAAGTCATCGGGCGTCTCCTCGTGGGGGTTGACCATCATGTACTTCAACGCACTGAAGGACGCCATCGTTCACCTGGAGCGAACGATGGCGTCCTTCAGGGGGATCAGGAGATACGGGCTGCGGTGTGGTTCTCCACCTTGCCGGTGTCCGGCTTCACGTAGCCGCCGGTGGCCGGCAGTGAACCACCGGTGCTCTGCCGCTTGTCGACCGCGGTGTACTCGCGGTCCTTCGGGGTCTTGTAGTCGTGGCAGCCACGCGGCTTGCCGGACGGCGACGGGGTCATCACGAAGGTGCAGTCGCTGGTGCCGGTGTGCGCGAGTCCCAGGGAGTGACCGGACTCGTGCACGAAGGTGCGCACCGGGTCGCGGTAGGGCTTGCCGTCGGACTGGATCGGGTCGATCTGCTTCTGGGTGAAGACGATCTCCGGAACGCTGGAGTCGTAGTACGGAGCCGCGTCCTCGACCGGGTCCAGCCGGACTCGGACGGCGCCGGGAGTGCCCGCCGAAACCTCTTTGAGCTGCACGTTCTTCAGCTGGCCGTTCCAGATCTGGATGCCCTGGCGCACGGCGCCCGCGTACTTGCCGGCCAGGCTCAGGTCGTAGCTGACCGTCGTGGCAGGAAGTGCGCTCGCGGCGGACATGCCGGACATGGTCAGCGCGACGGCGGTGGCGGCGGGCAGCACGATACGACTCAGAATGCGGTGCATGAAAAGTGACCTCCACGGTCAGCAGGGAATGACATGGAGGACACGTGGCCACGTATCGGTTAACTGATTTCACCCGAGTGATATGGGCATAGTCAACGGATTGTGACGTTGCCATTCAGCGGAATACGGCGAGATTCGGGGGTGGCCGAATCTCGCCGGATTCGGCGTTAGGAGATCGTCTGACCCTGGACGGCGGGCAGGGACGTGACGAGGGCTCCGGCATCGACGGCGGAGTACTCGGAGCTGTGCGGGGTCTTGTAGTCGTGGCAGCCGCGCGGGTTGCCCGAGGGGGACGGCAGCATCACGTAGACGCAGTTGCTGCCGGTCTTGTGACCGAGCCCCAGGGAGTGGCCGGACTCGTGCACGAAGGTGCGGATCGGGTCGCGGTAGGGCTTGCCGTCGGACTGGATCGGGTCGATCTGCTTCTGGGTGAGCACAATCTCCTTGGTGCTCGGGCTGTAGTAGGGCGCCGTGTTCTGCACGGTGTCCAGCCTGACCTTGACCGCACCCGCGGTGCCGGCTGGGACCTCCTTGAGCTGGACGTTCTTCAGTCCGTTGTTCCAGATCTGAATGCCCTGACGCGAGGCGGCGGCGTACTTACCGGCCTGGCTCAGGTCGTAGGTGACCGTGGTGACGGGGGCCGCGAGCGCGGCGGAGACGGGCAGGCCGATGCCGACGAGAGCAACGGCGGTCGCCAGGGACAGCACAAAACGACGCATGAGAATTGACCTCCACGGTCAGCAGGGAATGACATGGAGGACACGTGGCCACGTATCGAGTACCGCGATTTCACCGGTAACCAGGGATGATCGTCAACGCCACCCACTCGAATCCCGTAGCGGTACGGGTTATTACCGGACCCGGATTGCGCGTTGGATGACCGCGTTGATGGAGGCAGTCCTGGAGCCGGCTGTCAGTCGGTGGGCGGAAGCCAGCGGGATAGCTGATCCAGGTGCTGATTCGATCGATCCACGTACCACTTTTTGCGCTGACCGTCGAACCTCGCCCCCAATTTCTTGACCAGCTCCTTCTCTTCGTACGTCGTATTCAGGTAGATCCTGTTCCCCGGGGGCGGACTGGTCCTCGGGCGAGTCGGTTGAGCGGTCTCGGCCGTTCGTAACGCCTCCGCGCAGGCCGTGGCACTCACGATGCGGGTCATGAGTTCGGTGGCCCGCGTATTGGCGAACAGATTCTGCGAGCCCAGCCAGAGCACATCGTCGATGGTGATCAGCTTCTCGTGCATCTGGTCCCGGGTGGTCACCTCGATCCCGCCGGAAGCCAGTTTGGCGATGATGGGTCCGTGCTCCACGTGGTCCGAAGTTCCCCGGGTCACAACCGTCACCCGTACCCCGCGGGCTACGGCACTGGTGAGCGTCGCCCAGAACCGGGAGATGCGCCGGTCATGCAGAAACGGGCAGAAGATCTTCACCTCGCGGGTGGCTCGATCGAAATCCCAGCTGATGGCCTGGTCGGTTTCGTCAGCTGGGAAGAAGGCTGGACGTGCCAGATCCTCCGTGGACAGCGCGGAGAGCTCTGCAGCGGTACGAATCGGGATCAGTTCTTTGGGCGAGATCTGCTGAGCATGACGAACCAGATGATCAAGCATGATCAGCACTTCGCTGTCCGGCCTGAGTTTCGATCGCATATGCCGGAAATTGGCGACGACGATCACGTGATGTTGGGCTCGGCTCAGAGCCACATTGAGCAGTCGACAGGTGGTCGAACCGAGTCCCGTCTTTTCGAAGAACACGCCGAGTGCGCCACTTCCGGTCACCGCATCGATGATCACGATGGGCCGTTGGCTGCCCTGGAACCGGTGCACGGTGTCGACCAGGCCCTCGAACTCCTCACCGAGGCGCTCCTTGAGGTGACCGCTGATCAGCTTGACCTGTTGGTTGTACGGGGCGATCACCGCGAGTTGTGCGGGGGCGGTGTTCGTGGCGCGCCGGGCGGGTAGGACCGAGTTGCCCTGCAACAGCCGGATGTACTCCCTGATCAGCGCTGCGTGTACGTCATTGCGGTAGGTCGATCTGTCTGGCACCGGAAGTCCGCTGGTGTCGATGACGGCCAGCGGTGCGGAGAGCAGCGCTGAAGAGGTCACGGTGCTGAAGTCCTTGCGCCCGGTGCGCAGCGGGGCATCTGGGTAGGCGACAGCGTTCACCAGAGCACAGATCTGTGGGCGCATGCGGTACTGCGTATCCAGGCGTACCAGCCGGCGATCCTCCAGCACCTGGCCGCCGTGCCCGACCACGCCCGCCGCGTGGAACGCGTCCTTGGCGACCCAGTCTCGCACCAGGATGCGGTTCTGTTCCGATGCCTTGTTGTCGGCATCCCCGACGACCACCGCGGGCAGTTGGCGGAAGTCACCGGCGAACACGACTCTGCGGTGGGCTCGACTTGTCAGGTGGTAAGCGGTCGGCAGATCCACCATGCCGGCTTCGTCCACCAAGACCACGTCTGGAGTTTCGGCCGGCATACGCCCCTGGTAGCTGCGTTGCGCGGTCATCGCCGCGAGCTTGCAACTGCTCTCGAGGCGTTTGTCCAGCTGGGCACGCTCGGCTCCGGCCTGCTGCAGCGAGGTGCTGACGGACTGCAGCAGGGAGCGCAGGCTCTTCGCCGATTCGGCTCCGGCTGCACTCTGTGCCCGCGCCGACTCTCGTTGCAGTTGTGGCAGCCGGGCACGGGCTTGTTGGACGACTCCGTCGGCAGCGCTGAACGCCGCCTGTGCCAACTGCACCGCGTGTGACGCCCGGTAGTACTCGTCTTGCCGCTTCTCTACAGTTCCAGGCAAGGTGAAGCGCTTTGACTGTGCGTCCACTGCCCGGGAGTGCGCCGTCGCGAGCATGGATTGCGTTCTTGCGACTTCGGCGGACAGGGCGTTGTACTGGTTGGCCGCCTGGTCTGCCTTCGTGGTCAGTTCGCGCAGCTCGGCGAGGAGAGCATCGGCTTCTTCGCGCAGCTGCAGACGGCTCGAGAGCTCGGTCTGTCGATTGCGCAGATTCGTGATCTTGTCATCCAGCGGTCCGGCCAACCTGGCCAATACCCGCTCTGGATCGATGACGTCGCCGTACTTGTCGATCAGACTCTGTACCTGAGCGCCCCCCACGCGGCGTACCAGGCCGTCGCGGAACTGATCCAGGTTGGAGATCAGATCGCAGATTCGCTCCAACGCCTGATCGACAGCGACATGGGTCGGTGCGACGAACAGGACCGACAGACCTTGGCGCAGACTGCCTTCGACGATTCGAGCGATGACGTCGGTTTTCCCGGTCCCCGGTGGCCCCCAGACAAAGGTGATTTCACTGGCCAGCGCCTTACTCACCGCTTCCTGCTGCGCGGGATTGAGCTCGTCGAACTTGGTGGTGAGCGCGGCGGCGTTCGCACTACGGCTCACTCGCGGGTTTCCGGTTCCCATCACGAGTCCGGCCCGCTGGCGCCGCTCGGCAGGGAGGCTGTCCAGGGCCTCGCTCAGTTTGTGCAGGGACCCACTGGGATCCTCCCGCACGTAGGCGGTTTGATCCAGGTCCACCTGGCAGGTCAGCTGGATCATGGAACCAACAGGTTCCGACTCCGAAACAGGTGACCAGGGCCCGGTGGGTTTCGCGCTGACCAGAAGCCCGCGTTCGGCCTGCAGGAGGGCAGGCCAGCTCGCCTTTCGGAATCGATAGATGCGGTTGTTGCCGGACTGGCGGGTACGTGTGCCGGACACCAACTTCGCCATCGGTGCTGATTTCTTTTCGCTACGCCGCTGGCTGTCAGCTTCTGCTGCCAGTGCCGCACGCATGAGTGATACGACGTCTCCGGAACTGGACGCCATAGATCCCCCTCGCCATTGCCCGAATACTCATACAATAGCGGTTCGGATACGCCTGGGTCTCGGGTTGGCAGTGGGCAAAAATATTCACCGAGACAGGTGGTGAAGCGGTCTGGAAATGACAACGATGTCATCCCTATTCTTGCTACGTCCTCTTCATAGCCCGACGTGCGAATATATATTCGATGGTAACTTCCTGACTTGATTGTGCGATGGCTTAACGGCTTGGTTACTCGTCCTGGGGTGGGAGACATCGCGGTGAATAGCGACAAAGTCGGCCGAATGGCACGGCAGTCGGTCGACTACGTCGGAACCCTGTTCGATCGGATCGAGGTGCTTCGCTCCGCACCGGCGACACTGAGAGAACGGGCGGCTCGGCAACTGGCCGGGTTGGCCGATCAGCTGGTCGTCGAGCGGCTGCAGCGGTGTCCACTCGCCGAGCTGCGTCCGACGGTCGCCAGGGGAACCCGGCTGGCCAAACTCGAGGAGGCTGGGTTCCATACCGTCGCGGACGTCCTGGCCGCCGGGCAACACCGGCTGGCCGCCGTCCCTGGCGCAGGGCAGCACACCGTCCTCGAGACCTTGAAGGCCGCCCAACTGATTCGCGAGGGCATGCGGTCCGAGGTGCGTGTGCGGCTTGATCCTGAGCAACGCGGGCCGATGCAAGATCATTTGATGGCATTGCTGGCGGCGATCCGGAGTACCGAGGCCGCGGTGACATCGCTGAATCCTGCCGTCCACGGGGCCCGATCCGAGGTGATGCCACTCGCGAAGCAGGCACGGGCGGCGACAGGTCGTTGGCGGTTCTTCTGGTCCTCT
Organism: Pseudonocardiaceae bacterium YIM PH 21723; assembly: GCA_003600225.1. Taxonomy (GTDB): domain Bacteria; phylum Actinomycetota; class Actinomycetes; order Mycobacteriales; family Pseudonocardiaceae; genus QZFT01. The sequence goes on from QZFT01000029.1 coordinate 69,764, forward strand.
CGTGCAAGCAAGGATGCCGCTCTGGTCGCGCTCGACCGGCTTGAAGCGGTGCTGGCCACTCCGGAGCTGCAGGCGTTGGACAGGCGCGTCCACGAAGCTCAGCGGGCGACCGATCCGGACAACTACCGGATTGAGTCCCTATGGGCCGACTTCGAGTCCAATGCCGCCGCGGTGAACTCCTTGCTCTCCACTCTGGGGACAGCCGGCAGGTCTGACGATGACGCGGCACAGGGATTCGTCGGTTCGGAGCTTCGGCAGCGGATCAACGCGGTTCCCCTGGATACCAGCAGGCTGAACGCGACCTTGCGTGGTTATCAGGTATTCGGCGCGCAGTATGTGATCCATCAGCAGCAGGCCATTCTGGGTGATGAGATGGGCCTGGGTAAGACCGTGCAGGCCTTGGCGGTGTGTGCTCACCTCTCTGCGCATGGGCAGCATCGGTTTCTGGTGGTCTGTCCTGCGAGTGTCCAGATCAACTGGCTCAGGGAGATCGAGAAGCACACCAACCTGGAGCCGTACAGCCTGCATGGCCGGGATCGGGATACCGCGGCGGCAGAGTGGGCACATCGTGGAGGTGTCGCGGTGACGACCTTCAACACGCTCGGCAGCCTTGATCCGCAATTCCTGACCGAGGTTGCCTTGTTGGTCGTCGACGAGGCCCATTATGTGAAGAATCCTGACACCCGTAGGGCGGGGTATATCCGCGCGATGATCGGCCGATCGCAGCGGACGCTGTTCATGACCGGAACACCCATGGAGAACCGGGTGGAGGAGTTCCGGCGATTGGTCGAATATCTCCAGCCGGCTGTGGCGGCCCGGATTTCCGCGGACGACGTACTGGCCGGCGCTCGGGCTTTTCGGCGTGCCGTGGCCCCGGTATATCTGCGGCGCAACCAAGAAGACGTGCTCACGGAGTTGCCAGCGAAGATCGAGGTGGAGGAATGGGTCTCTCCGTCTCGGGACGACGACCGTCACTACTACGACGCCGTTGTCAGCAAGAACATGATGGCCATGCGGCGGGCCGCGTATCGCGCTGCTGATTCCGCCAAGCTCGACCGCCTGCGGGAAATCGTTGAGGAAGCGGTCGAGGATGGCCGGAAAGTCCTGGTCTTCTCGTTCTTTCACGAGGTGCTCGATGCCATCCAGAAATCCCTGAGCGTCCCGGTCTATGGACCGGTGACCGGCAAGAATTCCTCTGCCGTCCGTCAGCGCAAGGTTGAGGAATTCACTTCTCACCGGGGCGGGGCCGCATTGCTGGGTCAGATCACTGCCCTCGGCGAGGGGTTGAACATCCAAGCGGCCTCCGTGGTGATCCTCGCCGAGCCTCAGTGGAAGCCGAGTGCGGAGGACCAGGCAATCGCTCGCGCCTACCGAATGGGGCAGGTTCGCCCCGTGCAGGTGTATCGCTTGCTGGCGAAGGGCACGGTCGATGAGCGGGTACGGGAGATCTTGGAACGTAAGCAGTTGTTGTTCGATGAATTTGCTCGTCGCAGCGTTGCTAAGGAGTCGAACCGAGAAGCAGTGAACTCGTCCTACGTCCGGCCGACGATCCTCGATGATGAATCTGTGCCGCTGGAACATCGAGTGATTCTGGCTGAACGCTACCGACTCGGCATTGATCGAATGCCACCGGAGAAATAATGGTCAGTCTGCCTGCGCTACGCGGATACGTTCTGGAGGAACAGATCTCCGCCCTCCTCGGCGCCAACGGATACCGCCTGCTCACCGCATCGGACGACGAGCAGTGCCTACGCTGGACCAGCAGCGGGCTCATGCTGACCGGCCGGGGAACCGACCATCAGGCGGATGCCCTGGGGGAGCTGGATCTACCGACTCCCTTCGGGCTACCGGTCCGTCTGTTCGTCGAGGCCAAATACCGCGAAAGTCCTGTTGGCCTGCCCGCGGTCCGGAACGCAGTCGGCGTCCTACAGGACGTCAACCAACGCTGGTCGACCGGATTCGGTGCGCGCGGTGTGCCGCTTCGTCATTTCCAATATCAGTACGCGTTGTTCTCCACATCGGGATTCACCAGGGACGCGCAACAGTTCGCACTGGCCCATCAGGTCAGTCTCATCGACCTTTCCGGCGACGCATTCGCATCCCTGCGCCGGGTAGCCGATGACGCTGCACGACGACTGCTGTTTCCGTCCCCGCAGAACAAGGTGCCGCTTCTGGCACTGCGGGAGGCGTTGCGTCGTGAGCTCGGTTCGATGCCGGTTCCGGACATCCCCTCCGCATTCCTGGAATCGGGGGACACCGAGCACCTTGATCGCGTTGCACGCATGGTGGCCGCCAATACCAGCGGCGAACTGTTGTTCGGGTTCCCGCGGGGTGCCCTGGTGCTGGTGATGACTCCGGAAGACCCCGAGGCGGTGGTAAGGCGACTGGACCGCGGTGAGGCCGAGCTAGTGGTCACGATGCACCATCGCGCCGGCCAGACGGCGAACTACTGGCGACTCGATGCGGGGGACGGGTTCCGGCTGTCCTTCGGACTACCGCCGTTGATCGAAGAGTGGCTGATGTCCCACGAAGAGCTGACCCGTAAGCGAACGTTGCAGGTCAAACAGCATCTGCTGTCCTCGATAGCGATCTATCACCGGGGCCGGTTGGTTCGGCTCAGATATGTGTCCTCACGTGGCTGAGCACCCGTTGTCACCGTTTAGTGATGCCCGCCATGCGTGTACAGCGGGTATCGATACGATCTCGTGCCGTAGCGGCCAGGACGAGCAAGGGGGTGGCCGGAACGTGTCGGCCTCAGCAGGGCAGCCGGAACCGGGATCATCTCCGAATCGACCTCAGTGGTACCAGGATTCGCCCTCCCCATTCCCCTGGGAGCAGGATGGCCTGGACCACGTCCGACGGCTCATGCCGCCCGCCGAGCCCTACCGCGCCTGGGCCACCTTTCAATTCGCTGAGAACAGCGGGCGTGTCTGGGAGTGCGATCTGCTGATCGCGACCACCGGTGGGTTGTATCTGGTGGAGCTCAAGGCACACCCAGGTACGGCAGTGGGCAAGGGACGTAACTGGAAGTTCAAGCAGCCGGGTGACGCCAAGCCTCTCGGGTTGAGAAATCCGCTGTTCCTGACCGACATCAAGTCCAAGAGTCTCAAGAGTCTGTTGAGCGACACGGCAAACCGGTTGAGGGACAAGGGAACCATCCCCAAGGACGTCCGGATCCCCATGATCGAACCTGCGGTGTTCCTGTCCGCGCCGGACTTGAAGTCCGAGTTGGTCGAGGAGCAGACCTTCGGCATCTACGGTCGCGATGACTGTGAGACCGGGTTGCAGTGGATCTGGCGGGATCTGCTGAACAGGCCACCGCAGGGTGAACCGATTCAGGCGGAGTTCTCTCGCGATGTCCTGCCACTGCTACTCGACGAAATCGGTATCGCACCGGCCGCCGCACACCTGAACTTCGGCGATGACTGGGAACTGAGTTCCGAGATCCTCAACCTCGGACCTACCTGGGAAGACCGGCTGGCCACCAACAGGAGCCTGGCCAAGGAGGAGGGCCGGGCGAGGATCTACCTCATCCAGCACCAGGCCTCAGCGGAGGGCCGTCGAGCCGTCGAGCGTGCCGCTCAACGTGAGTATCAGCTGCTGAGCGGGATCAACCACCGTGGCATCGTCCGACCCAAGCTGCTGCGCGATCATCGAGGCTGCCCGGCGATCCTGTTCGAACATCGTGAATCCGACCTGTCGCTGGACGCCTATCTGGAGCTGCATGGCAACCAGCTGACCCTGGCAGACCGGCTCGGATTGGTCCGCCAGCTAGCCGAGGCGATGTGTTACGCGCACAGCCAATCGCTGTACCACCGTGCACTGACGCCGAGTGCCGTCTACGTCAGTGCACGGTCGGACGGATCACGGCCGGTATTGCGGATCATCGACTGGCAGACCGCTGCCCGGGACTTCGACACCACGGGCTTGTCCTCCATTGGCAAGACCACGCTCACCGGCGAACACCTCAACCCGAACGCAGAGCTGTACCTGGCTCCCGAGTTCGAGGCCGATGACGTCGAGCCGGTGGACCTGGACGTGTTCGGGTTGGGGGCTTTGGCCTACCTACTCATCTCCGGGCAGCCGCCAGCAGCCACCCGCAGTGCGTTGGGCGATCGGCTTCGCGAAGACAAGGGCCTACATCTGTTCGCCGTGATCGATGGCGTCTCGGATGAACTCGATCAACTGGTCTTCCGTGCCACGCGCAACGATCCGGTGGACCGGATCGCGACCGCCGAGGTCTTCCGAAACGGACTAGACGCGGCCGAACACGACTCCGTGTCCCCAGAGGCGCAGTCAACCGTTGACCTGCTGACTTCGGTGTCGGGGCAGACTGTCGACGGGGACTGGGTGGTCGATCGGGTGCTGGGTACCGGGGCCACCGCACGTGCGCTACTGGTATCGCGGACCGACAGTGACAATGACGGCAACCAGACCGTGCAGCGCCGGGTCTTCAAGGTCGCTTTGGATGAGGACAAAGCCGACCGACTGCGTGCCGAGGCCAGGGCGCTGGAGAACATCGGTGGTGGAGTCGTCATCCGGCTGCTGGGCGGGCCCCGCGAGGTAGCCGGGCGCACCGTACTTGAGCTTGAGTACGCGGGTGGTGACGATCTTGACGGGCAAACCCTTGGCACTGTGATCAGGTCCGATGGCAGCCTGACCTATCACAACCTGCAGCGGTATGGAAACGATCTGTTCCGTGCGCTGGATCAGTTGGCGGGCAAGGGGATCCGGCACCGCGATCTCAAGCCGGACAACTTCGGCATCTTCCGGCGAGCCGATCGATCGACTCAGCTGATGCTGTTCGACTTCTCGCTCGCCGACGCTTCGGACCGGGACATCAAGGCAGGAACCCGGGGTTATCTGGACCCGTTCCTTGGTTCCGCCAGGCGACCGGTGTACGACGATCATGCCGAGCGATATGCAGCGGCGGTGACGTTGCACGAGATGGCATCCCGGCAACGCCCGGTGTGGGGTGACGGGATCGTGGCACCGCTGCAGTCCGATGACGTCGTGCCCACGATTGCGGCAGACGTCTTCGACTCCGCCTTGCGTGATGGCCTCACCCGGTTCTTCCTCCGGGCCTTCCACCGGGATGTGGATCACCGCTTCGACAGCTTCCGGCAGATGGAGGAGGCCTGGCGGGCGGTGTTCACCGAGGCGGACGCGGCCGCCCCGCCCACGACGCCGGCCACCGCCAACCTGGTGGATACGGAAACCCTGAAGGCACAACGGGATGCCGCTGCCGAGGCCGCGCAGCTGGACACCCTGCTGGACGCGGCAGGACTGTCGCCGCGAGCAGTGTCGGTGGCGCATTCCTTCTCCGCCACCACCGTTGAGGAACTGCTCCAGGTTCCCCGGCACAAGATCGCCAAGGCGCGCGGCGCAGGCGCGGCGGTTCGTAAGGAGCTGAACGGCAGGCACAAGCAGTGGTCACAGGCCCTGCAGGTCAGCCAGGCCCAGCAGCTCATCGGATTCGACGGCCAGCTGAGCGTCGACGACCTGGTCACCATACTGACGCCGGTCGGCACCCGCCGCGGATCCAGCAAGGCGGACGTGATCAAGCAGGCCCTGGGTCTCGTCGATGGTGATGAACACCCGTTGGTGTGGCCGACGCAGGCTGAGGTGGCAGGCAAGGTAGGCCTGACTCAGGCCGCAGTGTCCCGGCATCTGCGCCTGGCTGCCGCGGACTGGGCGGGGGATGAGCGCCTGGCCCCGGTACGTCGGCTTTTGGTGGAGCTCTGCACCGAGGCCGGCCGGATCATGACCGTCCGGGAACTGGCCGCCGCACTGCGTGTTCGCCGCGGTGCATCCGACGACGACCCGGAGCGCAGCCTCGCCCGGGCGATGGCCGTCGTCCGCGCCGCAGTGGAGGCCGAGGTGTGGGATGGCACTTCCGGCCCGATGGCCGATACCGGCCCCCGGCTCGCCGTGGTCCGGCGTGGGGAGCGGGTACTCGTCGCGCTGGAGTCTCTGTCCGGAGGTACGGATCCGAGCGCGCCTGAGCTGGCCGATTACGCGCTGGCATTGGGAAAGCAGGCCGATCAGCTGGTGATCTGGGAGCCGTTGCCCGGGCGCGGTGTCGTGGTGCGTGAACTGCGTGCCGTTGAGGTTCCGGATGGCATGGCGACCTTTGCCGATACCCGGCTTGTCGGACTGGCGGCGGCAATGTCCGAGAACGCGGAGGCCTCGCCGCGGCTGGAGCTCTACCCCCGGGAGTTGCCGCTGGCCCAGGCATTGCGCATTTCGCAGGCCGGAGCGGGAGTCCGCCGGGATCGTGGCATCACCGTGGACGAACTCAAGACCAAGGTTCGAGCCCGGTTCCCGGCATTGGACCTGGGCGCCTCGGTCACCTACGTGCAGCTGGAGACCGCGTTGCACAAGGCGGGCTTCCCGCTGCAGTACGACGTCACCGAACGGAAGTTCCACCTCCCCAAGGTGGAGCAGTCCGTACTGGCGAGATCGTCCAGCATCTCGCTGACCACCATGGTCGGCGGTGTGCTGACCGCGCGTGAGGTGGTGGCGTCCAAGCTGACCAGCGCGGTTCAACGCGGGGGCTTCCTGGCATTGACCCTGCGTGGTGGGGAGCTGCCCGGCACGGCCGCGATGCTCGCCGCCCGATTCCCGGTGCAGCCGGTCGATGTCGATCAGGAGTTCCTGCGTACGTTCCGGGCTTTGGCGGACGAGCGTGGTGCTGACTGGCAGAAGGTGCGCACCTTGGATCTTCGGCTCAGTGCCACCGGTGAGCCCACCCCTGGACTCGCTTCGTTCGCGCGTAAGGCGTGGGACGGGGTGCGGAGCCGGGTGGACGAGCTGAACGGGGCCGGCGAAACGGTGCTGCTGTTGCATCACCTCAGCCTGTTGCAGCGCTACTACCAGTGGGGCGGGCGAGAGTTCCTCACTGAGCTGCAGAACGACGCTCGGTATCGCAGCAGCCCACATGGGCTGTGGTTGTTGTGCCCGGCCGAGAACGAGAAGCACGACCCTCATCTCGATGATCGCATCGTGGTCGAGTGCACCGACTCCAGCGAGTGGGCGGTGCTCAGCAAGAAATTCCTGAATGCATTGCGCGGACAGCCGGACAAGACGGCATCGGCTCTGGGGGCGGAATGACCACGACGGGTGATGAGGCAATGACGACGACCAAGAGCCTTGATCTGGACCAGCTGGTGAAGGATCTGCGCAAGCAGGTGCTGGTGCTCCAAGACGACCTGCGGGTCGAGAGCGAGCAGACGCGATTCGCCGGCCAGTTGCGCGCCGAATACGACCAGGCACGCAAGGCCGACCGTACTGCGGCCACCTATGAGACCTGGCGCGAAGATCGGATCACCCAGGTGGCAGCCGCCTGGGTGCTCGGCACGGTTTTCGTCCGATTCTGTGAAGACAACGCCCTGATTGAGTCGCCGTTCCTAGCGGGTCCGGGCGAGCAGCTGGTCGAAGCCGAGGAGCGGCACGAAGCCTACTTCCGCGCGAATCCCCGGGACAACGACCGGGACTGGCTGATCGCCGCGTTCCGTCACCTGTCCGAGTCCCACCCGACGGCGGCCGGCCTGTTCAATCGGGGTCACAACCCGCTGTGGGAGATCGAGCCGTCCTTCGAGGCCGCCACCGCGTTGCTGCAGTTCTGGCGCAGGCGTGGCGACGACGGCGAAATCCGCTACGACTTCACCGATACCGCGTGGGACACCCGATTCCTGGGCGATCTCTACCAGGATCTGTCGGAACACGCCCGGAAGACCTACGCGCTGCTGCAGACCCCGGAGTTCGTCGAGGAGTTCATCCTCGACTTGACCCTGGAACCGGCCGTCACGGAGTTCGGCCTGCCGGGCCTGCGCACCATCGACCCGGCCTGCGGTTCAGGCCACTTCCTGCTGGGCATCTTCGACCGGCTGTTGACCAAGTGGCGGGCCAAGGAACCAGGCACGGACGACTGGGAGCTGATTCGTCGTTCGCTGGAATCGGTACACGGCTGCGACAAGAACCCGTTCGCGGTGTCCATCGCCCGGTTCCGGCTGTTGGTCGCGGTGCTGCACGCGGCTGGGAAGGCCCCGCTGCGGCAGGCGGCGGCGTTCCCGATCAATATCGCCGTCGGCGACTCGTTGATGCACGGGCGTGGTGCGCCGGGTATTCAGGACCAGCTGTTCTCCGTGGATGACGCGCACACCTACGCGACGGAGGATGTTCGCGACTTTGTTAACGCGAATGATCTGCTTGGGAGAAGTAGCTACCACGTCGTTGTGGGAAATCCGCCATACATTACCGTTAGTGACTCTCAAGAGCGTAAAAATTATAAATCCTATCTGTCTGCATATCGAGAGTATTCCCTGGCTGCCCCCTTTGCTGAGTTGATCTTCAAGCTCGCAATTCGAGACGATAGCGGCCGTAAATCAGGGTATTCTGGTCAAATAACTTCGAATTCATTTATGAAGCGCGAATTTGGCCGAAAGCTCATTGAAGAAGTTTTTCCAAAGTATTCGTTGACGCACGTCATTGATACTTCTGGTGCTTATATACCGGGGCATGGCACGCCGACGGTTATACTTATTGGGCGGAGCTGCCTCCCTGGTTTGGGTGGTTCTATACGTGTCGTCGAGGGGATTCGTGGCGAACCTTCCACTCCTACTGAGCCTACTGAGGGGCTTGTCTGGAAAAGCATATTGAAGCAATGGGATATGCCGGAAAGTGAGTCTGATTGGATATCGGTAACGGATGCTCGCATGGAGCGATTTATTGCCTTTCCGTGGTCCATTTCTGGTGGTGGGGCGGCTGAGCTGAAGGCCTACCTGGAAGACGGGTTGCCTAAGCTTCGCGGGATGATTGCCGAGGCCGGTTTGGCGGTAATTACTGGAGAAGATTCGGCGTTCGCGGCCGGTAATGCTAGGCACCTGATGCATAAAGGAGTGGGGGTTGCGCTTGGTGCTGAAGGTTCGGATATTCGAGATTGGCGCTTGAATAGATTTTCGCCTACCTTCTCGCCGTATGATGCTGTTTGGAATTTGGAAAGTGAGAAATCCGCAGAGAGCACACTGCGACTGTTGTGGCCACTGAAAGATATTTTGCATTCTCGAAAAAAATTCAGCATATCCCTCAGGGATAGAGGAAATAGTTGGTATGAGTGGAGGGAGTTGTATCGGTCAAAATTGACTTGTGAACGATCGATCGGCTTTCCTTTGGTGGCTAGTCACAATCATTTCTTTATGGTAAATGGCGGGATTGCTGTAAAGCATTCTGCTTCTATTGTTGTGTTGCCGGGTGGTGCTGTAAAGGATGATTTCCTGAGACTCTTGGGAGTACTCAATTCTTCCGTTGCATGCTTTTGGTTGAAACAGGTCTGTTACCCCAAAGGCGGTGACCCTGTCGGTGACGATGGGGCTCGCGTGAGTACGGAAGCCTGGTCTGATCGATATGAATTTACCGCGACCAAGCTGCAGGAATTCCCGCTACCTGAACGGTTTCCGTTGAACCTCGGGCGAGTGTTGGATTCGCTCGCACAAAATCATGCAGCTGCAGATCCAAAGACGCTATGTGATCGGCAGACTCCTCACCGGTCCGATCTGAATACCGGCAGGGCTGAACAGGAGCAGATCCGGCAGCGGATGATCGCTCTGCAGGAGGAGCTGGACTGGCAGGTCTACGGGTTCTACAACCTGCTCAACACCACCGAGACTGCTAAGGCCGTCTCCAATGACTTCGACAGCGTACCGGCGGTCGAGCTTGGCCAACGGGCCTTCGAGATCGTCCTAGCCCGCAAAGTCAAAGCAGGAGTAGCCGAAACCGGCTGGTTCGACCGTCATCACGGCTCCAAACCGATCACCGAGATCCCCGCCCATTGGCCGCAGTGGTACCAGGACTTGGTCCAGGCGAGGATCGACATCATCGAGAGCCGCCGGGACATCGCGCTGATCGAGCGGCCCGAGTGCAAGCGGCGTTGGTCCAGCCAACCGTGGGAGAAGCGTGAAGCAGAGGCGCTGCGTACCTGGATGCTGGATCGCTGTGAACAACCAGAACTCTGGTTCGCTCGCCGTGATGGCATGAAGCAACCGCGTACCCGCACGGTGAGTCAGCTCGCCGACGCCTTCCGCACTGACGCGGACATGCAGGCCGTCGCGCAGCTGTATGCCACGGACCACCTGGAGCAGCGAGAGCTGACCCTGGCCCAGGTGCTGGAGAAGATCATCGCTGATCAGCATGTTCCCTACCTGGCCGCCATGCGCTACAAGGACAGTGGACTGCGTAAGCGCGCCCAGTGGGAACAGGTCTGGGAGTTGCAGCGCGAAGAGGACCGCACCGGCACCCGGCTCGACATTCCTGTGCCACCCAAGTACGGCACCGGGGATTTCCGCAAGACCAGCTACTGGTCGCAGCGGGGCAAGCTCGACGTGCCTAAGGAGCGTTTCATCTCCTATCTGGAGGCCAGTCCCGATTCCGACCCGACGCTGCTGCTCGGCTGGGCCGGTTGGGACCACAAGGACCAGGCACAGGCGCTGGTCAACCTGGTCAACGACCGTAGTGACGAGGCCGGTTGGGACACCGATCGGCTGACACCGTTGCTGGCCGGGCTGGCCGAGGTAATGCCCTGGGTCGCACAGTGGCATGGCGAACACGATGAGGACTGGGGCGGTATCCCTGCTCAGGAGTACCAGGCATTCCTGGATGAGCAACTTACAAAGCACCACCTCACCGAAGAGACATTGCGAGACTGGCGTCCGGCCGCGGGCCGTGGCGGCCGCAAGGCTAGGGAAGTGAACGCGTGACTGAGATCTACCTCCGCGATGTTCTGGCGCTGCCGGAGTCGGTGCACGCCAGCGACTTCAAGGTCGCCCTGGTCGATGGGTTCACCGAGACCGAGGCCCGGGTCAACGAGTACGTCGTCACCGAGCAGCTGCAGGAGGCGTTCGGCAAGGCACTGTCGATCGTCGGTAAGGCCGTGCGCGACGGTTCCTCGCACGCCGCGTACCTGCACGGATCATTCGGCGCCGGTAAGAGCCACTTCCTGACCGTGCTGCATGCAGTGCTCAACAACGAACCGATTGCCCGGCGCAAGCCGAACCTGCAACCGATCATTGCCGAGCACGACGGGTGGCTGGGCAACAAGCGGTTTCTCATGGTGCCGTACCACCTGGTGGGTGCCGCCGACATTGATTCCGCGGTGCTGGGCGGATACGTCCGCACGATTCGTAAGCTGCATCCGGACCAGCCGACGCCGGCCGTGTACCGGGCCGACTACATGCTGCAGGACGCGCTGCGGCAGCGACAGTTCCTGGCCGACGACGTCAAGTTCGCCGAGTGGCTCGGGACGACGGCACCTGCCACCGTGCACGATGTCGACGACCTTGAGGTGATCGAGGAAGCTCACGTCAGTGGCTGGACGACTGCAGAGCTGGACCGGGCCTTCAAAGCCCCGGCAGGTGATCCGCTGCGCAACCAGCTGATCTCCACGCTGCTCTCCGGACCGATGTCCAGCTATATCCGCGGTGCCAGTGGTGACGCCGAGGCGTTCATTCCGCTGGAGAACGGCCTCAGCGTGATCAGCAGGCATGCCCGGGACCTCGGTTACGACGGACTGATTCTGTTCCTGGACGAGCTGATCCTCTGGCTCCAGGCGCACATGTCCAATCAGGACTTCCTGAACAACCAGGTCAGCAAGCTGGTCAAGCTGATCGAGTCCGGCGACGCCGACCGGGTATTGCCGATCGTCTCCTTCATCTCCCGGCAGCGGGACCTGTCCAAACTGGTCGGTGAGGACGTCACCGGTGCGGACGTGAAGAACCTTGAGGCGCAGGTCCAGTACCTTGCCGAGCGGTTCGACTATGTGCCGCTGGAGGACCGCAACCTTCCGGCGATCATCAAGGAGCGCATGCTCCGGCCGTTGCCTGGCAAGGAGTCTGAGCTCCAGCAGGCCTTCGCCGAGCTGGAGTCTGCCAAGGCCGCCGATCGCGAGGTGTTGCTCGACACCGCGGGCGCTACCGGCTCGACCTGGCAGGACTTCCGCGACGTCTACCCGCTCTCACCTGCACTGCTCAACGTGCTTGTCGCACTCTCCGGCGCGTTGCAGCGGGAGCGCACCGGTCTGAAGCTGCTGCAGCAAATGCTCTACCGGCGCCGGGCGGACATGAAGCTCGGCGAGCTGATCCCGCTGGGTGACCTGTGGGACGTGCTGGCAGAGGGCAGCACCAGCGAGGCGTTCACCGATCGGCTCCGTGAGGAGGCCGCGTCGGCGCAGCGGTTCTACACCAGGGTCCGGACCTACCTGCTGGACAAGTACGGAGCCGAGAACAGCCGGGAGTTCATCGCGGTTGATCGGTTCGTCAAGACACTGATGCTGTCCGCGCTTGCGCCGAACGTACCCGCGCTGACCCGGCTGACCGGGGCACGGCTGGCCGCGTTGAACCACGGTTCGCTGCAGACCCGGACGATCACCCCCGGTGCCATGGCGGTGCGCCACCTGCGAGATCTGCTGGCCGAGTTCGGCGAACTGCGCGCAGAGGGAGATGAGGACCCGGTCTTCACTCTCCAGCTGTCCGACCTGCCGATTGAGCCGTTGCTGGACGCTGTCGGTGAACAGGACAGCGTCGGAGCTCGGCGTATCTGGGTGAAGCGGCAGCTGTGGACACAGCTGGGGATCGGCAATCCGGCCGACTTCGTCGGTGAGCGGGAGATCGTGTGGAAGGGCTCGCGGCGTACCGCCGAGTTCGTCTTCGGCAATGTCCGGGAGCACGATGATCTTCCTGATCAGCAATTCGAGCCCAGCCTCGCCGGTCGAATCCGCTTCGTCCTGGACTACCCCTTCGACCGGGATCACTCGCCGGCCTATGACGTGGCTCGTGTGCACTCCCTCCAGCGTTCAGGCGCCACGTCCCCCACGCTGGTGTGGCTGCCGCATTTCTTCTCAGCACAGAAGTCGGCGCAGCTGGGCAGGTTGTTGAAGATCCAGTACCTGCTGGAACGGGACCGGCTTGCCGATTATGCGGGCACGATGTCCGAGGACAACCGGATCAAGGTCCGGCATCAGCTGCAGGCTCAGCGGGACAACCTTGAATCGCAGCTGTCGGCGGCGTTGCGGCAGCTCTACGGCATCTCCAGCCCTGAAGACTCGGTCGTCGGCGAGAATGTCGGTGAAGAGGGACACGTATTCAGCCTGCAACCCGGGTATCGCCCACGCCTGCTGGGCGGAGCGACGTTCGAGTTCAACGCGCTCGCCCTAGCCGACGGATTGTTCGACAGCCTGTACCCGAAACACCCCAACTTCGACCCGACCGGCAGCCGTAAGCCGGTGACAGGCGGCGAGTTGCGCACGGTACTCGGCTGGCTCGCACGCGCTATGGAAGACGGCCAGCGCAGGACGGTCGTGGACAAGGCGACCTTGCCGCTCGTCCGCCGGATCGTGCACCCGCTGGAGCTCGGTGAGGTGTCCGACGGGCCGCTGAACGTGTCTATCGAGTGGCGACGCCGGATCGAGCAGTGCGCCACCCAGAACGGGCTCACCGGTGATTTCCGGGTGGAGGACATCACCGCCTGGATCCAGGAACTCGGATACACCGGTCTGGATCGGCCGGTGATGGGACTGCTCATCTCCTGCTACGCCATGTTGTCCGACCGCGCCTGGGTGCTACACGGCTCACTGCTGCCTGAGCCGCCTGATCTGGATCGTATCGGTCCCGGTCACGCGCTGCGGGCACAACAACTGCCGGAGCAGGACGCGTTCACCGAAGCGCGCGGCCGGGCCGCCGCGTTGTTCGGGGTGCAGGTGCCTGACGTTCTCGGGGCACGTAACGTGAACCGCCTGTACAGCGAGGTCAAGGACCATGTCGACAGGTTGGAATCCCCTGTCGTGACGCTGCTCCGGGTGTTGAACAGCCGGGCAGAGGCTCTGGGCGTGCTCTCGGAGTCGTCCCGTCTCATCACCGCGCATCGGGCCGCTGATCTGGTCGCCAGGTTGGTTGAGGCGCAGGACGCCGCCGCGCTGGTAAGCCAGCTGACCGGCGCCGATCGGGGGGACGACCAGATTCTGGGCGCCGCCATCAAATCTGCTCCTGCGGTGCTGTCCGCTCTGCAGGGACTGGAATGGTCGCTGCTGGAATCGGCCAGGGGGTTCGCCGGCCGTTCGGATGTGGTGGGCACCGGTGCGGATCGACTGCTGACCGATATTGCCGAAGCAGCTGGTGAGAACGAACTGATCCGTCCACTCGCGCCCGTGCTGCTGGGTGTGCAGCAGCGAGCAGTTGAGCTGGTAAGCCTGGCTGCACAGTCGGTGCAGCGAGACCGGGTACAGCCGGATCCCGTAGTTCCGGAGCCTGCCGGAAACGCGGCCCGCACCGCGGCTACCAAACCCCAGCCGCAGTGGCACACGAAGCGAGTGAGCGTCAGCGGTTTCGAGAGTGCGCTGGCCGAGTTGCTCGCCGATGTTCGCAAGGTCACCGGCGACCCCGCCGTGAAGGTGGACATCAGCTGGACCATCGTGGGTGAGGACAGCTGATGACCGAACCACCTTTGGTCACCAGGAAGGTGCTGGAGGCTCTCGTCGGGGATCTGTTGCCCCGAGACACCAAGAACCGCAAACTGATCCTGGTCCATGGCCGGTATCTGGATGGCCCGGGCGACTTCGTCCTGCCTGGTGCTGCGCGAAGGCGGGTTCATGTCACCGATCAGCCGTCGGTACTGGGCATCGTTGAGGCCTGGCAGCACCACGTGGGGCATCGTTCGGCGGATGATGTGCTGGTCGTGACCACTGGCGTGGATCATGACCAGCTCGGCTGGGATCTGCGGGCCTACGCAGTGCGCGGACAGACCCAGACTGTGGACGGTGCGCAGATCGTGGCGCATCGATTCGGCGCCGTCGACGTCGATCCCCGCATCAGGCAGGAAAACTGGCTGCTGGACGCGTTGCTGGAGATCGACGCACCGGAGGGCTGGTCCCGGGACGGTTCGGTGCTCACCAGGGACAGCGCGGTACGAGCGGTCATCGGTGCACGGTTGGGTGGAGTGACCCTCAAGGCCGTGATGGACGGGGTCTTGGACGCCAGGGCCATGGTGGAGTGGTCTCTGGAGCCGCACGGGCCTGATCGTTTCGCTGAACTCCCCGTTGCAGAACAGGCTGGTCTGAGCGCGTGGTTGCAGGGCGTCGTCGGTGATGTCGCTCCGGTGGTGCTGAGCCTGGCGGCCGATGGACGGGCCCGCGATGCCATGCCGCTGGGGGTCGTCGCCGCTGCGGTGGTACAGCCGAAGGCCACCACCGAATCGGCACTGGCCTTCGGTGGCCTGCTCCGGGGAGTGTCCTCCGGAACGGTGCAGAAGTTCGCTGCGGCCGTGGAGGCGAGCCTGGACCGATGGGTCGCCGAAGTGGCTTCCGGGTCGGCCAGGGGAGAGATCCACCGACAGGCTTTGCAGGATGTGCTCAGGCGAGCCGACGAACTTGCCGGACAGGCCAACCTGAGCGAGGCGTTGACCGGAAACCGCTTCCTGTATTCCGGGTTCACTACCCGTATGCACGCTTTTGCCAAGGCGCTGACCGGTAGGCCGAGCGCGACCTCGATATCGCGGATGGAACGGGCTCTGGCGGAGCTGCGCGGGCACACGGTGGCTGCCCTGGAGCCGAATCGCTACCGGGCGGCGGAGATGGCCACCCGGCTTGTCCGGTGGACGGGCCGGCCGAGCCCGGAGATCTCGTCGACCACCTCCGGCATTCGGCATCAGCAGACCGACGGAGGCTGGGTCGACCGGGCGTTGAGCGTGTTGTGGGCGGGCGACGAGGTTGCTGACCCGATCTTGGCCAAGGCCTACCGCACCGTCTATGAGGCAGCGGTAGCCCGCCGGGACGCGGTGGACGAGCAGTTCTCGGCGCACCTGGCCTCGTGGGTCCGGCACCCAAGCTCGACGGAACCGGCGGGCTGCCTGCTGATCGAGGATGTGCTGGACACCGTCGCCGTACCGGTGAACAAGACCCGTGCACCGCTGATCCTGGTGCTGGACGGTATGAGCGCGGCAGTGGCCACCGAGTTGGGTGAGCAGCTGGGGACCCGCGGCTGGATCGAGGTGGCACCTCAGACGGACAGCCGCCTCGCCGCGATCACGACATTCCCGTCGGTGACCACGGCAAGCCGGGCCTCGCTGCTGGCCGGACGGCCGATCGCCGGTGGTCAGGATGTGGAGCGGGAAGGTTTCACGGCCTTCTGGCGTAAGCATCACCGCGAGGCGAGCCTGTTCTACAAGGGAGACCTGGCCGGATCTGCGGGAAATCGGCTGGCGGATCCATTGATCACCGCTCTTGCAGGTGACGGTGTGGTCGGTGTCGTGCTCAACACCATCGACGAGGCACTGGACCACGGCAGGCCCGGTGATCGGGTGCAGTGGTCCGTTCAGGAGATCACCTACCTGTCGGTTCTGCTGGACGCGGCGCGCGGTTACGGGCGTCCGGTCGTGCTGGTCAGCGACCACGGGCACGTACTGGACCATGCGCCGAATGAGAAGCCCACCTCCGCTGAAGGGGTGGAGTCGGCACGGTGGCGCACCGGTGTTCCCGCTGCAGGTGAAGTGGAGTTGACGGGTCCGCGTGTGTTGCTCGGTGGAGGTGCCGTCGTCGTTCCGTGGCAGCACCGCATCCGATACACGCCGCGCAAGTTCGGCTACCACGGCGGCGCAGCCCTCGCTGAGGTGACGGTGCCGGTTCTAGTGCTCATGCCGTCCAGCGGGCAACTTCCCCACAACTGGCAGGCCGTCTCCGCCGAGGCCGTCACGCCGCCGTGGTGGGATGACCGGCCGCAGGCAGTACAGGGACAGGAAGCTCCCAAACCGGCCAAGGCGAACGCGAAATTCGACGCACCTACGCTGTTCGCCCAGGACACCCTCGGGACTCTGGTCGTCGGGTCCGATGCGTATCAGGCCCAGCGGATGCGCGTGCCCAAACCACCCGACCCCCAGGCTGTGGCCGCGGTTCTCGACGCGCTGGTCGCGGCCGGTGGCGTGCTCACCCTCAGCGCGGTCGCGACGGTCGCCGGCCGCGCCGCTCGGCGACCCGAGGCCTTCGCTGTCATGCTGCAACGTCTGATCAACGTTGACGGCTATCCAGTGCTATCCATTGTGGACGGTAGTCAGCGGTTGCGGCTCGATGTGGAGGTACTGCGCGTGCAGTTCGGGGTGCAGGAAGCATGAGCGTCGCCGTCAGCGAGGTACGCAGGCGCGAGGTCATCGACGCTCTGCGGCGTGGGACTGTGCCGCAGAGTGGATTGGATCTCCTCGCGGTCGGGCTTGACCGGTTCGCCAAGTCCATGGAGGCCGATCTCGACACCGTGGCGCGCGGCGGCCCGGCATTCCACGCGATTCGCGGTGAATACGGTGCTGGCAAGACGTTCTTCTCCCGATGGCTCGGTGAACGTGCGAAACGGCGCGGTCTCGCCGTTTCCGAGATTCAGATTTCGGAGACCGAGACGCCACTGCATCGGTTGGAGACGGTGTATCGCCGGCTGACCGAACGACTCACCACCGGAACACACCCGCCGAGTGCGCTGCGAGCAGTAGTCGACTCGTGGCTGTACACGCTGGAAGAGCAGGTGCTGGACACCGGCGAGGTCGCTGATGACGACGAGCAGCGGCTGTCCGCCGAAGTTGAGCAGCTGCTCGAACAGCGGTTGGCCTCGGTCGCACGGACCACACCGGCGTTCGCGGCTGCTCTCCGTGGGTACCAGCGAGCCGTCACGACAGGAGACGGAGCGACGGCCGAAGCATTGATCGCGTGGCTGGGTGGCCAGAAGTCTGTGGCCGCTGCCGCGCGTAAGGCGGCTGGAGTTCGCGGAGACCTCGACCATTTCGGCGCGCTCGGCTTCCTGCAGGGTCTGCTGACCGTGCTGCGTGACTGCGGGCACCCAGGGCTGCTGGTGATACTCGACGAAACCGAGACCCTTCAGCGAGTACGCGGCGATGTTCGGGAGAAGGGCCTGAACGCTCTGCGTCAGCTGCTCGATGAGATCGACGCCGGTCGATTCCCTGGGCTTTTCCTGGTCCTGACCGGGACGCCTGCGTTCTTCGACGGCCCGCAAGGGGTGCAGCGGCTACCTCCGCTGGCGCAGCGCCTGGCCACCGACTTCGCGACCGACGCCCGGTTCGACTCCACCAAGGCGGTGCAGTTGCGGCTGCCGGGGTTCGACCTGGACCGGCTCGGCGAGCTCGGCAGACGGGTACGGGATCTGTACCTGGGACTGGCCGAGAATCCTGACCGGATCACCGCCAAGGTGGACGACGCGTACCTCGCCGAGCTGGCCATGGCGGTAACCGGTGCACTTGGTGGCAAGGTCGGTGTCGCACCTCGTATCTACCTGCGCAAACTGGTCCAGGACGTGCTGGACCGAGTGGATGAGTTTGAGGAATTCGATCCTCGAGTGGACTATGCCCTCACGGTTCGGTCGGATGAGCTCACCGAGGTCGAGCGGAACGCGTACAGCGCGGGAGACATCGATCTGGAGCTGCCATGACAGCGGCGCTGGATCGGCTGACTCCCGCGCTGGTGCATCACGTGGTCAACACTCTGGGCTGGCGATCTCTACGGCCACTGCAGGAGCAGGCCATCGGACCGGTGCTGGACGGCCATGATGCCCTGCTGCTGGCGCCCACCGCCGGTGGGAAGACCGAGGCTGCGTGTTTTCCACTGCTCAGCGCGATGGCTGACCAGAGCTGGTCTGGTCTGTCCATTTTGTACGTTTGCCCCCTCAAAGCCCTGCTGAACAATCTGGTGCCGCGTTTGCAGGGTTATGCGGGCTGGCTGGGACGACGGGTCGAGGTCTGGCACGGTGACGTCACCGCAGGGACCAGACGACAGATTCTGCGTGATCCACCTGATGTTCTGCTCACCACGCCGGAATCGCTGGAGGCGATGCTCGTCAGCGTCAACGTGGATCACCGTGTGCTGTTCGGTGGTCTGCGTGCGATCGTGGTCGACGAGGTACATGCTTTTGCCGGGGACGATCGAGGCTGGCACCTGCTCGCCGTGCTGGAACGGCTCTCCCGGGTCTCTGGACGTCCTGTGCAGCGAATCGGCCTGTCGGCCACCGTCGGCAACCCGGCCACACTGTTGGACTGGCTGCAGGGGACCGGGCGAGGTACCCGGCCGGCTACCGTGGTCGCCCCCGGAACGACGACTTCCGCGGGGAGCGTGCCCGCAGGGGATATCGAGCTGGACTACGTGGGTTCGGTGGAGAACGCGGCGACGGTGATCGCCGCGCTGCACCGCGGTGAGAAGCGGCTGGTCTTCTGCGACTCCCGGCGGCTGGTGGAGGAACTGGGTGCCGCCCTGCGCGCCCGGGAAGTCACCGTTTTCCTCTCCCATGCCTCCCTGTCGCTCGACGAGCGACGACGTGCTGAGGAGGCGTTCGCAGAAGCACGCGACTGTGTGATCGTCTCCACCTCCACACTGGAGCTCGGCATCGATGTCGGCGACCTTGACCGGGTCATCCAGATCAACGCTCCAGCCACCGTCGCCGCCTTCCTGCAGCGGCTTGGCCGTACAGGCCGCCGCCCTGGCAGCACGCGTAATTGTCTGTTTCTCGCGTTGCACAAAGACGGTCTGCTCGCCGCAGCAGCATTGCTGGCGTTGTGGGGGCGGGGATACGTGGAGCCGGTTCAGGCGCCGCCCGCTCCACGGCACATTGCCGCACAGCAGCTGCTCGCGCTGTGCCTGCAGGAGAACACTGTGGGCAGTGAGCTGTGGAAGGAGGCCTGGAATGGGCTGGCCCCGTTCAACGACGGTTCGGCACCGATCCTGCGTTATCTGATCGACGAGGGATATCTGCAGCGGGACAGTGAGTTGCTGTTCGTCGGCCCGGAAGCCGAACGCCGTTTCGGGCGGCGTCATTTCATGGATCTGACCGCCGTTTTCACCGCGCCACCGCAGTTCACGGTATTCGAAGGACGCAGGGAGATCGGCTCAACAGATCCGGCGCTGCTCACCGACCGGGTTGAAGGTCCGCGGCTCCTGTTGCTCGCAGGCCGAAGCTGGCGGGTCACCTGGATCGACTGGAAACGTCGTCGGTGCTTCGTGGAACAGGCCGAGTCGGGTGGCCGGGCGCGTTGGATGATGCCCGGTGTCGGGGGAGTGCACCACGCCATGGCTCGCACGATGGCCCAGGTGCTGGTGGGGACGGATCCTCCGGTGCGGATGACCGAGCGTGCGGTGCGGACGTTGGCTGAGCTTCGAGACGATCGTATGGCCGTGGTGCACCCTGGCGGCTCGGTGATCACCAGGACCGGGGTGGATCTGCGGTGGTGGACCTGGGCGGGATTCCGGGCCAACGCCACTCTGGCTTCGAGCCTGGGCGCCTTCGCCGATGAACGGCAGTCGTTCGATGACTCGTCTGTCCGGCTACGGAGTGATCTGAGCAGGGACGACTGGGCCGTCGCCATCGGAGAACTGCGGGAACGGCTGACCCTTCCGGTCATTGACGATCGAGCACTGGCCGGTCTGAAGTTCAGTGCGGCTCTCCCCCAGGAACTCGCCACAGCCACGCTGGCCGAAAGGCTGGCCGACATCGATGGAGCGCGTGTGGTCATTGAGGAACCGATTCGGTTCGTCGTCCTGGAGCACCAGCCTTAGCGGTAGGTGAGCAGGTCGCGGGTGGCGCCCTCGAAGTGGGAGTGGTCGTTCAGGCTGATCAGACTGGTACCGCTGCCGCCGTGTACCACCTTGGTGACACCGGCGTTGATCATCACCCGATTCACCGCGCGCCAGCCGGCCGGGTCCAGGCCCAGCAGCCGGGCGGTGATCGAGGCGATCACGCCGCCGGAGGTGAACACCAGCGTGGTGTCCGACGGGCGCACCGTGGCCAGCGCCTGATTCGACCTGTCCACAAAGGACTCGAAAGGTTCCGGGTAGCCCTCGTGCTCACCGGAGGACCATCGTTCCAGGGCCTGGTCGAACACCTTCTGGAAGGTGCGCCTCGGGTTGAGGGACAGGCCGAGGTCCGCCGCCATCACCGCCTTGTTCCGGTAGGACGGCTTGTGCTGGGCGATCACGTCCTCGTGGTCGAACTCGTTCCACAGCGGCTCTTCTTCGAAGGTGCCGTCCAGGCCCATGCTGGCCAGGCAGGACTCGGCGGTCTCCCGGTGCCTGCGCATCTTGCCGACCAGCACTCGGTCCACAGTGGACACCCGGCGGGCCAGGCTCGCGCCGAGGGCGGTGGCCTGGCGCTTGCCGAGGTCGGTCAGTTTGTCGTAGTCGCCCAGGCCGGTGTTCGCCTGGCCATGCCGGATCAGATAGGTGACGCCCATGGTCAGTCGCGGGCCTTCTTGATCGCCGAACGACAGCGCCAGTACAGGTAGTTCGAGGCGATCCACCAGTTCTTGAACGCCGGGTTGGTGGTCTGCTTGTGGTGGTAGCGGTAGTAGATCTGTTGCAGGATCACCGCCACCCGGAACATCCCGAAGACCTCGTAGAAGGCCCAGTCCACATTGGTCAGACCCTGCTTGTCGAGGTAGTACTCGACGACCTCCTGCCGGGTGAACATGCCCGGCACGTGGGTGGGCTGCCGGCGCAGCGACTGGAGGAACCGGTCGTCGTTCGCCTCGGTCCAGTAGGCCAGCGCGCCACCCAGGTCCATCAGCGGGTCGCCGATGGTGGCCATCTCCCAGTCCAGCACGCCGATGATCCGCTGCGGATCGTCGGCGGCGAGCACCAGGTTGTCGAACCGGTAGTCGTTGTGGATCAGGCAGGCGCCCGAGTCCGCGGGCTGCCGTTCGGCCAGCCAGGACATGACGTTCTCGTACCCGGGCACATTCCAGGTCTTCGCCGCGCGGAACCGCTTGGACCAGCCCTCGACCTGGCGCTGGACGTAGCCGGTGCCCCGGCCCAGGGAGGCCAGATCCACCGCCTTCGGGTCCACCTGGTGCAGATCCACCAGTCTGTCCACCATGGACTCGCACAGCGAGCGGGCCTCGGTGGGCGCCAGATCCATGCCCCGGGGCAGGTTCTTGCGCAGGATGATGCCGTCCAGCTTCTCCATCACGTAGAACTCGCTGCCGATGACCGTCTCGTCCAGGCAGTGGGCCAGCATCTTCGGCACGTAGGGGAACGCGGGCGCCAGGTGCTTCTGCACCCGGTACTCGCGGCCCATGTCGTGTGCCGACTTGGCCTTCTGGCCGGCCGGCGGCCGGCGCATGATCAGCTCGCGGTCCGGGTAACGCAGCAGGTAGGTCAGGTTCGAGGCGCCGCCGGAGAACTGCTTGACCTCCGGCTCGCCGCCCAGTCCGTCCACTTCGGACTTCAGCCAGGCGTTCAGCGCGGCGGCGTCGAAGGCGTCCTCGTCCCGGAGGTCCTTCGGCTTGTCCCGGAGATCAGTCATGAAGCCCTCTTCACATGCTTGCGGAGCTGTGCGCGGTACACCCAGGGCAGCCACGTCTTCACCGCGTAGCTGATCTTGGCCTGCCGGTCGGTGAGCACCTTGAACTTGCCCTTGCGGACCGATTCGAAGATCGTCTCGGCCACGCTCTCCGCCGTCAACGTGGTGTGTTTCATGAACGACCGGGTGCGCTTGATGTACGCCTCGTTCGGCGCCCGCATGGAGTTGGGCAGGTTGGTGGGGAAGAAGTTCGGGCAGACCACCGTCACCTTGACGTTGTCCGCCTCCAGTTCGGTGCGCAGCGTCTCGGACAGGCCGAGCACGGCGATCTTCGTCGCGTTGTACGCGGACATCGAGGGCAGCAGCATCAACGCGGCCAGCGAGGCGATGTTCACGATGTGCCCGGACTTCTGCGCACGCAGCAGTGGGGTGAAGGTGCGGCAGCCGTGCACCACGCCCTTCAGGTTGATGTCGATGATCCAGTCCCAGTCCTCTTCGGACGTCTCCTCGATGAAGCCCGCCGCGGCGACGCCCGCGTTGTTCACCAGGATGTCCAGGCTGCCCCAGTGCTCGGTGACCCAGTGCAGCACCAGGTTCCACTCCGCGGTGGACCGCACGTCGTGCTGGAGGAAGTCGGTGCCCAGCTCTGCGGCGACCTCCTTGCCCGCCTCGGCGTTCACGTCGGTGATCAGCACCTGCGCGCCGGACTTGGCGTAGCGGGTGGCGATGGCCTTGCCGAGGCCGGACGCCCCACCGGTGATCAGAACCTTCACGCGTTCTTCTCCTTGTACTTGGCCAGCTCCAGCCGGGCGACGACGCCCTGGTGAACCTCGTCCGGACCGTCGGCCAGCCGGAGCGTGCGGGCACCGACCCAGGCGGCGGCCAGCGGGAAGTCATCGGACATGCCTGCGCCACCGTGCAGCTGGATGGCCAGGTCGATCACGCTCAACGCCATGCGCGGGGCGACCACCTTGATCTCCGAGACGGCGGACAGTGCCCCGAACGGACCCTTGGTGTCCAGCAGCCAGGCGGCGTTCAGCACCAGCAGCCGGGCCTGGTTGATGGCGATGCGGGCGTCGGCGACGCGCTCCCGGTTGCCACCCAGGTTGATCAGTGGCTTGCCGAAGGCGCTGCGGCTGGTGGCGCGCTTGATGCCCAGTTCCAGGGCCTTCTCGGCGAGGCCGATGAGCCGCATGCAGTGGTGGATCCGGCCCGGTCCGAGCCTGCCCTGGGCGATCTCGAACGCACGGCCGGGGCCGACCAGGATGTTGCTCGCGGGCACCCGCACGTTGTCGAAGCTGACCTCGCCGTGGCCGTACGGCTCGTCGGCGTAGCCCATGGTGGTGAGCATCCGCTCGATCTTCACGCCGGGCGCGTCCGTGGGCACCAGCACCATGGTGTGTTTGCCGTGCCGGTTGTCGCTGTCGGGGAAGGTGAGCCCCATGAAGATGATCACCTTGCAGTTCGGGTGACCGATGCCGGTGGTCCACCACTTGCGGCCGTTGATCAGGACCGTGTCGCCGTCCAGGACCGCGGTGGCCGCCATGTTGGCCGCGTCCGAAGAGGCGACGCCGGGCTCGGTCATGCCGAAGGCGGAGCGGATCTCGCCGGCCAGCAGCGGGGTCAGCCACTGTTCTTGCTGCTCAGGGGTGCCGTATTTGAGCAGCACCTCCATGTTGCCGGTGTCCGGGGCGTTGCAGTTGAAGATCTCCGGGGCGATCAGCGAGCGTCCGGTCAGCTCGGCGATCGGCGCGTACTCCACGTTGGTCAGCTCGCCACCGTGGGCGACCGGCCGGAACAGGTTCCACAGTCCGGCGGCCCGCGCCTTGGCCTTGAGCTCCTCGATGATCGGCAGCACCACCCAGCGGTCGGGCTGCGCCTGTAGCTCGCGGTGGTAGGCCTCCTCGATCGGCTCCACCTCCTCCGCGATGAAGGCGGCGGCCCGCTTGATGTAGTCCTGCGCCTTTGCCGAGTGCTCGAAGTCCATGTGTCGGACGTTACTACTCGGTAAGCGAGCAGGGAAGTCCTTGTTGGCGGTGCGTCAACAACTCTGGTTATCGGGGGGTGGTGGGGGTTGGGTCTGGGGTGTTGGCGAAAGACGCTTTGGAGGGGGAGGTGAGTGGGTGGGGGCGTCTTTCCTGCCTGCGTGTTGGGTGGGGGCACGCCGGTCCGGTGGGGATGGGCCGCTTCCGCGGGGGACCTGAAGGACGCCATCGTTTACTTGAACGCACTGAAGGCGTCCTTCGTTTACCTCAGGTAAACAAGGGCGTCCTTCAGGTACTCGCAGTCCACAGTGGACGGCCATATAGTGGGATCCACGGTGTGTCGCACCATTTCTGCACCGTGTCGCCCCACTTGTCACGTCTTTTATCCACGACAAGTGCCACTTGTCGTGACTAATAGTCGCGACAAGTCAGCGATAGCCCCGCGCAACGGCCCGTGACCACCAGACAGGCGTGCCCCCACCCAACACGCAGGCAGGAAAGACCCGCACCCCGGCCCGTCTCCCCCTCCAAAGCCCTCTTTCGCCAACACGCCAGACCCAACCCCCGCAGCTCACACGACGGTGAACGGCCCCTTCAGGTCCAGCGCGTCGGTGATCCGGTTGATGGTGGTGACCACGGCGCACAGGTAGGCCAGGTCGCGCACCGCGTCCGCCGAGCGGCCCCAGGCCATGATCGTCCCGGCATCGGTGCCCTGGACGTCGGCCTTCTCGCCGGCCAGTTTCGCCACGAAGCGCAGTGCGGCCGCCAGTGGCGGGGTGATGGGCGCCGTGCCCGGATCGCGCAGGGCCGCGGTGACCAGTCCGGGACCGAGTTCCCTGGTGGCCGCCGACTGGTGGGCGAGCAGGCAGACCATGCTGCCGTTGACCTTGGACACCGTCGCCGCCAGCAGTTGCCGTTCGGCCGGGGACCACTCCGAGTCGCCGTGCATCACCTCGTGCCACAGGCAGGCGAAGCCGGTGCCGAAGAACTCCGGCCGGTGCGCGCGCAGCTGGTCGATCACCGTGGTCTCGGGCGCGGTGCGCCTGCCGCCGAGGCGATGGCGCAGGACGTCGGCCCGGGCGGCCGGTTTCTCCTGTCCGCCGAGCACCCAGTTCAAACGCATCCGCCGACCTCCTCCACCGCGGCCAGTCCGACGTGCAGCCGGGCCAGGCCGGCGCCCAGCGCGGAGGTCAGCACGACCTCGAAGATCGCGTCGTCGGTGTAGCCGAACCCGGACATGCCGTGAAAGTCTCGACCGGTGAGCTCTCTCGGCCGCGTCGTCACCCTGTCCACGAACGGGGTCAGGGCGGGTACGAGGTCGACATCGGACCAGCCGCTGCCCGCCACCTCCACCGCGTGGTCCAGGATGTCCCCGCGAAGGCCCTGGCCCAGTTCGCCAGGGGTGTCCAGCACGCCGGACACCAGCCGGCGGAGCTGGTCGGGGCGAGGAGAGTCGGTCATATTGCCCATGGTGCGCCTGATGCGTAGTCTGCGCAGCCAATTCTCACCCATTGTGCCCTTGGCGCGACAATCACGTGTTTCTACCGCCATCTGGTCGATACAGGCCACCGGCTGTTCTACGAAAAGTAGCGACTCCGTCACTGACTACGACAATCGCGTGAGGGGAGAGGTCGACAATGGCCCGTACGAGGATGCAGCCGGTTGTCTGGCAGCCACCGGCCAGCCGCACCGGTAACCCCAGGCCTTTGACCGGACTGAGTGTCATCGAGCTGGACACCGAGGGCCCGGAGGACGTGGTCCTGGACGCTCAGGGCCGGATCGTCACCGGGGTCAAGGATGGCCGGATCTTCCGGATGAACCCGGACGGCTCCGAGCGGGTCCAGATCGCCGACACCGGAGGCAGGCCGCTGGGTGTCGAGCTCTTCCCGGACGGCAGGCTGCTCGTCTGCGACGCCCACCGCGGGCTGCTGGCCGTCGACCCGGAGACCGGTGAGATCCAGACGCTCACCGACCTGACCCACTTCTGCAACAACGCGGCCGTGGCCGCCGACGGGGTCATCTACTTCAGTGACACCTCTCAGCGGTGGGGGATGGACGACTGGAAGGGCGACATCGTCGAGCACTCCACCACCGGCCGGCTGCTGAAGCTGGTCCCCGGTGGCGAGCCCGAGGTGCTCATCGACGGCCTGGCCTTCGCCAACGGGGTCGCCCTCGCGCCCGACGGGTCCTGGGTCGCGGTCGCCGAGACCGGCGCCTACTGCGTGCGCAGGCTGTGGCTGACCGGGCCGAAGGCCGGCACCCAGGACATGCTCATCGACCAGCTGGACGGTTTCCCGGACAACATGTCCACCGGCGGCGACGGCCTGATCTGGATCGCCATGGCCGGTCCGCGGGACGCCGCGCTGGACTGGATGCTGAGCAAGCCCGGCTGGCTCCGCAAGATCGTCTGGGCGTTGCCGGAGGCGTTGCAGCCGAAGCCGCAGCACGTCATCTGGGTGCTCGCGGTAGATCTTGACGGCCGGGTCGTCCACGAGTTCCGCGGAGATCACCCGAAGTTCTACTTCAGTACCGGTGTCCGAGAACACGGTGGCGTCGTTTTCCTGGGCAGTGAATCGGCTCCGGCGCTCGGCAGCATCAGGATCGCTGACTAAGGGTTTCGCGCTCCGGGGTAGGTTCGCGGTATTGTGTAGGTAGGACACTTTGTTGAGACGAGCGGGACCGCTGGGCAACTGGCCGTCCCGCCCTTGCGCGAGGGGGTCGAGCCATGGGGCGCGGCCGGGCTAAGGCTAAGCAGACCAAGGTGGCGCGGGAGCTCAAATACAGCTCTCCGACCACCGACTTCGAAGCTCTGCAATCAGAGCTCGGAGGCGGTGGGTCAGCCAGTATTCGCAAGGACGACGGTTGGTCGGATGACCCCTTGGATTACGGGGCCGACGACTACCGTCGCTGAACAACAGCAGCACATCTCCCGGCACGCCTAGGCGTGCCGGGTTGCTGCTGTGTCCCCCAAACCCAGTAGATCCACCGACTGGGCACGCATCTCCACCTTGCGGATCTTTCCGGTCACCGTCATCGGGAACTCGTCCACCAGGTGCAGGTAGCGGGGGACCTTGTAGTGCGCGAGCTTGCCGGTGCAGTACTCCCGCATGGCCTCGATGGTCAGGGTGGGTGCACCGGCTCGCAGTCGTACCCACGCCATGAGTTCCTCGCCGTACTTCGCGTCCGGCACACCGATCACCTGCGCGTCCAGGATGTCCGGGTGGCCGTAGAGGAACTCCTCGATCTCGCGTGGGTAGATGTTCTCCCCGCCGCGGATCACCATGTCCTTGATCCGCCCGGTGATGTTCAGGTAGCCGTCGGAATCCATGATCGCCAGGTCGCCGGTGTGCATCCAGCCCGCCGAGTCGAGTGCCTCGGCGGTCTTGTCCGGCTGCTCCCAGTAGCCGAGCATCACCGAATAGCCGCGGGTGCACAGCTCACCGGCCTCGCCACGGGACAGCGTCAGCCCGGTGGCCGGATCCACGATCTTGATCTCCAGGTGCGGGTGTACCCGGCCCACAGTGGACACCCGGCGCTCGATGGAGTCGTCGGCCCGGGTCTGCGTGGACACCGGGGAGGTCTCGGTCATGCCGTAGCAGATGGTCACCTCGTGCATGCCCATCCGGTCGATGACCTGCTTCATCACCTCGACCGGGCAGGGTGAGCCGGCCATGATCCCGGTGCGCAGCGTGGACAGGTCATAGGAGTCGAAGTCCGGCTCGGCCAGCTCGGCGATGAACATCGTCGGCACGCCGTACAGCGAGGTGCAGCGTTCCTCGGCGACGGCTCGCAGAGTAGCCATTGGTTCGAAGCCGGGAGCCGGAATGACCATGCAGGCGCCGTGGGTGGTGGCCGCCAGGTTGCCCATGACCATGCCGAAGCAGTGGTAGAACGGCACGGGAATGCAGATTCGATCTTCCTCGGTATAGCCGCAGAGCTCGCCGACGAAGAAGCCGTTGTTCAGGATGTTGTGGTGCGACAGCGTGGCGCCCTTGGGGAAGCCGGTGGTCCCCGAGGTGTACTGGATGTTGATCGGGTCGTCGAAGCTCAGCTGGATCGAATCCAGCTCGGACCGGTCGGCCGCCCGCCCCGTCTCCAGCAGAGCCGTCCACTCAGGACTGTCCAGCAGCAGCACATCGGTCAACTGCGGGCACTCCGGGCGGACCTGCTCGATCATCCCCGCGTAGTCCGAGGTCTTGAAGCTGCGCGCGGAGACCAGGGTGCGGATACCCGACTGGTTCAGCACGTACTGCAGCTCATGGGTGCGATAGGCCGGGTTGATGTTCACCAGGATCGCGCCCAGCCGGGCGGTCGCGTACTGGGTGAAGGTCCACTCCGCGGTGTTCGGCGACCAGATGCCGACCCGATCGCCCTTGGTGATGCCCAGCGATCGGAGCCCCAGGGCCAGCGCGTCCACCTCGGCGAGCAACTGCGCGTAGGTCCAGCGCCGGTCGGTGGCCCGGTCTACCAGGGCCTCGCGATCCGGGAACCGCGCGACCGTGCGCGCCAGGTTCTGTCCGATCGTGTCGCCGAGCAACGGCACTGACGAGGTCCCCGAGCTGTATGCAACGTCGCGCAGCATGCCAGGAGTAGACCATCTCCAGGTGCTATAGGCCATAGATATGCCCGCCGGGTTAGTATTTGAGCGATCGCTCAAACTGGGGGTTGTGATGATCGATCGCCGTCGCGGCGTGTTCGGCGCCGTCATCTACGTGATCATGCTGCTGCGGTGCTTCGTCTCGCAGCTGGGAGCCATGCCGATCAGCGGGTACCTGTGGATCCCGATCGGCCGGGAGTGGGTGCTCACCGCCGAGGCGGTCCTGGTCGTGGTGATCCTGGTGCTCACCGTGTTGGTCTGCTGGACACCGCTGGGCGTTACCGGCTTCGGGCGCTGGGCGGGCGCGGTCCTGGGTGTGCTGCTGGTGGGCTCCGTGGTGCTCCGGGCCGTTTCCGTGCCGGTCGCGCTCATCACCGGGGAACCGCCGATCGGCGTGGCGGGGATTCTGCTGGTCAACTCGCCGTTGCCGGGGTTCACCGATCCGGGGCTCGGGCTGATCGGCATCCTGTTGGTCCGGAGGCGATTCGCCGCCTCTTCCGATTGACAGAAACACTCACTCAATCGGGCTATCTTGCGTTACCGTGTCACTCGTCCGGACTAGCGCGGCCCCCTGCCGATTCCCTGCCGCGCATCGAGGAGTTGTGACGTGGATTCGCCCGCCGGCCTGTCTGCGGCCAGGTTTCTGGCCGGGGTCGCAGTGATCGTCGGCCTTGCCTATCGCAGCCTGTTCGTCTTCTTCGGTGGCGCGCCGTTGTCCGGCGCGACCCTGTATCTGCTGGGCGCGACCACCACGGTCTGGCGGCTGGTGGACATCGCCGCGGCCGCCGCGCTGCTGGTGCTCGCCCTAGCCCTGTGCTGGACCCGGCTCGGCGCCGTGCCGATCGGCAGGATGGCCGGGCTGCTGGTCGCCGTGCTGCTGGTGGCGTCCACCCAGGTCTGGCTGGTCACCACCGCGTTGCTGTCCGCCGAGTTGCCCGCCGACATGGGCTTCTGGAACTCCGCGCTGAAACTGGGATCGTTCCTGGTCGGCGAGCCGTTCCTGCTCGCCGCCGCCGGGTATCTGGCCTACGACTGGTGGACGGGTGCGCGGTCGCGGGTTCCGGCGCCGGTGACCGAGATCGACCTGTTCAGGCCGGCCGAGGAACACGCAGCGTGATGAAAGAGCCGCGAGTCCGTGTCGATCACTCCGTCGGGTGAGAAACGGCTGTCGAACAAGGTAGCTAAATAAGGGCATTATCCATGTTCAGCGGCACGCTCACGCACGTCAGTGAACGCCTGACACGGTTTCCGGTCAGCGCAAACGCAGACAGCGGCGATACGCGGGCCTTCGTTGGACCGGGCACTGAACCCGATACCGCGGCGCGGGCTCACACCCGCTCGCGCCGCCCGCTGAGGAGTTCCCTGTGTATTCGCAATCCGGTCTGTCCGTCGGTCGTTTCCTGGCGGGCGTCGCCCTGCTGATCGGCCTTGGCTACCGCGGTCTGTTCACCTATTTCGGTGGCGCCCCGCTGTCCGGCTCGACGCTGTACCTGCTGGGGTTGCACAACACGGACCTGCACTACCTCGACACCGTGGCCGGCCTGATCGTCCTGGTGCTCGGGTTGCTCTCCTGCTGGTCCCAGACCGGTAGGAGCCCGCTGGGCCGCGCTGCCGGTGGCGTCATCGCCATCATTCTGCTGGCCTCCGCCACCGCCTGGCTGGGCTCCACCCTGGTGATGGCCGTCGGTATGCCGACGGGCATCACGCTCTCCCGCTGGGTCGACAAGCTGACCACGATCGTCCTCGGTGAACCGTTCGTCATCGCCGGGGCCTGGTATCTGTGGAAGGCCTGGCGCCAGCCGCGGCCGAGTGTCCCGGCGCAGCGCCGCCCCGCTGCTCAGCCGGTGACCGCGATGGCCGCGAGCAACAGCCTGTTCTCTGCGAGGTAGCGCCCTTCGAAGCGCTCCAGCGGGCTGTCCGCGGGTAGCAGCTGGGCTTCGAAGGTCGCGGTGATCGGATCGATGCTGATCCGGGCGTCCTCGAAGCCCAGCCACCGCCCGGTCAACGGGAACCAGGCCTTATAGACGGCCTCCTTCATGCAGAACAACAGCCGGTCGAAATGGATCTCCGCGTCGGTTTGCTCCGCCAGCCACGCCCGTTCCTCCGGCAGCGAGACCGAATCCAGCACCCCCTCGGGCAACGGAGCATCCGGCTCCGCGTCGATGCCCAGGCTGCGCAGCACATCCGTGCGCGCCACGGCCGCCGCCCGATAACCCGCGCAGTGGGTGATGGTGCCGACGAATCCGGCCGGCCACAGCGGTTCCCGCTTCGGCCCGCTCCCGATGGCCACCGCCGGTTGTCCCAGCTGGGCCAGGGCCCGCCGGGCACACCAGCGGCCGGTGGTGAACTCGGCGCGGCGCTTGGCCACCGCCTTGGCCACCAATGCCTCCTCCTCGGGGAACAGCGTCGCCTCCGGTGGGTCGCTCGCCGCCCACGCGGTGCCGACCTCGGTGGGCAGGATCTTCTCGATCACGGTGTCTCCACGGGCAGGATCTGGCGCAGGGTGCCGCGCTTGAGGTTGTGCCGCTTCCACTCGCGTGGGTAGCCGACGGACACCTCTTCGAAGCGCACGCCGTCGTACTCGGTGGTGCGCGGGATGTGCAGGTGCCCGTAGACGACGCACTCGGCGTTGAAGCGGGTGTGCCAGTCGGCGGATTCCACCGTGCCGCACCACTGGGCGAAGACCGGGAAGTAGAGCACCTCGGTGGGCTGGCGCACGGTCGGCCAGTGATTCACCAGGATCGTCGGACCGTCCACTTCGGACAGCCGCTGCTCGCTGTACTCCAGCCGCTGCGCGCACCAGGCCTCGCGGCTGGGATAGGGATCCGGGAACAACACGTGTTCGTCGGTGCACACCACGCCCGCGTCGTAGGCGAGCTTGAGGCCCTCTTCCTTGGTGGTCGCGCCCTCGGGGCGGAAGGTGTAGTCGTAGAGCAGGAAGAGCGGGGCGATGGTCACGTCGCCGAACTTGACGAACTCGTCCTCCGGGGTGTGCACGCCCAGGTTCCGGCACAGCTCCACCAGGTGCTTGTAGCGGGTCTCGCCACGCAGCTGGACCGGGTCCTTCGGCAACGTCCACAGCTCGTGGTTGCCCGGCACCCAGATGACCTCGGCGAAGCGCTCCTTCAGCGTGCGCAGCGCCCACTCCACGTCGTGAGCTTGATCGGCCACGTCACCGGCCACGATCAGCCAGTCCTGCGGGGACGGTGGGTGCATCTCCTCGACGATCTTGCGATTCTCCTGGTAGGAGATGTGCAGGTCGCTGGTGGCCCAGAGCCGAGGTGTCGTCACGCCTTCGATAGTACGTCCGCGTATGCTCAGCCACCGGTGCGCTGCCTGCAAGGCGCACGTCTCACTGGGGAGTTTCTGTGACACACGCCTATCCGGGCTTTGCCATGCCCATGATGCCGGTCGTCGGCCCGATGCCGGAGCGCGTGCGCGCCATGCCGGTGCGCACCGGCATGGCCATCACGCTGCTGGTGCTGGTGATGATCGCGAATGTGGCGCGTGCCGGCGCCATTGGGTACCGGATGTACGTCGACCCCGGCATGCAGATGGGCGCCACCGTGGTGGGGTGGACGCAGTGGGCCTGCGCAGCGCTGTTCCTGGCGGCGGCGATCGCCGTGATCTGCTGGATGTGGGGCGCGGCAGGCAATGCCCAGTGGATCACTCCGCCCGGCAGTCAGCGTTTCGGGCAGGTGTGGGCCCTCTTCGGCTGGCTGATCCCGTTCGGCTGCCTGTTCCTGCCCGCGATGCAGCTCTCCGACCTGTCCCGGACCACCGGACGCCCGCACTCGGGTGCGCTCGTCGGCTGGTGGTGGGCCATGTGGTTGATCTTCGATCACGTCAGTGGCGCGCTGATGTACCTGCTCCCCGCCGTCATCATCGGCTTCGGTCATGACAAAGCACAGGCTTTCGCCCTGGTGCTGGCCGTACTGAGCATGATCTTCGCGCTGACCTCTGGCCTGTTGCTGATCGCGCTCATCCGGCGGATCAACGCCGGTCAGCTGGCCCTCGCCGGCGAGCTCACCCCCGCCGGTGCGCAGGAGGTCGCGCCGGGTGCCTATGGTGATCACAAGATCACCGAGCTGGGGACTGATGAGCGCGCTACTGAGCAAGCCCCTCCTGCCGTACCTGGACCTGCGTAAACCGCCACCGAACCTGATCGCCTGGTGGGCCATCGCCGGGGTGCTGGCGCACGCCGCGCTGCGGGTGGCGGTGGCGTTCGGCCAGTTCGAGTTCGCCACGGCGGAGTCGGACATCCAGGGGATCGAGGTCCAGCACGCGGCCGATCACCGGCAGTTCCGGGTGGAGGTGCTGGACGCCGCGCTGGTGTTGTTCGCCGGGCTGGCGGTCATCTACTGGCTGGTGCAGGTGCGTCAGTTCTGCGAGGCCCGCAGCGGTCGCGCGGCACACCGGCTGGCCAGGATGTGGGGCATCCTCGGCTGGCTGCCGGTGGTGAACCTGGTCGTGCCCAGGCGGTATCTGCTGGATATCTGGCGGGCCACTGCGCCTGCTTCTGCCTCTGCTTTTTTGGTGCATGTGTGGTGGGTGTTGTGGTTGGCGCGGATCGGGTCGCTGATGGTCGAGTGGGTGCGGTTCGGTGGGCCGCCTGAGCAGGCGGCTATTCAGGATCGGCACTGGTATCTGTTGTGGACTGTGCAGCACTGTTTTGTGACTTGCTTGGGGGCGGTGGTTTTCGCCGCGGTTGTGCTGCGGATTCGTTCGTGGCAGCGGGCTGCTTATTTGGGGTAGGTGGGGTGGGCTGGCGTCGGGCGGGCGCATGATATTTGCGCCCACTCACGCCTCAAGGGCGCTTCGCGTCCGGCTTCGCCGGATCGCCCTTCGGGCGACCCTTGACCCGTGAGCCTTTGGCGCAAAAACGGGCAGATGAAGGGCAGGCTGGGGCCTGTCCTCTTCAGGGGCGCGCCCGCCCGACACCGACCCGCTCCTTGTAGTTCAGGGGTAACCT
>QZFT01000030.1 GCA_003600225.1 Pseudonocardiaceae bacterium YIM PH 21723
GCCCCGGGGCCGGGGCCACGGCACGACGGGAGGATCAACTCGCGTGGCCCAGCTGCATGGTCATGCTGACGGCGTTCCGCAGGACCGCCGGAGCATCGGCGAGGGAGGTCAGGGTCACCCTCTTGGTCATGCAGCCACAGCGGACGATGATCTCGTAGGTGCCCTCGTCCGCGGCCGGCTGACCGTAGCTGTCGCTGAGCGCCCAGAAGTCCGAGCCGCTGACCAGGGCGTCGAGCTGGTCCCGCTCGGTGCCGGTCACACTCTGGTCCACCAGGTAGTGGTGCGTGCCGGCCACACCGGTCTGCGTGACGGTGATGTCCAGGACACCGAAGTCGTTCTGCGGCGCCGCCACAGCCGCAGTGCCGAGCCCGGCGAGCAGGGTGAGTGTCGCGACGGCCAGGAGCAGGAACTTACGCACTGAATTCATACCGGTTACCTCTTTGTTCGGCAGGGGGATCGAACAGGAACCAGCGTGCCGGAGAAAATCGGACCATCCCAGTGACCGGGAAAAATGGCATAGCGGGCCATGTCACCGCGTCGCGGCGGCCAGCCTCAGCCACGCGGGCGGATCGGCGGCGTGGAACGGGTGCTCGGACGGCTCGATCGCGGCGAGGAAGTTCGCGTATTTCACCGCGCGGTGCAGCGCGGCGACCGGTCGCATCAACCCGAGCGCGCGCTCCGGATCGCAGCCGGGCACGGCCCGGCGCCAGAACGCACACCACTGCCCGGCCAATACCCGCTGGTCATCGGGTTTCCGCTGGTCCAGCACAGTCAGCAGGTCCAAGGCGGGGTGGCCGACGACGCAGTCGGCCCAGTCCAGGATCACCCGCCGCGTGCCGGTGCCCCGCACATTGCCCGGATGGAAGTCACCGTGCACCAGCGTGTCGGGCAGCCCGCAGGCGGCCACCGCCGCGAGACGCTCGGGCAGGCGGTCCCCAAGCCGCGCCACAACCACCCGTTCGGCCATATCCAGCATGGGTATCCAGCGGTCCATGACGGCATGAGCGGCCGGCACGAATTCCGGCGCCCACGCGTCCGGCACTCCCAGCTCGACCAGTTCACCGGCCCGTCCCAGCGCCGTGGTCTGCACGGTGAGCAGGTCCGCGAGCATGTCCCGCACCTCGGGCAGCGCGGCGTCGTACCGGTCGCCACCCGGCACGTGCTCCAGCAGCATCCGCCCGCCGTCGGCCGCCAGCAACCAGGGCACCGCCAGCCAGTCCAGCACGGCCGCCTCATGGGCGGCGAACGGCGGGACCTCCTTCAGCCAGACGCGGCCGGCGGCCGTGTCCAGTCGCCAGATCGACGAGAGATTCCAGGTACGCCGCTGAACGCCGGTCAGTTCTCCGAGGATGGTCCGCGCCCAGTCCAGGC
Organism: Pseudonocardiaceae bacterium YIM PH 21723; assembly: GCA_003600225.1. Lineage (GTDB taxonomy): Bacteria > Actinomycetota > Actinomycetes > Mycobacteriales > Pseudonocardiaceae > QZFT01. Next base: position 1,372 of record QZFT01000030.1, read on the forward strand.
TCGCGGCCGGACCGCCGGGCCGTGCCCACGGCATCCGCAGCGGATGCGGGCCGGCCTCCGGGGTTGCCGGGCGCAGCGCGGCGGGCGGTGGCCCGTCGTACTCGGCCAGGTAGCGGACCGCACCGCCCGGCGGGGCCGGGCGGTCGGCGCTCAGCAGCCGGAGGATGACCACGTCGATGCCGTGGACGGCCCGGATTCCGGCGACCAGGTCGTCGACCTCCTGCCACCACGGTGCGGGCACGGTGATCGGCGGCAGCTCCCCCAGCGGCGTGCCAGTCGGGTCGACGAGGACGAGCGTGACCGTTCTAGGCATGGCGGGCATGCGCCTCGATGACCGCCGCCGCATGGGGATAGTGCTCCAGGGTCATCCCCATGCACTCGGATTCGGCCATCACGCCGAGCAGCCGCCCGGTGTGCTCGACCAGCTCCGGGTCATGCTCGAACTCGTCGAGCACCTCGTGCAGGCCGGCTGCCATGGCGACCTCGCCGGCGAAGTAGCGGTTGAGGTAGTCGCCGTCGACGGCTTGGCGGAGCAGCCACCGATTCGCGCCCGGGTCGCCGAGCCGGCACAGCGTCTCCACCACGTACACCCGCCCCCAGCCGGTGACCCGTTCGGCCAGCCAGATCAGGGCCTCCGGACCCGTCGCGATCCGTTCCACTGCATGAGCGGACAGCGGCCCGAAGACCTTCGACAGCAACCCGATCAGCTGGATCACCGGGATGTCCTCGGGTTCGCCGACCGCACCCAGCAAGGCAAGCCCGACTCGGACCGCGCACCGGTCCATCGCAGTGCGGACCAGCCATCGGCCGGTGCGCCGAGCCCGTTCGTGGTCCTGCGCGGGTATAGCCCCGGCGATCAGGTCGTGGTGGTCGAAGATCGGATACACCTCGTGGAGCGCGTCCGCCAACTCGTCGGGCACGGCGTCCGGACGCGCGAAGTATCCGGCCAGGATGCGCGCCGACTGCACCCCGTCGCTGTCGGGTTCCCGGCGGCGTTTCCGCCGTGGGATGTACCGATGGGTGTCCTCGTCGGGAAACGGATAACCCTCGCGGAACAACGGTCCGTCCGGGGTTTCGCGGTGTAACCGCCTTGCGTGGTCCAGCAGGGTCGTCGCGCTCACCGGCGGGCGGCGGACTCGATTCGCAGCAGCATGCCGTCGACGCTCTCACCGCGCTCGCACCGGTTCAACTCATTTTCAGCGTCCGGGTGAGCCCCATGGACACCGCGGTCCGACCGCGAGGAGATTGGTCCGATGCCTACCGAAGTCAGTTTCGACAGCAGGGGCACCCGCTGCGCCGCATGGCACCTACCCGCGCGGTCCGAGGCGCTGCACACGGCGAGCGGCCGGCCGTGTGTGGTTATGGCACACGGCTTCGGCGCGACCAAGGACGCCGGGCTGCTGCCCTTCGCGGAGAAGTTCGCCGAAGCCGGCGCGGAGGTGCTGGTGTTCGACTACCGGGGCTACGGCACCTCGGACGGAACACCGCGGCAGAACGTGTCGCACTGGCGGCATCGCCAGGACTACCACGCGGCGATCGCGTACGCCCGCGGCCTCGACGGGGTCGACCCGGACCGGATCGTGTTGTGGGGCAGCTCGTACTCCGGCGGTCACGTCATCCCGGTCGCCGTGCAGGACGGGAAGGTCGCGGGCGTGGTGTCCCAGGGTGCCGCCGTCGACGGGCTGGCCGCACTGGTGGGGATCCTCCGCTACGCCGGGCTGCGGCAACTCCTCCGACTCACCGGGCACGCGCTGCTCGACCTGGCACGTGGCGCCCTGGGTCGTTCCCCGCACCTCATCCCGGTGGTGGGGCCGCCCGGCTCGCTGGCGGTGATCACCGCGGGTGGATCCGAAGAGGGGTACCGGCACATCATCGGGCCGACCTTCCGCAACGAGATGTGCGCCCGGGGCGTGCTGGGCATCCCGTTCAACCGGCCGATCGCGGTCGCGGGTGACCTGACCTGCCCGATTCTGGTGGTCATCGCGGCGGCGGACAACATCGCGCCGCCCTCGGCGGTGCGCGAGGTCGCCGCGAAGGCGGGTGAGCTGGCCGAGGTGCACAGCTTCGACTGCGGGCACTTCGAGATCTATTACGGCGAGGTCTTCGACAAGTCCAGCGCGGCGCAGGTCGAGTTCCTGCGCCGGCTCGGCTGACTCGTCAGACGTGGACTACGACGACTCGCTGTTCCTTAGGGCAAGCCGGTTCGTCAATCAGCCGGTTCAGATCATCGGGATCACTGGTCAGCAGCACGACAGGACGAGCCAGCCCCAGGGCGGTGGCCGCGACCATGGCATCGATCGCGCAGCGATGACCGGACAAACCTGTCGAGCCGAGCAGTTCACCGGCGGTCCGGCCAAGCTCCGGAGTCACCGGCGCGACCACGATCCGCGACAGCACGCGATGTACTGAGGCATCCCGAGCACCACCGCGAAGTACCTCCGCCAAGGTCACAGCGCTGACCACCACCTTGGCGCGCCGCGCACGTGCCGTCTCCAGGTACGCCCGCGCACGCGGGTCACCGGCCGCGAGCTTGGACAAGCCCTCGCTGTCGAGCACAAGTGCTCCGCCGGCCGCTACCGAACGTCCGGCCACGCAGCACGTGCCTCCGCCAGGTATTCCTCCGGTACAGCGCCGTGCTCCACCTCGAGCAGCACGGCCAGTTCCGCGAGTAGATCCAGTTCCAGTTGCCGCGACACGGCTTCGGTCACGTACTGACTGAACTCGCCTCGGCCCACTCGCTGCTGAACTGCGGCGGTCAGCTCTTCGGGCATCGACACACTGACCTTCCGCGCCCTGCCCAGACCCCGCTCACTCCCCATCGCGTCGGCACGAGCCTTCGCCATCCGAGCGAGCACCACTTCGAACTGAGGGGTCGCCTTGCCCAGCTCGCGCGCCAGCCCCAGTAGTTCAGCAGTCGATCTGGCAGGAATGGTGAAGCCAGCACCTACCTCGACGGGGTCATCCGGCATTGCAGTCATACAATGATGCTACCAGCGGTAGCAACATTTCTCATGCCGGCAACAAAATGCGGGGAAGACATCCTCTGGACGTCTTCCCCACACTGATCCGCACTACGAACGTCAGCTGCAGCCGGAGGTGCTGCCGCAGCCCTCGCACAGGTAGCAGGAGCCGGCCGGCCGCATCTTGGTGCCGCAGGTCATGCACAGCGGCGCGTCGGCCGCCTTGCCGAGCTGCAGTTCCAGGAGCTCGGTGGAGCTACCGACCTTCGTGCTCGGGGCCACGCTGGAGCGCAGTGCCTCCAAGACCTCGTCCGAGTCCGCGGCCGGGGCCACGGTGCCGTAGTCGGCGGCCACCTGGGCGGTCCGCTCGTCGGCGGTGAAGATGCCGAGCTGGGCCCGCTTCTCGTAGGGCAGGTAGTCCAGCGCCAGGCGGCGGAACAGGTAGTCCAGCACGCTGGTGGCGATCCGGATGTCCGGGTCGTCGGTCATGCCCGCCGGCTCGAAGCGCGAGTTGGCGATCTTCTGCACGTAGAACTCGAGCGGGATGCCGTACTGCAGACCCACCGAGATGGACATGGAGAACGCGTCCATCACGCCGGCCAGGGTGGAGCCCTGCTTGCCCAGCTTGACGAAGATCTCGCCGAGGCCGTCGTCCGGGTAGGAACCGGCGGTCAGGTAGCCCTCGGCACCGCCGACGGTGAAGGACACCGTCTGGCTGGGGCGCTTCTTGGGCAGCCGCTTGCGCACCGGGCGGTACTCGATGACCGGCTCCGGCGCCGCGTCCTTCTTGGCGGACTTGCCCGCGGACAGCGGCTGGCCGACCTTGCAGTTGTCCCGGTAGATGGCCAGGGCCTTCAGGCCCAGCTTCCAGCCCTGGAAGTAGATCTCCTGGACGTCCTCGACGGTGGCGTCCTCGGGCATGTTGACCGTCTTGGAGATCGCACCGGACAGGAACGGCTGCGCCGCCGCCATCATCCGCACGTGACCCATCGGCGCGATGGACCGCGCGCCCATGGCGCAGTCGAAGACCTCGTAGTGCTCGGTCTTCAGGCTCGGCGCGTCCACCACGTGACCGTGCTCGGCCACGTACTCGACGATCGCCTCGATCTGCTCCTGCTGGTAACCGAGGGACTTCAGCGCGCCCGGCACGGTCTGGTTGACGATCTGCATGGAGCCGCCGCCGACCAGCTTCTTGAACTTGACCAGTGCCAGGTCGGGCTCGATGCCGGTGGTGTCGCAGTCCATCATCAGGCCGATGGTGCCGGTGGGGGCGAGCACCGAGGCCTGGGCGTTGCGCCAGCCGTTCTTGGCGCCGAGCGCGTTGCCCTCCTGCCAGGCCTTGGTGGCCAGCTTGTGGGTCGCGGCGTCGTTCTCCGAGTAGGTGCGGATCGCGTCGTTGGCCGCGGCGTGCTTGCGCATGACCCGCTGGTGGGCGTCGGCGTTGCGCTTGTAGCCGTCGTAGGCGCCGACGATGCCGGCCAGCTCGGCGGACCGCTTGTAGGCGGTGCCGGTCATCAGCGAGGTGATGGCGCCGGCCAGCGCCCGGCCACCCTCGGAGTCGTACGCGTGACCGGTGGCCATCAGCAGCGCGCCCAGGTTGGCGTAGCCGATGCCCAGCTGCCGGAACTTGCGGGTGGTGTCCGCGATCGGCTCGGTCGGGAAGTCGGCGAAGCAGATCGAGATGTCCATCGCGGTGATGATCATCTCGACGGCCTTGGCGAAGGTGGCGGCGTCGAAGCGGCCGTCCTTGCCGAGGAACTTCATCAGGTTCAGCGAGGCCAGGTTGCAGCTGGAGTTGTCCAGGTGCATGTACTCCGAGCACGGGTTGGACGCGGTGATCCGGCCCGACTCGGGGCAGGTGTGCCAGTCGTTGATGGTGCCGTCGTACTGGATGCCCGGGTCGGCGCAGGCCCACGCGGCCTGGGCGAGCTTGCCGAACAGTTCCTTGGCGTCGACGGTCTCGATGACGTCGTGCGTCTGGCGGGCGCGCAGGCCGAACTCGGTGCCGTCCTCCACCGCGCGCATGAACTCGTCGTTGACCCGGATCGAGTTGTTCGCGTTCTGGTACTGCACGGACACGATGTCCTTGCCGCCCAGGTCCATGTCGAACCCGGCGTCCCGCAGCGCGCGGATCTTGTCCTCTTCGCGCGCCTTGGTCTCGATGAACTCCTCGATGTCCGGGTGGTCCACGTCCAGCACGACCATCTTGGCCGCGCGGCGGGTGGCACCACCGGACTTGATGGTGCCCGCCGAGGCGTCGGCACCCCGCATGAAGGAGACGGGCCCGGAAGCCGTGCCGCCGGAGGACAGCAGTTCCTTGGAGCTGCGGATGCGGGACAGGTTCAGGCCGGCACCGGAGCCGCCCTTGAAGATCAGGCCCTCCTCGCGGTACCAGTTGAGGATCGACTCCATGGTGTCGTCCACCGCGAGGATGAAGCAGGCGGAGACCTGCTGCGGGGACGCGGTGCCCACGTTGAACCACACCGGCGAGTTGAAGCTGAACACCTGGTGCAGCAGCATCCAGGTCAGCTCGTGCTCGAAGATCTCCGCGTCGCCCGCGGTGGCGAAGTAGCCGTGCTTGGTGCCCGCGGCCACGTAGGTCTTCACCACGCGGTCGATCAGCTGGCGCAGGCTGCGCTCGCGGACGTCACTGCCCACGGCGCCGCGGAAGTACTTGCTGGTGACGATGTTGGTGGCGTTGATCGACCAGAAGTCGGGGAACTCCACGCCACGCTGCTCGAAGTTGATCGAGCCGTCCCGCCAGTTGGTCATCACCACATCGCGGTGTTCCCAGGTCACCTCGTCGTACGGATGGGTGCCCTCGGTGGTGTACACGCGCTGCACGGTCAGCCCGGCGCGCTGCTTCACCGCCCGCTTGGTGCCTTTGGTCGCCCCACTGCCACTACTGCCAACGGTCTCGGTCATGACCGGTCTTCCCTCTCGTGCCAGAACTTGCGCGTACGCCGAATCGGCGTGACCGGGCTCCCGGTCCGCCTCACTGCCGATACGGCGGGTGTGAATTTGTGGGCTGTCCGCCGCTAACTGCTGACAGCCCCGGCCTCGGCCGCTTCCCGGTGCGGCTCGGCCGAATCCTCGTCGTCATCCCGGGCGGTACGCAGTTCCAGGATCTCCCGCTCGAAGTCCTCCACCGAGGAGAAGGAGCGGTAGACGCTGGCGAACCGCAGATAGGCCACCTCGTCGAGGTCCCGCAGCGGACCGAGGATGGCCAGGCCTACCTCGTTGCTGGGAATCTCGGCGCAGCCGGTGGCCCGGATGGACTCCTCGACGCGCTGCGCGAGCACCTGCAGCGCGTCCTCGTCCACCGGCCTGCCCTGGCAGGCCCGGCGGACACCATTGACCACCTTGTCGCGGCTGAAGGGCTCGGTGACTCCGGCGCGCTTCACGACGGCGAGGACGGCTTCCTCGACGGTCGTGAATCGCCGGCTGCACTTGGAGCAGGAACGCCGGCGGCGGATGACCTGACCCTCGTCCACCTCGCGGGAGTCGACGACTCGCGAATCCGCGTGACGGCAGAACGGGCAACGCATCGCGCACACACCCCCTTCAACGTCCGACACAGAGCGAGTGCCTCACCTGATCGAGGCCCTGGGGCGCACTGTCCGTGGACGGACGAACACGCTCCGAAACCCAATCTATGGACGAACTACAACTCTGTAACCACTAGATGTTGGGGTAGAAGGTATGCGCATGACCCAGGGAACGCAAGCCGAGAACCATGTTCAGCACGAGCCGCCTCGCCCCTGTCGGGTGAAACCGCACGCGCACGTCAGGCGAGACGGACCCACCTGGAAGATCATCCAAAAGGATCAATCCCTCAGGCCTGTTCAGCGCTGAGCGGTGGCGCGGCCGTCCGGCACGGTGAGCGGCAGGCCCGCGGTCAACGCGGCGTCGCCCATCTGGTTGAGCTGCTGGATCCGGGCGATCACGGCATGCGGATCACTGTCCGGCGCCATCCTGTGGGCAATGCCATACAGCGTGTCGCCGGCGTGCACCCGCACCACGGCGGTCCGCGCCGGAACCGACTCGACGGCGGTGGCGTCACCCAGCGCGGACAGTATCCAGCCCAGCGCCACGACCACCGCCGCCGAGGCCAGCAGCAGGCCGGCCCAGCGCGCAGCCAACACCATCGGTGGAATCTGCCGGGTGACTGCACAGGCGACGGGCTGTCGCCGGATCGGGGCGGCCTCGATGATGCGCGGACCGCGGCTGATGGTGGTGTGGCGTACGCGCCGTGCCGGCCGCGTGCCCGGCGCGGAATTCGATTCCAGATCCTGTTCGTGCAGGTCACGCGCATTGGCGAGCAACGACATCGGCCCTCCTCGACTGACTCGACTATGATCGAACGGAAGTTCGATAGAACGACTGTGCGATTTTCTAGCACATATGGACGAAAAAATGAAGAATCCCCCGGCGTGTCCATCGAACAGGTGTTTGGGATTTTGACGGACAGGGACTAATTTGGATCTCGCACCACCGATCGGAACGTCACTCACCACAGGGCACGCCATCAGGCAGGCAAGGCCCGCAATCCGGGCCCACAAGCAGGGCAGGGAGGAAACCGACTGTGTCAGGCAAGAACGAGACCAGCACCAACGACGTGGCAGACTCTGCCCAGGTACACCAGTTCCCCGAACCGGGAGTTCCCGGCGCCGACGAAGAGCAGCCCCGCGCGGTGCTGACCGTCCGGCAGATGCAGGTACTGCGGGAGATCAAGCGCTCGGTGCGCGACCGCGGCTACCCGCCGAGCATCCGGGAGATCGGTGACGCCGTCGGCCTGAACTCCACCTCCTCGGTGGCCCACCAGCTGCGTGCCCTCGAGCGCAAGGGCTACCTGCGCCGCGACCCGAACCGCCCCCGCGCCGTGGGCATGCTGGCCCAGGAGGGCCCGCCCACCGACGCCGAGCGTGCCGAGCGCGCCGCCCACCCGACGCCGACCTTCGTGCCGGTGCTGGGCCGGATCGCGGCCGGTGGCCCGATCCTGGCCGAGGAGTCGGTGGAGGAGGTCTTCCCGCTGCCCAAGGAGATCGTCGGTGACGGTCAGCTGTTCCTGCTGAAGGTCGTCGGCGACTCGATGATCGAGGCCGCGATCACCGACGGCGACTGGGTCGCCGTGCGTCAGCAGGAGAACGCCGAGAACGGCGAGATCGTGGCCGCCATGATCGATGGCGAGGCGACGGTCAAGACGCTCAAGCGCAAGGACGGGCACGTGTGGCTGATGCCGCACAACCCCAACTTCGAGCCGATCAACGGTGACGAGTCGACGATCCTCGGCAAGGTGGTCGCCGTCCTCCGCAAGGTCTGACTTTCCATGGAATCTGCGACGCAGGAGCAGATTCCATGGAAAGTGTTCCCCCTCCGCTAGTAACCGAAGGCGTCCATCCGACCGGGTGGGCGCCTTCGCCGCGTCCCCTGCACGGCCTGCTTCGCCGGCTTGGGTTGTCGCCGAAGGATGGCTTGGGAGGGAAGACGGGCTCGGGGCGGGGACTTTCCTGCCGTCGTGTTGGGTGGGGGCACGCCGGTCCGGGTGATCGGGGCCGCTGCGCGGGCCTTTCATGATGTGGAGGGACCTGAAAGACGCGTTATGTGCTCCCAGCGACCCAAACTCCGCGTTGATCAAGTCCACCCATCGCGACACGGTATCGAAATGGCGCGACACGCCGTGGATCCCACGATATTGGTGTCCATTGTGGACGGTGAGTACCTGAAGGACGCCACCATTTACTCCAGGTAAACGAAGGCGTCCTTCAGCGCACCCAAGTAAACGATGGCGTCCTTCAGGTCCCCCGAGGAAGCGGCCCATCCCCACCAGACCGGCGTGCCCCCACCCAACACGACGGCAGGAAAGACGCGGCCCCCAAGCCCGTCTCCCCCTCCAAAGCCATCCTTCGACGACAAGCCAGAAGCGACGAGCAGCTAGGCGCGCCGCCGACGCAACCACCAGACGCCCACGGCGATGACGCCGCCGACGGCGGCCACCGTCCAGAAAGAGCCGCGCTGCTCGCCCACCGGACCGGAGGCCTTCCCAGCCGGAGCGGGAGCAGGCGGAGCCGGCGCCTGGGCCACCGCCTGCGGAATCGCACGGAGCGGGCCGAACTTCTCCCCCGCCGCCAGCAGGGTGCCGTCCGGTTCGAAGGCGATGGCCTCGCCCTGGGGCTCGTCAGCCAGCGGGATACGCGTGGGCTTGCCCTGCAGTGCTCCGACCAGGTCGCCGCCGGCCACCCGGTAGAGGTACACATCCGTGTAGGTCCGCAGGGCGACGACCGAGCCGTCCGGGCTGACCGCTCCCCCGGTGATCAGCACCGAGCCGAGGGCCGGGCTGACCGGGCCGCCCTTGGTGTCCGTGGACGAGATGGCCACCGTGCCGGCCTCGCGCAGCGGGACCTTCCCGGTCTCGGACAGCGGCGCGGACGGGGTGAAGATGTGCGCCACCCCGCTGGGTTCCTTGCTGATCAGGTACGGCGTCCCGTCCCGGGCGAGCAGCAGGGCTTCGATGTCCCTAGGCCGGTCGAGGGTCACGTCGTAGTGCTGCCAGACGCCGTTCGGCCGCAGTACCCGGAGCGTGTCCTTGCTGCGTTTGGTGCGGTTGTCCCCGGTGTCGGCCAGCCACAGCGATCCGTCGGCGGCCCGGGCCATGTCCTCGACGTCGTAGGTGCCGAACGGGATCGGGATCGTGCGTTTGACCGAGCAGTCCCGGTTCAGCACGTACAGGCCTTCGATGTCGCCGTCGCCGACCGCCCACCACTGGGTGCCGTCGGACGCGAGCCCGGACAGCTCCTCCAGCCGCTTGTCCGAGGTGGTGCACACCGTCGCCGGATCGGCCTGTGCCGGGGAAACCCAGCACAGGCCGATCAGGACGACAGCGAGCAGCAACCTCAGTGCGCGGATGCGAACTCCTCCAGCGCGGCGGCCAGATCGCGGCGGACCCTGGCCCGCAGTTCGGTGCCGGTCTCGGTGTGCCGCTCGTCGAGGACCTTGCCCTCGGCGTGCACCCGAGCGACCAGTTCGCCGCGGCTGTACGGCAGCAGCACCTCGACCAGGTTGTCCGGCTTGGGCAGGATCTCCTGCAACCGGGCGAGCAGCTCCTCGATGCCGGTGCCGGCGTGCGCGGAGACGAACGCGGCGTCCGGCAGCAGGTGACGCAGTTCGGTGAGCGCCACCGGATCGGCGGTGTCCACCTTGTTGACCACGATCAGTTCCTGCGGCAGCGGGGTCTTCTCCCGCTCGGCGACCTCATTCAACACCTCGCGGACCGACTTGATCTGCCGCTCCGGCATCGAGTCGGAGCCGTCGACGATGTGCAGCAGCAGGTCGGCCCGGACCACCTCTTCCAGGGTGGAACGGAAGGCGTCGACCAGCTGGTGCGGCAGGTGCCGGACGAATCCGACGGTGTCGGTGTAGGTCAGCGGCGTGCCGTCCGGGGTCTCGGCGCGGCGGGTGGTCGGGTCCAGGGTGGCGAACAGGGCGTCCTCCACCAGCACACCGGCACCGGTGATCGCGTTGAGCAGGCTGGACTTTCCGGCGTTGGTGTAGCCGACGATGGCCACGTTCGGCACCTCGTTGGCGACCCGCTGCCCGCGCTTGGTCTCGCGGACGGTGCCCATCGCCTCGATCTCCTTGCGCAGCTTGGAGATCCGCTTGTGGATGCGTCGCTTGTCGGTCTCCAGCTTGGTCTCACCGGGACCACGGGTACCCACACCGCCGCCGCCACCGGCGCCACCGCCACCACCGGAGCCACCGCCCTGCCGGGACAGCGAGTCACCCCAGCCACGCAGGCGCGGCACCATGTACTTCAGCTGGGCCAGTTCGACCTGCGCCTTGCCCTCCCGGGACTTGGCGTGCTGGGCGAAGATGTCCAGGATCAACGCGGTGCGGTCGACGACCTTGACCTTGAGCCGGGTCTCCAGCTGACGCAGCTGGCCCGGCGAGAGCTCACCGTCGGCGATCACCGTGTCCGCGCCGGTGGCGATCACCACGTCGCGCAGTTCCTGGACCTTGCCGGAGCCGATGTAGGTGGCCGGGTCGGGCCGGTCGCGGCGTTGCACGAGTCCTTCGAGGACCTCCGAACCGGCCGTCTCGGCCAGCCGGGCGAGTTCCGCGAGGGAGGCCTCGTTCTCCGCCGCGCTGCCTTCGGTCCACACACCGACGAGGACGACCCGCTCCAGCCGGAGCTGGCGGTACTCGACCTCGGTGATCTCTTCGAGCTCGGTGGACAGGCCCGCGATCCGGCGGAGAGCCGCCCGTTCCTCCAGGTCGAACTCACCGGTGGAGGGCAGTTCGGAGTCCAGCACCACTTCCGCGTCGGAGAGGTTCTCGTACTCGAACGGGTCGCGAAGCGCTTCAGTCATTCATTTTCCAGTCTGCTGTTGTAAGAAGACACCGAGGATCCACCATGACAACGTCTGCCGCCAGTAATATTCTCCCTGGCATTTTCTCCGGCAGACGAGTGAATGCGTCGGCTACATCAGGCGATGCCGTGCCACCAGACCTCGTCCAGTTCGCCGCGGGCGACCAGCTCGGCCGGTCCGGTGAGCGTGCAGCCCGTAGCGGAGACGGATACCCGAACCTGACCGCCGGGAACCAGCACGTCACGGACGCCTTCGGTCTGCCCGGCGGCGTGCAGTACCGCGGCGGTGACGGCGACCGTGCCGGTGCCACACGACAGGGTCTCCCCCACGCCTCGTTCGTGGACCCGCATGCGCACGGTGTACTCGTCCAGCTCGGTGATGAACTCCACGTTCACCCCATGCGGGAAAACGGCCGGATCGTGACCGGGCGGCACCTTGAGGTACAGCTCGGCCAGGTCCACATCGACCGGGCAGACCAGGTGCGGGTTACCGACATCCACGGCCAGGCCCTCATAGGCGACGCCCTCGACGGTCGCGGTGGACTTGTCGGACACGGTCGCCACGCCCATGTGCACGGTGACCAGGCCATCGGGGTGCACGGTGCCGCGGCGCAGGCCGGCCCGGGTGCCGACGGCGAAGTCTCCGGGGGTGAGCAGCCCGGCGTCGGCCAGGTGGGCGGCGAACACCCGCACGCCGTTGCCGCACATCTCCGCGATGGAGCCGTCGGCGTTGCGATAGTCCATGAACATGGCGTCGGCGGGCACGTCCTGCGGCAGCGGTTCGCCCAGCGCGGCGGCACGCACGACGCGCAGCACGCCGTCGGCGCCGACACCGGCTCTGCGATCACACAGCGTCGCGACCTTGGTGGCGGTCAGCTCCAGCTCGCCGTCGATGTCCGGCAGCACGACGAAGTCGTTCTGCGTGCCATGGCCCTTGATGAACGGAATACCCACAAACACCAGCTTACCGGGCACCCGGCAGCCGGAAGCCCACGTGGCGGGGCGGCCGAAGACGATCTACGGTCGGCGCGTGACGAATCGGTGGTGGCCCGTCGACGAGGGCACGGTGGTCAACACGACCACGCCCCGGGCCAGGCATCTGCTGGTGGCCGCGACGGTGCTGGCGTTCCTGATCGCCTTCGGGCTGCCGGTGGTGATCGCGGTCTGGACGCTGACCGGTGCGACGCGGGGCCTGTCCTGGGCGACACCGGAGTTCCAGATCGGGTTCAACCTCGTCGCGGTACTCGTCGCCGTGGGCCTGTTCTTCCTCTTCCGGCAGCTGGGCGCACCGCTGACAGTGGTCACGGCGGGGAAACGCGGGCTGCGTACCGCCGCGTTCCTGGCCGGTATCTGGCTGCTCTCCCAGCTGCTGGCCGCGCCGATCAGCCTGCTGATCGACGCGCTGGTCACCAGCCCCGGCGGTGGCGGACACGATTCGACCTCCGCGATGGGCGTGCTGAACGGCATCAGCTGGGCCCTGGCCGCCGGGTTCGGCGAGGAGATCATCGTGAATGCCGGGGTGGTGCGCTCGCTGGAGCTGATCAACGCTCCGACCTGGGCGATCTACCTGGTGGCGATCGTCGCGCGGCTGTCGTTCCACGTGTACTACGGCTGGGCCACGCTGGAGAAGGTGCTGTGGGCGGGCCTGACGGTGTGGGGCTACCGCCGGGCCCGGATGCTCTGGCCGCTGGTCGCCATCCACACGGTGCACGACATCTCGGTCGCGGTGCCGTCACCGCCGTTGTCCGTCGGCCTGACCGTGGTCAAGACGGCGCTGATTCTCTTCGTGGTGGTCAGCGTGCTCCGGCGACCTTCTCCGTGAACCCGTCGTTGGCCTGGGTGCCGGCCATTTTGGCGTACTCGAAATTCTTGATCATCTCTTTGATCGCCGCCTGCGCATCGGATTTGGCCGCCTGGAACGCCGGTTCGTTGTCCTCGCCGTCCCACATGGAGATCTCCTCCAGCCGGGGCGGGATCTGGGCCATCGCGCGGCGGGCCCGCTCGTAGTTCTCCCGGTGGATCCGCAGGCCCAGGGCCAGGCCGTGCAGCTGCTTCGCCCCCGACGCCATGCGCTGCGCCATCAGGCCCACCTGTTCCGCTGTCTCGCCCGCGGACCGGGTGGCTCCGTCGGCGGCCTCCCCGCGCCAGTACTCCGGCAGCTGGCTGCCCGCGACCTTCTGGATGCCGTCCTGCACCTGGCGCACGCCGTTGGCGGTCCGGGTGTACAGCTGGCCCAGCTTGTCCAGGTACTCCGGATCGCCCTTGGGCCCGGGAACGCCCAGCGCCCCGGTGACCGGTTCCTCCAACGCGCCGGTGCGGCCGAAGGAACCCATGGTCGCCGCGTCGATGGCTCCGCTGTACCGGCGCAGCTGGTCCAGTGCGGTGTCGCTCATCTGCGCCTCAGTCGTTCGCGTAGTGGGTGGCGCCGTCCAGCCGGTCGGCGATGGTCAGCTTGCGGTCGCGCTGCTGGTAGGCGGCCGGAGCGTGGTACTGCTGGGTACCGATGCTGGTCGAGTTCATGACCGCCTGGAGCTTGGCCGCGCCCTCCGCGTCGGAGGCGGCGTAGTTCTGCGCGGCCTGCGTGACGTTGGCGGTCCAGCCCTTCATCGCGGCCAGGGCCTTGGTCGCCTGTTCCTGGCAGCCGCCGTGGAAGGTGAGGAAGCCCTTGCCGGCGCCGAATTCGCCGAAGCGGTCGTCGCTGACCTCACCCTCGAGGCCGCGGAGCATGCGCAGCGAATCGTCGAGCTCGTTCTGCCATCGGTCCATCGACTTGCCCAGGCCGTGAATGGCGCCGAGATCGGCGTGGAAGTCCTCCGCCACAATGCCCTCCCCAGGACGGTGCTCGATTCGGTCGAGGCCGAAACCTAGCACCGATCCCGGGGCGGCAGGACCGCTTTCAGCCCAGAACCTCGGTCAACTGGTCGAGCAGCAGATTGGTGCCCTGCTCCCGCCCCTGCACGTCCGCGTGACCATCCAGGAACACCCCCGATTCGGTGATCACCAGCCGGGTACCTGTCCCCTCGGCATGGAATTCCATGGTGGCCACGGACACCGACAGTTGCCGGTCGTCGATGTGCATCGTGTAGGCGGTGACGATGCGCTCATTCGGCACGATGTCGTGATAGGTGGCGTTGTAGTGCGAGCTGAAACCCTCGCGGGTCCAGTCGTTGCTGATGCTCTCCCGGCCACCGACCCGGAAATCCAGTTCCAGGGGACCGCTGGTCACGTTCTCGTGCGGCGCGACGAACCACTTCGGCTTGGCCTCCGCCGAAGACCAGGCGGCGAACACGGCGGCGGGCGGTTTCGGGTAGACGCGCTCGACGGTGAAGGTGTCGTGCTGGACGCTCATTGCTCCTCCAGAAAGTGTCCGAGTCGATCAAGACGGCTCTCCCAGGTCCGCTTGCGTTGCGCGATCCACCCCTCGACCTGGGTCAGCGCCTCCGGGTCGAGGCGGCAGGTTCGCACCCGGCCGACCTTCTGCGAGGTGACCAGGCCGCTGTCCTGCAACACCTGGAGGTGCTGCACCACGGCGGGCAACGACATGCGCAGCGGCTCGGCCAGTTCACTCACCGACGCGGTGCCACGGCTGAGCCGATCCACCATGGCGCGCCTGCTCGGATCGGCCAGGGCGTGGAAGACCCGGTCCAGAACCGCCGATTGGTTAAGCATGTACTTAAGTATTGCGGTTCACCTGGGGATGTCAAGGGACTACCCTGTGCGAGATGAGCTCCGACGCCCTCATCCGGTTGCCGGACCGGGCGTGCGCGCTGCTGACTTCACTGAACGCGCCGCCCCGGCTGGTAGCGCAACTGCGGGTGGTGCACCACGTCGCGGTGGACCTGACCGGGTGGCTCGGCGGGCTGCTGGAGTTCGACCGGGAGGCCGTGGTGTTCGGCGCGGCGGTGTACGACATCGGCAAGGTGCTGCACTTCGACGAGCTGTCCGGTCCCGGCTCTGCCCATGAGGAGACCGGCTACACCCTGCTGCGGGAGCGGGGCGTCCCCGAGCGACTGGCCCGGTTCGCCCGCACCCACGGTCGCTGGCGCCGGCCGGGCGTCGCGCTGGAGGACCTCCTGGTCAGCCTAGCGGACCGGGTGTGGCGGGGCGAGCGGCCGGCCGAACTGGAACACCTGGTGGTGGGCCGGGTCGCCGCCGAGGTGGGCCGGGAGGCGTGGGAGGTGTTCCTCGGCCTGGACGACGTGCTCACCGAGATCACCGCGCAGGCCGGCGCCCGGGTCGCCTTCGTCCGGCGCCACCCCGTGGTGGCCTGAGGGGCCGGGGGCCCGCCGGTCCACAGCCCGGCCGGTTGTCCACAGATCGCCCCGCGAGCCCCTTGACACCTCACCGCCCCGCATATGGTGGCCGGGGCAGTGTGGGTGGCCTGCCCCCGGATTTGGGGCGGGGCCTAATGGGGGCCTACCGGGGGACGAACCCGAGCGGCTGATCTTGGGTGGGCTGGTCGAGCAGGCGCAGGCAGGTGTCCAGGAGGTCGGGGCGGGCGGCGTCCAGCCAGTGGATCCGGTGATCGCGGCGGAACCAGGAGCGTTGCCTGCGCACGTACCGGCGGGTCGTCTGAGCGGTGACGTCGACCGCCTCCGCCAGGTCGTACCGGCCGTCGAAGTGGGCGAGCACCTGCTGGTAGCCCAGCGCCCGGCGCGCGGTGACGCCGTCGCGCAGGCCCAGCTTCTCCAGTTCCCGGGTCTCCTCGACCAGACCGGCGTCGAACATCCGCCGGACCCGCAGCGCGATGCGCTCGTCCAGCTCGGGGGTGTTCCGGTCGAGACCGATCTGCACCGTGCCGTACCGCGGCTCGCCCCGGACCGGCATGGTCGCGGAGAACGGGCGGCCGGTCAGTTCGATCACCTCCAGCGCGCGCACGATGCGCCGGCCGTTGCTCGGCAGCACGTTCGCCGCCGCCAGGGGGTCCAGCTCCGCCAGCCGGGCGTGCAGGGTCTCCGGGCCGAGCTGCTCCAGTTCGGCCTCGAACCTGCCCCGGACCACCGCGTCGGTGTCCGGGAACTCCAGATCGTCCAATACGGCCTGTACATACAGTCCGGATCCGCCGACCAGGATCGGGGTGCGGCCCTGCGCCAGGAGCCGGTCGCAGATGGCCCTGGCCTCGGCCTGGTAGGCCGCGACGACGGCGTAGTCGGTCACGTCCAGCACGTCGAGGAGGTGGTGCGGGATGCCCCGCCGCTCGTCGACGGGCAGTTTGGCGGTGCCGATGTCCATGCCGCGGTACAGCTGCATCGAGTCGGTGTTGATCACCTCGCCGTTGAAGCGGCGGGCCAGTTCCAGGCCGAGGTCCGACTTTCCGGTGGCCGTCGGACCGACCAGTGCGATGGGCCTCAGCACGGTCGCCACACCGCCACCTGGTAGCCGATGCCGTACGGCGCGGCCGAGTACAGCAGCTCCGCGTCCCAGTCGCGGCCCTCGGCCGCCGAGCCCAGCACCCGCAGTGCCGGCCAGCCGGTCGCCCAGAGTTCCTCGGCGAGGCCCTTGTCCAGTTCCCGCAGCGCGGCGTGATCCGCGGTCGCGAGGAGGTTCGCGATGTCCGCGTCGTAGCCGGGTGCCCGGTCGTCGACCGGCCCCGGACACTTCGGTGCGTGCCGCGCGGAGCCGTCGGCCATGATCAGCAGGCCCACCGGCCGCGTCCGCAGCCGCTCCCCCACCGCGGCGTGATCGGTGGCGGCGTCCACCAGCTCCACCTCCACCCGGTTCGCTCCCGCCTGTTCCCGCAGCCAGCCGGCGATCAACGCCGGCAGTGGCAGCGACGGCGCCGGTTCGCTCTCCGAACCGTCCAGCGACACCCGGCGATCCACCCCGAAACCACGGAAACTGCCGGTCAACGGCGGGATCAGCGAGGCGGCCGGACTACCGGCGGCCACTGCCACCCAGTCGTGGGAAAAGCCGGCCAGCTCGGTCACGGCACGCAAGGTCGCCGTGCGCACTTGCGCGGTCTCGCCCGACTTCCCGGTAACCAGCTCGGGCACCACTAACGGCGGATGGGACACAACAGCGATACCGGCAATCACATTGTCCCAGGCTAGAGGTGTGCGCACGGCTACCGAACACCGCCCTCCCGCTCCACACTCGCCGCCGGAATTACTCCGCTTACCGCACATTGCCGCCCTCGGAGTACCGGTGAAGCTCCGGACCTGTTTGAATGCCGGGCACGGACACTCCAGCCGCGTGATCGGTTCTGGGGGTCCGATTGCTGGGCTCCGCTGCGGCGGAGCGCCCGTCATATGCGGGCAACAGGTGGGTAGGCGAGGAGGAAGCCGGCGATGACCGAGCAGCAGACCAACCCGGAGACCGCGCACGCCGAGGGGGCGGTGTCGGAGACCGTGGAACGACCGGTGCCCACGGTGGTGCCGGCCCAGGGTGACAACGGTGCGGTGGCGACCGAGACGGAGTCGCCTGCATCGGCGGCGCCGGTAGCGGTCGCCTCCGATGACCCCACGAAGTGGGGCCGGGTGGATGAGAACGGCACGGTCTACGTGCGTACCTCGGACGGTGAGCGAGAGGTCGGTTCCTGGCAAGCCGGTGAGCCGGTCGAGGGCCTGGCCCACTACGCCCGCCGGTTCGACGACGTGCGCACCGAGGTGCAGTTGCTGGCGGCCCGGCTGGAGTCGGGGGCCGGTGACCCGAAGCAGGCGCACACCTCGGCCAAGCACCTCAAGGACTCGCTCACCGACGCCAAGGTCGTCGGTGACATCGACGGGCTGTCGAAGTGGATCGACCAATTGCTGGTGCAGGCCGACCACGCGCTGGAGGGCGCGAAGGCGGTCAAGCAGCAGCAGCGGGCCGAGGCCGTCGCCCGGAAGCAGGCGCTGGTCGAAGAGGCCGAGAAGATCGCCGGCGAGGCCACGCAGTGGAAGACCGCCGGTGACCGGCTGCGGGAGATCCTGGACGAGTGGAAGACCATTCGCGGGGTCGACCGCAAGACCGACGAGCAGCTGTGGCGGCAGTTCTCCAAGGCGCGGGACAACTTCAACCGGCGCCGGGGATCGCACTTCGCCGACCTGGACCGGCAGCGCGCGACCGCCAAGACGCGCAAGCAGGAACTGGTCACCGAGGCCGAGCAGCTGTCCGAGTCCACCGACTGGCAGCACACCGCCAACCGGTACCGCGACCTGATGACCGAGTGGAAGGCGGCGGGCCGCGCGCCCAAGGACGCCGACGACGCGCTGTGGCAGCAGTTCCGGGCCGCGCAGGACGCCTTCTTCGCCCGGCGCAGCGAGGCGTTCAACGAGCGGGACGCGGAGTTCACCGAGAACGCCAAGGCCAAGGAAGCACTGCTCGCCGAGGCCGAGAAGATCGACCCGTCCGGTGATCTGAAGGCCGCCAAGGCTCAGCTGTACAAGATCCAGGAGCGCTGGGAGCAGATCGGCAAGGTGCCGCGCGAGCGGATCCGCGATCTGGAGGGCAAGCTGCGGGCCATCGAGGAGAAGGTTCGCGGCGCGTCCGACGCCCAGTGGCGGCGCACCGACCCCGAGGCCCTGGCCCGGGTGGCGCAGTTCCGCGAGCGGGTCGAGCAGTTCGAGGCGCAGGCCGCCAAGGCCGTCGCCGCGGGCGACAAGCGTCGCGCGCAGAAGGCCGAAGAGCAGGCCGCGCAGTGGCGTGAGTGGCTGGCCGCCGCCGAGCAGGCCGTGGCTTCCCGCTAGACCGTCATCGTGTGAGGGGCACCCTTACTGCATCCAACGCAGTAAGGGTGCCCCTCACTGCACCGAGCGCAGCATGGGTGCCCCTTACTGCACTTCCGGTGACCGGCTGTCCTCGCGCGCTGAACGATGATCGCGCTCGTTGACTAGTACATGATCGATCCGCAACCACTGTTGCATCTGGGATTCGCCTACTGGGGTTCGCGCACCCTGCTGGCCGCAGTCGAGCTCGGCGTGTTCACCGAGCTGGGCGACGGCGGGCTGGACGGCGAGCAGCTCCGCGAACGGCTCGATCTGCATCCCCGGGCGGCCCGTGACTTCCTCGACTCCCTGGTGGCCATGGGGCTGTTGCAGCGGATCGGCGAGCGCTACGAGAACACCCCGGTCACCGCGCACTACCTGGACCGGCGCAGCGCGGACTACCTGGGTGACGTGTTCGAGGACTCCGGGGAACGGCTGTTCGCGCGCTGGGCCGGGCTCACCGACGCGCTGCTGGCGGGCGGCGTTCCGGTGATCCCCGGAGCCGGCATCTCCCGGCTGGCCGATCCGTCCCTGCCGGCGCTACTGCACGCCTACCCCTGGCATCTGGTGGCCAGCGTGGCGGACCTCGGCGCGCAGGATGACGGGTTGCTGGCCGAGCTGAACGATCGGCTGCCCGACGTGGAACTGCTGCTGTTCGAGGGCGACCCGTTCACCGACGAGCTGCCGCCCGCCCAGGTCCTGGTGCTCCGGCACGTGCTGCACGCCTGGAACCTGCCGGAGAAGCGGATGCTGCTGGACCGGGCGTATCGGGCGCTGCCGGCGGGCGGCGAGCTGCTGATCACTGACTCGCTGATCGACGATGATCGCCGGGACAACGCGTTCGGCCTGCTGATGAGCCTGAACATGCTGGTGGAGACCGCCGGTGGCTTCGACTACACCCGCGCGGACGCCACGGAATGGCTCACCGCGGCCGGCTTCCGGGACATCCGGGTCGAGCCGCTCACCGAGGTGGAGTCGCTGATCATCGCCACGAAGTAGTGAGCCCGGTCGCCGGGGCTCGCCTTTTCCAGCACTGTGGTCGGCATGACCAGTGCCGATCCGATCATGCGGCTGGGTTTCGCGTTCTGGGGTTCCCGGACGCTGCTGGCCGCCACCGAACTCGGGGTGTTCACCGCGCTCAGCGAGACTCCGCTGGACGAGAGGGAACTGCGCGACCGGCTCGGCATCCATCCGCGGGGTGCCCGGGACTTCTTCGACGCCCTGGTGGCGCTGGGCATGCTGGACCGCGAGGACGGCGTCTACCGGAACACCGAGGCGACCGCCCGCTACCTGGATCGCGCGGGGGCCGAGTACCTGGGTGGCATCCTGGAGATGTCCGCCCAGCGGCTCTTCCGGGACTGGGCCGGGCTCACAGATTCGCTGCGCACCGGACAGCCGCAGAAGCCCGCCGAGGACGTGTTCGCCGACCTGTACGCGGACCCCGAGCAGACCCGCAAGTTCCAGCGGGCGATGACCGGCGGCTCGCTGCCGTCGATCAGAGCGATCGTCGAGCGGTACCCCTGGGAGCGGGTGTCCAGCGTCGCGGACATCGGCTGCTCCGAGGGGGCGTTCCTGCGCGAACTCGCCGGACGGCATCCGCAGGTGCGGCGGATCGGCTTCGACCGGGAACAGGTCCGGGACTCGTTCCTGGAGTACGCCGGGGACCGGGCCGAATTCCGCAGCGGGGACTTCTTCACCGACCCACTCCCCGAGGCCGGGGTACTGGTGTTCGGGCACATCCTGCACGACTGGGACCTGACCACCAAGAGGATGCTGCTGGCCAAGGCGTACCGCGCGCTGCCGGCGGGCGGCGAGATCATCCTGTACGAGGCGCTCATCGACGATGACCGCAGGCAGAACGCGTTCGGCCTGCTGATGAGCCTGAACATGCTGGTCGAGACCGCGGGCGGCTTCGACTACACCGGCACCGACGCGCGCGGGTGGCTGACCGAGGCGGGTTTCCAGGACGTGCGGGTGCAACAGCTGACGGACACCGAGTCGATGGTCATCGCCACCAAGTAGCGCTATCCGGCGACGGTCATCCCCGGCATGATCGAGGGCTGGGGGTGGCCCATGACCGAGAACCAGCTCGACGCCGATCAGATCCTGCGGCTGGGCACCGCGTACTGCGATTCCCGCGCGCTGCTGTCCGCCGTCGAACTCGGGGTGTTCACCGCCCTCGGGGCCGGCGCCCTGGACGCCGGGACGCTGCGTGACCGGCTGGGCCTGCACCCGAGGGGAGCACGCGACTTCTTCGACGCGCTGGTCTCCCTCGGCGTGCTGACCCGCGTCGACGGGAGCTACGCCAACACCCCGGTGACCGCCCGGATCCTGGATCGCGGCAGCCCGGACTACCAGGGCGGTTTCCTGGAACACAACGGGAAGCGGTCCTTCCACAACTGGGCAGGCCTCACCGATTCGCTGCGCACGGGGCTGCCGCAGCACGGCACCGGCAACATGTACGACGCCTACTACAGCGACCCGGAGGTCGTCCGGCAGTTCCAGCGGGCGATGACCGACTGGACCCGGCCGTCGGCGGAGGCCATCGGCCGCGACTACCCGTGGGACCGGGTGGACAGCGTCGCGGACATCGGCTGCGCGGAGGGCGCGCTGCTGGTCCGGCTACTGAAGCAGCACCCGCACCTGCGTTGCGTCGGGATGGACCTGCCAGCCGCCGGGCCGCAGTTCGCCGAGTACGCCGGGGAGCACGCGGAGTTCGTGGGCGGGGACTTCTTCACCGACGAGCTGCCGTCCGCCCAGGTGCTGGTGTTCGGGCACGTGCTGCACAACTGGGACGTGGACACCCGGCGCATGCTGCTGGCCAAGGCGTACCGCGCGCTGCCGCCGGGCGGCGAGGTGATCCTGTGGGACGTGCTGCTCGACGACGATCGACGGGCGAACACCTACGGCCTGCTGATGAGCCTGAACATGTTCCTGAAGTCCGGTGGCGGCTCCGAGTACACCGGCGCCGACGCCCGGGAGTGGCTGACGGACGCGGGTTTCCAGGACGTGCGGGTACAGCCGCTCGCCGAGGTCGAAGCGATGGTGATCGCCACCAAGGGAGGAGCACGATGACCGGCGCCGAACCGATCCTGCGACTGGCGTTCGCCTTTCCCGGCTCCCGGACGCTGCTGTCCGCCACCGAGCTGGGCCTGTTCACCGCACTCGCCGACGGTGGGCTGGACTGCGAGCAACTCCGCGAGCGGCTGGGGGTCCACCCGCGCGGAGCCCGGGACTTCTTCGACACCCTGGTCGCGCTCGGCATGCTGGAGCGCGAGGACGGCGTCTACCGGAACACCCCGGAAACCGCCCGCTACCTGGACCGGAACTCCCCCGACTACCTCGGCGGCGTGCTGGAACTGACCAGTATCTGGATCTTCCAGGACTGGGCGGGCCTGACCGAGTCGCTGCGTACCGGCGAGCCCCGCACGGCCGGCCCCGACCTGTTCGACGAGCTGTACGCCGACCCGGTGATGACCCGCAGGTTCCAGCGGGCGATGACCCACTTCTCGCTGCCGGCGATCCGCGCGATCATCGAGCGGTATCCGTGGGCCGGTGTGACGAGCGTCGCGGACATCGGCTGCTCCGAAGGCGCGTTCCTGCGGGAACTGGCCGACCGGTACCCGCAGATGCGGCGGATCGGCTTCGACCGGGAACAGGTACGCGGCTCGTTCGAGGACTACGTCGGTGAACGGGCGGAGTTCCAGGCGGGTGACTTCCTCACCGGGCCGCTGCCCTCGGCGGAGGTGCTGGTGTTCGGGCACATCCTGCACGACTGGGACCTGGACACGAAGCAGATGCTCCTCGCGAAGGCCTACGAGGCCCTGCCCCCTGGCGGCGAGATCATCCTGTACGAGTCGCTGATCGACGATGAACGCAGGCAGAACGCGTGGGCCCTGGTGATGAGCCTGAGCATGCTGCTGCACACCCCGGGCGGCTTCGACTACACCGGAGCCGACGCCCGCGACTGGCTCACCGAGGCCGGCTTCCGGGATGTGCGCGTCGAGCGGCTGACCCCGGAGGAATCCATGGTGGTGGCCACCAAACCCTGAACGCGGGCGATTTGTTAGCGTGGAGGGGTGCGGTTGAACGGTCGCTGGCTGGGATTGCTCGTGTTCGCCCTGATCTGGGTGGTCGCGTGTCTTCTGCTGGCCAGATGGCAGTGGGACCGTGCCCAGGAGGCGGGCGGTTCGCTGCAGAACCTCGCCTACGCGATCCAGTGGCCGCTGTTCGGCGGGTTCGGCGTGTTCCTGTGGTTCCGGCTGCGCAGGCTCGAGGCGCAGAAACAGGCGACCGACCAGGAACAGGCACCCGAACCGGAACCGCTGCCCGAGCCCGCGCCGGTACCGGTGCGACGGCCGGTCGCGCAGGTGGAGGAGCCGGATGACGAACTGGCCGCCTACAACCGGATGCTGGCGCAGCTGAACGGCCGGGATCAAGGCTAGGAAGAAGGATCTTCTCGATGCAGGCCGCACTCACCCGATACCGGGTCATGTCCTACGTCGTCGGGGTGATGTTGCTGCTGCTGGTGCTGGTCGCCATGCCGCTCAAGTACCTGGCCGACCAGTCGGGACCCTCCGCGATCATCGGGCCGCTGCACGGCTTCCTGTTCGTCGTGTACCTGTGGGCCGCGTTCGACCTGTCGATGAAGAACAAGTGGGCGCCGCTGTACACGCTGGGCGTGCTGGTCGCCGGCACCATCCCGTTCGCCTCCTTCATCGTGGAGCGCAAGGTCTCCCGCCGGGTCAGCGAGCGGATGGCCGCCACCTCCGCCGCGTAGCTCCGCTGGGTCTGGCGGTCGTCGACATCGTGCGATCCCGGCGTGTCGCACCATTTCCGCCCCGTGTCGCCCCAGACCTCCTTGATCAACGCGGAGTTTGGGCCGCTGGGGGCACCCAAAGCGTCTTTCCGGTCGCTCCAACGGCGCGCAGCGGCCCCGACCACCCATACCAGCGTGCCCCCACCCGGCACGACGGCAGGAAAGACCCCACCCACAACCCGTCTCCTCCTCCGAAGCCATCTTTCGACAAGCACCAGACGCACCATGCTCCACCAGTTGGCCGCCTTCCCATAGGAGGGCGGTTATCGCGTAGTGACATAGCTTTTGGGCCGCTCAGTCGGTTCCTCCTGTGCCACGGCTCCTTACCGTTGTGAAGAGCCGGTTATGTCACGGCCGGCTTGCGCTTCGGCCGTCCCTGTTCGGCCGTGCGCTCCCTGCTCTGTGGCATGAGGAGAAACGCGCATGTACTCCAGATTCACCGTGCTCGCGGCCGCCGCCGCGGCCCTGGTGGTAGGCGGTGCCGTCGCCCTGGGCACCTCCGCCGTGGACCCGATCGGCGCCGACCCGGTCGCCTATTCCGGCCCACTCGACCCCGCGATGCTCCAGGCCTACCAGCGTGACCTGGGCCTGAACGAGAGCCAGGCCCGGTACGCCATCGGCGCCGAGGCCAAGGCCACCCAGGTGGAACAACGGTTGCAACGTGAACTGGGCGCCGGCCTGGCCAGCAGTTACTACAACGCGGGCAGCCACAAGCTGGTCGCGCATGTGAACGACGAGGCCACCGCCACCCAGGCCCGCGCGGCCGGCGCCGAGGCGAAGGTCGTCCCGGTCACCGGCAGGCAGCTGCGGGCCGACCTGGCCAAGCTGGACGCGGCCCAGGCCCCGAAGTCCGTCACCGGCTGGTACCTGGACGCCACCACCAACAAGATCACCGTCACCGTGCTGAAGGGTGCCTCCGCGGACGCGTTCCTGGCCACGGCCGGCGTCGCCAAGGACTCGGTCGCCGTCCGGGAGAGCGACGCGGCCCCGCAGACCACCGCCGACCTGGTCGGCGGCATCGCCTACAACATCAACGGTTCCAGCCGCTGTTCCATCGGCTTCCCGGTGACCTCCGGCAGCGGTGGCGGCTTCGTGTCGGCCGGCCACTGCGGCACGGCGGGTTCCTCGGTGACCATCGGTGGCCAGGCCGCCGGTTCCTTCACCGCGTCCCGCTTCCCGGGCAACGACTGGTCGCTGATCACCACCAACGCCACCTTCAAGCCCACCAACCGGGTGCAGGGCCACTCGTCGGCGATCACCGGCTCCACCGAGATCGCCGTCGGCGCCTCCATCTGCCGGGCCGGTTCCACCAACGCGTACACCTGCGGCGTGCTGCAGGGTAAGAGCGAGACGGTGAACTACCCGCAGGGCTCGGTCGCCGGCCTGCACCGGATGAGCGCGTGCGCCGACCCCGGCGACTCCGGCGGCTCGGTGGTGGCGGGCGCCAACGCCCAGGGCATGACCTCCGGCATCTCCGGCGGCTGCGCCTCCGGCAACCCGCAGACCTGGTTCCAGCCGGTCAACCCGGCGCTGTCCGCGCTCGGCGCCAAACTGGTCACCGGCGCGGGAACCGAGCCGAACCCGGAGCCCAACCCGCAGCCCTGCGCCGCCGCGACCCCGTGGAACGTCGGCACCGCCTACCAGCCGGGTGACCTGATCAGCCACAACGGCCACGTGTACAAGGCCACCTACTGGTCCACCGGCGTGCAGCCCGACTCCCCGGTCGCCTGGTCCTCCTGGGCCGACCAGGGTGCCTGCTAGCACCACAGAGGGAAATGGCCATTGGTGCAATCCAATGGCCATTTCCTACTGGGTAAATCCCTTCACCGGAATCTCACGAGAATGCGCTTACCGTCCAGGGCGGACACGGAATATTTCCCTGCCGAGTGTCCATTTTCCCTGCACAGGAGCATCTCCATGAACCGTATTGCCCTGTCCGCGGTCGCCACCGCGGCGCTGGCCGCCGCAGCCGTGATCGCCCTCCAGCCCGCCCCGCGGCCGGTGTCCTCGGACGCCGTCGCCTACACCGGCGAACTCGCGCCCGGCCTGCTGCAGGCCTACCAGCGCGACCTCGGCCTGAACGAGCAGCAGGCCCGCGAGACCATCGGCCAGGAGAACCGGGCCACCGCCGTCGAGGACCAGGTCACCCGCGCGCTGGGCGACCAGCTGGCCGGCACCTACTACGAACCGGCCACCCACCGGCTGATCGCGAACGTCACCGACGAACAGGCCGCGAAGGTCGCCCGTGAGCACGGCGCCGAGCCGAAGTTCGTCCAGCGTTCCGGCGCCGACCTGCGCGCGACCAAGGCCAAGCTGGACGCCGCGAAGTCCGCGGCGGGCAAGGACGTCACCCGCTGGGGCGTGGACGAGAAGAACAACACCATCACCGTCACCGCGGTCAGCGCCGACGCGGCGAAGGCCTTCGTCACGGCCGCCGGCCTGCCCCAGGACGCGGTGAAGGCCGTGGTGAACCCGAACCGGATGCACACCACCGCCACCATCGTCGGCGGCATGGAGTACGGCATCACCACCTCCGAGGGCGGCTTCCTGTGCTCGGTCGGCTTCAGCGCCAAGACCAGCGCGGGCAACGGCTTCGTGTCCGCCGGTCACTGCGGCAGCGCGGGCGACAAGATCACCATCGGCGGCCAGGCCGCGGGTTCATTCAGCCAGTCCCGCTTCCCGGGCAACGACTACTCCTTCGTGAGTACCCCGGGCGCGACGCTGACCAACCAGGTCACCGGCCACAGCCAGCGGATCACCGGCACCACCAGCACCGCCGTCGGCGGCTCCATCTGTCGCTCCGGCCGCACCACCGGCTACCACTGCGGGACCGTGCAGCAGAAGAACGTGACGGTGAACTACGCCGAGGGCACGGTGACCGGCCTGACCGAGACCACCGCCTGCTCCGACCACGGTGACTCCGGCGGCTCGTTCGTCACCGGCGCCAACGCCCAGGGCGTGCTGTCCGGCGGCTCCGGCGACTGCTCGTCGGCCACCGGGGACAGCGTGTTCCAGCCGATCGCCCCGGCGCTGTCCGCGCTCGGCGCCACGCTGGTCCTGTCGTAGTCGATTCAATTCTGTGAATGGCCGCCGGAGCAATCCGGCGGCCATTCCTGTAAATGGAATACTCCAACTGCGGGTGGCACCGCACGGGAATTGTATTTTACAGTTGTGAAGTCACCTTTCCCCTGCATGTGACATTGGAGTGTGCAATGAACCGCTATGTGGTTCCGGCCGCCGCCTTCGCCCTGCTGGCCGCCGCATCCGTCCTGAGCGCGCATACCGTCGACTCGACCTCGGTGGCCTATACCGGCGAGCTCTCCCCTGCCCTGCTCCAGGCCTACGAGCGCGATCTCGGCCTGAACGAGCAGCAGGCCCGCGAGGCCATCGGCTACGAGAACAGCGCCGCCACCGTCGAACAGAATCTGCAGAAACTGCTCGGCGACCGGCTCGCGGGCAGCCACTACGACCCGGCCATCCACCGCCTCGTAGCGAGCGTCACCGACGAGCGGTCCGCGCAGGTGGCCCGGCGACTCGGCGCCGAGCCGAGATTCGTCGCGCACTCCGGCCGGGCCCTCGCCGACGGGATGGCGAAGCTGAACGCGACCGCGGCCGGATCCGAGATCGCCGGCTGGGCGATCGACCCGAAGAACAACGTCATCACCGTCTCCGGCGTCACCGCCACGGCCATCGACGCGTTCGTGGCCGAGGCGGGCGTGCCCCAGGATGCGGTGCGGGCCGAGGTCAGCCCGGCGCGGCTCGTCCCGCACGCGACGATCACCGGCGGCATCGCGTTCAACATCAACGGCAGCAGCCGCTGTTCCATCGGATTCAGCGCGCGCACCTCGGCGGGCGACGGTTTCGTCACCGCGGGCCACTGCGGAACCTCGGGTGCCCGGGTGACCATCGGCGGCCAGGCGGCGGGCTCGTTCAGCCAGTCCACCTTCCCGGGCAATGACTGGGCGTTCGTGGCCGTCGGATCCGGGCACACGCTGACCAACCAGGTGCAGGGCCACAGCCAGCCGGTCACCGGCTCGACCGAGTCCGCGGTGGGCGCGTCCATCTGCCGGTCCGGCAGCACAACCGGCTACCGGTGCGGCACGGTCAGCGCCAAGAACCAGACGGCCAACTACCCGCAGGGCGCGGTCCGCGGCCTGACCAGGTCCACCGCCTGCTCCGAGCCGGGTGACTCCGGTGGCTCGTTCGTCTCCGGCGGGAACGCCCAGGGCACGCTGTCCGGCGGGCCGTCGAACGCCAGCTGCTCCAGCCCGTCCGGGGCCTACAGCCTGTTCCAGCCGGTGCTACCCGCACTGTCCGCACTCGGCGCCACCCTGGTGCTGAGCTGAGCATTACGGGGAACGGCCGCCGGGTCATTCCGGCGGCCGGTCTCCGGAGCGATACGTCATTCGACGGATGTGACTGGTCATAGCTCCAGCCTATGGTCGAGGGACCGGGTCGGTCACGAACCCGGCAACAGGTGCACCGCCCGCCCTGTGGGTGCATCTGCTCCCTGCACTGTGACCTGGAGAAATCCATGAACCGCCTCAGTTTTGTCCTGGGTTCGTTCGCCCTGCTGACCGCCGTCGCCGTGGTCGGCACGCAGACCGTCAGCACCGGCTCCGTCGCCTACACCGGCGACCTGGACCCCGCACTACTACAGGCCTACCAGCGCGATCTCGGCCTGAACGAGCAGCAGGCCCGCGAGACCATCGGTGCGGAGACCCGCGCCAGCGCGATCGAGACAGCCCTGGAGCAGGCCGTCGGCGACCAGCTGGCCGGCACCTACTACGACTCCGCCAGCCGCAGGCTGATCGCGAACGTCACCGACGAATCCACCGCCGCCAGTGCCCGCAAGGCCGGCGCGGATGTGCGGTTCGTGCAGCGCTCCGGCAAGCAGCTGACGGCCACCATGGCCCAGCTGGACGCCGCAGAAGCGGACAAGGACATCACCGGCTGGTTCATCGACCCGGCCGCCAACGCGGTCACCGTCAAGGGCCTGAACCAGGCCGCGATCGGCGCGTTCCTGGCCAAGGCCGGGGTGCCCGCCGACTCGGTGCGCACGGTCATCGAGGCCGAGCGCCCGCAGACGCACGCCGAGATCGTGGGCGGCATGGAGTACGGCATCAACGGGCAGTTCCTGTGCTCGGTCGGCTTCGGCGCACGTAAGGGTTCGGCCAACGGCTTCGTGTCCGCCGGCCACTGCGGCGACACCGGATCCAAGGTGACCATCAACGGTTCCTCGGCCGGTTCGTTCACCCAGTCCGTGTTCCCGGGCAGTGACTACTCCTTCGTGACCACCACGTCCAGCTGGACGCCGACCAACAAGGTCAACGGCCACAGCCAGCGGATCACCGGCCAGCAGAGCACCGCCGTCGGTGGCTCCGTCTGCCGTTCCGGCCGCACCACCGGCTACAAGTGCGGCACCATCAAGGCCAAGAACCAGACGGCCAACTACGCCGAGGGCACCGTCCGCGGCCTGACCTCCAGCACGGCCTGCTCGGATCACGGCGACTCCGGCGGCTCCTTCGTCACCGGCGCCAACGCCCAGGGCGTGCTGTCCGGCGGCTCCGCGAACTGCGGCGAGAGCCTGTTCCAGCCGATCGGCGCCGCACTCTCTGGCCTGGGCGCCACCCTGGTCACCTCGTAACTCCTGTGCCAGCCCCGAGCCCGCCGGACGCGCATCCGGCGGGCTCGGTCCCATGCAGCAGCGATCCCGGAGCCGCACCGATGAGCCGACGCATCCTGATCCTGTGCTGTACCGCCGTACTCGCCTCCTGCGCCTTCCTCGGCGCACAACTGGCCGTCGACCACCACGAGACCGACCCGGCCGCGGTTCGGCAGAGACTGCACGCCACGCTCGGCGACCGGCTGGCGAGCAGCTACTACGACCCGGGCACCCGCCGGCTCGTGGCGAACGTGACCGACGAGCACGCCGCCCGCGTGGCGTGGCGCACCGGGGCCGATCCGCGGCTGGTGCAGCGGGGGCGTTGACGGCCGTTGGTCCGGCGCTTCTTGTGGTCGTCGAAGGATGGCTTGGGAGGGGAGACGGGTGGGTGGGGCGTCTTTCCTGCCGGGCCGTCTGGCTCGGGGTGATTCGGACTTTTCGGCTGCTGCGGCGGATCTTCGGCGTTACTGGAGTGACCACAGTGACCGATGGTGCTCTTGTGAGTGAACAGGGTGAGGTTGTTCCCGGCTAAAGACAAATTTCGAGTCTGAAATCGTCTTTAACCGCGAACAACACCTATGTCCACAATGGACTAAAGCCTCAATCGTCGACCGTCGCCAGTTCAACAGAGCCATGATCACCACACTCCGTCACACAGGTCCCGACCAAACCCCAAAAGCCAGTCCTGGCCCCATCACCCGACCACCCCGAGTCACCCCGAACCGGACAGCCCGGCAGGAAAGTCCGGCGTGCCCCCACCCCACTCCCCCTCCAAAGCCCTCTTTCGACAACAACGCAAACCACCCCGTCCACCGATTAAATGAGAATTCGATTCGGATTACCCGAGTGTCCGCCGGACATCTATTTCTGGACATTGAACCTTTTTGGTACATGTACCATGGGCCATCGATCCTCCTCAGGGTGATGGCGTTGCGATGTAATGGATTTCGCCGATTTCACGGCTACCTTCGGCAGCATGTCGAGTGATCGCATACCTGGGGTCAAAAGTCGTTTGCTGGGTGTGAAACTGCGGGAGGTCATGGCGAATGCGCGTCATACCGGATATTCGATCGCCCAATGCCTGCGTTGGGACGAACCACGGGTTTACCGGCTGCTGAATGGGCGCCGGGGCGGTTCGGCACGTGATGTCATCCAGTTCATGACCGCCTGCCGCCGCTCACCCAAGGAGATCGAGGAGATGCTCCGGCTCTGCCAGGGCCTCACCGATCCGATCTGGGTCAACCAGTACGACCGGAACCTGGCCGTCCAGCTACGGCCGCTGGTGATGCTGGAGACGGAGGCCGTGGAGATCCGCACGCTGGGCCACGTGGTGGTCCCGGCGCTGCTGCAGACCGAGGCCTACATGCGGGCACTGCTCGGCCCGGCCCTGAACGCGAATGCTCAGGTCGAGGCCCGGCAGCGCAGGCAGCAGCTCCTGGAACGGTCCGGCGCCGCCGAGCTGATCGCGTTCCTGGACGAGTCCGTACTGCGCCGCGAGGTCGGCGGCCGCCGGGTGATGTCCGAGCAGCTGAACCGGCTCCTGGAACTCCAGCTGCGGAAGAACATCATCATCCGGGTGCTGCCGCTGGCCCTCGGCGGTTACCCGTGCCACGACCACGAGTTCACCCTGTACGAGACGGTCACCGGCAGGCCGACGGCACACGCCTGGCTGCTGTCCAGCGACGTGTTCATCGAGGACGACAGGGAGATCCACCGGTACAAGCAGGCCGTCGCCACGCTGAGCGCACTGGCCCTCTCACCGGCGGACTCCGGAAAACTGATCGCCACGATGGCGGCCCGGTTCTGCCCGGAGCCGGGTGCGGCTACTCCTCGCCGAGTGGCCGAGCGGTGACGATCTTGAACCACTGGACGACCAGGACCAGCACAGACAGCACGGCGACGATCAAGCCTGCCTGGACGCCGTGCGGTGCGTTCAGCACCGTCTGCCGGGTCCAGATCGACAGCACGCCGAAGACCAGGGTCAGCGCGCCACCGAAGGCGCAGACCCAGGCCAGTGCCCAGCGGCGGGTGATGATCGCCAGCGCGGATGCCAGCACCCCGATGACCAGGGCCATACCGTCGAAGATCTTCACGATGATGCTGATCTTCTCCGCGGCGGGCATGGGCTTGGTCAGCAGGTCGAAACCGGTGTGGCCGACGGCCCACGGCAGGATCTGGGACGCCAGGAGGGCCATCACCGCCACCGCGATGATCATCGCCCGGTGCCCGGGGTCGATCTGTCGCTTGACGTCCTGGCCGACCTGCTCGATCTGGGCTCGCAACGCGGCTAACTCCTGGTCTTCAGGGGAGGTCATCGCACCCCGCAGGCATTCGCCGCGACGGCGGGCAGCGGTGCCGGGGCACCGAAGCCGGGCAGGCCGAGGCCGACGCCCGAGGTCTTCGGCCGGATACCGGCCTCCCAATGATCGCCGGCGCGGGTGCGCCGGTGGCTGAGTACCGGACCCTCGGCGACCAGGTGGTGCGGAGCGCCGTAGGTGATCTCGGTGGTGATCAGGTCGCCGGGGCGGATCACCTGGTCGCCCGGGGTGAAGTGCACGAGCCGGCCGTCCCGGGCACGCCCGGACAGCCGCCGGGTCGCGGAGTCCTTGCGGCCCTCGCCCTCGGCGACCAGCACCTCGACGGTCCGGCCCTCGATCTTGCGGTTCTCCGCCCAGGAAACCTCCTCCTGGAGCGCGATCAACCGCATGTACCGCTCCTGGACGACCGCCTTGGACAGCTGGCCGTCCATGGTGGCCGCCGGGGTTCCGGGGCGCTTGGAGTACTGGAAGGTGAAGGCGGTGGAGAACCGGGCTTCGCGCACCACGTCGAGGGTGCCCTGGAAGTCCTGCTCGGTCTCCCCCGGGAAGCCGACGATGATGTCGGTGGTGATCGACGCGTCCGGCATGGCCGCGCGCACCTTCTGGATGATGCCCAGGTAGCGCTCGCTGCGGTACGAGCGGCGCATCGCCTTCAGCACGGAGTCCGAGCCGGACTGCAACGGCATGTGCAGCTGCGGGCACACGTTCGGCGTCTCGGCCATCGCCTCGATGACGTCGTCGGTGAAGTCCTTGGGGTGCGGGGAGGTGAACCGGACCCGCTCCAGGCCGTCGATGCCGCCGCAGGCGCGCAGCAGCTTGGAGAAGGCCTGCCGGTCGCCGAACTCGGCGCCGTAGGAGTTGACGTTCTGCCCGAGCAGCGTCACCTCCAGCACACCCTCGTCGACCAGGGCCTGCACCTCGGCCAGCACATCACCGGGGCGGCGGTCCTTCTCCTTGCCACGCAACGAGGGCACGATGCAGAAGGTGCAGGTGTTGTTGCAGCCCACGGAGATCGACACCCAGCCGGAGTGGGCGGAGTCGCGGCGGGCGGGCAGGGAACTCGGGAACGTCTCGAGCGCTTCGAGGATCTCCACCTCGGCCTGCGCGTTGTGCCGCGCGCGCTCCAGCAGTACCGGCAGCGAGCCGATGTTGTGCGTGCCGAACACCACGTCCACGTACGGCGCGCGCTTGACGATCTCGCCGCGGTCCTTCTGCGCGAGGCAGCCGCCGACGGCGATCTGCATGTCCGGGTTGGCGGTCTTGATCGGCGACAGATGACTCAGGTTGCCGTAGAGCTTGTTGTCCGCGTTCTCCCGGACGGCGCAGGTGTTGAACACCACGACATCCGGATCGGCGCCGTCAGCGGCTGCCGCGTATCCGGCGTCCTCCAGCAGCCCGGCGAGGCGCTCGGAGTCGTGCACGTTCATCTGGCATCCGTAGGTACGGATCTGGTACGTCCTGGTCACCGCAAAAACCTCCTGTACCGGATCAGGGTACGAGCCGGGCCTGAAGGACCGGTAAGCGAGGCCTTGCGGGATGAACCACAGGTCGGCCCCGGCGTGTCGCGGCGGCGGCCGTGTCCAGGGTTGTACACAGGATGGGAGATCATCCACAGCCACCCGGATTTCACGGTGTTCCCGCAGGTCCGGCGGCAATACTGGATGCATGACAGACATCGCGAAGCAGCCTTCCGGCGTGGGACTCACGGCCATCGCAGTGGCCTACGGCCGGCTCGTCGAGGCGCAGCGCCCGAACCCGTTGTTCGAGGACAGGTTCGCCGGCATCTTCCTGTCCGAGCTGGGCGAGGTGCGGGAACTCCAGCGGGTGCGCCCGGAACCGGGCTCCCCGCAGGATCGCGTCGCCCGGACCGGCCTGGACCAGGTCTCCGCCCGAACCCGGTACTTCGACGATCTGCTCCTGGAGGCGGCCGAGACCTGTCCCCAGGTGGTGATCCTCGCCTCGGGGCTGGACGCCCGCGCCTTCCGGCTGGAGTTCCCGGCGGGCACCCGGCTGTTCGAGATCGACCTGCCGGACATGCTGGAGTTCAAGGAGAGCGTGGTCGCCAAGCACGGGTTGAAGCCGACCTGTGCGCGGACGGCGCTGACGGTCGATCTGCGCACCGACTTCCTCCCGGAACTGGTCCGGCACGGGTTCGGCCCGGCCACGCCGACGGTGTGGCTGGCCGAAGGTCTGCTGATGTACTTCACCCAGCAGGAGAACGACGAGCTGATCGAACGGATCGGCATCGCGTCCGCCCCCGGCAGCAGGCTGGCCATTCTGCACGCGAGCGAGGAGGCGCTGCGCCGCCGCCGGGAGTCGATCGAGCAGGCCGGCCTGACGAACAGCTTCATGGGTTCCATGGCCCGGGACATGTGGAAGTCCGGGCTGCGCACCGACCCGGTCGACTGGCTCACCCCGTTCGGCTGGACGGTCACCTCGATCCCGGCGGCCGACCAGGCAGCGGTCTACGGCCGGCCCGTCGACGCGGGCGATGACTTCCAGAGGTCGGCGTGGTTCATCGACGCGACCCGTTGACCCCGTTTCGGCCCCGAAGTCGACGATGTCCGGGGAACCCAGAAGCCCGGACATCGTCAACTTCGGGACCCTGACGAACGCGACCCGGCACGGGCGCGTCAACCGATCCGGTCGACGATGATGTCCAGTGCCGTGTACGGGTTCTCCGCGTCCACGGTGTCGATGAACCTGGTTCATCGACGCGATCCGGAGCCGATCTCGAAGTTGACGAGGTTCGGGGGAGAGCATCGACCGATCGATCGGCCGGTCAGCGGTTCGTCTCCGCGGTGATGTGGGCGAACAGGCCCGGATCGATGCGGGTACGCACGCCGTGCGCCCAGGGTTCGTCGACCTGCTCGGCGTCGAGTGCGGCCGCGGTGTTCAGCAGCATGCCGAAGGCCAGGAACGATTTCACCGTCACCGGGTCGAGCCCCGCGGCACCGTGGACGGTGTCCCACATCCGGCCCATGCGTGCCCGGACGAAGTCGCGGACCTCCTCGTCCCCGCACGCGGCGAAGCCCTGCAACTGCAACAACAGGGTCGTGCGGTCGGCGAGGGACTCGTGGTAGCGGGCACCCATCCGGGACAACGCGTCCAGTCCCCCGGTCCCCTCGGCGGCCAACGCCATGCCCTCGCTGAACCGGTCGAACGCCGCGCCGACCAGTTCCAGGAACAACGCCTTCTTCGTCGCGAACATCCGGAACACGTAGGCCTGGGTGATCCCGGCCTCGCGGGCGATCGACTCGATGGACGCGCCGTGCAGCCCGCGTTCGCCGAACTCCCGCCCGGCGATCTCCAATACCTGGGCCCGCCGCTGCGCGCCATTCATCCGCGTGGTCACCTGCATCATATTACTAGTTACTAACTACTAACTTATTCTGGGTCCATGAGCCAAGACCCGTGGAACGAACCAGACCTGGCCAGGAACTACATCCGCGAGATGGAGGCCACCGTGCGTGGCCACGTGCGCGTTCACGTGCTGCACCAGCACCTGCTGGAGCACCTCCCGCCCGCGCCGGCGACCGTGCTGGATGTCGGTGGCGGCGCGGGTCACCAGTCGTTTCCCCTCGCCGAGGCCGGCTACGACGTGACGATCCTCGACCCGTCGGCACCCATGCTGGAGCGGGCCCGGCAACGGCTCCAGCAGCTGCCCACCGACGCCCGGAACCGGGTGACCCTGGTCGAGGGCAACGGACTGCACGCGCAGGAGGCGGTCGGCGGCCGGCGGTTCGACGCCGTGCTGTGTCACGGCATGCTGGGTTACCTGGAGGACCCGGAACCGCTGGTCGACCAGTTGTCCCGGTGCGCGGCACCCGGCGGCCTGGTCTCGATCATGACCGGCGACGCGAAGACGCTGGCCACCCGCCCGGCCATGGAGCAGCGGTGGACCGAGGCCCTCGCCGCGTTCGACACCACCTACGCCGAGGTCAGGGAACTCGGCGTGCGGGGCCGCAGCGACACCGTGGAAGGACTCAGCGGCCTGCTGCGCGACCGCGGGATGGATCCGGTGGACTGGTACGGGGTGTGGCTGTTCGTCGACCTGCTCACGTTCGGCGGGGTCACCCTCGACCTCGCCGACGCCGAGCAGATCGCCGCCGTGGAACTCGAGGCGAGCAGGCGCGACCCGTACCGCGGCATGAGCCGGGTCTTCCATCTCATCGCCCGGCATCAACCGATCGGTTGATCGCGGGCTCCACCTCAGCACGAGCGGATCGGTCGATCTCAGGCAGGCCGAAACCGCCGAGACTCGTAGCCATGACAGTCATCGAAGTGCACGACCTCCGCAAGACCTACGGCCGCACGACGGCCGTCGCCGGGGTCTCCTTCAGCGTGACGCAGGGGGAGATCTTCGGCGTACTGGGGCCCAACGGCGCGGGCAAGACCACCACGGTGGAATGCCTGACCGGACTGCGCACCCCGGACAGCGGCACCGTCCGGGTACTGGGCAGGCAACCGGGCGATCGGGAGCTGCGGCAGCAGATCGGCGTGCAGCTCCAGCAGAGCTCGCTGCACGACAGCATGAAGGTGCACGAGGCGCTCCAGCTGTACGCCTCCTTCTACGACAGCCCACGGGACTGGAGCAAGCTTCTCGGCCAATGGGGGTTGGCCGAGAAGCGGAACTCCACGTTCAAGGAACTGTCCGGTGGCCAGCGGCAGCGGCTGTTCATCGCGCTGGCCCTGATCGGTGATCCCCGGGTGGTGTTCCTGGACGAGCTGACGACCGGCCTGGATCCGCAGGCCCGCCGGGCGACCTGGGAGCTGATCCGGGGCATCCGGGAGCAGGGGGTGACGGTCGTGCTGGTCAGCCACTTCATGGACGAGGTGGAGGAACTCTGTGACCGGGTGGCCATCTTCGACCGGGGCCGGATCGTCGCCCTGGACTCCCCCGCCGGGCTGATCGCCACCGCGGCGAGCGAGTCCCGGCTGCGATTCCGGCCGATGGCCGCGTTCGACGAGCGTGCACTGCGCCACCTGCCCGGGGTGACCGAGGTCCGGCGGGATGGCGAACAGGTGATCGTCAGCGGCGTCGGCGAGTTCCACGCCGCGGTCACCGCGGCACTGGCCAGGGCACACGTGCTGGTGGCCGAGTTACGCCTGGACCAGCAGTCCCTGGACGACGCCTACCTGGCGCTGACCGGCAGCCGGATGGGAGAGAACGGATGAACGCGCTACGCACGATGACCCTGCTGGAGGCGAAGATCGTGCTGCGGGACAAGGTCGGCCCGCTGTTCGCCTTCCTGATGCCGGTGATGTTGCTGTTCGTCTTCGGCCTCACCGACAGGGAGAGTTCGGCCACCGACTCCGCGTTCCTGGGCTCGCTGTGCCTGGCGCTCGGCATCGCCATGGTCGCCATCTACCTGGTGCCGAGCTACATGGCCTCCTATCGCGAACACGGGATCCTGCGGCGGCTGTCCGTCAGCCCGGTGCCGCCCAGCCGGCTGCTGATCGCCCAGCTGCTGGTCAACGCGACCGCCGGGATCCTGGTGGTGGCGCTCATCGTGCTGGCCGGGCACTGGGGCCTGGGCATTCCGCTGCCCGCGAGTCCGGTGATGTTCGTCGCGGTGACGCTGCTGATGATCGCGGCCATGCTGAGCCTGGGGCTGATCGTCGCGGCGGTGGCACGTAACACGAAGACGGCGAACCTCTGCGGGCAGCTGCTGTTCTGGCCGAACATGGTGCTGGGCGGGATCTGGGTGAAGCGGTCGGACATGCCCGGCTGGATGCGGGTGCTCGGTGATCACACACCGATGGGCGGCGGCATGCAGGCGGTGCAGCACGCGTGGCTGGGCGAGTCCCAGTCCATCGGCGGACTGTTCGCCCTGGCGCTGTGCACAGTGCTGTTCGGCGCGCTGGCTGCCAGACTCTTCCGGTGGCAGTAGGGGGAACCATGGATTTCGCGGCCCGGGAACGATCGGTCCAGCGGGTTACGGCGTCGGTGCCGTACGTGACGCTGGCCGGGACGGTGGTGGTGTCACTCACCGTCCTGCGGCAGCTCACGCTGGGGCCGCCGTGGGTGCTGATCAGCGTGTGCGGTGCCGCGTTCCTGTGGGTCCTCGTGCTCGGGCCGCGGACGAAGGACATGGTCACCATGAACGTGGTGAACCGGACCTACTACCTGGGTCTGCTGGCCTTCGCCGCGGTCATCGTGGTGCTCAATCCGATCGGCGGGCTCTTCGCCTACACGGGATACGTGCACGGGCTCCGGTTGCCCAGCCAGCGGTGGAAGGTCGCCGGCGCGGCGTACACCGGCGTGTGGGCCGCCCTGTCGCAGATCGGCGGCGTGCACACCCTGTTCCACGAGCGGTACGGCTGGGCCTTCTACCTGGCGATGCTGGCCTTCAACCTGCTCTTCGCCGGAGCGATGAGCCACCTGAGCTCGGTCATGGCCGCGCAGTCCGAGCAGCGGCGGGTCACCGCGGAGAAACTGGCGGCCACCCTGGAGGAGAACGCCACGCTGCACGCCCAGCTGCTGGTCCAGGCCAGGGAGGCCGGCATCCAGGAGGAGCGGCAGCGGATGGCGGGCGAGATCCACGACACCCTGGCCCAGGGGCTGACCGGGATCATCACCCAGTTGCAGGCCACCGCGCGGAGCGAGGACCGGCACATCGCGGCGGCCCTGCGGCTGGCCAGGGAGAACCTGGCCGAGGCGCGCCGTTCGGTGCAGGCCATCGGGCCGTCCGAACTGGACGACCGCTCGCTGCCGGAGGCGTTGCGGGCGGTCGCCGAACGGTGGAGCGCGCACACCGGCGTGCCCAGTCAGGTCAGCAGTACCGGCACCGAACTGTCGCTGCACCCGGAGATCGAGGCGACCCTGCTGCGCACCGCGCAGGAGGCGCTGTCCAACGTGGCCAAGCACGCGCGGGCGGCCAAGGTCGGGGTCACGCTGTCCTACATGGACGATGTGGTGACCCTGGACGTACGGGATGACGGAGTCGGCTTCACGCCGGGCGGGAAGTCCGACGGTTACGGACTCACCGCGATGCGGGCCAGGGTGAAACGGCTCGCGGGCACGGTGGACATCGAGTCGGAGCCCGGCGGCGGCACCGCCGTCTCCGCCGCCGTTCCGGCGATCGGGGTGCCCGCATGACCATCAGCCTGCTGATCGTGGACGATCACCCGGTGGTCCGGGACGGCCTGCGCGGCATGTTCGCCGGCCACGAGGAGTTCACCGTGCTCGGCGAGGCGGCGGACGGCGCCGAGGCGATCCGGGAGGCGCGGCGGCTACGGCCGGACGTGGTGCTGATGGACCTGCGGATGCCCGGCACCGACGGGGTCGGCGCGATCACCGCGCTGCGCGAACTGGGTCTGCCCTGCCAGGTACTGGTGCTGACCACCTACGACACGGATCGGGATGTGCTGCCGGCCATTGAGGCGGGTGCCACCGGCTACCTGCTCAAGGACGCGCCCAAGGAGGAACTGTTCCGCGCCGTGCGCGCCACGGCCAGGGGCGAGGCGGTGCTGTCCCCGTCGGTGGCCAGCACCCTGATGAGCCAGGTGCGTGGACCCGCGCCGGCGCCGCTGAGCGCCCGGGAGCTGGAGGTGCTGCGGCTGATCGGCAAGGGGAACACCAACAAGGACGCCGCGAAGGCGTTGTTCATCAGCGAGGCCACGGTGAAGACGCACCTGCTGCACATCTTCGCCAAGCTCGGGGTCAACGACCGGGCCGCCGCGGTGGCCACCGCCTTCGAGCGCGGCCTGTTCTAGCGATCGGCGTACCGGATCTCGCTCTCGTCGACCCACCGGGCCAGCTGGGCCGCCGGGCCGGGTACCCCCGGACCGGGAGGCGACCAGGCACTCCGTCCGAAGCCATTGCCCTGGTTCATCCGTCCCCGTTTCCCGCAGCACGATCAACAAGACCCGTCCGGGCGAAGATAGCCGGGCAATAGAACCAACCAGACAAATCCGGATAACAGTGCGAGTCCAGCGGCCCTGACAACGATGTCGTTACCCGGCAGCGGAATTCCTGGTTCAGCGGGGGCCGCCGGATGATTCCGAACCGGCTGGTTTTTGGCAACGATTCGGGCATACACCCAGGCCAGCAGGTGGTTCCTTTACCTAACCCCCACAAGGAGGGTGTCCGCCAGCTATCGTGCCGTCATGAGCTCACCGGGGACGGCGCCGACCATGATTCACATGACCGGGGTGAACAAGCACTTCGGTCCCCTGCACGTGCTGCGCGACGTGGAACTGACCGTGCCCACCGGCCAGGTGGTCGTGGTCATCGGGCCTTCCGGCTCGGGTAAATCCACCCTGTGCCGCACGATCAACCGGCTGGAATCCATCGACTCCGGCCGCATCGAGGTGGACGGCAAGCCGCTGCCCGCCGAGGGCCGTGAACTGGCCCGGCTGCGGGCCGACGTCGGCATGGTGTTCCAGTCGTTCAACCTCTTCGCGCACAAGACCATCCTGGAGAACGTCACGCTCGGACCGGTCAAGGTCCGCGGCATGAAGGCGGACGAGGCCAGGAAACTGGGGATGGAACTCCTCGAACGGGTGGGCATCGCCAACCAGGCGGACAAGCACCCGGCCCAGCTGTCCGGCGGCCAGCAGCAGCGTGCCGCCATCGCGCGGGCCCTCGCGATGAAGCCCAAGGTCATGCTGTTCGACGAGCCCACCTCGGCACTCGACCCGGAGATGATCACCGAGGTGCTGGACGTGATGATCTCCCTGGCCAAGGATGGGATGACCATGCTGGTGGTCACCCACGAGATGGGCTTCGCCCGGCGGGCCGCGGACCGGGTGGTCTTCATGGCGGACGGCCAGGTGGTGGAGGACGCGACGCCGGAGTCGTTCTTCCAGAACCCGGAGTCCGACCGGGCCAAGGACTTCCTGAGCAAGATCCTCGCGCACTGACTTTCCACAGGGGGGACACATGCGTAGTCGACGTATCCTCGCCGCCCTGCTGGCGGCGGGCCTGACCGTGACACTGACCGCCTGCGGTGGCGGCGCGTCCCGGTCGGCGGTCATTCTCAGCGGCGCCACCGTGGACACCGCCGCCACCTTCGAGCCGGACTCGACCATGGCCAGGCTGAAGGCCGCCGGCAAGGTGACCATCGGGACCAAGTGGGACCAGCCGCTGTTCGGGCAGAAGGGCCTGGACGGCAAGCCGGGCGGGTTCGACGTGGAGGTCGGCAAGATCGTCGCGGCGAAACTGGGGCTGCGCGCCGACCAGATCGAGTGGAAAGAGGCGCCGAGCAAGTTCCGCGAGGAGATCATCGAGCGGAAAGACGTGGACATGGTGATCGCCACGTACACGATGAACGCCACCCGGAAGAAGCGGATCACCTTTTCCGGGCCGTACTACACCGCCGCGCAGGACCTCCTGGTCAAGCGGGACAACACCACCATCACCGGGCCGGACTCCCTGCGTCCGACCAAGGCCAGGGTGTGCTCGGTGGCCGGTTCGGCCTCCGCGGAGAACGTGCTGAAGTACATCGACGCCAAGCAGCTGGTGAAGTTCGACGTCTACTCGAAGTGCCGGGACGCCCTGCGGGTCGGTCAGGTGGACGCGATGACCACGGACAACGCCATCCTGGCCGGTTATCTCAGCCAGTCACCCACCGCCTTCAAGCTGCTCGGCACGCCCTTCACCAAGGAGCCGTACGGCATCGGCATCAGCAGGGGCGACGTGAAGTTCTGCGAGTTCATCCACCAGGTGATGGTGGACGCCGCGAAGAACGGCACGTACCAGAAGGCCTGGACGGAGACGGCAGGCAAGTTCAACAAGGCCATACCCACGCTGCCCGAATTCGACTCGTGCGCCTGACCATCCCGGAGCTCACGTGAACGTCATCATCGACAACATCGACCTGTTCTGGGACGGCCTGCTGGGCACGCTGATGATCTGCGCCTACGCCGCCGTGGGATCACTCGTGCTGGGCGTCGTCCTGGGCATCTTCCGGGTCTCGCCGGTCCCCCCGCTGCGCTGGATCGGCCAGGCGTGGGTGACCGTGTTCCGCAACTGCCCGCTGACCGTGGTGCTGTTCTTCTGCGCCTTCGGCCTGCCGGAACTCGGCGTGGACTTCCCGGACTTCTACCTGTGGGTCGGCATCCTGGGCCTGGTGCTGTACACCTCGGCCTTCGTCTGTGAGGCGGTCCGCAGCGGTATCAACGCGGTCCAGCCGGGTCAGGCCGAGGCGGCCCGGGCCATCGGGCTCACCTTCACCCAGTCACTCGGCCTGATCATCCTGCCGCAGGCGCTGCGCACCGTGGTGCCGCCGCTGGGCAGCGTGCTCATCGCCATGGTGAAGAACTCCGCACTGGTCGGCGCGTTCGGCGTGGGTGGCGAACTGTTCGCCACGGTCGACACGCTCACCAGTGCCCGCGGCCTGCCGCTCATCCCCGTCCTGGTCGGGGTGGCGATCGGCTACCTGATCATCACGCTGCCCGCCGGAGCGCTGCTGGGCCTGCTCGAACGTAAGGTGGCGATCGCCCGATGAGCACTGTTCTGTACGACACGCCCGGGCCGAAGGCCAGGCGGAACACGCTGATCGCCTCCGTGCTGATCGGCCTCGCCCTGCTGGCCGTGGTCGTGGTCGCGCTGCTGAAGCTGAACGAGCAGGACCAGCTCAGCGAGCTGAAGTGGGGCCCACTGGTCAACCCGGGCAACCCGATCTTCCCGCTGGTCTGGGCCAGCATCGGCGAGGCTGCGGTGAACACGCTCGTCGCCGCCGGCTGGGCACTGGTGTTCTCGCTGATCGTCGGCACCGTGCTGGCCATGAGCAGGGTGACCGCCGCCCGCTGGTACCGCTGGCTGGTGGTGGGGCTGATGGAGCTGCTCCGCGGCCTGCCGGTGGTGATCATGATCTTCTTCGCGTCCCGGGTGCTCCCCAACTACGGGCTGGGCCTGGACAACGTGTGGTACCTGGTCATCGGCCTCACGTTGTACAACTCGGTGATCATCGCGGAGATCATCCGCGCCGGCATCGCCTCGCTGCCCAGTGGTCAGCTGGAGGCCGGCCTGTCCATCGGCCTGACCCGGTGGCAGGCGTTGCGGCTCATCCAGCTGCCGCAGGCGTTCCGCGCCATGCTGCCCGCGTTGATCAGCCAGCTCGTGGTGGTCCTGAAGGACACCTCACTGGGCTTCATCGTGCTCTACGAGGAACTGGTGCGCAGGGCGAACATCCTGGTCCAGGACCCGCAGATGCAGAACCCGCTCCAGATGTTCCTGATCATCGCCGCGTTGTTCGTGCTCACCAACTGGCTGTTGTCCAAGCTGGCGGAGTGGGTCGAGCGCCGGCTGAGCAGCAGGACGGCCGCCAAGGCCGACCCGGCGGCGATCCCGGGGACGTACGCGTCCGCGACCGGCGGAGCGGCGATCTAGCGGACCAGTCCGAGGGTCGCCCGGAAGGCGGCGGTGAACCGGTCCGGCGAGAAGTGCGCCGGATCGGTCAGCACCAGCCGGGCGGCCATCTCGCACAGCGTGACCATGGTGTGCGCCAGGATCTCCGCGTCCATGCCCGGCGGTTTCCCGAAACCCTCCAGGAGTCCGGCCGCCAGGTCCTTGGCCCGGGCCAGCACCAGGTCACGGGCATCGTCGCGGGCCGCCTCGAACTCCTTGGGCATGCCCGGCATCGGCAGCACGATGCAGCGCCAGCGGTCCGGCTTCTCCTGTACCGCGCGCAGATAGCGCTCCAGGAATCCGGTCAGCGCGTCCGCACCGCTGAGGTCGGGGAACCCGTCGAGGACCTGCAGCAGGCCCTGTTCCTGCTCCCGCTGGAGCAGCGCGGCCAGCAACTCGCCCCGGTTGGCGAACATCCCGTAGACCACCGGCTTGGTGACGCCGGCCTGTTCGGCGATCGACTCCATGCTCACGGCGGCCAGGCCCTGGTGGACCACCAGATGCAGTGCGGCGT
The DNA here is from genome assembly GCA_003600225.1 of Pseudonocardiaceae bacterium YIM PH 21723. Classification (GTDB taxonomy): domain Bacteria; phylum Actinomycetota; class Actinomycetes; order Mycobacteriales; family Pseudonocardiaceae; genus QZFT01. Next base: position 45,054 of record QZFT01000030.1, read on the forward strand.
CCAGCAGTTGGGCCCGTCGCTGCTCAGCGGGCATCCGGGGCGCGTAGGCCCGTCGCTGCTTTCCCGTCACCGAACCTCCCTCTGGACAAAACTACCTTACCGTAGGATATTACTACGCGTCCGTAGTAAATGCAGGGAGGCCGCCGTGCGCACGAAGATCGAACCGCTGGAGGACTACGGCTTCTTCGGGCCGGACTCGATGGCCTGGAAGGTCTGGGGGCACCCGACCGCACTCACCATCGGCTTCCAGCGGGCCGTGGTGGTCGAGGAACTGGATCCCGACCTGGTCGCCTCGGTGGAGGCCACCCAGGACATCTACAACCGGCCGGCCACCCGCTACGACCGCACGATCCGCTACTTCGCCCTGGTCGCGTTCGGCGGCAGCCGCACGGCCAGCAAGGCGGCCGATGTGCTGGTCAAGGTGCACTCCAAGGCCGTGGGCATCGAGCCGTACGGTGGCAAGGTCTACGACGCCAACGACCCGGACTCCCAGCTCTGGATCCTGCTCACCGGCTGGCACTCGGTGCTGTACGCCTACGAGCGGTACGGCCCCGGCAAGCTCACCCCGGAGCAGGACCGGCAGTTCTGGGCGGAGTGCGCGGTGGCCGCCGAACTGCAGACCTGCGACCCGGCCGACGTGCCCCAGGACCGCGCGGGCCTGCGCGAGTACTACGCGAAGATGCGGCCACAGCTGTCCGGCTCACCCCTGGCCCGCAAGGCGATGAACCACCTGCTGCGCGGCGAGGTCGCGCTGCCGCCCATGCCCCGGACCCTGCGCCCGTTCGCCGTGCTCGCGACCCGGGTGATGCGCCGGGCCACGATCGCCACCATGCCGCGCTGGATGCGGGAGATGAGCGGGCTGCGGCAGTCCCGGCTGACCGACACCCTGGTCCGGCCGGTCATGCGGCTCGCGTTCGCGATCGCCCACCGCAGCCCTGAGCTGTCGGTGCGCCTGCTGAAGCTGATGTCCCCGAGCACGGTCCCGGTCGCCGGACCGATGCTGCGCGGCCTGGCGCCGCTGTCCGCGGAGATCCTCAGCCCGGCCGAGGCCAGGGAGCGCTACGGCTACGACCGGCCACGGGACGCGCATCTGGCACTGCGCCAGAAGCAGTTGGACAAGGCCCTGGCGGGGCAGCGGACCAGCGACGAGGGCATCGTCGAGTCCGAGCCGATCCTGGGTCGTACCGGATAAGTGGAATGCACGGGATGATCATCGGGTTTAAGGTGGATGAATCGTCAACTACTCCCCCGCTGGAGACCCGACATGAGCACCGAAGCCGAGCGCGCAGCGCTCCGCGACGTTCACCTCAAGCCCGTCGAATCCCGTCCGGCCTCCAGCGCGCGAGGACTGCACCACACCGCGCTGATCAGCAGTGATGTGGAACAGACGATCAAGTTCTACCAGGATCTGCTGGAGTTCCCGCTCACCGAGCTGATCGAGAACCGGGACTACCCCGGGTCCTCGCACTTCTTCTTCGACATCGGCAACGGCAACCTGCTGGCGTTCTTCGACTTCCCCGGGCTGGACGTCGGCCCGTACGCCGAGGTACTCGGCGGGCTGCACCACATGGCCATCTCGGTGGAGCCGGAGAGGTGGAAGCACCTGGTCGGCAAACTGGAGGCGGCGGGCGTCGAGCACGTGGTGCACAGTGACGTCTCGGTCTACTTCCGCGACCCGGACGGCGCGCGCATCGAGCTGATCGGCGACCCGCTCGGCGAGATGTACGGCAGCAAGGTGATCTAGGGCTTGCTGAACGGGACCCGCTTGGCCGCCAGTTCGTCGGCGGCCAGCTGGTCCCACCGCCCGCTCGCCAGCGCGTCGGCGATGATCTTGCCGAGTCGTTCGGTGAAGACCTTGTCGCGGGCGATGACGCCGATGTACTGCGGAGCGCCGCCGACGATCACGTAGGGGCCGGCGGTGGCGACCTTCGCCTGGGTCGCGGCCTCCCTGTCCAGGACGCCGAGCTGCAGGTCGACGCTGTCACTGGCCACCCCGCTGATCTGCAGGTTCGGCGGCATCTTCTTGAAGCTGACCTGCTTCTCGTCCGGGAAGCCGAGCTCGGTGGCGATGAGCCGCGCGATGGCCGGGTCGAAGCCGGCCCACTTGCCGGTGTACTCCTGGAACGCGGCCAGTTCGGGGGCATCGGAGCGGACGCCGATGAGCAACCGGCCACGCTGCCTGATGCGGTCGAAGACCGGCGAGCCCTGCAACGGCGGCACGGACGCGGAACTGGAAGCCGTGGGCGTGCTGGTGCTGGGCGGGGCGCTGGAGGACTGCGCGGGCGGCGGCGCGTCATCGCCGCATCCGGCGAGCAGCAGGGACACGGCCAGCAGGGACGCCACGACTCCACGCGAGATCATGGCGGCCATCCTAATCCCGGGCCGTTTCCGAAGTTGACGAGTTTCGGGGGAGGTACAGCCCGAAACTCGTCAACTTCGGGGGCTGAAGGTTGCCGGCGGATCAGACCAGGGCGTGGCGGCCGGATTCGTATTCCTGGTCGGCCATCCGCTCCACGACCCGGTCGATCGCGACGGCGAGTTCCCGCTGCGGCCCCCAGTCGGCGAGCTTCTCCGCGAGCCAGCCCTTCCAGCAGGCGGCGATCCGCTGGAACTCCTGCTGCCCGGTGTCCGTGAGCAGCAACCGGTCCCCGTCGGCGGCCAGGTGCCCGCCGGCGATCACCTTGTCGAACGCGGGCCGCAGCACCGCGGCGGGCACTCCGACGTGCCCGGCCGCGTCGGCCACGGTGAACGGCAGGCCACGGCGGTTGCGCACGGCCACCCGGACCAGGCACCACAACGCGCCCTCGTCCAGGGTCGAGTCCAGCCGCCGCAACAGCGTCGGCCCCAGGTCCCGGCGCTCGCGGAACATCAGCAGCGCGATGCTGTGCTCCAGTTCCTGATCGCGGTCCCTGGCCTCGGGCATGCCGAAGCCCTCCCCCGGGTCCACCGCCCCGGCCCGCGAGGTATCCCGCAGCGGGACCTCCTTGAGGAAGAACGCGACCAGCAACGCGAGCACGCCGACCGGGGCCGCGTACAGGAACACCGTGTGCAGCGAGTCCACATAGGCCTGGATGAACGGGGCGGCCACCTGCTCGGGGAGCTTGTGCAGCAGTTGCGGCACCTGCAACGCGCGTGGATCGACGCCCGCCGGCACCGGGATCTGTTCCAGGTGACCGCTGAGCTGACCGGCGTAGATGGTGCCGAAGATGGCCGCGCCGAACGAGCTGCCGATGGACCGCAGGAAGGTCACGCCGGAGGTGGCGACGCCGAGGTCGGCGAAGTCCACGTTGTTCTGCACCACGATGGTCAGCACCTGCATGCCGAGGCCGATGCCGACCCCGAGGACCAGCATGAACAGCGAGGACCGCAGGATCGAGGTGTGCGCGTCCAGGGTGGACAGCAGGTACAGGCCGATGGTGATGCCGATCGAGCCGAGGATCGGGAAGATCTTGTACCGGCCGGTCTTGCTGACCATGTTCCCGGCGAAGGTGGACGCGATCAGCAGGCCGAACACCATGGGCAGCATCCGCACGCCGGAGTCGGTGGCGGACACGCCCCGCACGTACTGCATGTAGGTGGGCAGGTAGGACAGCGCGCCGAGCATGGCGAACCCGACGATGAACGCCAGGATGCCGGCCACGCTGAACACCGGGTTGGCGAACAGCCGCAGCGGCAGCATCGGCTCCGGCGCCCGCCGTTCCACCAGCACGAACAGGACCAGCGCCAGCACCGATCCGACGGCCGTCCAGATGATCTCCGGCGAATCCCAGGCGTAGGTGGTGCCGCCCCAGGTGGTGACCAGGATCAGCCCGGAGGCACCGAGGCCGATGAACAGGATGCCCAGATAGTCGATCACCGGCTTGGCCGCCGAGCGGACCGTGGGAATGGTCGCCGACCCGACCAGGAAGGCCACCACGACCAGGGGGATGTTCACGTAGAACACCCAACGCCAGGACAGGTGGTCCACGAAGAAGCCGCCGAGCATCGGGCCGGCGACGGTGACCACGCCGAACACCGAGCCGAGCAGGCCCTGGTACTTGCCGCGCTCCCGCATCGGGATCACGTCCGCGATCAACGCGGTGGCGGTGACCATCAGCCCACCGCCGCCGATGCCCTGCACCGCGCGCCAGATGATCAGCCAGAGCATGTCGTCGGCGAAGCCGCAGAAGAACGAGCCGACACCGAAGATCGCCATGGACAGCTGGAACATCAGCTTGCGGCCGAACAGGTCGCCGAACTTGCCGATGACCACCGTGGTGATCGTGCTCGCCAGGAGGTAGGAGGTGACCACCCAGGACAGGTGCTGGGCGCCGCCCAGGGTGCCCACGATGGTGGGCAGCGCGGTGCCGACGATCGTCTGGTCCAGCGCGGCGACCAGCATGCCCAGCAGCACGGTGCCGAACACGGCGTTGATCCGGCGGCGGCTGTAGGCGGGCCTGGCTGCGGCTTCGAGCGTTGCGGTCACAGGCCGCAGACTAGTGATCCAGCAGGTCAGCTGCCCATCAAGATCCGGGAAGCCACCGGTCCGTGAGCCCGGTGACCAGGTCGGTGACGGTGGGGCGCAGCCGCGCCTGGCCCTTGCTGATCCAGTCGGTGAACGACCCGGCCACGCCGTATCCGGGCGGCCAGGTGATGGCTGACCGGATGCATGCCCGGCCGGTCAGCAGTTCAGCTGCCCCGCCAGCTCCAGCAGGTCCGCCGCGTTGATGTCGAACTCCGGCTCGTAGGCGACGTCCACCTCGCCGCCCGGTCCGCGTTCCAGCGGCCGGGCGACGAAGGCGGTCCGGAACCCCAGTTCGGCGGCGGAGCGCAGGTCGTACTTGTGACAGGCGACCATCATCAGCTGCTCGGGGGCCAGCTGGAGATACCGGGACGCCATCCGGTAGGCCGCCGGATCCGGTTTGAACACCCCGGCCATCTCCGTGCTGAAGATCGCGTCCCAGGGCAACCCGCCCTGCTTGGACAGGCGCACCACCCTGGCCACGTCCATGTTGGTCAGCGTGGCGATCGTGTACCGGGACTTCAGCCGGTGCAGGCCGGGCACGACATCCGGCCACGGAACCTGGTGCTGCCAGCCATCGGCCAGCTCCTCCCGGTCCTGCGCGGAGAAGATGTCGATCCCCAGGTCGTCGAGGACCTGGTCCAGGGTCCGCAGGTACACCTCCCGCACCGACACACCCGGCTGTTTGACCGCGCCGGTCAGATACAGCTCGTGCCAGTTGCCGACCAGCGTCGTCCAGTCGGTGCCGGGCAGCCGGCCCGCGGCCACCCGGTCCACCGTGGCGACGACCTGGGAGTAGAAGTCGGTGACGGTGCCCTGCACGTCGAACAGCAGGGCCTGTGGAGCGGTGGCCATTGCCGGCTAGTCCTCCAGTCGAAGATTCCGCAGCTTCCCGAGCAGCTCGCCCGGGGTGAAGCGAACCGGGTACGGCCGCGTCGTCCTGAACTCCTCGTCCGGCCCGACTTCGGCACACTCGCCATAGCGGCCGCTCGCGCCCAGTTCGAAGGCGAGCAGACGGGGCTCCACCGGATCGATCACCCAGTAGCTGGGGACCCCCACCCACTGGTAGAAATCCTTCTTCCGGTGCAGATCACGGAACCCCGTACCCGGCGACAGGATCTCGACGGCGAGCACCGGTGGAGCGATGAGTCTCTTCGCGGTGAGATCCTCGATCCGCGCGACAAGCACATCCGGCTGCACCTCGTTGCGCATATCCATCTGGAACGCGTACGGCGCCGGTAGCACGTGGAGATTCGCTGGGCACACGTTGTCCAGGACAACGATCATCTTCGCCGCCACCGTCTGGTGGTAGGTACCCGGCGCGGGGGTCACGAACAACTCCCCGTCGATGAGCTCGTACCGGCGTCCATCATCAGGCATCCCCTCCAGGTCCCTGACCGTCAAGGGACGCGAGGTACTACCGACTTCAGCCGCCATAACCGTCATGATGCCCCCATTTCCTAGGTCAAGCCAGCCTCGCAGGCCGGTCTGACAAGCAGAAAGCCGCGAAGAGTGGATCCGGACAGGACATCGCCTGAAAGTGTGATGCGGCCCGCCGGATATCCGGCGGGCCGCATCGGCGAACAGGTATGACTAGCAGTTCAGCGTGCCCTTGCGCAGCGCGTGCGAGGAGTCGTTGCTGTCATCGGCCCAGAGGGTCTGCCGGGTGCCGCCGGAGCAGGTCGGGCTGATGGCGAAGCCCTCGTTGTTGTAGTTGGGCATGCCCGACGGCCGGTTGTAGACGGCGGTCACCGCGAAGTCCCCGGATCCGCCCAAGTCCAGGATCGCGTGGTGCCCGGAGCAGGTGTCGTCGCAGACCGACCACAGGTGACCGGTGTTCGCGTCGAAGGACAACGCCATCACCGAGGCGTGGCCGCTGGAGAAGCTCGCCACCCGGGTGTAGCTGCCGCCGCCGGTGAGCGCGTAGGCGTACACCTGACCGTTGGACTCCAGTCCGACGAAGAACAGCCCGTTGCCGTGGCCCGAGTAGCTCGCCGGGTTGTAGGCGGCACCGGTGTGCTGGTCCCGGAAGCCGTGCGCGGTCAGGTAGCTGTCCGGCACGTAGGTGATCGCCTCCAGGCCCTCGTTCGGGTCACCGGACGGCAGGTCCGGGGTCAGGTTCCACTCGGCGGTCGCGTTGATCGTGCTGCCCGCGGCGCTCGGGTCGAACTTGAGCACCTTGCGCAGGCTGCTGCCGCTGTTGTTGTTGTCCCGCTCGGTGGCCACGAACAGGCCGTCCGGCGTGTAGGTCACGCCCTCGGCGTCCGGGTCCCCGCTGCCGTTGGCGTAACGCAGCGACTTGGTCAGGTTGGCCGTCCACACGGAGCCGCTCGGGGCGAGCCGGTACAGGGTGCTCGGGCCGTTCTTGACCGCCCACAGGTTGCTCGCGTCCTGGAAGGACAGATCGCTGAGGTTGGTGCCGAAGGCGTTGGTGTTGTCCGCGTTGCTCACCGAGGAACCGCCGGGCCAGGTGCCCGGGGCCGGCGCCGGACAGGAGTTGGCGGCGCCCTTGGTGGACGCGGCGGTGGTGACGAACGAGCCGGTGGCGTCCGGGCAGCGGCCGTAGGTGGTGCTCGCGTGCGAGGTCCAGGTGTAGGAGTCCACCAGGGTGCCGCCGGGCAGGAACAGCCGGGCCTGGTCGCTGGAGCCGAGGCCGTAGGCGGACTCCACGTCGAAGGCCCGGAAGCCGCCGGCCGGGATCGTGGTGCCGGAGGCGATGGTGAAGCTGTGCGCGTTGTCGTTGTCCTTGATCACCCAGCCGCCGACGTCCACGGTCCCGGTGCCCTTGTTGACCAGCTCGACCCAGTCTCCCGGGGAGCCGCCGTTGGACTCGACCTCGTTGATCCGGATGTCGTCCTGCGGGGCCGCGGTGGCCGGGATTCCGGCCAGACAGGCGGCGGCGACGGAGAGCATCGCGATGGCTAAGCGACTCTTCACGGGCACCTTCTTCGTGAGTGGGCGAGCACTGCCCGTTCACGCTGCTCCGGAAAGGCGTCCTCCGGTTGAACGCACACCGAACGCCGCACGGCTGGTCTATAACCGTGCGGACGATTCGGTATACGGCCTTACTTCCAGTCGACCTGGGGTGAGCGGTAGAAGTCGATGCCCTGGGCCGTGAGGCGCGGGCCCTGCTTCGCCAGCCGGTCGCGGTAGGCAGTCCAGTCATGCGAGGCCCGGGGGCTCCAGCCGATCTCGGCGATCCCCGGCAATCGCGGGAACGCGAGGTACTCGATGTTGTCGCTGGTCCGGATGGTCTCGCTCCACAGCGGAGCCTCCACACCGGCGATCTGGTTCTCGGCCACCCCGGTCACGGCGGTGGACGGGTCCCAGCCGTAGGAGTCCTGCACCTCGACGAGTCCGGCCCAGCTCAGGCCGATCGGGGTGTCCTTGTTGTACTTCATGTCCAGGTAGGCGCGGTTCGCCGGGGACATGAGGATCTTGTTCCCGCGCTGGGCGGCCGCGGTGACCTCCGGCGCGGTGGGGTTGGTGCCCCAGAACTGCGGCACGGCGGTGACCGGCGGCGTGGCCTTGGCGATCTCGTGCCAGCCGATGAACTCCTTGCCGTACTTGGCCGCCAGGGGCTGCACCTTGTCCTGGAAGGCCTGGTAGTCCTCCGGCTTGGTGGAGTGCGCCTCGTCGCCACCGATGTGCAGGTACCTGCCGGGGGTCAGCGCGGACAGTTCACGGATCACGTCCTCGACGAACGTGTAGGTGATCGGCAGGCCGATGCACAGCGAGCTGTAGCCGACCTCGATGTCGGTGCGCGGCGGCACGGCCACGCCGTCGCAGTTGAGCTCGGCGTAGCTGTGCTGGGCGGCGTTGGTGTGCCCGGGCATGTCGACCTCGGGGACGATGTCGATGTGCCGGGAGGCGGCGTACGCGACGATGTCCCTGTACTGCTCCTGGGTGTAGTAGCCACCCGGGTCACCGCCGACGGCGGTCTGCCCGCCGATGGTGGCGAGCTTCGGCCAGCTCTTGATCTCGATCCGCCAGCCCTGGTCGTCGGTCAGGTGCAGATGCAGGGTGTTGATCTTGTACTGGGCGATCTGGTCGATGTACAGCTTGACCTGGTCCGGGGTGAAGAAGTGCCGGGCCACGTCCAGCATCGCGCTGCGGTGACCGAAGCGCGGGAAGTCGACGACGGTTCCACCGGCGACCGGCCACTCCCGGGTCTGCACGGTCTTCGACTCGATGGCCGCCGGGAACAGCTGGCGCAACGACTGGACACCGGAGAACAGGCCGTCGGTGGTGGTCGCCCGGATCCGGACACCCTCCGGATGGACCTCCAGGCGGTAGCCCTCGGCGCCGAGCTTGCCGTCCTTGATCAGGAAGAGCTCGATGGCCTTGCCACCCCGCTCCTCGGCGCTGGAATGCACCGGGAGCGGGTAGCCGGTGGCGGGCTTCAGCAGTGCCTGGAGGTACTGGGCGACCTCCAGGGACTCCTTGTCGGCACAGATCACCGTGCCGGGGGTCAGCAGGAACGGTTCCGCGGCGGCCTTCGCTTCGACCGGGGCGGGAACGATGTCGGTGACCGCACGCTCGACCGTCGGGAGCGCGATCGACTCGATGCTGGCGATGGCCGGCGGTCCGAGGAGGGCCAGGCCCGCGACCAGGCCGAGTAGCAGGGTTCTCTTCACAGCAACCTCCGAGCAGGGGGGCGGGGGCGGCTTTCAAAGGTATAGACCAAATATAGGTTGAGCAAGAAACCAACGCAGTACCCGAAGTCGGCGATGTTCGGTCTCGTTCCTCGCCCGAACATCGCCAACTTCGGAACCAGACATCAGCGCTTGCGGCGGAACAGCGAGGCCACCGCGAACAGCGGGTCGTACTTGCGGTCGGCCACGCGCTCCTTCAACGGGATCAACGCGTTGTCGGTGATCTTGATGTGTTCCGGGCAGACCTCGGTGCAGCACTTGGTGATGTTGCACATGCCCAGGCCGTGCGCCTCCTGGGCGGCGGACACCCGGTCCTCGGCGTCGAGGGGATGCATCTCCAGTTCGGCCACCCGCATGAGGAACCGGGGACCGGCGAAGTTCTGCTTGTTCTCCTCGTGGTCACGCACCACGTGACAGGTGTTCTGGCACAGGAAGCACTCGATGCACTTGCGGAACTCCTGCGAGCGCTCGACGTCCACCTGCTGCATCCGGTAGTCCCCCGGCTGCACGCCGGGCGGCGGCGCGAAGGACGGGATCTCCCGCGCCTTCTGGTAGTTGAAGGACACGTCGGTGACCAGGTCCTTGATCACCGGGAACGTGCGCATCGGCGTGACGGTGATCGTCTCGTCCTCGGTGAAGGTGGACATCCGGGTCATGCACAGCAGCCGCGGCCGCCCGTTGATCTCCGCCGAACACGAGCCGCACTTGCCGGCCTTGCAGTTCCACCGCACCGCCAGGTCCGGGGCCTGCGTGGCCTGCAACCGGTGGATGATGTCCAGCACGACCTCGCCCTCGTTCACCTCGACGAGGAAGTCGTGCAGCCCACCGTCCTTGTCGTCCCCGCGCCAGACCTTGAAACTCGCCTTGTATCCCATGATCAGGCCGTCCCTTCCGCGCGATGAGCGGACAGCTCCTCGGAGACGAAGTACTTTCCGAGCTCGTCCTTCTCGAACAGGTCGAGCAGATCGGCGCGCAGCGGGATCTGGTCCTGCCTGCGCACGTCGATGCCCTCATCGCTGGTCGTGCAGACCAGCAGCGTGCTGCGCCAGCCCGCGTCCATCCCCGGGAAGTCGTCGCGGGTGTGCCCGCCCCGGCTCTCGGTCCGCTCCAGCGCCGCCCTGGCCACGCACTCGCTGATCCACAGCATGTTCCGCAGGTCGATCGCCAGGTGCCAGCCGGGGTTGAACTGCCGGTGACCCTCCACCGCGATGTGGTTGGCTCGCTGCCGGAGCTCGTCCAGCTTCTTCAGCGCGAGCTTCATCTCCTCGCCGGTGCGGATGATGCCGACCAGGTCGTTCATCACCTGCTGCAGCTCGGTGTGGATGGTGTACGGGTTCTCCCCGCTGCCCTCGAACGGCGCCAAGGCGTCCTTCGACGCCTGGGAAACCTGGGCCTCGGTCACCAGCGGACGCGGACCGGTGAGAGAGTCCACGTACCCGGCGGCGCCGAGCCCGGCCCGGCGGCCGAAGACCAGCAGGTCGGACAGCGAGTTGCCGCCGAGGCGGTTGGAGCCGTGCATGCCGCCGGAGCACTCCCCCGCGGCGAACAGGCCGGGTACGGCCGACTGGCCGGTGTCCGGGTCGACCTCGATGCCACCCATGACGTAGTGGCAGGTCGGGCCGACCTCCATCGGCTCGGCGGTGATGTCCACGTCGGCCAGTTCCTTGAACTGGTGGTGCATGGACGGCAGCCGCCGCTTGATCTCCTCGGCGGGCAACCGGGTGGACACGTCCAGGAAGACGCCGCCGTGCGGGGTGCCCCGGCCGGCCTTGACCTCGGAGTTGATCGACCGGGCGACCTCGTCCCTGGGCAGCAGTTCCGGCGGGCGCCGGTTGTTGTCCGGGTCGGTGTACCAGCGGTCGCCCTCTTCCTCGGTGGTCGCGTACTTCTCTTTGAACACGTCCGGGATGTACTCGAACATGAACCGCTTGCCCTCGGAGTTCCGCAGCACACCGCCGTCGCCGCGCACCGACTCGGTGACCAGGATGCCCTTCACCGAGGGCGGCCAGACCATGCCGGTCGGGTGGAACTGGATGAACTCCATGTTGATCAGCGCGGCACCCGCGCGCAGCGCCAGGGCGTGCCCGTCGCCGGTGTACTCCCAAGAGTTCGAGGTGACCTTGAAGGACTTGCCGATGCCGCCGGTCGCCAGCACGACGGCCGGGGTCTCGAACACCACGAACCGGCCGGATTCGCGCCAGTAGCCGAAGGCGCCGGCGATCCGGTCGCCGGCCTTGACCAGCTCGGTGATGGTGAGTTCCTGGAAGACCTTGATATTGGCCTCGTAGTCACCGGTGGCCTTGTAGTCCTCCTGCTGCAACGAGACGATCTTCTGCTGCAGCGTGCGGATCAGTTCCAAGCCGGTCCGGTCGCCGACGTGCGCCAGCCGCGGGTACTCGTGGCCGCCGAAGTTGCGCTGGCTGATCCGGCCGTCCTTGGTGCGGTCGAACAGCGCGCCGTAGGTCTCCAGTTCCCAAACCCGCTCCGGGGCCTCCTTGGCGTGCAGCTCGGCCATCCGCCAGTTGTTCAGGAACTTGCCGCCACGCATGGTGTCCCGGAAGTGGACCTGCCAGTTGTCGCCGGAGTTGACGTTGCCCATGGCCGCGGCGATACCGCCCTCGGCCATCACGGTGTGCGCCTTGCCGAACAGTGACTTGCAGATGATCGCGGTGCGCTTGCCCTGTTCCCTGGCCTCGATCGCGGCCCGCAGACCGGCGCCCCCAGCACCGATCACCACGACGTCGTAGTTGTGACGCTCGATCTCAGTCATCGTCCCTATCCAGTTGTCAGTTGAAGATCCGCAGGTCACTGATGGCGCCGCCGGCGACCAGTGACACATAGAGGTCGGTCAGACCCACCGAGATCAGCGATGCCCAGGCCAGCTGCATGTGCTTGCCGTTGAACTTGCTGACCTGCTGCCACAGCCAGTAGCGCACCGGGTGTTTCGAGAAGTGCGTCAGCTTGCCGCCCATGATGTGGCGGCAGGAGTGACAGGAGACGGTGTACGCCCAGATCAACGAGACGTTGACCACCATGATCAGCGTGCCGAGGCCGATGCCGAAGCCGCCGTCCTTGCCGTGGAAGGCGATGACGGTGTCCCAGGTGAGCACGAGGGCCACCGGGATCGCGGCGTAGAAGAAGTACCGGTGGATGTTCTGCATGATCAGCGGGAACCGCGTCTCACCGGAGTACTTCGCGTGCGGCTCGGCGACGGCGCAGGCGGGCGGCGACAACCAGAACGCCCGGTAGTAGGCCTTGCGGTAGTAGTAGCAGGTCAGCCGGAAGCCGAGGACGAACGGCAGCACGAACAGCGGCGGGGTGACCAGCGGCCCCAGATCGGGGAACCACTGACCGAAGTGGCTGGAGCCCGGCTCACACACCGCCGAGAGGCACGGCGAGTAGAACGGCGCCAGGTAGTGGTACTGCGGCACCCAGTAGTTCGCGTTCTGAAACGCGCGCACCGTGCCGTAGATGATGAAGATCATCAGTCCGGTGAAGGTGACGAGCGGGGCCAGCCACCACCGGTCGGTGCGCAGCGTGCGCGCCTCGATGCGCGCCCTCCCGGGCGCGCCAGGTGTAACAGTCATCGAATCCTCTGCGCTGAGTCGGTTCGGGTCAGTGCTGGTGTCGCCGGTATCCGCCGACGCCCTCGTCATCCGCACCCCGCCATAGCTCTGGGTCATAGGGGGTATCGGATACGAGCACCATGTCGTGCTCCTCGCCGGTACGCGGACTCGGGGGCTGCGGGGTCGCGGTGAACTCATCGACATCGATGCCCAACCGCTCGACAGCGTTGGCGATGCGGCGCACGGCCGCGGCGTCCCCATATCGGACGCGTAGTGCGCCAACACACTGGTGAAGATCGTTCAGCGCTCGCTGAAGGGCGGCAAGTTCGGTGGTGGACGACATCCCGCGCTCCCTTGTTCTGCCGGTACCGGGAGAGATCCCCGGTGTACTCGCAGACTCTGCCCGCAGGATCCCTTTGTGACAAGGGGCACACGCCGATCGACAGTAGTGTGGATCACATATTGCTTGTCGAGCTATAGGGTGGTGTGATCGCACCGATGCGATATCGCCCGGCCAGATCGGTCCAGATACGGCTGGGCCGGCGACCGCCTCGAAGCGGCTGAATGTGGCCTTACTTCGGTAGAGGACGGTGAATGTGGCTCGCGGTCGGATAGACCGAACGGAAGCCACATTCAGTCGGAACGGGTCAGCTGCGGCAGGCGGTCCGGACGAGGTCGGCGACCGCCTTGGAGCGGGAGTGCGGGGGCCACGCGATGACCGTGGTGATCTCAGGGGCGCCGATCACCGGCACCGCGGTCACGTCCTCACGCAGTTGGGCACGGGCCGAGTCGGGCGCGAGGTGGTAGGTGCGACCGAGGGCGATCAGCTGGAAAAGCTGAGCATGATCCCGCACCTGCGGGCCGGGACCGTCCGGGTAGCTGCCGTCCGACCGCATCATGCGCGGCGGAGGCAGATCGATGGGCTCGTCATGACGCACGTGATCGCGGCCGGTCAGCGGGTGCCCGGCGGGGAGGATCAGCACCTGGCTCTCGGTGACAAGGTCTTCGAAGTCCAACCCGGTCACCGAGTTGAACGGCCGATGCAGCAGGGCCACATCGGCCCGGCCGTCGCGCAGCAACCGCTCCACCTCACCGATGCCACTGAGCAATACCTCGACCGGCACGGCCCCCGGCTCGGCCTCGTAGGCGGCCAGCAGCTTGGCCAGCAGCTCGCTGGATGCCCCGGCCTTCACGGCGAGCACGATCCCCGGCCTCGGCTGCCCGGCGCGACGGGTGCGGCGCTCGGCGGCCTCGACCGCCTCCAGCGCGGCCCGGGCTTCCCGGAGCAGCACCGCGCCGGCCTCGGTGAGCGCGACCGCGCGGCTGGTGCGCTCCAGCAGCGTCACCCCGAGGCGGCGTTCCAGGAGGCTGATCGCCCTGGACAGCGGTGGCTGCGCCATGCCGAGGCGCAGCGCGGCCCGGCCGAAGTGCAGTTCCTCGGCCACCGCGACGAAGTACCGGAGCTCCCGGGTTTCCACGAGGTCCAGATTAATACCTCAGCGGTATCAATGGGCACCCGATCGGTGTTGGCGTTGATCTCGATCCACCGCCAGGCTGGAGTCATGACAGAACAGAAGGTCGCGCTGGTCACCGGCGCGAACAAGGGGATCGGCTACGCGATCGCGGCCGGTCTGGGGGCACTGGGCTGGAAGGTCGGCGTCGGCGCGCGGGACCCGCAGCGGCTGGCGGAGGCCGTGTCGAAGCTGCAGGCCGAGGGCGTGGACGCGTTCGGCGTCCGCATCGACGTCTCCGACGACGCGAGCGTCGCGGCAGCGGTCGCCTCGATCGACAAGCTGGACGTGCTGATCAACAACGCCGGGATCACCGGAACCCTGCCGCAGGAACCGACCACGGTCGACCCGGCCGTGCTCCTGGAGGTGGTGAACACCAACGTGCTCGGCGCCCTGCGGGTCACCAACGCGGCACTGCCGCTCCTGCGGAACTCGGCCGCGCCGCGGATCGTGAACATGTCCAGCGGCACCGGCTCACTCACCGAGCAGAGCTCGACGAACGACCCCGCGCGGACCGGCCCGATCAATGCCGCCTACTCGCCGTCGAAATCGATGCTGAACGCGGTGACCGTGCAGTTCGCCAAGGAACTGGCGGACACGAACATCCTGATCAACCTGGCCTGCCCGGGCCTCGTCGCCACCGACCTCAACGGGCACCGGGGCACCCGGACCCCGGAACAGGGCGCGGCCATCGCGATCAAGCTGGCCACCCTGCCCGACGACGGCCCGACCGGCCGGTTCTTCAACGACGACGGCGAAATCCCCTGGTGATCAGGATCCGGTGACGAGCCGGGCGTACAGGGTCGTCGCCGCGGTGAGGCACTCGTCGGCATCCTCGATATCGTCCGGCAGGAACCCGAGGCTGCCGTCGAGGACCTCCACAGCCCGCTTGACCAGCGGGATCGCCTCGTCCTCGAAGCCGGCCGCGACCAGCTGGCGCAGGCTCTCCACCACCTGGCCGGCCTCGCCGAGGTAGTCCTCGGCGTCGCCGGCGGCCAGGTCCTCATCCAGCTGGAGGTTCTCGATCCCACGCAACGCGGCCTCGGTGTCGATCGAATCGCCGCTCGCCTTGACCGCCATCAACGACAGCAGTTGCAGCAGCCCGGGGTCGGCCTTCGCCTGCTCGACCAGCAGGTCCGCGAGGGTCTCCCGGTCGAGGCCGAGCAGGTAGGGCCGCAACGCCTCGGGGGCGTCGTCCATCTGCAACAGCCACAGGCCCAGGGCGACGGCGTGCGCGCAGAACGTCTCCGCGCAGGAACACCCGGATTCCATGGTGTCCACGTCGAGGGAGGTCTCGCGGGGCTCGCCGTCGTCCATGACGGCCACGACCTGGCCGTCGTCCAGCTCACGGGCATCGCGTACCCGGTCGATCAGGCCGAGTCCGCGATCGAACTGCTCGTCGCCCGCGAGTTCACGGAGATCGTCTTCGGTGAAGGTCAGCATTCCGGCTATTGTGCCTGGTCAGGCCGCCCTCAGCAGATCCAGGGCCTCCGGCACCGAGTCGACGACCGGTGCCCCGGTGGTCTGCAGCCTGCGGCGGGTCATGGCCCCCACGCTCACCAGCACGCAGTCGACGCCCAGCTGGGCGGCGGCTTCGGCGTCGTCGGTGATGTCCCCGATCAGCACCACCTCGTCCGGCTGCTTGCCGAGGTCGGCGAGGTGCCTGCGCAGGTACTCGACCTTGGTGTCGCCCCCGGTCTGTTCCCGTAGGCCGTCGATCCGGGCGAACAGGTCGGCGATGCCCAGCTGGGTGACCAGCGGGAGCAGTTCGGTGTGGAAGAACATCGACAGCAGCGACTGACTGCCGCCGGCGTTCCGCCAGCCCTGGAGGGCGGAATCGGCGCCGCGCTGCAGACCACAGGTGTGCAGCAACGCGCGATACGCCTGGTGATAGAGCCGGTCCACGTTCGCCCAGTCGGCGACGGTGAGCTCGGTGCCCAGCAGCGTGGAGTAGCTGACGGAGACCGGCCGGGTGTAGATCTCCTGCCATTCGGCGTGGGTGATCGTGCCCCGCTTGAAGTGTGCACAGACCGCGTTCACGGCTTGGATCACTGCGTGGTTGTCATCCAGCAGGGTGCCGTTCCAGTCCCAGATGATGTGTTTGACTCTGGCTTCCATCACGAGACTGTACGGCTGTCCCCCACTGGAGCTAAACCTATTTATGTCACCGTGTCGGGTCCGCTACTGCTTGGTGAGGTCGTTGACCGCTTCACCAATGGCCCGGTGGAACGTCGGATAGGCCCAGATCATCTCGCTGAGCGTGGCGACCGGAACCTCGCCCTGCACCGCGACGGCCAGCGCGCCGAGCACCTCGCCGCCCACCGGTCCGGCCGAGGTGGCCCCGATCAGCACGCCGCGATCGGCGTCCTCGACCAGTTTGATGAAGCCCTCCCCCTTGTGGATCCAGCCCCGGGTGGAGGACGGAACCTGGGTGATGCCGGTGCGCACCCGGATCCCCTTGTCCCGCGCGGCCTGCTCGGTGAGCCCGACCGCGCCGACCTCGGGTTCGGTGAAGGTCACCCAGGGCAGCGCCCGGTAGTTCGCCGGTTCCCCGTCGACACCCAGGATGTCGTTCGCCGCGATCCGCGCCTGGTACATGGACACGTGGGTGAACGCGCCCTCACCGGCGATATCGCCGATCGCCCACAGCCCGTCGGCGGCCCGCATCCGATCGTCGACCGGAATGGTCCGCGCGGACTCGTCGAGTCCGAAGGCGCCGACGCCCAGCCCGGCCAGGTCGACCTTGCGCCCGGCGGCGACCAGCAGCTGCTGCGCGCGCAGCTCGGCGCCGTCGGACATGTGCAGGGTGAACTCGCCCGGGTTGTAGACCACCCGCTGCGCCCGGGCACCGGTGCGCACGGTGATGCCCTCGGCGGTGAACACCTCGGCCAGCAGCGCACCGGCCTCCGGCTCGTCCCTGGGCAGCAGCCGGTCGGCGGACTGCACCACGGTGACCTGCGCACCGAACCGGGCGAAGACCTGGGCGAACTCCGCGCCGATGGGTCCGCCGCCGAGCACGATCAGCGAGGCCGGGACCTCCTCGGTGGCCACGGCGTCCCGGTTGGTCCAGAACGGGGTGTCCGCCAGGCCCTCCAGGCCGGGCACGGCGGGCGCGGTACCGGGGTTGACCGCGATGCCCCTGCTCGCCTGGAACACCTGCTCACCGTCGGGGGTGGACACGGTGACCTGTCCGGGAGCGGTGATCTTGCCCCAGCCGCGGACGAAGCGGACGCCCGCCTTCTCCAGCCGGTCGACGGCCACCTGGTCGTTCCAGTTGTCGGTGGCCTCCTGCCGGATGCGGGTGGCGACGGTCGTCCAGTCGGGACGCACCTCGGCGGATCCGGCGAGGCCGTCGATCCGCCTGCCCTCGGCCAGCACCTGGGCGGCCCGGATCATCATCTTGGTCGGCACACAGCCGTAGTACGGACATTCGCCGCCGACCAGGCGCCCCTCGACCGCGACGACGCTGCGGCCGGCCTTGGCCAGCCGGGTCGCCAGGTCCTCGCCACCGGGCCCCAGCCCGATGACCACCACATCCACGTTGTTGTTCATGCCTTAAGCATTCACTGCTTCCGGCGCTGCCACCACCGCGTGGGCCTGACCGGTTCTGGCTGCGGCCGCGCCTCGGCGAACCGACCGGCCCGCTGGGCGGTCCAGCCGGCGAGGATCTCCTCCACGTCCACCGGCGGCACGTACATCGACGGCCCGGTCGGCACCAGCGTGTAGTCCCTGATCCGCTTGTTCAGCTCGTCCACCAGATCCCGCACGGCCTGCTCGGTGTGCAGCTTGGCGGCCTTCGCCGGCAGGTCCGCGGACTCCTTACGCAGCTGCAGGCCGGGCGGCAGCAGGTGAATACCGTCCAGCTGCTCACGCGTCAGGTACTCGCGCAGCCACCAGTCCTCCTGCACGGGCTGCCCGGCGTCCCGCAGCGGCTTGCCCGCGCCGGGCAGGTCATCGAACTCGCCGTCCCGGTGCGCCTGCTCGATCTGCTGGTCGACCCAGCTGCCGAACTTCATCCCGGCGGGTTTGCGTTGCGTCATGTGCTCCCCCTTCCCCATCCACGGTAGAGAAGAAGCCACGATCCGTTCAGGGCCGAAGGTCCCTGGTCGCGTACACGAACAGGTGCCGCTCCGGCGTCGCCTCGGCCAGGTCCGGTTGGAAGGTGCTCTCCTGGGCGTGCAGCACGGTCAGACCGGCCCGGGCGAACAGCCGCAGGAACTCGTCCTTCGAGTAACTGCTGGCCTGGACCGGCAGGCCCAGGTAGATGGCGTCCTCCAGTTCGCCGGCGAACGGCACCGTGCAGAAGACGAAGTAGCCGCCCGGTTTCAGCCAGCCGGCGATCCGGGTCACCGTGTTGTCCAGATCCGCGTGGGACATCTGCATCAGCGGGAAGAACGCGGTGATCGCGTCCCACCGCCCGGGGATGTCGGGCAGTTCGCGCACATCGGCCCGGTCGAAGCGCGCCGAGGGCACCTGTTGCCTGGCCAGGTCGACCATCGTGGGCGAGACATCGCAGCCGGTGACGCGGTGCCCGGCCGCCGCCAGCAGCTCCGCGGTCGGCTTGCCGGTCCCGGAGCCGATGTCCAGCACCGTGGCGGCAGCGGGCAGCCGGTCCAGCAACCAGTCGATGGCGGCCAGCTGTTCGGGCAGGTGGCTGTAGCCCTGCTGATAGCGGATGCCGATGGTGTCAAAGGTCTCTGCGGCGGACAGCGGACGAGGGGTCATCGAAGCGCGCTCCAATCGACGGCGACCGGCGAAGATCGACGTTAATCGGAGATCCACTGACAAAACAGGACAGAATTCCGGTAGCGGGCAACGGAATTCAGATCTACCTCTCAGCGGCAGTCCGCAGATGCCGGTTGCGTTCCCGGATGAGCCGGGGCAGATAGCGGTTCAACGCGACGCGTTCGGCGATCATCCCCAGCGGTCCGAGCGGCGCTGCGTACTCGATCACATCCCGCATCACGGTGCCGCCACGCCCGTCGGGCGCGAAGTGGTGGGCGTGCCGCCAGCGCCGGAACGGGCCGGTGACCTGTTCGTCGACGAAGTGGTCCGGCGCGTCACAGGCACTGATCAGCACGGTCATCCGCCAGCGCACGCCGAAATGCCGGGCCTGCCAGGTCACCGTGTCGCCGAGCACCATCCGTCCCGAGTGCACCCCGGCCACGATCCGTTCACCGGAGCCGGCCATCGACGCGGTGTGCGCCCCGACATCCAGGGAGAGGTCGAAGACGACCTGCGGCGGGGCCGCGATGGCCGTGCTGATCTCGAAGGTCGGCATGACCGAACTCTAGGTAATGGTGAT
The DNA here is from genome assembly GCA_003600225.1 of Pseudonocardiaceae bacterium YIM PH 21723. GTDB lineage: Bacteria > Actinomycetota > Actinomycetes > Mycobacteriales > Pseudonocardiaceae > QZFT01. The sequence goes on from QZFT01000030.1 coordinate 64,592, forward strand.
CCCGGAACTGCCGGGCAGGCCGGTCACCAGGTCCGGGCCGCACAGCGTGGCCGGGGTGTGCGCACCCGGCTCCGGTGTGGTGTCCGCCAGGTGCTCGACGATGGCCAGTGCGCCGTGCACGGTGACCTCGTACACGCTGCCGGTGGTCAGCCGGGCGGTCTTCACCGTGCCGTCGGCGCCGGTGGCCTCGGCCCAGATCCGGACGGTTCGCGTGGCGCGTTCCTGCTCATCGGGCCCGGCGACGAACCGTTCCACCGCCGCGGCGGCGAACTTCCGCACCAGCGGGACGCGCAACAGGCCCGCACCGTAGCGGCCCAGCTTGGCGCCCTGGATCACCAGGGACGGGGCGGCGATGTAGTTCTCCACCGTGGGGATTCCGGTGCTGCGATAGGCGCTGCTGACATCCGGCATCGGGACGGTCATCGCGGTCCGGGGACCGGCGCCGAAGTCGATGGTGCGGGTGCGCCACGCGTGCGGCACGGACACGAGGTCCCCGTCCCGGCGGATCCGGCCGCCATGGGGGGCGGCTTCCAGTGCCGTCTTGGCCGTGCCCTTGGACAGGCTGGTGTCGGTGTCGAAGCCGACCGCCAGGGATACGGCATCGGGCAGTGCCCTGGCCACCGCGACGGCGACGCAGTCGGTGGGAATGACGTCGAAGCCGACGCCGGGACACAGCACAACACCGTGCTCGGCGGCCCGCTGGTGGTTGGCGTAGGCGTGCTCGAACACATCGATCTCGCCGGACACGTCCAGGTAGTGCGCGCCGGCCCGCAGGCAGCCCTCGATCATCGGCGCGCTGGTCGCGGAGAACGGCCCCGCGCAGTGCAGCACGATGTCCACGCCGCCCAGGTGCTCGGCGACGATCGCGATGCGGTCCAGGGTGAACACCCGGTGCTCCAGGCCGAGTTCGGCGGCGAGCGGCACCACCTTGGCACCGCTGCGACCGGCCAGGATCGGGCGCAGGCCGCGGCGTACCGCCTCCCTGGCGACCAGTTCCCCGGTATAACCGTTGGCGCCGTAGATCAACAGGTTCGTCATCGGCACGCCCTCCGGCTACCCGCGAGTAGGTCGATCATGACGCTACCGCCGGACCCCCCTGGTCACAACCACTGCGACACCCCAAAGGGATGGCGATCCGTCGTGGTCATCGAGGGCGGAGCCGTCGCTGGGCGACTGGCCTGGGGGCGCCGGACCGGTCATCGGTCACTGTCCACTGTGTCCATCCGCAAAGGACGGCGGCCCTGAGGGCCACCTTCAGCCCAGGGGCTCGGTGTCCTCGTCGGCGGCCTTGAGCTCGCTCCGGACCACGCGGTAGGCCATTCCCTCCGCGTAGCCCTTGCGGGCCAGCATGCCGACCAGACGGCGGATCTGGGTGGTGCTGTCCAGTCCGCGCATGCTGCGCATCTTCTTGCGCACCAGTTCGATCGCGCGCTCTTCCTCGGCCTCGGCGTCCACATCGGACACCGCCTCGGTGATGACCTCGTCCGCGACACCCTTGCGCCGGAGCTCGTACTTCAGCGCCCGGGAACCCAGGCCGGAGTAGGCGTGCCGCTGCCGTACCCAGCTGTCGGCGAACTCGGCATCGTTGATCAGGCCGGCCGCTTCGAGCTTGTCGAGGACCCGGGCGGCGACGTCCGGCTCGACCTCCTTGCGGGACAACGCCTGCTCCAGCTCCGCACGGGTGCGTGGCTTCACGGCCAGCTGGCGCAGCGCGATGTCCTTGGCCCGGTAGTCGGGCTCGGTACGCAGCCGGTACTGGTGCGGGGACTCCGCACCGGTACTCGGCCGCGTCACTGCGTCGTCCACAGAGAGCTCCCTGATTGGACTACGAAGGAGAGCAATTTCGATAGAAGGGGAGCAGTTTCTATAGAAAGTGCAAAGGGCGCACTTTCTATAGAAACTCTTTCCATGGAAATTCTTCCTAGAACTCGGTCGGCGTGGCGGCGGCCGTGTCGTCGGCGTCCAGCTTGGCGCCGATGCCCACCTTCTCCTTGATCCGCTTCTCGATCTCGTTGGCCACGTCCGGGTTCTCCTTGAGGAACTGGCGGGCCTTCTCCTTGCCCTGGCCCAGCTGGTCACCCTCGTAGGTGTACCAAGCACCGGACTTGCGGACCATGCCGTGCTCCACGCCCATGTCGATGAGCGAGCCCTCCCGGCTGATGCCGATGCCGTAGAGGATGTCGAACTCGGCCTGCTTGAACGGCGGGCTCACCTTGTTCTTGACCACCTTGACGCGGGTGCGGTTACCCACGGCATCGGTGCCGTCCTTCAGCGTCTCGATGCGACGGATGTCCAGGCGCACGGAGGCGTAGAACTTCAGCGCCTTACCACCGGTGGTGGTCTCCGGCGAGCCGAACATGACGCCGACCTTCTCGCGCAGCTGGTTGATGAAGATCGCCGTGGTGCCCGAGTTACTCAGCGCGCCGGTGAGCTTGCGCAGCGCCTGGCTCATCAGCCGGGCCTGCAGACCGACGTGGCTGTCACCCATCTCGCCCTCGATCTCGGCGCGCGGCACCAGGGCCGCCACCGAGTCGATGACCAGGATGTCGAGCGCACCGGAGCGGATCAGCATGTCCGCGATCTCCAGGGCCTGCTCACCGGTGTCCGGCTGGGAGACCAGCAGGTTGTCGGTGTCCACGCCGAGGGCCTTGGCGTAGTCCGGGTCCAGCGCGTGCTCGGCGTCGATGAAGGCGGCGAGGCCTCCCAGACGCTGCGCGTTGGCCACCGCGTGCAGGGTCAGCGTGGTCTTACCGGAGCTTTCCGGACCGTAGATTTCGACGACCCGGCCGCGGGGCAGGCCGCCGATACCGAGCGCGACGTCCAGCGCGATCGAGCCGGTCGGGATGACCTCGATCGGCGGGCGCGGGTTCTCGCCGAGCCGCATCACTGAGCCCTTGCCGAAGCTCTTGTCGATCTGAGCCAGGGCCAGCTCGAGTGCCTTCTCCCTGTCGGGCGCTTGTGGCATTGGGAAGTTCACCTCGGTGGAAGTAAGGCCGGACTGCCGGCCGTAGGGGTGTCGATCGTCGATGTCGACGGCGCCGACTCTAGGCCTGCCCACCGACAATTTCGGCGACGGGCCACGGAGCTGTGGATTTCCGGGCTCGTTGTGGACAACACCCTAGCCGAACACTCGTTCGAGAGAAAAATCGACACGCCGTTTCATCCGGCGGGCCGGTGTTTGGCGGCGGAAACTGGAGGGCACCTCAGAAACAAGGAGGTGGGAGGATGACTTCATCCGGAGTCGACCGCTACCTGGGGTCGGAGCGCCCGCTGCGCAGGAACTATCGCGTGGTCGTCGCGCTCTTCGGAGCCGCACTCGCCGTGTTCGGATTCCTCGGGATCGGCAAGGGCGCGCCCCTGTTCACATCCGACGGCGCGACCGTGTGGGGCCTGTCCACGAACGGCGCCCTGGCCTGTCTGTCCGTGGTGGTCGGCGGCCTGCTGGTGATCTCCGCGATCGCCGCGATCATGCCGACCGGCACGGTGTATCTGCTCGGCGGGCTGTTCCTGCTGTCCGGGCTGCTCAACCTGATCCTGATGAACACCCAGTGGAACGTCTTCGCCTTCCGCATGCCGAACGTGCTGTTCAGCTTCGCGGCCGGACTGGCACTGCTGTTCGTCGGGACCTACGGCCGGGAACCCAAGAGCGAGGAGCTGGACTCCGCGACCGAGGACCGCATCCAGCACCGGATCGAGGAGCTGGAGCCCCTGGCCGAGGCCGAGCACGCCATGGCCGAGGGCGAGGCCTCACCGGAGCAGGAGCGCATGGTGCTGCGGGACGCCGAGGAACGCGCCCGGCACGAGCGTGCGGAGGCCTACCGGCGGGACGCGGAACTGCCCGGTCAGCGCTCGGGCGTCGACCAGCGGCGCGACATGGACAAGGGCGGGCACCCCGTCTGATCAGCGGCGGTCGGCGGGCACCTCGAACTGGTCGCACACCACGCGCCAGATCTGCTTGGGCTCCAGCCCGGCATCGAGGGCCTGCTCGACCGTCCGCCCACCGAGATCGGCGAACACGTGGTCGCGGGCGATCATCTCCGCCCGACCCGCGCCGAACTCCTCGGCCATCAGTCGCCGGAACACCGTAGTACGCATCGCCTCCAGGTTAGCTCGGGTGCTTCTGGTGGTTGGCGAAGGCTGGCTTTGGAGGAGGAGACGGGCTCGGGGCGGGGTCTTTGCTGCCGTCTTGTTGGGTGGGGGCACGCCGGACTGGCTTTTTGGCACTTGTCGGGCTTCTGGTGCGGAAGTTCGCGTGACTGGTGGGGCTGTGGTGGCCGGTGGTGTTCTTGTGGGTGAACGGGGTGGGGTTGTTCCTGGTTAAAGACGATTTCCGGGCTTGAAATCGTCTTTAACCAGGAACAACAGCTCGGTCCACAGTGGACTTAACACGCCTGACTGGGACAGCGGGGTCATGATCGCCACGGACCGTCACCCGAGCCGCTGACGAACATCTGAAACCGGCACGACCGGGCTCCCCGACAACACCAAGTCACCCCGAACCAGGCAGCCAGGCAGGAAAGACCGGCGGGCCCCAACCCGTCTCCCCCTCCAAAGCCGCTTTCGCCGACCACCAGAAGCACCCGGGTTAACCTGGACCTATGGAGCAGCTGAGCGGTACCGGATCCACCCTCGTCGCGATCGTGTCCATCGCGGCGATCGTGATCGCCATCGTGTTCAACATCAAACGGTTCCGCGACAAGTGACCCGTCAGCCGTAGAAGTTCAGGAACCGCTTCGTGAAGTCGAAGGCCTGCTGGTCGATGTTGGTGCACTTGAACAGCTGCCCCTTGCACGCGTTCCGGTCCCGGGTGAGCTCCCAGAAGGCGAGCAGCCCGAGGTGGTGCGCGTTCGCGTAATCGGTCACCAGCTTCGCGTCGTCCAGGGTGAAGATCGACTTGTCGTCGTTCTCGCCGATCATCGGGGTCACCCCGACCATGCCCCACAGCTGGGTGTCGGCCTTGTCCGTCCAGACCGCCTTGATCTGGTCGTGCAGTGCCTGCGCGGCCTGGGTGGTCTTCTCCCCCATCTTGTCGACGCCCTGGTTGAAGTCCATGGTCATGCCGTTGACCAGCGCGATGTTCACCCCGTACTGCTTGGCCGAGGCGAGGATGTAGTTCCCCTCCGCGGTCAGGCCGTAGGGCATCACCGGCAGGGTCAGCGAGATCTGCAGCCCGGGGTTGTCCTTCTGCACCTTGACCAGGGCCTGAGACCGCCGGTCCACCGAGACCTTGTCCGGCACCGCGGCGCCCTCGATGTCGAAGTCGATGTACTTGAGCCCGTAGGCCTTCACCACATCGGTGTACTCCTGGGCGATGGCGTTCACGTCGGTGCAGGACTGGGCGAGTTCGGTGCCCGCCAGCCCGCCGAAGGACACGTTGATCTCGCCGCCCATGGAGCGCAGCGCGTCGATCTCCTCCTTCTGCCAGCCCTGATCCGGGTCGTAGGCGCCGAACCAGTTCACCTTGCACGCGTTCGAGGTGAGGAACGCCAGGGTGAACGCGCGCAGCCCGGTGTCGTGGGCGATCGCGGTAAGGCTGGGCGTGGGGAACGCGCCCATGTCCACGAACGGCGCCACTCGCAGGGCGAACGGGTTGCCCGGCACGTCCTCACCGTCCGGCGTGGTCACCGCGACGACATTGGATCTGGCCGAGCTCTTGCCGGCGCGGTCGCGGGCCAGCACGGTGAACTCGTAGCCGGTCTTCCTGGCCAGCCCGGTGACCGTGGACAGCAGCCCGGTGGTGGACTGCACCTTGGTCTCGCCCTGGTACACGTCATACCCGGTGACCCCGACATCGTCGGTGGCCGCGGGCCAGGTCAGGGTGACCGTGGTCGGCGTGACCCTGGCCGCCTTCAGGCCGGTGATCGCGGCCGGCGGGGCCTTGTCGACGGCGCCGGTACACGGGAAGCCGTTGAGCACGCAGTTCTGCGGGCCGGGGAAGGTCGCGGTCTTGGTGCCGGTGAGGCCGAACTTCGCCGTCGAACCCGAGGCCAGGGGCGCGGCCCAGGTCTGGCTGTCGAACACGTAGTGGGTGCCGGCCTTGGTCATCGTGGTGTCCCACGCCGACTTGACCTCGGAGTCGGCGGGCATGTCCCACTCGACCTTCCACGAGGGCAGCGACCGGCCCGAGTTGTTCGCGATGGTCACCTCACCGTCGAACCCGGTCGTCCAGTCCTTGTTGATGCTGAAGGTGGCGGTGAACTCCGGGGTGTCCGCGGCGACCGGGGAGACCGGCAGGGACTGGGTGCCGAACGCGGTGGCGCCGGCCAGGGTCACGGCCAGGATCGCCAAGCCGATCCGGCGGAAGCCTTGTGTGCTCATGTCGCCTCCAGTGCGGGTGCCGTACAGGGTGGGCATCCGAATTAGCGACTATGATGCGGCACACATAAATGCTGGTCACACCGCTGTTTGGCGGCATGGTCCAGACCAATCGGCCTCACTGGGCGATCGGCGCCCATTCGCCGTCCACAACCCGGCCGAACGGCTCGGTGAAATGCACGCCGAACCCGATGGTGTCCGGCTTGCTCAGCTCCTCGATCAACGCCCGCCGGGTGGCGACGGCGGCCGCCGGATCCATGTCCGGGGCGGTCGCCCACTCGGGGTGGGCGATCTGGATCGGTGCGTGCATGATGTCGCCGAACGCGATGACCCGGTGGCCGCCTGCGGTGATCACGTAGCTAACGTGGCCGGGCGTGTGACCCGCCGAGGACACCGCCTTCACCCCGGGAAAGACCTGCTCCCCCTCGGCGACGTACTCGTAGCGGTGCTCGAATCCGGCCACCTTCTCCGGATGCGCCTCCACGTCCTTCTTCGACACCAGCACCCGGCTCAGCGGGATGCCGGGCACCCAGCCGATGTGATCGAGGTGCAGGTGGGTGAGCGCGATGAGCTCCAGCTCCTCCGGCTCCCGGCCGAGCGCGTTCAGGCTGGTCAGCAGCTCGCCGCCGGTGAGCACGCCGTACTTCCAGTCGGTGTGCTCGACAGGCCCGAGGCCCGCGTCGATCAGCATGGCGGAGTCGCCGTGCTCGATCAGCAACGCGCCGACCGAGCCGTGGAAGTACTCCTCCGGCCAGTCGTGGCCGGCCTCGGGGAACCAGGCTCGCGCGTTGATCTGAGCTCTGCCGTCATAGACGTAGCTGAGGCGATGCTTCCCCAGCTGCAGCACGAGAGTCGACACCGGTGCAGGGTAATCGCTCACAGCTGATCGACCGGCTCCCACTGTCCGCGCACGACCCGGCCGAAGGGCACATCGGCGAAGTGCACGCCGAAGCCGATGGTCCCCGGCCGCTCCAGCTCCGCGATGATCTTCTTCCGGTTGTCGGTGGACGCCTCGCCGTCGTGTTCCGCGAAGGAACTCCACTCCGGGCGGCCGACCTGCGCGGAGGAGTGCATGGCGTCGCCGAAGGCGATCAGCCGGTGGGTGCCGTTCTGCAGGATGTAGCTGGTGTGCCCCGGCGTGTGGCCCATCGTGTGCCAGGCGCGGACGCCGGGAAAGATCTCCTCGCCGTCGGCGACATAGGTGGTGCGGTGCACGAACGGGGCCACCCGGTCCGGATCGCTGTCCGCCTCCCGCTTGGCCAGGGCCACCCGCGCGTTCGGCAGGTGCTCGATCCAGCCGATGTGGTCGCTGTGCAGGTGCGTCACCGCGACCAATTCGATGTCCCCGGCGGCCACTCCCAGCGCGGCCAGGCTGCCTAGGAATCCGCCGCCGTGGAAGTAGCCCAGCTGCTCGATGTCCTGGTCCCGGGCGGTCTGCGCGTGGAGTCCCTGACCCGCGTCCACCAGCATCGCCCGGTCACCGTGCTGGATGAGCAGCCCGCCGACGGTGCACACCAGATAGCCCTGCTCGTCCAGCAGCTTTCCGTCGACCTCCCCCTCGGCGGGCCCGGCCAGGAACCTCGTCGGATGTAGCTGGATGGCGCCGTCGTAGACGTAGCTCAGCCGGTACTCGCCCAATCGCAGTGTCCGCGACCTCGCTGGCTGTGCCCAGCGTTCCCCAGTGATCGTCATACCTCCAGGCTAGGAAGCGGCCCGTTCGGTGTCAGTCAAGATGACGATCATGTCCGATTCCCGCTGAGCCATCCACAGCCCGGCAGGTTGTCCACAGCCCACCGCCTGTGCGGCGACAGTGTCGGTGTCATGGGCGAGTATGGGCACATGCCACCGACCGACGACGTGCTCGACCTCTTCTCCCCGGCCACCGCCGCGTGGTTCCGGGGCGCCTTCGGCGCGCCCACCGCCGCCCAGGACGGGGCTTGGCGGGCGATCGCCCAGGGAGAGCACTCGCTGGTCATCGCGCCCACCGGCTCCGGTAAGACCCTGTCCGCCTTCCTCTGGGCCCTCGACCGGCTGGCCGTCGAACCGATCCCGGAACAGCCACGGCAACGCTGCCGGGTGCTGTATGTGTCGCCGATGAAGGCCCTCGCCGTGGACGTGGAGAAGAACCTGCGCGCCCCACTGGCCGGTATCCGGCAGGCGGCCCACCGGCTGGACAGCGTGCCTCCGGACATCACCGTCGGGATGCGCACCGGAGACACCCCGGCCGACGAGCGCCGCCGGTTCCTGCGTACGCCGCCGGACGTGCTGGTCACCACGCCCGAGTCGCTGTTCCTGCTGCTCACCTCCAGTGCCCGCGAGTCGTTGACCGGGGTGCGCACGGTGATCATCGACGAGGTGCACGCAGTGGCCGGCGGGAAACGCGGCGCGCACCTGGCCGTGTCACTGGAACGCCTCGACGCGCTGCTGGCCCAGCCCGCCCAGCGCATCGGGCTGTCCGCCACCGTGCGGCCGGTCGAGGAGATCAGCGCCTTCCTCGCGGGCGGCAGGCCGGTGACGGTGGTGCAGCCGGCGATCGCCAAGACCATCGAGGTCCGGGTCGAGGTGCCCATCGAGGACATGTCCAACCTGGGCGAGCCCACCGGAGAACTGGAGGGCCCGACGGCGGGGTCGCAGCCCCGGCACTCCATCTGGCCCTCGGTGGAGCAACGCGTCCACGAACTGGTCGGGCAGCATCGCTCGACGATCGTGTTCGCCAACTCCCGGCGACTGGCCGAGCGCCTCACCGCAAAACTGAACGAAATCCACGAAGAAGCACTTTCCATGGAATCTGCGCCCTTTGCAGATTCCATGGAAAGTGCTCCCCCTCAGCCCTTCCCCGCCCAAGCAGTCGGCCAGTCCGGCACCGCCCGAACAACCACGACCACGATCGCCAAGGCGCATCACGGCTCGATGTCCAAGGAGCAACGCGCCCTGGTCGAGGAGGAACTCAAGACCGGCCTGCTGCCCTGCGTGGTGGCCACCTCCTCGTTGGAGCTGGGCATCGACATGGGCGCCGTCGACCTGGTGATCCAGGTGGAGGCACCGCCCACCGTCGCCTCCGGGCTGCAACGGGTCGGCCGGGCCGGGCACCAGGTGGGCGCGGTCTCCAGCGGGGTGATGTTCCCGAAGTTCCGCGGTGACCTGGTGTCCTGCGCGGTGGTCGCCGAGCGGATGGCCGCCGGAGCGATCGAATCGGTGCGGTATCCGCGCAATCCCCTCGATGTGCTGGCCCAGCAGATTGTGGCGATGACCGCCATCGAACCCTGGCAGGTCACCGAGCTCGGCGCGCTGGTCCGCCGCTCCGCGCCGTTCGCCGCGCTGCCCGAGTCGGCCCTCCAGGCGGTGCTGGACATGCTGTCCGGGCGCTATCCCAGCGAGGACTTCGGCGAGCTGCGGCCGCGGATCACCTGGGACCGGGTCACCGGTGAACTGCACGGCAGGCCCGGCTCGCAACGGCTGGCCGTCACGTCGGGCGGCACCATCCCGGACCGCGGCCTGTTCACCGTCATGACGCCGGCCTCCGATTCCGGGTCCGGGTCCCGGGTCGGCGAGCTGGACGAGGAGATGGTCTACGAGTCGCGGGTCGGCGACACCTTCCTGCTGGGCACCTCGGCCTGGCGGGTGGAGGACATCACCCATGACCGGGTCATCGTCACCCCCGCACCCGGCCAGCCGGCCCGGATGCCGTTCTGGAAGGGCGATTCCCCGGGCAGGCCACTGGAACTGGGCCGGGCACACGGCAGATTCGTCCGCGAACTGTCCACACTGGACTCAAAACGGGCACGGGAGCGGGCGGCGGCCGCCGGGCTGGACACCTGGGCGGTGGACAACCTGCTGGGTTACCTCGCCGAGCAGAAGGCCGCCACCAAACACCTCCCCGACGACCGCACGATCCTGGTGGAACGGTTCCGCGACGAGCTCGGCGACTGGCGCCTGGTGGTGCACTCGCCATTCGGCGCGCAGGTGAACGCGCCCTGGGCGCTGGTGATCGCCGCACGCCTGCGGGAGAACCGTGGCATCGAGGTGCACACGGCGCACTCCGACGACGGGATCGTGCTGCGGATCCCGGACGGCATCGACGAATCCGGCGCCGATGTGCTGCCCACCGCCGAGGACGTGCTGCTGTCCCCGGAGGAGGTGGAACAGATCGTCGTGGCCGAACTGGGCAACTCGGCGCTGTTCGCCGCCCGGTTCCGCGAGTGCGCCGCCCGATCGCTGCTGCTGCCCCGGCGGGACCCACGACGGCGCAGCCCGCTGTGGCAGCAGCGGCAGCGGGCCGCACAGCTGCTCTCGGTGGCGGCGAAGTACGAGCAGTTCCCGGTGATCCTGGAGGCCATGCGGGAGTGCCTGCAGGACGTGTACGACCTGGGCGGCCTGCGTGAGCTGATGTCCGAGGTGCGGTCCCGCACGGTGCGGGTCGTCGAGGTGGAGACGCCCAGCGCCTCGCCGTTCGCCCGCAGCCTGCTGTTCGGCTACGTCGGCATGTTCCTCTACGACGCGGACACGCCCCTGGCCGAGCGCCGGGCGGCGGCGCTGTCCCTGGACTCCGCGCTGCTGGCCGAACTGCTCGGTGGCGAGGCCATCCGGGAACTCCTCGATCCGGAGATCCTGGCCGAGATCGAGGCGAACCTGCAGCGGCTGGCGCCCGACCGGCAGGCGCGGCACGCCGAGGACACCGCCGACCTGCTGCGTTTCCTCGGCGACCTCACCGAGGCGGAAGCCGCACAGCGTGGGGTACGGCCCGAATGGCTGCGCGAACTGGAGGCGGCCAGGCGGGCCATCCGGGTGCGAATCGCCGGCGAGGAACGCTGGCTGGGCATCGAGGACGCGGGGCGAGTGCGTGACGCGCTGGGGGTGGCGCTGCCGGTCGGCGTGCCCGAGGCGTTCACCGAGATCGTCGCCGATCCGCTCGGCGATCTGCTGTCCCGTTACGCCCGCACCCATGGACCTTTCCCCGCCGCCGCGGCCGCCGCCCGGTTCGGTCTGGGTATCGCCGTGGTGACCGCGGTGCTCGATCGGATGGCCGGGGCCGGCCGTCTGGTGCGCGGCGAACTGCGGCCCGGCTCGAAGGGCGTCGAATACTGCGAATCCGAGGTGTTGCGCAGGTTGCGCCGTGCCTCGCTCGCCGCGACCAGGGCCGAGGTCGAACCGGTCGACCAGGCCGCCTTGGGCCGGTTCCTGCCCGTCTGGCACGGCATCTCGCAGCAACAGGGCGGGGATTCGTCCGCTCGCGGTGGCAGGCGCCGGTTCACCACGGCACCGACTCCGGAGGACGTGCTGGGCGTGGTGGAACAGCTGGCCGGGGCACCACTTCCCGCCAGCGCCCTGGAATCGCTGATCCTGCCCGCCAGGCTGCCGGGCTACTCGCCGGCGTTGCTGGACGAACTGACGGCGACCGGCGAGGTCACCTGGTCCGGCTGCGGGGCGATCGGCTCCGGCGACGGCTGGGTGGCCCTGGCCCCCACCGACGTGGCCGATCTACTGCTGCCCGATCCCCTGGCCGAGAGGCCGGATTCACCGTTGCACCGCGCCCTGCTGTCCACATTGGACGGTGGCGCGTTGTTCTTCCGGCAGATCACCGACCGGGCGGGCGCACTCCTGCTCGACCAGGAGGAACCGGCACCCGAGGATCCGGCGGTGGTCGCCGCGCTGTGGGACCTGGTGTGGGCCGGCCTGGTCGGCAACGACACCCTGGCACCACTGCGCGCGGTGGTCTCCGGCAAGGGCGCGGCACACAAACCCCGGCGCAGCGCGCCCCGTGGCCGGTATGCCCGGATGCGCGCCGGGCGACCGGCGATGCCCTCCCGCACCGGCCCGCCCACGGTGTCCGGTCGCTGGGCGCTGGTGCCCGAGCGGGAGACGGAACCGACCCGGCGGGCACATGCCAGGGCCGAGTCCTTCCTGGAACGGCACGGCGTACTGACCCGGGGCGCGCTGGACACCGAGCGGGTGACCGGCGGCTTCAGCGGGGTGTACCGGGTACTGCGGGCCATGGAGGAATCCGGCCAGGTGGTCCGTGGCTACGTGGTGGACGGCTTGGGCGCGGCGCAGTTCGCCATCCGGGGCGCCGTGGATCGGCTGCGCGCCGAAAGCACGCCGCCGGACCAGCCCCATGCGGTGGTACTGGCCGCGGCCGACCCGGCGCAGCCGTACGGCGCGGCACTGAACTGGCCGGCCGCCGTGGGCGACACGAAGCACCGGCCAGGGCGCAAGGCCGGAGCGCTCACCGTGCTGGTCGGCGGGGTTCCGGTGCTGTACGTGGAACGCGGTGGCCGCTCGCTGCTGTCGTTCAACGCGGACCCGGTCGCGCTGCGCAGCGCGGCCGCCGCGCTGGCCGAGGCGGTCCACCAGGGCTGGCTGGGCCAGCTGTCCGTGCAGAAGGCGGACGGTGAACACGCCCTGACCAGCGAGCTCGCCACGGTCCTGACCGAGGCCGGTTTCCGGGCCACCCCCAAAGGCCTCCGCCTCCGCGCCTGACTCCGAAGTTGACGATGTTCGCGGCGAGGAACGAGCCCCGAACATCGTCAACTTCGGGCACGCCGTTACCCAGAAACCTGACGCCCTACACGCCGAAGCGGCGATGCTCTCATCGGACCGGTTTCGCTAGGCCGAATGGGGCAGTCCGTGCTTACCGTGCTGGGGTGCTGGAAAAACTGAGCAGACGTCTGGGCCTCCGGACCGACCCGGTCATCTTCTTCACCTCGGCCGCGCTCACCGTCGGTTTCGTGCTGGTCACCATCCTGGCCACCCGCGAGGTCAACCATGGATTCCAGGTCGCCAAGGACTGGCTGATCACCAATCTCGGCTGGTTGTACATCGGCGGGGTGACCGCCTTCCTCGGCTTCCTGATCTGGCTGGCCATCGGCCGCTACGGCCATGTGCGACTCGGCGGGCAGAACCAGCGGCCGGAGTACGGCGACCGGTCCTGGTTCGCCATGCTGTTCGCGGCGGGCATGGGCGTGGTGCTGATGTTCTGGGGCGCCGCCGAACCGATCAGCCACTACGCGGATCCGCCCCGGGCCGATGTGCCACCGCAGTCGGTGGGCGCGGCCGACGAGGCGATGAGCTTCACCCTGTACCACTTCGGCCTGCACACCTGGGCGATCTACTGCCTGCCCGGTCTGGCCCTGGCCTACTTCGTGTACAACCGCAGGCTCCCCATGCGGTTCAGCTCCTTGTTCGAACCGCTGCTGGGCGACCGCATCCACGGGCCGCTCGGCAAGATGATCGACATCCTGGCCGTGGTGGGCACCATCTTCGGCGTAGCCACCACCATCGGCCTCGGCACGCTGCAGATCAACGCGGGCATCGCCCGGCTGCTGGGCCTGCCGATCAGCCGGGTCACCCAGGTCGCGTTGATCGCCATCGTCACCGGCATCGCCATCCTGTCGGTGGTGTCCGGCCTGGACAAGGGCGTGAAACGGCTGTCCAACATCAACCTGGTGCTGGCCCTGGGCCTCGTGGTGTTCATCTTCGTCACCGGTTCCCCGCTGTTCCTGTCCAAGGGCATCGTGGGAGACCACCGGCACCTACCTGACCGAGCTCATCCCGATGTCCTTCTGGACCGACACCTACAACGTCAACCCGGGCTGGCAGGGCCGGTGGACGGTGTTCTACTGGGCCTGGACGATCACCTGGGCGCCGTTCGTCGGCATCTTCATCGCCCGGATCTCCAAGGGCCGGACGATCCGCCAGTTCATCGCGGGCGTGTTGCTGCTGCCCACCGGGTTCACCATCGTGTGGTTCAGCGTGTTCGGCCTGTCCGCGATCGACATCCAGCGCACCGGACGGGGCGACCTGGTGAAACAGGTGGTGGTGGACAGGGACATCCCGGGGTCGATGTTCGACTTCCTGGCCCATTTCCCGGCCTCGTACGCGATCTCCCTGCTGGCCGTGGTGGTGGTCATCGCCTTCTTCACCACGTCCGCCGACTCGGCATCACTGGTGGTGGACATGCTGTGCACCGGCGCCGACGGCACGAGCCCGGCGGGGCAGCGGGTGTTCTGGGCGGTGTTGCAGGGCGCGGTGGGCGCCACCCTGCTGGTCGCCGCGGGTGAGGCGGGGCTGGACGCGTTGCAGCAGGTGATCATCGTGATCGGCCTGCCGTTCTTCTTCCTCGCCTTCGCGGTGATGTTCAGCCTGGTCCGGGCATTGCGTGCCGATCACCCGGCACTGCCACCGCTGCCCGCGGGGCAGCAGCACACCGCGGTGCGGCCCCGCAAACGCTTCGCGAACCGGCTGCTGAACCGGCGTACCCGGGAACCGCAGGCCTAGCAGCCATCTTCCGCCAGGCGCGCGCCGTAGAGCAGCGCCTGGCGGATGTCGTCCGGTTCCAGGAACGGGAACGCCTCCCGGATCTCCGGGACGGTCCAGCCGGCCGCGATCAGCCGCAGCAGCGACGCCACCGAGATACGCAGGCCACGAATGCCCGGCCGGCCGTCCAGGGTGCCGGGCTCCACCACGATTCGGTCCAAGATCACCGCGCCATGATCGTCCTACGTCCCGGAACCGCGCCAGTCGAAGGGTCACGCGCGCGGGTGATCACGCTACGCGATCGCCTCGAAAACCAGGTTGGCCAGGCCCAGGACCACGCCCAGCCCGAGCATCACCAATGCCCCGGACGGGAAGACCGTGCGCCAGTGGAAGTCGTAGTCCCGGTACTCCGGCATGTCCTCGGTGCCCGGCAGCACGAAGAACCGGGGCCGGATGGTGCAGAACAACACCCAGTCCAGCACCACCAGGTCGTAGACGATCAGCGCCAGCATCAGCAGCACACCGAACACGAACGGCTGACCGAAGCCGATGTCACCGTGCTGCTCGATGCGCAGTTCCCGCAGGCCCAGTACGGCCAGCACCACGACCGTGCCCAGGTGCAGCACGCTCGCCACCGTGGTCGCCACGACACCACGACGGCTCTTCTCGCCGTACTTCGCCCGGATCGCGGGTGGGTAGGCGTGCACCATCGAGTCCGGGGCCAGCAGCACGCTGCCCAGAATGATCACGGTGAACGCGGCGCAGTAGATGACCGCGAAGATGAGACTGATCGCCAGCATCGATCCCCCAACGAGCTTAGGCTGGCCTAAGTCTACGTCCGGGCGGCGAAGGAATCGAGTACCGGAATGTGTGGGGAGGGAACCCGCACATCCAGATGCACCTCGCCCCCGGTGGCGACCAGGCTGAACTCGAAGAATCCGCAGCAGGCCGTCTCCCGCACCATCAGTTCGGCCACCCGTGCCGCCGATTCCGAGCGAAGGGTCAGTCGCAGCCGGGTCGGCTCCGGTCGCGCACCCGACAGCACTGCGGCACCGAGTACCTCATCGAATTCGGCCACCCGCAACGGTTTCTCCGCGGTGGGCAACGTGCAGGAATCGGGAACCCAGGTCATCGGTCCACGCTACGCCGCCGGATGAGCGAGGGCTGCAGGATCTGGGTCAGCGTCTCGGCGCCGTAACCCCGCATCCGGGACAGCTCCGCGGCGGGCAGACCGGGGAAGCTCCGGGTGAAGGCCAGCGCGCGGGTGAGGAACCCCAGCGGGAGCGCGGCCTCGGCCCAGCGCCACAGATCCGCGTCCGCGTAGCCGTCCCGCCACGGCGCCAGGTACTGCGCACACAGCCAGTCGGGATCGGCGTCGGTGCTGCTGCACACGATGGACATCAGGCTGCAGAACGGGTGGCCGACCACCGAGTCGCCCCAGTCGAAGAACCGGGACCCGGACGGGGAGGGGAAGACATTGGCCTCGTACACGTCGGCGTGGTCCAGCGTCGCCGGAACCCCGCTGTCGGCCAGCACCCCGCACCACTGATCGATCCGCGACCGGGCGGCGGACAGCTCCACGAGCGTCTCCATCGGCAGCATCGGCTCGGCCAGTTCGAGGAGGTGCTCGAAGACCCCGGGCACCACCGGGGGCCGGAAGTCGGTGATCCCCATGGCGAACAGGTCGGCGACCCGGCCGGCCAGCGCCCGCTGCACCCGCACGTAGTCGGCCAGCAGCCCGGGCCAGTGTTCCCGGGAGCTCGTCCCGCCCAGCAGTTCACGCAGCGTCGGCCCGCCGTCGGGCAGCAGCGACCAGCCCCGGTCGGTGTCCACGGCGAGGGGAACCAACGCGCTGCCCGGCGCCCAGTCACGCAAAGCCCAGGTCAGCCGGGGTTCGAACACCGAATCCGGCGGGTTGGCCTTGAACCACACCTTGCCGCCGGAGGTCGGCACCGCGGCGATCACCGACCAGGCACGGATCCGGAGCTCCTCCGGACCGGTCACGGTCATGCCCAGCTCGGCCAGCCGGGCGGTCACCCAGGACCGCATCGATGCGGTGAACTCCATGGCGGGGAAGGTTAGTGGGCCCGAAAGGGGATCACGAGGGTAATTTTCAGCGTTTCCGGTGGCGAATTGGTCCGAGCGGAACTTTGCCATAGGGCGCCGTCGTTGGCAGGCTGTCTCCATTCCTGCTCATTCCTCGATCCGGGGGTTGTCATCGTGACCGCGTCTTCCACGGGCCTGGCCGCCAGGGTCCGGCGCTTTCTGAATCGCCCCGGAACAGTCGACCTGAAGAAATTCCACAAACTGCTGCCCGCCATCGAGGCGGCCGAGGCCCGGGTGAAGGAGCTCAGCGACGCCGATCTGACGGCCGCGGCGACCGCGCTGCGCCCCGAGGGCGAGGCCACCGTCCAGTGGGACAAGGACCAGCTGGCCGAGTTCTGCGCCCTGGGTCGCGAGGCGGCCCGCCGGGCCCTGGACGAGCGGCCGTTCGACGTGCAGCTGCTGGGCACCCTGGCGATGCTGAACGGTCACGTCGTGGAGATGGCCACCGGTGAGGGCAAGACCCTCGCGGGCGCGCTGGCCGCGGCCGGCTTCGCGCTGCAGGGCAACCGGGTGCACGTGGCCACGGTGAACGACTACCTGGCCCAGCGGGACGCGGAGTGGATGCGCCCGGTCTACACACTGCTGGGCCTGGAGGCCGGCTGGATCAACGAGACCTCCACCCCGCAACAGCGGGACGAGGCCTACGCGGCCGCGGTCACCTACGGCTCGGTCAACGAGCTGGGCTTCGATGTGCTGCGTGACCGGCTGGCGCACTCGGTGGACGAACTGGTCGTGCCCGAGCCCGGCGTGCTGCTGATCGACGAGGCCGACTCGGTGATGATCGACGAGGGCCGGGTGCCGCTGGTGCTGGCCGGCAGTTCGGCCGACGACGACCACCAGCCCTCGGTGGCCGAGGTCGCCCGGATGCTGCGCCCCGGCGTGCACTACGAGGTGGACCAGGACAACCGCAACGCACACCTCACCGACGAGGGCATCAACTTCGTCGAGCGCGAACTGGGCGGCATCGACCTGTACGCCCCGGAGAACACCCGCACCGTCGCCTCGGTGAACGTCTCGCTGCACGCGCACGCGTTGCTGCACAAGGACATCGACTACATCGTCCGGGACGGCAAGGTGCAGCTGGTCAACGCCTCCCGTGGCCGGGTCGCGCTGCTGCAGCGGCTGCCGGACGGCCTGCAGGCCGCCGTGGAGGCCAAGGAGAAGCTGGCCGTCACCGAGAGCGGCGAGGTGCTGGACACCATCACCGTGCAGACCTTCATCCGGCGTTACCCCGTGGTCGCGGGCATGACCGGTACCGCGGTGGCGGTCGGCGAGCACCTCCAGGAGTTCTACGACCTGGACGTGGCGGTGATCCCGCCGAACGTGCCGTGTGTCCGGGAGGACGAGCCGGACCGGATCTACGACACGCTGGAGAACAAGGAAGCCGCGATGGTCGCGGAGATCGTCAAGCAGCACGAGACCGGGCGGCCGGTGCTGGTCGGCACCCTGGACGTGGCCGAGTCCGAGCTGCTGGCGAACCTGCTCGACAAGGCCGAGGTGCCCTGCGTGGTGCTGAACGCCAAGAACGACGCCGGCGAGGCGGAGATCATCGCCAAGGCCGGGGAGAAGGGCGCGGTCACCGTGTCCACCCAGATGGCCGGGCGCGGCACCGACATCCGGCTGGCCGAGGGCGTCGCCGAGCTGGGCGGGCTGTACGTGATCTCCACCGGCCGGTTCCCCAGCAGCAGGCTGGACAACCAGCTGCGTGGCCGCGCCGGCCGGCAGGGCGACCCCGGCCGGTCCGTGGTGTTCTGCAGCGTCGAGGACGACCTCGTCGAGGAGCACCTCACCGACCCGCTGCCCGCCCTGGACCCGGATGACGACGGCCTGCTGTCCAGCAAGAAGTTCGGCCACCTGATCGACCACGCGCAGCGGGTCGCCGAGGGTGAGCACCTGGAGATCCACCGGAACACCTGGCGGTACAACAAGCTCCTCGAACACCAGCGTCAGCTGATCACCGACTACCGGGAGAAGGTGCTGCGCACCAACGCGGCGCTGGACCGGCTGACCGAGCTGGACCCGGACATCGTCGCCTTCTCGAAGGAGGAGCACGGCGAGACGGGCACCGCCCTGGCGGCCCGGCAGATCAAGCTGTTCCACCTGGACCGGGCGTGGGCCGACCACCTGGCCTACCTGACCGATCTCCGGGAGGGCATCCACCTGCACGCGCTGAGCAGGGAGAACCCGCTCAACGAGTACCACCGCGCGGCGATCCCGGCGTTCCGCAAGCTGGTCGGCGAGGTCGAGGAGCGCTCGGTGATCACGCTGTCCCACTCGGATATCACCGACGAGGGCGTGGACCTGGGCAAGGCCGGGCTGAAGCGGCCGAACACCACCTGGACCTACCTGGTGCAGGACACCCCGTTCGACATGAGTCTCAAGAGCGCGCTCAAGGGTGCCAAGGCCTTCTTCACCCGCTCACCCAAGGAGGACGGCGAGGTCCCCCAGGACTGAGCTCCGAAGTTGACGATATTCGGGATGATCCCTGTCCCGGATATCGTCAGCTTCGGGCCCATCCGGGGTCACGACCGGTCAGCCCGAGGAGCCGATCGAGCGGCGAGGCCGTGTCCGGGACGGCGACGACCGGACCGAACAGCTGGTCCATGTCCGCGTTACGTGGGGTGCGCAGCAAGAACTGCAGTACGGCCTCGACGGCACCCGGATCCGGGTCGAACGATTGCCCGGTGGCCCGGGCCAGTTCCCAGCCGTGCACGATCAACTCGTCGAGCACGAACATCCCGGAGTCCGCGGCGGGCAACGCGACACCTCCTTGGACGGTGTCGCCCTGCCAGGCCGACTTCTGTGCCCAGGCCCCGGCCAGGTCGAGCAACGCGGCCGGAATGCGCTCACGCCAGCCCGGTTCGAGCAACCGGCCATCCCCGTCCCGGAATTCGTCCGCCGGTACCTCCAGCTTGTGGGCGGCCAGTCGCAGTCCGCGCGCCAGGCCGTCGACGTGTTCCAGCAGGTCGGCGACCCGGTACGCGCTGGACGGAGTGGTCAGGCCGAGCTGGTGTTCCCGCACCCCCGCGACGATCGCACCGAGCGTTCTGGCCGCAGGGGTCATGTCGAGTGGGTGCAACGCCGTGAGCCGGTGATTGAGGTAGCGCTGCTCCGGCCTGCTGGTGGTGAGCCGACCGGCCAGCCGGTACGCGGCGGCGGCACCCATCAGGTCCCCGGACATCTCCAGCAGGTGCGCACGGACCGCGTGGGTGCGATGGTGCCGCCGGGTCGCCGGTAGCTCCAGCAGCGGATCCAGCAGGCTCAGGCCCGCCTCCGGCCCGGTGTGCATGGCGACGGCCACGGCCCGGTTGAGGGTCACCGCAGGGCCAGGCGCGACGCGGTGCAGCATCGCGTACAGCTCACTGATCTGCGCCCAGTCGGTGTCCGCCGCGCTGGGCGCCTCGGCGTGCACGGCCGCGATGGCCGCCTGAAGCTGGAACCGGCCGACCGGGCCGCGTGGCAGGACCCGTTCCAGCAGCGCGACCCCTTCCGCGATCCTGACCCGATCCCAGCGGCCGCGGTCCTGTGCCTCCAGGGGAACGAGATCCCCGTCCTCGTCGATCCTGGCGGCGGTCCGGGCGGTGGTGAACAGCAGCAGCGCCAGCAGTCCGCTGACCTCGTCGTGATCGGGCAACGCCCGGTGCAGCATGCCGACCAGCCGCAGGGCCTCCCCGGCGAGATCGGTGTCCATCAGCTGCCGGCCGCCGGTACGCAGATGACCCTCGGTGGCCATCAGATGACACACATCGAGGACCACGGCGATCCGGGACGGCAGCTCGGCCAGCGAGGGCAGCTCGAACCGGGCTCCTGCCTCCCGCAGGGTCGCCCGGGCGCGGCGCAACCGCTGGGACATGGTCGGCTCCGGCACCAGGTGGGCCGCCGCGATCCGCTCGGTGCTCAGCCCGGCCACCGACCGCAGGGTCAGTGCGATCTGCGCGCCGCGCGACAGGCTCGGGTGACAGCACAGCACCAACATGGCGAGGCTGTCATCGACCTCGGACACCACGGCCGGGCCGTCCTCGGCCTTCTCCTCACGAGCCACCCGCGCACGGGTGCTGCGGATGGTGTCGATGAGTCTGCGGGAGGCGACCCGCACCAGCCACGCACGCGGATCGTCCGGCGGCCGGACCGGCCACTGCGTCACCGCTGCCTCGACGGCCTCCTGCGCCGCGTCCTCACAGTCGGCCAGGTCGCCGTGGCGGCGGAGCAGCGCGGCGAGCACGTGCGCCGATTCCTGCCGCCACACCCGCTCGACCAGGTTCACGAATCCGCACCGCCCGGCCACATGACGGGGCGGATCTCCACCGTCTCCCCCGGCCCGCTGAACTTCCGGCCGATCTCCGCCACGCGCTCCGGGTCGGCGACGTCGATCAGAAAGAAGCCCGCCAGGTGCTCCCTGGACTCGGAGTACGGGCCATCGGTCGCCACCGGCTCCCCCTCGGCCCACCGGTACAGGCGCGCGGCGGCCGGATCGGCCAGGGCCTCGCCACCGACCAGCTCCCCGTTGGCCTGCAACTCCTGGAACAGCTGCTCGAAGTCGGCCTGCAGCCGATCCCGCCGTTCCTGCGGCAACGCCTGGTACTCCGCGAGGAAGTCGCCGGTCGGGTGGCCCCAGGGCTGCGGGTTGGAATGAATCAGCACGACGTACTTCACAGGTGATCTCCTCTGGTCACGCGGCACTCTGTCACCCGGTACGTCGGAACCGACACGGCGGAACCCGACACGATGCTGATAGAAACCTGCGGTGACTTCGATCTGGGTGGGCGAGCGGGTACGGCTGCGTGGCATCGAGCCGGAGGACTGGGACGCGTTCCTGGCCTTCAACGAGGACACCGACGGCATGCGCAACGTGGACAAGATCTACCCGCCACGATCGGCCGCCGGGCAACAGGATTGGGCAGCCGAACAGTCCACTGGGAATCCGCACTTCCGAAGTTGACGATGTTCGGGTGCTTTTCCCGAACATCGTCAACTTCGGGTACGCCTTCATCGGGATCGGCCGCGAGCACCAGCGGCGTGGGTACGCCGGGGACGCGATCGTGGTGTTGCTGCGCTACATGTTCGGCGAGCGCAGGTACCACAAGGCCTCGGTCAGTTGTTACGCGTTCAACCAGGCTTCCGTTGCCCTGCACGAGAAACTCGGCTTCCAGCAGGAGGGATTGCAGCGGGAACACGAGTTCTTCGCCGGGAAGTACCAGGATGTGGTGCTGCTGGGGCTGACCGCCGGCGAGTTCGCGATCCGGCACCCGTTCACCGGCTTGAGCGAAGACGGGACCCCACGCTGACAACGTGACACCGGCCCCGTACTGTCCACTGCTATGGCATCGGAGAGCTCGCCGGATTACATGGACTCATCGGATCTTTTCGATGGCAGCGCAGCCGGCAGGCCCCACTCCCCCGCCCGTACCGGCGTGCTCGGTCTGGTGGTGGTCGGTGGCCTCCTCGCGGTGATCTCCGCGCTACCGCTGAGCATGAAGGGCTTCGCGGTACTGCTGCCCTTCCTCGGCCTGATCGCCGGCGTGGCGACGATCTACCTCGGCGGCCGTGCCGCCGAGGCCCGGCAGCAGTCCGTCCGGCCGTGGACCATCGCCGGCTGGGCCGTCTTTATCGTCATCCTGATCGTCGGTTTCCTCCTCTAGCGGGTGGCCAGGCGCAACAGCGCCCACAGCTGGGCCCGCGCGTCGTAGTCCCCGGTGGAACCCACCGCCTGATCCGGGCGCCTGCCCCACAGCCACAGGTACACCGCCTCCGGTGACCCGGTGACCACGGCGGCCGCCTCGTCCAGGTCTCCGGAACCGACCCGCCTGGCCGTGGTGCCCTGCGCACCGGCCTGGGTCAGCCAGTGCCGCTCGCCGCTGCGCACGCCGACGGCGGCGGGCAGCGAGCCCACCACACCCAGCTGGGTCAGCCGATGCCCGTACCAGAGCGTCAGCACCTCATCGATGCCGTCCACCGCGACATCCTCGGCGATCTCCTCCTGCGGCAGCACCGCCGCCGACTGCACGTCCACCCGGTGCACGGTCGACTCGTGTGCCATCCGCCGCGCCCAGAAGCCATAGCTGCGGTCCTGCGGCCACCAGCTCGCGGCCGCCGTCTCCGGCTCACCCAGTGCCAGCACCCCGAGCAGTTCGCCTGCCGCCTCGCGCAGGTCCTCCACCGGATCGGTGTGCATCGGCGGCAGCGGCAGTTCCGGTCGCAGCCCACGCTCGATCCAGTGACAGGCGCGGCGGTACTGCTCGGCCACGTGCCGCACCACCTTCTGCAGGGTCAGCCCCTGGCAGGCGGGCACGACCTCCCCCGCTCGTTCCGGGAGGTAGCTCCCGGCGAGGAGTTCGGTCTCCTGGGCGATCACCTCGAGCAGCCGCGCGTAATCCAGCAACGCGCGAGAAGTCACCGCTCGTCCCCCGAGATCGATCTCTCGATGATCCCCAGGAACTGCTCGGACTGCCGCAGCAGATCGTCGGCGTCCCGCTGCGGGACCGCCCGGTTCACCCCGGTCTGCGCGGCATGCCTGCGAGCCGAGCCCGCGGCGAACAAGTCGGCCCACTCCGCGAGTTCCGGTGCCACCTTGGCCAGCAGCACCCACACGCTGGTCGGCTTGGTGCGCCTGCCCGGCTTGCCCCGCAGTGCCAGCAGCGCGGCGGCGGCCCGTAACGCGGCCGTGTGCGCGTACACGTAGCGGTCGGCCGGGCGGTGCTCGTAGTGCGCGTCGCTGAGCGCCACCTGAGCCTGGCGCAGCAGGCTGCGCACGGAGCCCGCCGGGGTGGACGGGCGGTGTGGCAGCTGCCGGGGATCGGGCGGATGAATGCGCTGGACAGGGAAGCCCATGGGTTCGGACGTGATCGACATGAGCCGGCCTCCTTCGAAGAACACGGTCACCAGGGACGTGATCGCTGAGGGGAAGCCAGCGAACGCCCGGTGGTGAGGCGCTTCCCCCGCCCCACCACCGGACAGTTGATCGAACTTCCGTTCGAACAATTCAAGAGTATCCAGATCAGGCTTCGAACTCAAGTTCGATAACCCGATGTGCCATGCCGCGTGCCGATAGTCAGCCAGGGCATGGTCTGATGGACGGGCACACGCAGAACTGACGAGGGAGCAGCGCAGGTGACAGCGGTTCCGGCCAAGCGGCTGTGCGAGTTCACGGCCGACCAGCTGCGCGAGCGGCTGACCGAAGCGCTCACCCTGTACGTGGACGCCATGCGGTACCCGGAGTCCACCGTCGCGCACCGGGCACCGATGTGGCTGGCACACATGCTGCGCCCGCAGTGGCGGTGCGTGGTCGCGCTGGACGAGGACGACCGCCTGCTCGGCGTCACCTACGGCTACCAGGGCGCCCCCGGGCAGTGGTGGCACGAACAGGTGCGCCACGGCATGTCCAGCTGCCACTCCACCGACCAGGTCGGTTCCTGGATGAACGGCTACTTCGAGCTCACCGAGCTCCACGTGCGCCCGGACCAGCACGGCCAGGGCATCGGCGAGCGGCTGCTGCGGGAACTGCTGCGCGAGGTGCGCAGCGACCGGGTGCTGCTGTCCACCCCGGAGGGTCCGAGCCGGGCCTGGCGGCTGTACCGCCGGGTCGGTTTCCAGGACCTGCTGCGCAACTACCAGTTCACCGGCGACCCCCGCCCCTTCGCGGTGCTGGGCCGCTCGCTGCCGCTGGACTCCTGATCTGGCCGAAACGTTGGCCGGTAGCTGCCATCTGGCGGCCTGCGCTCCCCCGTTCTCCCTACCGTGATCGGTGAAGATCACTTCATCAGGGGGGAACCTGACATGCGTCTACTGTCCGCTGTCCTGGCCGTGCTGATGGCCGTCGCGCTGGGTGGGGCGAACGCCTCCGCCGAGGCCGCCACGGCCCGGTTCGTGTTCACCGACGCCAGCAAGGCCGAGTTCGTCATCGAACTGACCGATGCGAAGAGCATCGACCACGCACGCAGGCTGTTGTCCGGCCAGGACAAGGACCGGCAGCACGTGAACGGCCTCATCGTGAAGCAAACGGCCCCGTACAACCCGCGGTGGGGCTACCACCTGACGCCGGCGAGCATCAGTTTCTTCGACGCGGCGACCGAGGTCTGCGACGCGACAATCGTCTACACCCAGGAGCACCTGGCCGAGGCGGGCGGCGCGTTCCTGCCCGGCCTGCGCTGGTGCCCGTGGAGCTCCAAGCTGGTCCGCGAGATCTAGCTGGTCCCGAAGTTGGCGATGTTCGGGCTTCGCGCGAACATCGCCAACTTCGGAGGCAGGTTCTACAGGGCGGCGAGCTGCCGGCGGAGGTCGTCCAGGCCCATGCTGCCCATCTCCAGGGCCTGCTGGTGGAACCGGCGCAGGTCGAACGACGCGCCCTGGCGCTCACGCGCCTCGTCGCGGGCCTGCAGCCACAGCCGCTCGCCGAGCTTGTAGGCGGGCGCCTGGCCCGGCCAGCCCAGGTAGCGGTCGATCTCGTCGCGCACCTGGTCCTCCGGGGTGATGGTCCGGCTGACCACGAACTCCAGGCCCAGTTCCGGGGTGAACCGCTCGCCCTCGTGGAAACCGGTTCCGGCCGGGATGGGCAGTTCCAGGTGCATGCCGATGTCCACGATCACCCGGGCCGCGCGGAACAGCTGGGCGTCCAGCATGCCCATCAGGAAGCCGTCGTCCTCGAAGTAGCCGAGCTCGCGCATCAGCCGCTCCGCGTACAGCGCCCAGCCCTCGCCGTGCCCGGAGACCCAGCTGAACTGCCGCTGGAACCGGTTCAGCCGCTGCCCCTGGTAGGTCGCGGTGGCCACCTGGAGGTGATGACCGGGCACACCCTCGTGGTAGACGGTGGTCAGCTCGCGCCAGGTGGAGAACTCCTCGCGGTCGGCGGGCACCGACCACCACATCCGGCCGGGACGGCTGAAGTCGTCGGTGGGGCCGGTGTAGTACGCGCCGATGCCGCCGCCGGGCGGGGCGATCTTGCACTCCAGCGCCATCAGCGGGTCCGGGATGTCGAAGTGCACGCCACGCAGCTTGGTCAGCGCCTCGTCGGAGAGCGTCTGCATCCACTCCTGGTAGGCGTCCTGGCCGTGTACGACGTACTGCGACTGGGTGTCCAGGTAGGCGGCGACCTCGGACAGCGTGGCGCCCGGCTTGATCCGCGCGGCCACCTGCTCCATTTCGGTGCGCAGCCTGGTGAACTCCGCCCATCCCCACTCGTAGGCCTCCTGGAGGTCCAGCTTGGCGCCGAGGTAGAGGCGGGACTGCAACGCGTAGGCCTCTGCGCCGACGGCGTCCTTCTGCGGCGCCTGCGAAGCCAGCTCGTCACGCAGGAACCCCGCCAGCCCGGCGTAGGCGGCGGCCGCACCGTCGGCGGCCTTGTCCAGCTCGGCCCGGAGGGCGTCGCCCACCTCGGCCTTGGCCACGAATCCGGTGAAGAACGGCGAGGAACCGGTCACGCCGGCCCAGGTGTCGCACTGCTGCGCCACCTTGCTGACCTGGCGGATGGCCGACACCCGGCCGTCGGCGGCACCCCGGCGCAGCGCCTGGCGCACCTGGTCGACGGCGGTGGGCAACGCGGCCAGCCGCTTGGCGATCACCGCCCAGTCGGACTCGGAGTCCGTGGGCATCAGGTCGAAGATCTGCCGCAGGTCCTGCACCGGGCTGGCGATCACGTTCAGCGCGCTGTTGTCCAGCCCGGCCTCGTGGATCTCCAGGTCGAGGCCCACCCGCTCGGCGAACACGGCCTGGCCGATCCGCTCGGTGTCGTCGGCGGGCTCGGCCGCGGCGATGTCGCTCAGGTACCGGCGGCTCAGCTCGGCCCGCGCGGCGTTGCCCTCCGGGGAGAAGTCGGTCAGCTGCTCGTCGTACCCCGGGATACCGAAGTAGGTGGCCGTGTTGGGCGAAAGTGCGGCGTATTCGGTGACATACGCGTCGCTCAGCGCGTGCACACCGCTGCGGGGAGTAGACATGAGCGGCACGCTACCCGCTCGCTCCGGTAACCGGCATCAAGTTGAACAGCCATTCACAGCTTGTCGAAAGGATCTTGCCGGGCACCGATTTCGCCCGTTTGCCGGAAGCAGGCGGCAAAAGCCGGGTCGGTGGGGACACCACACTCACCCGACTGGCACGATACGTGAGTGATTTCCGCGAGACGGAACCCCGTGCGAGCAGTGCTGGCGGGATTCCTGCTACTGACCTGCCTGGCCCTCTCCGGCTGCCTGCGCCTGCAGAGCTCCATGTCGGTGACCGAGGAGGACCGGGTGTCCGGCGACCTGGTCATCGCCGTGCAGGGCACCGACGGGCCGAAGTTCCAGGTGCCCACGTCCCTGGAGGGCAAGGCCAAGGCTGAGCCGTATAAAGAAGGCGACTACACCGGTACCCACCTGGTCTTCAACAACCTCACTTTCGACGAGGTGCGGGACCTGGTGACGCAGCCGAGCATGTACCAGAAGGCCTACCAGTTCACGCTGCGCCGATCCGGCGACTCGGTCAACCTGACCGGCAAGATCGACCTGTCCCAGTTGAAGAAGGGGACCGAGGGCACCGATATCAAGGTGAGCATCGAGTTCCCGGTTCCGCCCGCCAACACCAACGGTGAGCTGGACGGCAACAAGGTCACCTGGGCACCGAACCCGGGTGAGGTCACCGAGCTGAACGCCACCATCCGGTACGCGGGCGCGGACAACGCCTCCTGGCTGAGCTGGACGATCGTCGTCGGCCTGTGCGCGGGCGCGGTGGCGGTGCTGGTCGGCGCGCTGGCGTTGAACGCCCACCGGCGGCAGAACGCCTGAGGTTTCTGGGGCCGAGTCTGGCCGTTGTCGAAAGAGGGCTTTGGAGGAGAGACGGGTGGGTGGGGGCGTCTTTCCTCCCGGCCACCCGTAGGTGGCTGAGTGTGGTCGGCATGGTTGAGCTGTGCTGGGCTTTTGGGTTGTGCGTGGTTAGAGACAAAATCTGGGTCCGAAATCGTCTTTAATCAGCCACAACGCCACCGCGTTCACCCACAAGAACACCACTGGCCACAGTGGCCGCACCAGCCACGCGTGGGTCCGCGTCGGAAGGGGTCAGGCCCCGGAAGGCGCCCGAAAATCCAGACCGGCGTGCGCCCGCGAGACAGCTCGACAGGAAAGACCGGCGTGCCCCCACCCAACACGCAGGCAGGAAAGACGGGCCCAGCGACCCGCCTCCCCCGCCAAAGCCGTCTTTCGACAACAGCCCGAGCCGGCGAAGCAAGCAGCTAGCTGCGCACCGGGAGCAGGCCGATGTTGGCCAGCACGTCGCGGGTGGAGTTGGACTTGTTCAGCGTGCAGAAGTGCAGGGCGTTCACGCCCTCCGCGAGGAGCCGCTGCGAGTCCTGGGTGGTGAGCTCCACGCCCGCCTCACGGATCGCGGCCGCGTCACCCTCGTACGGCGCGAACCGGTCGAGCAGCCAGGACGGCACCGTCATGTTGGCCAGCTCGGCGATCCGCTGGATGCCCTTCAGCGAGGTGATCGGCATCAGGCCGGGCAGCAGCGGGGTCTCGTCCAGGTCCACGCCGGCGGCGGCCACCCGGTCCCGCAGCCGGAGGAACTCGTCCACCTCGAAGAAGATCTGTGAGATGGCGAAATCGGAGCGGCGCAGCTTCTGCACGAAGTACCGCAGATCGCTGTCCGGGTCGGGCGAACGCGGATGTCCCTGCGGATAGGCGGCCACGCCGACGCAGAAGTCGCCCAGCTCCTGCACCAGGTCGACCAGCTGCTCGGCGTACAGCAGGCCCTCGGGGTGCTGGACCCATTCTCCTTGGGGGTCGCCGGGCGGGTCGCCACGCAGCGCCAGCACGTTGGTGATGCCCACGGCGGCGTAGGAGCCGATCACATTGCGCAGTTCGGCGATCGAGTGATTGACCGCGGTCAGATGGCCTACCGGCAACAGGGTGGTGTTCGCCGCGATCTGGCCGGTGATCCGGACCGTGGTGTCGCGGCTGGTACCGCCCGCCCCGTAGGTCACGGAGACGAAGGCCGGGTCGGTGGACTCCAGCTCGCGCATCGCCTGCCACAGCGAGCGCTCAGCCTCGGCGGATTTGGGCGGGAAGAACTCCACGGAGAAGGTGGGCCGTTTGGCGCGCAGCCGATCGACGACGGACTTCATGTAGGTCACCCTAAGGGCGATTGATCGAGAATGGTTAGAGTGCCGAACTCGTCACACGCACTCAGGGTAGGCCGGTGGCCACCGACTTGGCCGCCTCTTTGGCCAGCTGACAGCCGTCCAGACCCTGCGCGTCGGTACGGATCCAGAACTGCACCTCTTCGGTGCCCTTGCCGCCGAACAGGTCGAAATTCCGCCCGCTGAGCAGGTGCACCCGGCAGTCGGTGGCCGTCTTGTGCCCCAGCCCGACCTTCAGTTCCCGGCCGACGTCCTCCAGCTGCAGGTCACCCAGAACGGTGTTCGGGGGCAGATCGGCCAGCACGTCGACCTGGCCGTGGTTGAACGCCGCCGAGCAGGCGAACACGCTCGTCGGCTGCGGCACCGTGTTCTCGATCAGCCCACCCAGGGGCTGGTTCAGCTTGCCCAGCTGGCTGCGCAGCAGCCCGCACGGGTCCTGCCTGCGCCACGAGGTGTCCGGAAGCTGCAACAGGGTGGGCCTGCCGGTCAGCGCCACCGCGATCCGGCTGACCACCGAGCGGGCGGTGAGGCACTCGTCCTCCGGAGTGCCCTGCGCGGAGACGCCGATCCACATGTTCGCCCGGTAGCTGACCGCGGCCAGGCAGCCCGCCTTGCGGTCGTCGATCGACCCGGGGCCGATCCGCGCGACCAGCCCGGCGATCTTGTCCTGGTCGCCCTTGGCCCGCGCAGCGGGCAGGTCGAGGTCCACCTGCAGCCGGTGGGTGGCGCCCGGGGTCGGCCGGGTCTGATCGCTCACCGTGCAGTTGGTGCTCAGCGTGGAGTAGGCCGATGCCGGCGAGGTTCCGGTGGCCGACAGGGTCTGGTCGTCGAACAGTCGGCAGGGATCGGCCATGCGCAGCGTGGCGACGTTGATGGGCCCGGTCTGCACCGGTCCCTTTGACTCCTTCGGCACGGCGCCGTTCTTCACACAACCTGCGGAAACCAGGGAAACCGTGATCAACAGGATGATCATCCGGTAGATCCGGCGGGCGGGCACTTCTCCTCCTACAAGCACATTGGCGAAACTGTGTCTTCAACGACCCGGACGGGACATCGGTCATGGGCCAGCGCAGGATTGTGGCGTGGACACGACCCCCCATCCGGCCGACACGGACCTCCCGAACAGGTTCCGACGACAGCTAGCCGCGTTCCTGGACGAGAAGATCACCCACCTGGCAGCCGTCGACGGCACCTTCGCCGACGCCGCGGCGACGCTGTCCGAGTTCGTGCTGGGCGGCGGCAAACGCATCCGGCCCACCTTCGCCTGGTGGGGCTGGCGCGCGGCGGGCGGATCGCCCGAGGGGACACTGACCGACCAGGTACGGCAGGCCATCAGCTCGCTGGAGCTCATCCAGGCGTCCGCGCTGGTGCACGACGACCTGATGGACTCCTCCGACCTGCGCCGGGGCAAGCCGACGGTGCACGTCGAGTTCACCGAACTGCACCGGGCCAAGGGCTGGCTGGGCGACTCGGAGCGCTTCGGCGCCGCGTCCGCCATCCTGCTCGGCGACCTGGCCTGGATGTGGGCCGAGGACATGTTCTTCACCGCGGGCCTGCCGCCGGAGGTGCTCGCCCGCGGCATGGTGCACTGGCAGGCCATGCGCAGCGAGATGCTGACCGGCCAGTACCTGGACATCTACACCCAGGTGAAGGGTGACGAGTCCGAGGCCGCCGCGATGCGCATCTCCGAGCTGAAGACCGCCGCGTACACCGTGCGCGAGCCGCTGCTGCTCGGCGCGGCCCTCGCCGGCGCCAGCCCGGAGATCGCCGGGGTGCTGCACCGGTTCGGCGCGGACATCGGCATCGCCTTCCAGCTGCGCGACGACATCCTGGGCGTGTTCGGCGACCCCGAGGTCACCGGCAAGCCCGCCGGCGACGACCTGCGGGAGGGCAAGCGCACCCTGCTGGTGGCGCTGGGCCTGCGCGCCGCCGACGACACCCAGGCCGCGGTACTGCGTGGCGCGCTGGGCAACGACGCGCTGACCGACGCCGAGGTGCAGCGGGTCCGCGAGCTGTTCACCGAGCTGGGCACGGTGGCCGAGGTGGAGCGCCGGATCAGCACGCTCACCGACGGCGCTCTCGCCATGCTCGACGAGGCTCCGCTGGAGCCGGTGGCCGCCGTCGCCCTGCGCGACCTGGCGATCGCCGCCACCTCCCGCAGCCACTGAGCACTTTCTGCAGAAAGTGCTCCTCCCACCTCCGGAGTTGACGATGTCCGGGGGAAGAACGAACCCGGACATCGTCGACTTCGGGTACATCGAAGCGGAGTGACCGCGATGCACACGGTGATCATCGGCGCCGGCCTGTCCGGGCTGTCCTGCGCGCTGTACCTGACCGGCGCGGGACACCGGGTGACCGTGCTGGACGGCGCCGACCGGGTCGGTGGCGTCGCGGGCCGCGTCGAGCTCGGCGGATTCCACCTGGACACCGGCCCGACAGTGCTCACCATGCCGGAGCTGATCGACGAGGCCCTCGCCGCGGCGGGCGGCTCCCTGGAGGCCGACCTGCCGCTGATCCGCCTCGACCCGGCGTATCACGCGCGGTTCGCCGACGGCAGCCACATCCGGGTGCACACCGACGCCGAGGCCATGGAGGCCGAGGTGCGCGCGACCTGCGGCCCCGGGGACGCGGCGGGCTACCGCCGGTTGCGGGACTGGCTCACCCGGCTGTACCGGGTGCAACGAGACGACTTCATCGGCCGCAACTTCGACTCACCGTTCCAGCTGTTCACCCCGCAGCTGGCCCGGCTGGCCGCGCTCGGCGGATTCGGCCGTCTCGGCCCGAGAGTGGGCCGCTTCATCAGTGATGATCGTCTGCGCCGGGTGTTCTCCTTCCAGTCGTTGTACGCGGGCGTCGCCCCCGCACAGGCCCTCGCCGCCTACGCGGTGATCGCCTACATGGACACCATCGCCGGCGTGTACTTCCCGCGAAGCGGCGGAATGCACGCCGTACCCACCGCGATGGCCGGCGTCGCCCGGCGCGCGGGCGCCGAGTTCCGGCTGAGTACCGCCGCGACCGGCCTGGAGCGCCGAGGCGACCTGATCACCGCGGTCCTGACCGAAGACGACCGGATCCCGTGCGACGCGGTGGTGCTGGCCACCGACCCGCACACCGCGTACCGGCTGCTCGGCGGGACACCGAACCGGCCGGTGGCACACCGCTGGTCGCCTTCGGCCTTCGTTGTACACGCGGGCACCGACAACACCGCGGGACCGGCCGAGCACCACACGATCTCCTTCGGCGCGGCCTGGGACCGGACGTTCACCGAGATCATCGACCGGGGCGAACTGATGTCCGACCCGTCGCTGCTGCTGACCCAGCCCACCGCCACCGACCCGGGCCTGGCCCCGCCCGGTAAGCGGCTCTACTACCTCCTGGCCCCCTCCCCGAACCGGCTCGCCGGGCCGTCGATCGACTGGGACCGGCTGGCCCCCGCCTACCTGCGGGAGCTGCGCGAGACGCTCGGCAGGCGGAACCTGGACTGGTCGGTCAGTGAGGTGCAGCAGGTGACCACCCCGGCCGACTGGACACGATCGGGTCACCCGGCCGGTACCCCGTTCTCCTTGGCACACACGTTCGCCCAGACCGGCCCGTTCCGGCCACGCAACCTGGTGAAAGGCACCCGCAACGGGGTGCTCGCCGGGGCGGGCACCACCCCCGGGGTCGGTATACCGCCGGTGATGATCTCCGGCCGATTGGCCGCCGAACGGGTCATCGCCGCAGCTACGCGGCGTGATCGCTGAACTACAGTTCAGTTCACACCGGGTCAGAGTGTGATCAATTTTCGGCTGTGGGACGATAAAAAAGCGATGACACAGCTACGACCTGCCCTTCAGTCGGACGCCGAGTTCTCTCCGGCGGCCGTGGCTGGCACACACTCTTCCGGTGTCAGCCGTTCGGAGCAGCCCACGCCTCGCGGTCTCGGCCGCTTGAGGGTCTTCCGCTCCCTGTCCGCCGTGGCGACCGGAACCGTCGGCACCTGCCTCATCTCCCTGGCCGCCATGGGCGCCGGTGGTGTGCTGGTGCACGACCCGGTCATCTCGGACACCTCCTTCACCTGGATCCGCTTCGGCCACGGCCGCGACCTGGCCAGCGCGCTGCTGTACATCGGCATCGCGCTGCTGGTGCTGGCCTGGGTCCGGCTCGGCCGTGACGTGCGCAACCGCCTGGTCGGCATGCGTGGCGTGATGACCGCGATCACCGCCTGGTCGGCGCCGCTGCTGGTGGCGCCGCCGCTGTTCAGCCGGGACATCTACAGCTACCTGGCGCAAGGCGCGCTGGCCCTGCACGGGATGGATCCGTACAAGGTCGGACCGTCGGCCATGCCCGGTCCGCTCGCCGACAACGTCAGCGCGGTGTGGCAGAACACGCCCGCGCCTTACGGCCCGCTGTTCGTGATCGTCGCCAAGGCCACCGTGTGGCTGACCGGCGACTCGCTCATCTTCGGCGTGCTGGTCCTGCGCCTGGTGATGTTCGGCGGCCTGGCGATGCTGTGCTGGTCGATGCCCGGCCTGGCCCGGCATCTGGGCGGCCGGGGCGCCACCGCGCTGTGGATCACCGCGGCCAACCCGCTGATCCTGGTGCACCTGGTCGGCGGCCCGCACAACGACATCCTGATGATCGGCTTCCTGGCCGCGGGCATGTTGCTCGCCCTGGACCACCGGTTCGTCCCGGCGATCGTGCTGATCACCCTCGGGGCGGCGGTCAAGGCCACGGCGGCGCTCGCGCTGCCGTTCGTCGTCTGGATGTGGGCGGCCACGATGATCGGCGGCTCGCTCCGGCAACGGTTCGCGCTGTCCGCCGTGCTCGGTGGGCTGATCTCCATCGGCACGTTCACCGTGACCAGCATCGCGGCCGGCGTCGACCTGGGCTGGATCTCCGCCCTCAAGGTCTCGTCGATCGTGGTGAACTGGCTCTCGGTGCCCACCGCGATGGGGCAGATCCTGCACTCGGTGGTCGGTGTCTTCCACGACTACCGCGAGGAGCCGTTCGTCTCCGCCGGGCGCTCCATCGGTTACCTGGTGCTCGGTGCGGTGATGATCTGGCAGTGGTGGCTGGCCCGCGTCGGCGGTGTCGAGTCGGTCAAGCGGGCGGGCATGGTGCTGCTCGCGGTCGCCGCGCTCTCCCCCACCACCTTCCCCTGGTACTTCACCTGGTCTCTGGTCCTCGCGGCCGGCTTCGCCTGGTCCACCACGGCGCTGCTCTGCTCCACGTTCATGACCGTGCTGTTGATGCTGGTCACCTACCCGACCGGCAACTCCGCGCTGTACGACTGGGGCTTCATGGCGACGGCCGCGATCGCCGCCATGCTGGCCGCGTTCTCCGTGCTACAGGAAGACCCACTCGGCCTGCGCCGGCCACGGAACTCGCCCGCCTCCCCGGAACTGGGCGGAGCGTTGCCGTTGAACGTCCGTGGCTAGCCTGCGTGAACTGACCAGCGCGGGAATCCACGACCCGGCACTGCGCGCCGCCTACCTGCGGTGCCGGGAACTGCACGCACACCACGGCAGGTCCTATTTCCTGGCCACCCGGCTGTTGCCCGCCGCGAGTCGTCCGGCGGTGCACGCGTTGTACGGCTTCGCCCGGCTCGCCGACGACGCGGTGGACCAGGGCGGTGAGCCGGAGGCCAAGGCCCTGGCGCTGAAGGAACTGGCCACCCAGCTGGATCGCGCCCTGGAGGGCGGTCCGGTCAGTGAACCCGCGGTCCGTGCCGTCGCGGACACCGTGCGCCGGTACGAGATCCCGGTGGGGTACTTCGCCGAGTTCCTGGATTCGATGCGCGCCGACCTGACGGTGACCCACTACGCGGACTTCACCGAGCTGAGCCGGTACACGCGGGGCTCGGCCGAGGTGATCGGCCTCCAGCTGACCCGGGTCTTCGGCACCGTGGCGCCCCTCTCCGAGGCCGAGCCCTACGCCGCCGCCCTCGGAACCGCCTTCCAGCTGACCAATTTCCTGCGCGACGTCGGCGAGGACCTCGATCGCGGCCGGGTCTATCTGCCCGCCGATGAGCTGAATGCCTTTGAGGTCAACGAGATCCGCCTCAGAGCGGCTCGCAGCACCGGAACCCCGGATCCACGCGTGCAACGCGCTCTGGGCCATTTGGTGGCCAGGAATCAGGCCATCTACCGCCGTGCGGAACCAGGTATCGCGCTGCTGCATCCGGCGGCCCGCCGATGCGTGCGGGCGGCGTTCGAGTTGTACCGGTCGATTTTGGACGAGATCGTCCGCGCGGATTACGACATCTTGAACCGGCGGGTGGTCGTCGGTACGCCCCGCCGGCTGGGCATCGCCGCGGCGGCGTTACTGGGCTGACTGGCTGCTGTCCGCTGGGGCTGGGTGGTCGTCGAAAGACGGCTTTGGAGGGGGAGATGGGCTGGGAGCTGCGTCTTTCCGGCCGGCGTGTCGGGTGGGGGCACGCCTTTCTGTGCTGTCGGGCCGCTGCGCGGGGCTTTTCAAGATCGTGGGCGGATTTGGTGCGTTAGATGCACCCAATCCGCCCACGATCTTGAAGAATCCGGGCGACATGGTGTCGAAACGGCGCGACACGCCGCCGTGTCGC
>QZFT01000031.1 GCA_003600225.1 Pseudonocardiaceae bacterium YIM PH 21723
GGTCCATCGACACCACCAGACCCGGCGACACCACCCACCGGATCATGGAAACGACAGGGGCACGAGAGTCATACCGGGCCTGGCGACCAGAGCTCGATCAACGAGCCACGAGAAAGGTAACGGGCACACCGGCCTGGTGGGGATGAGCCGCTTCCGCGGGGGACCTGAAGGACGCCATCGTTTACCTGAGCGCACTGAAGGACGCCATCGTTTACCTGGGGTAAATGGTGGCGTCCTTCAGGTACTTCCCGTCCACAATGGACACTCGTCACGGCGTGTCGCGCCGTTTCCGCAGCGTGTCGCCCCACTTGTCATGGCTATTAGTCACGACAAGTGCCACTTGTCGTGGATAAAAGCCGCGACAAGTGGGACGAGATAGCCCGCGCAGCGCCCCGACCCCACCAGACAGGCGTGCCCCCACCAGACAGCCAGGCAGGAAAGATCCCGCCCGCCACCCGTCTCCCCCTCCAAAGCCGCCTTCGACAACAAGCCAGAAGTAACCCCCACAGCCTCACCCAAGGCGCAGCCCGAGCAGCGCGGCGCAGACGCCGCGCACGGCGGCCGGAGCGTGCCGCCGGCCGCCGGCGTGCGCGACCTGCGCGGCGACCGACAGCGCGGCGTGCACCCGCAGCCGGGCGACCACCGGTTCCAGGTCGGGCTGGTCCAGCCGCAGCAGATGGGCGAGCTCGTTGACGAAGTCCCGCTGGGCTCGCAGCATCTCGTCTCGCTCCGGCGCCGGCAGGTGTTCGAGCTCGGTGAACACCAGCGTGAACAGTTCCGGATCGGCCTGGGAGCGTCGCACGTAGACGTCCATCAGGTCGCGCAGCGCGGTTGCGGCATCCGGTGAGTACCGGTACGCGGTCGCCAGTTCCCCGGCCAGCGCCGCCGCTCCCCGGCGGAACATGGTGATCAGCAGGTCCAGCTTGGTCGGCCAGTGGTTGTAGACGCTGGGCCCGGCGATGCCGACGGCCTGGCCGATGTCCTCGATGCCCACCTGCGCGTAGCCACGTCCGGCGAACATCCGCATGGCCACCGCGAGCAACTCCTCCCGCCGGGAGGCGGGCCGCAGCACCTGGTCCACCACGGCCGCCGGTGGTTCCAGCTCCGGTGGGGTCGCGTCCAGCGCGGTGTCGATCAGCCCGGCCAGCAGCCGGTCATAGCCGGGCCGGGGCAGTTCCAGGTGGTGGTAGGACTGGCTGAGCAACACGGCGAGCACCGACCAGCTGATCAGCTCGGCCGATCTGCCGGGCAGTTCCGGCCTGATCCGCCGGACGAAGGCGGTCAGCCCGTGCCGGATCTCCCGCAGCACGGTGTTCAGGCTCGCCTGCGCCTCCGGGCTGAGATCCCGGGCCTCCCGTTGCCACAGCGGCCCGATGTACCGGTGGTCGATCGCGTAACCGGCCAGCGCGGACGCCGCCGAAGCCCGGTCGGCTTCACCGAGTCCGGCGACCAGCTCCCGCATCGGCGCCAGGCCGAAGGCGACCACCTGTTCCAGCACCTCGCGTTTGCCGCCGAAGTGGCGGTACAACGCGGACGGTCCGATGCCGACGGCCTGCGCCAGGTCGCTCATCCCGACCTTGGCGTACCCGCGCGAGCCGAACAGCTCCGCCGCGGCGGCGATGATCAGCTCTCGCCGGTTGCGCGGACGGGTACCACGCGGCGGCACACCCAGGCCGTCGGTCATCGGACCCCTGTCTCAGATGAAGAACCCGCCGCCGCAGATGAGCGTCTGCGCGCTGACGTAGTCGGATTCCGGCAGGCAGAGCAGGTAGACCGAGCCCGCGGCCTCGGCGGGCGTGCCCGCGCGGCCGAGCGGGATCATCTGCTCCATGGCGGACAACAGGTGCGGGTTCACCCCGACCTTGATCTCCTTGCCCTGCACGTCGATGGTCGCATCGCCGTCGGCCGGGGCCTCGGTGAGCCGGGTCTTGATCAGGCCGAAGGCCACCGTGTTGACCGTGACGTTGTACCGGCCCCATTCCTTGGCGAGGGCCTTGGTCAGGCCGGTGATGCCCGCCTTGGCCGCCGCGTAGTTGGCCTGGCCGGCGTTACCACCCAGCCCGGCGATCGACGAGATGTTGACGACCTTGCGGCAGGACACCGGCTCGCCGTTCGCCTTGGCCTGCTTCACCGCGGCGGAGATGACCGGCTGCGCGGCCCGCAGGATCCGGAACGGCGCCTTGAGGTGCACGTCCAGGATCGCGTCCCACTGCTCGTCGGTCATCTTCTGGATGACGCTGTCCCAGGTGTAACCGGCGTTGTTGATGATGATGTCCAGCCCGCCGAAGGAGTCCACCGCGGTCTGCACGAACCGCTCGGCGAACCCGTCGTCGGTGACACTGCCGACGCAGGCCACGGCCTTGCCGCCTGAAGCCACAATGGCTTCGACGGTCTCCTTGGCCGGACCCTCGTCCAGGTCGTTCACCACGACCGACGCGCCTTCACCGGCGAGCTTGCGGGCGATCTCCGCGCCGATGCCCCGGCCGGAGCCGGAGACGATGGCGACCTTGCCGTCGAGCGTTCCCATGAGAAGAGCCTTTCTAGTCGACGGCGACGGTCGCGACGCCGGTCAGGGTGGGGGTGCCGTCCTCGAGCGCGACGAGCAGTTCGACGGTGGCCAGGCCGTTCTCGACGGCGGTGACCCGGCCGCTGGCGGTCGGCCTGCCGTGCACCGGGGTGATCGAGGTGAAGCGCACCTGCCAGTCCCGGATGCGGTTCTGCGGCACCCAGTTGGTGAGCAGCCTGCCCAGGTAGGCCATGGACAACATGCCGTGCGCGAACACGTCCTCCATGCCCGCCGAGCGGGCGTTGTCCAGGTCGATGTGGATCGGGTTGTGGTCGCCGGAGGCGCCCGCGAACAGGGCGAGGGTCGTCCGGGAGATCGGCTCGACGGTCAGCGGCGGCAGCTCGGTGCCGGGTACGAGGTTGGTCATGCCGTCACCTCCGGGTTGCGCACCACGAGCAGGGTGCTGAGGTCGGCGATCGGCTCGCCGTCGTGGGTCACCTCGGTCTTCTTGGTCACCAGCTCCATGGCCCCACCCTTCTTGCTGGCCACATCGGTCACCTTGGTGGTCAGCCGCAGCGTGTCCCCGGCATACGCGGGCGCGTAGTAGGTGAAGGACTGTTCGCCGTGCAGCACCCGGCGCAGGTCGATGCCGAGCGCGTCGAGCCAGGCGACGCCGTTGGGCCGCTCCAGCTCCAGGCTGAAGTAGAAGGTGGGCGGCACCGGCAGATCCGGATGACCGGCGGCCTCCGCCGCCGCCAGGTCGAAGTACACCGGGTCGGTCTGCCCGATCGCCTTCGCGAAGAAGGCCAGGCGGCCGCGCTCGACGGTGACTTCGAGGGGTTCGAAGTGGTACGCCGCGGCCAGGGCCGGGTCGATGGGCATGATCAACTCACCTTCTCGTACAGGGTGACGACGGCGGCGCCACCGAGACCGATGTTGTGCTGCAACGCGAGGGAAGCCTGGTCGACCTGGCGGCCACACGCATCTCCACGCAGCTGCCAGACCAGCTCGGCGCACTGCGCGAGCCCGGTGGCACCCAGCGGATGCCCCTTGGACAGCAGTCCGCCGGACGGATTGGTGACCACCCGGCCGCCGTAGGTGTTGTCCCCGTCGGCGATGAACTTGGCCGCGGTGCCCTCACCGGTCAGCCCGAGGGCCTCGTAGGTGAGCACCTCGTTGGTGGAGAAGCAGTCGTGCAGCTCGACGACCGGGATGTCGAGCGGGTCCACGCCCGCCGCCTGATACACCTGCTGAGCTGCGGCTTTGGTCATGTCGTAGCCGACGAGCCGCATCAGGTCACCGTCGAAGGAGCTGGGGGTGTCCGTGGTCATGGCCTGCGCGGTGATGGCCACGTCGGCCCGCAGTCCGTGCCTGCGGGCGAACTCCTGGCTGACGATCACGGCGGCGGCCGCGCCGCAGGTCGGCGGGCAGCATTGCAACCGGGTCAGCGGGCCGAAGATCCGCGGGGAGGCCAGCACCTCCTCGGCGGTGACCGGCGCGGTGAACACCGCGTACGGGTTCTTCGCCGCGTGCCTGCGGGACTTCACCGAGATCTGCGCGAAGACGGCCGGGTCCACGTCGTACTTCTCGCAGTAGGCGGCACCCGCGCCACCGAAGTACTTGGGAGCCATCGGGATGTCGGCGGTGTCGGCGAACGCCCGGTTCACCACGTCGTCGAACCGGTCGAAGGTGCCCGGCCGGTCGTCCCAGTGCGCCTTGAGCGCGCCGCGCTGCATCTGCTCGAAGCCGAAGGCCAGCACGCAGTCCGCGGCACCGGAGGCGACGGCCTGCCTGGCCAGGAACAACGCGGAGGACCCGGTGGAGCAGTTGTTGTTCACGTTGACCACCGGCATGCCGGTCATCCCGACCCGGTACAACGCGTTCTGCCCGTTGGTCGAGTCGCCGTACACATAGCCGGCGTAGGCCCCCTGGATCACCGACAGGTCGATCCCGGCATCGGCCAGCGCCGCCTTGATCGCGCCCTCGGCCAGGACGTCGTAGGTGTCGCTCTTGCTCGGCGTCGCGAAGGGGACCATGCCGACCCCCGCGACGAACACGCGCTCCGCCATCCGAACTCCTTACTAATGGACGTTCACTTGATACCGGCTTGGCACGTAATGGACAATGCCTGTGTCGTGGAACACGCTTGGCCACGTTCACAAGCCGGGAGCACGCATGTACCTCACGCAGGGACTTCACCGAGCCGTGCAGCAACAACCGGACGCGGTGATGACCGTCTGCGGTGACCGCACCCGCACCTTCACCGAGGTGGCCGACCGGGTGGCCAGGCTGGCCGGCGCGCTGCGCGAACTCGGCGTGCGGCCCGGCGACCGGGTGGCGATGCTCGCGTTGAACTCGGACCGGTACAGCGAGTACCTGCTGGCCACCCCGTGGGCGGACGCGGTGCTGAACCCGGTGAACTTCCGCTGGAGTCCGGCGGAGATCGCCTACTCACTCCGCGACTCGGACTCCAAGGTCCTGCTGGTGGACGACATGTTCGCCCCCATGGTGCCCACCCTGCGCGAACAGGTGCCCGGCCTCGGCATGGTGATCCACACCGGCGACGGCCGCGCCCCACACATGACGGCGGCCTACGAGGAGCTGATCGCCCAGGCGGACCCGGTGCCCGACGCGCGCCGGGGCGGAGATGAGCTGGCCGGGCTGTTCTACACCGGCGGCACCACCGGCTTCCCCAAGGGCGTGATGCTCTCGCACGCGAACCTGATGACCTCCTGGCTCGGCTCGGCGGCCTCCGGCCTGATGGTCCGGCCGGGAGCGCAGACCCTGCACGTCGCGCCGATGTTCCACCTGGCCGACCTGGCCTCCTGGGGCGCGACCCTGCTGGTGGGCGGCGGCCACGTGATGATCCCGGCTTTCGACCCGGCCGCGGTGCTCGCCGCGATCGAGGCGCACCGGATCACCGACGCCCTGCTGGTCCCGACGATGATCCAGCTGCTGGTCGATCACCCCGCCGTGGCCGGGCACGACCTGAGCAGCCTGCGCCGGGTGACCTACGGCGCGTCCCCGATCCCCCAGGCCGTACTGGAACGAGCCATGCGCGCGTTGCCGGAGGCCAGGTTCACCCAGGCCTACGGGATGACCGAGCTCGCCCCGATCGCCACCCTGCTGAGCCACGAGGAACATCGCGGTGACCTGCTGCGTTCCGCCGGCCGGGCGGCCCCGCACGCGGAGGTGCGGGTGGTGGATCCGGACGGCGCCGAGCTGCCGCGTGGAACCGTCGGCGAAGTGGTGATCCGCGGCGGTCATGTGATGCAGGGTTACTGGCGCAAGCCGGAGGAGACGGCCGCGGCGCTGCGCGACGGCTGGATG
Organism: Pseudonocardiaceae bacterium YIM PH 21723; assembly: GCA_003600225.1. Taxonomy (GTDB): domain Bacteria; phylum Actinomycetota; class Actinomycetes; order Mycobacteriales; family Pseudonocardiaceae; genus QZFT01. The sequence continues at coordinate 5,837 of QZFT01000031.1, forward strand.
CACTCCGGCGATGGCGGCCGGATGGACGAGAACGGCTACCTGTTCATCGTCGACCGGATCAAGGACATGATCGTCTCCGGCGGGGAGAACGTGTACTCGGTGGAGGTGGAGAGCGCGGTCTCCCACCATCCGGCCGTCGCCCAGTGCGCGGTGATCGGCGTACCGGATCCGGAGTGGGGCGAGCGGGTCCACGCCGTGCTAGTGCTCAAGCCCGGCGCGGCGGTGGAGTGCGCTGAACTGCGGGAACACGTGAAAACGCGGATCGCCGGCTACAAGGCGCCACGCAGCATCGAGATCGTGGAGGCGCTACCGGTGTCCGGCGCGGGCAAGATCCTCAAGCGCGAACTGCGGGATCGTTACTGGGGCCAGGAGGACCGTCGCGTCCACTAGTGAAGCCCGAAAAGGACGACCAGCGCGATCGGGGCGGCCGCCAATCCGAGCAGGGCCGCTCCGGTGCCGATGACGAAACCGGACCGCACGTTCGACGCGAGGCCGATCCACAAGGCCAGCACTGTGATCGTCACGGAGACGCAGAGGGCCGGCAGGCCGACGTACAGCGCCAGCGCGATCACCCAGCCATTCGACTGAGATTCGATCCAGCCGATGCCGGCCGCCACCGCGACCACATACCAGCCGAACGCCCACCCCAGGGCGCGCCCGCCAGTCGAGTCCCCAGAGCCACTCATGACCCCAGGATGCGGGCAGGCCACCGGAGACACATCCGTACGACTACTCAGTCGCCTGCCCGCGCTCCCGCGCACGGCGTTCGTCCGCGTCCCGGATACCGTGCCGGACGGCCGCCCGGATCACGAGGTAGGCGACGAGTGCCGGTAAGCCGACGTACAGCAGAACGATCAACAACTCGCCAATCCCCACATTGGTGTACATGCCTGAAGCGTACGAATCCTCACTGAAAAGCAGCTAAAACTGCGTCAACCTCGGAACTGCTGTCAGGCGTCGCCATTCCGTTCCCGTGCGCGACGCTCGTCCGCGTCCCGGATACCGTGCCGGACGGCCGCCCGGATCACGAGGTAGGCGACGAGCGCCGGAACGGCCACGGAGAGCAGCATGAAGAGCAGATGGAAGATCCCCAGGTTCTGCATCATGCCGCGAAGGTACTAGAGCATGATCAGAACTGGTAGTAGAGGAACGGGCTGAAGGTGCCGGTCGCGCACGGGATCGCCGGGTTCACTGACCGACCGGACTCCGAAGTTGACGAGGTTCGGGATGCTGTCAGTCCTGGCCATTTCGTTCCCGTGCGCGACGCTCGTCTGCGTCCCGGATACCGTGCCGGACGGCCGCCCGGATCACGAAGTAGCCGACAAGCGCCGGTAATCCGATCAGCAAGATGATCTCCACCTTGCCACCCCTATGTCTTGGCTAGAACTGGTAGTAGAGGAACGGGCTGAAGGTGCCGGTCGCACACAGGATCGCCGAGTAGGCCAGGCCCAGGGTCAGCACACCGGTGCGGATGGCCTTGGCGGGCTTGGTGCGCACCGACTCGATGTACGGGCCGGTGACCGGGGTGGCCGGCAGGCACACCACCAGGCAGGCCAGCACGAACAGCAAGGTGCGCTGATTGGTCAACGCGTTGCTGACCAGTGAGGTGAGCTCGAAGCTGTCCGGGACCAGCATGTGGCCGATGATCGCGAGGGCCGAGCCGACGTCGGCGGAGCGGAAGAACACCCAGCCGATGATCACCAGCAGCATGGTCAGCAGCCGCCTGCCGATCACCGAGACCGGGTTCTCCGGGGCTCCGCCCAGGCCGAAGCGGCGCTCGAACACCAGCAGCGCGCCGTGGAACAGGCCCCAGACCAGGTAGGTCCAGGCGGCGCCGTGCCAGAACCCGGTGAGCACGAAGACGATCGCCAGGTTGCGGTAGGTCTTCGCCGCGCCGTGCCGGTTGCCGCCGAGCGGGATGTACACGTAGTCGCGGAACCAGCGGGACAACGACATGTGCCAGCGGCGCCAGAACTCGGTGATGGTCACCGACGAGTACGGGCGGGCGAAGTTCTCTGGGAGCCGGAAGCCGAGCATCCGGCCGAGGCCGATGGCCATGTCCGAGTAGCCGGAGAAGTCGAAGAACAGCTGCATGGTGTAGCCGACCGCGCCCAGCCAGGCGATACCGGAGGTCATCTGGTCGGCCGGGGTGGCGAAACAGGCGTCGACCATCGGGGCGATCTGGTCGGCGATCACCACCTTCTTGGTCAGCCCGAGGGCGAACCGGGGGAAGCCGGCGGCGATGTCGTCCCAGCGGTGGGTGCGCACCTGCGGCAGCTGGTCGGCGATCTCCCGCCAGCGCACGATCGGACCGGCCACCAGCTGCGGGAACATCGCGATGTAGGTGACGAAGGCGATCGGGTTGCGTTGCGCGGGGCGTTCACCCCGGTAGATGTCCACCACGTAGGAGATGTGGTGGAAGGTGTAGAAGGAGATGCCGATCGGCACCACCAGTTCGATCACCCCGGTGTGCCCGCCGAACAGTTCGGCCAGCGCGTCGACCTGGGCGGTGGCGAATCCGGCGTACTTCCAGAGCACCAGGATGCCGACGTTGAAGATCAGCACGCCGATGAGCCACTTACGGCGGCGGTTGCCGATGTCCCACTCGTCGGGCTCCAGCTTGAGGCCGACGATGAAGTTCACCGTGATGCAGGCGAGCAGCAGCACGGTCATCGACCCGGCGCCACCGGCGTAGAACACCAGGCTGGCGACCGCGATGATCCCGTTTCGCCAGGTCCGGGGAAGGATCAGCACCGCCGTGAGCACGACGGGCATGAAGTACCACAGGAACAGCGGGGAGACGTAATTCATCCGCTACCTCGCACTCCCCCTGTATGTCGCCCCACTAGGCCCTGGCGGATTATAGGGCGCCGATCAGTTCCGCGAGGAGTTTCCGGCCCTCCGGCCACGGACCATATCCACCGGCCGCGGTGAGGTGCCCCACCGGCCCGGCATTTCGCAGGTCAGCGCCCCAGGCCTCGGCGAACCCGGCGGCCCGCTGCGGGGTCATCCAGTGATCGTCCGCGCTGGCCGCCACGATCGCCGGAAACGGCAGCCCGATCCGCGGGATCGGATCGAATCCGATGATGTCCGGCTGCGGATTGCTCTCGATATCGGCCGGGCACACCAGCAACGCCCCGGCAACCCGCTGTGCACTACCTGTGGACAACCAGTGCAGCACTGTGAGTACGCCCAAGCTGTGCGCCACCACCACGGGCGCCTCGCGGCAGAGGGCCAGTTCCGAGTCCAGCCGCGAGACCCACTCGTCCCGCACCGGCCGGTCCCAGTCGTCCTGCGCGAACCGCCGCCCATCCAGGCCGCCGGCGATCCACAGCTCCTGCCAGTCCCCCGGATCCGGCCCGAACCACCCGTCCACGAACAACACACTCACGAGGCCTCCTGGGAAACCTGTCCCGAAGTTGACGAGTTTCGGGCTCGTTCCTCACGCGAAACTCGTCAACTTCGGAGCACGAACTCAGGCGGTGCGGCGGCGGCGGGCGATCTCGGAGAGAACGACGCCGGCGGCGACCGAGGCGTTGAGCGACTCGACGCCGGCCGCCATCGGGATCGAGACGGTGGCGTCACAGGTTTCCCGGACCAGGCGGGAAATGCCCCGGCCCTCGGAACCGACCACGACCACGATCGGATCGGTGGCCATGTCCAGCTGGTCCGAGGTGATGGTGGAATCCGCGTCCAGGCCGATGACGAAGAAGCCGGCGTCCTGCCACTCTTTGATCGACCGGGTCAGGTTGGTGATCTTGGCGATCGGCAGCTTGGCGGCCGTACCGGCACTCGTCCGCCACGCCACGGCGGTGACTCCCGCCGCGCGCCGCTCGGGCACCGCGACGCCGTGGGCACCGAAGGCGGCCGCAGAGCGGATGACCGCGCCGAGGTTGCGCGGGTCGGTGACCCCGTCCAGCGCCACCAGCAGCCCGGGCGACGGAGACGTCGCGGCCAGCCGGAGCAGCTCGTGGTTGTCGATGTACGTGAACGGCGGGACCTGCAGCGCCATGCCCATGTGCACGGCGCCATTGGTCAGCTTGTCCAGCTCGGCCCGGGGCGCCTCCAGCACGGAGATGCCCTTGTCGCCCGCCAGGCGAACGGCCTCGGTGACCCGGTCGTCCGGGTCGATGCCGATGGCCACGTACAGCGCGGTCGCAGGCACCTTGGCCCGCAGGCACTCGACGACCGGGTTACGGCCGGCGACGTACTCGTTGTCGCTGTCGGACTTGCGGCGCCGGTTCTGCTGGTCGTTCTTCTTGGCGACGAATTCCTTGCGGCGGTACGCCTTGTGGTTCGGGCGGTCCTCCGCCTTCGGCGTCGCGCCCCGGCCCTCGAGGCCCTTGCGGCGCTGGCCGCCGGAGCCCACGACGGCACCCTTCTTCGTGCCGGCCTTGCGCATGGCGCCCCGGCGCTGGGAGTTTCCAGCCATTGTCTCTAGCAGTCCTTCAAGGTCCACAATGGACCGTCGGCGGTGTCCTCTACGGCGATGCCGGCGGCCAACAGCCGATCCCGGACCCGGTCAGAGGTGGCGTAATCCTTGCTGGCACGCGCGTTCTGCCGCTCTTCGAGCAGCTCGGCGACGAGCGTGTCCAGGGCCTTGCGGGCACCGTCCTCGCCCTTCGCGGCCGGTCCCCACTTCTCGCAGAGCGGGTCGAGGCCCAGCACGTCCATCTGCGTGCGGACGGCGACGGCGGCCTCGTGTGCTTTGTCCCGATCCCCGGCATCCAGGGCGGTGTTGCCCTCGCGGACCAGGTTGTGCACCGCGGCGATCGCGTTCGGCGTGCCCAGGTCGTCGTTCATCGCACCGACGAATTCCGGGGTCAGCTTCGACAGGTCGCCCTCGACGTAGTGCGGCACACCGATGCGCTCGACCACCCGGCGCAGGAACGCCTCGATCCGGCGGAACGAGGCCACCGACTCCTCCAGCGCGGCCGGGGAGTACTCGATGTTGGACCGGTAGTGCGGGCTGACCAGGTAGAAGCGCAGCTCGACGGCGCGGACCCGCTCCAGCATGGCCGGGATGGCCACCACGTTGCCCAGCGACTTGGACATCTTCTCGCCGGACATGGTCACCCAGGCGTTGTGCATCCAGTAGCGGGCGAACTGGTCGCCGGCCGCTTTGGACTGGGCGATCTCGTTCTCGTGGTGCGGGAAGATCAGGTCGAGCCCGCCGCCGTGGATGTCGAACTGGCCGCCCAGGTAGTAGGTGGCCATGGCCGAGCACTCCAGGTGCCAGCCGGGCCGGCCGGGGCCCCACGGGGTCGGCCAGCTGGGCTCGCCGGGTTTGGCGGCCTTCCACAGGGTGAAGTCGACGGCGTGACGTTTACCGACGCCGGCGGACTCGCCCTGGCTCAGCTCGTCGATCTTCTGCCCGGACAGCGCGCCGTACGCGGGGTAGCTGTGCACGTCGAAGTACACGTCACCACCGGCGGCGTACGCGTGCCCGGCGTCGATCAGCCGCTGCATCAGCTCGACCATCTGGGTCATGTGACCGGTCGCGCGGGGGACAACGGACGCCGGGCGGCAACCGAGCGCGTCATACGCGGACTCGAATGCTCGCTCGTGCGTGGCTGCCCACTCCCACCAAGGCCGACCGGCTTCAGCTGACTTCTTCAGGATCTTGTCGTCGATGTCAGTGATGTTGCGGACCATGGAGACGTCGTGGCCGAGGACGGTGAGCCAGCGACCGAGGACGTCATAGTTGAGTGCACCACGCACGTGCCCGATATGCGGGGCACCCTGCGGGGTGGCCCCACACACGTAGATCGACGCCGTTCCGGGCTTGAGCGGGACGAACTCCCGCAAGCTACGGGTCGCGGTGTCATACAGGTGCAGGTTCACAGACCAATGGTACGGGTCGCGGAGATGATGAATACCACTGGACTTGACGCGATCGGGCCATAGGTCGCATATGACCAGCGGGGCCGATCGGTGTCTGTGGAAAATCGACCGCTCGGCGCACGGAAGGGTTACCGGGTGGCGTCCGGGACGCGAGAGGGCTTAACCTGGGTTCACCGAGCTGGCCGGTCTGCGGACGCGGTCAGAAGTGAACCCCGGTATCCCGCGTCGTCGTGGGCGCCGGGGTTTCGCGCTTTCTAGGCGTGTCCGAAATCGACGACGTCTATGACATGCGATTCACACAGCATTTCCCATGCCTCCGGCTGATCATGATGGGTTGCCGACACAAGGGACCCGAGTAGGAAATCGGCCAACCAGAGCTCCGCCGCCGCATCCTTGTCGGCGTGATCGACCCGGAGCCCACCACTGATCTGACGGGAACGACGCAGCCTGTCGCGAACCTTCCGGTCATGCTTGTCTCCCCCGCGCCGACGCTCGATGACCACGCTCCGCACGTTCTCCACATGCTCCAGGCGAGGAAGAAGCCGGCACAGGAGACCTGCTCGCGCAGCTTCCTGCTGTGCGTTGGGCGTTTGCTGAGAAACAATCAATACCCCGACAACGGGCAGCGCCATAATGACCTTGGCAATCGCCAGTCTCCGCTGCTCGGTCTCCTCATAGTGATGGAGCCAGTCTCTGCCCGGCAGCAGAAGAGATCGCAGGGCGGCATCGATCTCCGAGTGATCGGCGGAATCGGTGATGACAGCGCCAAGCGCGTATACGCGTTCGGCTCCGGAAATCCGGACACCTGACTCATCCACATGTGCCACCAACAGCATCCGCCGGATGCTACGCAGTCGATCATCCCGAAAAGTACCGTTTTCGCAGTTCAGCAGCCGACGGTCAGTTCAGGAAGACCGGTGGCCGGGGCGAGTTCGGTCGCCCCGATCCGCTAGGTGCCGCTCGCAGCAGAATCCGACCGGAGGTGTCCGGTGACCCGGTGGTGCCACAGCAGCAACAGGGGCGGAGCCACCAGTTCGAGGGCCAGCAGGCCGTAGACCAGCCCGACGGGCTCGCCGGTCTCGGCCAGGGAGAACAGCCGGGCCAGCCCGCCGGCGAAGAACGCGCCGAGGATCCAGCGCAGCGGTCCGGGATCCAGCCGGCGCAGGTTCAGCAGGATCGCCAGCCCGGCGGCGCCGAAGAACGCCGCGAAGAACCGGTAGTTGCTGTCCACGCTCGGATCCACGACCGGATTGCCGGGCATGACCACGTGCGGGCCGAGCAGGACCTCGGCCAGCGCGATCACCATGGCCACCGCGCCGACGATGCCGAGGACGATTCGCAACGCACGCATCAGTGGGCTCCGCGCTCGTAGACGTGTTCGGGGCTGATCCGGACGATGATCCGGCCCTCGTCGTGCTTCCAGGGCTTGCCGAAGTACTTCTGCGACAGCTCCTGGATCAGCTCGCCGGCCGGGTCGTCCTGAATGGTCACCGAGCCACGCACCTCGACGTAGTGGTACGGGTTCTCGTGATCCACCACGGTGATGCTGACCCGCTGGTCGCGGGCCAGGTTGCGGTCCTTCTTGCGACCGCGCAGCGTGGAGAACAGCACATCATCGCCATCGAGGCGGACCCAGACGACCGAGGTGTGCGGGCTGCCGTCGGCGTTCAGCGTGGCGACGGTGCCGAAGTTCTTACCGTCGAACACGGCGCGCGTGGAGTCGGTGAACATATATGGAACCTAGTCGTTCCGCTCGTAGACCCGGGTAGGCGTGACGCGGACGATCACCGGATCGGGCGCAGGCAGTTCGTCCCACGGCTTGCCCCAGTACTTCACCGCCAGGCTGTTGGTCAGCGTGCCCGCCGGATCCGGGGTGAGCGTGACGGTGCCCCTGACCTCGATGTAGTGGTACGGATTCGCCAGATCGAACACGCTGATGCTGACCCGGGGATCGCGGCGCAGGTTCTTCGCCTTCTGCGCGCCTTCGGCCGTGCCGAACAGCAGGTCGTCGCCATCGCGGGCGATCCAGATGACCGAGTTCTGCGGGCTGCCGTCGGCATTCAGCGTGGCCAGGGACGCGAAGTTCTTCGCGTCGATCAGGGCTCGTGCACCGGCGGAAAGTGTGTTCCTCATACCTCGAACCTAGCCCTACTCGTCGTTGTGTTCGAAGACCCGATTCGGCGTGACTCGGACGATATTGCTTTCCGCGGTGACCGGCCGGTTCCACGGGTGCCCGCGGTATTTCAGCGACAGCTCGTCGGCCAGCGTGCCCTCGGGGTCCGGGGTGAAGGTGACGGTGCCGCGCACCTCGACGTAGTGGTACGGATGAGCCAGGTCGAAGACGCTGATACTGACCCGGGGCTCACGCTGCAGATTGGCGCCCTTCTTCGTGCCGAGCCCGGTGGAGAACAGCAGGTCGTCACCATCCCGCGTGATCCACAGGACCGAGCTGTGCGGGCTGCCATCGGCGTTCACCGTGGCCAGGGTGGCGAAATTCTTCGCATCGATGAGGGCGCGGGCGGAGTCCGGCAAGGTAGATCCCATATCGCCGAAGCTAGCGATAATGGCTGTCCCAGGTTCGCGGATTTCTGCCATGGTCGATCTCATGCGTATCGGATTTCGGTTCCCCCGCGAACTTCCCGCCTCTCAGGCCGCGCCGCTGGCCCTGAAGGCCGAGCAACTCGGCCTGGACGAGTTCTGGGTGGTGGAGGACTGCTTCTGGGCGGGCGGAATCGCCACCGCCGGCGCCGCTCTCGCGGTCACCGAGTCGATCACCGTCGGCATCGGCGTGCTGCCCGCGGTCGCCCGGAACGCCGCGCTGACCGCCATGGAACTGGGCGCGCTCGCCGAGCTGTATCCGGGACGGTTCGTGGCCGGTCTCGGTCACGGTCCACGCTCCTGGATGCAGCAGATCGGTGAGCTGCCGCCGTCCCAGCTGACCGCGCTGGAGGAGATCCTGGTCGCCGTGCGCAGGCTGCTGGCCGGCGAGGAGGTCACCGTTACGGGCGAGCAGGTGAACCTGGACCAGGTGCGGCTGGTGTTCCCGCCGGCCGCGGTTCCGCCGATCCTGGCCGGGGTGCGTGGGCCGAAGTCCCTGGCGTTGTCCGGCCGGGTCGCCGACGGCACGATCCTGGCCGAGCCGGTCACCCCGGAGTACCTGACCTTCGCCCGCCAGGCGATCGGCGCCGCGAATCATCGTCTGGTCAGCTACAACTGGCTGGCGGTGGATGCCGATCGGGACCGCGCGCGGGAGCGGGTGCGTGGTGAGGTGGCCGCGATGCTGTCGCCGAATCTGGCCCCGCATCTGCGACCGCTGCCCTTCGGCGCGGAGCTGTTGTCGATCATTGACAGCGTTAAGGACCAGGCGGAGCTGGCTGCCCGGCTACGGCCGGAGTGGCTGGACGAGCTGGCCATCTGCGGCCCCGTCGACCGGTGCGCCGCCCGGGTACGCGAACTGCACGCGGCGGGCAGTGAATCGGTGATCCTGTTGCCCGTGCCCACTGAGACCATCGACCCGCAACTGGCAGCGGCGGCCGAGGTGGCGGCGGTCGCCCGGGGCTGAGGTTGAGTGGAGCACTTTCCATGGAATCTGTTCCTTCGTCACAGATTCCATGGAAAGTGTCAGACGGGGATGAGCAGGCAGGTGGCGATGGCGGCGATGCCCTCGCCGCGGCCGGTCAGGCCCAGGCCGTCGGTGGTGGTACCCGCCACGGCCACCGGGCCACCGGCCGCCTCGGACAACGCGCGCTGCGCCTCGTCCCGGCGCTTGCCGATCTTGGGCAGGTTGCAGATGACCTGCACGGCGGCGTTGCCCAGCTGGAAGCCGGCTTCGGTGATCCGGCGGCGGACCTCGGCCAGCAGCTCCACGCCGAGCGCGCCGGACCAGCGGGGATCGCCGGTGCCGAACACCGCTCCGAGGTCCCCGAGCCCGGCGGCGGACAGCATCGCGTCGCACAGCGCGTGCGCGGCCACATCGCCGTCGGAGTGCCCGGCGCAGCCATCCACGCCTTCCCACAGCAGACCGGCCAGCCGGCAGTCGCGGCCGGCTTCGATCGGGTGCACGTCGATGCCGTTACCGACTCTCGGAATCATGCTGGGGGCTCCTCGACGGCCAGGATTCGTTCCGCGATCATCACGTCCACCGGAGTGGTGACCTTGAGGGCCCAAGCATGCCCCGGCACGGTGTCCACCGGTTCGCCGAGGTACTCGACCAGCCCGGCATCGTCGGTGATAACGCCCGCTTCGGCGGCGGTGGAGTGCGCGCGGCGCAACATGTCCACGGTGAAGCCCTGCGGGGTCTGCACGATGCGCAGATCGGCACGGTTGGGGGTTCCCGCGACTCGGCCGCCGGCATCGACCTGTTTGACCGTGTCGGCCATCGGCAGCACCGGGATCACCGCCCGCGCACCGTCCTTCAACGCACGCACGACGGCCTGCGGCACCACGGTGGGGGTGAATGCCCGGGCGGCATCGTGCACCAGCACGAACTCGATTCCCGGGTATCGATTCAGCGCCGCATCAAGGGCGAGCGCCACCGACTCCACTCGATCCGCGCCGCCGGCGACCACCTCAACAGGGTCGAGGTCAGCCAGCACCGCGCGCATGGCGGAGACATCGGCAACGGGTGCGGCGACCACAACGGAGTCAACGCACCCGGATTCCAGCAGACCACGGACGGCCCTTGCCACTAGGGCAACGCCCGCTATCTCTACGAACGCCTTCGGCTTTCCTGCTCCGAGACGTCGCCCCTCGCCTGCCGCGGGGACCAGTGCGACAACGCTCACGGCCACGTCTCGGAGCTATCAGGACAAATCAGGACGCGGTAGCAAGAACTTCGTCGAGGAGGACTTCAGCCTTGTCCTCGTCAGTTCCCTCTGCCAGCGCGAGTTCACTTACCAGTATCTGGCGGGCCTTTGCCAGCATCCGCTTTTCACCAGCGGATAGGCCCCGATCCTTTTCCCGACGCCAAAGGTCACGCACCACTTCGGCAACCTTGTTCACATCGCCAGAGGCGAGCTTCTCCAGGTTTGCCTTGTACCGACGAGACCAGTTGGTTGGCTCCTCGGTATGCGGCGCCCTGAGCACTTCGAAAACCTTGTTGAGACCCTCTTGCCCGACGACGTCCCGCACGCCGACAATCTCGGCATTGTCAGCCGGGACCCGGACAGTAAGATCTCCCTGCGCTACCTTGAGGACGAGGTACTTCTTTTCCTCACCCTTGATAACTCGGGTTTCGATTGCTTCGATGAGAGCGGCACCGTGGTGCGGGTAGACGACGGTCTCTCCGACCTTGAAAACCATGTGTCCTCTGCCCCTTTCGCTTCGCCAAGCTTACCACGCCCAACAAGCGCCGCTCATCGGGCCCCGGGAACATCACCGCAGGTCAGCGGGCAGTTGAGGGTTGACAAAACTCAACACCCCATGCATCGCCTAGCACGGCACATGATCCTTTAGCTCACCAGGGGTGTGGTGCGGATCGTGTCGGCGGCATCACGGGGACGTCGAGTACATGACCTGCCGGACCGCCGGTTACGCTTGCGCGCGTTCCACCTGACTGGAGGAAGGACCCGCGCAGTGACCCCCGTTGGCCAGGCACAACTCAGCAAGAGGCCGCGCAGCATCGTGGTGGCCGCGGTCGCGCTCGCGGTCGGCGCGGGCATGTTCGCCGCCGGTTGCTCCGCAGGTCAGGTCTCGCAGACCGCCGACCAGGTCGCCGCGGTCAACGGCGCGCGCGGCGAGGCGGGCAAGATCGCTATCCGCGACGCGCAGTTCGCCTTCCCGGCCGCCAAGCCCGCCGAGTACCGCGTGGGCTCCAGCGCGCCGCTGCAGCTGACCATCGCGAACACCGGCGTCGAGGCCGACGAACTGGTCTCCGTCGAGTCCCCGGCGGCCGCGAGCGCGGAGGTCGCCGGCGCGACCAGCATCCCCGGCGGGTTCGCGATCAGCAACGAGGACATCGTCGCGACGTCCAGCGCCGCGCCCACCTCCACCAGCGCGAGCAGCAGCAGCGCCGCCCCGACCTCGACCAGCGCGAGCGCGCCGGGCACGACCACCAGCGCCGCCGCCAAGCCGGCGAACGTGGCGAAGGTGCGGATCACGCTGACCGGCCTCAAGCAGTCGATCAACCCGGGCCTGACGGTCCCGGTGAAGTTCGTGTTCCGCAAGAACGGCACGGTGACCCTGCAGGTCCCGATCGCCGCCGACCCTAAGCCGCGGGCCGAGGAGCCCAAGGCCGAGCACGGCGAAGCGGGCAAGGAAGAGCACTAGATCTTCTCCCCCATCGGCCGGTCCGGACCTCGCGTCCGGACCGGCCGATGGCGTATCCGGCTGCGCCTTTCATACCAACCCGACGGCCCGCTAGGTTGATCACGATCTTGTGATCATTACTGGGGTTCTGAGGGGAAAGCCATGGACGACAAGGTCCTGAAAGCACAGCAGTGGGTGAACGGCCATTACGGCAACGTGCAGGGGTACCAGCGCTGTCCGGAGGACGGCCACACCGGCTGGCTGGTGATGTACTCGCTGATCACGGCCCTGCAGCATGAGCTGGGGATCACCACGCTCACCACCGAGTTCGGTCCGACCACCATGGCCAAGGTCCAGGCACTCGGCACCATCTCGCGCGGCTGGAGCGCGAACAAGAACATCGTGACGATCCTGCAGCACGCCCTGTGGTGCAAGGGTTACTCGGGCAGCGACGCCGACGGCGACTTCGACGGCACCACCGAGGACTCGGTCAAGGAGATCCGGGGCCACATGGGCATCAGCCCCGATGGCGACGTCCCGGCCAAGGTCTTCAAGGCGATCATGAACATGGACGCCTACGTGGTCCCGGTCAACAGCGGCGGCACGGACAAGGTCCGCGAGATCCAGCAGTGGCTCAACGGCAAGTTCTGGACCAAGGCCAACTTCGACATCGGTCCCGCGGACGGTCACTACTCGCGCGATGTGCAGAAGTCACTGATGAAGGCGATCCAGTACCAGCTGAGTGACACCATTCCGGAGAACGAGGTGAACGGCGAGTTCGGCCAGCGCACCCGGGCCGGGCTGCAGGCGCACACGCTCCAGTGGGACGCTCAGGGCATCTGGGTCGAACTGTTCTCCGCGGCCTGCGTGTTCAACGAGCCGATCGGCGAATTCCGGACCTCCAAGCGGGACCGCTTCGACAGCAAGCTGGCCGAGTTCGTGGCGGAGTTCCAGAAGTTCTCCGAGCTCGTTCCGGTCACCGCGATCGGCGACTACGCGACCTGGTGCCAGCTACTGGTGTCCACCGGCGACCCCGACCGCCCGGTCAAGGGCTGCGACACCCGCTTCGAGATCACCGAGTCCCGGGCCGCCTGGCTGAAGGCCAACGGTTTCGAGATCGTCGGCCGCTACATCTACGACCCGCCGGACTCCACCCTGGACAAGGAGATCAAGCCCGGCGAACTCCAGCGGATCTTCAACGCCGGACTGCGGGTCTTCCCGATCTACCAGGACAACGCCCGGCGGATCGAGGACTTCAGCTTCGCCAACGGCCGCGCGCACGCCGTGAACGCGCACAAACTGGCGATCGGCTACGGATTCGACCGGGGCACCACGATCTACTTCGCCGTGGACTACGACGCCACCCAGGACCAGATCGACTCGGCCATCGTGCCCTATTTCCAGGGGGTAGCGGCCGGGCTGGCGGCCAACGGCAAGCACTACGTGCACGGTGTCTACGGCTCACGCAACGTGTGCACCGGCGTCACCAAGAACACCTACGCCAGGTACTCGTTCGTCTCCGGCATGTCCACCGGTTTCTCCGGAAACCTCGGCTTCCCGATGCCTGCCAACTGGAGCTTCAACCAGGTCAAGGAACTGAACAACATCGGCGACGGGTTCGACCTGGACCGGGACGCCGTCCGCAGCGGCGGCGATCCGGGCGCGGGCGCGGTCAACACGCCGGCCAACCCGGCGGACGGGTTCATCGACTACCTCGGCTGGGTGTACCGGATCGCCGATCGGTGGCGCGGCGAGCACCCCGGCGACCGGAACCCGAGCCAGCTGGTGATGGAGTACCTGCGGAGCTTCAAGTACAACAACGATCGCTTCGACATCCTGATCGGCGCCCCCGACCACGACTGGCTCAACTACGCCGCCGGCTACCGGGACGAACGCGGCCCGCTGTACATCCTGGGGAGCTTCCGCGACCCGGTCACCGGCCACGAGATCAGCGTCGACCACCTGATGGCCTCGATCAACGGCCACTACGTCACGCCGCCGTCCACCGACGGCTCCAACGGCGGGGACGTGGGCGGCTGGGCGGGCGACCTGATGACCTTCTACGTGGACTGGCGCAAGGAGAAGGACCACTATCCCGACGGCGGGACCTACTGCGCGGAAAAGCTCGCCAGGATCGGGGTCGAGTCCCGTTTCGGGTTCGGCGACCTGCTGGAGGACACCGACGCCTGGCACCTGGCCGCGGTCGTACGCGGCGGGCGCAATATCGTGGATGCCGTCACGGATTACTACCTGGGGACCGACTGCGCCCACCGGTTCACCAACTTCGTGAACCAGCGGTTCTCCGGGAAAGAGGATGTCGCGGCGTTCATGGCGCACGAGATCCTGGTGAGCTCCACCAACCCGATGGTGATGGCAGGGAGGTTCGGCCTCATCAGGGTGGACGGATCGGATGTGGAGATGCCGAACGAGCTCGACCGGGATGTGCTCAAGACCTTGGAAGACGGATTCGCCAAGACCCTGTTCGCCAGGGCGAAGGCCGAAGGGTAGCCATGAAGCTCGCGCGGACTCATCCCGGAGTCTGGCCGGCGGCCGCGGCCGGCGCCGGGATCCTGCTGGCTTTCGTGTATTTCAGCAGCATCTGGGTCGGGGGCCTGGACATCGCGGAGACCTGCGAGCTGCGCGGAGAGTCCTGGGACGGGATTTATCACAACCAGCATGAACGCGACGGGTTGCTGGTGCACCAGTGGTGCAACCAGCACTACGACCTCATGCCTGTCTGGGTGAATCCCGCCCTGGTGATCCTGTGGGTACTCGCCGGATTCAGCGTGCTCATGGTGCTGTACACGGCTCTCGTGCGGGCCAGGGACTTCGAGGAGGACCCCGAGCTGTGAGGTGTGTCCGACCCGCTGGCTAGTGTGCGCAGCGTGGCAACGAAGACGAAGAGCGCCCGGCCCGGTTACCGCTGCGCCGAGTGCGGCAACGAGGTGGCCAAGTGGGTCGGGCGCTGCCCGGAGTGCCAGGCCTGGGGCACGATCGCCGAGGCCGCCGCGCCGCGGCCCGGGCTGAGCAAGGTCGCCGCGGGCGCGCCGGCCACGCCCGCCCGGCCGATCGGTCAGGTGGACCTGGAGTCCGCGAAGGCCAAGCCGACCGGGGTGGACGAGCTGGACCGGGTGCTCGGCGGCGGCCTGGTGCCCGGGGCCGTGGTGCTGCTGGCCGGCGAGCCCGGTGTCGGCAAGTCGACGCTGCTGCTGGAGGTCACCCATCGCTGGGCGGCCAACTCCGGCACACCCGCGCTGTACGTCACCGGTGAGGAGTCCGCGGGCCAGGTGCGGCTGCGGGCCGAACGCACCGGGGCACTGCACGATCAGCTGTACGTCGCGGCGGAGAGCGATCTGGGGTCGCTGCTCGGCCATGTGGACAACGTGCAGCCGGGCCTGCTGGTGGTCGACTCCGTGCAGACCATGGTCTCCGGCGAGGCCGAGGGAAGCCCCGGCGGCGTCACCCAGGTCCGCGCGGTGACCACGGCGCTGGTCGCGCTGGCCAAGGACCGTGGGCTGCCGGTGCTGCTCGTCGGACACGTGACCAAGGACGGCAATGTCGCCGGCCCCCGGGTGCTGGAGCACCTGGTGGACGTGGTGCTGCAGTTCGAGGGCGACCGGCACTCCTCGCTGCGGCTGCTGCGCGGCATCAAGAACCGGTTCGGCGCCTCGGACGAGGTGGGCTGCTTCGAGCTGTACGACGGCGGCATCATGGGCGTGCCCGACCCCAGTGGCCTGTTCCTGAACCGGCGGGATGCCGGGGTGCCGGGCACCGCGGTGAGCGTGGTGGTCGAGGGCAAGCGGCCGATGCTCGCCGAGCTTCAGGCCCTGGTGGCGAACACCCAGATGCCGGTGCCCCGGCGTGCGGTGAGCGGCCTGGACTCGGCCCGGGTGGCGATGATCCTGGCCGTGCTGGAGCGGCGGGCCAAGGTCAGCCTGGGGAACAAGGAGGTCTTCGTGGCCACCGTGGGCGGGATGAAGGTGGTGGAGCCCGGGGCCGATCTGGCGCTGGCCATCGCGGTGGCCTCCGCCGCCTGGGACGTCGCGGTGCCGGCCGACATGGTCGCGGTGGGCGAACTGGGCCTGGCCGGGGAGCTGCGCCGGGTCAACGGCACCAGCCGCAGGCTGGCCGAGGCGGCCCGGCTCGGTTTCACCACGGCCCTGGTGCCACCGGATTCCGGCCCGCTGCCGGACGGGGTCAAGGCGATCGTGGTGCGGGACATCCGGGAGGCGTTGAAGATCCTGCAGCGGGATCGGCGCCGGACGGCGGAGAGAGCACCGTCCGACGCCGAGTGAGTCACCGCTCGCCGATGTCCACGCCGGACTTGGTGACGATGCCGGTCAACGTGGTCTCGGTGCCGTCCGAGTTGACGATCCGGTCGCCGAGGAACTCGCCGGTGGCCGGGTCGATGATGATCTGCTGCCGATGGTTCTGACCGCTCGCCGTGTAGGCGGTGCCCTTCCGGCCGTCGGCGTTGGCCACGCCCGGCACCTTGCTGACGCCTGCGACCCGGTCGAGCACCTGGAACAGCTTCGCGGTCAGCTGCGGGCCGACCTGGCCACTGCGCAACGCGTCGTTCACGTAGACCAGCATCTCCAGGTCGGGGGTCTCGCCCCGGTCCTTGGTGTCCTCGCGCAGCCGGGCGTACAGGCCGTCCACATCCTGCGGCAACGAAGCCTGGAATTCCTGTGTCGGCCACTGCCAGCTGCCGGTCTGCGGCGCGGGTTCCCGGCCGTTCTCCTTGGCCCACCAATCCCCGTAGGCCGCGCGCCACTCGCCGGTCGGCCAGCCGCCTTCGACGTCCACACCGGCGGCCTTGGCCTCCTCCTCGGTGCCGACCAGCCACTTGCGGTTGCCGGTCAGCTTCCGCCGCCACAGCCAGTCGTCGGACTCCTTGGGCGGGATCCACATGTCCAGCTGCTGCTCGGCGACCCAGACGAAGGTCTTGTCCTTCGTCTGCCAGGTCGCCGACCACCAGGCGTGTTCAGCGAACAGCCGATAGTCGCCCGCCGGCGCGGCGGTCGCGATGGGCGCGCTGACCAGGGTGCCGGCCAGCACCGCCGTCAGGGCGAGTGCCATGGACCGGATCATGCCTCGTCGATTCACCAGGTACCCCCGGGTAGTCGGGAACGGTCATCGATGAGGCGCCCGTACCGAGGGAAAGGTTGTCTCGTCGATGAATCAGTCCGAATTCGGACAACGGTGGAAGGGCGCCGGACGGCGTTGCAGGGGGACACCGCCCGGCGCCGGGGTCAGTACTCCCCCATCGCAACGCCGGCCTTGGTGGTGGCCGCGACCTGCGAGAGCACCGTGCCCGGCGGAACTCCGTACCACTCGACGGTGTCCAGACCGCGTTCGCCGAGGTGCGCTCCGGTGGCCTGATCGACGATGATCTGGTCCCGCCAGGGCTCCTTCTCCGCCGAGTAGGCGAAGCCGGTCCGGCCGTCGGCGTCGACGACGCCCGGCACCTTGGTCACGCCGAGGAGCCCGTCCAGCGCCTGAAACAGCCTGTCCTTCAGCTCGGCACCGACCAGGCCGCTGTACCGCGCCTTCTTCACCTGTAACAACGCCTTCCAGTCGGAGCCCCGGGCATCCGCCAGTAGACGGGCGCGCAGGCCCAGCACGTCCTTGGGCAGACCCGCCTGGAACTCCTGGGTCGGCCAGCTCCACTCACCCGCCTTGGGCTGCGGTTCGCGGCCCTCGTACGCGGCGATGAAGTCGCCGTAGCGCGTGGTGTACTCCCCGGTCGGCCAGCCGCCTTCGACATCGATACCGGCGGCCTTGGCCTCCTCCTCGGTACCCACGATCCAGGTGCGCTTGCCGGTCAGCGTCCGCCGCTCCATCCACACATCGGCCTCCTGCGGCGGAATCCAGGTGTCGATCTGCTGTTCCGCGATCCAGGTGAACGACCGGTCTTCGTGAACATGCGTCGCGGCCCACCAGGCGTGGTGCCGGACCAGCTGGTACTCACCGGTGGGTGCGGCGGTCGCGACCGGCGCGCTGAACAGGGTCCCGGCCAGGGCCGCCACGAAGGCGAGCGCCACCGACCGGATCAGGTCGCGTCGTTTCACCGAGTTACCTCCGATTGCAGGGGAAAAGGAGTGGGACCGGGCGGGCAGTCGCCCAACTACCCGCCCGGTCCCTAGAGGGGTGGCTTTACTTGCCGGGCACCTGGCCCAGCTTGTCCACGACGGCCGACTCGACGGACGTGGTCGTGGTGACCGTGCCCTTGGGCACGTAGGTGCCGCTCTCGGCGACGCTGCGGTCACCGATGAAGGCGCCGGTCTTGGGGTCGATGACGATCTCCTGGCGCTGGTCGCCATCGCTGATACCCAGCGCGGTGCCCGACCTGCCGTCCAGGGTGACGACCCCCTCGGTCACCGTCAGCCCGGGAACCATGGCGAGCGCGCGGTACAGGGTGGCCCGCACATCGGCCCGCACCAGTCCGGTGATCAACGCGTCCTTCGCGTAGACCAGCATCTCGGCGTCAGGAGTCCTGCCCTTACCGGCCGTGTCCTTGCGCAGCCGGTCGAACATGGCCTGCGGGTCCTTCGGGAGTGAGTCCTGGAACGCCGGGGTCGGCCACGCCCACCTGGGCTCCTGCGGCTTCGCGGGCCGGTTCTTCTCCGTCGCCCACCAGTCGCCGTACGGCTCCTTCCACTCGCCGGTCGGCCAGCCCGGCGTCTTCAGGATGCCGGCGGCCTGTCCCTTCTCCTCGGTGCCGATCACCCACTCGCGGTTGCCGGTGACGGCACGCCGCCACAGCCAGTCATCGGATTCCGTGGTGGGAACCCACTGCTGCAGCAGGTTCTCGGCGCGGAAGGCGTACGGGTCGCCCTTGCTGAAATCGCCACTGGCCATCCACCAGGCATGGGTCTTGGTGTATCGGAACTGACCGGGCTTGATCGGCTCGTCGTTGGCGCCGGTCGTGATGTTCGCCGCGCCGTTGAGCACCGCCGCCGCCGCGCTGGCGACCGGCTTGCTCCCACCGATGGAGCTGGTCTGCGCCAGCAGGGCACCCGTCACCAGCACGGCCACCGCGGCCGCCGCCGCGAACCAGTACCTTTTCGTCTTCTTCGCCATCGGGTCTTCCCCCTTGATCTGCGCCATCAGCCTGGCCCGGAGCTCGGGCAGGCCGTCCTCGCCGGTCGAGCGACCGGCGTGCAGGTCGGCGAGAGCCCGATCCAGTTCGGCCTCGCTCAGCAACCGTGGAATCTCATTCATTGCTCTCTCCTACCTGTGCGCTGCCATGACGGCGGAGCCACTTCCGTACCCGGTGCAGGCGGGACCGCACGGTCCCGACCGGGATGTCCAGTGCTGCTGCCACCTCGTTCGAATCGAGTTCGCCCCAGCTGGTCAGCAACAACACATCCCGGTCACCGGGAGCGAGCGTGCTGAGCCCACTCGCCAGTCGCCGGACGGCCGCCTCCGCGTCCACCCGGTCCGGGATGTTCGCGTCCGGGCCTTCGGATTGCTGGGACTGGACGTTCACCGCCTTCGCGGTCATCCGGTAATCCCGCATCTCGTCCCGGACCTGCTTACGGATCAGGTTCGTGGCAATCCCGAACAGCCACGCCCTCGCCTGCCCCCGAGCAGGGTCGAACGTGTTCAGCTGCTGATACGCGATCAGAAACGTCTCCCCGACGATGTCGTCGGCATGCTGCGCACCGATCCGGCGGGCCACATACCGGCG
This sequence comes from Pseudonocardiaceae bacterium YIM PH 21723, assembly GCA_003600225.1. GTDB lineage: Bacteria > Actinomycetota > Actinomycetes > Mycobacteriales > Pseudonocardiaceae > QZFT01. The sequence continues at coordinate 25,620 of QZFT01000031.1, forward strand.
AAGCTGCCCCGCGTGCGCGTCGAACAACGCACCGATGAACGCGGCCGGATCCGATATCGGATCCGGCCTGACCGGCTCGGTGTCCTCCGTCATGGTCTGCACAACCTGTATTGCCAAAACCGGGGTGCGGCGTTCACGGTGCCTCTTGAACGGACGGTCGACAGATCAACCAGCGGCAATAAACTCTGGTGGTACTCGAAGCGGGAGGGGCGACCAAGTCATGGAGCGTGGCCACTCGGCGATGTTGCGAGCCTCGCTGGCCAGACTGGCCCCGGGGACCGCGTTGCGCGACGGCCTGGAACGGATCCTGCGCGGCCGCACCGGTGGGCTGATCGTGCTGGGCAGTGACAGTGCGGTGGAGTCTATTTGCGACGGCGGCTTCCGGCTGGACGTGGAGTTCAGCGCCACCCGGCTGCGTGAGCTGTCCAAGATGGACGGCGCCGTGGTGCTGTCCACCGACGCCACCCGGATCCTGCGGGCGAACGTGCAACTGGTGCCCGACTCGACGATTCCGACCGAGGAGTCCGGCACCCGGCACCGCACCGCGGAGCGGTCGGCCGTGCAGACCGGGGTTCCGGTCATCTCGGTCAGCCAGTCGATGAGCATCATCAGCGTGTACGTGGACGGGCGCAGGCATGTGCTCACCGACTCGGCGACCATCCTGTCCCGGGCGAACCAGGCCCTGGCCACGCTGGAGCGGTACAAGTCGCGGCTGGATGAGGTGGCGCAGTCGCTGTCCGCGCTGGAGATCGAGGACTTCGTCACGCTGAAGGACGTGGTCACCGTGGTGCAGCGCCTGGAGATGGTGCGGCGCATCGCCGAGGAGATCTCCTGGTACGTGGTCGAGCTGGGCGCCGACGGCCGGTTGATCACGCTGCAGCTGGAGGAGTTGGTCGGCGGGGTCGACCTGGACCGCGAGCTGGTGATCCGCGACTACCTGTCGCTGCCCGGCGGGTTCGGGCAGATCGGGCAGATCGCCGAATCACTGGACAAGCTGGACGGGACCGCGCTGCTGGACATCGTGGAGATCGCGCGCACGCTGTGTCTGCCCGACTCCCCTGAAGCTTTGGAAGAGCAGGTCAGTCCGCGTGGCTACCGGCAGCTGGCCCGCATCCCGCGGCTGCCCGGACCGGTGCAGGACCGCCTGGTGGAGCACTTCGGCTCGCTGCAGGCGCTGCTGGCCGCGACGGCGGAGGAACTGCGCGCGGTGGACGGCGTCGGCGACACCCGGGCCCGCGCGGTCCGCGAGGGCCTGTCCCGGCTGGCCGAGTCCTCGATCGTCGAGCGCTACGGCTGACCTCAGGGAACGATGGCGAACGGCTGGCCGGGGCCCTGAAGCGGGCCGAGCTTCGGCACCACCTGGTAGGCGCCGGCGCCCACGGTCACCCGCTTCTCGTTGCAGCCGGGCGTCGAGGTGTTGCCGAACCAGGTCACGTCGTTGAAGACCTCTTCGTTCGGCTTCAGCAGCCGCACGTCCTTGCCGCCCCACGGCCAGCAGTCGTTGCTGGACCAGACCCGGGCCTGACCGTCCCCGGACAGCACCAGGACCTCCTGCAACGCGGCGTCCACGTCACGGAAACAGGCCACCGGGCCGGTGTTGGTGATCGCGATGCGCAGCACCGGGTGCTGGCCGACCTTGTACTCCGGCTGGTTCCGGCCGGCGCCGAGCTTGATCACGTTGTCCGCGCACGGCCCGGGAGGCGGCGGCGGGTTCGAGGGCGGCGGCTGGCCGGGCGCGCTGCTGTTCGGCGGCACCGCGGGGGCCGGCGCCGAACTGGACGCGGACGCGGTCGGCGGACTCGTCTTGCGGCCGTCCTTGGGCGGGTTCGCGTTCGAGGACGCGAGTCCGGCCGAGCCGACCTGGTGCGTCTCGGGTGAAGCTTCCCGGGTCGCCGGATCGCTGGAGCCGATCGCGCCCACCGCCCACATGAGCAGTAGCAGTGCGAGCGCTCCAGCTGCGGCGGCCGCCGCGCGGCGCCGCGCATATACCGCCTTGGGCAGCGGTTCCACCTGCTCTTCCACATACTGACGGTAACGCTCGACTGACGATGCGTTGTGGACCTACGGAGTCACCGTGTCGGGACAGTGATGTTCGACGGCACTACTTGTTAACTCCCAGTCACGGGGCTTTCATACGAATAAGGGTACGAACGAAGGGTGCAGAACCTATTCGGTCACCCAGCGCCTCGAAGACCTACGTCAGGAGGAGCAATGAGCGCGATCGATGACCTGTTCCAGCGGCATCTGCGGCGGGAACACTTCCACTTCGATGGCCCGACATCTCCTGTGCCGAGCCTGCACCTGGCCGTCGTCACCTGTATGGATGCCCGAATCCCGGTGTTCGACGTGTTGGGCCTGAACCGCGGCGAGGTGCACATCCTGCGCAACGCGGGCGGCGTGGTCACCGATGACACGATCCGGTCGCTGTCCATCAGTCAGCGCAAGCTGGCCACCCGGGAGGTGCTGATCATCCAGCACACCGGGTGCGGCATGGCCACCTTCACCGACGACGAGTTCAAGGACGAGATGCAGGAGGACACCGGCCTGCGTCCGACCTGGGCCACCGAGGCCTTCCGCGATGTGGAGAACAGCGTCTGGCAGTCGGTCCAGCGGGTTCGCCGCAGCCCGTTCCTGGAGCTGACCACCGAGGTCCGCGGCTTCGTCCTGGACATCCAGGAAGGCGACCTGCACGAGGTCACCGCCCCTGAGGCCCGGGCGGCTTCGTAGTTCCGTTGTTGGGGTTAGGTCTGGGCTTTTGGCGAAAGATGGCTTTGGAGGGGAGACGGGCTTTGGGGCCCGTCTTTCCTGCCTGGCCGTTGGGTGGGGGCACGCCGTGCCGGCTGTCGGCTGGGCGGTGACGGGGTTAGTGCGGTGCGGTATTCGGTCACCATTCCCCGAATTCGTCCACAATGGACACTCATCGTGGCGTGTCGCACCGTTTTCGCAGCGTGTCGCCCCACTTGTCGTGGCTTTTAGTCACGACAAGTGCCAGTTGTCGTGGATAAAACCCACGACAAGTCAGCTCAGTTAACCCGCGCAGCGGCCCATCCCCACCAGACAGGCGTGCCCCCACCCAACACGCCGGCAGGAAAGACGTCCCCACCCACCCATCTCCCCCTCCAAAGCCGCCTTCGACAAAAGGCCAGACCCAGCCCAAGCCCGGGCGGCCGACTAGGCTGAGCGGCGCGATGACGACTTCTGTGCTGCGGACCGAGAATCCGCTCGGCTGGGACACCATGCTGGACTGGTTCGACAGCGTCGGGCGGGATCTGCCGTGGCGGCATCCCGTCGGCGGCTGGGGCGTGCTGGTCAGCGAGATCATGCTTCAGCAGACCCCGGTGGTCCGGGTGCTGCCCATCTGGCAGGAGTGGATGGCCCGCTGGCCGAAGCCCTCCGACCTGGCCGCGGCCAGCCAGGCCGACGTGGTGCGCGCCTGGGGCAAGCTGGGGTACCCGCGCCGCGCGCTGCGGCTGCACGCCGCGGCGACCGAGATCGCGGCGAACCACGGCGACACCGTCCCGTCCGATGTGGACACCCTGCTGGCACTGCCCGGGATCGGCGCGTACACCGCCCGCGCGGTGGCCGCGTTCGCCTACGGCAAGCGCTGCCCGGTGGTCGACACCAACGTGCGCCGGGTGGTGGCTCGCGCGGTGCACGGCGCGGGCGACGCCGGTCCGCCGTCCAACACCCGGGACATGGCCGACGTCGAGGCGCTGCTGCCGCCGGACGATCCGACGGCCTCCCGCTACTCGGCGGCGTTGATGGAACTCGGCGCGCTGGTGTGCACCGCCCGCACCCCACGCTGCGCCGACTGCCCCGTCTACGACACCTGCGCCTGGCAACACGCGGGGCGGCCCGCCTACAACGGCCCGGCCAAACAGGTGCAGAAGTTCGCCGGCACCGACCGCCAGGTCCGCGGCAAACTCCTGGACGTTCTCCGGGCCTCATCGGGTCCGGTGGAGCGATCCGCACTGGACGTCGTCTGGCACGACGCCGGTCAACGGGACCGCTGCCTGCACTCGCTGCTGGTGGACGGCCTGGTCGAGCAGACGAAGGACGACCTGTTCGCGCTGCCGGGCGAGGCCGGCTGATGGGCCAGTCGCTGGAGTTCTACTTCGCGCCGAAGGCCGACGAGCAGGTCCGTGGCCTGTGGCAACGGGTGGAGGACGCCGGGGTGAGCAGCCTGGCCACTCACGGCCACCGGCAGCACAGGCCGCACGTCACCTTCGCCTACGCCGGGTCCTTTCCCAAGGCGGTGCGCGAGGACCTGCGTGGCGAACTGAAGCTTCTCTCGATTCCGAACGTCTACCTGAGCACGCTGTCCGTGTTCGCGAACCGGACCAACGCGCTGGTGCTGTCCGCGCTGGTCGACCAGGAACTGCTGGCGGTGCACATGGCCGTGCACGACGTGCTGGCCGGCCGGGTGCCGCAGCCGGCGGCCAACAGCATGCCCGGCGCGTGGACCCCGCACTGCACCCTGGCGAAGGGCCTGTCGGACAGCGAACTGCAGACGGCGATGATGGCCGTACATCCGGTCGACGGAATCTCCGCGAAGATCGCCGAGGTTTGTGTGTGGGACAGCACAAGCCGCACCGCCGACAGCCTCTGGCGTGGCTAGGCTGAGTTCATGGCTGTTGTGAAGATCAACGCGATTCAGGTGCCTGAAGCAGGCCGCGAGGAACTCGAGCGCCGGTTCGCCGCGCGCAAGGGCGCGGTCGACAACTCCCCCGGCTTCCTCGGCTTCGAACTGCTACGTCCGGTGTCCGGCGACGACCGGTACTTCGTGGTCACCCACTGGGAGACCGACGAGGACTTCCGGAACTGGCGTGACGGTGGCGCCGCTGCCGAAGCCCACGCCGGTGAGCGGGCCAAGCCGGTGGCCGGTGGAGCCAGCCTGCTGGAGTTCGAGGTCGTACTCAGTTCCAAGCCCAAGCAGGCATGAGCGACAGCAACCTTGAGCAGGCCGCCGAGCTGATCGCATCGGCCGACGGCCTGCTCATCTGCGCCGGGGCCGGGATGGGCGTGGACAGCGGCCTGCCCGACTTCCGGGGCGACGAGGGCTTCTGGCGGGCCTACCCGCCGTACGCGCGGGTCGGCATGCGCTTCGAGGAGCTGGCCGACCCGATCCACTTCATCGACGACCCGCGGCTGGCCTGGGGTTTCTACGGACACCGGCTGCACCTTTACCGGGACACCGTCCCGCACGACGGCTTCCGGCTGCTGCGCGACTGGGCGGCGAACAAGGAACTCGGCGCCATGGTGTTCACCTCCAATGTGGACGGTGCGTTCCAGAAGGCCGGGTTCGCCGAGGACCTCGTCGTCGAGTGCCATGGCTCCATCCACCACCTGCAGTGCCAGCGCGACTGCCCGGACATCTGGTCCGCCGACCCGTTCGACATCGAGGTCGACGAGTCGACCATGCGGGCCACCGGCGCGCTGCCCAGCTGCGACTGCGACGACCCGGCCAGGCCCAACATCCTGATGTTCGGCGACTACGGCTGGCGCGAGGAACGCACCCAGGCGCAGATGAACCGGCTCACCGAGTGGCGGAGGCTTTCCCAGCGCCGGCCGATCGCCGTGCTGGAACTGGGCGCGGGTACCGCGGTGCCCACCGTGCGCCGGCAGGCCGAGTTCGCCTCGGCCGCCACCGGCTCACTGATCCGGATCAACGTGCGCGAACCGGAGGTACGGCACGGCTGGGGCGTCCCGCTTCAGCTCGGCGCGCTGGAGGCGCTCACCGCGTTGGACGAGCTGCTCTAGACGCAGGCGTTGGCCCAGTCCGCGTCCTGGAGCACGAAGTCCTGGACCTCGTCGCCGGTCACCACGAATTCGTAGACCGCCCTGTCGTTCCCGGGCACCGGCGTCACGAAGACCCCGTCCTGCCGCGGGTCCTCCTTCAGCTTCGGGTAGGCCCGTCGAAGCTGGTCGAGCTTCGAGCCGAGGCCGATGTGCTCCGGGGTGTTCATCAGGTCGGTGCTACCGATCGCCCCGACGCCGGTCCGCTCGGAGATGAAGACCCCGCTGGTGCTGGGCATCCGGCCCTCGGCGTCGACGAAGTAGTAGAACGTGCACTTGGCGCCGTGCTGGGCGCCGCGCAGCAGGCCGGTGTCCTCCGCCTGCTGGCGAGTCATGCCGAGCTTCAGCTGCCGGTAGCCGTCCGCCCCGAGGACGCGTTCATCGGCAGCCCCCGCCGAGCTGGAACCGAGCACCATCAACATCACCAGCGCGCCGATCGCCAGCAGGCCCTTACACATGAAACTTCCCTCGCCTCAACATCAGTGAACTCACCTAGTAAGACGGTTACCGACGCGGCGGGTTGCCAAACCTCAGCATTGAGCTCCAGGTCGCTGAAGCCCGAAGTCCTTCACCGTGCCGTCCTCCTGGATGACGAAGCTGTACTCGGCGTCCGGAAGCGGGCTAGCCCAGATGAAGTCCAGCTGCGGATCCTGCTTGAGCTCCGGGTACCTCCGCTTCAGCTCCTCCAGCGCCATTCCATCGTGCGCGCCTTCGGGCGTCCGCATCAGCGAGGTGCCGCCGATCCGGATCACGCCACCCGTGTCCCCGACGAATACGCCGCTGGACCGCGGCATGCTGCCTTCGCTCTCCATGAAGTAATAGGCGGTGCAGGTGCCCACCCGCTGCGGATCCCGCAGCAGGCCGGTCGCCTCGGCCGCCTGCTGAGACTGGCCGAGCTTCAGCCCCTTGTACCCGTCCGGCCCCAGCACGCGGTCGGATCCTCCGACCGCGGTTCCCATCCCGAATGTCATGGCGATCAGTACCGCGGCGAACGCCGCCATCCCCTTGCGCATGATTCCTCCCCCGTAGGTCGCGTCTGCTGGGCATACCCCGGGGGCGGCGAGTCGAATCAGTGCGTCACCCAGGTCAGCGACCCCGCCAGACCGGCTGACGCTTCTCCTGGAAGGCGGCCACACCCTCCTTGGCGTCCTCGGAGTCCAGTACCGGCTTCACGATCCGGTCCTGCACCGTCCAGGCCTCCGCCTCCGTGTGCCCCTCGGTCTCCCTGGCCAGTTGCCGCACCGCGGCCACCGCCAGGGGCGCGTTCCGGCCGACCTGGTCGGCCAGTTCCAGCCCGGCGGCGATCGCCTGGCCGTCCGGTGCCAGCCAGTTGACCATCCCGTAGCGGGCGGCGTGCGCGGCGGACAGCGGGTCGCCGGTGAGCAGCATGCCCATGGCGATCTGCCGGGGCAGTTTGCGCAGCAGCCGCTGCACCCCGCCCTCGCTGGGTACAGCTCCCTTGGTGACCTCGGACAGGGCGAACTTCGCCGACTCGGCGGCCACGATGAGATCGCAGGCCAGGGCCAGCTCGCAGCCGCCGGACACCGCGTAGCCCTCGACGGCGGCGACCATCGGCTTGTCCAGCTCGGCCCTCGTCAGCCCGGCCAGCCCCCGGTTCCCGATGCGCGGGAAGCCCTCGGCGGCGAGCGCCTTGAGGTCCACGCCGGAACAGAAGTGGCCGCCGACGCCGGCCAGCACGCCGACCAGCAGTTCCGGGTCGGTGGACAGTTCCTCCAGCGCGGTGCTGATCAGCTCGGCGACCTCGCGGTTCACCGCATTTCGTGCCTGCGGCCGATTGATGGTGATCAGCAGTGTGTGGCCGAAACGCTTCGTCTCGACCGGTAGTCCAGCAGCCATGACGCCCTTTCTCCCGCGGCCGCACGTTAGGGGGACGGGCAGGCGTGAATCCAGGAGCATCACCCCCCGACCGGGTGCGTTCCAAGCCTAGGGTGCGTCAGATCCCACGCCATACGGGCTCCCGTTTGGCGGCGAAGGCGGCCGCACCCTCCTTGGCGTCGGCGGATGCGGCGACCGGCGCGACGATCTCGTCCTGCACCGCCCAGGCCTCCCCTTCGGTGCGGCCGTGGGTTTCCCGGATGATCCGGCGGACGGCGCCGACGGCGAGCGGGGCGTTGCGGGACACCTGCGTGGCGAGTTCCAGGGCGGCGGTGAGCGCCTGGCCGTCCGGGGTCAGCCGGTTGACCAGCCCGTGCCGCGCCGCCCGCTCGGCGGTGATCGACTCGCCGGTGAGCAACATGCCGACGGCCAGGTGGTGCGGCAGCCGGTTCACCAGCCGCAGCACCCCGCCTTCACTGGCGACCAGACCGCGGCACACCTCGGACAGCCCGAACCTCGCCGACTCCGCGGCGACGATCAGGTCGCAGGCCAGCGCGATCTCACAGCCACCGGCCACCGCGTGGCCCTCGACCGCGGCGATCATCGGCTTGTCGATCGCCGCCCGGGTGAAGCCCGCCAGGCCTCGGTCCGCGACGAACGGGAAGCCCTCGGTGAGGAAGGCCTTGAGGTCCATCCCCGCGCAGAAGTGCCCGTCGGCGCCGGTGATGACACCCGCCAGCAGGTCCGGATCGGAGTTGAGCCGGTCGATCCCGGCGCTGACCTGCTCGGCGACCTCCCGGTTGATCGCGTTGCGGGCCTTCGGCCGGTTGATGGTGATGACCAGGGTGTTGCCGTGCACCGTCGTCTCGACGCTCATGTCGTCCTCTCAGCCAATGAGTACCGGTAGCCGATCCAGCCCGCGCATCACCCGGCTGGGCCGCCACGGCAGTTCCCGGGCGGGCATGGCCAGCCGGGGGTCACGCAGCCGGTCCAGCAGGATGGAGAACGCGATCGCGCCCTCCATCCTGGCCAGTACCGCGCCGATGCAGAAGTGCGCTCCCCGGCCGAACGCCAGGTGCTCGTTGGGTGTCCGGCGCAGGTCGAGCCGGTCGGGTTCCGGGAACCGTTCGGCGTCCCGGTTGGCGGATCCGATCAGCAGGCTGACGATCTGACCGGGACCGATCAACCCGTCGTGCAGCGCGATCGGTTCGGTGGCGACCCGGAAGGTGGCGTCCCGGACCGGTGAGTCGTACCGCAGCAGTTCCTCCACCGCGGACGGCATCAGCGCCGGATCCGCGCGCAGCGCCGCCGCCTGCTCCGGGTGCGAGAGCAGCGCGACCATGCCGTTGCCGATCAGGCTGACCGTGGTGTCGTGGCCGACCAGCAACAGCAGGCAGGCGGTGCCGATCAGCTCCGGCTCGGTGAGGCCCTCGCCGTTGTCCCTGGCGTGGACCAGCGCCGCCAGCAGATCGTGCTCGCCGTGTTCCCGGCCGGTCCTGCGCTTCCGGTCGATCAGCGCCACGAGGTAGTCGTACAGCTCGCGGTCGGTGCCCGGGGCCGCCCGGTCGGGGCGCACGGTCGCGGCCAGCAGCCGGCGGGTGTGCGGGGTGTTCAGCTCCACCGGCACGCCGAGGATCGTGCAGATCATGGTGAAGGTGAGCGGGAGGGCGAAGTCCTCGATCAGGTCCACCGTGCCCATGCCGGGCAACGCGTCGGCCGGCCGGGTCGCGGTGTCCCGGATGATCGGCTCCAGCGCGGCCATCCGCCGGGCGATGAAGGCGTTGCCGACCAGCCCGCGCAACCGGGTGTGCTCCGGTGGGTCGGCGTGCACCAGGTGCTCGTTCAACCCGGCGGGCCCGGGAATGTAGGTGGGCACCAGCTGCGGGTTCTTGCTCAGCCGGGCGTCGGCCAGCAGCCGGCGGACATCGGCGTACCGGGAGACGTGCCAGATGGTCAGGCCGCTGGACTTCCGCTCGGCGAGCAGCGGGGAATGCTCCCGCAACCAGCGGAAATAGAGGGGTAGGGATCCGAGTTGCGCAGTCGAAGCAGATCTTCGGGTACTCGTGCGGCGGGTGCGAGCGTGCCGGCGCCGTCTGACATGGGATTTCCTGTTCTGCGCGAGGTCAGCGCAGGACAGTTATGTCCCAGGTTCAACGACTGCCGGACACATCACCCGATAATCGGGGTCAACGCACCCAGGCCTCGCGTGTGCCGGACAGCAGCACCCGGCCGTCACTCAGCGTGTGAGCGGTGGTGAGGGTGTCGGCGCAGCTCAGCCGGGCTGTGCGCCAGCTGCCGGAGTCACCGGTCCACACGTTCGTGCAGCCCGCCGACCGGCCGGCGACGATCAGCTCCGAGTCGGCGGTCACCGCGGTGATCTCGGCGCTGCCCAGCGGCGAGGTGTCCAGCCGGCGCCACTTCAGGCCGTCGGTGCTCTCCAGCAGCAGCGGGCTGCCCTGGGCGCTGCCGTAGGCGAGCCAGCGGCGGTCGGTGTGCGTGACCCCGTCGATGCGCACGGCCTTGAGGGTGGCGTCCAGCGTGCCGGGCTCCCAGTTCGCCCCGGAGTCGCCGGTGTGCCAGGCCTGGAATCCGGTGCCCTGGGCCAGCGCGACGACGAACTGCTTGCCGAAGGCGGCGCGCTCGTTGTCGGCGGTGCCCACCGCGCGCGGCAGCCGGACGGGCTTCGGCACGGCGGTGGCCTGCGGGCCGGGGGCGCCGAGGCCGGTGGACCGGCGGACGAAGCCCAGATGCTCGGGCGGCTTCGGGGTCGTCGCGGGTGCGGCGGCGGTGGAGGTGGGGGTCGGCTCGTCGAGTGCCGAGGAGTGCAGGGAGGAACGTCCGCAACCGGACAGGACCATGACGGACAACAGGACTAAGAGGGTGGAGCGTTTGACCACCCCTTGACCCTAAGTCGTGTCCACCGTCCGGGCGAACCGGGGGCCGGTCGCCCGGAGTTGACGAAGCCCGGAGCCGCCCCACGAACTTGGCAATGTTCGCGGAACCAGGTGCCCGAAGTTGACGAGGTTCGGCCCCTTCCTCAGGTTCCACCGTCTTCAAGACGGATAAACCCGGGGTCCAACGGTCTTGAAGACGGTGGAACCTCCCCGGCTGCCCACCTCCGGAGTTGACGAGGTTCGGGGCGGACATGCGGCAGGGCCCCGCACCCTGGTGGATGCGGGGCCCTGTCGGGTCTACTGCCTACTCGCCGTTCGACTCGGCGGCGCCGGCGTCGGCGCCCTTCGAGCCGGCCAGCTCTGCGGGCGGGGTGTCAGGCACCTTCGGCGCCTTGGTCTCGCCGCGGAAGACGAAGTGCGCCTTGTCGTCCGGGCCCTCGCCGTCCCAGCCTTCGACGTCGCCGAGGACGATCTGGCCCGGCTGCAGTTCGCCGAACAGGATCTTCTCCGACAGCTGGTCCTCGATCTCGCGCTGGATGGTGCGTCGCAGCGGACGCGCACCCAGCACCGGGTCGAAGCCGCGCTTGGCCAGCAACTGCTTGGCCCGCTCGGTCAGCTCCAGGGACATGTCCTTGTTCCGCAGCTGGGTCTCGACCCGCTTGATCATCAGGTCGACCATCTGGATGATCTCCTGCTGGGTCAGCTGGTGGAACACGATGATGTCGTCGATACGGTTGAGGAACTCGGGCCGGAAGTGCTTCTTCAGCTCATCGTGGACCTTGTTCTTCATCCGCTCGTAGTTCGTCGCGGAGTCGTTGCCGGAGCTGAAGCCCAGGCCGACGGCCTTGGAGATGTCCGACGTGCCCAGGTTCGAGGTGAAGATGATCACGGTGTTCTTGAAGTCCACCGTGCGGCCCTGACCATCGGTCAGGCGGCCGTCCTCGAGCACCTGGAGCAGCGTGTTGTACACCTCCGTGTGCGCCTTCTCGATCTCGTCGAACAGCACGACGGAGAACGGCTTGCGGCGCACCTTCTCGGTGAGCTGGCCGCCCTCTTCGTAGCCGACGTAACCGGGAGGGGCACCGAACAGCCGCGACGCGGTGTAGCGGTCGTGGAACTCACCCATGTCGATCTGGATGAGCGCGTCGTCCTCGCCGAACAGGAAGTTCGCCAGGGCCTTGGACAGCTCGGTCTTACCGACACCGGACGGGCCGGCGAAGATGAACGAGCCGCTGGGGCGCTTGGGGTCCTTCAGGCCGGCGCGGGTACGCCGGATCGCCTTGGAGACCGCCTGCACGGCGTCGACCTGACCGATGATGCGCTTGTGGAGTTCGTCCTCCATGCGCAGCAGCCGGCTGGTCTCCTCCTCGGTCAGCTTGAAGACCGGGATGCCGGTCCAGTTCGCCAGAACCTCGGCGATCTGCTCGTCATCCACCTCGGCGACGACGTCCAGGTCGCCCGCCTTCCACTGCTTCTCCCGCTCGTTCTTCTGCGAGATCAGCTGCTTCTCGGAGTCCCGCAGCTTCGCGGCGCGCTCGAAGTCCTGCGCGTCGATCGCGGACTCCTTGTCCCGGCGCACGTCGGCGATCTTCTCGTCGAACTCGCGCAGGTCCGGCGGAGCGGTCATCCGCTTGATCCGCATCCGGGCACCGGCCTCGTCGATCAGGTCGATCGCCTTGTCCGGCAGGAAGCGGTCGTTGATGTAGCGGTCCGCCAGGGTGGCGGCGGCGACCAGCGCGGCGTCGGTGATCGAGACGCGGTGGTGCGCCTCGTACCGGTCGCGCAGGCCCTTGAGGATCTCGATGGTGTGCTCCAGCGACGGCTCGCCCACCTGGATCGGCTGGAAACGACGCTCCAGCGCGGGGTCCTTCTCGACGTACTTGCGGTACTCGTCGAGGGTGGTGGCACCGATCGTCTGCAGCTCACCCCGGGCCAGCATCGGCTTCAGGATCGAGGCCGCGTCGATGGCGCCCTCGGCCGCACCCGCACCGACGAGGGTGTGGATCTCGTCGATGAACAGGATGATGTCGCCGCGGGTCTTGATCTCCTTGAGCACCTTCTTCAGGCGCTCTTCGAAGTCACCGCGGTAGCGAGAGCCGGCCACCAGGGAACCCAGGTCAAGCGTGTACAGCTGCTTGTCCTTCAGGGTCTCCGGGACCTCACCCTTGACCACCATCTGGGCCAGGCCCTCGACGACGGCGGTCTTACCGACACCGGGCTCACCGATGAGCACCGGGTTGTTCTTCGTACGCCGGGACAGCACCTGCATGACCCGCTCGATCTCCTTGGCCCGCCCGATGACCGGGTCGAGCTTGCCCTCGCGGGCGGAGGCGGTGAGGTTGCGCCCGAACTGGTCGAGCACCAGCGAGGAGGACGGCGTGCCCTCGCCCCGCGCGCCCGACTCCGCGGGCTCTTTGCCCTGGTAGCCGGACAGCAGCTGGAGCACCTGCTGGCGAACACGGTTGAGGTCGGCACCCAGCTTCACCAGGACCTGGGCGGCGACGCCCTCACCCTCGCGAATCAAGCCGAGCAGGATGTGCTCGGTGCCGATGTAGTTGTGGCCGAGCTGCAGCGCTTCCCGCAGGCTGAGCTCCAGCACCTTCTTGGCCCGCGGCGTGAACGGGATGTGCCCGCTCGGTGCCTGCTGGCCCTGACCAATGATCTCTTCGACCTGCTGGCGCACGCCTTCCAGGGCGATGCCCAGCGATTCGAGCGCCTTGGCGGCGACACCCTCACCCTCGTGGATCAGACCCAGAAGGATGTGTTCGGTGCCGATGTAGTTGTGGTTGAGCATCCTGGCCTCTTCTTGAGCCAGAACAACCACCCGCCTCGCGCGGTCGGTGAACCTTTCGAACATGTGCACTCCCTGACAGCTGCGCCGGCGGTCCTCGCCCCGTCCATGATCACTACGCACATCATCGCAGTGATCCGTTCAAGGACCCACAAGCTATATCCCATCGGACGGGCGCGGCACCGTATGACCACTGTAGTCGGCGAGTGTGTCTCACTCGGTTCATCCTCGCCGTGGTTCGCCCTAGGGATGTAGCCGTGTCTCGTTAACTAACACCGCACCCACATGATTCCCAGCTCACGCCCTTATTGGCACGTTGTCCGCTTAACGCGAACACAAGTCAGTCGATCATGTGATCTGCGGCCCTTCATACACCCGGTTGGCTCAATCCATACCCACTCTAGGTAAAGTTAGGCATGCCTTGCCTAAGTAAGGATAGCTCTCTCGGCGACCGTTCGGTGTTCGCGCTCAGCGAATCGATCGAGCGGATCAACGCCAGCGAAGCGGCCACCCAGGTCGTCCTCGGTCTCCCCTCGGACGGCGACTGGCTGCACTGCGCGGAGCTGATCGCCGAGCCACACCGGTTCACCGCCTGGCGGGAAACACTGTCCGGCTGGCTGGCCGCGAACCACCAGGGCCGCGCGCCGGAACGCACCGCGAACGGCTACCTGCTGGGCTGGTACCTGCACGTTCCCGCGATGCTCGGCTCGATGCTGTTCCGGCTGGCCCGGCGGGTACCCAGCCTGCGGCCCGCCGACCTGGCGTTCGAGCTCGACAAGGACTGCCCCTATCCGGTGCGGATCGCGCTGCTCACCGGTGAATACGCGTGTCTGCCCACCGATTCATCCGCCGGACTGCCCGGAACCACCGTGCTGGGTGACGAGCAGGCCCTCGCCGCTCTGCTGCGCACCAGGTACATCGGCCACGCGGCGCAGTTCGTGCGCGCCTACGGCCAGACGACCAGGATCGGCCGGCGGCAGTTGTGGGGCGCGGCGACCGACGCACTGGACGGCGGCGCCTGGTACGCGGGCCGGTACACCGGCGACGAGGAGCAGGGCGTGCTGGACGCGGCACTGCTGCTGCCCGATCGGGAGGCTCCGCTGACCTCGGGGACCAAGGTGTACTCCGTCTGTGGGCCGGATGGTTCGCGGGTGTGGACGCGGCGGCGGGAGTCGTGCTGCTTCTACTTCGCGGTGGCGGGGGCGGAGTCGGCGTGCGTGACCTGTCCGCGGGTGTCGGATGTGGATCGGGCGCGGCGGGTTTTGGGGTAGCCGGGGTTGGGTCTGGCCTTTTGTCGAAGGCGGCTTTGGAGGGGGAGACGGGCTGGGGGCTGCGTCTTTCCTGCCGGCGTGTTGGGTGGGGGCACGCCTTTCTGGTGGGGACGGGCCGCTTCCGCGGGGGACCTGAAGGACGCCATCGTTTACTTGAGCGCACTGAAGGCGTCCTTTGTTTACCTGAAGTAAATGAAGGCGTCCTTCAGGTAATCACCGTCCACAGTGGACGTCCAGACTGTGGGAGACCACGGCGTGTCGCGCCGTTTCCGCACCGTGTCGCCCGGATTCTTCAAGATCATGGGCGGATCTGTCGCATCTAACGCACCTAATCCGCCCATGATCTTGAAAAGCCCCGCGCGGCGGCCCGTCCCCACCAGACAGGCGTGCCCCCACCCAACAGCCAGGCAGGAAAGACCCACGCCCCGAGCCCGTCTCCCCCTCCAAAGCCGCCTTCGACAACCACCCAGAAGCAACCCAAAAAAAAGTTTCGCCACCCACGTCGAGAACGGCGAAGCGGCTCCGACTCCTTGATGAATGCGGCCACAATGGCCCGCACATCACTCGAGGAGAAACGTCATCATGGCCAAGTACCTGATGCTGAAGCACTACCGCGGCGCTCCCGACGCGGTGAACAACGTGCCAATGGACCAGTGGACGCCGGAGGAGATCACGGCGCACGTGAAGTACATGCAGGACTTCGCGGACCGGTTGCGGGAGAGCGGTGAGTACGTCGACGGCCTGGCGCTGGCTCCCGAGGGCATGTGGGTCCAGTTCGGTGGCGAGGGACGGCCCGCGGTCACCGACGGCCCGTTCGCCGAGACCAAGGACCTCATCGCCGGCTGGATGATCATCGATGTGGACAGCCAGGAGCGGGCCGTCGAACTGGCCGGTGAGCTGTCCGCGGCCCCCGGCAAGAACGGCGAGCCGATCCACGAGTGGCTGGAGCTGCGCCCGTTCCTGACCCCGCCGCCGAACATCACCGACTGCGTGCACTGATGGACGAGGTACTGCTGCGCAGCCTCACCCCCAGTGTGCTCGGAATCCTCGTCCGCCGCGGAGCTGACTTCGCGGCGGCCGAGGACGCCGTGCAGGACGCACTGCTGGAGGCGGTCCGGGTCTGGCCCGCGGACCAGCCCCGGGACCCGAAGGGCTGGCTGGTCACCGCGGCCTGGCGCCGGTTCCTGGACGCGACCAGGGCCGACGCCGCCCGGCGCAGGCGGGAGGACCTGGTCGACGAGGAGCCGGCCCCCGGGCCGGCCTCGGCGGTGGACGACACGCTGCGGCTGTACTTCCTATGCGCGCACCCGTCGCTGACGCCGTCCGCCGCGGTGGCGCTCACGCTGCGGGCCGTCGGCGGGCTGACCACCCGGCAGATCGCCCAGGCTTACCTGGTGCCGGAGGCGACCATGGCGCAGCGGATCAGCCGGGCCAAGCGCACCGTGTCCGAGGTGCGCTTCGACCGGCCCGGGGACGTGGGCACCGTGTTGCGGGTGCTCTACCTGGTCTTCAACGAGGGCTACTCCGGCGACCTCGACCTGGCCGCCGAGGCCATCCGGCTCACCCGGCAGCTGGCGGCCGCGATCGACCACCCCGAGGTGTCCGGGCTGCTGGCGCTGATGCTGCTCCACCACGCCCGGCGCGCGGGCCGGACCGCCCCGGACGGCAGCCTGGTGCCGCTCGCCCGGCAGGACCGTGGCCGCTGGGACACCACGCTGATCGCCGAGGGGGTGCGGATCCTGCAGGCCGCGCTGGCCCGCGATCGGCTGGGCGAGTTCCAGGCCCAGGCGGCGATCGCCGCGCTGCACGCCGACGCGCCCGCCGCCGAGGAGACGGACTGGGTGCAGATAGTCGAGTGGTACGACGAGCTGATCGCTATCACCGGCAACCCGATCGCCCGGTTGAATCGCGCCGTGGCCGTCGGTGAGGCCGACGGGCCACGCGCCGGGCTGAAGGCGCTCGCGGAACTGGACGATTCCCTGCCCAGGCACACCGCGGCCGCGGCATATCTCCATGAACGGGACGGCGATCTGCGAACGGCGGCGAAGTTGTACGCCGAGGCGGCACACAAGGCCACCAATCACGCGGAGCTGGATTACCTGACTCGTCAGGCGGCCAGGCTCAACAGCGGCGGGTCCGTACCAACAGACCAATAACTCATCAAATTCAGATGAATCAGCGGTCCTGTCCCATGTGATGGGTAGTACAGAAATCCGTAAAGCACTACAACGGGTGGCGGAGCCTACCGGCTGTTACCTGGGCCCAGCGTCCGACTTTGGAAGTTCAGGTTGTTGGTTTCGCCACAAAGGCTCGCGATGCACTGTTGTATGACAGGTTCGGCCACGCTCCGTCCGACTAAGCGGCTGAGAACCCAATGCGCAGCGAAACGCCCGCCGAGTGGAAAGCTCACCCGAACCCAACAGGGAACCCCCGGCTGAATGTGGGCTTCTTTCGGCGGCGGGCGGTGAATGTGGCCCCCGGACGAACTAAAGCCATAATCGGCAAGATCAGCCGTGCCGACACGCCGCGTTGTGCCTACGACATGCCGTAATCCGGCGAGATGGGCGGGCACGGTGGCCGGCAGTCGGGTCACACCGGCGACAAAGCACCGTTCAATCGGTGATGGCCGGCCCGCTTATGGATACACGTAAGGCGCCCTTCTCACAGGACGGCATCTGTGGGAAGGGCGCCTTACGTGCGATTTGTCCGCGTTGTGCGCGGGCCACGCTCAGTTCTCGGTGTGGTAGGCCTCAAGGACCTCGGCCGGGATACGGCCACGGTCGGAGACCTTCATGCCGCGCTTGCGGGCCCAGTCACGAATGGCCTGGTTCTGCTCCCGGTCAGCGGTGGCCGGACGGGCGGCGCGACCAGCGGCGCCACCACGAACGGCACCACCGGAACGACGACGGCCGCCGGTACGGCGAGCGTGGGCCACGTAAGAAGCGAGGGTGTCACGCAGCTTGCCGGCATTCGAATCGGAAAGGTCGATTTCGTACGAGATACCGTCGATGCCAAACTCGACGGTTTCAACGGCCTCAGACCCGTCCAGGTCGTCAACCAGGGTGCGGATGACCTTCTCGGCCATATGCGTAGTCCCTCCTGTGAATCCCAAATCTGCCCGGCAGTTCAGTGCGGCCCATCGACTTGGCGTCAGGACCGTCACCGGCTCGAGCATGAAGTCTCTGTGTCGAACATTAGCGCATATGCGACGGATTTAGCATATCTCTAGATCTCGTCGTGTCCAATCCGTCATTCTGGGCGTACGAGTGGGAAGAGGATGGTCTCTCGGATACCTAGGCCGGTGAGCGCCATTAGCAGGCGGTCTACGCCCATTCCCATACCCCCAGTGGGGGGCATTCCATACTCAAGTGCACGCAAGAAGTCCTCATCAAGGCGCATAGCCTCGTCATCTCCGGCGGCACCCAAGCGGGCCTGTTCTTCGAGGCGTTCTCGCTCAACAACGGGATCGACCAGCTCAGAGTATCCGGTGCCCAGTTCAAAGCCGCGGACATAGAGATCCCACTTCTCCGTCACGCCGGCCTCAGTGCGATGTTGGCGGGTCAGCGGAGTTGTCTCCAGCGGAAAGTCCCGAACGAACGTGGGCGCGTACAAGTGGTCGCCGACAAGGTGTTCCCACAGTTCTTCAACAGCTTTGCCGTGCCCGAGACCCGGCTTCATCTCCAGCCCGGTCGATTCAGCGAGCTTGTACAGCTTCTCTACCTGCGTACTTGGCGTGACCTCCTCACCGACGGCTTCGGAGAGGGAGCCGTACATGGTGATAGTCGTCCAGTTACCGGAGAAGTCGTACTCGGTTCCGTCGACCAGCGTGACGGTTTGCGTTCCAAAGACGGAATCCGCGGCTTCCTGCACCAGCGTCCGGGTCAGATCACCGATGGAGTCATAGGTTCCGTATGCCTGATATGCCTCGATCATGGCGAACTCCGGCGAGTGAGAAGAGTCGCTTCCCTCGTTACGGAAGTTCCGGTTGATCTCGAAGACCTTGTCAATACCGCCGACTACGCATCGCTTGAGGTACAACTCCGGCGCGATACGCAGGTAAAGGTCCACGTCAAAGGCATTCGAGTGGGTAGTGAACGGCCGGGCCGCCGCGCCACCGTGCAACGTCTGGAGCATCGGTGTTTCAACTTCGAGGAATCCCCGGCTATGAAAAGACTCACGCAGCGAGCGCATGACGCCAGAGCGCATCCGTACGGTCTCGGATGCCCGCTTCCGGACAATGAGGTCCACGTAGCGCTGGCGAGAGCGGGTTTCCTCGGACAGTTCCGTGTGCAGGACCGGCAGCGGGCGCAGCGACTTCGAGGCCATACGCCATTCATCGGCCATTACCGAAAGCTCACCGCGGCGGGAGGTAATCACCTCGCCGTGGATGAACACGTGGTCGCCCAGGTCGACATCGCTCTTCCAGGCCGCGAGTGCCTCTTCACCGACACCGGCGAGGCTGATCATTGCCTGAAGCTCGGTCTCGCCTTCCTTCAGGCTGGCGAAACACAGCTTTCCGGTGTTCCGGATGAACATGACCCGGCCGGTAACGCCGACAATGTCCCCGGTCTGGACGTCCGCTTCCAGGTTCTGGTGCCGCTCGCGCACATCGGCCAGGGAATCGGTGCGGGGCACCTCGACGGGGTACGGGTCCATGCCTTTGGCGAGCAGCCGCTCCCGCTTTTCCCGGCGGATGCGCAACTGCTCCGGCAGGTCTTGTTCCGGGGCGGTGGGGTTGTTTGCAGACTGCTCACTCATGGGGAAAAGACTACGGACCACCCAAATCCGTTTTAGCACCGGATACCGCCAAACGAGCGGGCCGCGGCCGACTAGTCCATTGAGCAGAGTCGCCCCGCGCACCGGTCGATCATGGGCAGCCACATGTATACGTCTTCAAGATGGATATGAGGCCTCATATCCATCTTGAAGACGTATAAACCGTCCGGACTTAAGAGCGCTGGTTGCGTTCGAACACCAGGCGAAGCCCGAGCAGCGTCAACTCGGGGTGGTGGTGCTGAATGGTCTGCGACTCGGACAGCACCAGCGGAGCCAGGCCGCCGGTGGCGATGACCGTGGTGGGCCCGGGGTGCGAGACCTCCAGTTCCTCCACGATCCGCCGCACCAGGCCGTCGACCTGGCCGGCGAAGCCGAAGATGATGCCGGACTGCAGCGCCTCGACGGTGTTCTTGCCGATGGCCGATCGCGGCCGGACCAGCTGCACCTTCACCAGCTGCGCGGCCCGCGCGGCCAGCGCGTCCAGGGAGATCTCGATGCCGGGGGCCAGCGCGGCGCCCAGCAGCTCACCGCGGGCGGACACCACGTCGATGTTGGTGGAGGTACCGAAGTCCACCACCACGCAGTTGGTGTCGTAGAGGCTGTGCGCGGCCAGGGCGTTGGCCACCCGGTCGGTGCCCATCTCCCGCGGGTTGTCGATCAGGATCGACACCCCGGTGCGGACGCCGGGCTCGACGATCACCCGGGGAACGTCCGGCCAGTAACGCGCGAGCATGCCCTTGAGCTCACGCAGTACGGCGGGCACGGTGGACAGCGCCGACACTCCGGAGATGCGGTCGAAGTACGTGTGCAGCAGACCTCGGAAGGTCATCGCCAGCTCGTCCGCGGTCATCCGGGCGTCGGTGCGCATCCGCCAGTCACGCACCAGTTTCGCGTCGTCGCCCTGTCCTTCGAACAGGCCGAGCACGATATTGGTGTTGCCAACGTCGATGGTGAGCAGCACCGAGGTATCCCCTATCTAAGAAACGGCTCAGCTGTCCGCGCTGATCAATGCATCCAACCGGGTCGCATCGTCGGTTTCCGAGGATGCGACCGCAACCGGACGGGAAATCGGCACGGCACTGGTGGTCAGCCCGTGGCCTTCCGGGACCTGTCCCGGGTCGGTGTCCAGGTCGATGAGCTTGTTGTCGGCGTCGACGAACAGCACCTTCGGCTCGAACGTGCGGGCCTCTTGATCATCCATCACGCCGTAGGAGATCAGGATGACCAGGTCACCGGGGTTGATGAGGTGGGCGGCGGCACCGTTGATGCAGATGACGCCGGAGCCACGCTCGCCGGGGATGACGTAGGTCTCCAGGCGGTTGCCGTTGGTGATGTCCACGATCGCCACCATCTCGCCCGGCAGCAGATCGGCGGCATCCAGGAGATCCTCGTCGACAGTGCAGGAGCCGACGTAGTGCAGGTCGGCCTGGGTCACGGTGGCCCGGTGGATCTTCGACTTCAGCATGGTGCGGAACATCGCGGGACTCCTTACGACTGACCAGGTGACGGAAGTGGGACGGGTTCGGTCTGCGGGTCTTCGCCCCAGCCCGGGGTGTTCTCCATCACCCGCCCCAGATCGAGCGGGAAATTGTCGATAAGTCGAGTTCTGCCGACGCGGGCGGCAACCAGGATCCTGGCCTCGCCGTTCTCGGGGGCCGGCCCCAGGTCGGGGGCACGCAGCTCCAGGTAGTCCAGTTCGACCTCGGGGCGGCTCGCGATGATCTCCCTGGCCACGGTCAGCACCCGCTCGGCGCCGGCCACCCCGGCGTGCGCACCGGCGATCAACGCGGCGGACAGCACCGCGGCGGCCTCCCGCTCCTGCTCGGAGAGGTAGACGTTCCGCGAGGACCGGGCGAGGCCGTCGGCCTCCCGGACGGTGGGCACGCCGATGACATGGGTCTCCATGTTCAGGTCGGCGACCATCCGCTTGAGCAGCGTGAGCTGCTGGTAGTCCTTCTCGCCGAACAACGCGAAGTCCGGCCGGACGATGTTGAACAGCTTGTTCACCACGGTCAGCACGCCGGCGAAGTGGCCCGGCCGGGAGGCTCCCTCCAGCTCGGAGCCCAGCGGCCCCGGCTGGACGGTCGTCGCAGCTCCGGCCGGGTACAGCGCCTCGGCGGACGGTGCGAAGACCAGCTCGACCCCGGCCCGCTCGCAGGCGGCGACGTCGGCTTCGAACGGCCGCGGGTACTTGTCCAGGTCCTCACCGGCGCCGAACTGCAGCGGGTTCACGAAGATGGACACCACGCACACCGTGTTGGGGATGCGCCTGGCCCGCCGGATCAGTTCCAGGTGCCCCTCGTGCAGCGCGCCCATCGTCGGCACGAAGGTGATCTTGCGGCCGGCGGCGCGCAGTACCCGGGTGACCTTGGCCAGCTCGGCCGGGTCGCGGTGCACGGTCAGTCGCCCGGCGGCATACGTGGCGGTCATCGGTTCTCCTGATCAAGGACGTGCAGGACCTCGTCGGCGGCCTCGTGGCGCAGCTGGCCCGATTCCTCGGCGCGCTGAGCGGTGCGCTTGGCCAGCGCGACGTAGGACGGCAGCAGTTCGGGTTCGGCGTCGCGCAGCACCTGGATGTGGGTGGCGACGGTTCCGGCGTCTCCCCTGGCCACCGGCCCGGTCAGCGCCCGGTCGGCGTGCCGCAGCGAGTTGTCCAGGGAGGCGGAGAGCAAGGGGCCGAGCAGCCGGGAGGGGCTGGCGATTCCGGCGCTGGCCAGCAGTTTCGTGCAGTCGTTGACCAGGGTGATCAGGTGGTTGGACCCATGGGCGAGGGCCGCGTGGTAGAGCGGGCGGGCGCGCTCCGGGATGCGGACCGGCTCGGCGCCCATCTCGACGACCAGGGCCTCCCCCACGTGCCAGGCCGCCTCGTCCTCTTCGGTGGCGGTGACGCCGATACAACAGCTCGCCAGCCGGGTGAGGTCCTCATCGCGGCCGCCGAAGGTCATCGCCGGGTGCAGCGCGAGCGGCAGCAGGCCGAGCTCGATGGTGGGCGCCAATACGGCCACCCCGTGGGCGCCGGAGGTGTGCACGATGATCTGCCCCGGGCGCAGTACACCGGCGGCGACCAGGCCTTTCACCATGCCGGGCAGCCGGTCGTCCGGGATGGCCAGCAGCAGCAGGTCGCAGTCCACGGCGACCTGGTCCGGCGGCAGCACGGGCACGCCGGGCAGCAGGTTCTCGGCCCGGTTCAGCGATGCGGTGGAGACGGCGGACACGCCGGTGACGGTGTGTCCGGCGCGGGCGAGTGCCGCGCCCAGCACCGCGCCGACGCGTCCGGCGGAGATGACTCCGACGCGCAGCCGGGCAGGGCGGATTCCTTCGTCACGACTCATGCGGTCGCGCTCCTTCGATGCGTTCCAGTCCCGCCTGATGCGGGTACCGGACGACAATCGCGAGGGTAACCGTCGGGTGCGGGCATGGCATCAGGTCGGTGATGAGCTTCACCCG
Source organism: Pseudonocardiaceae bacterium YIM PH 21723 (assembly GCA_003600225.1). Classification (GTDB taxonomy): domain Bacteria; phylum Actinomycetota; class Actinomycetes; order Mycobacteriales; family Pseudonocardiaceae; genus QZFT01. The sequence goes on from QZFT01000031.1 coordinate 48,431, forward strand.
TGCTGTTCGTCGGTCTTTCCGACCGCCGCGGCACGGGCCTCGATCACATTGTTGATAAGTCGGTCATGCCGCCTGGAGGCGTGGATATCTGCGGTTTTGTACCTGATCCGGTGACGGAGGAAAGCCAGTTCGGTGACCGCCGCCTGGTACTCGGTGACCGCCTTGGCCACGTCCTCCCCGGCGTGCCTGCGTACCGCCTCCAGCCAGCCCTTCCGGCCGGACAGGCTGGCCAGCAGGCTGACCTCGCTGGGGGCGATGAGGCCGTCCCTGGCCATGGCGGGCAACTGGCTGGCGATGACCCGCTGTTCGCGGCGCCGCTGCCAGACGACCAGCCAGCACATGAGGCCGAAGATGGGCACCATCACCAGGAAGTACACGGTGATGAACTCGGATCCGGACCTGGTGGCCAGGTTCCACAGCATGTGCAGGCCGATGGCGGCCAGGAATCCGGCGGCGGGCGCGGCGATCCGCAGCCGCCGGTCCCTGGTCATCGTGGCGATGCCCAGCCCGATGCCGAACATCGAGGTGAACAGCGGGTGGGCGAACGGGGAGAGCAGGCCGCGCGCGATGAACGCGGCGAAGATGCCGCCGTTCTGGGTGAACGCGGTGCCCATGTAGAAGATGTTCTCGGTGAACGCGAAGCCGGCGGCGGTGAGTCCCGCGTACACGACGCCGTCCACCACGCCGTCGAACTCGTGCGGCCTGCGCAGCAGCACGACCAGCACGAACAGGCCCTTGGTGGTCTCCTCGATGATCGGTGCGGAGATCACGGCGGCCACGCTGGTGCCGGCCAGCCCGGTGGCGGCGTTGTTCACCGCCAGCGAGGTGATCGTCGCTCCGCAGGCGCCCCAGAGGAACGCGAACAGCAGCAGCCGGGCGGGTTCCGGTTCCCAGCGGTCGATCCACAGGAAGGTGCCGACCACCGGCGCGACCGGGATCAGCGCGGCGAGCACGCCGACGACCACCGCGGTCGTCCCCATCCGGTTGTATCCGATACCCAGCATCACCAGGCCGGCGATGCCCAGCACGATGAGCCCGATGACCGGAATCAGCACGACATTCCGGCGCGGGTGCGGCCTCGTCTCGGGGGACGTCGGTGCGATCACCTACATGAATTTAGTGGCAGGGCAGATTTGAGTTCACGCGGATAGGGGCTGCCGTAGCGAGCGGCGCTCAGGTGGATGCATCGCAAGGCGGAGGAGGGAGACATGGCGGAGCCATGACGACCGACGACAACGCCGCGAGGCGCCGCCTGAGCGCCGCGCAGTAGGCATGCCCTGTCCGTGTGAGCTCCAAGTACTGCGATCGCGGTACGCGGAAGTGTCGACGCGCGCAGGACGAACTGGCAGGGGTAGTCGCGCGAAGGTAGTTGCATGACGACGACCTTCCGCCGCTTCGCAGCGGTCAGCATCGGCAGCGGCCTGTTCGCCAACGGGCTGTTCTGGCTGCTGTCCGGCGACCTGCCGGTGGCGGTGGCGAACGCGGTCGTCACGGTGGTCGGCACCTGGCTGACCAACGAGATCCACGGCCGGTGGACCTTCCAGACCGGCCCGACCCGGTTGCGTCAGCACCTGGAGTCCGGGTTCACCGTGTTCGTCGGCTACCTGGTGAGTACCGGTGCGGTGCTGCTGTTGCAGGTGGTGCAACCCGGCGCGAGCACGTTCACCCAGCAGGTCGTCTACTTCGTGGCCACTTCCGGCTGGGGACTGGTCCGATATGTGGCGTTGAACTCACACATCTTCCGCAAGGATCGGGTTCTCGCCGGATCTTCCCTGGTCGCCGCCTAGCGTGTTGGGCCATTCGGAGTAGTACCCGGGTTGTAGGCCGGTATCAACTGCGATACCGATGTGAGCCAACCTGAGGATGTCCTTAGATTGTTCTTGCTGGGGAACAGGAACATCTGATGGAAGGCAACACTGATGATCACCAATGGCCGTATGGCCTTGGCGGGACTCATCTCGATCGCGATTCTGGTGGCTGCGGTGCTGGCGGTGGTGGTGGCGGACACGAGCCGGAGAGGAATGTTCCGGCCGGGTATGTCCAGCGGGGTGCACCTGGTGTCCACGCAGCACCCGACGGCGACCCGGAAGTGCTCCGTGCGCAAGGTGAAGCGCTACTACCTGACGCGTGAAGGCAAGCCCACGATGCGCATCGTGCGGCGCTGCTCGGTTTAGCCGCCGGCAACAACGGGTCCAGCCAGGCGCGCAGGGACTCGGGCTTCGTGTCCCACGGGGACAGCCGGGCCACCTCGTTCTTCTCCTTGACGACCACCAGCGCCGGCCCTTCGCCGATCTTGTACTGATCGGCGAGTTCAGGCAGCCGGTCGAGATTCACCGTGTACGCCGTCCACGACCGGCCGGCCGTGAGGTCGGGGTATTGCGCGCGCAGCAGCGCCCAGACCGGCTCGGTGGCCTCCCCGCGCCGGAAGAGCAGGACGACGGGATCGGGGTTGGGTCCGTCGACCACCTGCCGGAGTTCGTCCGCACTGGCGATGGTCCCGCCGACCAGGTCGACCGGCAGCGGCCGGTGGGCGAGCAGGTCGTCCAGGAACGTGTCCATGGTGGCTCCGTCGGTCCAGCCGATCCGGCGGCCGATCTCCTTGCCGCCGGCGAGCACGGACGCGCTGGGCATGCAGCAGACCGCGTACTCGTCCCGCAGTTGCGGGTGGGCGCTGATGTCGGCGGTGACCAGCTGCCAGCGCCCGAGGTCCACGGCGAACCTGCGGCGCAGCTCGTCCTGCTGGGGACGGCACCAGTCGCAGTCCGCCGAGTGCCAGGCGATGACCACCGGCGTGCTCTTCGACAGCTCGACGATCTGCCCGGCCGTCTGCGGGGTGAGCTCCAGTACCTCGCCGGCCGACGCGGGGATCGGCACGGCGAGCAGCAACAGGACGGTCAGCAGCACGGCACGCATGTCCCGATCTTGGCCCCGATCCCGGTGGCTCGCAGTCCCGGCTCCGAAGTTGACGAGGTTCGGAACTACACCGCCCAGCAGTCGCATCCCGAAGTTGACGAGGTTCGGGATGTCACCGACAGCCACCGGTCGCGAACCCATCCCGAAGTTGACGAGATTCGGGATGTCACCGACAGCCACCGGTCGCGAACCCATCCCGAAGTTGACGAAGTTCGGGGAGACCGGCAACCGGACGCTGCACGACCCCGGAGTTGACGAAGTTCGGGGACACCGACGACCAGTCGCGACACCACCCCGAAGTTGACGAGGTTCGGGGAGACCGGCGACCGGACGCTGCACGACCCCGGAGTTGACGAGGTTCGGGCGGCTAGACGGGCGGCGTGAACCAGGCGCCGGCGCAGCCGTGGCCGGCGATGTCCAGTACCCGGAGCGTGGCGTAGGCGGTGCCCGGGTCGAAGGTCTCCCGCCCCGACGCGTCCAGCGTGCGGCCCGCCAGGCCCGGCAGGTCGGCCCCCAGTTCCGGGGTGTTGCCGGAGGCGCACCGGGCCTCAGCCGTCAGCCAGAGCTCGAACCAGACCTGCCACCCGGGTTCCCGGTGCAGCTTCGCCAGCAGGTCCGGCAGCCGCCGTGCCGCCTCCACCCCCAGCCGCTCCCGGGCCGCCGCCCCGTGTGCCTGCCCCGCACACCGGGAGGCCGCCACCCCCGCGACCGCCCCGTAGTAGACACTTGTCAGTGGGGGATTCTGCGCAGACATGAAGGTGCTGTTCGCATCATCGACCAGCCGTCCCGCCACAGCCGGGCACCGGCCGGAGTAGGCGACCATCGCGGCCACCCTGGCCACCAGCCGGGGATCGCCGTTGGCCGCCTGAGCGGCGGCGGTGAGCAGCTGATCGGTGATCACCTCGGATCGCCGCGCGGCGATCGCCCGGATCCCGGTGTCGAGGGGATCCTGGCCGGCGCCACGCAGCACCTCCGCCCGCAGCCGGGGCACGGCCTCGCGCATCCGGGCCTCGGTGCTGTGGCTCAGCAGCTCCGCCGCGTACACGTAGCTCGTCGGGTCATTGCGCACCTGCTGCGGCAACCTGCCGTGCCAGTCCAGGGTGATCCGCAACCGGTCCAGGTAGGCCGGATCCGGCCGCCAGGCCGGGTCGCCGAGCCGGATGAGCCGGGCGAGCTGATCGAACTCCTGCGGCCCGATGTTCGGCGGGAAGGGCGCGGAGACGGCGGCGAGGTCCCGGAGATAACCGGCCAGCGCGGTGCTCAGCGGCCGGATGTCGGTGGCCGGGGACCACGCGATCCGATCCCACAGCGCGCCGATCTGCGTGGGATTCGGCGAGCCCCACTCCCGCCGGACCTGCTCGGCCAACGCCTGGGCTTCGCTGCGGGCGCGCAGTCGAACCGGCTCGGGGAATTCGGGGCAGCCGCCGGAGTCGCCCCGCGCCGCGGTGGCCGCCGCGAGGTCACCGCGCAGCACGGCGGCGATCAGCCCCGCGCAGTCGAAGGATTTCCGCGGTGGCAGCGCTTCCGGGAACAACCGGTTCTTGTACTCAGTGGACAGTGCGGCCAGCTCGCCGGCCAACGCGGTGGTATCGGCGTCCGAAACCTTCAGCTGCGGCAGATAGCGGTCGATCGGGGTGAACCGGGCCAGGGCCAGCGCGGCGGCGAATTCCCGGACGGTGTCCGGGTTCCCGGGGATCAGCACCACGGGAGCTGCGGGCTGCGCATCGATCAGTTCTGCGGCGTAACCGGCCAGCCGCTCTGCCACTCCCGGCGGCGCCGGGGTGCAGGCGGTGACCATCAACAGGGCGAATAAGGGAATGAACAGTTTCATCTTATCCCGCAAGGAAAAGCGCTGTGGGCACCCGGGTGAGAGCGAATACCCACAGCGCTGAGGAAATCAGATGCCGACGTCGACGACAGCGGACACCGAAGTCGTGTTTCCGCTGTAGGACCTGAATCGGCCGCGTGCCTCATGCATGTATCGGCTCACCGCGCCGACCGGCGCATAGCGAATGCGGTACTGGTACATATCGGCATTCAGCTCGGAACAGTCACTGCACTTGGCCGGCCAGTCGTCCTCGACGGTGTCGTGCCGGGCCTTGATGGTGCAACCGACATCGGGGCCGGCACCGTCACTGTCCCCGCTGGCACCGACAGAGCAGCTCTCCAGATTCAGGCCATCGAACTTGAAGATGTTCTTCAGTTCCATTTCCTTCACCGCGACCGGTGCACCGTCCTCACAGGACCGGAAGGCCGCGGTGTTCAGCACATCGGCGACGAAGTACATCGGCGCCTCTTCGACCCGGACCGGAATCCGCGCCTCTTCCCGGGTGACCACCAGGGCCGCGGCCGGGTTCTTGCTGATCCGGGTGTTGCACTCGGACCGCTTGCTGTTCGCGCAGACGAACTTGATGTAGATCAGGCCGATGCCGGCGCGCTGGCAGTCACCGGTGATGTTGACCTGCTGCAGATTCACCCACGGCTGGTCCTCGATACCGGGCAGTGTTTTGTCCTGTGCCGCCGCGGGCATCGCCGTGACGACGGTTCCCAACGCAGCGGCCAGGGCCACGAAAGTGGCACCCGTCCTCCACCTGAAAAGCATGGAATCTCCTTAAGTCTTCCCCAGGCAATGGCATTGGATGCGCAGTTCAATGGAATGTCCACGATGGACACGGCGCGGCGATCAACACCGTCAGATCGAGTGAATGTCCAACTTGGACTCATCCGCACATTTGTCATAGTGTGCGCGCATTCGCCCGAATTCTGCGGCGATCCAACACTTTCTTTATCTCTAGGAGTACAGGCTGATGAAGGCAAAACGGCTTGTCTGCGCGGCAACCGCCGCGGCTATTTCACTGATTCCTTTCTGTGGCAACGCATTCGCGGATTCCGACCCCAGTGGTGTGAACCCGCAGTCCGGCAATCACCATCCACACGGCGAGTTGCTGACCACCGGCCAGGAGAACGGCTCCGATATCGCCAGCCTCAACGCGGCCTACCTGAACCAGGCGCCGAGCCAGGGCGTGCTGAACTCGGTCGACCGCGTGGTGTTGTTCGGCGGCCTGATCGGCCAGGCCTACCCGGTTCCGGGCAGCAACTCGCTTCCGGAGCGCAGCGGCCGGGACCACGACCCGATTCCGGTCGAGCACACCGGGGCGCTCAACATCGGCGGCACGCCGCTGGACAACGATCCGCACGAGTTCGCCCTAGGCCTACTCGGCGCGGACAACCACGTGGGTCAGGGCTGCACCGGCCAGGCGCCCAACAACGCGGCGGACGTGCAGCTGCAGCCGGTGCTCGGCGCGGTGTACCAGGGTGTCCGGGACGAGGGCTGCCCTCTGCCGACGCACACCCAGGCCGTCGAGCACCAGGTGGAACACGCGGCCAACCAGGACGCGCAGTGGGAGCTCAACGAGTTCTACCACGGTCACCGGCCCGGCCCGATCCCCGGCGAGCCCGGCCGTCCGCACGGCCCGCAGCTGGTCCCGACGATCGTGCGCTAGTCCTCGCGACGACGCCTGCGCCGGGGCTGCTCAGCCTCGGCGTAGGCGGCCAGGATCTCGCTGACGCTGCGGCCCGCCGTGTGTGCTCCGGGGTCCGTGGCCGGCGTGGACTTCTTGGCGTAGCTCTCCATGTAGCTGCCGCCGGTGGTGCCGTTCGCGGCGGGCCGCAGCCACTGCGGCGCCTCTTCCTCTTCGGCCTTGTGCCGGCGTCCGCTGCCGGTGTCCATCTCCCGCTTGGCCTCCCAGGAGCTCGGCTCCGGGGCCTTCTGCGAGCGCCAGTCATCGAGCGGCTGGACCCTCGGCGGGTCGGGCAGCGGCGGCAGCTTGTTCAGCGGGCTGGACAGCGGATCGATGTCCTCCGGCTCGTCGTCCTGTTCGGCGCCGAGCAGCGCGGAGAGGCCCAGCTCGTCGCGGCTCGGCTGCGGCGCGGGGGCCGGCTCCGGCTCGGGTTCCGACCACTGGGGAACCCAGCCGCTGGTAGCCATCGCGGGCTGCTCGTCCGGCTCCTCGATGAGGTGCCGGCGACCGGTGGGGCGCTCGGGCTCCGACGCCGCGACCTGCCTGCCGAGCAGATCGCGGTGTTGTTCGGTCTGCCGGGTCTCCGCCGGGCGGGCGGGCGCGGACGGCGCCACCTTCGCCGCGGGCGGCCTGGGGGTCATCGGGGCCTGCGGCCGGGCGGCGGGCTGTTCCTGGGGAGTGCCCGCCGCGCGGTTGCGGATGGCCTGTTCGCGGCTGATCTGCTGGCTGGACGACTCCGCCCGGCGTTCCTGCTGGGTGGGCTGAGCCTGCGGCTGGAGCGGGCGTCGCGGCTCGGTGGCGTCCGGGCGCGGGATGTCCGGCCTGCTGGCCTCGGCGCGACGCGGGTCCACCGGACGGGCTTGGGGCTGGGCCTCCTCGGCACGGGCGGCCTCGGGGCGACGGAGCTGTTCGGCGCGGCGCAGTTCCGGCAGCGGAGGCTGGATCTGCGTCTCCTCCAGGCTCGGATCCACCGGCCGCTTCGCCACGGCGGTGTGCTGCACGTCCGGGCGCACCCGGCCGGCGGGCACCGGCTGTTGCGGGGCCTGTTGCGGGGCGGGACCGGGCTGCGCGGCGGTGGGCTGGGCCGGACGCTGCTGGGGCTTCGGCCGCTGCTGTACCTGCGACTGTTGCGGGGCCTGGGGGGCCGCCTGCTGCGGCATGGCCTGGGTGATCGGCGACTGCGGGGCGGCCTGCTTGGGCTGCGGCCGTTGCTGCACCTGCGACGCCTGCTGGGCCTGGGCCTGCGGCATCTGCGCGGTGACCGGCTGCTGAGCCTGCTGGGGCTTCACCGGCTGCTGCTGGGGCTGCTGCGGTTGCTGGATGCGGACCTGCTCGACGACCTCCTGCCGAAGCGGCGGGAGGTTCTGCACGAAGTCGGCGCGCATCGGCGGGCGGGCGGTGACCTGCGGGGTCGTCGGGCGCACCGGCTCCTGCCGGATCGGCCCGGCGGTGACGGCCCGCTGATCGGTGGACACCACGATCCGGCCCTGTTCGCCCAGGGTGCGCATCCGGGTCGATTCGGCTCGCAGCGCGACCCGTTCGACCAGCACCTCGCCGCCGAGGAGGGCTTCCAGGTTCTCGCGCAGGGAGCGGAGCTCCTCGCGTAAACCATCCAGCTCCCGCTCCGAGCGGTCGGCGACCTCGTCTTCCACCTGGCGGCGGATGTCGGCCTCTACTTCCAGCTCGAATTCCCGGCGCGCCGCGATCTCGCGTTCCAGTTCCAGCTGGTAGACATTGCGCATCTCGGCAGCGAGCTCTTCGGAGTCCTCGTTCGCCTTGCGATACCTGGTCGCCAGGAGCATGCCGGCCAGCGCGCACCACAGCCCCGCGACCACGGCCAGCCGCAACAGCCGCGCGTCGTCACTGAGCACGACGACGGCCGTGGCGCCGATGGCCGCTGCGATGAACGCATACAGCAGCCAACGTCCGGCGCCACGGCTGCCGGAAGCCTCGATGATCGAGCCGTCGGTGCCGGTCATGCCGAATACGGTACCTGGATGTGAAGGTGACGTGGGTTACTCAACTCGAACTCCTTGGGCCACCTTGATCATCATTTCGGGGTGTCCTGCACGTGTGCTCAAGCCACAGAGCGCAACCGATGAGCACCGCGGCGCAGGCGATTCCGACGACCGAGGTCACCGTGTCGGACTCCGCCGCCGCAAGTTCTTCGGACCGGGGGGCCACGTAGCCGAACAGGCCCAGCCACAGTCCGGCCATCACCGCTCCCACCACGGATGATGCCTTGGCCAGGCGTACCGCGCGAGCCGCGACGAGCGGATCCAGCGGGCGGGCCTCCGGCTTGCGCTGGATCCGGGGCCGCAGGTTCACCGCGAGCACGACGTTCACCACGGCGATGATCAGCAGGGCCGTTCCGGCCAGTCTCGGTGGGGAGGGAAGGGCTCCGTAGTTCCTCGTGAGCAGCAGGTATACGAGCACGGCGAGCACCAGGATGGTCGTCACCAGATCCCTGAACCGGGTGAATTTCATCGAGGTACTTGCTCCCATCTCAATGCCAGGTCTTCACGCAGGCGTACGCCATCGCCGGACAGGTTCTCCAGCAGTCGCCGAACCGGGCCGTGGCCAGGCAGCTGCGCGGCCGGGTCGACGTCCAGCCACGGGATCAGCACCGTCGCCCGATCCGGGGTTCCGGGATGCGGCAGCAACAGCTCCGGATCGGCGGAACGAACATCGTCCACCGTCACCACGTCCACGTCCAGTGTTCGTGGTCCCCAGCGCTGTTCCCTGATCCGGCCCGCGGCCTGCTCCAGCCGCTGTCCTTCGCGTAGCCAGTACCACTCGTCGGCCTCGTCATCCTCGACGATCAGCACGGCGTTGAGGAAGTCGGCTTGATCTTCCACACCCCATGCCGCGGTCTCGTAGACCGGCGAGACGGCCAGCAGCCTGCCGGCGAAGCCGTCGACCGCCCGTTGAAGATAGGCGAACCGGTCCCCCATATTCGACCCCAGAGAGAGCACTGCGCGGGTCATCCTCGGCGACCGGCCCTCCGCGAGCGCCGAACGGTAACGGCGACATCGGCGAACGCGAGCGGAATCGGGGCGGACGGCTTGTGGATCGTCACCTCGGCGGCGTGCAGCCGCGGGTCGGCCATGATCTTCTCCGCGATGATGGTCGCCGGCGTCTCGATCAGATCGCAGGCCTCCCCGCCGACCACGTCGTGGGCCAGCTGGGCCAGCCCGCCGTAGTCCACGGTGTCGGCCAGGTCGTCGGTCTCCCCGGCCCGATTCAGGTCGATCCACACGGTGATGTCGACCAGGAACTCCTGACCGTCCTGTTTCTCGTGGTCGAAGACCCCGTGATTGCCCCAGACCCGCAGCCCGGTGAGGGTGATCCGATCGGTCATTGGTGCTCCTTACCGTGTTGCCAGGCCGCCACCACCGCGACGGCGTCCAGCGAGGCCGTCACATCGTGCACCCGCACGCCCCAGGCACCCGCCTGAGCGGCCAGTGCGGTGATCGCCGCGGTCGCGTGTTCTCTGGCATCCGGCGCGGCCGGGACGCCGCCGGTGGCCAGCAGACTTCCCAGGAAGCTCTTGCGGGAGGCGCCGACGAGCAACGGAAGCCCCAGCTGCTTCAGCTCGTCCAGCCGCTTCAGCAGGGCCCAGTTGTGGTCCGGCAGCTTGGCGAATCCGAGACCCGGATCCAGCACCAACGCGCCCGGATCCACTCCGGCTGCCACCGCGGCCTCCACGCGTTTCTCCAGCTCGCCGCGGACCTCGGTGACCACGTCACCGTAGGTGGCCAGCTCATACATCTGCTCGCTGTACCCGCGCCAGTGCATGAGGATCCACGGGACTCCGGCATCGGCCACCACGTGAGCCATGTCCGGATCGGCCAGGCCACCGGACACGTCGTTGACCACGCACGCGCCCGCGGTGATCGCCGCCTGGGCGACCTTGGCCCGCATGGTGTCCACGCTGGTCCGCGCGCCGGCCGCGTGCAGCGCCTCGATCACCGGGACCACCCGGGACGCTTCCGCGGCCTCGTCCACCCGCAAGGCACCGGGCCGGGTGGACTCCCCGCCGATGTCGATCAGGTCGGCGCCCAGCCGGTGCATCTCCAGCCCGTGCGCGATCGCCTCGTCCAGGTTCAGGTACTTGCCCCCGTCGGAGAACGAGTCCGGGGTGACGTTCAGGACGCCCATGACCACACAGCGGCCGGGTGCGGGCAGCGCCGGATGCATCATCGCCCCTTGATCAGGGACAGCGCCTCGGCCCTGGAGGACGCCTGGGTGCGCAGCAGGCCACGTACCGCCGAGGTGGTGGTGCGGGCGCCCGGTTTGCGGATGCCCCGCATGCCCATGCACAGGTGCTCCGCCTCGATCACCACGATCACGCCCCGGGCCCGCAGCTTGCCCTCGATGGCGTCGGCGACCTGCGAGGTCAGCCGCTCCTGCACCTGCGGGCGCTTGGCGTACAGGTCGACCAGCCGGGCCAGTTTGGACAGGCCGGTCACCCGGCCCTCCTTGTTCGGGATGTAGCCGACGTGCGCCTCGCCGTGGAACGGCAGCAGGTGGTGCTCGCAGGTGCTGTACACCGGGATACCGGTGACCAGGATGAGCTCTTCGTGGCTCTCGTCGAAGGTCTTGTCCAGCACGGCGGACGGATCGGTGTACAACCCGGCGAACAGCTCCTGATAGGCGCGGGCCACCCTCGCGGGCGTCTCCAGCAGGCCCTCGCGATCCGGATCCTCACCGCAGGCGATCAGCAACTCCCGCACCGCAGCCTGCGCACGTTCCTGGTCGAACGCCGGCCGCTCGGTGCCTTCCGCGGTATTGCTCATGATCACCTCCACGCTCTACAGCAGTACGGCCGGTTCAAACCCACTATGGGCTTGAACCGGCCGCTGTGCTGCGTCAGTACTTAGTTGGCCGACGAATCCGGTGATCCGCCGTCGGGCCGCTGCCCGGGAGGCGGCGGCCAGCTCGGCGCCTGCTGACCGGGTCCCGTCGCCGGGGTCCAGCCCGCCGGAGCGCCATAGTTCGGCGGCACGGCGGAAGGCGGCTGGTTGGCGGGTCCGGGGAGCGGCGGCTGCTGGGTACCGGCGGGCGGTACCTGCTGCGCGGGCTGCGCACCGTTGCTCACCGGCACCGGGTGCGGCTTCTCCGGCTCGGGCGGCGGCCACGGCTCGCCACGCTCGATGGCCAGTTCACCGGGGGTCTTGATCGGCGGCTTGTCCGACGGGGTGCGACCCCCGAAGTCGTTGAACGCGGTGATCCGCGGCCGCTTCTCCACACCCTCGAAGATCCGCTCCAGCTCCTTGCGCGGCAGCGTCTCCTTCTCCAGGAGCTCACCGGCCAGCCGGTCCAGCACATCGCGGTACTGGCTCAGGATCTCCCAGGCCTCGGTGTGCGCGGTCTCGATGAGCTTGCGGATCTCCTCATCGATCTCCCGCGCGACCTCCAGCGAGTGATCCGCCGCGTGGCCCATGGAGCGGCCCAAGAACGGGTCACCCTGGTCCTGGCCGTACCGGACGGCGCCCAGCTTGGCGCTCATGCCGTACTCGGTGACCATGGCCCGGGCGATCTTGGTCGCCTGGTCGATGTCACTGGAGGCACCGGTGGTCGGCTCGTGGAAGACCAGCTCCTCGGCGGTGCGGCCACCCATGGCGAACACCAGCCTGGCCAGCATCTCGGAGCGGGTCATCATGCCCTTGTCGTCCTCGGGCACGGTCAACGCGTGCCCGCCGGTACGGCCACGGGGCAGGATGGTGACCTTGTAGACCTTCTCGATGTCCGGCATCGCCCACGCGGCGAGGGCGTGGCCGCCCTCGTGGTAGGCGGTGATCTTCTTCTCCTGCTCGGAGATGAGCCGGCTCTTGCGGCGCGGTCCACCGACGACGCGGTCCACCGACTCCTCGAGCGCGGCGGCGTTGATCGTGGTGCCGTTCTCCCGGGCGGTGAGCAGCGCGGCCTCGTTGATCACGTTGGCCAGGTCGGCACCGGACATGCCCACCGTGCGCTTCGCGAGGGCGTTGAAGTCGACGTCCGGGTCGAACGGCTTGCCCTTGGAATGCACGTTCAGGATCGCCTGGCGACCGCGGATGTCCGGCGCGGAGACCGGGATCTGCCGGTCGAAGCGGCCGGGACGCAGCAGCGCCGGGTCCAGGATGTCCGGCCGGTTGGTGGCCGCGATCAGGATGATCCCGCCGCGAGCGTCGAAGCCGTCCATCTCGACCAGCAGCTGGTTGAGGGTCTGCTCCCGCTCGTCGTGGCCACCGCCGAGGCCGGCGCCACGCTGGCGGCCGACCGCGTCGATCTCGTCCACGAAGATGATGCACGGCGAGTTCTGCTTGGCCTGGTCGAACAGGTCCCGGACACGCGAGGCACCGACACCGACGAACATCTCGACGAAGTCGGAACCGGAGATCGTGTAGAACGGCACCCCGGCCTCGCCTGCCACCGCGCGGGCGAGCAGGGTCTTACCGGTTCCGGGCGGGCCGTACAGCAGCACGCCCTTGGGGATCTTCGCGCCCAGGGCCTGGTAGCGGCCCGGGTTCTGCAGGAAGTCCTTGATCTCGTACAGCTCTTCGACGGCCTCGTCCGCACCCGCCACGTCGGCGAAGGTGGTCTTCGGCATGTCCTTGTTGAGCTGTTTGGCCTTGCTCTTACCGAAGTTGAGCACCCGGTTTCCGCCGCCCTGGACGTTGTTCATCGTCCACAGCAGCAGGATGAGCAGCAGGCCGAACGGGATCAGGTAGAAGAGCGCCTGCACGAGCAGGCTCTCCTGAGTGACCTTGGTGTCCCAGCCCTTGCCCGGGTCGAGGCCCTGGGCGTCCCTCAGGGACTTGAAGACCTCTTCGGTGGCCCCGGACGGGAACTGGGTGAGCAGGCGATCGTGCCCATCGACCTTGACGCCGTCTTTCAGCGTGACCCGGAGTCGCTGCTCCTTGTCCTCCAGGGTCGCCTCTTTGACGTTCCCCTGTTTGAGCTGTTCGAGCACTTTGGACGTGGCTGTCGGGCTATAGCCACGGGTGTCGTCGAACATCACGCTGAACGCGTAGTAGAGCAACACCACTGCGACGATCCACAGCAGTGGGTTGCGGAGAAGGCGCTTGCGGTCCATGAACCTACGGCCGGTAAGGCCTCGACCCTCCTGACTCACCTGGCGGGCGGCAGCGGTGAATGCCCTCTAACGGGGATTTCGCGCCACAGTCCTATCAGCGTACCCCGCGCCGCACAGGCGGATACACGCAGAGCGATTACCCCCTGCCAACGGCGCGGACCTGTCCATTGTTCCCGGTTAACGTGACTTCCACAGCGGAAGTCACGCCCCCCGTCTCAGCTGGAGTAGACCTTGGGGTCCAGCGTGCCCACATAGGGAAGGTCCCGATAGCGCTCGGCGTAGTCCAGGCCGTAGCCGACGACGAACTCGTTCGGGATGTCGAAGCCGACGTATCGCACCGGCACGTCGACCTTCACCGCGTCGGGTTTGCGCAGTAAGGCGCACACCTCCAGCGACTTCGGTCCACGGCTGGCCAGGTTCTTCAACAGCCAGGACAGCGTGAGTCCCGAGTCGATGATGTCCTCGACGATCAGGACTCGCTTGCCGGCGATGTCCTTGTCCAGATCCTTCAGAATGCGCACCACACCGCTGGAGGACGTGGCGGACCCATAGGAGGAGACCGCCATGAACTCCATCTGCACCGGAAGCGGCAACGCTCGGGCGAAGTCGGTCATAAAAAAGACGGCGCCCTTCAGGACGCCGATCAGCAGGAGATCATCCGGTTCTCCCGCGTAATCACTGGCTACCTCGTTGGCGAGCTCGGCGACCTTGTCTTTGATCTGCTGCTCGGTAACGAGCACGGAGGCGATCTCGCCTTCGTACACGGCCGGGGTCCTCTCGTCGACGGGCTCTACTGCTTCGTGGTCACGTGCAGCCTGCCATGCGTGCGGGCCACGTCCAACCCGCCGGGCAGGGCGACGGGCCCCTGTCCCCGCCAGTCCCCCACCAGTGCGTCCACGCCGCGTAGGTGCAGGTCAGTGAGGGAACTCACGCCCGCCCGGTGCAGCCAGGCCCGCAGCACCCGGCGGCGCACCGCCGGATGGGCGCCCGTGACCGCTTCCACCGACAGGGTGGCCCCCTCGACGGCTCCCTGCAGGATCCACACGGCGAGGTCGTCCAGCGCGTCGGCGTCCTCCTGCAACTGGGCGGCTGTCCTGGCCAGCGCGGCGGCGACCCCCTGCTGGAGGACGTCCTCCAGCAGCGGCATCACCTCGGTGCGGACGCGCACCCTGGTAAAGGCCGGGTCGGAGTTGTGCGGGTCCTGCCACGGGGTGAGGCCCAGCGCGGCGCACGCCGCCTCGGTGGCGCGCCGGGTGACCTCCAGGAACGGGCGGCCCCACGGCGGGGTCAGCGGGCGCATGCCGGCGATCGACCGGGGGCCGGAGCCGCGGCCGAGGCCGAGCAGCACCGTCTCCGCCTGGTCGTCCTGGGTGTGGCCGAGCAGGCACAGCGCTCCGGCGGGCAGGTTGGCCCGCAGAGCCTGGTAGCGGGCCGTGCGTGCTGCGGCCTCCGGGCCGCCCTGGGTGCCGACGGTGACACTGATGACCTGCGGCTGCGCTCCGAGCTGGTGGAGCTGGTCGGCGGCTTTGTGCGCTGTTTCCGCGGAGTCTTTTTGGAGGCCGTGGTCGACGACGAGGCCGTGCACGGTGAGGCCCACCTTGCGGGCGTGGTGGATGGTCGCCGCGGCGAGGGCCAGGGAATCGGCGCCCCCGGAGCAGGCGACCGCGATGTGCCCTTTCAGGTGGGACCAGGTTTCGTCGGCCTTGAGGAAGCGGGAGACGGCGTTCCTGGTGAGGCTGACCGCGGGGTCGGGGGCGCTCATGGGTGCACTGTGGCACACAGGGCGTGGGGGGCTTCTGGCTGTTGGTCGAAGGATGGCTTTGGAGGGGGAGACGGGCTGGGGGGCCGTCTTTCCTGCCTGGCTGTTGGGTGGGGGCACGCCTGTTTGGAGTTTCTGGGCCGCTGCGCGGGGCTGGCGTGAGTTCTGCGTGAACTGTGGCGAGCTGTTGCGCCTGAAAGTGGCTTTCACCAAGTTAAACCACCTGAAAGCCACGTTCAGCATGATCAACTGGGGGGACACGGTGTCGGGATGGTGCGACACGCAGTGGTTCCCAGGATCTGGCCGTCCTTTGTGGACTGTGAGTACCTGAAGGCGTCCTCCGTTTACCCCAGGTAAACAAAGGACGCCTTCAGCGCGCTCAAGTAAACGATGGCGTCCTTCAGGTCCCCCGCGGAAGCGGCCCATCCCCACCAGACCGGCGTGCCCCCACCCGACACGAAGGCAGGAAAGACGCGGCCCGAAGCCCGTCTCCCCCTCCAAAGCCATCTTTGGACAACAGCCAGACCCGACCCCGGGTCACCCGTGGATGCGGCGGATCCAGGTGGCGGGTTCGGCGATCTCGGCCCGGGTCGGCAGGGTGTTCGGTGACGTCCACACCGCGTTGAAGCCGGCCATTCCGACCTCGCCCACGACGTGGTCGGTGAACGCCTTGCCCTCCTCGTACTGGCGGATCTTCGCGTCGACGCCGAGCAGCGCGCGCAGTAGCCGGTCGCCGAGGCCACCGCCGGTGCGGCGCTGGTTGAACCGGGACCGGATCGTGTGCACCGAGGGCACCACGTCCGGGCCGACGGCGTCCATCACGTGGTCGGCGTGCCCCTCCAGCAGCGTGGACAACGCGAGCAGCCGGTCCAGCAGCAGCCGTTGGGACGGCGACTGCAACAGCTCGATGATGTTCACCTTCTCGCTGCGTTTGCGCACCTCACGCAGGGCGTCCGGCAGCCGGGCGAGCACCGCTCCGCTGGACTCGTCCATGGTGTTCATCAGCCTGCCGACCTCGTTGGCGAAGTGCTCGCGCAGCCAGGGCACGGCGGTGAACTGGAGCCGGTGGGTGGACTCGTGCAGGCAGACCCACTGCGAGAAGTCCTCGGCGGGCACGTCCAGGGCCCGCTGGGCGGCGACGATGTTCGGGGCGACCAGCACCAGCCTGCCGAAGCCGCCGCCGGTGAACGGGTCGTACTGGCCGAGCACCTTGGTGCCCAGGTAGGCGAGCACGATGCCCGCCTGCACGCCCGCGGTACCGGCCAGCATGCCGCTGAGCCTGCCGGAGCCTCCGCCCTTGCCGAGCAACGCGGCCATGCCCTCGGTGGCGGAGTCGACCCAACCGGCCCGGTCGACGACATCGCCTTCCAGCAGCGGGAGACCTTCACCTAATCCGGTGACCTCACGGACATGCGCCTCGGCCTTCGTGGAGAGCCCACGCAACTGGTGCACCGCACGCATCGCGTCCAGCCGGCCGATGTTCGGCCCGGCGGACAGCAGACGCTTGGCGGTGCTCGCGGCGACGTTCCAGTCCACAGCAGGAGCACCCGAGCCGGATCGCGGCTCAGGGAGTTCGGCTGCCGATCCCGTACTCACCCCACCGACGCTACCTGACAATCACTGCCGAATGGAGTACTGCATTTGTGCTGCTCAACAAGTTGTAGTGATCACTGCCTGCAACCACAGCCGCGAATCGCCGCAGCCACCGCGTCGAGAGCCGGGCGCGCCGTGAACGGATTCGAGTCATTGCTGATCATGGCGAACACCAGCAGTTTCCCGTCGACGTCCGTGACGATCCCGGCCAGCGCGTTCACCCCGGTGAGGCTGCCCGTCTTGGCTCGCACCCACCCGCGCCCCGGCTGCCCGGCCGGCTGGTCGTACCGCTTGACGAGTGATCCGGTCCCGCCGGCGACCGGAAGGCCGTCCAGCAGCGGGCGCAGCTTCGGGGTCAGCGGGCCGTCCTTCACCGCGGCGCTCAGCACGTTCGCGAGGGCCTGCGGGTGAAGCTTGTCCTGCGTCGACAGGCCGGAGGCGTCGAACATCACCGCGCCGTCGGTGTCGATGCCGTTCTGCTTGAGCGTGCCGAGCACCGCCTGGGTGACGCCGGCGAAGCTGGCCGGTTTGCCCTGCTTGATGGCGAGTTCCCGGCCCAGCGCCTCCAGCAGCACGTTGTCCGAGTCCTGCAGACCCATGGCCAGCAGCCGGGGGAAGGTGGGCGACTGCACCTCGGCGATGGACTGCGCATTGGCGGGCGCGTTGCCCAGGCTCACCGCGTTCGGGTCGACGCCGAGCCGCTGGGCGAGCGCCTGGCCGACGGTCAGCGCGGGCCGCTCCTGACGCGGGCTCGTGTCCTCCAGCGGCCGGTCGCGGCCGGCGTCCATCATCAGCGGCTGCATCGGCGCGATGTTGCCCTGATCGCCTGCCCGGATGTCGGCCACGTCCCAGCCGGGGGCCATGGGATCGCCGGTGTACCGGCTGATGTCGACCAGGATCTTGCTGATCTTCTGACCCTTGAGTCCGGCGGCCAGATCGTCCAGCTTGGCGGCGCCGGGGAACCTCGTCTGCGCACCGGAGATCAGCGTGACGTCGCCGCCGCCGACCAGCACCACCGTGCCGGGCTCGGCTCCCTGGACCACCTTGGTGGTGAACCGGGACTCGTGGTCGAGGCCGAGCAGCACGGCGGCGCCGGTGAGCAGCTTCTGCGAGGAGGCAGGCGTGAAGATGTCGGTGGCCGCCTTCTTCCACAACACCTGGTCATTGCTCGGGTCGACCACGATGCCGCCGAACTTCTTCAGTTCGGGGTTGGCACTGGGACCGGCGAGCGTGGCGTTCAGTCCGGCGGCGGTGGGAATCGGGGCCGAGCCGGGCAACTGCCCCAGCACCGGGTTCACCGAGCCGGGCGGCGCGGGGGCGACCGTGCCGGCGAACAGTGCGTTGAGGCCGAGCGGGCGGGTGACCGAGCTGTCGTTCCAGGCCATTCCGGCCGCGATGGCCAGGATCACCAGCAGCGAGCAGCCGGTGATCAGCGCGGCTTTGGCAGCGCCCCGGCGATTGCGTGGCGGCTCCGGT
Source organism: Pseudonocardiaceae bacterium YIM PH 21723 (assembly GCA_003600225.1). GTDB lineage: Bacteria > Actinomycetota > Actinomycetes > Mycobacteriales > Pseudonocardiaceae > QZFT01. The sequence goes on from QZFT01000031.1 coordinate 66,774, forward strand.
TCCTGGGTCTGGCCGAGGTGCGGAACCCGTACGGTGTCCTCGTCCGACCCGCCGGAGGGCGGCGGGGAATTGAAATCACCCGCTGCGGCGAACTTGGTGTTTCCCGTCAGTTGGACCCGTGGTAGCCGAATGGTCGCCGGGCCGTCAGATGCGCCCTGACCGGCATCAGACACACGGTCCTCCCGAAACTGTGGAAAATGACGGAAATCGTCCCAATGGGGGCTTTCTCACACCGCCCAGGGCCCTCCTGGGCGAATGGAGCCAGCGCCCCTCCTTCAGACTAGACCCCGCAGGGCGGTCACCATCGCCCGCGCGGCGCCTACCCGGGCGCCGTGCCTGATCAAGTATCTGACGAAGTACGCCGAGACGAGCGAGGACACGACGTGGAGTTCGACGTCACCATCGAGATCCCCAAGGGTGAGAAGAACAAGTACGAGGTCGATCACGAGACGGGCCGGATCCGGCTGGACCGGACGCTGTTCACAGCGACCGCCTACCCGTCCGACTACGGCTTCATCGACGACACCCTTGGCCAGGACGGCGACCCGCTCGACGCGCTCGTGCTGGTGCAGTCCCCCACCTTCCCCGGCTGCCTGATCCGCTCCCGCGCGATCGGCATGTTCCGGATGACCGACGAGAAGGGTGGTGACGACAAGGTGCTGTGCGTGCCCGCTGATGACCCGCGGTCCGAGCACCTGCGTGACATTCACCACCTGAACGAGTTCCACCGGCTGGAGATCCAGCACTTCTTCGAGGTCTACAAGGACCTGGAGCCGGGCAAGTCGGTCGAGGGCGCTTCCTGGGTCGGCCGCACCGAGGCCGAGCTGGAGATCAAGGCGTCGTTCGAGCGCGCCAAGACGCAGGGCCACTAGGCAGAGTCACACAGCGAAGCATGGTGGCCTTGTGCGCGTCTGACGCGCACAAGGCCACCATGCTTGCATTCGTGGTGGGTTATTCGGCAAGGGCCAGCGCCGCTGCGCGCTCCATGCCGGACTGGTTGGTCAGCGGCTTCTCCCGCAGGAACCAGACGAGCAGGAACGCCACGATCGTGACGCAGCCACCGACGAAGAACATGGTGTCGATGCTGCTGGCGAAGCCCTCCAGGAACGGCCTGGCGACCACCGGGTCCAAGCCGTTCAGGAACGTGGTGTCGTTCAGGTCGTGGTTCTGCAGCAACTTCTGGTTCTCCGGATCGGCCATCGCCCGCAGGAACGCCGGGTCGGTCTTGGCCACGGTGATCGCGTCGCTGATCCGGTCGCCGATCACGCCGAACAGGATGGACAGGAACACCGCGGTGCCCATGGTGCCGCCCATCTGCCGGAAGAACGTCGCCGAAGCGGTCGCCACGCCCATGTCACTGGGTGCCGCGTCGTTCTGCACCGCCAGCACCAGGGTCTGCATGCACTGACCGAGACCGGCGCCCATGATCAGCATCATGATCATGACCTGCCACACCTCGGTGTCCACACCGACCGTGCTGAGCAGGAACAACGCCAGCGCCATCAGACCGGAACCGATCACCGGGAAGATCTTGTACCGGCCGGTCCGGGAGATGATCTGACCGCTGATCGCGGTGGCGGTCATGATGCCCAGCATCAACGGCAGCAGCGCGAGGCCCGCCTTGGTCGGTGAGAAGCCGTGCACGATCTGTAGGTACAGCGGCAGACCGGCCAGGCCACCGAACATGCCCATACCGATGATGAAGTTCAGCGTGTTCGCCAGGGAGAACACCGGGCTCTTGAACAGGCGCATCGGCAGCAGCGCCTCGTCACCCTGACGCAGCTCGACCAGGATGAACAGCAGGATGCCGAAGACCGCGGCCACGATCAACGCGATCGACCGGGTGGAGCCCCAGCCCCATTCACGACCCTGTTCCGCGACGATCAGCAGCGGCACCAGGCCGACGGTGAGCAGCACCGCGCCCCAGTAGTCGACCTTGTGATCGACGCGCTTGTGCGGCAGGTTCAGCACCCGGGTGACCACGACCAGCGCGATCAGGCCCAGCGGCAGGTTGATCAGGAACACCCAGCGCCAGCCGGCGACACCCGCGAATGAGTCCAGGCCGGCGAACAGGCCGCCGAGCACCGGTCCCGCGACGCTGGAGATACCGAAGACCGCGACGAAGAAGCCCTGGTAGCGAGCCCGTTCCCGGGGCGAGACCATGTCGCCGATGATCGCCAGGGCCAGGGCCATCAGGCCACCGGCACCGAGGCCCTGCACCGCGCGGAACGCGGCCAGCTGGTACATGTCGGTGGACAGCGCGGAGAGCCCGGATCCGACCAGGAAGATGGCGATCGCCGTCAGGAACAGCGGCTTGCGGCCGTAGATGTCGGACAGCTTGCCGTACAGCGGTGTGGTGATGGTGCCGGTGATCAGGTACGCGGTGGTCGCCCACGCCTGCATGGTCTGACCGTGTAGCTGGTCGGCGATGGTGCGCATGGACGTGGACACGATCGTCTGATCCAGTGCGGCCAGGAACATACCGAGCAGCAGGCCGCTCAGGACCACCATGATCTGCCGGTGCGTGAGCTTGACGCCCGGATTGACTTCGGGTTCAGCGAGTTCGGCGGTAGCGGAAACAGCCATGTCTACTCCCCTCCAGAGGTAGCACGCGCAGCGCGCGCGAATTGTTCGAGCAGGGCGGGAAACTGGGCCTCGTAGTCATCGCAGAAGCGGGAGATGAGCTCGGCGAACCGAACGCGCTCCTGCGGGGTCCAGCCGGCGAGCATCTCGGCCATGAACCGGTTGCGCTGCTCCCGGTGCTGGCGCATCAGTTCTTGTCCCAGTTCGGTGGCGGCCAGCAGGCTGGCGCGACCGTCGTCCGGGTCGGCCTGCCGCTCCAGCAGGCCCTGTTTGACCAGGTGGGACACCTGGCGGCTGATCGTGGACGGGTCGGAGTGCACGGCGTCGGCCAGTGCGCTCGCCCGTCGTGGCCCGCAGGCGGCCAGCTTCGCCACGATCATGAAGGCGGACTTCTCCAGCCCGCCGTACTTGGTCGCGTGATGGTTGATGTTGTGCGACATCCGCACAATGCGCACCAGCGCCATCCCGATGTCGTCCACTGCCTGCGCGTCTTCGCTGGACGTTTCCACTGCGACTCCAACTTGCGTGTGTCATGCAACTACTTGCTAGATACAAGCATCTATATCAACCGGGTCCGGCGCAAGGAGAACGTGAGTGGTCTTCGCAACACCCGTACGCACAAGAGGGCGACGACCGGAGATCCGGTCGTCGCCCTCTCGGGTGATTCTGCTGCTAGGGGTTCACCGCGTCGGCCTTGGCCATGGTGTCGGTGATCCAGCGCCCGAAGGCGGCCACATCGGTGTAGGTGACCCCGTTGATGCCACATTCCTTGGCGCCACCGCGACCGTCCAGCCCGACCAGCACCCAGCGGCCGTCCAGCCACTGGATCGCCGGACCGCCCGAGTCGCCGTAGCAGGAAGAGGCCTGCTGGTTGACGTCGACGCAGAGCTCCTGCTCGGTCCACACGTTCGCCGAGTAGCAGGTCTCCGGACCGGTCACCGGGCGATCGACCTGCTTCAGGTCGTACGGCGCGGTCTGGTTCGCTCCGGGAGCGCTGCCGTCCTTGCAGGTCCACTGGGGGCAGGTCTGCCCCCAGCCCAGCAGGCGGATCCACTCACCCGGCAGCGGACGCCGGTTGGTGAGCGGCATGATCGGGCCACTGGCCGGGTGCTCCAGCTTCAGCAGCGCGATGTCGAAGTGTTCCTTGTCGCGATCGAACTTCGCGTTGGACCAGAAGGCGGCGACGTTGATCCGCTCGCCCGCTGTCCGGTTGTTCGAGCCCACGTGCACGTAGTAGCCGCTCAGCGGCTCCCACAGACAATGGGCGGTCGTGACCACATATCGCGGCGCGATGAGCGTGCCGCCACACCAGTGTTCGCGCACATCCCCCTGAGTGCGACCGATGGAGACGATCCCGGCGTAGTTCTCGGTGGCCTGGGTGCCTCCGACGATCCCGGCTGCGGGCACACCGGAGATCACCAGCGCGCCGATAGTGGCGACCGCGCAGGCGATAATGCTACGCAACCTCATCGCAGTCGTCCTTTCCCTTGGGCAGTCGGCGAAATCGACTAGGTCGCGACCGTACACAGTGGATTCTGAGAGGTTTGTGAAAAATTGCGCAAAGTAGTCACAGTTCACCCCATTTAGTGATCAACAGGGTGACTACCAGCCAGTATTTTTCGCTATCCCCGATCGAGATCCCGCAGAATGCGCGGCAAGGCGAGTTTCACCGCGGTGCCGTGATCGACGGTCGAACCCAGGTCGATCACCTCGCCGCGGCCATGATGCTCACGCAGCCGCAGCAGGCAGTCGGTGGAGTTGTACAGCGGCACATCCCGGTCACCACCCGAGGCGTACAGGTGCACGAGCGGCCGGGGGTTCCAGTCACACGTGCCGTCGGCCTCGCGCAACGCGGCGGCCAGCGCACCGCCGGGATGCCTCAGCTTCTCCAGGAAGGCCGGCGTGAACAGCTCCGGAACCGTGGCGGGCAACTTGCCGAAGATCTCGTCGTGGGTGTGTTCCCCGTCGAACAACGCCGGGATCTCCGGATTCCGGAACGCCTCGGCGGGGGTGTCGTACAGGTGGTGCAGCCGGTTCCACGAGGTCACCCAGTACGCCAGGTAGGCCACCCCGTTGGCGATGTCCCCGGACAACGCCTGATCGATCTCCCGGGTCGGATGCAGCGGTCCGCTGATCGGCGCCAGCCCGCCCAGCCGCAGGCCGGGAGCCGCGCCCTGCTGCAATGCCCGCGCGACGACCATGGTGGACAGCCCACCCTGGGAATGGCCGCTGACCAGCACGTCCGGCTGCGGGACCAGGTGTTTCCCGGCAACGAACCGCCGGGTGGCCTGCAAGGCGTCCACGGACGCGGTCGCCGTGGACCGGACATCCACATACGGGTGGAAGCCGGGCCCGGTGCCCAGGCCGAGGTAGTCCGGCGCGGAGGTGACGTACCCGGCCGAGGCGAAGAAGATCGCGGCGGCGCGGTCGTGCCCATCGCTGACCGAGGCCACCCACCGGCGGTCGGCGGTGGTGCCGTGCAGCCAGGTCGCCTGGCGCGGCCGGCGTTCCGCGCCGCGTGGCAGCACCACCAGCTCGCTGGCCGTGGTGGCCCTGCCCCACGGATCGATGGTCCGGTACTCCACCCGCGTGGCGTCCACCCCGAACCGCACCCGCGATCCGTCGAGCTGCCACCTGGCCAGGTAGTCCCGCACCTCGCCGGCCTCCAGCCCCGCGACCGGGGTGGCCGACACGACCGTCCCCCGCTGCGCGACACCGGCCGCGAAGGCCGTTCCCCCAGCTCCGGCCAGCAACACGGTCGCCAGCCCCACCGCCCCCAGAACCCTGCTGATAGTCATGCCCCCAGGCTGCTGCGGACCGCCCGTCCGCACAGCCCCGCTGACCCGACAATCCGGACTCGGGCAAACCCGACCTATTGCGCGAGCCGGGGTTTCCCGCTATCTTTCGGCTATCCCCCGTGGATGTTGGCCCGTCAACGCGCCTCCCACGGATCTATCCAGGTTCGAACGCCGATTCATCGCGTTCACCTTCATCGCGGTCCTTTCGGGCCGACTCTGTCCGGAAAGGACAAAACCCCATCATGACTTCCACATTGCTACGAGAAAACGAACCCGAGGTGCTGACCGCCGTGTCCGGCATCCTCGACATCCACAGGACCAAGCCCGTCCTGCGGTCCTCCGGTTATCTGGCCGGCCCGGGCGACGTGTCCGTCCCGCCCGGCATGGTCCAGCGCCTCGGCCTGCGCCGCGGTGATCTGGTCTCCGGCCTGGCCGACAAGCACAAGCTGGTCCGGGTCGACGAGGTCAACGGCGACTCGCCGCAGACGCCCCGGCCGGATTTCACCGACCTCGTCCCGATCCACCCGACGGAGCGGTTGCGGCTGGAGACGACTCCGGAGAACCTGACCACCCGCACGATCGACCTGTTGATGCCGGTGGGCAAGGGCCAGCGCGCCCTGATCGTCGCCCCACCCAAGGCGGGCAAGACCTCGGTGCTGCGATCGATCGCGCACGCCATCAGCAAGAACAACCCGGAATGCCACCTGCTCGTGGTGCTGGTCGGCGAGCGTCCCGAGGAGGTCACCGAGATCCGGCGCACCGTGCCGGGTGAGGTGATCGCCTCGACCTTCGACCACGCTCCGGCGGACCATGTCGCACTGGCCGAGCTGGCCATCGAACGGGCCAAGCGGCTGGTGGAGCAGGGTCGCGACGTCGTGGTGCTGCTCGACTCGCTGACCCGGCTCGGCCGCGCCTACAACGCCGCGGCACCCTCGTCCGGCCGGATCCTGTCCGGCGGTATCGACGCCGGCGCACTGCTCCCGCCCAAGCGTTTCCTGGGCGCGGCCCGCAATGTCGAGCACGGTGGCAGCCTGACGATCTTCGCCACCGCCCTGGTGGAGACCGGTTCGGTCGGCGACACGGTGATCTTCGAGGAGTTCAAGGCCACCGGAAACGCCGAGCTGAAGCTGGACCGCAAGCTCGCGAACCGGCGCATCTTCCCGGCGATCGACATGGACCAGTCCAGCACCCGCCGGGACGATCTGCTGCTGTCCCCCGAGGAACTGGCCATCACCAACAGCCTGCGCCGGGCCCTGGACGGCCGCGAGATCGACTCCCTGCTGGACCGGCTGCGCAAGACCCGCACCAACATCGAGTTCCTGACCCAGCTCACCCGCCCAGCGTCCCCGAACCGTGATTCCAGCTGACCAATCGTTATTGGTCGGCGACGACCGGTAACCAGTCCCCGCGCCAGGCTCGACAACCATGGCCAAGGTAGACGGAAACTACTGGAACGGCTGGAAGGTGAAGTTCAGCCGCTCCGAGACGGAAGACATCGCCGACGCATCAAATGCCGCAGGTGTAGCGGCCGCGTTCATCCCGGACCCCATACTCTCGAAGATCGTCGCAGCGGGCCTCACCCTGGCCGGCCTCGGTCTCCGCCGCGCCGTGCGCAACGGTCAGCGACTCCGCCTGGACATCAAGCTCCATTCCATGCCCACCACGTGGCCCCCCAGCATGTCCTGGCTCCACGACCGAGCCGGCATCAAGCCGTCCCTCTACTGAAGACGGCCGTCACCCTCAGGCCGCAGCTCAGGCCCAGATCCCACCCCCGACCCCCCAAGAAGCACGTCCAACTTCTCCTCCACCCGCCCCAACTGCCGCTCCAACCGCCCCAGCCGCCGCCCATTGGCCTGCACCCCGGCAAGCACAACGAGAACCGCCACCAACAAACCAATACCCAGTAACCCCATACGAATGACCTTAATAAAGATCCCCCAAAACCAAACCCACCCGGCCCCACTCCCGATGCGAGCGAAGCGAGCGAGAAGAAGGGGGGTGCAGGGGGGCGAAGCCCCTCCTGCCGGGGGCGCGGGGGCCCGGCCCCCGCTGTAAAAAGCGAAGTGCCCCGGTCTGCGCTCTTCGCAGACACGGGGCACCCAGCACGGAGCCGCCTAAGGGAATCGAACCCTTGACCTGTTCATTACGAGTGAACCGCTCTGGCCGACTGAGCTAAGGCGGCAGGTCCGCAAAGAGTTTAACCGGAGGCCCCCGCACGCTCGCTAGGGGGTCCGAGGAAAAGTTTTGATCACCGGCCGCGGTGCAGTGTCGCGACCATCGCCTCGATGGCGATTCGCGGCTTCACGTTGGCGTCGATGGCCTCGCGGGCGGCCAGCACGGCCTCCAACCGGCGCAGCACCGACTCCGGCGTCCAGTTGGATGCCGCCGTCGCGACGTCCTGCGCGCGGTCCGGGTGGTACAGCGGAGCCGCCGAGCCGAGAGTCTGCGTCAACACGTCGCGGTAGAACCCGGCCAGGTCCATGAGTGCCAGGTCCAGCGCGTCCCGCTGGGTCCGGGTGGCGCGGGACTTCTGCCGGCGTTCCAGGTCCTTCAACGCGCCCTTGGCGCCACGGGTGGCCGACGCGGTGCCCTTGCCGGTGCCACCGGCGCCCATCGCGGTTTCCAGTGCCTGGCGCTCGGCGTCGTCCAGTTCGTCGCTGACCGTGGCCGCATCGGTCTCGGCGGCCTTCACCAGGTCGTCGGCACTGGTGAACAGGTCCTGGGTGCGGCGCAGGTTCAGCGGCACGTTGAGCACCGACTGACGGCGCGCGCGGGCCTTTTCGTCGGTGGCCAGCCTGCGGGCGCGGCCCACGTGACCGGCGCAGATGGAGGCGGCCCAGCGGGCGGTGTCCTCGTCGATGCCGTCGCGGGCGATCAGCACCTCGGCGATCTCGTCGGCCGGCGGCGTGCGCAGGCCGAGCAGCCGGCAGCGGGAGCGGATGGTGACCGACACGTCGTCGGGGTGGTCCGACGGCGCGCAGAGCAGGAACACCGTGCGCTCCGGCGGCTCTTCGACGGCCTTCAGCAGCGCGTTGGCCGCGCCCTCGGTGAGCCGGTCGGCGTCCTCGATCAGCACCACCCGCCAGTGGCCGGTGCTGGGCCGCCGTGCGGCCGCCTGGACCAGGGAACGCATCTCGGCGACCGAGATGGACAGGCCTTCCGGAACGACCTCGCGGATGTCGGCGTGGGTGCCGTTCATGGCGGTGTGGCAGGCGTTGCACTGCCCGCAGCCGGGCGGCATGGTGGCGCCGGTGTCGTCCGGGTCGTAGGTGGAGCATTCCAGCGCCGCGGCGAACGCGCGGGCGGCGACCGAGCGGCCGGAGCCGGGCGGGCCGGTGAACAGCCAGGCGTGGGTCATGGCGCCGGGGGCCGGGGTGCGGCCGACGGCGATCTCGGCGGCGGCGCGGGCGGCGCGCTGCAGCACGCCGATGGCCTCGGACTGGCCGACGACCTGGGACCACACGCCGGTCGGCGTCACGGAACCTCCATACGCGCTGGCTCGGATACCTCGATCTGTCGACTCGAAAGTACCGGGCGCAGCGCCAGCCGGACCCGCTGGCCCACCTCGATCGCCGGGCCTTCGGCGTCCACCACCACGTACCGCTCGGCGGCGAGCTCGGAGATCAGGTGTTGCGCCCGCCAGTGCTGGGCCGGGTCGGCCTGCGGACCCGCCGTCGGACCGCGGTCCAGCAGGACGCTGATGTCCGGGCGGAGGGTGCCACTGGCCCAATCGGACAGCGTGTCCAGCTCGGTGGCGTCCAGTCCGGCGGCCGCGCCGAGCCGGGCGGCCGGGCTGTGCACGAAGCGCTGCATGATCACGATGGCGCCCTCGCGCAGGGCGGGGCGCACCCGGGTGTCCACGATCTCGGCGCGTACGGCGGCGGCCAGCAGTGCGCTGGACCGGGGGCCGGTGATCGCGGTGGCGGCCAGGGCGACCTTGAACTGGTGTTCCTGCACGGTCGGATCGGCGATCAACACGACATCGCGATCGGCGCCGGCCAGCCAGTCGGCCAGCAGCGAGGCCTGGTCGCCGGTGTCCTCGACCGTCTCGCCCTCCACCACGATCAGCAGGCCGGAGTCGGTCCGCGATGGCCTGCGCAGCGCGGCGAACAGGCCGTCGACCAGTGATTTACTGGTCCGGTTCATCTGCTGGTAGGCGACGATGCCGAGCACCGCGGCCAGTAGGCCCGCGCCGAGCAGCACCGGCCGGGTGGCGTCGATGCGGGTGCCGAAGAAGCTCAGGTTCTGCGACTGCACCAGGCCGACCAGGACCGGGACCAGGGCCATCGCGGCCAGCAGGACGACCCGGACCAGGGACTGGACGAACGCCATCGTGCGGCCACGAATCGCGTCGTCGACCTGGGTGCCGATGATGGTCAGGCCGGTGAGGAAGGCGACGCCCGCACACAGGCCGACGGCGATCACCGCGAGCAGCGCGATCCACAGCTGCGGGGCGATCGCGACCACCATGAGCAGCAGGCCGGTGCTGACGATGGCGACGCCGAACAGCCGGTTGTGCGCCAGCCGCTCGGTGAACTTGGGCGCGATGAACATGCCGGTGCCCAGGCCGACGAAGACGGAGACGAAGAGCATGCCGTAGGCGGCGTCGCCGCCGGACAGGCTGCCCGCGTAGAGCTTGGCGCTGGCGATCACCGCGCCACCGGCGGCGAACGCGCCGAGGATGCCGACGACCAGGCCGCGGATCAGCGGGGTGGTGCCGACGAACCGCATGCCGTCGCGCAGCATGACGAGGAGGTTCGGCGTGTCCGCCGAGGTCACCTTGCCCTCGCGGCGGGCCCGGCCGGAGATCTCCGGGATCCGGGTGCCGACCATGATCGCCATGCTGATGTAGGCGATCGCGTTGATGCCCAGCGCGATGTACACGGTGGACTCGGAGCTGAGCGGCACGTGGAAGGTGGGCCCGATGGCGGACAGCGCGGAGAACAGCCCGGCCGCGGTCACCACCGCGACGCCGTAGGTCATCACCAGCGCGAGCTGGTTCGCGGTCTCCACCTGATCGGGGCGTTTGAGCAGGTTCGGGATGGCCGCGTCCTTGGCCGGGATCCAGAACAACGCGCAGATCTCGATCAGGAAGACCGCGATGAACAGCCAGCCGAGCGCGATGTCCCGGGCGGCGAGCGTGCCGACGACCGGGATGGAGATGAGCAGGCAGGCGCGCAGGATGTCGCAGATGACCATCGTCCTGCGCCGGTCGAACTTGTCCGCGATGGCGCCGGCCAGGGGCGCGAGCAGCATGGCGGGCAGCAGCTTGGTGGCGACGACACCGCCCAGCGCGAAGCTCTGCGCCTGATATCCGCTGGTCAGCTTGGTGGCCAGCGCGGAAAGGGCGAGCAGCGTCAGCCAGTCGCAGGTGCCGCACATGGTGTTGACGATCCACAACCTGCGGAACGCCGGGATCCCGAGCACCCCGCGCACGCGGTGCAGGGTCGAGGCGCCGCCTGCCTCACCCATCGTGATCGCTCCCGGTCCTACCTGACCTGGTTGGATGGTCTCCACCCCGTTTCGCCCAATGTCGATGGCAGCTCTGCTGCCCAGCGTAGCCGGGTGGCGTGGATACGAGCTCCTTCCAGAGCCAATCAGTCGGCGATTTGCAATCTGCTCATGACTCGCGCCGGTAGGTGATCGCCGTGCAGACGTAGGGGAAGGCGATCTCGCTACTACCGGCCAGGTCCGGGTGTCCGGTGATCACCCGTCGTACCGCGTCCAGGGTGACCGCGCGCTGCTCCTCGGGCAGCGTGGCCACCTTGCTCCAGGTGGCGACCATCTCGATCACATCCTCGGCGGGCAGCCGCTGCACCCAGTCCACGCTCGTCTTCGCACCCGGCTCGAACCCGGCGAGCACCGCCGGATCTCCCTCCACCCGGCGGCCGAACTGCGCATGGGTGATGTCGATCAGCTCCTGGACCCAGGATTCTCGCAGGTCGGGGAGGTTCCACAGCATCGAGAGCCGGCCGCGGGCGGTGAGCACCCGGCATGCCTCGCGGGTGGCGGGCCCCGGATCGGCCCAGTGCCAGGACTGGCCGAACAGCACCGCGTCCACGGTCCCGTCCGGCAACGGCAGTTCCTCGGCGACGCCCGCGCGCAGCTCGATCGCCGGATGGTGATCGGCGAAGGCGGCCCGCATCCGATCGTCCGGCTCGACGGCGGTGACCGTGTGCCCCATCGCGGACAGCACCGCACTCAGCTTGCCGGTACCCGCGCCGACGTCCGCGATCCGCAGATGGGGCCCGGGCAGTACCCGGTGGATCAACGCGGCGGGATATCCCGGTCGCATCCGCTGGTAGCGCTGGGCCTGTTCACCGAAGGACTGGGCACGCTTCAGATCGATCGCCATGCCTTCATCGTGCCCGGGTGGCGGTGAAATCAGCGAGACCCGATCAAGGCCAGCAGCAGCACGCCGAACAACGCGACCAGGACGAGTACACAGCCGATCGAGCCGGAGCTCTTCTTCTGCCGCTCCTGGATCGCGGACGGCTGCGGTTTCCACTGCAGGCTGCGGGCCTGCTGGACCGGGGAGGAGGACGTCGAGTAGGCCCGGCGCTGCATCTGCTGTACCGGTTTGCCGGTCGGCCGCTGCGGCACCTTCGGCGGCTCCGGGGCCTGCACCACCTGGAGTGGCGGGAAGCTGTCCGTGGGCACCAGGGCGGCGGTCAACGCATCGGGCCAGGCCGGTGGCGCGGACGGGGCCTGGGTGCCGTCGTTGCCGGACAGTGCGTCTGAGGTCCCCATGTAGCCACGGTAGTCCCGAAGTTGACGACATTCGGGCAATGCACCCGAATGTCGTCAACTTCGACGGCTACTTGGCGGCGGTGGTCTTCTTCGCCGGGGCCTTCTTGGCCGGAGCCTTCTTGGCCGCGGGTTCCTTCTTCGCGGCCGGCTTCCGGGCGGGTGCCCGCTTCGGAGCCGGGCCCTTCGCCCGCTTCTCGGCGAGCAGTTCGGCGGCCCGCTCCAGGGTGAAGTCCTCGATCGTGTCGCTCTTGCGCAGCGAGGCGTTGGTCTCGCCGTCGGTCGCGTACGGGCCGAAGCGGCCCTCCTTGACCACGACCGGCTTGCCGGACACCGGGTCCGGGCCGAGCTCCTTCAGCGGCGGAGCGGAGGCGGCGGCCTGGCGGCCCCGCTTCTTCGGCTCGGCGTAGATCTTCAACGCCTCGTCGAGGGTCACCGTGAACATCTGCTCCTCGCTGGTCAGCGAGCGAGAGTCGGTGCCCTTCTTCAGGTACGGGCCATAGCGGCCGTTCTGCGCGGTGATCTCGGCGCCGGTCTCCGGGTCCTTGCCGACGACCCGGGGAAGCGACAGCAGTTTCAGCGCCTCTTCCAGGGTCACCGTCTGGACCGTCATGTCCTTGAACAGCGAGCCGGTGCGCGGCTTGGGCGCCGCGGCCTTCTTGGCCTTGGTCTTCGGCGGCTCGGCCGGTTCTTCGGGCTCGGGCAGGATCTCGGTGACGTACGGGCCGAAGCGGCCTTCCTTGGCCACGATCTCGTTGCCGCTGACCGGGTCGGTACCCAGCGAACGACCCTCGATCGGGGTGGCGAACAGTTCCTCCGCCATGTCCAGGGTGAGCTCGTCCGGCGGCACGTCGTCCGGCAGGTTCGCCCGATCGGACTTGCCCTCGCCCAGGTCGCGCTCCAGGTACGGGCCGTACCGGCCGACGCGCACCACGACCGACCGGTTCTCGGAGTCGGTGAACATCGGGATCGAGTTCACCTCGCGGGCGTCGATGCCGTCCACGCTGTTGCCGACCAGGTTCTTCAACCCACCGCTGCGCGCGACCGATCCCTCCGGGCCGGTCTCGCCGCCGAAGAAGAAGCCGGTCAGCCACCGGGTGCGCTGCTCGCGACCGGCGGCGATGCCGTCGAGTTCGTCCTCCAGCGCGGCGGTGAAGTCGTAGTCGACCAGCCGGCCGAAGTGCTGTTCCAGCAGGCCGATGACGGCGAACGCCACCCAGGCGGGCACCAGGGCCGAGCCCTTGCGCCACACGTAACCGCGGTCCTGGATGGTGCCGATGATCGCAGCCCAGGTGGACGGGCGACCGATGCCGGTCTCTTCCATCACCTTGATCAGGCTGGCTTCGGTGTACCGGGCCGGCGGGCTGGTGGTGTGACCGTCGGCGGTGAGCTCGCGACCGGTCAGCGGCTGGTCCCGCTTCAGGTTCGGCAGCCGGCGCTCGGCGTCGTCGGACTCGCCGCCCGCCTCCTCGTCCACCGTCTCCACGTAGGCCTTCAGGAAGCCGGGGAAGGTGATGGTGCGACCGGAGGCGGAGAAGGTGGCCTCTTCACCGGCGGCGGTGCTGCCGGTGATCTTGACGCTCAGCGTGGTGCCCTTGGCGTCGTTCATCTGCGAGGCGATGGTGCGCTGCCAGATGAGCTCGTACAGCTTGAACTCGTCGGACTCCAGCTCACGGGCCACCTCACCGGGGGTGCGGAACACCTCACCGGCGGGACGGATCGCCTCGTGCGCCTCCTGGGCGTTCTTCACCTTGCGGGTGTACTGCCGGGGCTGCGGGGACACGTAGGCGTCGCCGTAGAGCTCCCTGGCCTGGTTGCGCGCCGCGGTGATCGCCGTCTCGGACAACGTCGTCGAGTCGGTACGCATGTAGGTGATGTAGCCGTTCTCGTACAGCCGCTGCGCGGTGCGCATGGTCCGCTCGGCGGCGAAGCGCAGCTTGCGGCCGGCCTCCTGCTGCAGCGTGGACGTCATGAACGGCGCGTACGGCTTACGGGTGTACGGCTTCTCCTCGACGCTGCTGACCGCGAAGCTCGCGTCGGCGAGGGCCTGAGCCAGTCGCTGCGCCTCGGCCTCGGCCAGTACCCGGGACTCGGAGCCCGCCTTGAGCTGCCCGTCCGGCCCGAAGTCGCGGCCGACCGCCACTCGCTGGCCGTCCACCGAGATGAGCTTGGCGCTGAAGCTGCGCGCTCCGGACTCGTCGGCGGTCGCCGCCTCGAAGACCGCGCTGATGTCCCAGTAGGAGGCGACGACGAAGCGCATGCGCTCCCGTTCGCGCTGCACGATCAGCCGGGTGGCCACGGACTGGACCCGGCCCGCCGACAGCTTCGGCATGACCTTCTTCCAGAGCACCGGGCTGACCTCGTAGCCGTACAGCCGGTCCAGGATGCGCCGGGTCTCCTGGGCGTCGACCAGGTCCTTGTCCAGGTCGCGTGGGCTGGCCGCAGCGGCCTGGATGGCCGGTTCGGTGATCTCGTGGAACACCATCCGGCGCACCGGGATCTTCGGCTTCAGCGTCTCGAGGAGGTGCCACGCGATGGCCTCGCCCTCGCGGTCACCATCCGTCGCGAGGTAGAGCTCGTCGACGTCCTTCATCAGGGACTTGAGCTCGGTGACCGTCGACTTCTTGTCCGGGGTGACGATGTACAGCGGTTCGAAGTCGTTGTCGACGTCGACTCCCAGGCGGGCCCATGCGGTGCCCTTGTACTTCTCCGGCACGTCCGCCGCGTTGCGCGGCAGGTCCCGGATATGCCCACGAGAGGACTCCACGACGAAGTTCGGCCCGAGGTAGGTGGCGATCTTTCGCGCCTTCGCCGGTGACTCGACGATCACCAATCGACGCGATGCGTCATCGCCACCGCTCTTACTTGTACGCCTCGTGCTCGCCACTCCGCCCTGCTTTCTTTCCTACCTCGCGTTACGGCCCGCCAGTGTGCACCGATTGTGGTCCCACCCATCGGGGCGGGTATGCGGGAAGCGTGACATACGAGTACCACTCAGTCTGTCGTGTTCCCGCTGAAGGTCCGCGGCGAAACAACTGAAGTAACTACCCGAGGTTACGTGTGGGCGTCCCTTTCGGCTGTTCGAGTCGATTCAGACAATAAATCATGCCGCTGGCCACATTTCCTGTTCGACACCCACCGGAATGGGGCCGACCAGGTCGGCGAGTCTGGCCAACCGGCGTGCGCCGGCAATGCGCAGCCCAGGACCGCCTCCCCGCGGAGCGAGGACTTTAGCTGGCTGTCCGACGCGCTGCAATGCCGCCTGCAGGCCTTCATACGTCTGTGGCGCCGCCGGATCAAGTCCGAGGAGATATCCGCCGGGCACGTGCCTGCCACAGGCCAATGCCCAGAATCGCAGCTTATGGCCGTCGAGTTCGAAATCGGGCGGCACCGATTTCGCACCGTCGGACAGCCAGCACGCCGCCAATCCGGTGAGATCTCGCTGGAAGGCCGACTGCACCCGAAACTCGCCCTCTTCAGTGACACTGACATCGGCCTGCACGCCACGTTCGCGCAGCAGCGCCCGCAGTGCGCCGGCACGCCAGCGCTCGCCGGTGACGACCCACACCCGGGCCGCGGTACCCCGACCGAATCCCACCATCTGGCCGGCGCCGCACAGCAGGCCGGCCAGATCCGCCACCTTCGGGTGGCACGCCTCAGCGGAGAGGAACGTCATCTGTCCCACACAGGGATGGTAGAACAGGCGTTCGAGATCACAAAACCGGCACGCCGGCAATCGCCAGTCAGTGCTATTTGGCCGGTGCGGGTGCACCGGACGGGGTGGCCGGCTTCTTCAGCGGGGTGCAGTTGGGCGCGGAATCGGAGGCGCGGTAGAGCTCACCCTGCGGGTCGAGGCCCTTGAGCGGGTTGAGCTCGTAGTCCTTCAGCGCGGTGTTCAGCTCGATGTTGACGTTGCCGAGCTCGGTCTGGTTCCTGGTGGAACCCAGCTTGGTCTTGGCGCTGTTGAAGGCGCTGATCACCTTCTGGTACATCGTGGTGACCCTGGTCTTCTCGGCGGTCGCCTCCTGGGTCGGGGCGTCACCGATGGACTTCAGGTCGGCCAGCAGCTTGGTCATCACGGTGACGTAGCTGCCGAAGTAGTCGCCCATGGCCTTCTTGGCGGCAGGCATGTCCTTGGTGGACACCTGCCCCAGCCCCTTGGGCGAGGTCTGCATGAACGTGGCGAAGCTGCCGCAGTAGCTGTTCATGTAGTTGATCACCTTGGCATCCGGCTGTGCGGCCTGCCGGTCACCGGTGATCATGCTGCAGCCGCTGAGCACGGTCAGTGCCACAACGACGGCGGGAACGAGGGTCAGAACTCGGCGCATCACAACTCCAGCGAGGACGTCTTGGCTCCCCCAACGTCTGTGACGAGCCTAACGAGCCCGCTGGACGGTAGTTGCACTGGGAGCAGTTTCCATGGAATCTGCTCCCGAACGGGGCGGCCCCCAGCGTGGGCAGATTCCATGGAAACTGCTGAACAGGAAACGGCCCGCCCCGGCGGTGAGACCGGGGCGGGCCGCAGAGGTCAGCGCATCAGGCGGCGTTGACCGACTCCTTGTCCGGAGAGGAGCTGGCGATCGAGGTGCTGCGCCGCTTGGCGACGACCACCGCACCGATGATCACGACGACCGCCACCGCCGCGATGGCGCCGCGGACGGTCGGGTTGGCGGCCTCGCCGTAGGTCAGCGTGATGATCGCCGGGGCGATCAGCAGCGAGACCAGGTTCATCACCTTGATCAGCGGGTTGATGGCCGGACCGGCGGTGTCCTTGAACGGGTCACCGACGGTGTCACCGATGACGGTGGCCTCGTGGGCCGGGGA
This sequence comes from Pseudonocardiaceae bacterium YIM PH 21723, assembly GCA_003600225.1. Classification (GTDB taxonomy): domain Bacteria; phylum Actinomycetota; class Actinomycetes; order Mycobacteriales; family Pseudonocardiaceae; genus QZFT01. The sequence goes on from QZFT01000031.1 coordinate 83,726, forward strand.
GCCCTTACCGCCGTGGTGGCCGTCCTCGACCAGCTTCTTGGCGTTGTCCCACGCGCCACCCGAGTTGGCCAGGAAGATGGCCATCAGGGTGCCGGTGGCGATGGCACCCGCCAGGTAACCGGCGAGCGGGCCGACACCGAGGCCGAAGCCCACGGCGATCGGGGCCAGCACGGCGAGCAGACCGGGGGTGGCCAGCTCACGCAGCGAGTCCTTGGTGCAGATGTCCACCACGCGGCCGTACTCCGGCTTGACGGTGCCGTCCATGATGCCCGGGTTGTCGCGGAACTGACGACGGACCTCGAACACGATGGCACCGGCAGCGCGGGTCACCGCGTTGACGGCCAGGCCGGAGAACATGAACACGACCGCCGCACCGATGATCACGCCGACCAGCAGGTCGGGGTTCACGATCGCGTACAGGCCACTCGCTTGAGCATCGGTCAGAGTGGCCTTGGCGGAGTTCAGCGCCTTGCCGATGGCATCGGTGTAGGAACCGAACAGCGCGGTCGCCGCGAGCACGGCGGTCGCGATGGCGATGCCCTTGGTGATGGCCTTGGTGGTGTTGCCCACCGCGTCCAGCTCGGTGAGGATCTGCGCGCCCGCACCGTCCACGTCACCGGACATCTCGGCGATGCCCTGCGCGTTGTCGGACACCGGTCCGAAGGTGTCCATCGCGACGATGACACCCACGGTGGTGAGCAGACCACAACCGGCCAGCGCGACCGCGAACAGCGCGATCAACGCGGTCGGAGCCAGCAGGAACGCGCCGTACACGGCGGCACCGATGACGATCGCGGTGTACACGGCGGACTCGAAGCCCACCGAGATACCGGACAGGATCACCGTGGCGGCACCGGTCCGCGAGGAGTCGGTGACGTCCAGGACCGGCTTGTGCTCGGTGCCGGTGTAGTAGCCGGTGAGCCACAGGATGATGCCGGCCAGCACGATGCCGATGATCACCGAGATCGCGGCGAACAGCGCCGGGGAGAGCGTGACGTTGGCCAGTTCCGCCTTGGCCGCGTCAGAAATACCCAGATCGGTGAACTTGGCCGGCAGGTAGACGAACGCGGCCACGGCACAGGCGATCGCGGAGATCGTGGCGGAGATGTAGAAGGAACGGTTGATCGCCCGCAGGCTGTTCTCCCCCGCCCTCGCCTTGGTGATGTAGACACCGGCGATCGCGGTGAGCACGCCGATAGCCGGCACGATCAGCGGGAACAGCAGGCCCTGCAGGCCGAACGCGGCGGAGCCCAGGATCAGCGAGGCGACCAGAGTGACGGCGTAGGACTCGAAGAGGTCGGCCGCCATACCGGCACAGTCACCGACGTTGTCACCCACGTTGTCCGCGATGGTCGCGGCGTTGCGCGGGTCGTCCTCCGGAATGCCCTGCTCCACCTTGCCGACCAGGTCGGCGCCCACATCGGCCGCCTTGGTGAAAATACCGCCACCGACACGCATGAACATCGCGAGCAGCGCGGCGCCGAACCCGAAGCCCTCCAACACCTTCGGGGCCTGACCGGTGTACGCGAGCACCACGATCGCGGCGCCGAACAGGCCGAGACCGACGGTGAACATGCCGACCGCACCACCGGTGCGGAAGGCGATCCGGGTGGCCTTCTCTCGGCCACCTTCCTCCCGCGCGGCGGCGGCGACACGCACGTTGGCGCGAGTCGCCAGCCACATGCCGACATAACCGATGATCGCGGAGAAACCCGCACCGACGATGAAGAAGACCGAGCGGCCGATCTTCTCGCCCATGTCGTCCGCGGGCAGCGCGAACAGCAGCGCGAACACGATCACGACGAAGATGCCGAGCGTGCGGAACTGGCGGTTCAAGTAGGCAGCCGCGCCCTCCTGCACCGCGGCGGCGATGTCCTGCATCTTCTGGGTGCCCTGGCCTGCGGCCAGCACCTCCCGAAGCAGTACGACACCGATACCGAGCGCGAGGAGAGCGACGATGGCGACACCAAGCACAAGGCTTCGGTCACCGCCGGAAAGCTCGATGCCCGCGGCCACAGTGTGCGTGGCCGGGATGAGCTCCTGCATCCGTCCTCCTGGGTCACTATTCATTCAGCGCCCGAAGCACGAAACCCAAGTTTTCCGGCTCCGACGCTAGAAATGGGATGTTCCGCCGTACGTGGGCGGGATCACGTGCGGGGCAGTCTAAACGTTCGACTTTTGATACTCACCATCGATCTACCTATTGCACAATACGGGTGACAGGGTGAGCAATCATTATCGATTCATACACTTCATTGAGTAATCGATAGCCACTCGAACCACCCATTTGCGCAGTATGCAAAGCTCGATAACGTGACTAGTGAGCTGGAAGCCCCCGACAGCCCCACGTTGCGCCGCCTGCTGATGGGTAGGTCCACTGCGGACTCCCCGGTGACCCATGTCCGGGAAATGCCCGCCCGCGCCGGAGTCACGGTCCCCTGGCCGGAATGGACCGGCCCGGAACTGCGCTCCGCACTGACCGCGTCCGGCGTGCGTCTTCCCTGGTCACACCAGGTAGAAATGGCCGAACTCGGGTGGAGTGGCCGGCACGCGGTGATCGCCACTGGTACCGCGTCCGGCAAATCGCTCGGGTACCAGCTGCCCGTACTGGGTGCGCTGCAGGCCGATCCCCGTGCCACCGCACTCTACCTGTCACCGACCAAGGCGCTGGGCGTGGACCAGCTGACGACGATCGGCGAACTCGGCATCGAGGGCATCCGCGCGGCGGCATTCACCGGCGATACCCCCATGGTGGAACGGGACTGGGTGAAGGCGCACTCGCGCTGGATCTTCACCAACCCGGATATGTTGCACCGCAACCTATTGCCGAACCATGAGCGCTGGTCACACTTCTTTCGCCGGCTGCGATATGTGGTGATCGATGAATGCCACACATATCGAGGCCTCTTCGGTTCTCATGTGGCGTTGTTGTTGCGCCGGTTGCGCCGGGTGACCGCCCGGTATCGCGCGGAACCCATTTTCCTGCTGGCCTCGGCGACGGTGTCGGATCCGGCGGTCAGCGCCACCAGGCTGACCGGAGTCGACTGCGTCGCGGTCACCGAGGACAACTCGCCGCGCGGGTCGCGCACGGTGGCGTTGTGGGAACCACCGCTGCTGGAGGACCTCACCGGGGAGAACGGCGCCCCGGTGCGCCGATCCGCCGGCGCCGAGGCGGCGGGGCTGCTGGCCGACCTGGTCGCCCAGGGCACCAGGACGCTGGCCTTCGTCCGCTCCCGGCAGGGCGCGGAACTGACCGCGATGCAGGCCGGGCACCAGCTGTCCTTCGTCGCCCCGGAACTGGTGGACCGGGTCGCCGCCTATCGCGGCGGATATCTGCCCGAGGACCGGCGGCGGCTGGAGGCGGCGTTGAACTCCGGGGAACTCCTCGGGGTGGCGGCGACCAACGCGCTGGAGCTCGGGGTGGACGTCAGCGGCCTGGATGCGGTGCTGGTGGCCGGATTCCCCGGCACCCTGGCCTCGTTCTGGCAACAGGCCGGGCGGGCGGGGCGGGCCGGTGAGCACGCGTTGATCGTGTTGATCGCCAGGGACGATCCCCTGGACACGTATCTGGTGCACCATCCGAAGGCGGTGTTCGACCGCCCGGTGGAGGCCACCGTGTTCGATCCCGGCAATCCCTATGTACTGGCGCCCCAACTGGCCTGCGCCGCGGCGGAGCTACCGATCACCCCCGATGACCTGACCCTGCTCGGCGGCGACGATGCCCGGCCGGTCGTCGATCGGCTGGTGGCGGACAACGTGCTGCGCAAACGCCCACGGGGCTGGTACTGGACCCAGGGCTCCAGTCCACATGGGATGGTCGACATCCGGGGCGGGGACGGTGTTCAGGTCGCCGTGGTCGAGGGGGACACGGGCAGGCTGCTCGGCAGTGTGGACGGGGAGAGCGCTCCAGCCCATGTGCATCCGGGAGCCGTGTACCTGCACCAGGGAGAGTCCTTTGTGGTCGATCACCTGGATCTGCAGGAGGGGTTGGCCCTCGTCCACCGGGAGAACCCGGAATGGAACACCATGGCCCGGTCGAGCACCGAGGTCGTCGTCCGGGAGGTGCTCAAGCACCGTCGGTACGGGGACGCGGTGTCCGTGGCGCTGGGCGAGGTCGAGGTGACCTCACAGGTCGTGGGTTACCTGCGCAGGCTGCCGAACGGCGTGGTGCTGGACCAGGTTCCGCTCGACATGCCCGCGCGGACACTGATCACCAGGTCGGTCTGGTACACGCTGTCGGACGAGCTGCTATATGGCAATGCGCCAGGTGGCGCCGGTCTGGATCCGGCGCGCGCACCTGGCGCATTGCACGCTGCCGAGCACGCGGCGATCGGTCTGCTACCGCTGTTCGCTACCTGTGACCGATGGGACATCGGCGGGTTGTCCACCGTGCTTCATGGGGACACCGGGGAGGCTTCGGTGTTCGTGCACGATGGGCATCCTGGGGGGGCCGGCTTCGCCGATCGCGGGTATTCCGCGTTGGTCCCATGGCTGGCGGCTACGCGGGAGACGATCGCCTCCTGTGAGTGCCCGGCTGGCTGCCCGTCCTGTGTTCAGTCGCCGAAGTGCGGGAACGGCAACGAACCGCTGGACAAGGCGGGTTCAGTTGTAGTGCTGGACACCGTGCTGGGGATCGTCCGTGGCGACGGCGCCGAATAGGCAGTGCAATCTCATTCAGAAAGAGCAGGGGCGTGGGCTCAGGCGAGGCGAGCCCACGCCGCGGCGCATCAGGTTGCTACGTAGACAGGTCGGGTGGTTTCCTCACCGGCGCGCAGCTCGGCGGTGCGGGCCGCTTGCATGAGCGCGTCTTGCACGAAGTCCGAAGTAGGCAGCACCCACGAGCAAACCTGCGGGTGGACGCGCCAGTGCACGACACCGTGCTGAAGCGGCGACGGCGGGAGTGTCAGCCAGCTTCCCTTGCCGTGCAGGACGACATCCTGACGAGCGGCAAGTTCGGTGTAGAGCTTACTTTCGGACTGAGTGAGGAAAAACCACCGACCGTTCGGCATCGCGGCAATGGGAACCGGGAAGCCGGAGTCTCGCAGCACGGAGGCGGCCAGCCGGCCGAGCTCCGTGTTGACCTCGATGGCGTCAAGTACATAGCCAGTAGCAACAAGCAATGAGTAGGGGCGACCGGACCAGACTTCTGCAATGTCCTTGGCACTGGCTCCGATGCGTTGCACCCAGTCTTGGCACACCGGAGTAGGGCCTTGCTGATCGTCGGAACCCGACAGCGACTTCGAGTTCTGACCATCACACTGCGTACCAACCGGATAGGTTCCTGGCAGCACGGGCCAACCACGCTCCGCCAGGCCAATTGCTTCGGCCCGCAGTTCGAGTTGGAAGGCTCCACGCCAACTATCCGACCAGTCCATCTCCCGGTCGCCTCCTGCTCTGCTTGCTACCTCGGGGGCGTCCCCAGTTCTTCCTGGTTTCGCCTCGCGGCACTTGGCTCAGCGCCGCCACATAAGGAAACGGCAGAACCCGGTGACTACGAAACCCCCCCGTCGACAACCGGTTGATCCGGTACGACGAGCGCAGGCAGCCGACAGCGCCGACTAAAAGATCACTGATCAATATCTACCGGTTAACGTTCGGGTACGTAGGCGAACAACCACCCACGACCGCCGCTCATCGCGGCAAGCTGACCGCTTAACGCGCCGGATCTCCGGTCGCACTAGTCGGCCCGGCTCGCGCTCGTCCGACGACCTGTCGACCGTCTATCAGCGGCCCGTGCAGCCGTTCGGCGACCGAGATCCGCACATCCCAGCCGTTCACCTGGCACTCGGTGAGGCTCACCCGCATCCGGGAAGCCACCTCACGCGCCCGGTCGCAGGCGATCCGCTCGCCCTCCGGTAATACGGTGGCCGCCGCGATCGCGCCGAGATCGGCCGCAGCCGCCACCCGGTCCCGGGTTATCTGGACAGTGCCCAGCGCAACCACAACGCCGAGCACCACCATTAATCCGATGATCGTCATCGCCACCCCTGGCGTTACCGAGCCGTCATCCCGCCCTGTTGCACAACCTGGCGGCCGACTGCCCGGCCATCCCTTACTCGGCATTTCCGGGCTCCAGTACGGCGTAGGCACTGCCTTGCGGGCGAACCCCGGGTAGCAGGCCACCGCCGCCAGTGACCGTGACGATCACCGTGTCTCCGGTGACGATCGCGGAGTACCCGGTTCCCGGCGCGATCATGCCTGCCGTCCCGGCGGCGGCACCGGATTCACCCCGAGCGATGAGCCGGGCCGCCTCCCTGGCCGCGTCCATGCACCTCAACTGGGTGATGAACGCGGACAATCCGGCAAGCGCCAACGCGAAGACGAATATCAACGCACCCAGCGAGATGGCCGCCTCGACGGTGACCGAGCCCTGGTCGACGTCCCGGCTCCGCACTATCCGCTCACCGCCAGCGCCTTGTTGATCAGCGCGGTGAGTCCCGCGCTGATCGAACCGCCGCCGACCACCGCGATCAGCACTCCGGCGAACAACGCCGCGGCCAGCACGGTCAACGCGTATTCCACGGTCGCGCCACCGTCATCGGCGACGCCGAACCCATACAGAGCTCTCAACACTTCTCTTCCTCCTTCTTGTCGTTCGAACACTGCTCACCCGGCCAGTTCGAAGAACCGGCCGAGCATTCCGCCCAGGGTCGGGAGGACTCCCAGGCAGAAGAACGCGGGCAGGAAACACAGCCCCACCGGGAACGTGAGCAGCACGGTCACCCGCGCCGCCCGCCGGTCGGCTTCCTGCCGGAGCCGGGACCGGGTCTCGTCGGCCAGCTCGTCCAGCGCCGAGGCCAGCGCGGCCCCCGACCGGGAGGAGCGCACCGCTGTCGCCGCGACCGGCTCCAGTTCGGCGCAGTCCCGCGCACAGGACCAGGCGATCTCCGGTTCGACACCGACCGCCAGGGCCTGGGCCACGTTCCGCAACCGGTGCGCGGTGCCACCGGACAACCCGGGTAGCACGGCGTGCACGGCGGCGGACACGGTCAGCCCCGCTCGCAGACAGGCTGCGAGCAGTTCCCAGGTGGTGGCCGGCACCGGGGAACCGACCGGCCCGTCCCCGGGCGCGCCCGTTTCCGGGATCGGCGACCGGAACAACCCGGATAACCTGCGCCGGGCCATCGCCGGCTCCGGCCAGCCGGCGACCGCCATGGCCAGCAGTGCCAGGATCGGCGCGGTCAGCACGGGTCACCGGCCAATCGCCTGCACCAGAGGTAACCGGCGGCCAGCAGGCAGCTGCCGATCACCAGCGCGAACCGTCCTCCGGCGGTACCGGTCAACACGTGCCAGGGACCCGCGCCGACCAGTTCGCCCAGCAGCACGGCCAGTACCGGCAACCCGGCCAGCACGACACCGGTCGTCCGGGCACCGGCCAGCTGTCCATGCAGGTCCGCGGCCATCCGGATGCGCCAGCGGAGATCTCGTTCGATGGTCTCCAGCAGCGGGGCGAAGGCAATCCCGTGTCGTTGCGCCAGCCGCCATGCCAGGGCCAGTTGCCGCACCGGAGCAGCCGGACCGGAGCTCTCCTGTCCTGACCGCTCCCCGGCGACCGCCGAGTCCTCCGCACCGAACCGGGCCGCCGCGGCCAGCCGGGCGAAGATCGAGACGACTCCTCGTTGAGCCGTACCGATCCGCGCCGCGGCCACGATGGGCTGGGCACCGGCACGCAGCTCACCGGCCAGTGTGGCCAGCCCGGCGGTGAGGTCCGTGGCCGATCGGACCCGGTCCCGGTCGATCCGGCTGCGTCGGTAGCCCTGGATCACCGTGCAGGCGAGCACCAGTCCGGCGACCGCTCCGCCGAACCCGGCAACCGCGATTCCGAGCACCGGTACCGCGATGGCCAGTCCGCCGAAATACCAACGGACGTCCGGTGTCCTCCTGGGCCGGTCGGCCCCCCGGGAAACCGGCAGCACACCGGTCAACCGGTGCGCCGCGCGGCCACCGGGCAACGCCCAGATCGCGCAGGCCGCCAGGGCGGCACTCATCCAGGCCATGTCACCCCCGCCGCCTCCACCTGATCGCGCAGCAGGTCAGCCGCCCAGTCCCAGCCGCCGCCCACCGTCCACACCGGACGGACCACGGCCAGGTCGCTGCGCCGATCCAGTACGCCGATGGCGGCCAGCCTTCTGGCTCCGGTCCGGTCCCGGCGCATGTGCAGTACGAGCCGGACCGCCGCGGCCAGCTGACTGTGCAGTGCCGCCCGGTTCAGTCCGCCCAGCGCGGCCAGTGCCTCCAGCCGGGCCGGGATCTCGGTGATGGCATTCGCGTGCACCGTGCCCGCCCCACCGTCGTGGCCGGTGTTCAACGCGGCCAGCAGGTCCACCACCTCGGCGCCCCGCACCTCGCCGATCACCAGCCGGTCCGGCCGCATGCGCAGTGCCTGCCGGACCAGCTGCTGGATGGTCACCTCCCCCGATCCCTCCACATTGGAGGGTCGTGCGATGAGTCGCAGCAGCTGCGGATGGGCCGGATGCAGCTCCCCCGCGTCCTCGACGCAGACGATCCGTTCCGCCGGGTCGACCGCGCCGAGCAAGGCGGCGAGCAGTGTGGTCTTTCCGCTGCCGGTGGCTCCGGAGACCAGGAATGCCAGCCTGGCGTCCACAATGGACTTCAGCACCGCGCCGATCTCCGGTTCGAAGGTGCCGAGTTCACCCAGCGCCGCGAGGTCGTGCGCCGCCGGACGCAACACCCGCAGTGACAGGCAGGTACCCGGATCCGCGACCGGCGACAGCACCGCGTGCAACCGAACCGGACCGTGTGCACCCAGCGCCGGCAACCACACGTCGGCGAAGGGCGCCGCATCGTCGAGCCGCCTGCCGCCGAGGGCCACGAGCCGCTGTGCCAGCCGGCGAACGGCATCGTCGTCGGCGAACCGCACCTCCGACCGCCGCAGACCGGCCCCGTCGTCCACCCACACCGATTCCGGGCCGGTGACCAGCACATCGGTCACCCGCTCATCGCGCAGCAACGTGTCCAGCGGCCCGGCACCGACGAGTTCCTGGCGCACGGTGGAGACGGTGGCCAGCAGTTCCTGGGCGCCGAGCACCCCGCCGGTCTCCGCGAGCACGGCGCGGGCGACGGTGGCCGAATCCACGTCGGACCCGTCATCCACCAGCCTGCGACGCACCCTTTCCTTGAGTGGCACGGTCACGGGTTCCTCCCGGTGATCCGTTCCAGTTCGTCCAGCACGGCCTTCGCCGCGACGGACAGCGGGCCGGATCGCAGCGCCGCCTGACCCCGGTCGGCGGATCTGCTCAGCGCGGGCTGCGCGCGCATGTAGGTGAGCAGTGGCAGGGTGGCGCCGTCGGCGACCTCGGCGGGCAACAGACCTCCCGGGGCCGGGCCACGAACCACCGCCTCGATCACCGCGGCCGAGCTCTCGAGCTGCTCGACGACCCGCCTGGCCGCCACGGTGGCCCTGACCTCGGCCGGAATGAGCACCACGATCAGGTCGGCCCGGTCGAAGACGACGGACGAGGCATCGGTGAGCTGCCTGGGCAGGTCGCAGATGACCGTCTCGCCCGCCCGCATCCCGGAGTCGAGCACAGCGCGGATCATGTCGCCGGTGGGTCCGGCGCCCTGCCGGGCGCAGGACAACAGACTCACCGCCCCGGTGCCCTCCGCCGAACGCACCGGCGCGCTGGGCAGGGCCGCCCGCAGCGCGGAGGCGGGCACCCGGCCGTCACCTAGTTCCAGCTCCGGCCAGCGCATGCCACTGCTGCTCTCGGCCCCGAGCACCAGGTCCAGTCCGCCACCGAGGGGGTCGCAGTCCACCAGGAAGGTCGGCTCGCCGCGCCGCGCCGATTCGATGGCCACGGCCGCGGACAGTGTGGAGGCACCTGCCCCGCCCCGGCCCCCGATCACGCCGAGTACCTGGCCCTCGGGGGCGGCCACCGACTCAGCCGCGTCGGCGAGTATCTCGGTGAGCACCGATTCCTGCTCGGGCAGGCAGATCACCCGCTGCACGCCGAGGTCCATCGCCGCGGACAGCAGCACGGTCGTCGGCGGACTGCCGGTCAGCACATAGACATGTGGGCGCCTGCGTAGTTGGCGGCATTCGGCCAATGCCCTCTCGTCGAGCAGCACTAGCTCAGCGGATGTCCACTGACGCCGTAGCTCGGTCCCGTCCGGCACCCGGTCGATCGCACAACCGACGGCGGTGGCAACGCCGAGCAGGTGATCGGCGAGCCGGTCGTCGCGCATCAGCAACGCCGGTCGTCCGGTGCCCAGTACCGCCGCACGCAGGGTCGATGTCTGCATGGAGTGCCTCCCGCCGTGAGGGCCCGAGGGGTTCGGGCGCCGGTTCCCAGCTTGGGTCGGCGGGCGGTGCGGAGGAGGCGGCTGCGGCGGATCTGTGGATGGACGGGTTTTCTGTGGATGAACCGTCCGTGGACATAGAACGACCCCCGCCAGGGGGGAGGGGCGGGGGCCGTCGATGTTCAGCTCCGGGGGGTCGAGCTGAACCGTCCGGACGAACCGGACGCCCTACTGTAACCCCGGATACCGCAAAAAGGGCCCCCCTTCTCGCCCGGGTATACCAACTCGACGGGTAACCGACACCGAAAGCCGCACGCCGCGGATGTCGCCGCGGGCGGCCATCAATGCTGGTCACCTAGACTGATGCCGTGACAGACCCCCGTGATGGCAGCAAGGTTGCCGCGTTCTTCGACCTGGACAAAACGGTGATCGCCAAGTCCAGCACGCTGGCGTTCAGCAGGCCGTTCTACCAGGAGGGGTTGATCAACAGGCGGGCCGTGCTGAAGAGCGCGTACGCCCAGTTCGTCTTCTCGCTGGCCGGCGCGGACGACGACCAGATGGAGCGGATGCGCGCGCACATCACCGCGCTGTGCGCCAACTGGGATGTGGAGCAGGTTCGGTCCATTGTGGACGAAACGCTGCACGACATCGTCGATCCGCTGGTCTACAAGGAGGCCACCGAGCTGATCGCCGACCACCAGATGGCCGGCCACGACGTGGTGATCGTGTCCGCCTCCGGCTCGGAGATCGTCGCGCCCATCGCCCGGATGATCGGCGCGACGCGCAGCGTGGCGACCGAGATGGTGGCCCACGACGGCCGCTACACCGGCGAGGTCTCGTTCTACTGCGCGGGCGAGAACAAGGCGGTGGCCATCCGGGACCTGGCCGGACAGTACGGCTACGACCTGAGTTCCTGTTACGCCTACTCGGATTCGATCAGCGATATCCCGATGCTGGAGGCGGTCGGGCACCCGACGGCGGTCAACCCGGACCGAGCGCTGCGCAAAGCCGCGACGACCAGGGGCTGGCCGATTCTGACCTTCTCCGACCCGATCTCCCTGCGCTCCAGGATCACCAACCCGTCGGCGACCACGGTGGCGGTGGGCATCGGGCTCGGAGCGGTGGCCGCGGCCGGCGTCGCCTGGTACGGAATCCGGCGGCAGCAACGGCGGCGGGACCGGGCGGACTAGCGGGGTCTCGTCGGCTGGGTCTGGGGCTGGTTGTTGTCGAAAGATGGCTTTGGAGGAGGAGACGGGTGGGGTGGCCCGTCTTTCCTGCTCGGCTGTCTAGTGGGGGCACGCCGGACTGGGCCTTCGGGTTTGGACTTTGGCGTGGCTGGTGGGGCTGCTGTGGCTGGTGGTGTTCTTGTGGGTGAACGGGGTGTGGTTGTTCCTGGTTAAAGACAAAAATCGGGGCTGATTTTAAGGCGTTGCGCCAGCCGGTTGCGGCGCCCAGCGCGGTGCCGAGCGGGACA
>QZFT01000032.1 GCA_003600225.1 Pseudonocardiaceae bacterium YIM PH 21723
GTAGGCCAGGCACACCTGCTCACCGGCCAGTTTGGCCCCAAATCCATCTTGAAGATGGATGACTCCACTGTGGACAGTTACTGGAGTGGCTGGCGGGACTGGTGGTGTTCTTGTGGGTGAACCGCCGGTTTGAGGAGCGCGCTGAAAGACGCTTACAGGGCTCGGACAGCGCTGAAAGCGTCTTTCAGCGCGCATGCCGGGGTTGTGTTGCGGCCACTTCCGCACCGGGCGACCGGATCGATGCGCCCCCTCGCCGGGCGGCCAGGTCGGCGTGCCCCTCCGCCGGGCAGCCAGACCGGCGTGCCCCCACCCGCCTCCCCCTCCAAAGCCATCCTTCGCCAACCGCCAGTCGCAACCACCACCCTTCGACAACCACCCATCCCCACCCCAACCCCCGACCTGCGGCTATAGCCCCAAGCCGCCCCCGGCGCCGCGGACGACAACGCGATCATTAGGGTGTCCTGGGGGAGACTTGCGGGAGGGGTGCGGCAGTGCGGATTCGTCGTGTGGTGACCACGCGGGAAGGTGGCGGCTCCACCGCGCCCTACGCCTCGTTCAATCTGGGCCTGCACGTCGGTGACGACTCCGCCGCGGTCCAGGCCAACCGGCAGCGCCTCGCCGAGGGCGTCGGCCGCCCCGTGAGCGAGTTCGTCTGGATGGAACAGGTCCACGGCACCAACGTCGAGTTCGTCGGCGAGGCGGGCAATCTGGCCGCCACCGACGGCGTGGTGACCGGCACCCCGGGACTGGTCCTGGCCGTGCTCGTCGCCGACTGCGTGCCGGTGCTGCTGGCCGACCAGGAGGCCGGTGTGGTCGCCGCGGTGCACGCGGGCCGGGTCGGCGCCAGGGACGGCGTGCTGAGCGCCGCCGTCGAACAGATGACCAAGGCCGGTGCCCAGGCGGAGCGGATCGACGTGCTGCTCGGGCCCTCGGTGTGCGGACCCTGCTACGAGGTGCCCGCCGACATGGCCGACGAGGTCGAGGCCGCGCTGCCCGGCAGCCGGTGCAAGACCGCCAAGGGCACTCCGGGCCTGGACCTGCGGGCCGGCCTGTTCCGCCAGCTGACCGACGCGGGCATCACCCGGATCGGCATCGACCCGCGCTGCACGGTGGAGGACCCCACCCTGTTCAGCCACCGCCGCGAGCGGGTCACCGGCCGGCAGGCCGCCGTCATCTGGATGGAAGCGCCGTGACACACGCAGGGGCTGAGAACAGCACTGCGAGGCGGGAGGAACTCGCCGCCAACCTGGCCGAGGTCCGCGCCCGCATCGAGCGGGCCTGCGCCGCCGCCGACCGGGATCCGGCCGGGGTGACCCTCGTCGCGGTGAGCAAAACGTGGCCGGTCGATGACGCAGTGCTACTCGCCGAGCTGGGTGTGACCCATCTCGCGGAGAACCGCGATCAGGAGGCGTCCACCAAGGTCGGGAAGTTCCGCGAGATGCGCCCCGATCTGCGGGTTCGCTGGCACATGGTGGGCAGCCTGCAACGCAACAAGGCCAAGTCCGCGGTGCGATGGGCGGACATCGTGGAGACCGTCGACTCGGATCGGCTCGCCCAGGCCCTGGCGAAGGCCGCCGCCGGGCGTCCGGAGCCCCTCGACGTGTTGATCCAGGTCTCCCTGGATGGCGATCCGGCCCGCGGCGGGTGCCCGGTGGACGACCTCGGGCGACTGGCCGATACCATCGCTGAGCAGCGAGATCTCCGGCTGGCCGGGCTCATGGCGGTTGCGCCGCTCGGCTGGGAGCCCACTCGGGCGTTCGACCTACTGGCCGGCGCCGCCGGGCCCATCCGTTCCGCTCACCGGACCGCCGTCACCCTGTCGGCTGGGATGTCCGGGGACCTTGAGCACGCCATTGCTCACGGATCAACATCGGTGCGTGTCGGAACCGCGCTGTTCGGCGGCCGACGGCTAGCCTCCGATTAAGGAGGAACGCCTGTGGTCGACCGGGGGGTTGGCTCGTGGGTCCGGATGGGCATCAGGTCCGGAACCATAACGACCCCGCATCGATGACGGGACTACCTACGCCCTAGGCGGAACCAAAGTTGATCAACATGCGTTTGATCTTGTGGTGGCGCCTAGCACGAGGGAGTCACGGAGATAGGGGCTGGCGATGAGCGCGCTGCACAAGTTCAAGGCGTACTTCGGCATGGTTCCGGCCGATGAGGTCGACGGGTATGACGAGCGCGGCGGCTACCAGGACGACTACCGCTCGGAGTACGAGGCCGAGACGCCGGAGTCGTTCGCCGGTTACGAGTCCGAGGACCGCGCGGTCGCCAGGCGCCCTGCCGGTGCTGGATATCGCAGCAGTTACCGGAGCTTGTCCGAATCGTCGGACGAGGACTACGGCCGGGACTCGACACGCCCCCGGACCAGGCGAAACTGGAGCGCCGAGTCTGCGGGTGGCAGCACTCGTGGCGCCCTCGCGCTGGACCCGAGCCGGGAGCCCGCGGTGCGGGTCAAGGCGGTCCCGGACCACAGCGTCCCCGCCGGCCCGGCGGTCGGTCGGATAACGACCTTGAACCCGAGCAGCTACAGTGAAGCCCGTACCATCGGTGAGCACTACCGCGACGGTATCCCGGTCATCATGAATCTCACCGAGATGGATGACGCGGATGCCAAGCGTCTGGTTGACTTCGCCGCAGGTCTTGCCTTCGCTCTGCGTGGCTCGATCGACAAGGTGACGAGCAGGGTGTTCCTTCTCTCACCGCCCACCAGCGAGGTGTCCTCCGGCGAACAGCCCCGGTCCGAGCGTGGTGCAATTTTCCGCGAGAGCTGACAGAGTGGCAGAGTTGACCTGTGGATGAAGTTCGATGGGTGTTGTACTACCTGCTGTTCTTTTTCTGGCTACTGCTCACCGCCCGAGTGGTGATCGAGCTCGTCCGGACTTTCGCCCGTGAGTGGCGTCCGTCCGGAGGGGTTGCAATCGCTCTCGAAACGATCTACACAGTGACAGACCCGCCCGTTCGGGTGATACGTCGGCTCATCCCGACGGTCCGGATAGGCGGCGTAGGGCTAGACGTATCGATTATGGTGCTGTTGCTGGTCGTATTCATTCTGTTCACCCACAGGAGCACCACTGGTCGCAGTGGCCTCATCAGTCGCGCGCGGGTTCGCGCCGGAAGCGATCAAGCCCCAGTCCTGCCCGAAAACCAGACGGGCGTGCCCCCACCCAGCACGCCGGCCGGAAAGACGGGCCATCCACTCGTCCCCGCCTCCAAAGCCCCCTTTTGCCAACGGCCAGAAGTGCCCTCAGCGGTACGAGATATCCGCCGAGCGTTTCCGATCATGGAAAACGCTATCCACCGAGCGTGATCGCGTACACACTCCTCCGTGGATGCATCGATGATCAAGAGCGGTCTACCTGCACTTACACTCCCGACGATCACTCACTCTGAGTGATCAGAAGAGTCAGGAGAAGTAGTGCGAGCTGAAAGCTCACTAGACGGCGATGGGGAGCCGATCGCGGTGGCCGGTATGCACAGCACCGGCAGGAACCTGCTGACCATCGAGTACTTCCGGTTGAAGCGGCTCGGCGGGGACCTGCCCGAGCTGTTCGAGCAGCAGGCCCGCCGCCTGTGTTACGACCTCCACTGGGTGGCCGCCGACCCGTGCCCACAGCGGACCGCGGGCGGAACGGTGCTGGTCATCGGGGATGACCTCGCGTTGCAGAGCAGGCTCGGCCGCCACTATGACAACGTTGTCACCCGACATGACAACGTTGCCATCGCCGGTGGCACGGGCCTGGGCTACTGGGAGACCGTGCTGCGCGGTGTGCTGCGGGACCACGGTGATCTGCGTGCGGTGATCTACGTGTACCGCGGTGATCACATCCGGGACAGCGCGGTCGCTCTGGAGCTGGTGCAGGCGCTGTCCGCGTTGCCGGTTCCGCCCAGGTTGTGGCTGGTCACGACCGAAGCCCAGTCCCTGGCGGCCGGAGCGCCGATCGACCCGCAGCACAGTGCGCTGTGGGGACTCGGCCGGGTGGTGCGGTACGAGATGCCGGACCTGCGGTGCTCGTTGGTCGACCTGCCCCAGGTGCCCTCGTCGGCGGACCTGTCCGCGTTGAGCGCCGAGGTCGCCATGGACGGCCCGGAGGACGAGCTCGCGCTGCGCTGCGGCAACCGGTACACGGCGCGGCTGGTCAACGGACAGCTGCCGGCCGAGGGCCAGGCGGTGATCCGGTCCGACGCGAGCTACCTGATCACCGGCGGGCTCGGCGGGGCCGGGCTGCTCACGGCGGGCTGGCTGATCGGTCAGGGTGCGCGGCACCTGGTGCTGACCGGGCGGAGTGCCCCGGACGAGGAGACCCGGGACCGGCTGGAGTTGCTGGCCCACAGCGGTGCGGACATCCGGGTCGTGCGGGCCGATGTCGCCGACCGGGACCGGATGGCCGAGGTCATCGCCGGGATGCAGCCGCCACCGCGTGGCGTGGTGCACTCGGCGGTGGTGCTGGATGACGGGATCCTGAGTCAGCTCACCGCCGAGCGATTCCTGGCGGTGATGCCACCCAAGGTGGACGGCGCGTGGAACCTGCACGAGCTCACCGAGGACCTGGAGCTGGACTTCTTCGTGCTCTACTCCTCGGCGGCCTCGCTGATCGGATCGCCGGGGCAGGGCAACTACGCCGCGGCCAACGCGTACCTCGACGGCCTGGCTCATCACCGGAAGGCCCGGGGTCTGCCCGCGCTCAGTGTGAACTGGGGCCAGTGGACCGATACCGGCCGGGTGGCCAAGGCGGAGCACGATCTGCGCCTGGCCGACCGGGGCTTCCGCCGCTTCGACCCGGCGGACGGTCTGGCCGTGCTCGGCCGGCTGCTGGGCGCGTCGCAGGCGCAGGCGGCGGTGATGTCCTTCGATCCGGCGGTCTGGGCCGGTGACTTCCCGGCGCTGCGCACCGGGTCGCTGCTCCGCGCGCTGGACACCACTCCGGCGGAACCGGCCGATGCGCGGGTCGCCGAGCTGGACGCGCAGGACGACGCCACGGCGCTGGTCACCATCTCCGGGTATCTGTGTGGCCGGGTCGGACATGTGGTGAAGGCCGGTATTCGGGAGATCGTGCCTGGTCAGCGGCTCAATCGGCTGGGCATCGACTCGCTGATGGCCGTCCAGCTGCGTAACCGGATCACCGAGGATCTGGGGGTCACGCTCCCGGTCGCGGTGTTCCTGCAGCGCGGCACGATCGGTCACCTCGCCGGGCTGGTCCTTGCCGAGCTCCGGCCTACCCGGGCCTCGCTGCCCGTTCAGCGCGTGCCGAAGGCGGGTGACGCCGTCCTCACCTGAACGTGGCCCTCACCAAGTTAAGCGCCCTGAACGTGGCTTTCAGCCGGTTGAACGGACTGAAAGCCATGTTCAGGTCTATGAATGGCTTCAGTGATAACTGAAATTAGTGCTCACGTAGGGTGGGTGCCACTGGGAGCTATGGGCCAACCGGCCGAATTTGGAAACGCACCCTCCGTAATTGGTCGATATCCAGGCCATGACGACCGCAGGATGGTGCGTGTGGAGTTGACTGAACAGGACGCGGACTTCCGGGAGTGGATCCTGCGTACCGCGGACGAGCACGGTGCCGCGGTGATCAATGTGGCGGCCGACGAGCGGGGCCCGCAGTACTCGTTCACCGTCGGCGCCTGGCGCCGGTTCAGCGCCCCGGAGGCGGTGGTCATCGGGTTGCCCACCGAGGTGGCGGGCTCCGTGCTCAACAGTTATGTGCGGCGCGCGGCGGCGGGGGAGCGGTTCCACCCGGGTCAGCTCTACCCCGGTCTGCTGGACAACTGCTCGATGACCGTGGAGAAGGTCTGCCACGACGCCTACCCGATGTACTTCGGCTCGGCGTTCCTGCTCTACCCGCAGGGCAACTTCCCCGCCATCCAGCTGATCATGCCGATCCCGGACGGGCCGTTCCCCTGGCAGCCGGACGCCCCGGAGGGCTTCTTCGAGTTCCAGCCACTACTGACCGACTCCGGGTACCCAGAAAGCTGGGTCCCCGGTCGTACCGGACCCTAAGAATTCCTCTCAGCTGAAGAATGATCCAATATCGTGCTGTGGCGAGGAACTGGTATCTGACAAAGGTGATCCTGCTCGGACTGTCGGTCGTTCTGCTGGCCGGATTAGCGGGCTCGGCGGCGACCAGGCAGGTGGCGACCAAACCCGCCCGCCATGCCACCTCGACCACGATCACGATCTCGCCGGCGGGCACCGGGGCAGTCGGGCCGAAGACGCCGATCACCGTCGCCGCCGCCGGCGGCACGCTGACCGCCGTCACCGCGGTGAACGACCACAGCGGAAACGCGGTACACGGAACGTTCGCCGCCGACCACCGGTCGTGGCGATCCGACGAGCCGCTGGGCTACGGCGCCGACTACACCGTGCACGCCACCGGTTCCGGCGATGCCGAGGAGACCGGTGCGGTGCACGTCGTGCAGCCGGAGGGCACCGCGTTCCCGGCGATGATCCCGGCGCCCAACGCGGCGCCGGACTACGGCGTCGGGCAGATCTTCGGCGTCTCCTTCGACCACCCGGTCACCGACCGGGCGACGGCCGAGCGGTCGCTGAAGGTCACCTCGGTGCCGGAGCAGCCGGGCAGCTGGTACTGGATGGACAACAAGACCGTGCACTTCCGGCCCAAGACCTACTGGCAGCCGGGCACCACGGTCACGCTGACCGCAGGCGTCTACGGCGTCGACCTGGGCGGCGGCCGGTACGGCGAGACCGACCGCACCGCCACCTACAAGATCCACGACTCCTGGGTGGCCAAGGCCGACGGCGGCACGCACCAGGTCCAGGTGTTCCACAATGGACAGTTGCTCCGCACCATGCCGACCAGCCTCGGTTCCCCGGACAACCCCAGCCACGAGGGCCCGCACGTGGTGTCCGAGCGGTTGCCGCACGTGGTGATGGACTCCTGCACCTTCGGCGTGTGTAAGGGGCAGCCCGGCTACTACAAGTCCGATGTGGACCTGGCGGTCCGGATCTCCAATGACGGCGAGTTCGTGCACTCGGCGCCGTGGTCGGTGGGCCAGCAGGGCAACAGCAACGTGTCCCACGGCTGCGTGAACCTGGCGCCGGCCAACGCCCAGTGGTTCTTCGACCACTTCAACCTGGGCGACGTCGTGGAGATCACCAACTCCGGCGGCCCGCAGTTGCCGGTGTGGGACGTGTACGGCGACTGGGCGGTCAGCTGGGCGCAGTGGCAGAAGGGCTCAGCCCTCTAGGTGCTCCGGCAGGAAGTGCAGGTCCGGCCTGGTCGGATCCACGGGTTGCGGGGCGACCTGTTGCCTGGCCCGGGAGCGGTGCGACCAGACGAAATGGGTCACCAGCAACGCCGCGCCGATGAGTACCAGGCCGGTGATGGTCACCAGGTAGGCGACGGTTTCCGGCGCGCTGCGCAGCAGGGACGGTGGCTTTGTCGCCGGGGCGGCGATCACCTGGCTCGTCGTGCTGCTCGGGGCTGCTGAAGTGGTGGTCTCGGTGGTCGGCTGGACCGTGGGCGTCGGCGTCGGGTCCTCGTAGTCCTGTTGCTGCGGCGCCTGGCGTTGCGGGGCGGGCTGTGGCCGGGGGATGGGCGCCGGGGCCGGCGCGGGTAGCTGCGCGGTCGCCAGGGGGAAGCAGCGCCAGACCCAGGTTCCGTTCGGCTGGGAGGCGCCCTCGCAGCGTTCGTTCGGTCCGGGGGTGGGGACGTTGGTCTTCTGCCCGTCCGCGCCAGTGGACGGCGGTGGCAGGGTGATCGTCCGATCCTGGTGGAACGGCAGCGGCATCGCTGTGGCGGGCGCTCCGAGTCCGAGTAGACACAGGACGCCAAGGGCCAGGCCCACCGCGCGCATACAGATCCCCACTTAGTCCATTCGAGTGAGGACAAGAGTGGCATGATCCGCCCGATCGGGGGACATTCCAGTTGGTCATAGGGCTGGGGCGGGGTCTGGTGGTTGGGGAAGGAGGCCTTGGAGGGGGAGACGGGCCTGGGGCCGCGTCTTTCCTGCCTGCGTGTTGGGTGGGGGAACGCCGGTCTGGGTTTTCGGGCGGGTTTGGGGAGTTGTTCGCCTCTGGTGCGGGTCTGCGCGTGGCTGGTGGGTCTGCCGTGACTGGTGGTGTTCTTGTGGGTGAACGGGCTGGGGCTGATGAAGGTTAAAGACAGAAATCAGCCCGGAAATTGTCTTTAACAGGCTAAAACCCGTCAGTCCACAATGGACCTGATTTCCGGCCCCGCGCAGCGGCCCAGACCACCCGGACAGGCGTGCCCCCACCCAACTCGAAGGCAGGAAAGACCCCACCCAGAGCCCAGCTCCCCCTCTAAAGCCCTCTTTCGTCAACAACCAGAAGCGCCCCGAGCAACGAGGCTCAGCGCCGCAGGATCCGGTCGATGTCCACGGTGATGCGATCGCCTCCGGTGCGACGCAGTTCCTCCTGGGCCTCGCGCAGGCAGCGCACCAGGTTCTCCAGCTCGTCGGCGTCCAGGAAACGGCTCTCGACGATCTCTCCGGTCTCGGGATGTTCGGCGGACATGCAGATCAGGCCGATCTCGTGATCGACCTCGAGCCTGATGGTCACCTTCATACCCCGAGCGTGGCACAGCTTTCGCCGGTCCGCACTGCTCCAGGCGTGTCGGTGTGCCGGTCACCGAGGGTGGACGATATCGTTCTCGAACGAGTGTTCGCGATCAGAGAAGGTGTTCCGGTGCGGGTTTTCGCGGTCGACCCCGGTCTGACCAGGTGTGGTCTAGGGGTCGTCGACGGGGGCACCGGCCGCTCGGTCACCGCGATCGCGGTCGGCGTCGTGCGCACCCCCGCCGAGGACGACCTGTCCCGCCGGCTGCTCGCCGTCTCCGACGAGGTCGAGCGCTGGCTGGACCGGCACAGCCCGGATGTGGTGGCCATCGAGCGGATGTTCAGTCAGCACAACGTGAGCACCGTGATGGGCACCGCCCAGGCCGCCGGAGTGGTGGCACTCGCCGCGGCCAAGCGGGGACTTCCGGTCGCGTTCCACACGCCCAGCGAGGTCAAGGCGGCCATCACCGGTTCCGGCCGCGCGGACAAGGCGCAGGTCGGGATGATGATCACCAAGGTGCTCCGGCTGGCCGAGATGCCCAAGCCCGCCGACGCCGCGGATGCCCTGGCGCTGGCGGTGTGTCACCTGTGGCGGGCTCCGGTACTGGACCGGCTGGCGCAGGCCGAGGCCAGGGCCAAGGAACTCACCGCCCGCCATCGGGCGAAACTGATGGCGGCGAAGCAGCAGCAGAAGAGAGGCGGGGCGTGATGATCTCCAGTGTGCGCGGGCCGGTGTTGTCCATCGGCCTGGACCACGCGGTGATCGAGGTCGGCGGGGTGGGCCTGGAGATCAGGGCGATTCCCAGCACCCTGGCCACGCTGCGCCGCGGCGAAGAGGTCCGGCTGTGCACCACGCTGGTGGTGCGCGAGGACTCGCTGACCCTGTTCGGCTTCGCCGACGACGAGTCGCGCCAGCTGTTCCACCTCCTGCAGACCACCACCGGTGTGGGCACCAAGATCGCCCTTGCCACGCTGGCCGTGCTGGAACCGGACAAGCTGTCCGCCGCGCTCGCCGAGGGCAACCTGACCGTGCTCACCCAGGTTCCGGGCATCGGCAAGAAGGTGGCCGAGCGGATGGTCGTGGAGCTGCGGGACAAGGTCGCCGCGCTCGCACCCGTCTCCGGTGCGCTGCCCGGCATGGCCGCGCCGGTCAAGGAGAACGTGGTGGAGGCGCTGCTCGGACTGGGCTTCGCCGCGAAGCAGGCCGAATCCGCGGTGGACGCGGTGCTCGCGGGCGGTGACACCGACACCTCCGTCGTGCTGCGCAAGGCGTTGTCCTCGCTGGGACGTAAGCGGTGACCGCAGAAGAGGACTACACCTCGTACGAGGACGAGGCGCTCTCGCCGATCGAACTCGCCGAGGACGTCGAATCCAGCCTGCGGCCCAAGGACCTGTCCGAGTTCGTCGGTCAGCCCAAGGTCCGGGAACAGCTGGAACTGGTACTGCAGGGCGCCACCAAGCGGGGTAGCCCACCCGATCACGTGCTGCTGTCCGGCCCGCCCGGCCTCGGCAAGACCAGCCTCGCGATGATCATCGCCGCCGAGCTGGGGGCGGCGATCCGGGTGACCTCCGGCCCGGCGCTGGAACGGGCCGGTGATCTGGCGGCCATGCTGTCCAACCTGGTCGAGGGCGATGTGATGTTCATCGACGAGATCCACCGGATGGCCCGGCCCGCCGAGGAGATGCTCTACCTGGCGATGGAGGACTTCCGGGTCGACGTGGTCGTCGGCAAGGGGCCCGGAGCCACCAGCATCCCCCTGGACATCGCGCCGTTCACCCTGGTCGGCGCCACGACCCGGTCCGGATCGCTCACCGGGCCGCTGCGCGACCGGTTCGGCTTCACCGCGCACATGGAGTTCTACAGCCCGGAGGAACTCCGCCGGGTGATCACCCGCTCCGCGACCATCCTGGGCGTCGACCTGCGGCCCGACGGTGCCGTGGAGATCGCCGGCCGGTCCCGGGGCACACCGCGGATCGCCAACCGGCTGCTGCGCCGGGTCCGCGACTTCGCCGAGGTGCGCGCCGACGGCGTGGTCACCCTGGAGGTGGCGAAGGCGGCGCTGGCCGTCTACGACGTGGACGAGCTGGGCCTGGACCGGCTGGACCGCGCGGTGCTCGCCGCGTTGATCAGGACCTTCGGCGGTGGCCCGGTCGGCGTGTCCACCCTGGCCGTCGCGGTGGGGGAGGAGCCGACCACGGTGGAGGAGGTCTGCGAGCCCTACCTGGTCAGGGCCGGTCTGCTGGCCCGGACTCCCCGTGGCCGGGTGGCCACCGTCGCCGCCTGGCAGCACCTGGGCCTGCAGGCTCCGCCGACCGCTCCCGGTGAGACGCAGACCGCCCTGTTCGCCGACGGCTGACCGGACCTCGTGGGCGCCTGCCGGGGCGATCATCGCGGCCGATAGGCTGCCTCGGTGGAGGACGCGCCGTTTTGTCGCGGGCTGCGCAGGCGCGACCACGTTGGACCTGTGATCGGAGAACAATGGGCAACAATGTGCTTTTCCTGGCGCTGATCGCCGCTTTCGTGCTGATGATCTTCTTCACCGGCCGCAAGCAGCGCAAGGCGATGGCGCAGCAGCAGGAGCTGCAGAACTCGCTGACCGCCGGTGACCGGGTGATGACCTCCTCCGGTCTGTACGGCACCGTGGTGGAGACCGACGAGGACACCATCGACATCGAGATCGCCGATGGCGTCGTCACCACCTGGCTGCGTGCGGCCGTGCGGGAGAAGGTCCAGGAGACCGTCGCGCTCGACGAGGCCGACGAGGTCACCCACTCGGCGGACACCGAGGCGTCCGAAGAGATCAAGGACGTCGTCGAGGCCGCCAAGAAGGACGAAAACAGCAAGTAGCCGCCGGTTCACATCCCGGCAATAGCGGGTAGGCTCCGTCCAACCTGCACTATGCCGGACCAGGTGGGGTGGCGAACGGGGGTACGCCGCATCCGCCGGGTGACCGGCACACACCTTTGTCATGAAATCAAGGAGCCGACCGACCGTGGCACCACCAGCCGGGCAGATCCGGCCAGGACGTTACCTGGCTGTTTTCGCCGTTATCGTCGCAGCGCTGTATGCGCTGGTATTCCTCACCGGTAACGGCAAGCCCGTGCCGAAACTGGGCATTGATCTACAGGGCGGGACGATGGTCATCCTGTCTGCCCAGCCGGTGGGCGGGAAGCCCCCCACAGCCGAGGCCATCGGCCGCGCCAAGGGCATCATCGAGGACCGGGTCAACGGCAAGGGCGTCAGCGGCGCCGAGGTCGTCCGGGACCAGAACAACCTGGTGATCACCGCCCCTGGCGACAACAGCGACTCCATCAAGGACGTCGGTGACACCGCCCTGCTGCGTATCCGCCCGGTGCTGACCTCGATCCCGAACCAGGACGCACCGCTGCCCCCCACCGGCACCAGTGGCGCTCCGACGCCGAGCACCTCGGGGGCCCCGACCTCCAGCGCGCCGGCGCCGACCAGTGGCAAGCCGCAGGGCCGTCCGGCCCCGGAACAGCCGGCCACCACCACGCCGAGCACCCCGGCGACGTCGACCTCCGCGAAGCCCACCGCCACCCCGGGCCCGAACGACGAGGACCCGGAGCACGCCGCGGCGGTCGCCAAGGCCAAGGCTCAGCGTCAGCCCGAGGGCGAGGCGGCCCAGACCGCCGCGCTGCAGGCCTACCGGTGCGACTCGCCGAACGTGCTGGGCAGCAACGACGACACCAGCAAGCCGTTGATCGCCTGCGACACCGAGAAGGCCTTCAAGTACCTGCTCGGCCCGACGGTCATCGAGGGCACCGAGATCGGTGACGCCAGCTCCGGCCAGGGTGACAAGGGCGTCGGCTGGCAGGTCAACCTGACCTTCAAGTCCAAGGGCGCGGACCTCTGGGCCAAGTTCACCGCGGCCAACGTGAACAAGCAGGCAGCGTTCGCGCTGGACTCGGTGGTGCAGTCGGCACCGACCATCAACAGCGCGATCCCCGGCGGTAACACGCAGATCAGCGGCCAGTTCACCCAGAAGCAGGTCGCCGACCTCGCCGGTGTGCTGAAGTACGGCGCGCTGCCGGTCGCGTTCAAGCTGTCGGACACCAACACCGTGTCCGCGACGCTGGGCCTGGCCTCGCTGGAGGCCGGTCTGCTCGCCGGTGGCATCGGCCTGCTGCTGGTGCTGATCTACTGCCTCATCTACTACCGCGTGCTCGGTGTGCTGACCCTGATCTCGCTGGGTCTGTCCGCCGCGCTGGTGTACGCCTGCGTGGTGCTGCTGGGCCGCTGGCTCGGGTACTCGCTGGACCTGGCGGGTGTCGCCGGCTTCATCGTGGCGATCGGTATCACGGCCGACTCCTTCGTGGTGTTCTTCGAACGCCTCAAGGACGAGGTCCGGGAAGGCCGTAGCTTCCGGTCCGCCGTTCCCCGCGCCTGGGTTCGCGGCCGCCGGACGATCCTGTCCGCCGACGCGGTCTTCTTCCTGGCCTCCGCGGTGCTGTACCTGCTGGCCGTCGGCCAGGTGAAGGGCTTCGCCTTCACCCTGGGCATGTCCACCGTGCTGGACCTGGTGATCGTCTTCCTGGTGACCCACCCGCTGGTGGTACTCGCCTCCCGTAACAAGACCCTGTCCAAGCCGAGCCTGTCCGGTCTGGGCGCCATCCAGAACTACGCCGCCACTCACCGGACCGCTCCGGCCGGTGCCGCGGGTCGTGGGGAGGCCTGATCATGACCACGATCAACACGTCCGGTCAGCGGGACACCTTCTTCACCCGCCTCTACACCGGTACCGGCGCCTTCGACATCGTCGGCAAGCGCAAGCGGCTCTACATCGCGATGGGCCTGTTCTTCCTGATCTGTGTCTCCTCGATGGTGTTCCGTGGCTTCCACTGGGGCATCGAGTTCGAGGGCGGCACGAAGCTGCAGTTCCCGGTCTCTGCGGGTACCTCGGTCACCCAGGAGGAGGTGAAGAAGACCCTGGATCCGGTACTGCCGGGCAAGGAACTGATCGTGCAGAGCGCGGGTTCCGGCGACAACAAGAGCATGCTGATCCGGTCCTCGACGCTGACCCTGTCGGAGATCGACGCGGCGAAGAAGACGCTGTTCGAGAAGTATCAGCCGAAGGACAAGGCGTCCGGTCAGCCCAGTATCAAGGCGATCAGCGACAGCGCGGTCTCCGAATCCTGGGGTAGCGAGATCACCGGACAGGCGCTCATCGCGCTGCTGGTGTTCATGGTGCTGGTGACCATCTTCCTGGCGGCCTACTTCGAGAAGTGGATGGCCGTCTCGGCGTTGATCACGCTGATCCACGACATCTCGGTCACCGCGGGTGTCTACTCGCTGATCGGCTTCGAGGTCACGCCCAGCACGATCATCGGTCTGCTGACCATCCTCGGCTTCTCGCTGTACGACACCGTCGTGGTGTTCGACAAGGTCCGTGAGAACACCCGGGGCATCCTGGGCCTGACCCGGCGCACCTACGCCGAGGCGGCCAACCTGGCGGTCAACCAGACGCTGATGCGCTCGATCAACACCACGCTGATCGCGTTGCTGCCGGTGCTCGGCCTGCTGATCGTCGGCGCCGGTGTGCTCGGTGTCGGCACGCTGAAGGACCTGGCGCTGATCCAGCTGACGGGCATGCTCGTCGGTGCCTTCTCCTCCATCTGCCTGGCGACTCCGCTGCTGGTGGACCTGAAGCTCACCGAGAAGCCCTACCAGGATCAGGCCAGGCGAGTGCTCAGCCGCCGGGCGAGCGCCGCCCGTAAGGCCGCTGAGCCCGATTCCGACGCGTCGGACGACCAGGAGCTGACCCAGCAGTTGCGTCGCGAGTCCGCGTATGCCGCTTCGAGCGGCGTGCCCGGACGCGTGGGCAAGGGCCCGGACTCCCGTCGTACACGACCCGCCGGTAAGTCCGGACGCCCCACCGGCAAGCGGGGTCGTTAATCACATGGTGTAGTACTTCCCTAGAGGGGTGAGGTGGTGTGTGACCGGCTCGGCCGGCCGCACACCACCTCGCGTTAGGGTGCGGTAACCGTGTAGGAGGACCTCGTGCTGGAGTACGGCGAACTCGCGGCCCCGCTGAAGCGGGCGGCGAGCTTGGTCCGGGACGTTCCGGATTATCCGCGCCCCGGCATTCTGTTCCGCGATCTGACGCCGCTGATGGCCGATGCGGAGGCCTTCGCCGCGATCGTGGACAAGATGGCCGAGAAGGCGCCGAAGGCCGAGCTGGTGGCGGGTATCGAGTCCCGGGGTTTCCTGTTCGCCGCCGCCGTGGCCGCGCGGCTGGGAGTCGGCGTCGTTCCGTTGCGCAAGCCGGGGAAGCTGCCCCGGGTGGCGCACAGCGTGCACTTCGCCCTGGAGTACGGATTCGACTCCCTGGAACTGCCCGACGGCTGCGTCCGTTCCCTGGAGCGGGTCGTCGTGGTGGACGACGTGCTGGCCACCGGCGGCACCCTGAAGGCCGCCTGCGAACTGCTGCACAAGGGCGGCGCGTTGATCACCGGCGCGCTGGTGGCCCTGGAGCTCGTCGGCCTGCGAGGCCGGGACCGTGTCGCACATCACGATGTGCAGGCCGTGCTCACCGTGTGAGCGTCCGCTTGCTGCGCCACGCATTCACACAGGTCAACGCGTATTATTCACGGGTAGTCGGCGATGGCCGAAATGGCGTATGGCCCCTCTATCGACCAGCTCGGTGACACACGTCCACGCCACGGAGTTATCCTCGACCATTCAAGTACCCACCACACCAGCGGCGTCGTGATCGAAACCGGGTCGGGAGTACCACGTGACACAAGACCTAGAACCGGTTGCGGGAGCCTCACCGGCAGCACGCCAAGCCTCGGCCACCCGCCGGGTCCGCGCGCGCCTCGCCCGCCGTATCACCGCCCAGCGTGCCTCCGCGCCGGTCAAGCAGGTTCTCGAACCCCTGGCTGTCGTGCACCGCGAACTCCACCCCAAGGCCGATCTGGCCCTCTTGCAGGCCGCCTACGACGTGGCCGAGGAGAAGCACCGCTCCCAGCGACGCAAGTCCGGTGACCCGTACATCACCCACCCCCTGGCCGTGGCGACCATCCTGGCCGAGCTGGGCATGGACACCACGACCCTGGTCGCCGCGCTGCTGCACGACACCGTCGAGGACACCGACTACTCCGTCGAACAGCTGGAGGTCGACTTCGGCGAGGTGGTCGCGCACCTGGTCGACGGCGTCACCAAGCTGGACAAGGTCAAGCTGGGCGCCGCCGCCGAGGCCGAGACCATCCGCAAGATGGTCATCGCCATGGCCCGCGACCCCCGGGTGTTGGTGATCAAACTCGCCGACCGGCTGCACAACATGCGCACCATGCGCTTCCTGCCGCCGGAGAAACAGGCCCGCAAGGCCCGCGAGACCCTGGAAGTCCTCGCCCCACTGGCGCACCGGCTCGGCATGGCCACGGTCAAGTGGGAGCTGGAGGACCTGGCGTTCGCGATCCTGTACCCCAAGCGGTACGACGAGATCGTCCGCCTGGTGGCCAACCGCGCGCCGTCCCGGGACACGTACCTGCGCACCGTCATCGACGAGCTGAGCGGCAACCTGGTGGGCAACCGGCTGTCCGCCAAGGTCGAGGGCAGGCCCAAGCACTACTACTCGATCCACCAGAAGATGATCGTCCGCGGCCGCGACTTCGACGACATCCACGACCTCGTCGGCGTCCGGGTGCTGTGCGACGAGGTCCGCGACTGCTACGCGGCCATCGGCGTCGTGCACACCCTCTGGCAGCCGATGCCCGGCCGGTTCAAGGACTACATCGCCCAGCCCCGGTTCGGCGTCTACCAGTCCCTGCACACCACGGTGATCGGCCCGGACGGCAAGCCCCTGGAAGTGCAGATCCGCACCAACGACATGCACCGCACCGCCGAGTACGGCATCGCCGCGCACTGGCGGTACAAGGAACTGCGCGGCAACAACGGCGCCAAGGCCCTCGACGTCGACGAGATGGCGTGGATGCGGCAACTCCTCGACTGGCAGCGGGAGGCCGCCGACCCCGGTGAGTTCCTGGAGTCACTGCGCTACGACCTCGCCGTCCGGGAGATCTTCGTCTTCACCCCCAAGGGCGACGTGTTCACGCTGCCCGCCGGCTCCACCCCGGTGGACTTCGCGTACGCCGTGCACACCGAGGTCGGCCACCGCTGCATCGGCGCCCGGGTCAACGGACGCCTGGTCGCCCTCGAGCGCAAGCTGGACAACGGTGAGGTCGTCGAGATCTTCACCTCCAAGGCCGAGGGCGCCGGTCCCACCCGCGACTGGCTGAGCTTCGCCGCCTCCCCGCGCGCCCGGGCCAAGATCAAGCAGTGGTTCGCCAAGGAACGCCGGGAAGAGGCCATCGAGGCGGGCAAGGAGGCCATCGCCAAGGAGGTCCGCCGGGTCGGCCTGCCGATGCAGCGCCTGGTCTCGGCCGACTCCATGGGCGCGCTGGCCCGCGAACTGCGGTACCCGGACATCAGCTCGCTGTACGCCGCGGTGGGGGAGACCCACACCTCCGCGCGGCACGTCGTCCAGCGCCTGGTCGCCCTGCTCGGTGGGGTGGAGGGTGCGGAGGAGGAGCTGGCCGAGCGGGCCACCCCGTCCACCGTGCAGCGCCGCAAGGCGGCCGGCGACGCGGGCGTCATCGTCAAGGGCACCAGCGACGTGTGGGCCAAGCTGGCCCGCTGCTGCACCCCGGTCCCCGGCGACGAGATCCTCGGCTTCGTCACCCGCGGCGGCGGGGTCAGCGTGCACCGCACCGACTGCACCAACGCCGGCGACCTGCAGGGCCAGGCCGAGCGCCTCGTCGAGGTGGAGTGGGCGCCGTCCGCCTCCTCGGTGTTCCTGGTGGCCATCCAGGTCGAAGCCCTCGATCGGCACCGGCTGCTGTCGGACGTCACCAAGGTCCTCGCCGACGAGAAGGTGAACATCCTGTCCGCCTCGGTGACCACCTCCCGGGACCGGGTCGCGGTCAGCCGGTTCTCCTTCGAGATGGGCGACCCCAAGCACCTGGGGCACGTGCTGCGCACCGTCCGGAACGTCGAGGGCGTCTACGACGTGTACCGGATCACCAGCAGTTAGCTTTCCGCTGGGTCGGAGGTCGTCGAAAGACGGCTTTGGAGGAGGAGACTGGCTCGGGGTGGGGTCTTTCCTGCTAACGCGCGAGGGTGGGGGCACGCCGGTCTTTCCTGTCGGGGCCGCTTCCGCGGTGGACCTGAAGGACGCCTTCATTTACTTGAGCGCGCTGAAGGCGTCCTTTGTTTACCTGGAGTAAACAAAGGACGCCTTCAGGTACTTACTGTCCACAAAGGACGACCGTAGCTCACGCGGAACTCATGTCGGCTCGCGCAGCGACCCAGGCGGCCCAGACCGGCGTGCCCCCACCCAGCACGCCGGCAGGAAAGACGCGCGCGCCCACTCGTCTCCCCTCCAAAGCCGTCTTTCGCAGACAACCCAGACCCGGCCGGCCGCCCGATCCCCAGCACGAAAACGACCCCCTGTTCCACAGCGGAACAGGGGGTCGTCTCACGTGATGATCAGGCTGCGATGTCCACCTTTTCGATCTTGGTGGTCAGCTTCGGGGCCGGCTTGGGGCCGCCCGTGCTCTCGTCGACGCCCTCCGCGTTGCCGCCGGCACCGATCTTGTCCAGCGCCTTCAGGCCGTCCTCGCTGACGGTGCCGAACACCGCGTACTCGTCCGGCAGCTTGGTGTCGCCGAAGACCAGGAAGAACTGGCTGCCACCGGAGTTCGGGGCGGCGGTCTTCGCCATGGCCAGGGTGCCCCGGGTGTAGTTCACCAGGTGCTTGCCCGCCTGCTTGGCCTGGTCGGCCTCCGGACCGGTGAGCTCGGGCAGCTTCTTGGCGCCGTCCAGCTCGTCCTTGATGGTGTAGCCGGGACCGCCCTGGCCGGTGCCCTTGGGGTCACCGCACTGCAGGATCTTCATGTCCGCGCTGACCACCAGCCGGTGGCAGGTGCTGTCGTTGTAGTAGTTCGCCTTCGCCAGCGCCAGGAAGCTCTGCACCGTGCAGGGAGCCTTCGACCGGTCCAGGTTCAGCGCGATGTCACCCTGCGAGGTCTTCAGCGTGGCCTTGACGATGCCGGTCTTCGGAGTGTCCTCCGGGTCGTCCGGCAGCCCGTCGTCGAAGCCGGTGTCCTTGGCGGCCTTCTCCGGTTCCGGAGCGCCCTCCTCGGCCTTGGGCTTCGCGTACTGGCAGGGACCGGAGCTGACCAGCTTCGGCTCGAACCACTTCCACGGTTCGAAGACGACGGTGCCGGTCACCAGGAGGGCGACGACCACAACGGACGAGACTCCGATGATGCGGTTACGCTTGGCGCGGACCTGGCGGTTGACGATCTGCCGCTCCAGCTTCCGCCTCGCCGCTTCGCGGCGTTGCTCGTTCGTAGGCACGTGCTTACTCCCAGATCCAGGTACAGGTTGCGGCGAGTTTAGGCTGTCTACCTGAGAGGTTACTTAGCGAGTCCCCGGAGGTACACGTTGCTGGTCGCGGGTTTCCCGGCGGGCGCACTGCAGGCCAACTGCTATCTGCTGGCCACTGGTCCAGGTGCCGAGTGCGTGATCGTCGATCCGGGTCAGGACTCGTTGGGCCCTTTGGCCGAAACGCTGATCAAGCATGAGCTGACCCCGGCGGCCGTCCTGCTCACCCACGGGCACTTCGATCACGTCTTCGACGCGACTCCTACCTGCGACAAGTTCGGTGTGGCGGCCTACATCCACCCCGCGGACAAGCACCTGTTGTCCGACCCGCTGGCGGGCATCAGCCGGGAGAGCGCCGCCTTCTTCGGTGGAAAGCTGGAGCTGACCGAGCCCGCCGATCTTGTGGAGATCACCGACGGCCAGGAACTCGAACTGGCCGGCATGCGGATTTCGGTGATCCACACGCCGGGTCACACGGCCGGCTCCGTGTTCTACCGGGTGGAGACCGACGACACCCGGCTGATCTTCGCCGGGGACACCCTGTTCGCCGGATCCATCGGCCGCACCGACCTGCCCGGCGGTGACCACACCGTCATGCTGGAGACCCTGCGTACCCGGGTGCTGCCGCTGGCCGACGACACGATCGTGCTGCCCGGCCACGGCCCGCACACCACGATCGGCCAGGAGCGGGCCACCAACCCGTTCCTGCAGGACCTGGACGACCTTCCGGCCGCACCGAAGACGGGGTTGTAGAGGATCATGGTCGAATCGCTTCCGCTGGACCTGCTCCCCGCGGAGATCGTCCGCCGCCGGGCCATGCTGGTGATGATCAGCGCGACCGTGGTGGCCGCCGCGTTCGGTGGGGTGATCGGCCTGTTCGGCGGGCCCACCGCCGGGCTGATCACCGCGGCCGTCATCGGTCTCCCGCTGATCCTGCTGGCCGTGGCCGAGGGCAGGCGCCGCACCATCCTGCGCGACGGGATCGTCAGCGTGCGGGCCTTCGGTACCCGCTCGGTGGATCTGCGTCAGGCGACCACGCAGGACGTGCTGGTCACCGACATTCGCGGTAACCGCACGATCGGCCTGCTGGTCAGCGGACCGCCCAAGGGCAAGACCATCAACCTGGCCCTGGCCATGTACTCCGGGCAGGGCGGCCGGGAACTGGGCATCCTGCCGCTGCGCCGGATCGCCGACGCCCTCGCCGGCGGCGGCAACGCCCGCTCGCTGGTGCTGTCCGAGCTCCTGGTCGCGCAGCTGCGGGCCGAGGCGCAGGGCAAGGGGGCGGCGGACCGCCCCCTCTTCCAGCTGGCCAGCAGCATCGGCCCCGGCAGGCTCACCCGGAAACTGCCCGAACAGGCAGTCGCCGGGTTCGTCGCCGGACTGAACTAGCGCCGCCTGGTGGCCAGTACCGCCAGCCCCACGCCGACGACCAGGATGACCGCCACCGCACGCAGGATGCCGCCGAAGCCGACGTCCAGCAGCGCCGCCGTGGCGATCGGCCCCAGACTGGCGCCGACGTACAGCACGGAGGCGTAGAGCGCGATCGCCGCGCCCCGCGACTCCGGTGCCATGCCGCCGACGATCTCCAGCAGGGCCGGCGCGGCCACCCCCAGACCGGCGACGAAGACGAACAGGAACACGCCCAGCAGGACGACCTGTTCGCCGGCGAACGAGGCGCCGAGGATGGCCACCGCGGACAGCGCCACGAAGCCGGCGCCCCGGTACCGCACCGGAATCCGGACGAGCCACCGGGCTGCCAGGGGAGCCACCAGCATCGCGGGCAGCGCGCTGGCCCGGAGGGTCAGCAGCGCCTGTGGATCGTGGATCACGCTCTCCGGTCCGGCCAGGCTGACGGCCGTGTAGACGGCCACGAAGCCGCCCAGCAGGGTCAGGCCGGTGCCGTACAGCGCCAGCAGCCGAGGGTTGCCCAGTAACCGGGTCATGCCGAGGAACGCCGCCCCCATGCTCGGCGCGTGGTGCACCGGGGTGGCGGGCAGCCGCAGCCGCATCGCGACGGCACCGAGCACGACCAGCAGGCCGGCGACCATGAAGAAGCCGCGCCAGCTGAACTGGGTGGTCCAGGCCTGCGCGGCGACCTGGGTCAGGATCGCGGAGGAGAAGCTGCCGTTGACCATCCAGGCAAGGCCCTGGGATCGGCGTTCCGGGGCAAGCTTTTCCGCGAGATAGGTGAAGGCGGCGGGGGAGAAGGTCGCGCAGGCCAGGCCCTGTACCGCGCGGAGCAGGCATTCGGACACCAGGTCGGTGCCCAGGCCGACCAGCGCGGTGCTGATTCCGGCGGCGATACCGCCGGCCGCCAGCAGCGCGCGTGGCCCGAATCGGTCGGTGGCCGGGCCGGAGAACATCAAGCCGATGGCGTAGGCCAGGCCGTAGGCGGTGGCAGTCCAGGTCAGGCGTTCGACGGAGGCGTGCAGGTCGATCGCCATCGGTCCGAAGAGGACGATCACGGCGTACATCTGGCCGGCCAGCAGGACGCCGACAGCGGTGAGCAGGCCGACTGTCCGGCCGTATGGTGCCCAATTCCCCCGGTCCGACGCCTGCACGGGTAATTCGTGCGTAGCAGTCATGAGCACAGGCTGCCAACCAACTGGTTGGTCCGCAAGGGGGTTAGCTATTCTTCAGCAGTGACTGACAAATCCGTGACCCGGAATTCCCTGCTGGCCGCCGCGCGGGAGGAGTTCGCCGCGTACGGCATCGCCGGTGCCCGGGTGGACCGGATCGCCGCCAACGCCGGCGTCAGCAAGGAACGCATCTACGGCCACTTCGGCAGCAAGGACAAGCTGTTCGAAGCTGCCCTGGCCGAGGCGCAGGCGGAGTACCAGACCAAGTTCGGCTCGCCCGGCGATGATCCGCTGGAGTACGTCGGCCGGATCTACGACGTGCACCACTCGCATCCGCAGCTGCTGCGGCTGTTGCTGTGGGAGGCCCTGCACCACGGCGACGAGGCGTTGCCGGAGGCGGACGCGCGGATCGCCAACTACCAGGACAAGATCAGCAAGTTCGCCGCTTCGCTGGGCATCCCGGCCGATCGGCGGGCGGCGATGTTGTTCGTCTCGCTGATCGGGCTGGCCGCCTGGACGGCGGCCGTGCCGCAGACGACGCAGCTGATGCTGGCCGCGATGCCGGAGGCGGGCGAGCCGGACATGCGGGACATGGTGCTGGAACTGGCGGCCGGGATCCTCGACCGGGAGCGGGCTACCTGATCTGCGGCGGCTTCGCGTTCCGGTTCGGCAGCCGGTTGACCAGCCTGCCGAGCCGCTCGGTGGTGCCCTGTAGTGGGCCGATGGCGTTGGCGAGTACCTGAATCGACTCGTCCAGGTGCTCGATGCTGCCCGCCACGCCGTTGATCCCCGGTTCGGCCGTCTCCAGGCTGAGCCTGAGGGCCTCCAGCTTCTCGATCACCCCGGGCAGTTCGGCGTTCACCTGTTCCAGGGTCTGCTGGACGCTCTCCCGGAGCTTGGCGAGTTCGGACAGGGAGTCGGCGAGCTTGGGCACGGCCCTGACGGCGTCCATGATCGCGGTGAAGTTCTCCGCACTGCCCTTGGCCACCTGAAACGGCAGGGCGAGCAGCGAATCGAGCGTCGACTTCTCTGACACGAGGGCCTCCCTGCTCGCGTGCGGCAGGAATGACCTTACCCCGATCGGGGGGCTATCTGGCTACCTCTTCGAGGTTTTCCTGGCTGGCCACCAGTGCGGCGACCAGCGTGGTGATGGGCACCGACGCGACCAGCCCGATACTGCCCACCAGGGTGCGGATGATCTCGTTCGCCAGGAGCTCGCTGGCGAGGATGTCGCCCAGGTCGTTGCCGGAGATGGACAGCGAGATGAGAGTGGGCAGCGCGGCGCCCGCGTAGGCCATGACCAGGGTGTTCACCGCCGAGGAGATGTGGTCCTTGCCGATCTGCAGCGCCGAGGTGTACAGCTGCCGCCAGCTGTAGTCGGGGCTGGCCCGGCGCAGCTCCCACACCGCGCTGGTCTGGGTCACCGTGACGTCGTCCAGCACACCGAGCGCGCCGATGATGACCCCGGCCAGGAACAGCCCCCGCGCG
Source organism: Pseudonocardiaceae bacterium YIM PH 21723 (assembly GCA_003600225.1). GTDB lineage: Bacteria > Actinomycetota > Actinomycetes > Mycobacteriales > Pseudonocardiaceae > QZFT01. The sequence goes on from QZFT01000032.1 coordinate 23,017, forward strand.
TCGATCGCGTGGCCGAACACGGTGATCAGGTTGGTGGTCTCGTCGTCCAGGCCGGTGATCTTCGCTGCGGCGGAGAAGGCGCTGGACAGGCCCCAGATCAGGCCGAGGCTGCACACGGTGCCGATCACCGCCGTGGAGGTGCGGGCGGTGAAGCCGTGCGTCAGGTAGAGCACCACGAACATGATCGCCGAGGAGCCGACGATCGCCGTCCACAGCGGACTGTGGCCGGCCAGGATCGACGGGATGATGAAGAGGATCAGCACCAGCAGGCTCAGGCCGAGGGCGCCGAGCGCGATGCCGCCCTGCAGCCTGCCCAGGACGAGAACCGCCAGCACGAACACCGCCAGCAGCACCCACATCGGGGTGCCGCGCTGGAAGTTGACGAAGCTGTACTGCGCGTCGCCCTGCCCGCCCCGGTCGTCCACCGCGAGGGTGATCTTGTCGCCGACCGCGAACCGCGGCGTGGTGTTGTTGAGCGGCGGCCGGATGTTGACGCTCTTGCCCGGCTCCTTGCCGTCCGCGAGGGCCACGGTCAGCGTCACGCACTGGTCGGTGCCGCCCTGGACGCAGGTGGTCGTCAGCGCGTCGGTGACGGTGCCGTGCACCGCGGTCTGGTGCGAGCTGGGCCCGGTGGCGGTCAGCGTGCCGCTCCACGGGTACAGGGTGATGACGCCGGCCAGGGTGGCCAGGGCGAGCGGGATGAGCAGGGCGAGGATCAGCATCCGGACCCGCTGTGAGGCGGGCGCCGCGGGGCCGTGACCGTGGCCGTGCCCATGTCCATGCCCGCGGGCCGGCGGCTCGTCCGCTTCCTGCTCGGGCTCCTGCTGCTCGGCCTCCTCGGCCGCGCGCCTGCGGGCCGCCCGGCCCCCGTGCGGCGGCGTGCGGGAGGTCGGCGCGGTGTCCTGCAGCCCGATCGGATCGGTGATCTCCGCGGCTCCGGGCGGCGGCACGGGCCGCCGCCGGTAGTCCCCAGTGCGACGCGGAGGCTGGTAGGTCACGACTCCATAGTGGCTGGTGTGTCCCGCAGTACTCCGTCCGGGGTACGGACAAGCCGGCTCAGTACCGGGCGGAAGTGGTCGAAGCCGGGTGTGGGCATGTCGGGGTCCTTGGCCGCGTCATCCCAGCGGCGCAGGGCGACCGCCTCGCGGAAGTACGGCTCGGCCTCGAACTCGCGCACCTGGTCCGGCGACATCGGCCCGCCCTGCACCTTCAGGGTGTGCACCGAGGCGGCGGAGAGCAGGGCGAAGTAGCCGGGCTCCACGGCGCACAGGTAGCGCTTGGCGGCGACGTGCAGCCGGACCGGATCGGTGACCTCCGGCCCGAACCACTGGCCGAGCCAGGCGGAACCGCTGTGGCTGTGCCGGTTGTCGGTTCCCGCCATCAGGTCCCGGCCGGTGACGGCGCCCTGGAAGTGGCCGACGTCGTGCAGCAGCGCGGCGGCGATGAGCGGGTCCGGGGCTCCGGCGGCCTCGGCCAGGGTCCCCGCCTGCAGCATGTGCACGGCCTGGGTGACGTCCTCACCCAGGTAGTCGTCCGCTCCGGGGCCGGCGAACAGGGCGGCGAGCTGGTCGATCGGATCGGTCATAACTTGGCTGTACATGTTCTGACTATTGCAGACATGGCTCCGCCGTTGGTACCTCTGTGTGACTCAGTCGGCGGTGGGTGGGGAGTGCCAGCGGGACAGCGTGTTGTGGTCCACCGAGTTGCGGACGGTGAACGCCACCTGGTCGCCCAGATAGCGGTCCTCGGACCACTCCAGTGGCACGCCGGCGGGATCGGTGCTGCGCCTGCGCTCCCGCAGCAGCGCGGTGCCCGGCCGGACGCCGAGCAGCCGCGCGTCCTCGGCGGTGGCGCGCACCGCGTCGATGGTGTGTTCCGCGTCGGCGAAGGTCGTGCCGAGTTCGCCCAGCCGGTCGGTGATCGACTCGCGCTCCGGCCGCATGCCGGCGACCAGCGCGCCGATCCGGTCCGGGTACGCGGTGCGCTCGACCATGACCGGTTGCCCGTCCAGCAGCCGGACCCTGGTGAGCAGGTAGACGTACGCGCCGTCCGGCAGGTCGAGGTGGCCCCGCTCCTGCTCGGTGGCCGCCCGGCGTTCCAGGTCGATCACCCGGCCACTGGGCACCTCACCGATGGCGCGAGCCCAGTGCGAGAAGCTCAGCAGTGCGGTGAAGTCCTGCAGCCGTGGTCCACCGTGGACGGTCCGGCGCGCGCCGCGGCGCGAGGAGATGATCCCGTCGGTTCGCAACGCGGCGAACGCCTGCCGGATCGTTCCCCGGGACGCGCCGTAGCGCTGCGCGAGCTCGCTCTCCGAGGGCAACGCGTCGCCCGCCGCGTAGGTGCCCGCGTTGATCTCCGCCTTGAGATCGTCGGCGATCCGCCGGTACAGCGATGCGTGCCCCTGTTCCATATCCTCAGCCTAGGACTTGTACAGCCGAATCCGGCATGACTGCACAAGTGGGCGGGTGTTCGGCTGAGTGGTGGCTGAGAATACGGCCGCGGCGGCACTGATGGCCCGTTTGCCACGTTAGGTGGGCGAGGGAAGGAGTTCGGGATGGGCCTCATTGGATTCGTACTCGGCTGGGCCGTGACGATCTTCGTGGTGTTGTTGATCGTCCGGATGATCCTGGACTGGGTCGCGGTGGCGGGCGGCGGCGGTGGTGGGGCCCGGGTTCGGGCGTTCGCCTACTCGGCCACCGAACCGGTGATCGCTCCGGTCCGCCGGGCCTTGCCGCCGATCCGGGCGGGTGGCGTGGGGATCGACATCGCGTTCACCGTGGTGTTCATCGCCGCGCTGATCCTGCGGTCGCTGCTGTTCAGTCTCTGAGCGATCGAACGGATTTGCGATTCCCTAGATCGTATGTTCGAATGTCGGCATGCGATGGGATGCGCAGAAGATTGCCGACGAGGGGGCTGGGCCGGGGGAGCTGGAGCTGCCCGGCCTGTCCCGCATGCCCGGCTGGCTGCGCACGGTTCGCCGGCCGGAGTTCGCCGGCGTGGTCTTCCACGAGGTCATGGCCAAGCGGGTGCTGAACCGGGTACCGCCGACCTCGGGGATGCCGTTCGAGTGGACGATCAATCCCTATCGGGGCTGCTCACACGCGTGTACCTACTGCTTCGCCCGTAAGTCGCACACCTACCTGGACTTCGATTCCGGCCGGGATTTCGACAGTCAGGTGGTGGTGAAGGTGAACGCCGCCGAGGTGGTCGGCCGGGAGCTGGCCGCGCCCAGGTGGGCCCGGGCGTCGGTGGCGATGGGGACCAATACCGATCCCTATCAGCGGGCCGAGGGCCGGTACCGGCTGATGCCGGGGATCATCGGCGCGCTCACCGGGGCTCGGACGCCGTTCTCCATCCTCACCAAAGGCACGCTGCTGGCCAGGGATCTGCCCTTGCTGTCGGAAGCGGCCGGGCGGGTACAGGTGTGGATCGGCGTCTCGCTGGCGTTGCTGGACCCCGAACTGCAGGAGCGGCTGGAGCCCGGCACTCCGGCGCCGGCGGCCCGGTTGAACCTGGTGCGCCGGGTGCGGGAGGCGGGGCTGGACTGTTCGGTGATGGTGGCACCCGTGCTGCCGTATCTGACCGACTCGGATGACGCGTTGAACGGGCTGTTCGCCGAGCTCGCCGCGGCCGGGGCCACCAAGGTCAGTGCGTGGCCGCTGCACCTGCGGCCCGGCAGCCGGGAGTGGTTCTTCGACTGGCTGCGCCGCGAACACCCGGAACTGGTGGTCCGGTACGAGCGGCTCTACGCGCGCGGGTCCACTGTGGACCGCCGCTACGCCGGCTGGCTGGCCGAGCGGGTGGGCGGGCTGTTACCCCGGCACCGGCTGGCACCAGGCAGCCAGACCAGGCCGGTGACCCGTCCCGACGAATCCGTGCCTGCCGAGCAGTTGGCGTTGCTCTGAACTCAGCAGAGCTGTGGATCGGGTACGGGTGGGATGCAGTCAGAGTCGATGGCTTCGAGGTCAGGCCGTTTGCCGACGAAGGTCGCCACCTTCTCGGGAAGGCCGCGGAAGGCGTCTCTGGCGAACACGACGTAGGCGCCGGATTTCCAGAAGACAGAGGTCTCGGCGTTGTACACCGGATCAGCTCTGAGTGCCGGCACGACTTCTTCCGGCGTGCCCTTGACCGCCCAGGCTTCGCCGGTGGACAGGGTCAGGCGGTAGCCGTCCTTGCCTGCGATCGTGCCACGCTCGGAACCGGTCACCTCAAGGTGTGTGGCGGCGGCAGGGGAGAGATCCGCCGGAAGCCCGCCACTGGATCCCTGGCCGATGGCCGAGGTGGTGCTGCCCGGCGAACCGTTCCGCGGCAGGTCGCAGCCGGTCAAGGCGACGAGGAGACAGCAGAGGGCGATGACCCGTTTCATGGGGAAACCTCCTTGCATCGCCCCTGGGCAGAGAAATGTAGACCCGGTGGGCAGGGCGGGAGGCCATCGTCACTCGAAGGTGTCAGGGGCCGAACTTGAAGTGGCTGGGCTTGACCTGGACGAACAGGCCGCGAGCGGTGATCGCCAGAGGACCGTTCTCGCCGCCGAGGCGCAACTGGCCGCTGACCGAGACCTTGCGGCCGTCCACGGAGTCCACCTTGGCGGTGATGATCGCCCGGGTGTGCAGTTCGACCGGGCGGCGGTAGTCGATGTTCAGGTTGCCGGTGACCGCGATCGACCCGGCGGTGAACGCCGCGCCGCCGAACACCTCGTCGATCGCGCCGGCCAGGACCCCGCCGTGCACGTAGCCGGGGCCGCCTTCCTGGTCCTTGTTCGCGGTGAACTCGGCGGTCAGCACGCCGTCGGCGAAACCGGTCGCCCGCAGTTTGAGCGACTCCGGGCGGGTGGGGGAGCAGATCAGGCAGGTGGGGTTCTCCCCGGTGAGATGCCGGGCCACCCGTGCGAGGTCCGTCATCGCCGCCTCGGCCGCAGTGTTCGCTTCCGCGTGAGACATCCGCTCTCCCTGCTGTCATCGTGCACCAACCTTGTTGGCACTTCGACAATAACAGCCCGGACAGGGCGCTGACAGGGACTTCTGGTAGAGATTCGGGTGATGGTGACCAAGGTGAGGCGGGGCGAGTGGCAACCGGCGGAGACCCTGCCGGTGGCCCGAATCTGCGTGGACATGCCGCTGCCGCACCTGGACCGCCCGTTCGACTACCTGGTGCCCGCGCAGTTCGACGCCGACGCCGTGCCCGGCTGCCGGGTGCGGGTGCGGTTCGCCGGCAAGTTGATCGACGGCTACCTGCTGGAACGGCAGGCCGAGTCCGACCACCAGGGCAAACTCATGTTCCTGGAACGGGTCGTCTCCGCCGAGCCGGTGCTCAGCCCGGAGGTCGCCGTACTGGCCAGGGCCGTGGCCGACCGGTACGCGGGCACGCTCACCGACGTCCTGCGGCTGGCGATCCCGCCCCGGCACGCCAAGGCCGAGGCCGCCGACCGGGAACGGCCGCCGACACCTGCTCGCCCGGATGCGGTCGGCTGGCAGCGCTACCAGCGGGGAACGGTCTTCGTGGACGCGGTGCACGCCGGCAAACCGGCGCATGGCGTGTGGCAGGCGCTGCCCGGTGAGGACTGGCCCGCCCGGCTCGCCGAACTCGCGGTCACCTCCGCCTCGGCCGACCGCCCCGCGGTCATCGTGGTGCCCGACTACCGGGACCTGGCCCGCCTCGAAACGGCCTGCGGGCTGCTCACCGATCCGGCGGACATCGTCGCGCTGGCCGCTGATCTCGGCCCGGCCGAACGCTACCGGCGATTCCTGGCCGCCCGGCGTGACCGGGTGCGCATCGTGCTCGGCACCCGGGCCGCCGCCTTCGCCCCGGTCACCGACCCCGGCCTGCTGATCATCTGGGACGACGGCGACGACCTGCACTCCGACCAGCGTTCGCCTTATCCGCACGTGCGCGAGGTCCTGGCCCTGCGCGCGCACGCCAGCGGCGGGGCGATGCTGATCGCCGGGCACGCCCGCAGCACCGAGGCCCAGGCGCTCGTCGACTCCGGCTGGGCACACGAGATCGTCGCCAGCCGCGAGGTGCTGCGCCTGGCCGCGCCTCGGGTCACCGCGATCGGTGAGGACGACCGGCAGCTGGCCCGCGACCCGCAGGCCCGCGCCGCCCGGCTGCCCTCGGTCGGCTTCGAGGCCGCCAGAGCGGCGTTGCAGGCCGACGCCCCGGTGCTGGTCCAGGTGCCGCGCCGCGGTTACGTGCCCGCGCTCGCCTGCGCGCAGTGCAGGCAGCCCGCCCGCTGCCGTCGCTGTGCCGGTCCGCTGGCCGTGCCCGACGGTCCGGCGGGGGAGGCCCGGCCGCCCGCCTGCCGCTGGTGTGGCGCCACCGAGGCCGGATTCGTCTGTGACTGCGGTTCCCGCCGGCTGCGGGCCATGGTGGTCGGCGCCAAGCGCACGGCGGAGGAACTCGGCCGCGCGTTCCCCGGAATCCCGGTGCGCACCTCCGGCGGCGGCGAGGTGCTGACCGAGGTCAAACCGGGCAAGGCCCTGGTGATCAGCACGCCCGGCGCCGAACCGGTGGCGGAGGGTGGCTATGGTGCCGCGCTGCTGCTGGACGGCTGGTCGCTGCTGTCCAGGCCGGACCTGCGGGTCGCCGAGACCGCGCTGCGCCGCTGGCTGGCCGCCGCCGCGCTGGTGCGGTCGGCCGCCGACGGCGGCCGGGTGGTGGTGGTCGCCGATTCCGGGTTGCAGCCCGTGCAGGCGTTGATCCGCTGGGACCCCGTCTGGCATGCCCGGCTGGAATTGGCCGAACGGACCGAACTGGGCTATCCGCCCGCGGTGCGGATGGCCACCGTGGACGGCCTGCCGGATCCGCTCCAGCGCTTCCTGGACGAGATGGAACTGCCCGAACAGGCCGACCTGCTGGGCCCGGTTCCGCTGGAGCGTCCCGGTCCGGACGGCACCGAGCTGGAGCGCGCCCTCATCCGCGTCCCCCGCGGCGACGGCCGCGCGTTGTCCGCCGCCCTGTCCGCCGCCCGATCCCTCCGCGCCGTCCGCAAGGAATCCGACCCCGTCCGGATCCGCCTAGACCCCCTGGAGATCATCTAGCCATTTCCATGGAAAGTGCGCTCTTTGCACTTTCCATGGAAATGGCTCCTCTCCGCCCCGCGCAGCGGCCGCATCAGTCGGGCTTGTGTGCGCTGAAGCGGAACTCGTCCGATTTGGCCAGCACGGTGACGTCGGTGAAACCGGCGGCCCGGAGCCGGGCGGGCAAGGTCTCCGGCGGCACGACGACCATGGTGTCGCCCCGGTGCAACTGGCGGAACAGGAAACTCGTCCGGCTGTCCGAACCGGCGAACACCCCACCTGGCCGCAGTACCCGCAGCGCCTCGGCGAACAGCCGGTCCTGCGACGACACCGACGGCACGTGGTGCAACATCGTGAAGCACACCACCGAGTCGAACTCGTCGGCCGGCAGCGGCAGCGCGGCGCCGTCCCCGTGGATCACCCGCACCGTGTCGCCGAACTCCGCGCGCAGCGTCTCCGTCGACGCCTCGTCCACCTCCACCGCGGTCAGCCTGGGTACCCGGTGACGCAGTACCCGGGTGGTGGCGCCGAACCCCGGACCGATCTCCAGGGCGTGCTCGCCCAGCGAGATCCCGTCCAGGGCCCACGGAATGCCCTTGTTCGCCACGCCCCAGGCCCACAGGCGGGAGCTGCACAGCTGGCGGTGTACCCAGTTCATCGGCATGTGATCGACGCTAGGCAGCTTGCCGGGTGGCCGCTACCGAGTAGTGTGACAAGTGATGTCGTCAAACGGACAGTTCATCGCCGAGCCCGGCGCGATCGCCATCGCCTTCGGCGTGATGCCGCGTGGCCACGTGTTCGACTGGCATGAGCACCCGATCCACCAGTTCGCCTGGGCCGCCCGGGGCATGCTCACCGTGCAGATCGGCGAGCATGCCTGGCTGCTGCCACCGAGCCGCGCGCTGTGGATCCCGGCGGGTATCCGGCACCGCACGTCGGCGGCGAGCGTGGCGGCCATGCGCAGCCTGTACTTCGCACCCGACGAGCACACCGTGGACTGGACGACGCCGACCGTCGTGGCCGTCGGCCCACTGCTCGCCGAACTGATCGAGTACCTGGCGCAGCCGGATCTGACAGCGGCGGCGCGCGCCCGGGCGGACGCGGTGGTGCTCGACCTGCTGCGCCCGGTCCCGGTGACCACCATCGAGGTGCCGGAGCCGCGGGAGGACCGGGCCCGGCGCATCCATCGGGCGTTGACCGAGAACCCCGCCGACGACCGGGAGCTGGCCGACTGGGGCAGGCTGGTCGGGGCCAGCGGACGCACGCTGACCAGGATCTTTCTGGCCGAGACCGGACTCACCTTCGGCCGCTGGCGGACCCTGGTCCGGCTGCATGCCGCCCTGCCGCTGCTGGCCGGGGGAGCGTCGGTGTCCGTGGTGGCGCGGCGGGTCGGGTACGCCACACCGAGCGCGTTCGTGGCCGCCTTCCGCAGGGCCACCGGGCTCACCCCGGGCGGGTACTTCGCGGACAGGTGAATTCGAGTACCGCTGAATCGAATGCCATTCGCATTTCTGCGTATTGCTCCGAATGGGCGGAAAACACCCTGTTGATATTACTGGCAGTGGTCTAATACTTCGGGTCCAGGCAGGATGTCATCCCTGCGGCGGATGTGAAAACGGGGGCAATTCCGCGACCGTTGAAGCCGCAAACACAAATACGGGAGGACGGCAGGTGACAACCATGGCGACGCCGGTCGACCTGACTGCCACCGAGTCTCTAAACGGCACTCCGGATGCACCCGGGGCCGAATCGGTGGGGGGAACCCGGGGCGCGATGCGCCTCGCGGGCAATTTCGTCGTCGCGTTGGTCGAAGTGCTCGTACTGGGCACCGACCACGCCGATCACTGACAGACGCGAAACTGAGCGCTCGGCAGGAAATGAGCGCTCAGTTATCGCGTCGACCATTGTCAGTTGGCCATGTTCGGATTGAATCGGGGTTCCGGCATTCGGATGTTCTGCCGGGGTGGGCCATCCGGTAACAATCCGCTTTTCGCGAGCTGGAAACCCAGCGCCAGCCGGGAATCGGTGCCCATTCGCAGGTGCAGGTTGGCCACCAGTTTGCGCACCGTCCGGGTGCTGACACCCAGCTTCCGGGAAACCTGATCATCGGTGGCGCCGCCGGCCAGCATGTCGGCGACCTCCACCTCCCGGGCGGTGAGCTGACGGCCCCCGGTTCCGGTCAGCGGCCTCGACCGCTGCCAGATCATGTCCCACAGGTCCAGGCACGGACCGGCCAGCGCACCGCGCAGCAGGTAGCAACCGGTGCGGTCGACCCCGGGCTGACCCAGGGACAACGGGGTGAGTGCGTATTCACCGTCCAGCAGGAGCAGTCGGCGGGGCGGTTCCGGATGCACCCGGACCTCCAGGGACTGTTCGGTGAACCGGCGCAGCTGGCCGAGTGCCAGTGGGTTGCTCACCACGGAGGTGGGCACCACCAGTCGCACGCGGACGCCGCGTCGCAGCAGGGGAGAGATGGCAGGGGTGTGTCGGGCCAGATCCAATGCCGCCTCCGGCACGACACTGCACATGCTGGTGGTCGCCTTCGCCGCCAGAACATCGAGTCGTTCCAGGACGGCGCGAGCTCCGGAGAGCAGTTCCGCGCCGTCCCCATAGGGGTGATTGGTCAGGACGTGTGCCGACAGGCCCTTGACGCCGTTGGTGAGATCGCCAGGCAGCATCGTCCTGTTGTACCAGCGGTTATCGGGTCCTGGGGCTATACCGGCAACCATTGACGGCAACCGGCCTAGTAACTCGACCCTCGCGGACCAGCGCCGCCTCTGGTGAACGGACGCAGTCAGGGCTGACCCAGACTGTTGGCCTAAGGTTGTGTGTTCGCGTTCGCAGGTGGGAAAGGGTTGGTCGATGAGGCTGGTGTTCGCGGGTACCCCGGAGGTGGCGGTGCCCTCGCTGCGCGCCTTCCTGGCCTCCGACCGGCACGAGGTCCTCGCCGTGGTGACCCGTCCGGACGCGCCCGCCGGTCGTGGTCGTCGGCTCGTCCGCTCGCCCGTCGGCGCCCTCGCCGACGAACATGGCATCGAGGTTCTCACCCCGGCGAAGCCCAGTGAGCCCGATTTCCTGGACCGGCTACGCCAACTGGCCCCGGACGCCTGCCCCGTGGTGGCCTATGGCGGACTGTTGCCGCAGGTAGCACTGGACATTCCGGCGCACGGCTGGATCAACCTTCATTTTTCACTTCTGCCCGCCTGGCGCGGCGCCGCTCCGGTGCAGGCAGCGGTCAAGCACGGCGACGACATCACCGGAGCCAGCACGTTCCGCATCGTCAAGGCCCTGGACGCCGGCCCGGTGTTCGGGGTGCTCACCGAGCAGGTCCGCCGCCGGGACACCTCCGGTGAGCTGCTGGACCGGTTGGCCGAGTCCGGTTCCGGCCTGCTGCTGTCAACCCTGGACGGCATTCAGGACGGCGTGCTGGAGCCGAAGGAACAGCCCGCCGAGGGCCTCAGCTACGCGCACAAGATCAGCGTCGAGGACGCCAGGGTGGACCTGACCCAGGCCGCGATGCACGTCGACCGGCACGTCCGGGCGATGACCCCGGAACCGGGCGCCTGGGCCGAGTTCCGCGGTGGGCGGTTCAAGCTGGGCCCGGTGCTGCCGGTCGTCGCGGACAAGCTGGAGCCGGGCGAGATCCTGGTGGAGCGCAAGCGGGTCCTCGTCGGCACCGGCACCGACCCGGTGCAGCTGTCCGAGGTCCAGGCGCAGGGTAAGAAGCGGATGCCCGCCACCGACTGGGCCCGTGGCACGCGTATCGATGCTGGAGAGAAACTTTCGTGAACCGTCGTGACCAGTCCGGGGACCCGGGCCGCAAGCCCTCGCACCCGCGCCGCTCGCACCCGCCGCGCGGCAAGCGTGGCCCGGCCCGGCCGCCCATCGAGGACGCCGCCCGGCAGGCCGCGCTGGACACGCTGCGCGCCGTCCGGGAACGCGACGCCTATGCCAACCTGGCGCTGCCCGGTCTGCTGCGGCAACGCAAGATCACCGGCCGGGACGCCGCGCTGGCCACCGAGCTCGCCTACGGCACCAGCCGGGCGCAGGGCCTCCTCGACGCGATCCTCGCCGCCTGCATCGACCGGACCCTGGCCAAGGTGGAATCGCGGGTCCTGGACGTGCTGCGGCTGGGCGCCTACCAGCTGCTGCGCACCCGGATCCCCACGCACGCCGCCGTCTCGGCCACCGTGGACCTGATGCGTGCCGAGAACGGCTCCGGCGCCGCCGGATTCGTGAACGCGGTGCTGCGCAAGGTCGGCGCCCGCACCGAGGCCGAGTGGGTCGCCGAACTGGCCCCCGCCGACGAGGTGGGCGCCGCCGCCTTCGCGCACGCGCACCCGCTGTGGATCGCGGAGGCCTTCCGCGACGCGCTGGGCGGCACCGGGGAACTGGCCGCCGCACTGGCCGCCGATGACGAGCGCCCGGCCATCCACCTGGCCGCCCGGCCCGGTGAGATCAGTGCCGACGAACTGTCCGCCATCACCGGCGGCGACCTCGCCCCGTACTCGCCGTACGGCGTGCACCTGGAGACCGGCGCCGGCGACCCCGGCGAACTGGACCCGGTAAAAGAAGGCCTGGCCGTGGTGCAGGACGAGGGCAGCCAGCTGTGCGCCCTCGCGCTGACCAGGGTCCCGGTCGAGGGCACCGACGCCCGCTGGCTGGACCTGTGCGCCGGCCCCGGTGGCAAGGCCGGCCTGCTGGGCGCGCTGGTGCGGATGCAGGGCGGCACCCTGGACGCGGTGGAGCAGAGCGAGCACCGCGCCGAGCTGGTCCGCAAGGTCACCGGTGACCTGCCGGTCATCGTGCACGTCGCCGACGGCCGCAAGTCCGGCCTGGAGCCCGGGTTCGACCGGGTACTGGTCGACGCCCCGTGCACCGGGCTGGGTGCGTTGCGCCGCCGCCCGGAGGCCCGCTGGCGCCGGTCGGCGGAGGACACCGCCGAGCTGACCGGCCTGCAGCGCGACCTGCTGCACGCCGCGCTGGACCTGGTCCGGCCCGGCGGCGTGGTCGCCTATGTGCTGTGCTCGCCGCAGGTGTCCGAGACCCGCGAGGTCGTCGAGGCGGTCCTGGCCGACCGCGGCGATGTCGAGCAGCTGGACACCCGGGAGTACTTCCCGGATGTCCCGCAGCTCGGCGACGGCCCGCATGTGCAGCTGTGGCCGCACCGGCAGGGCACCGACGCCATGTTCTGCTCGCTGCTGCGTAAACTCTGAAAGCCGGATGCGCGCGGCCTGCTGCGGAAAAAGTGCTGCGTGGCCAGGGATTTCGCGAGTTCATGTCTGCATGAGAATGAGATCCCTGATCGCTGCGCTGGTCCTGCTGGCCGGCGGCGGAGTCGCCGCCGCCGCGCCCGCGCAGCCGAATCTCTACTACAACCTGGACCCGCACAGTTCGGGTCGCTGTCTGGACGCCTCGGATTGGGGCAACGGGCAGCTGGTGCAGATGTGGGCCTGCCACAACTTCACCAACCAGCAGTGGTACATCACCGGCGGCGACGCGCCGAGCCTCGTGAACGCCGCGAGCAACCAGTGCGTGGCCGGAACCGGGCGCGGCCAGCAGCTGCGTCAGGCGGCCTGCGCGGACACCGACACGCAGCGCTTCGTGATCAGGCTGCAGCCCAGCGGCTACCCGGTGTTCGAGAGCAAGGCGTTCCCCGGGCAGTGCATCGACGTCGCCGACTGGGGCGCCTCCACCGTGGTCCAGCTCTGGGACTGCTCGTGGGGCCCGTACCAGCAGTGGCGCACCGCCTGAAAGCCTGCTCCGAAGTTGGCGATGTTCGGCGATAAAGCCGCCGAACATCGCCGACTTCGGGACCAGCTGTTAAGCGGTACGCCGCCGGATCAGGTAGGCGGCCAGACCGCCGCCCACCAGGACCGCGCCGCCGATCGGCAGGATCGGGCTGACACCGTCCTCAGTGGACTGCACGGCACCGCCGCCCATCATGTGCTTCCTGGCGTACTCCGAGCCGGGCAGCTTGTCCGCGTACAGCCCGTGCACCCGCTCCTGATAGGCCGCCACGCTCACGCTCTCGCCGACCGCTGTGCGAGCGGCGTCGTTCAGCGGCAGCACCCGGTCCCCGGAGACCCGGTACCAGGCGTTGATCTGTGGCTCGGAGAACGCACCCGCGTCCTGGGCGGTGAACGTGACATCCGAGGTGTCGGTGGTGACGTTCTGCACCGACCACGATCCGCCGGACTGTCCCAACCAGACGGACGCGTGCTGGCCGGACGCCGAGTCCGCCCGCACCGCGTAGTGCGAGAACACCGCGGGCGACGCCGGGCCGCCCTTGACGAACTCCGGGTTCAGCGTGTTCACCCGCAGCGTGTCGCCGACCAGCTTGGGCGCCTTGGCCGACGCGCCGAGCCCGGCCGTCCCGGCCTTCTGGTCGGCCCGGACGAAGAAGCCGGCCAGTTCGCCGTTGCCCGCGGCGGTCGAAGCGGCCTGGCGTGCGGCGGCCGCGTCATCGGCGGCGGCCAGCGCGGGGCCACCGAACAGCATCAGGCCGATTCCGAAGGAGGCGGCCACCATCTTGGTGATCTTCATGGTCATGTCCCTCACTGGCCGATCCGGTACAGCGCGTCGCCCCAGCGGAACTGACCGTTGGAGACGTAGCTCTGGTAGGACATCTCGCTGTAGGTGGTGCTCTGCGGCCACGGGTCGCCGTAGGACAGCTTCGTGGAAGCGGCGTCGTAGCCGTAGATGACCTGGGCGTGTCCGCCGCCGGAGGTCCAGTAGATGCCGGTCTCGATCGGCCGGTTCCCGTCGATCTCCTGCTTCACCGTGTCGAAGGACAACTTGTCACCGGCGACGGTGCCGGCGCCGAGCCCGATCGCCCGATAGCCCTTCTGCACCCAGTCGAAGTAGCCGGCCTCGTTGGGGCACTGGCCGTTCTGCGAGTAGCCGCGGGACAGGTTGCAGAACTGGTTCTGGGAGACGTTGCCGCCCTTGCCCAGGTACTGGGCGATGGACAGGCCGCTGGCCGCCCAGCACCACTGGTCCTGCTCCTGCTTGAGCTGCTTGAACTGCAACACCTTCGCGCCGCCCGGCTGCGGGTTCTGGCTGGTGGTCGGCGGTGGGGTGGTGGGGGTCGGGCTGCTGTCACAGCCCGGGTAGGGCCAGTTCTGCGGCCAGCCGGGCGGCCGGTCGCACTGCGCCGCCGACATGGCCACCGGGGTGGACGAGGTGGTGGTGGAGACCACGGCGGCGCCTACGGGCAGGATCGCGATGGCCGCGCCGATCACCGCCCATTTTCTGCCTATTGTGGACAGATTCTTCATGCAGGGAACTCCTTGTATCGCAGGGAGTTCCGACGGTAAGAACCGACCTTTCCCCGGCGCATCGGGGAATCCCCTTGTGCGCCCACCCGGGAAACCCCTCGCCGTCCGGGCCTCCGGTGGCTGCCCGAAGTCGGCGAGGTTCGGGAAAGGGTGGCCCGAATATCGTCGACTTCGGGGCCGGGAGCGACCGGGGTTCATCCGTCTTCAAGACGTGTGGACCTGGGGTTCGTCCGTCTTGAAGACGTGGGAACCCCCTTGGTCCACAGTGGACTCGGCGCTGCTCGATCCACTGGGCCACGAAGTTGGCGAGGTTCGGGGAAAGGGGGCCCGGATGTCGTCGACTTGGGGGCGCGTGGAAAAGCCGCTTTCCGGACGGGAACGGTCCGGAAAGCGGCTTTCTGCGGTTTATGCCTGACGGCGCCGCAGGCCGTAGACGGTCAGGCCACCGGCCAGGCCCAGCAGGCCGAGGGAGACCAGGGCTACGCCGTAGTCCCGCTCCTCGTCGCCGGAGCCGCCGTTGGTCCCGAAGCCACCGAGCGTGCCCTTGTTCTGGTACTCGGAACCGGCCAGCTTGTCGCCGTACTGCGCGTGTACCCGCTGCTGGTAGCCGGACACCGAGATGCCCTTGCCGACAGCCTCGCGAGCCGACTGGTTCAGCGGGGTGATCCGGTCACCGGAGAGCCGGTACCACGCGTTGATCTGCGGCTCGTTGAACACCGTGCCGCCCTGCTCCGCGAAGGTCAGCTCCTCGGTGTTGGTGGTCATGTTCTGCACCGTCCAGCCCTCAGCGGACCGGGCGAGCCAGACCGAGGCCTGGCGTCCGGTACCGGAGTCGGCCCGCACGGCCATGTGCGAGAACGTCGCCGGGGTACCGGGCTGGGTGCCGCGGACGAACTCCGGGTTCAGCGACAGCATCTGGTGCACCGCGCCGGTGATGGTGGGCGACACGGTCTGGGCGCGGACGCCCTGGTGCTGGTCGGCCCGCTGGAAGAAGCCGGTGAGCATGCCGTTGCTCGTGGCCTGCACCGCGGCGTCGCGCGCCGAGGTCAGGTCATCGGCGGAGGCGGTACCGGGCAGCATCATGAGTCCGAGGCCAATGACGGCCGCAGTGATTCGCTTGATCATCATCGTCCTCCTCACATTCCGACCTGGTAGAGCGTCTCGGCCCAGCGGAACTGGCCGTTGCTCTTGTAGCTGTTGTACGTCATCTCGGCGTAGGTCGGGCTGGCCGGCCACGGGTCGCCGTAGGACATGGTCTGGCTGCTGGCGTTGTACGCGTAGACGACCTGGGCGTGGCCTCCTCCGGCAGTCCAGTAGATGGCCGTCTCGAACGGCCGGTTCGCGGTGATCTCGGTCTGCACCTGCGCGGTGGACAACGCGGCGCCGGTGGTTCCCGCGCCGAGGCCGATGGCCCGGTAACCGGTCTGTACCCACTGCAGGTAGCCGGCCTGGTTCGGGCACTGGCCGTTCTGGCTGAGGCCACGCGACAGGTTGCAGAACTGGTTCTGGGTGATGTTGGTGCCCTTGCCCAGGTACTGGGCGATGGACAGGCCACTGGCGGCCCAGCACCACTGGTTCTGCTCCTGCTTGAGCTGGACGAAGGCGGCCTTACCGGGGGCGCTCTGGGCTGCGTTGCCCAGCTGCACACTGCTCGTCGGCAGGGTGCTCAGCGATACCGCGGCCATCGCCAGTCCGGCGATGATCAGACCGACCCGGTAACGGGTCTTCAGCATGAGTGGGATCTCCTTGGTACGCGGGCACACCACGACCCGGATCGCGGGTGTGGTGGCAGGGGAATGCGCTCGCGGGCATGGCGGCCAGGGTCGCCCGGCGAGCCGATGCAGGGGGCTCGCCAGGCGACCGCAACGCCGTTTCAGGGGGTGGGCGTTGCCGGGTTGAACGGTGAATTCACAACACGCTGATGTCGCACTCAGAATGACTTCGGGAAGCGGTGGAAACCGCCCGGCTTCCCCTCGCGGAACCCCTAGGAAAACGCGCCGATGTACTACCCGGGGAATTGCCCGGCCCGGATAGGTACCGGAGGTAGTCATGATGGCCTGGCCGGACGAAACAGCGGGGCGCCCCCGGATCGGGGAACCGATCCGGGAACGCCCCGCTGTCATGCACTTGCGTATGTAGCTATCCGGGGACTACGCGACGCGGCGACGCACCACGTAGGCCGCGCCGCCACCGGCGAGCAGCAGGCCGAGGGCGACGGCGGGAACGCCGTAACCGAAGCCGTCCTCCTCGTGCTGACCAGCGGTGCCCGGCATCGGGTAGCCGGCCAGCAGCTTCTTGTTCGCGTAGTCGCTGCCGGGCAGCTTGTCCGCGTACAGGCCCTGCACCCGGTCCTGGTACTTCGCCACGCTGATCTGCGTGCCGACGGCCTCACGGGCGGAGTCGTTCAGCGGGGTGATGGTGTCACCGGTGACCCGGTACCAGGCGTTGATCTGCGGCTCGGTGAACACGTTGCCGCCCTGGGCGGTGAACGTGACGTCCTGGGCGTCGGTGCTGAGGTTCTGCACCTTCCAGGCGCCGTTCTGCTCGGCCAGCCACACGGAAGCCTGCTGTCCGGTGCCCGACTCGGCCTTCACCGCGTGCCGGGACACGGTCGAGGGCGCCGCGCCCTTGGCACCCTTGACGAACTCCGGGTTCAGCGTGTTGATGGTCAGCACCTCGCCGGTCAGCGAGGGGTGCTTGCTGTTCGCCGTGACGCCGCGAGCACCGGAGTGCTGCTCGGCGCGGGCGAAGAAGCCGGCCAGCTGACCGCTGTCCACCGCCTGCGCGGCGGCGTCCCGGGCACCGGTCGGTTCGGCGGCGCTGGCGAAGCCGGCACCGGTCATCATGAGCAGGCCGGCACCGAGGGCGGCCATGGTGATTCTCTTGATCATCATTGTCCGATTCCTCGTTATCCGACGTTGTAGAGCGCGTCGCCCCACTGGAATTCGCCATTGCTGACGTAGCTGTTGTAGTCCATCTCGTTGTACGTCGGGCTCTGCGGCCACGGGTCGCCGTAGGCCATGGTCTGGCCGTTGTAGCCGTAGATGACCTGAGCGTGGCCGCCACCGGCGGTCCAGTAGATGCCGGTCTCGATCGGCTTGCCCGCGTCGATGTTGGACTTCACGGTGGCGAACGGGATCGAGCTACCGGACACGGAGCCCGCGCCGAGGCCGATCGCCTGGAAACCACGCTGCACGGTCTGCAGGGTGTCCGGCTGGTTCGGGCACGCGGTGCCCGCGGGGTAGCCGTGCGCCTTGTTGCAGAACTCGTTCTGCGAGACGCCCGCGCCCTTACCGCGGAACTGGGCGATGGACAGGCCGCTGGCCGCCCAGCACCACTGGTTCTGCACCTGCTTGAGCTGGGTGAACTGCAGGTTGCCGCTCACCGCGGTGCCGGCGACCGGCGTGATGTCCGCGGTGGGCAGCACGGTGAGGCCGGCCGCTGCGGTCAGGCCGAGGCCCGCCAGCAGCAGGCCCAGCCGGCGGCGCTTGCCTCCGGAGGTGGATGGGGTCATTGCAGGGGACTCCTTATGTGCGACTGCAGGGGTGTGCACATGAGGTCCGGCCGCGGGTGCAGGGCGAAGGCGGCCGGACGGCGGAACACGGCTGCACCGTGACCGCTGTGATTAGCAAAACATTCAACCGGTGTTTCAGAAACCCGGGAAAAAGATCAGCCGGCCCGGTACGGGTAATAGCATCGCCGACATCCGTAAGGGCAATACAAAAAGGCCACCAGACGACATCCGGCGGCTTAATATAACTTGATTATTCCGGTATCACCAGATGCGCCTGCGGAATCGGTAGGCGACGAATCCGCCGACGATGGCCGGTAGCGCGATCAGCAGGGCCATCCGGCTGTCCGACTCGTCCTCCTGCGCCCGCACTCCTGCGTCGGAGCCGCCCTGCGCGCCGTCCGCGTACAGCCGATGCACCCGCTCCTGGTAGGCCTGCACGGTGAAATAGGGTCCGGCGACGATGCGGGCCGCGTCGTTGAGCGGGAGGACCCGGTTCCCGGACAACCGGTACCAGGCGCCGATCTGCGGCTCGTCGAACACCGCGCCGCCCGCCGCGGTCACGGTGAGGTCGGTCAGATCGCCGGTGATGTGCTGCACGGTCCAGCCGTCGCCTGCCCGGCCCAGCCACACCGAGGCGTGCTGCCCGTTCGCCGAATCCGCCTGGATGGACAGGTGCGCGAACACCGCGGGTGCCGCCCCCGGCACACCGGCGACGAACTGCGGGTTCAGCGTCATGACCTCGTGTGGCTCGCCGACCAGCTTCGGCGCCTCCGCCGGGCCCTCGACGGCCATGCCGCGCTGCCGGTCCAGCCGCGCGAAGTAGTCCGCCAGATCGCTCTTCTCGGCGGCGGCCGCCACGGACTTGGCGGCGCTCAACTCCTGCGGAGTGATGGCCGCGGCGGTACCGCCGGCCGCGAGCAGCAGCAGGCCGGCGCTGATGCCGATCACCGAGTAACGCAGAGGCGCCACCGGCCTCCACCTCACATTTCTGTCGTGCAGGGTCGACGTAACAGAGGAACGCTAAAGCCCCGGTCAGCGGGTTGCCACCGGAATCCG
Source organism: Pseudonocardiaceae bacterium YIM PH 21723 (assembly GCA_003600225.1). Classification (GTDB taxonomy): domain Bacteria; phylum Actinomycetota; class Actinomycetes; order Mycobacteriales; family Pseudonocardiaceae; genus QZFT01. Next base: position 41,883 of record QZFT01000032.1, read on the forward strand.
ATTCCCCTACCGCCCAGCGGGAAGATCACCGTAACCGAAAGGGACCGTCGCGCGTGCGGCACGCGCGACGGCCTGGAGAAGCAGAGACTAACGGACCAGCCGGTGTCGCAACCGGTAGCCGGCGAGTCCGCCACCGAGCAGCAGCATCGCGATCGCCAGTGCGGCGGTGCTGTCACCCTTGCCCTGTTCGACGGCGGCCGGCGCCGGGCCGGGGTAGCCGCCCAGTGCGCCGCTCTTCGCGTACTCGGATCCGGGCAGCTTGTCACCGTACAGCCGGTGCACCCGCTCCTGGTACGCGCCGACGGTCATCTCGGAGCCGATGGCGCCGCGGGCGGCGTCGTTGAGCGCGACGATCCGCTCGCCGTCGAGGCGGTACCAGGCGCCGATCTGCGGCTCGTTGAACGCACCCGCACCTTGAGCAGTGAAGGTGACGTCCTCGATGGCGTTGCTGATGTTCTGGATCGCCCAGCCGTCGCCGGCCTGCGCGAGCCACACGGACGCGTGCTGACCCGACGCCGAGTCCGCCCGCACCGCGAGGTGGGAGAACACCCCGGGCTGCGCGCCCGCTGTGCCCTTCACGAACTCCGGGTTCAGCGTGTGGATCCGCTGCACGTCGCCGACCAGCTGCGGAGCCTTGGCCGCGGCCCGCTGGCCACGCAGGCCCTGGTGCTCGTCCATCCGCACGAAGAAGCCGGCCAGGTCGCCGTTGGTCGTCGCGGTCGCCGCCGCGTCGCGGGCCCCGTCTTCTGGGCTGGCCGAGGCGTAGCCGGCGCCGACGCCGAGCAGGAACACGGCACCGATGACGGCCGTGGTGAGACGCTTGATCATCATGGTTCTCCGCCTCACATTCCTGCTCGGTACAACGAGTCCGACCAGCGGAACTGGCCGTTGCTGACATAGCTGCTGTGCGCCATCTCGCTGTAGGTGGCGCTGGACGGCCAGGGGTCGCCGTACGAGATGCGCTGGCTGGTGGAGTCGTAGCCGTAGATGACCTGCGCGTGCCCGCCGCCGGCGGTCCACTGAATGCCGGTCTCGATCGGCCGGTTGCCGTCGATCTCCGCCTTCACGGTGGCGAACGGCAGGGCCTGGCCCATGGCGCCGCCGCCCAGGCCGAGCTGGCGGTGCCCGTTCTGCACCCACTGCAGGTAGCCGGGCTGGTTCGGGCACTGACCGCCGGCCGCGAGGTTGCGGGACATGTTGCAGAACTGGTTCTGCGTGGTGCTGCCGCCCTTGCCCAGGTAGCGGGCGATGGCCAGGCCGCTGGCTGCCCAGCACCACTGGTCCTTGTCCTGCTTGAGCTGGCTGAACTGGAGGGCTTTGCCGGCCTGGACTGCTTCTTCGGCGGCGTTGGCGGTGCTGAGGGGGAGTAGGGCGAGTGTGAGGCCGACGGCGAGCGCGCCGATTCGGCGCATGCGGGTATGCGTCATGGCAGGGACTCCTTGATGTGCGCGTTCGCAGGGGTGCACATGGCTGGAAGGCGTTGCCAGCCGGTAATGCCGCAGGGGTTATGGCTTTACCGGCTGGTGAACTATGGGCTGACTGTACGTATGGTGAACATCGATGTCCGATGGGGAATTTTGCGGATCGGGGGGGTTCTTTCGGGGTTTTAGGTGACTGTGGGGCCCCAGTTTTACACCCATGTGGGTTATTGCATGGATTCGATATCAGCATTGTGTGCGAGTAATATCGAAGGCATGAGCGAGAGCTACGAGTACACGGCGGACGGGTTTGAGGTGCTGGTCAAACGGCACCGCAAAGACGCTGCTGTGATGCGCTCGTACGCCGCCCGCATGGCCGAGGAACGCGGTGACTACGAGTTCGTCGCGGATGTGATCGGCGAGGTGATGGGCATGTCTCCTCGTCGTGCGTCCAACTGGCTGGAGGTCGCTCAGGCGTTGGTTGGTCCGTTGCGGTCGACGTTCGAGGCTTTGCTGGCTGGGGAGATCTGTGAGGAGCGGATGCAGGTCATCTATTCGAAGACTCAGTGGTTGTCGGCGGACAAGGTTGCGGCGGTGGAGCAGGTCGCGTTGGACAACGCGTTGTGGTCCTCTCCTCGGGAACTCGCGGGGATCATGGATGAGGAGATCCTGCGGGTTGATCCGGATGGGTATGCGGATCGGAAGTCGCGGCGGATGCATCAACGGAAGTTGGAGCACCGCACAGGATCCGACGGCGTCTCCACGCTGGCGATCACTGGTGATGAAGCGACCAATCACGCGATCACCCAGCATGTCGGCGCACTCGCGAAGAAACTCCGGCGCGAGGGCGATGAGCGGGAGGTGGATCAGCTGCGCTGCGACATCTCCCAGCAACTGCTGCTGGGCACCTTCGAGGGTGCTGGTGATGTGAAGGCGGAGATCATCATCCACCTCACCCCGGACATCCTCGCCGGATTCTCTGACGCACCAGCGCAGGTGGCGGGAATGGGACCGATCGCAGCCCAGGTCGCGAGGGATTATGCGGCGAAGGGTGATTGGTATCGGTTGGTCGAGGATCCGGTGACCGGTGTGGGGATCACGGCGGAGACCACGTCACGGTTCCCGACTCCGGGAATGCGCAGATTGCTGACTTCGACGCACAGAACGTGCTCGGCGCCGTTCTGCATGGCGGCGGCGGTGACCTGCGATATCGACCATTGCCGGCGCCATGGGGATGGCGGCAGAACCTGCATCTGCAATCTCTTGCCGCTGTGCCGACATCATCATCGCCTCAAAGACGAGGGCAACTGGAGCTACATCAAGAATCCGGATGGTTCCGTGCGGTGGAGGACGGATGAGGGTCGGGTTTTGACGAAACCGCTGAGGCCCCACAAACGCAATTGAACCCCGATCCCAAGCCGAAGTGGGGCCGTACCCAACCCCGGTGTGTCCCCACCTACGACAAGGACACCCACTGTGTTCTCCCCACATTCCGGTGGCAGCAGAGAGTGGGGCGCAAGGCCACAAGGAGGTGCTGGGCCGGGGCTGTCAACCACAACGGGAAGTACCCCGCTGGGTTTTGACAGCCCCGGCACAGCGCCTCACGATCACAAACCGCCCCACCTAGAAGCCGAGAGCAGCCTTCCCACCCACCACGGGCAACTCCACATACGAGTCGCCCAAGTGCACCGTCATGGTGGCGTGAGTGGCGTCCCAGTTGACCTGAGACCGCTCACTACCGGCCAGCACGATGCCGATCCGGTGACCGGGCTTGAAGACGTAGTCGTCGGCCTCCAGCTCGATACCGAACTCCTCGACCTTGCCCGGGGTCAGCGCGACCTGCTTGCGCAGGCCGAATCGGTGCTGAGCGTCCAGCCAGCCACGGGTGACGATCTCGTACGGCGCGGTGTGCAGGTTGTACTCCCGCTTGTTGAAGCAGCCGGCCGCGTCACCGAGCACCGCCTTGTCCGGGCAGATCTGCTGCACCGGGTCGACGACGTGCACGCCTTCGCCCTTGCTGTAGTCGACCCGGGTGTCCGTGCCGTAGTCCACCAGGAAGGCCACCAGGTTGGTGTCCACCTTGTCGGCGGCACCCTTGATGGTCACCCGGCCGGTGCCGGACAGCCGTACCTCCTGCTTGAGCTCGGGGGACACCCAGGCCACCCGGCCGGACTTGGCGGTGCGCTCGTCACCGGCCAGCTGGTCGTCGGTGAGCTTCGGGTCATCGGTGTACCGGACCGTCGGCTCGTCACCTGTGCGGGAGGCGTTGAACCACAGCGGGTTCTCCAGGCCGATGTCCACCGTGCGCGCCGCCGGGTCGGGCCAGGCGACGTAGTTCTTCCAGACACCGGCGGACTGCTCGACGGAGACCTTCGGCTCGCGGTCGATGCCGGTGTTCAGGCCGAGCAGCTCCTGGTCGAACCAGCGGTGCAGCTCGTCCACCCAGCCCTCGTTGCGCACCGACTTCGGGTCGAGGTGCCCACCCTGGTGCAGCCACAGCTTGCGCTTGACGTTGTTCTTGCCGAGCTCGGCCCACCAGTCCGCGTACTGCTTGGACTTGACGTTCCAGTCGTTCAGGCCGTGCACCATGAACACCGAGGCGCGGACGTTGTCCGCGTCGTTCCGGTAGTTCCGCTCGTCCCAGAAGGCGTTGTAGTCGCCGGTCGCCCGGGACTGACCGTCCACCAGCTGCTTGACGACCTGAGCGCACTTGTCCTTGTTCGTGCCGGTGAGCACCGCGCGGGCCAGCCAGTCGGCGTCGTCGAAGAACTCGCCGGTGGAGATGATCGAACCGCCGGCCCGGTAGTGGTCGTACCAGCTGGAGATGGCGCCGATCGGCACGATGGTCTTCAGCCCCTGCACACCGGTCGCCGCCACCCCGTTGGGCAGGGTGCCGTCGTACGAGACGCCGATCATGCCCACCTTGCCGGTGGTCCAGTCCGCCTTCACGGGCTTGCCGTCGGCGGTGAACGCCTTCGCCCGGCCGTTCAGCCAGTCGATGACCGACTTCACCGACTCCACGTCGGAGCGGCCACCGGTCACCGGGCAGCCCTCGGAACCGCGGCTACCGGCCATGTCCACGGTCATGAAGCCGTAGCCACGCGGCACGAAGTAGTTGTCGTAGTAGAAGTTCGGCGCGGCGGGAACCCCGGGGATCCGGGCCGCGGCCCGCGCGCCGCTGCGCTCCAGCTGCGCGTCCCGGCTGGTGTTCGGGTCAGCGTCGCCGGTCGGCGGCGGGTCGTACAGCGGCGGCGACAGCAACCCGCCGAAGTACGGGCTGGCGTGCATGATGACCGACACCTTGAGACCCTGCTGGGTCTCCTTCGGCCTGCTCAGGTTGACCGCGACCCGGTCCTTCTTACCGTCCCCGTCGCTGTCCAGCGACGACTCGACGAAGACCTTCTCCTTGATCGCATCGGCGAAGGAGAAGACGGGCTGGGAAACACCGTCCTTCACCGAGATCTGCGGTGCGGCGATCGCGGCACCCGGTAACACTGTTGTCAGCAGCGCGGCTGCCAACACCCCCGTAAAGACCTTGCGCATGAAATCCCTCTCTGGCGGCAGGACACCAGCTGGCACCTTATGTGAACAAGGGGTGTCAGCAACACCACTGGTCAACCGGGTTATGCCAGTCGGAGCAGCCCCTACACTCATGCGCGTGGCAGCACCTCTCATCGCACCCAGCATCCTGTCCGCCGATTTCGCGGCCCTCCGCGACGAGATGGCCAGGGCCCAGGGTGCCGACTGGTTTCACGTCGACGTCATGGACGCGCACTTCGTGCCGAACCTGACGCTGGGCCTGCCGGTGGTGCAGTCGCTGCTCAAGGCCACCGAGACCCCGATCGACTGCCACCTGATGATCGAGGACCCGGACCGCTGGGCCATCGGCTACGCGGAGGCCGGCGCCTACAACGTGACCGTGCACGTGGAAGCCGCCACCGACCCGATCAAGATCGCCAAGGATCTGCGGGCCGCCGGGGCCAAGGCCGGGTTGTCGATCAAGCCGGGCACCCCGCTGGAGCCCTATGTTGAAACCCTGAAGCACTACGACACGCTGCTGGTCATGTCGGTGGAGCCCGGCTTCGGCGGGCAGTCGTTCATCGCCGACGTCCTGCCCAAGGTGCGCGAAGCGCGCAGACTGGTGGACACCGGACATCTCAACCTGGTGGTCGAGATCGACGGTGGCATCAACGACGACACCATCGAGCAGGCCGCCGAGGCGGGCGTGGACTGTTTCGTGGCCGGTTCCGCGGTGTACGGCGCGGCCGATCCGAGCCGGGCGGTACGGGCGCTACGGGACAAGGCGGCGTCGGCGCGCCGTCCGTCGGCCCACCACGGGAATTGAGACGATCACCCCGATGTTGGGCTAACTGACACAGCGCCAACAACGACCAGAGTAGGGAGAGGCCCAGTGTTCACCGGGATCGTGGAGGAACGCGGGGAGATCCTCGCCGTCGAGCACCTGCCCGACGCGGCGCGGATCACCATCAAGGGCCCGCTGGTGACCAGCGACGCCAAGCACGGTGACTCCATCGCGGTCAACGGCGTCTGCCTGACGGTGATCGAGAACAACGACGGCGCGTTCACCGCCGACGTCATGCACGAGACCCTGGTCCGCTCCAGCCTGGACAAGGCGCACGAGGGCGACCCGGTCAACCTGGAGCGCGCGGCCGCCGTCGGCCAGCGCCTCGGTGGCCACATCGTGCAGGGCCACGTGGACGGCACCGGCGTGCTGCTGTCCCGCGAGCCCTCCGAGCACTGGACGATCCTGCGCTTCGGCCTGCAGCACGGCCTGTCCCGCTACCTGGTGGAAAAGGGCTCGATCACCATCGACGGCGTCTCGCTGACCGTGGTGAGCGTCGGCGCCGAGGAGTTCTCGGTCAGCCTCATCCCGGCCACCCTGGAACTGACCACGCTGGGTGTGATCCGGGTCGGTGACCAGGTCAACCTCGAGGTGGACGTAGTGGCCAAGTATGTGGAGCGACTGACCCAGGCCCACCTGGCGAAGCCGTCCGAGCTGAAGGGTCTGTAGACATGCCGGACTTCGCGAGCATCGAGCGCGCCCTGGCGGACATCGCCGCGGGCAAGGCCGTCGTCGTGGTCGACGACGAGGACCGCGAGAACGAGGGCGACCTCATCTTCGCCGCCGAGAAGGCCACCCCGGAACTGCTGGCCTTCACCATCCGGAACACCTCCGGCTACGTGTGCGTGGCGCTGACCGGCGAGGACTGCGACCGCCTGGAGCTGCCGCCCGCCTACCACACCAACGCGGACAGCTTCCGCACCGCGTTCACCGTGACCGTGGACGCCAAGGCGGGCGTGACCACCGGTATCTCGGCCACCGACCGGGCACACACCATCCGGCTGCTGGGCGACCCGTCCGCCGGCGCCGACGACTTCACCCGGCCCGGTCACGTGGTCCCGCTGCGCGCCAAGGACGGTGGCGTGCTGCGCCGCCCCGGGCACACCGAGGCCGCCGTGGACCTGGCCCGGATGGCCGGCCTGTCGCCCATGGGCGCGCTGTGCGAGATCGTCAGCCAGAAGGACGAAGGCGAGATGGCTCGCCGCGACGAGCTCGAGGTGTGGGCCGCCGACCACGAGCTGCAGATCATCACCATCGCCGACCTGATCGCCTACCGCCGCCGGTACGAGAAGCAGGTCGAGCGGGTCGCCGACGCCCGGATCCCCACCGCGCACGGCACCTTCCGCGCCGTCGGCTACGACAGCCTCCTCGATGGCATCGAGCACATCGCCCTCGTCTACGGCGAGATCGGCGACGGCGAGGACGTCCTGGTCCGGGTGCACTCCGAGTGCCTCACCGGTGACGTGTTCGGCTCGCTGCGCTGCGACTGCGGCCCGCAGCTGGACAGCGCCCTCGCCGCCGTCGCCGCCGAGGGCCGGGGCGTCGTGCTCTACGTGCGTGGGCACGAGGGCCGGGGCATCGGTCTGATGCACAAGCTGCAGGCCTACCAGCTGCAGGACGCCGGCGCGGACACCGTCGAGGCGAACCTGCAGCTCGGCATGCCCGCCGACGCCAGGGACTACGGCACCGGCGCGCAGATCCTGGGGGATCTCGGCGTGAAGTCCATGCGGCTGCTGACCAACAACCCCACCAAGCGCGCGGGGCTGGAGGGATACGGCCTGACCGTGGTCGGTAAGGTCGCGTTGCCGGTTCGGCCCAACCCGGAGAACCTGCGGTACCTGCAGACCAAGCGGGACCTGATGGGCCACGAACTCCACGAACTCGACCAGTAGGAGCACAGTTGTCTGGCTCTGGGCGACCCGCGCCTGATGTACCGAACTGTAAGGGGATCCGCCTCGGCATCGCCGTGACCCGGTGGAACTCCGAGATCACCGACGTCATGCTGGAGCGCGCCCTCGTGGCCGCCGAGCAAGCCGGGGTCAAGGAACCCACCGTGGTGCGGGTGGCCGGGGCGGTGGAACTGCCCGTGGTGTGCCAGGAACTGGCGCAGCACCACGACGCGGTCGTCGCGCTGGGCGTGGTGATCCGCGGCGGAACCCCGCACTTCGAGTACGTGTGTGACGCGGTCACCCAGGGCCTCACCCGGGTCGCGCTCGACGAGAACACCCCGGTCGGCAACGGTGTGCTCACCACGAACACCGAAGAACAGGCCGTCGAGCGCAGTGGCGTCCCCGGCTCGTACGAGGACAAGGGCTTCGAGGCCTGCGTGGCCGCGCTGGACACCGCCAAGGTGCTCAAGGGCCTGCGTCAGCCGTGGACCGAGGAGAAGTTCGCGTGAACGCCACCTCTGCCCAGCTCGTGGTGAAGCCACGCAAGATCCGGCTGGTCTGCTGGATCAGCGCGGTGATCGTGATGGCGCTGTTCATCGTGGTCGCGCTGCTGCTGCGCCAGGGGGACACCGGGGTGCATTTCCGCACCTCCGACCAGGTGTCCATGGTGATCATCGGGTTCCTGTTCTCCGTGGGAATCCTGCTGTTCACCACGCCCCGGGTCCGCGCGGACGCCGACGGCATCGAGGTGCGCAACGTGCTGAACAGCAAGCGCTTCGCCTGGACCCAGGTGCAGTCGGTGGGCTTCCCGGACGGTGCCCCCTGGGCCCGGCTGGAGTTCGAACACGACGAGTACCACCCGATGCTGGCCATCCAGGCGACCGACGGCATGCACGCGGTCCAGTCGATCCGCGAGCTGCGTGCGCTGCACAAACTGGCCACGGAGAAGTAACCCCGTTGCCGCAGGGTGACCCGGCTAGGGAACAGTGGAACCGTTCCCTAGCTTGAGAGGTACCACCCGTGCACGTCCCCACCACACGACGTCAGGTGCTCTGCGGACTGGCCGCCCTGGCCGTGCCCGCGCTCGCCGCCTGCGACTCCGGTACGCCGGCACCGGCCGCCGCCCCCGGAACCCCACTGGCCAAGGTCGCCGACATCCCGATCGGTGGCGGCACCGTGGTCCAGGTGAACGGTGATCCCGTGCTCCTCGTGCGGGAGAGCGACACCGTGGTCACCGGTTTCAACGCCGCCTGCCCGCACATCGGCACCCCGGTGAACCCGCCGGTGAACGGCGTCATCGTCTGCCCGAACCACGGCAGCGAGTTCGCGGCCAAGGACGGCGCGTTGAAGAAGGGGCCGGCGACCGTGGGGCTGTCCCCGGTGAAGGTCGCGGTGAAGGACGGCTCCGTCGTCACCGTCTGACCGTCTTGGGCCGGGTCTGCGTTGGTGGCGAAAGCGGCTTTGGAGGGGGAGACGGGCTTCGGCGCCTGTCTTTCCTGCCTGCGTGTTGGGTGGGGGCACGGCGGTCTGGGTCTTCGGGCTGTTGGGGCCGGGTTGGTGCGGTATACGGTCACTGTCCACTGTGGGCATCCACAATGGACGGTCACATCGTGGGATTACACGGCGTGTCGCGCCATTTCTGTATCGTGTCGTCCCAGGTTTCCTTGATCAACGCGGAGTTTGGGCCGGTGGGCGCCCTGGAAGCGTCTTTTAGGGCGCTTCGCCGAGGGGAGGCGCGCCTTGGCCACGTCGAACGGGAGGAACCCTTCAGGCCCCGCGCAGCTGCCCAGACCACCCAGACCGGCGTGCCCCCACCCAACAGCCAGGCAGGAAAGACCCGACCCCGTGTCCGTCTCCTCCTCCAAAGCCCTCTTTCGACAACCGCCAGACCCAACCCCGGCAACCCGCTCACCCTCCGTCCGGTATAGCGCCGACCGGGTGGCAAACGGACGGCTTACATTGGGCCGAATCGGTGTTCAGAATCACGACAGATGTCTGCCTCGGTTCAGTAACCGCTAGCGTGAATGTTCGCGGTGTCCCCGACCGCAATCCCGCCTTCGTGTCCATTCGGAGGTTCACCTATGCGAGTGCTGGGCACCCAGCGCGCCAAGCAGCTGCACTCCCCGGCCGAGGAGTGGTTGCGGGAGCAGGTGCTGCACACCTCGTACGGCAGCACGCTGCCCGGTTTGGCGTACTTCGGCGTGTCCGTTCCCGTCGGCGGCCTGTCGGTGGATCGGGTGGACGCGCTGCTGTTCACCCCGCACGCGCTGCTGGTCGTCGCCGTGCGGGAGATCCCCTGGTACCGGGGCGGGAACCTGTTCGCCCCGGCGGGCTCGGCGTGGACCATCGAGGGCATCGACGCCGGATTCACCTGTAAGGGCGCGGCCAATCCGGGGCAGGGCGTCTCCCGGGCGATCTACGCCTTACGGGAGCACCTGTACGCGCACGACCTGGACGACGGCGAGGCGGACGGCGGCGGCCTGCACGGGCTCGTGTGCGTGGCCGGCCCGCAGATGAAGATCCGCCGGAACCGGCAGGACCGGCGCACCGCCGAGTATCTGATCAGCACCGGGGACATCACCGAGATCCGCAAAGCCGTCGCCCGTGCCGAGCGGCGCGTCCAGGCCAGGGGAGCGCGGCCGTGGACCCGGCAGCGGGTCCTCGAAGTGATGGACTGCCTGCACCTGCACTACGACGCGCCGACGCCGCTGGCCCTGGTCCGCGAGGGCTTCGGCAGCGAACCCGGCTCCGAGCCGGTGGAGATCCCCGAAGAGGAGCTGTTCGAGCAGATCTTCGACGGCCCTCCGCTGCCTACCCCCACACCCACCCTCTTCTCGGTGCCCGCACCGGAACCCGAGCCCGAGCCCGAATCCGAACCGGAGCCGGCACCGAAGCGGGTGGACGAGGTCGCCGGGCTGCGTGCGGCCATAAGGTACCGGCCCAGTGACAGCCCGCTCGTGGTGATGGCACTCGGATTAGGTGTGCCGGCCGCCGTGCTGGTGACCCTGGTGGTGCTGCTCGTACAGCAGGTCTGGGACGCGGTGCCGTCCGCCGACGCGGTCGCCGGCATCGGGCAGAGCCCGGAGCGGAAGCCCGGTGGGATGGAGTTCTCCAAGCCCAGCCCGGAATACCGGATCTCCGGTGCGCAGGCCGCCGGCGAGTGCCTGGCGCTGTCCACCGCCGCCGTGCACGACCAGCTGGCCGTCAAGCCCTGCGACAACGTGACCAGGACCAGCTACACCGCCACGGTGGACGGCCGGGCCATCCAGGTCTCGGTGACCACCCTCGGCATGCCGACCACCTCCGCCGCCCAGCGGGTGAGCTACCTGATCGACTCCGGCGACAAGGGCACCGTGCTCAACCCCGGCGAGGCGCCGGGCGGTCCCAGTGGCGTGGTGCTCGACCGCCGGTTCGCGGAGCTGACCATCGCCCGCAGTCATCCGGCCGACGGTGCCCCCATCGATCAGGAACTCCTCGACCGGGCCGCCAAGGAATCGCTGCCGTAGACATCAGCGGAGTGTCAGACCCCGGGACTAGTGTCGGGAGACATGGCACTCACTGTTGAGGAACGAGAGAGCTTTCTGGCCGAGGCGCACATCGGGGCGCTGGCGGTGCACTGGCGGGACGGGCGCGCCCCGCTGAACGTGCCGATCTGGTACCAGTACACGCCCGGCGGTGAGCTGTGGGTTCTGACCGGGCCCGGTTCGCACAAGGCCAAGGCGATCCAGCAGGCGGGCCGGTTCAGCCTGATGGTGCAGCGGGTCCAGCCCTCGGTGCGCTATGTATCGGTGGAGGGTCCGGTGACGCGGATCGTCCCCGCCACTGCAGAGCAGTCTCGCGAGATGGCGGAGCGATACCTGCCCGCGGAGCGGGTCGAGGAATGGCTGGAGTACGAACGCACCGAGCTCGGGGAGAGCGTGGCCATCTATCTGCGCCCGGAGCGCTGGCTGTCCGCCGACATGGGAGCGGCCTGATGCCACTGAGTAAAGAGGAACGGGAGAGCTTCCTGGCCGAGCCGCACATCGGCGCGTTGTCCGTGGCGTGGCGACCCGATCGTGCGCCGCTCAACATTCCGCTCTGGTACCAGTACGCGCCCGGTGGCGAGCTGTGGATCTACACCCAGCCGGAGTCCGTCAAGGGTAAGGCGATCAGGGCAGCCGGCCGGTTCAGCCTGATGGCACAGCGGGTCCAGCCCACGGTCCGCTACGTGTCCGTGGAGGGGCCGGTGACCCGGATCGAACCCGGTAACCCAGAGCTGTCCCGGGAGATCGCCGCTCGTTACCTGCCCGCCGAACGGGTGGCGGAGTACGTGGAGTTCGAACGCACCCAGCTGGGCGAGATGATCGCCGTCCACCTGCGACCTGAGCACTGGTTCTCCGGCGACATGGGCTGAGCCCGGCCAAGGACTGTCAGACCCCGGTCGTAGTCTTGACGGCGTGGCTGATCCATCGACATACCGCCCCGCGACGGGCAGCATCCCGGAGCAACCCGGCGTCTACAAGTTCCGCGACGCCGGGAGCCGGGTGATCTATGTCGGCAAGGCGAAAAGCCTGCGCAGCCGCCTGAACTCGTACTTCGCCGACCTCACCACGCTGCACCCGCGCACCCGGCAGATGGTGACCACCGCGGCCAACGTCGAGTGGACCGTGGTGGGCACCGAGGTCGAGGCGCTGCAGCTCGAGTACAACTGGATCAAGGAGTTCGATCCGCGGTTCAACGTCCGGTACCGGGACGACAAGTCCTATCCGATGCTGGCCGTGACCATGAACGAGGAGTACCCGCGGCTGCACGTCTACCGGGGCCCGCGACGCAAGGGCGTCCGCTACTTCGGTCCGTACTCGCACGCGTGGGCCATCCGGGAGACCCTCGACCTGCTGCTCCGGGTCTTCCCGGCCCGCACCTGTTCGAACGGCGTGTTCAAGCGGCACGGGCAGATCGGCCGGCCCTGCCTGCTCGGCTACATCGACAAGTGCTCGGCGCCCTGCGTCGGCACGGTGACCGCCGAGCAGCACCGGGCGATCGTCGACGACTTCTGCGACTTCCTGGCGGGCAAGACCGACGGCATGATCCGGCGGCTGGAGAAGGAGATGACCGCCGCCGCGGCCGAGCTGGAGTTCGAGCGCGCCGCTCGGCTGCGGGACGATCTGGACGCCCTCCGGCGCGCGGTGGAGAAGCAGGCCGTGGTGCTCGGCGACGGCACCGACGCCGATGTGGTGGCCTTCGCCCAGGACGACCTGCAGGCCGCCGTCCAGGTGTTCCACGTCCGCGGCGGCCGGGTTCGCGGCCAGCGCGGCTGGATCGTGGACAAGCTGCCGGACATGGACGAGTCCGCCACCGAGCACCTCGTCGACCAGTTCCTCACCCAGTTCTACGGCGAGCAGGCGGCGCTGGGGGACGGCGCCCCGGTGCCGAAACTCGTGGTGGTGCCGGAACTTCCGGCCGACGCCGAGGCGGTCACCGAGTGGCTGTCCGGGCTGCGGGGCAGCCGGGTCGCCCTGCGGGTGGCCCAGCGCGGGGACATGCGGGCGCTCGCCGAGACCGTGCAGCGCAACGCGGCTGATGCCTTCCAGCAGCACAAACTCAAGCGGGCCAGTGACCTCACCGCGCGGTCGGCGGCGTTGTCGGAACTGCAGGACGCGTTGTACCTGGACTCCGCGCCGCTGCGCATCGAGTGCGTCGACGTCTCGCACGTGCAGGGCACCGATGTGGTGGCCTCGCTGGTGGTCTTCGAGGACGGGTTGCCGCGCAAGTCGGAGTACCGCCGGTTCGCCATCCGCGGCGGGTTCGAAGGCCGTGCCGAAGGGGACGTCGGCGGCGATGTGGGTTCCATCGCCGAGGTGGTCCGCCGCCGGTTCAAGCACCACGCCTCCGGCGAACCGGACCCAGAGAATCCCAACCCGGGCATCGATCCGACCACCGGAAAACCCCGCCGATTCGCCTATCCGCCGAACCTGCTGGTGGTCGACGGTGGCGCCCCGCAGGTGGCCGCGGCGGCCGATGTACTGGCCGAGCTGGGCGTCACGGATGTGGCGATCATCGGCCTCGCCAAGCGATTGGAGGAGGTGTGGCTACCCGGCGAACCGGACCCGGCTATCCTCGGTCGTACCAGCGAGGCCCTCTACCTCCTACAACGCGTACGCGATGAGGCGCACCGCTTCGCCATCGGTTACCACCGGCAGAAGCGGTCCAAGCGCATGATCGAGTCCGTGCTGGATGACGTGCCGGGGCTCGGCGAGGTGCGGCGAGCGGCGCTGCTCAAGCACTTCGGTTCGGTGAAGCAGCTCCGGGCGGCGAGCGTTGACGCGATCAGCGAGGCCCCGGGGGTGGGTATGGCCACCGCCCAGGCCGTACACGCCGCGCTGGCCAAGGCTTACGCGAAAGAACTGAAATAGGAGAAGAACCGGTGGCTGAAGAGCAGTCCGGCATCGAGGTCGCGGTGGTGACCGGCCTGTCCGGCGCCGGCCGCAGCACGGCGGCCAAGTGTCTGGAGGACCTTGGCTGGTTCGTGGTGGACAACCTGCCACCCGAGCTGATCTCCACCATGGTGGAGCTGGGTGCCCGGGCCCGCGGCGCGATCACCCGCGTCGCCGTGGTGATGGACATGCGCAGCCGCGCCTTCACCGACGACCTGGCCTCGGTGATCAAGGACCTGGACGCCAGCGGCTACAAGCCGAAGGTGCTGTTCCTGGAGGCCACCGACGCCGTGCTGATCCGCCGGTTCGAGGGCGTCCGCCGCTCGCACCCGTTGCAGGGCGACGGCCGGCTGGCCGACGGCATCGAGATCGAGCGCCAGCTGCTCACCCCGCTGCGTGAGGAGGCCGACCTGGTGCTCGACACCACCGGCCTGTCCGTGCACCAGCTGCGGGCCAAGATCGAGGACGCCTTCGGTTCCGAGTCCAGCGCCCGGACCCGGGTCACCGTGCTGTCCTTCGGCTACAAGTACGGCCTGCCGATGGACGCCGATCTGGTGATGGACGTGCGATTTCTGCCGAACCCGTTCTGGATCCCCGAACTTCGGGATCTGACCGGGCTGGACGGCGAGGTCTCCAACTACGTCATGGGCCAGGAGGGCGCGGAGGAGTTCCTGCGCCGCTACGAGGAACTGCTGCACCTGGTCGGCGCCGGCTACCGGCGTGAGGGCAAGCGGTACCTGACCCTGGCGATCGGCTGCACCGGCGGCAAGCACCGCAGCGTCGCGATCTCCGAGGAGCTCGCCCGCAGGCTCACCGCCTCCGACAACGGCAAGAACGCCATGGCGGTCAAGGTCGTGCACCGGGATCTGGGGCGCGAGTGACCCTGAGCAACACCCCTGCACTACCTAATTTCCGGGCCGTCGCACTGGGCGGCGGCCACGGACTACAGATCACCCTGTCCGCACTGCGCAAACTGACCACCGAGGTCACCGCCGTGGTCACCGTCGCCGACGACGGCGGATCCTCCGGCCGGCTGCGCCGCGAACTGGGGCTGCTGCCGCCCGGTGACCTGCGCAAGGCCATGGAGGCCCTCGCCGCGGGCGACAAGGAAAGCCAGCTGTGGGCCACGGTGTTCCAGCACCGGTTCGGCGGCAGCGGCGCACTGGCCGGGCACGCCGTGGGCAACCTGCTCCTAGCGGGCCTGCTGGAGATCACCGAGGACCCGGTCACCGCGCTGGACGAGGCGCGCAGGCTGCTCGGTGTCACCGGACGGGTGCTCCCGATGTCACCCGACCCGTTGGATATTGAGGCCGACGTGACCGGGTTGGATGAGGATCCGGCGGCGGTCCGGCGGATCCGCGGACAGGTCGCCGTGGCCACGACGCCAGGCCAGGTGCAACGCATCCGGCTGTGCCGCGTGGTGGACGATCCGCGGCTGTCCGACGAGCGTCCCCGCGCCTGTCCGGAGGCGGTACAGGCGGTGATGGACGCCGATCTGGTGCTGCTCGGACCCGGCTCCTGGTTCACCAGCGTGCTGCCCCATCTGCTGGTCGACGAACTGCACGAAGCCCTGGTCCGGACTACCGCACGCCGGGTCGTGGTGCTCAATCTTGTCCCGCAACCGGGTGAGACCGCGGGTTTTTCCCCGGAACAGCACTTGCACGTATTGTCCGAGCACGCACCCCGGCTCCGGGTCGACGCGGTCGTCGCCGATGTGGATTCGGTCCCGACCCCCGATCGGCTCCGCAGCGCGTGCGCCGAGATGGGCGCCCAGGTCGTGCTGGACCGCATCAGCACGCCGGGTGTCCGCGGCAGACACGACGCGGACGCACTGGCTGCCGCATTGGCTCGCACCACAGAGGAGGACGCGTGGCGATGACCGCTGCGGTCAAGGATGAACTCAGCAGGCTGACCGTCACCAAGACCTGCTGCCGCCGAGCCGAGGTCTCGTCGCTGCTGCGGTTCGCCGGTGGCCTGCACATCGTTGCCGGACGGGTGGTCGTCGAGGCCGAGCTGGACAGTGGCTCGACCGCGCGCCGCCTGCGCAAGGAGATCCACGAGCTGTTCGGCCACGCCTCCGACGTGCACGTGATCACCTCCGGTGGCCTGCGCAAGGGCACCCGGTACGTGGTCCGCGTGGTCAAGGACGGCGACGGGCTCGCCCGGCAGACCGGCCTGCTGGACACCCGCGGCCGCCCGGTGCGGGGCCTGCCCGCGCACGTGGTCTCCGGTGGCGTCTGTGACGCCGAGGCCGCCTGGCGTGGCGCGTTCCTGGCCCACGGCTCGCTCACCGAGCCCGGCCGGTCCTCGTCGATGGAGGTCACCTGCCCCGGTCCCGAGGCCGCGCTCGCCCTGGTGGGTGCCGCTCGCCGGCTGGGCGTGCAGGCCAAGTCCCGTGAGGTGCGCGGCGCCGACCGGGTCGTGGTCCGCGACGGCGACGCCATCGGCGCGCTGCTGACCAAGCTCGGCGCGCACGACAGCGTGATGGCCTGGGAGGAACGCCGGATGCGCCGCGAGGTGCGGGCGACGGCGAACCGGCTCGCCAACTTCGACGACGCCAACCTGCGCCGCTCGGCGCGGGCCGCCGTGGCCGCCGCCGCCCGGGTGGAGCGCGCGCTGGAACTGCTCGGCCCGGAGGCACCGCACCACCTGGTGGTCGCCGGTTCGCTGCGGTTGCAGCACCGGCAGGCCTCGCTGGAGGAACTGGGCCAGCTGGCCGACCCGCCGATGACCAAGGACGCGGTGGCCGGCCGTATAAGGCGTCTCCTGGCGATGGCCGACAAGCGGGCCCGCGAGCTGAACGTTCCGGACACGGAATCCGCCGTCACAGCAGACATGCTCGAAGGAGACGAGTAAAACCCGGTAGTAGCTGGCAGAATCGATAACCGTGCCGAAGATCATTGGCGGCTCGCTCGCCGAGCACCGTGCGCAGACCCGGGAACGCATCTTCACCGCGTTCGCCGGTCTGCTGTACGAGCGCGGCTTCGACGCGGTCACCCTGTCCGAGATCGCCACGGCCGCCGGTGTCGGCCGCACGGCGATGTACAACCACTTCCCGGACAAGGAATCGCTGCTGGTCGCCTACGCGATCGAGGAGACCGAGCGCTACCTGACCGGCCTGCGGTCCGCGTTGCGTGAGGTGGAGACCCCGGTCGACTCCCTGGCGACCTTTATCCGGTACCAGCTGCGGCTGTTCAGCAGCCAGCACCTGCCACCGGGCGCGGCGCTGCGGTCGCTGCTGTCCGAGCAGGCCTTCGCGCAGATGCGGGAACACGCGGCGGCCATCGAGGACACGCTGCGGGACATCCTCAAGACCGGCCAGCAGACCGGCGCCTTCCAGCTGATCTCGGTGAACGAGACGGTGATACTGGTGAACGCGGTGCTCTCCGGCCGGTCGCTCACCGGGGTGACCGGGGCGGAGCTGGACGCGGCCATCGAGTCCACGGTCGCCTTCGTGTTACGGGCCGTCGGCGCCGAATGATCGACTGGAGCTCGGCCCGCTACTACTCGATCCCGATGCGTACCCGGTTCCGCGGCATCACCGTGCGCGAGGGCGTGGTGTTCCCGGGTCCGCGGGGCTGGGGCGAGTTCTGCCCGTTCGACGACTACTCCGACGAGGTCAGCGCCCGCTGGCTGGCGACCGCCGTCGAGGCGGCGACGCAGGAGTGGCCCGCCGCTGTGCGGACCCGGATCCCGATCAACTGCACGGTGCCGGTGGTGTCCGCTGAACGCGCGTATGAGCTGGTCAAGGCTTCGGGCTGTGGCACCGCCAAGGTGAAGGTGGCCGATCATCCGGAGTCGCTGCCCGAGGACGAGGAGCGGGTGGCCGCCGTCCGGGATGCCCTGGGGCCGGCGGGCCGGATCCGGGTGGATGCCAACGCCGTGTGGGATGTGGACACCGCGGCTGCGTGGATCCGCAGGCTGGACCGGGCCGCCGATGGCCTGGAGTACGTCGAACAGCCGTGCCGCACCATCGATGACCTGGTGGCGGTACGCCGCAAAGTCGACGTGCGGATCGCCGCGGACGAGGTCATCCGGCTGACTCCCGATCCGCTGCGGGTGGATCTGCGGGAGGCCGCCGATGTCGCGGTGCTCAAGTGCACCCCGCTGGGCGGCGTGCGCCGGGCACTGAAGGTCGCCGAGGCGATCGGGTTGCCGTGCGTGGTGTCCTCGGCGCTGGAGACCAGCGTCGGGTTGTCCGCGCAGCTGGCCCTCGCGGGGGCGTTGCCGGAACTGGACTTCGCCTGCGGGCTCGGCACCACTTCACTGTTCACCGGCGACCTGGTGGCCGGTGGCTTCGTTCCGGAACAGGGTCATCTGCGGGTGCCCAGCAGTCCGTTAGTCCCGGAGACGGAACTGCTGGACACCTTCGCGATGACCGGACCGCGGCTCAGCTACTGGCAGGAGCGGCTGAACCGGGTCCGGGCCTTGCTCTAGGCGACCTTGTTCAGCCTGCGGCGGTAGACCACCAGCGCACCCGCGCCGGCGATCACCAGACCCAGGCCGAGGCCGAGCGCCCCGAGCGGTTCCACCCCCGTGTAGGCGAGCGGACCGCTGGCGGACTTGTTGGCCGCCGGGGTGTTGCTGGTGCCCGGCGTGTCACCGCCGGCCCCCGGAGCGGGGGACTGGCCACCGTTGTTGTCGCCCGGTTCCGGAGCGGGGTCCGGGTCGGACGCGTTCTGCTTGAAGGTGACCGGGATCAGTACGTCGTTGCTGCGGTCGGCGAAGTCGTAGTGATCCGTGTAGGTGGCCAGCACGCACTCGACCTTGCGGCAGTCGGTGCTGCCGTAGGACGCGGACGCGTCGATGGTCACCGAGAAGCTGCCGTCGTCGTTGAAGCGGGTCACCAACGGGGGGTTGAAGTCCTTGTTGTTGGTGATCCACCGCGACTTGTTCGACTTACCGGAGGTGTCCGCACCGCCGATGCACGGCGTCGGCCGGTCGGCACTGCTGGCCGGCTTCTTGCAGATGGCCAGGTAGATGCCCGTCCGGACGTCGTAGCCGGAACCGTTCACCGTGATGGTCTCGCCATCCGGGTTCAGGTTCTTGGTCTTCGACGCGGACAGCGAGCGAGCCGCGGCCTTCAGCGGCTTCGGCTGAGCCTGCTGCTGGTCCCGAGCCGGAGCCGGGGCCGGGGCGGCAGGAACCGGAGCGGGCTTCGGGGCTTCGGCTTCCGGAGCAGGGGCGGGAGCCGGTTCCGGAGCAGGCGCCGGAGCCTCCGGAGCAGCGGCCTTGAAGGTCAGCGGGACGAGGACGTCCCACTCGCGGTCGGCCAGGTTGTAGTGATCGCGCTTGGTGACCATGGCGCACGTGACCTGGCGGCAGTCGGTGCTGCCGTAGACGGCGGCGGCATTGATGTCGACCTTGAAGGTGCCGTCGGCGTTGACCTTGCCGGTGGCTCCCGGCTGATTGCTCAGCCAGGCCGTCTTGCCACTGGTCGGGTTGCCTCCACCGATACAGGGCGTCGGCTGCTCGCCCGGCTTCGGCACGACACAGACGGCGACGTAGATGCCCTTGTCACCGAGGTTGTAGCCCGTGCCGGTGACGGTGACCTTCTCGCCGTCCGGGTTCAGGTCGGCGGTCTTGGAGACCTGCAGGGCGGGCGCGGCGGCGGCAGGGGTCTCCTGTGCCACCGAAGCCACGTCGGCGAGGCCCACCTGAGTCAGGGCGGTCACGCCGAGCGTGACCAGCGCACAGCCGAACAGGGCGGCTGTCAGGGTGGAACGAGTTGCCATGAGTTTTCCTCTTGGTCCTTACTCGCGGGGAGAGGTTCAGCTGGCCTTGAAGGTCAGCGGAATGAGCACGTCGAAGGAGCGGTCGTCGAAGCCGTCGTGGTCGCGCTGCGTGGCCATGGCGCACTTGACCTTGCGGCAGTCGGTGCTGCCGTAGACGGCCGCGGCGGAGATGCTCACCGTGAAGTTGCCGCTGGCGTCGGTCTTGGTCGTGGCACCGGCGGTGTCACGCACCCAGGCGGACTGTCCGCTGTTCGGGTTGCCGCCGCCGATACAGGGGGTCGGCCGCTCACCGGCCTTCGGGATGACACAGACGGCGACGTAGATGCCCTTGTCGCTGCCGAGGTTGTAGCCCTTGCCGTTGACGGTGACCTTCTCACCGTTCGGGTTCAGGTCCTTGGTCTTGGAGACCTGCAGGGTCGGCGCGGCAGCAGCTGCCTGAGCCACGGTGGTCACGCTGGAAGTGGACGCTTCCTGGGCCACGGTGACAACGCCGAGAGCCGCCAACGCGGTACCGAGCAGGGCGGCGGCGATGGTGGTTCGAGATGCCATGAGTTGTTCCCCTTGGGTTCGTACTCGATGGGACTAAGGCTAACCTAACCTAAGGGAATCCTCTGTGGAAGTATTTTCTGACATCATGTCACTATGAGCTGACACACTGTCAGAAAAATATTGACGGTATTGGGTCCCGGTCCGCATGCTTTTCCGGGAACCGCTACGAGGAGGCGACATGACGACCACTGCTGAGGCCGAGCCCGGGCTGGGCTTTGCCACGCGGTTGCGCACCGAGACCGCGGAGGACCACCGCAGGGCAGAGGACATGCCCTTCGCGGGTCTGCTGTCCCGCGGCCAGGTGACCCGCGAGCAGTACACCACCCTGCATGGTCAGTTGTTCTTCATCTACCGCACGCTGGAAGAGGCCGCCGAGGCCATGCGGAACGACCCGGTCGCCGGGCCGTTCGTGCACGACGGACTCAACCGGGTACCCGCGCTGCGGGCCGACCTGGACCAGTTGCTGGGCGAGGGCTGGGAGGACGGCCTGGAGCCGATCTCCTCGGTTCAGGCCTACGTGGACCGGCTGCGGGCGGTCTGCTTCGACTGGCCCGGCGGGTTCGTCGCGCATCACTACCTGCGCTACATGGGTGACCTGTTCGGCGGACAGATCATCCGCACCCACATCAGCCGGAACCTCGGGCTCAACGAGGCCACCGGTCTGTCCTTCTACACGTTCCCGGCCGAGTTCGCCTCGATGACCTTCAAGCGGGGCTACCGGGAACTGCTCGACACGACTCCGTTCACCGAGTCGGACCGCAACAAGATCGTTCAAGAGGTCGCGCTGGGCTTCGCCCTGAACAGCGCGATGTTCGACCAGCTCGGCCGCTGAGGCCGGCTCCTACCCTGCAAGGAGACCCCCGTGCGTGTCCGGTGCGCAGCGCTCGCGCTCGTCCTGATCACAGTGACCGGATGTTCCACATCGCCCGCCGCCACGCCCGGGGGAGTTGGAAAGTCGACGACAGTGGCGAACACCCTGCAGCCGCTGTCCGAGAAACCTCAGCCCCGGCTCCCGGTCACGGTCACCAGCCGTGACCGGGAGAAGGGCGACCACCCGGTCACCGTGACCAGCGCGGACCGGATCCTGCCGTTGACCGGCGCCCTGTCCGAGGTGGTGTTCACCCTCGGCCTGGGCGACAAGGTGATCGGCCGCGATGTCGCGGCCACCTTCCCGGAGGCCAAGGACCTGCCCCTGGTCACCCGGGGCCACGGCGTCAACGCCGAGGGCGTGCTGTCCCTCAAGCCCACGGTGATCCTGGCCGAGGAGGACACCGGCCCGGCGTCCGCCATGGACCAGCTGCGGGCCGCCGGGGTGCCGATCGTGTTCTTCCGCAAGGCACTCAAGGTCGAGGACGTGCGGCCGCGGATCACCGACGTCGCCGAGGCGCTCGGCGTACCGGACGCCGGTAAGAAGCTGGCCGACCGCACGGACGGCGAGATCAAGGACGCGCAGCAGTTCCTGGCGAAGCCGGAGAAAGCGCTCACCATCGCCTTCCTCTACGTCCGGGGAACCGCGGGCGTCTACCTGCTGGGCGGCAAGACCTCCGGCGCCGACTCGCTGATCCAGGCCATCGGCGCCCAGGACGCGGGCACCAAGCTGAACCTGCCCAACTTCACCCCGCTGACCACCGAGGCGCTGATCTCCGCCGCGCCCGACGTCATCCTGGTGATGACCAAGGGCCTGGAATCCGTCGGCGGCGTCGACGGCCTGGTCGCCCTCCAGGGCGTCGCACAGACCCCGGCCGGCCGCGACCGGCGCGTCGTCGACGTGGATGACGGCGCGCTGCTCAACTACGGCCCGCGCACCGCGCAAGTACTGAACATGCTGGCCGCGAAGGTGTACCAGAAATGAAACGCGGACTGCTGCTGCTCGGGCTGCTGATCGCGCTGGTCGCCTCCTGCCTGGTGGGCGTCTCGCTGGGCGCCTTCCAGATCTCGGTGCCCGACGTGCTGCGGCTGCTGCACCTGCTGCCCGGCCAGGGACCCGGAGCCCTCGCCGACCAGGTGCTATGGCAGGTCCGGATCCCCCGGGTCCTGCTCGCGGTCCTGGTCGGTGCCACCCTCGGCTGCGCCGGTGGGCTGATGCAGGGCGTGTTCGGTAACCCCCTCGCCGAGCCCGGCGTCGTCGGGATCTCGGTGGGCGCGGCCGTCGGTGCCGCCGTGGCCATCCTGATCGGTCTGACCGCGTTGGGTGCATGGACCCAGACGATCGCTGCCTTCGCAGGCGGTCTGATCACCGTGTTCCTGGTGTACTTCCTGGCACGCAACAACGGGCGCACCGAGGTGGTCACGCTGGTGCTCACCGGGATCGCGGTGAACGCGTTCTGCGGCGCCATCCTCGGCCTGACGATGTTCCTGTCCACCGACTCCCAGCTGCGGGCGATCACCTTCTGGAACCTGGGCAGCGTCGGCCAGGCCACCTGGAGCTCGGTCGCCGCGGTGTTCCCGTTCGCCCTGGCCGGGCTGATCGCCGCCCCCGTCTTCGCCCGCAAACTGGACCTCCTCGCGCTGGGGGAGCGGCCCGCCCGGCACCTCGGCGTCAACGTGGAACGGCTGCGGATCCAAGCGATCCTGGTGATCGCCCTGCTCACCGCGGCCGCCGTCGCCGTCTCCGGCGTGCTGCTGTTCATGGGCCTGGTCGTGCCACACCTGGTGCGCATGGTCTTCGGCCCCGGGCACCGCTACCTGTTGCTCGGCAGCGCCGTCACCGGAGCGGTCATCCTGGTGCTCGCCGACCTCGCCGCTCGGACCCTGGTGGCACCGGCGGAGATCCCCCTCGGTGTGTTCACCTCGCTGCTCGGCAGCCCGGTGTTCTTCTGGCTGTTGGTACGCACCCGCGCGAAGCAGGGAGGCTGGGCATGAAACTGTCCCTGCACCGGGCATCGGTCCGGCGCGGTACCCGGGAAGTCGTGTCCGAGGTGGACCTGTTCGCGCAGCCGGGCGAGGTCATGGCCCTCGTCGGCCCGAACGGCGCGGGTAAGTCCTCCGCGCTGGGCGCGATGTGCGGCGACTTCGAACTCAGCGGCGGATCGGTGCTCCTGGGCGACCGGGAGCTGCGTTCCTACTCGCTGAAGGAACTCGCGCGGCTGCGATCGATGCTGCCGCAGGACTCCTCGCTGGCCTTCCCGTTCACCGTCCGCGAGGTCGTCTGGATGGGCCGCGCGCCCTGGCGTGGGGTGTCCACCGCGGACGAGGACGAGCAGGCGGTGGCGTCGGCCCTGGCGGAACTGGGGCTGGAGCCGTTCGCCGACCGGCCGTTCCAACGGCTGTCCGGCGGCGAACGGGCCCGGGTGTCCCTGGCCCGGGTGCTGGCCCAGCAGACGCCGGTCGTGCTGCTCGACGAGCCGACCGCGGCCCTGGACCTGCGCTACCAGGAGCAGGTGCTGCGCACCGCCGCCACGCTGGCGCGGGCCGGCCGGACCGTGGTCGTCGTGCTGCACGACCTGTCCCTGGCCGCCGCCTACGCGGACCGGATCGCCGTGCTGGCAAAGGGGAGACTCATCGCCTGCGACGAGCCCAAACTGGTGCTCACCGCCGACCTGGTCGGCGAGGTCTACGGCCAGCCGGTGGACGTCCTGGAACACCCGCGCACCGGCCGCCCGCTGGTCGTCCCCATCCGCTGACTGAATTCATTACGGTGAAATTCGTCGACCTCTGGTTGATTGAGGGGTCGGTCATGATCGTGCTCCCCTGAGTTATGTTGAGATGGACATCCTGGGTAGTGCGCTGTGTCGCGTTGATGGGAGCCGGTGTCCTGCTGATCGCTGTCCCCAATGCGTCGGCGGTGCAGGACGCACCGATCGACCGTGACCTGGCGGCCTTCGTGCTCGCGTATCGCGACCGCATGCCGCGTACCGAGAACTCCGGCGCCTACCACTGGGACGAGGACTCCGAGGACGACGTGGCGACGATGATCGCCGCCTTCCGCAGGGCGAACCGGGGAACCCGCCCCGACCGGTTGCGGGCGACCGCCGAGCTGCGCGAGTTCGGCTACAACCTGGAATGGGTCCGGGACACCGTCAGCGACCGCCGCTACCTGGTCGCCTCGGAACAGGAACCGTGCGCGCGCTGCTGGGGGCTGTACATCCTGCGTTACGAGGGCGAGCCGGCCGAGGCGAACGTGGCGGTCGAGGTGCCGCATCCGTTCCACGACACGTTCTCCGAGGAACTGGGTGTGGAGCTGTTCCGGGCCGTCGACGCCAAGATGTTCGCGATGGCCGGAACCCACCGCTACGCCAATGGCCGCGAGGACCCGGTGGCCGACATGGCCCGCAGCTACACCAGCCTGTTCCACAAGATCCACACCAACTTCACCACAGAGGACACGCACGTGGTCCAGGTGCACGGGTTCTCCGCCCGGCCCGACTACCCGGAGGCGGTGCTGAGCAACGGAACCGCGGAACCGGGTCCCGCGCAGGAGGAACTCGCCGGGTTGATGAACGCGGCGGGCATCTCCACGGACCTGTTCGACGGGAGCAATTACCCCGATCTGGGTGCCACGATCAACCCGCAGGGCAGGCACACCAACGGGAAGGGCGGCACCTTCTATCACCTGGAGACCGTGTACCCGGTGCGCTCCGACGCCGGGCGCCGGCTCGCGGTGATCGCCGCCTTCGCCGGCGCCCTGCACTCGGACTAGCCTGGCCGCATGACCATGATCGCGGTGACCGGGGTGACCGGGGTGACCGGGCAGCTCGGTGGCCGGGTGGCCCGTCGCCTGGCAGCGGCGGGCAACGCGCAACGGCTGATCGTTCGCGACGCCTCCCGCGCGCCGCGGCTGGCCGGTGCCGAAGTCGCCGTCGCGGACTACCGCGATCGCGACGCGGTCACCGAGGCGCTGACCGGTGCCGGCACCGTGCTGATGGTGTCCGCGCCGGAGGCCGCCGACCGGCTCACGACGCACCGGAGTTTCGTTGAGGGTGCGGTCGCGGCGGGCGTCGGCCACCTGATCTACGTGTCGTTCTACGGCGCGAGCCCGACGGCCACCTTCACCCTGGCCAGGGAACACGCGGCGACCGAGGAGCTCATCCGGGGCACCGGCCTGGCGTACACCTTCCTGCGGGACAACTTCTACGCCGACTTCCTGCCCGGGCTCGCCGGTCCGGATGGGGTGATCCGCGGACCGGCCGCCGATGGCCGGGTCGCGGCGGTCGCCCAGGACGACATCGCCGACGCGGCCGCTGCCGTGCTGGGTGATCCGGAGCCGCACGTCGGTCGTACCTACACCCTGACCGGCCCGGATTCGCTGAGCCTGCACGAGGTCGCCGAGCTGATCACCACGGTCACCGGCCGGGAGACGCGCTACGAGGCGGAGACCCTGGAGGAGGCCGCGCGCTCCCGGGCAGGCTACAACGCTCCGGACTGGCAGCTGCAGGCGTGGATTTCCACCTACACGGCGATGGCCCACGGCGAGGTGGCGACGGTGACCGGTGACGTCTTGGAACTCACCGGCCACCCGCCGATCTCCTTCGAGCAGCTACTCCGCTCGGCCGACCCGCAAGGTCAGCACCTCGAAGCCACGCAGTGACAGCTCGACGGTGTCGTCGGTGACCGGGTAGTCCTCGGTCTCGTCCCACCGCCGTTCCAGCAGGTCGGTGGACCACACCGCCGAGCACGGGAATCCGATGCGCAGCGAAGCCCGGGTACGCGCGCCGGTCGACTGGTAGAGCCGGACCACCAGGTCACCGGAGCGGTCGTCGGCCAGTTTCACCGCCTCCACCACCACATCCGGGTCGGAGCAGGTGACCAGCGGGGTCACCGCGTGCGTGCCGTAGACGGCGCGTTCCGGCAGGTTCACCTGATAACCGGCGACCACGGCGTCGGAGATCGAGGCGCCGGGGACGAGCCGGTGCCGGAACCGGTGCACGCCGTGGTCGGTCTGCGGGTCGGGGTAGCGCGGCGCGCGCAGCAGCGACACCCGGGCGGTGGTGGTCGTGCCGGTGCGGGTCACGTCGTGCCCGTAGGTGGAGTCGTTGATCAACGCCACCCCGTAGCCGGGTTCGGCCAGGTGCAGCCAGCGGTGCGCGCAGATCTCGAACTTCGCGGCGTCCCAGCTGGTGTTGGCGTGGGTGGGCCGCTTGATGTGGCCGAACTGGGTCTCCGAGGAGGACCATTCGGTGCGCACGTCCAGGGGGAAGGCGAGCTTGAGGATCTTCTCGCTCTCCTGCCAGTCGATCTCGGTGAGGATGTCGATCTGGCCGCCGGAGACGCTGATCAGCTGGCTCATCCGGGAGCCGCCGAACTCGCGCACCACCATCACGTGGTCGCTGCCCGCCGTCACCTCGGCGTCGAGGAGATCGGTGACCTCGTTGCGGTAGAACGAATCCAGGTCCCACGCGTCCCAGGCGTTCGGGAAGTCGGTGTGCAGCTGCGGCAGGTTCCCGGGACCGGACAGCACCTCCCGGTCGGTGCGCAGGTCGCGGACCGAGCGCAGTGTGCCGTCGGTGCCGACGACCACCCGCAGGGTGCCGTTGTCCAGCAGGAAGCCGTCGGCGTGCCGGGACGGCGTGGCCAGCCGGTCCGGGGTGCGTGGGCCCGCTCCGCCGCCGGCCACCCCGGACCGCTCGTGCGGCGCGGCGTTGAACACGATCTCCTGCTCGCCGCTGCCGGCCAGGGCCTGCTGCGCGGCGGCGGTGATCTCGGCCAGTTCGGCGGCGATCCGCTCGTACTGCTGCTCGGCCTCACGGTGCACCCAGGCGATCGACGAGCCGGGCAGGATGTCGTGGAACTGGTTCAGCAGCACGGCCTTCCACAGCCGGTCCAGGCGCTCGTAGGGGTATTCGGCGCCGTGCCGGATGGTCGCGGTCGCCGCCCACAGTTCGGCCTCGCGCAGCAGGTGCTCGCTGCGCCGGTTGCCCTGTTTCGTCTTGGCCTGGCTGGTGTAGGTGCCGCGGTGGAACTCCAGGTACAGCTCGCCGACCCACACCGGTGCCTGCGGATACTCCGCCTCGGCCTCGCGGAAGAACTCGGCGGGCGCGGCGATCCGCACCTTGGGCGAGCCCTCCAGGTCGGCCAGCCGCTGCGCGCGGGCCAGCATCTCCCGGGTGGGCCCGCCACCGCCGTCGCCGTGGCCGAACGGGACCAGGGAGCTGTTGGCCCGGCCCTTCTCCGCGTACTGCTTGGAGGCGCGGGCCAGGTCCTGGCCGGACAGTTCCGAGTTGTAGGTGTCTGCCGGCGGGAAGTGGGTGAAGATCCGGGTGCCGTCGATGCCCTCCCACCAGAAGGTGTGGTGCGGGAACCGATTGGTCTGGTTCCAGGAGATCTTCTGCGTCAGGAACCAGCGAGAGGCGCTGAGCCGGACCAGCTGGGGGAGCGCGGCGCTGTAGCCGAATGAATCGGGCAGCCACACCTCATTGGTCTCGATGCCGAACTCCTCGGCGAAGAACCGCTTGCCGTGGGTGAACTGGCGGGCCATCGCCTCACCGCCGGGCATGTTGGTGTCCGACTCCACCCACATGCCGCCCACCGGCACGAACTGTCCTTTGTGGATTTTCTCCTTGACCCTGGCGAACACCAGGGGGTGGTGATCCCGGATCCAGGCCAGCTGCTGGGCCTGGGACATGGAGAACACGAAGTCCGGGTCGCGGTCCATCAGGTCCACCACGTTCGCGGTGGTCCTGGCGACCTTGCGGATGGTCTCGCGCACCGGCCACAGCCAGGCCGAGTCGATGTGCGCGTGCCCGGTCGCGGTGATCCGGTGCGCGCTGGCGTGCGCGGGCTTGGCGAGCACCTCGGCCAGCTCCGCGCGGGCGGCGGTCGCGGTACCGGGGACATCGGTCAGGTCGACCCGGTCGATGGCCCGGCCCATGGCGCGCAGCACCTCGTGGCGGCGCGGGCCGTCCATCGGAAGCTCGTGCATCAGCTGGTTCAGCACCTCGAAGTCCTGGACCAGCTCCCAGACCTCGGTGTTCCGGGTCGCGGTGCCCACCCGGGCGAAGCGGTACAGCGGATCGGTGCCCGCCGTCGCCTTGTCACCCAGCTGGGTCGGCCGGAACATCGGGTGGCTGAGCAGCTCCGGGTTCGCCCCCAGTTCCACGAAGTAGCGGTGCTGCCCGGGGCCGTCCGGCAGGACCCACTGGCTGCGGGGGTTGAGTCCCTTCACCGGGGTGCCGTCGGCCCGGTACACCAGGCCCTCGCACTGGAAGCCGGTCTTCCCCTCATCGAAGCCGATATCGATGATCAGCTCGACGCCGTCGCCCGCCGGCACGGTGACGTCCACCCGCAGCCAGGTGGTGCTCCACGGCGGCCCCCAGCGGTCACCCGCGGCGGCGGGGGAGTAGTCGGCGGCCAGGGCCTCCGCGACCGGCACCGGCTCGTCCGGGGCCTGCCAGACGGCGATCTCGGCCGGTGCGAAGTCCGCGTACTGGGCGGGTTTGATCCGCTCACCCAGTACCCGGTTGATCCGTCCCTCGATCAACGTCCGGTCGTCCAGCATCTACACCACCATTTTCTGCAGATTCTGCCCCGTCGCGGATTTCTCCCCGAACGTACGCAGAATCTGCAGAAAATGCTCGACTAGGACTTGGGGTCGATCACGAAAACCGGGATCTTGCGGTCGGTCTTCTCCTGGTACTCGGCGTAGTTGGGGAAGGCCTTGACCGCGCGCTCCCACCATTCGGCACGCTCCGCGCCGTCGACCTCGCGGGCCACGTAGTCCTTGGTCACGGTGCCGTCCTGCAGCGGGAACTCCGGGTGCGCCTTGATGTTGTAGTACCAGCTCGGGTGTTCCGGAGCTCCGCCTTTGGACGCCACGATGGCGTAGCTGCCGTTGTGCTCGACACGCATCACCGGGGTGTAGCGCAGCTTGCCGGATTTGGCGCCGCGCAGGGTCATCAACACCACGGGCATGCCGTAGATGTCCACGCTCTCGGTGGTTCCGGTTTCCAGGATCTGCTTCGTCTGGTCCTGCACCCAGTCGGAGGGGCTGAACTCAACGTTGGTGTCTGCCATGACCCGATTCAACAGCGGCGGCGGGGAACACATTCCCTTCCCACTTCAACGTATACCCGGTCGGGGGGCTTGTGGCAAGACCCCGGGTGTACCGCACACTATCGCCCTCACCTGCAGATATGAGGGGGATCATGATCGACGTTCTGGTGGTGGGGGCAGGACCCACCGGGCTGATGCTGGCGAGCGAACTACGGCTGCACGGTGTAGAGGTACAGATCCTGGAGCGAGACGAGGAACCGACCAAGGTGGTCCGTTCGCTGGGCATGCACTCCCGGTCCATCGAGATCCTGGACCAGCGTGGCCTGGTCGACCGGTTCCTGGAGGCGGGCACCACGCATCCGCTCGGCGGCTTCTTCGCGGCGATCCCGAAGCCGACGCCCGAGCGGCTGGACACCACACACCCGTACGCGCTCGGACTCGCGCAGCCCATCACGGTGCGGCTGATGACCGAGCACGCCCTGGAGGCCGGTGTGCGGATCCGGCGGGGCTGCGCGGTGACCGGAGTCAGCCAGGACACCGACGGGGTCACCGCCGAGCTGTCCGACGGCACGACGCTGCGGGCGCGGTACCTGGTCGGCGCGGATGGCGGCCGCAGCGCGGTGCGCAAACTGCTCGGCATCGGCTTCCCCGGTGAACCGTCCACGAAGGACACGCTGCTGGCCGAGCTGGAGATCGGAGTGCCGTACGAGGAGGTGCTCCCGGTGATGACCAGGGTCCGGGAGACCGAGAAGCACTTCGGCGTCGGGCCGACCGGGACCGGGGGATTCCGGCTCGTGGTGCCCGCCGCCGACGTGGTGGAGGACCGCGGCGCGGTGCCCACCCTGGAGGAGGTGAAGCGGCAGCTGATCGCCTACGCGGGTACCGACTTCGGCGTGCACTCGCCGGTCTGGCTGTCCCGCTTCGGGAACGGCACCCGGCAGGCCGAGCGGTACCGCGACGGCCGGGTGTTCCTGGCGGGCGACGCGGCTCACGTGCACCCGCCGATGGGCGGCCAGGGCCTCAACCTGGGCGTGCAGGACGCCTTCAACCTGGGCTGGAAGCTGGCCGCCACGCTGCGCGGCTGGGCACCGGAGGACCTGCTGGACAGCTACGAGGCCGAGCGGCACCCGGTGGCGGCGGCGGTGCTGGACAACACCAGGGCGCAGGCCGAGCTGATGTCCACCGCGCCCGGGCCGCAGGCGGTGCGCAGGCTGCTCTCCGAGCTGATGGACTTCGAGGTGGTCAGCCGGTACCTGACCGAGAAGATCATCGCGATCAACGTCCGGTACGACCTCGGCTCGGAGGACCCCCTCGTGGGTAAGCGGCAGCGGGACATTCCGCTGAAGCAGGGCAGGTTGTACGAACTGCTGCACGAGGGGCGCGGTCTGCTGCTGGACCAGGGCGGGGCGCTGTCGGCGAGCGGGTACGCGGGCCGGGTCGATCACGTGGTGGACGTCAGCGAGGAACTGGATGTCGCCGCCGTACTGCTGCGCCCGGACGGCCACGTCGCCTGGGCGGGCGATGATCAGGCGGGACTGGATGCCGCCCTGTCCCGCTGGTTCGGCTCCGCTGACTAACGGACGCTGAATGCAAGCATGGGCACCTTGCTCGCATCAGACGCGAGCAAGGTGCCCATGCTTGCGTTACTGGCCGAGGAGTTTGGCGAGGGCGGGGGTCAGGCCGGGGCCGTCGGTGAAGGTCACCGAGCCGCCGGTCACCTCCGCCACGGCGTCCAGCTTGGGCTTGTTGTCCTGGCCACCGAGGATCAGGAAGTCGATGTGCACCGGACGGTCGTCCTTCTTCACGTCGAGCAGCGCCTGGCGCAGGTTGTCCAGCAGGAAGCTGTCGCTGTTGAAACCGTCGGCGATCACTACCAGGCGGTTGGTGCTGCCGGGCTGGTACGTCTCGGCTGCCGTCTGATAGCTCGCCAGGACCGCGCTGGTCAGCAGGCCGCGGCGTTCGGCCTTGAGGCCGTCGAGCGCGCCGATGACGGGGTCCTTCGCCTCGGCCACGGACCGCAGGCCGACGAGGGGCCGGTACGGGTGGTCGCCGTCCAGTTTCTCGCTGAACTCCCACAGCCCGAGGCGGCCGGTGGTGGCCTTGGCCGTCACCGAGCGCACCGCGTCGCGGGCCCAGTCCAGGCCGGGCCTGCCGTCGCCGCGGTCGGCGGCCATCCGTTCGGAACTCTCCACCAGCAGCGTGGCGGACTGGCTGCCACTGCCCGCGCCGGCCCACACGCCGTGCAGTGCGTCGGCGACCGCCGGATCGGCGACGGGCGCGGTGGCCGGCAGTGCGGGCCAGCCGAGGCCCGGGGTCTTCGCCGGTTTGGCGTCCGATCCGGGGACGCGCAGCCCGGCGCCGGTGAACAGGGCCTGCTGCCGGGGCTCGTGCAGGTACGCGCCGAACCGGGTGGCCGCCCTGGGCAGCCTGCCGGAGGCGTCGTCCATGGCCAGCGAGACGAACGGGAAGTCGGCGACCACGTTGGGGCCGGTGGGCAGGATCTCGGCGAGGGGAGTGCCGGGCTTGAAGCCGCCGTCGGTGCCCAGGTTGCGGCGCAGCAGGTCGACCTCCAGCACCGGGGCCACGTCGTAGGGCGAGGACGTGGGGGATTCGGCGTCGGCGATGTTCTGCAGCGTGGTGCGCAGGTCGTCCCGGCCGGTGGTGCCGGTGGCGAGCTTCGGCACGGCCGGGCTCTGCGTCTGCTCGGGGGTGACCGCCGTCTGGTCACCGGCCAGCATGGATTGCAGGGCCAGTGAACTGGCGGTGTTGGCCGCCGGATCCGGCATGCCCAGGGTGAAGGCGCCCCAGTCCGGCTGGCCGAAGCGGTCCCAGCCGCCGCCGGCGAGCTCCGGGAGCTGGGCCCAGCCGAACGGCTTGTCCTGCATGGCCGTGCCCGCGTCCTTCGCCGCGGCCAGGACCACCGGGCTGATCGCCACCGAGCTGGGCTTGCTGCCGGTGATCTTGCTGTCGTCCAGTTTGCCGGTCCAGTAGCCGGACTCCGGAATCCAGGCGGCGGGCCGCGGGCCGAGCTTGGCGGTGTCCCAGCCGGCCTGCAGTGCCTGTAGCACCGTGGGCGCGTCCAGCGCGGTGACCTCGACGAGGACGCAGCGGTCCTGCACCACGGTCTTCTCCGCGTTCCAGTGGCTGACGGCCTTGCGGATGGGGTCCTCGATGCTCGGCGACACGACGATGCGCAGCGGCATCGACCCGGTGACGCACCCGGCCTGCGCGGCGACCGCACGCATCTGCAGCCTGGCGGACAGGTGGTGGTAGCCGACGTAGCCGAGGGTGCAGACCACGAGGGTCACCACCAGGGCGATGGGCCACGCGGCCACGGTCCGGCGACTGCCTGCCGCGCGATGCCCGGGTACCCGGAAGCCACTGTTCCCGCGCTCATCCGCCCGTCGACGCCCAGCCATCGCCTCTCCCGCACCCAAGTCACGCGAATAGGCCCCGCCAGCCATGCCCGTCTACAAGTTGTAGTGGACGCAGGGCCATTCGGGCCAAGTATGGGTCACAGGACGATTACATGTCACCCTTTGGGGAATACATTTCCACCCGATGTAGCGCTCAGTTACGCCTTGTGAGTGCACGGTTGCAGTAGTGCGAAGTCGGCGAGGTCCGGAGCCCGGACCTCGCCGACCGCGGGACAGCACTAGGCGGGTGCCGGCTGGGTGGTGTGGGTGCCGTCGTGGACGGTGCCCACGTACTCCTCGAGGAGGTCCTCCATGGCCACCACGCCGAGCACGGTGCCCGAGGTGGACACCGCCTTGGCCAGGTGGCTGTGTGCCCGGCGCAGCGCGCTCAGCGCCTCGTCCAGGCGCGCGTCGGCGGGCAGTTCCGGCAGGCCACGCACCCGGGAGGCGGGCAGCGGAGTGTCCTCCGGCTCGTCCGCGTGTTCCAGGACGTCCTTGACGTGCACGTAGCCGACCAGCTGACCGCCCTGCGAGCGGACCGGGAACCGGGAGTAACCGGTCGCGGTGACCGCCTCCTGGATCTGGCCGATGGTGGGCCGCTCCGGCACGGAGGTCAGCTCGGCCATCGGCACCAGCACGTCGGCCACCGTCCGCTGGCCGGAGCGCAGCGTCATGTCGAGGCGCCGGTGCGCGGCGTCGTCGAGCAGGCCTTCCCGCCGGGACTCGGTGAGCAGTTCGGCGAACTCGTCCGGGGTGTACGCCGACTCCAGTTCGTCCTTGGGGTCGACCTTCAGCAGCCGCAGGATCAGGTTGGACACCACGGTGAACGCGTTCAGCACCGGTTCCACCAGCTTGCAGAAGGCGTAGTGCGCCGGGACCAGGATCAACGCGGTGCGCTCCGGACCCGCGAGGGCCACGTTCTTCGGCACCATCTCACCCAGCACGGTGTGCAGGTAGACGACCATCAGCAGGGCCACCGCGAAGGCGATCGCGTGCGCCACCGTGCCGGACAGGCCGACCGCGTGCAGCGGGATCTCCAGCGCGGAGGCCACCGCGGGTTCGGCCAGCGCACCGAGTCCCAGCGAGCAGATGGTGATGCCCAGCTGGGCACCGGCGATCAGCAGCGGCAGCTGGCTGCCCGCCTTCATCACCGTGCGCGCCGCGGCGCTGCCGCGCTCGGCGAGCCCGTCCAGGCGGTCCCGGCGGGCGGTGATGATGGCGAACTCGGCACCGACGAAGAAGGCGTTGCCCAGCAACAGGAACGCGGCGAACAGCAGTGAGGGCACGATGCTCATCGGGCCACCACCCCGGTCTTGGCCGCGACCTCGGCACCGATGATCTCGGTGAGGTCCGCACTCGGCAGACGGGTCACGCGCAGTTCCGCGACCCGGTGTTTGTCCATGGCCATCACGGTGATCCGCCAGCCGTCCACTCTGGTCTCGTCGCCGACGGCCGGGATCTTGCCCAGCCGGGCCAGCACCAGGCCGGCCAGGGTTTCGTAGTCGCCGTCCGGCATCCGGAATCCGGTGGCGTCGAAGACCTCGTCGAAGCGCAGCAGGCCGGACACCATCCAGCTGTTGCGGCCCAGCGGCCGCACGGTGGCCGCCTCGTAGCGGTCGTGCTCGTCGCGCACGTCGCCGACGATCTCCTCGACCAGGTCCTCCATGGTGACCAGGCCCGCGGTGCCGCCGTACTCGTCGATGACGAGGGCGACCTGCAGGCCGGTCTCCCGGAGCCTGCGCAGCAGCGGCTCGGCTTCGAGGGTCTCCGGTACCCGGGGCACCGGCCGGGCCAGTGAGCCGACCGTGGTCCGGCCGCGTTCGTCCTTCGGCACGCCGAACGACTGCTTCACGTGCACCATGCCGGAGATCTCGTCCAGATCCCGGTCGTACACCGGGAATCGGGAGAAACCGGTGCGCACCGCGACGTCGATCAGGTCGAGCACGGTGTTCTCCTGCTTGAGCGCCTCGACCTTCACCCGCGGCGTCATCAGGTCCTCGGCGGTGCGCTCGGTGAACCGCAGCGAGCGGTCCAGCAGCGTCGCCGTGCCCTGGTCCAGGGTGCCCCGCTCGGCGCTGGAGCGGACCAGCGAGCTGAGCTCCTGCGGGGATCGCGCGGATTGCAGTTCGTCGGCGGGCTCGATGCCCATCCGGCGCACGATGATGTTGGCCGAGCTGTTGAGCAGGTGGATCAGCCAGCGGAACGTCGTGGAGAACACCGACTGGAAGCCGGCCACCGCGCGGGCGGTCTGCAACGGCGCGGCGATCGCCAGGTTCTTCGGCACCAGCTCGCCGAGCACCATGGACAGCGTGGTGGCCAGCAGCAGCGCGACCACCACGGTGATCGGCGAGACCCACGACTCCGGCAGGCCGAGCGCCGTCAGCCACGGTCCGAGCAGCCCGGAGATCGCCGGTTCGGCGATGTAACCGGTGGTGATCGTGGTGATCGTGATACCCAGCTGCGCGCCGGACAGGTTGAAGGACAGGTTGCGGTGAGCCCGGGCGACGCGGCCCGCCGCACGATCTCCGACCCGCTGGACGTGGCTCTCCACCTGACTGCGTTCCAGTGCGGACAACCCGAACTCGGCCGCGACGAACACCGCGGTGAGCAGGGTGAGCACCAGGACGACCACCAGGCCGAGCACACTGGACCAAGGGCCGGACAGGAATTCGGTAGCCACGTGGACACTGTCCGTCAACAGCGCGGCGTTCATCGATTGCCTACCGGGGCGCCGGGACTAGCACTATGAGAACAGCCGGGACTCTCTCCCGGCCGACTACTGTCACCAGGCGATTGCGCATCGCGCACGAAAAGGATCACTCCTCAAGAGGAATCTACTGACTCGCCCGGTCAGTGTACTGGTCCGTTCGCGCACCGCACGCCGATTTCACCGGTGAGTCCCGGTAAACGGAAAACCTCAGGTCCCGAAGGTGGCGATGTTCGGCCAAGGAATGCGCCCGGACATCGCCACCTTCGGATGAGGACTAGGCCAGGCCGGGTCCGGTGGGGGCGGCGGTGCTGGCCCGCAGGACGACCTCCGCGCCGATCCGGACGATCTGCCGTTCCGTGCCGGTGTCGGTGCCCTCGCCCAGCGCGAGCAGCGCGGCACGTTCGCCGAGCTCCTCGATGGGCAGCCGCACCGTGGTCAGCGCCGGGGTGATGTAGCGCAGCGGTGGGATGTCGCCGAATCCGGACAGCGATACGTCACCCGGCACATCCAGGCCGCGTTCACGGAACGCGCCCAGTGCGCCGAGCGCCATCACGTCGTTGACGGCGAACACACAGGTGGCACCGGTCCGCCGCTCGATCAGTTCCAGCGCGGCCTGATATCCGGCCTCGCGGGTGAAATCCCCGTGCACCACGGCTGAATCCGGCAGTTCGATGCCCGCGGTGGCCAGGCCGGTGCGGAATCCGGCCAGCCGCTGGCTCGCGGTCAGCAGGTCCGGCGGCCCGGCGAGCACCGCGAAGCGACGGTGACCCTGCTCGGCGAGCGCCGTGGCCAGGGCCTCCGCTCCGGGCTGGTTCTCCGGGACCACCGTGTCGGCGGGCAGTCCCGGCTGGGAGATACAGGCGACCCGCCCGCCCTGATCGACGAAGGCGTCGATCTCGGCGGTGAGCCGCTGGATGTCGGTCTCACTCGCGGTCCGCGATCCGGCGATCACCACGGCCCGTGCCCGGTGCGCGCGCAGCGTCGCGAGGAGGGACAACTCCCTGTCCGGCTCCCGGTTGGTCATGCCGAGCACGACCACCAGGCCCGCCTGCTCGGTGACCCGCGACACCCCAGCGGCGATGCTGGAGAAGTACGGGTCGGTGATGTCATGCACGATCAGCCCGAACAGCGTGCTGCTGTTGCGGGCCAACGCCTGCGCGGAGGCGTTCGGCACGTAGCCGAGTTCCCGCGCGCTGGCGAGTACCCGGTCTCGCAATGCCTGACTGACCTGGCGGCTGCTTCCATTCAGCACCCGTGATGCGGTCGCCAACGAGACGCCGGAATGTCTGGCCACTTCCACCAGTGTCGCGTGACGACGTGCCACGGCCCACCTCCCCTGACTTTCGTCCGGCGACAGTAGTCGTAAGCGGAAGAGTGAGGTACCAAGAACCACTAATGTTTCTCGCCCGTTGTACAACCCCGCCCAGAAGTGGGAATCCCGGCGTCGTGATTAATCCGTAAGGATGGGTAGCCAGGCACGTGCTGCGCCGGTTGACCAACGGGTAACGATCACATACCGACAACTCAGTGAGGTGATACCCCGGACGGGGCCTCCATATCACTGAATGTGGAGGTAAACGGTCCGCCGGAGGGATTCCTGGGGGTGGAGTTGCTCCGTTTGGATACATAGACACGGCCGTCTGCGGGCTTGAGGTGGTGCTACTCACCCGTAGAGTGGCGCCAAGCAGCGCGGTGCCAAGGGAGGACTGGTACCGCGTGCCCTGCATATCCGGGGGAACTTTCCGTCCCTGCGCCTTGCTCCCCGGATTTGGCAGTGTCGAGAGAGGACCACTGCGTTGAGTACGTCTACCAGCGCGCACGGCGGACCCCAGCCCGCCGGCACCCACAGTGACAGTGGGTTCTTCGGACAGCCCCGTGCCCTGTCCACGTTGTTCTTTACCGAGATGTGGGAGCGCTTCTCCTACTACGGCATGCGTGCCGTTCTCGCGCTCTACCTGTACACGGCGATCGACAAGGGCGGCCTTGGGTGGGACAAGCCACTCGCCCTGATGTTCGTCGGTATCTACGGTTCGGCGATCTACATGTCCGGCGTGCTCGGTGGCTGGCTGGCGGACCGGGTCACCGGTCCGCAGAAGACCACCCAGTACGGCGCACTGCTGATCATGTTCGGCCACATCGCCCTCGCGACGCCGTTCGCGGACGTGTCGCTCTACATCGGCATCTTCTTCCTGGTCATCGGTACCGGCTTGCTGAAGCCGACGATCAACAGCCTGGTGGGCTCGCTGTACAGCCCGGAGGACACCCGCCGGGACGCCGGTTTCACCATCTTCTACATGTCGGTGAACATCGGCGCCTTCGTCGGACAGATCCTGACCGCCTGGCTGGCCGCCAGCCCGAGCTACGGCTACCACTGGGCGTTCGGTGCCGCCGCGATCGGTATGGCGCTGGGCCTCGCCCAGTACATGCTGGGCCGCAACCGGATCGGTGTCCACACCGCCGTCGCCCCGAACCCGCTCTCTCCTGAAGAGCGGAGCAAGGTCGGCGGCCGGCTCGGCATCATCGCGTTCATCGCGGTCCTGGTTCTGGGCGCGATGTACGCGGCCGGAGTGCTGGACGCCGCCGGCGTCGGCTGGCTGATCACCATCATGTCGGTGATCCTGCCGACGCTGTACTTCGTCACCATGCTGCGCAGCCCGCAGGTGACCGCCGTCGAGCGGTCGCGCCTGTTCGCCTACATGCCGCTGTTCGTGGCGATCGCGCTGTTCTTCATGCTGTTCGAGCAGCAGTCCACCGTGCTGGTCGCGTTCGCGGACACCAAGCTGGACCGGCTGATCGGCGGCTGGGAGATGCCGCCGGCGTTGTTCCAGGCGTTGAACCCGCTCTACATCGTCATCATGGCGCCGATCCTGGCCATCCTGTGGACCAGGCTCGGCACCCGGCAGCCCACCACGCCGATCAAGTTCTCGCTGGCGCTGTGGCTGATCGGTCTGGCCTACGTCATCACCTCGGTGGGCGTCCTGCTCTCCGGCGACAAGGTGAACGTCCTGTGGCTGGCCGCGATGCTGCTGGTGATGACCGCGGGCGAGCTGCTGCTGTCCCCGGTCGGTCTGTCCGTCACCACCAAGCTGGCGCCGGAGGCGTTCAAGGCGCAGACGGTGGCGTTGTTCTTCCTGGCGATCGCGCTGGGACAGGGCGTCGGCGCTCAGCTGACCGTGTTCTACACCGAGGGCAACGAGGCCAACTACTTCTTCGGTCTGGCCGCCGCTGCCCTCGTGCTCGGAGTCATCGTCTACAGCATCAAGGGCCGCGTGTCCGAAGCCATGCGAGGCGTGCACTAACCCACAAAACCGCAGTAAACCGCCGGTGCAGACCCTCGGGTCTGCACCGGCGGTGTCATTCTCGGCCGAGATCACGGCCGGAAAACGTTTTCCTAACTACAACGTGACCATGAACGAAATGGGGGAGACACGTTGACTACCACTGCTGACAAGTCCACCGGCACTCAGGTGGACCGCAGCTTCTTCGGACAGCCCCGAGCGCTGTCCACCCTGTTCTTCACCGAGATGTGGGAGCGCTTCTCCTTCTACGGCATGAAGGCAGTGCTGGCGCTGTACCTGTACACGGCGCTGGCGGACGGCGGACTGGGCTGGGCGAAGTCCGAAGCCCTGGTGTTCGCCGGCATCTACGGTTCGTCGATCTACATGTCCGGCGTGCTCGGCGGCTGGCTGGCCGACCGGATCACCGGTCCGCAGAAGACCACCCAGTACGGCGCGGTGCTGATCATGCTCGGTCACATCGCGCTGGCCACGCCGTTCAAGGACACCTCGCTCTTCGTGGGCATCGGGTTCCTGGTGATCGGCACGGGCCTGCTGAAACCGACCATCAACACGCTGGTCGGCAGCCTGTACGCACCGGCCGACGCCCGGCGCGACTCCGGGTTCACCATCTTCTACATGGCGGTGAACATCGGTGCGCTGGTCGGCCAGCCGATCACCTCGTGGCTGGCGGACAGCAAGTCCTTCGGCTATCACTGGGCCTTCGGCGTCGCCGCCGTCGGTATGGCACTGGGCCTGGCGCAGTACATGTTCGGCAAGGGCCGCCTCGGTTCCACCACCGCGGTCCCGGTGAACCCGCTGTCCGCCCAGGAGCGCTCCACCGTCTCCGCACGGATCGGTGTCATCGTTGTCATCGCCGCCGCGATCCTCACCGGCATGTACTTCCTGGGCTGGCTGAACAAGACCGGCGTCGGCTGGCTGGTGACCATCCTGTCCGTGGTGCTGCCCGCGCTGTACTTCACCACGATGCTGCGCAGCCCCAAGGTGTCCGCCACCGAGCGGTCGCGGCTGTTCGCCTACATGCCGCTGTTCCTGTCCATCGCGTTGTTCTGGATGCTGTACGAGCAGCAGGGCAACGTGCTGGTCGAGTTCTCCGACACCAAGATGGACCGCTCGATCTTCGGCTGGGTCATCCCGCCGGCCACGTTCCAGTCGTTCTTCCCGCTGTTCGTGGTGCTGTTCGCGCCGCTGGTGGCGTTGCTGTGGGTGAAGCTGGGCAAGCGCCAGCCGTCCACCCCGATGAAGTTCCTGCTGGCCCTGTGGCTGATCGGCGCCGCGTTCGTGATCATGCCGATCGGCATCCTGGTCTCGACCGGCAAGCCCAGCATCTGGTGGATGGTGGTCATGGCCCTGGTCATGACGCTCGGCGAGTTGCTGATCTCCCCGGTGGGCCTGTCGGTCACCACCAAGCTGGCCCCGGAGGCGTTCAAGGGCCAGACCATGGCGCTGTTCTTCCTGTCCAGCGCACTGGGCCAGGGCATCGGCGCGCAGGTGACGCTGTTCTACACCGAGGGCAACGAGGCGGGCTACTTCTTCGGCCTGGCCATCGCCGCCTTCATCCTCGGTGGAATCGTCTACGGCATCCGCAGCAAGATCTCCACTGCGATGCAGGGCGTCCACTAGTCTGACCATTCAGTTCCGAAGTTGACGATGTCCGCGGCGCGGACATCGTCAACTTCGGGTTCTAACCCTGCGCATGTGCTTTTCTGGGAGGACTCAGCGATGAGTACCAGTGTGGAGCCCGTACCGGGCCAGGACCGGGGGTTCTTCGGGCACCCACGCGGCCTGTCGACGCTCTTCTTCACCGAGATGTGGGAACGCTTCTCGTTCTACGGGATGCGCGTCATCCTGGCGATGTACCTGTACCACGAGACGAGCAAGGGCGGCCTGGCCTGGGACCAGGGCACCGCGTTCGCCTTCGTCGGTATCTACGGCGCCTCGGTGTACCTGACGGCGGTGATCGGCGGCTGGCTGGCCGACCGGGTCCTCGGTCCCCGCAAGTGCGTCACCTACGGTGCGCTGGCGATGATGGCGGGCCACATCTGCCTGTCCACCCCGTTCAAAGAGACCTCGCTGTACATCGGCCTCGGCCTGATGATCCTGGGCAGTGGCCTGCTCAAGCCGACGATCAGTACGCTGGTCGGCAACCTGTACAGCAAGGAGGACACCCGGCGGGATGCCGGTTTCACCATCTTCTACATGTCGGTGAACGTCGGCTCGCTGCTCGGCCAGACCATCACCGACTGGCTGCGGGTGGACGTCGGCTTCCACGTCGCCTTCGCCGCGGCCGCGGTGGGCATGGCCATCGGCCTCGCCCAGTACCTGCTCGGCGGCAAGCGCCTCGGCCCGGTCGACGGCCCCGGCAACCCGCTGTCCGAGCAGGAGCGCACCGCGGTGACCGCCCGGCTGATCGGGATCGCCTTCGGCACCGCCGCCGTCCTGGTCGCCATGCACTTCCTGGGCTGGCTGAACGCGGACGGCATCACCTGGCTGATCACCATCCTCACCGTCGTGCTGCCCGCCGGCTACCTGGTGGTGATGATCCGCGACCCGCGCGTCGACGACCTCGAACGCAGCCGGCTGTACGCGTACATCCCACTGGCCATGGCCATCGCCGTGTACTGGGGCCTGGCCGACCTGCAGCCCACCGTGCTGACCGCGTTCTCCGAGACCAGGGTGAGCACGCTGTTCGGCGTGCAACTGCTGCCCAGCGTGTTCCAGAACGTCAACCCGTTCGGCGTCATCGTGATCGCCCCGCTGCTGGCCCTGCTGTGGACCCGGCTGGGCAGCAGGCAGCCGAGCACCCCCGCCAAGTTCTCCCAGGCGCTGTGGCTGGTCGGCATCGCCTACGGGATGCTGTCGCTCGGCGTGTTCGTCACGCCGGGGGAGAAGGTCAGCCCGCTGTGGCTGATCGGCATGATCGTGGTGCTGACGATCGGCGAGCTGCTGATCACCCCGGTCGGCCTGTCGGTCACCACCAAGCTGGCGCCGAAGGCGTACCAGAGCCAGGCGGTGGCCATGTTCTGGATGTTCACCGCGGCCGGCGACGGCATCTTCGCCCAGGCCTCCCGGTTGTACTCACCGGAGACCGAACAGGCCTTCTTCCTGGTGCTCTTCGGCTTCGCCGGGGTCATGGCCGTCGTGGTCTGGCTGATGCGCGGAAGGATCACTCGATTGATGCAGGGAATCCACTAGATCCGGACTGCATTCGGCGGTGTTACCTGGTCGTAAGGTAGGGGACTAGCTGATCCGCGCGCAGGTTGTGGGACCTGCGCGCGGCCCCCTGTACGCGCAAAGAGGCGCGTCAGCGATGGGAGGTTCCCTGGTGTCCGCTGTTGTGAATGCCGCTGAGGGGCAGCCGGTCAACGACCGGCAGTTCTTCGGTCACCCTGGCGGCTTGTCCACCCTGTTCTTCACCGAGATGTGGGAGCGCTTCTCCTACTACGGTATGCGCGCGATCCTGGCGCTGTATCTGGTGCACGAGCTGAGCTTCGCCAAGGGCGACGCGGCCTCGCTCGTCTCGATCTACGGCTCGGCGATCTACCTGTCCGGTATCGGTGGCGCCTGGCTGGCCGACCGGGTCGTCGGGCAGCGCTGGTGCACCTTCTGGGGCGGCGTGGTCATCATGCTCGGCCATATCTGCCTGGCCACCCCGTTCAAGGAGACCTCGCTCTACCTGGGCGTGTTGTTCCTGGTCATCGGTACCGGTCTGCTGAAGCCGAACATCTCCGGCATCGTGGGCGGGCTGTACTCCAAGGAGGACCAGCGCCGGGACTCCGGTTTCACCATCTTCTACATGGCAGTCAACGGCGGCGCGTTCCTCGGTCAGATCGTCACCTCCTACCTCGGCGAGAAGGTCAACTGGCACTGGGGTTTCGGTGCCGCGGCCATCGGTATGGCGATCGGCCTGATCCAGTACGTGGTGGGTAAGAATCGGATGGGCAACGCGGGCCTGGCCCCGTCCAACCCGCTGCGCCCCGAGCAGAAGGGGAAGGCCTACGGCCAGGTCGGCCTCGCCGCAGCGGCGGTCGCCGCGCTCGTGGTGCTGATGTACGTCCTCGGCTGGTTCGACCCGACGCACATCGGCTACGTGGTGACCGGGCTGTCCATCGTGCTGCCCATCGGCTACTTCACCGTGATGATCCGCAGCACTCAGGTGTCCGACGTGGAGCGTAAGCGGATCTACGGCTACATCCCGTTCTTCCTGGGTGCGGCGTTGTTCTGGCTGCTCTTCGAACAGCAGGCCAGCCTGCTTCCCATCTGGGTGGAGGAGCGGGTCGACCTGTTCGTCGGCGGCTGGGAGATGCCGGCCGGCTGGTTCCAGTCCTTCAACCCGCTGTACATCGTGGTCTTCGCGCCGATCATCGCCGCGGTGTGGCTGAAGTTCGGCGACCGGCAGTGGACCACGGCGACCAAGTTCGCCGCCGGCCTGAGCCTGGCGGGCGTGTCCTACCTGGTTCTGGTGCTGGCCACCGCCACCGCCGCGGACGGCGAGAAGATCAACATTCTCTGGCTGGTCGTCATGATCGGCATCCTGACCGTCGGTGAGCTGCTGGTGTCTCCGGTGGGTCTGTCGGTGACCACGAAGCTGGCGCCGGAGGCGTTCAAGTCGCAGATCCTGGCCATCTGGTTCCTGGCCGCCGCGCTGGGCCTGGGCGTCGGTGGTCAGGTGGTGAAGCTGTACGACGAGAACAGCGAGGAGCTGTACTTCGGCGTGCTCGCCGTGCTGTGCCTGGTGTTCGCCGGGATCATGCTGGCGATCAAGCCGAGGGTGATGACTTTGCTCGGTGGTATTCGCTAGGTATCGCCCGAACCGCCGTGATCAGGCATGCTCAAGGTCGGATCACGGCGGTCCGGGACTGGGGGAGCGATGAGTCAGGTCGCGTTACGCACGATCACCGAACGGGATCGGGTACCGCTACGCGAGCTGACCAGGCGCAATGTGCCGCACCTGTACGGCATGGTCCCGATGGGCGAGCCTTCGTGCGACAGCGATTCCGAGCGGGACGAATGGATCACCGCCGTGCTCGCCGCGGTGGCGTCCGGCTCCCGGTGGTTCGGTGTGATCGAGCTGGCCGGTGACCTGGTCGGCGCGCTGAGCCTTTCGTTCACCCGAGGGCATATTCGCAGCGCGACCCTCGGTTATTGGGTGGATGCC
Source organism: Pseudonocardiaceae bacterium YIM PH 21723 (assembly GCA_003600225.1). Classification (GTDB taxonomy): domain Bacteria; phylum Actinomycetota; class Actinomycetes; order Mycobacteriales; family Pseudonocardiaceae; genus QZFT01. The sequence continues at coordinate 85,758 of QZFT01000032.1, forward strand.
GAGCACTCCGGTCAGGGCGTGACCACCGAGGCTGTGCGGCAGGCGTTGGACCTCGCGTTCGGCTCCCTCGGCATGCATCGGGTGGAGGCGTATGTGCGGCCCGACAATCCGGGCTCGTTGCGGGTGCTGGAGCGGAACGGCTTCCAGCGGGTGGGAGTGGCTCGGGGGCAGATGCACCTGGCTGGGCGCTGGTGGGACATGGTTTATCTGGACTGCCTGGCGCCGTGGGATGACGGGGTGCGGCTGGTGGGTCCTTAGGTGGGCGGGTCTGTGGTGGGCGGGCGCAGTTTATTTGCGCCTACTCACGCCTCAAGGACGCTTCGCGTCCGGCTTCGCTGGATCTTCGACCCTTGACCCGTGAGCCTCTGGCACAAATGCGGGCAGATTAGGGGCAGGCTGGGGCCTGCCCTCTTGGGGGCGCGCCCGCCCACCACCGACCCGCTCCTTTTGCTTCAGGGGTAACCTACGGCGCGAGTTGATCTTCAATTAATCACCTGATAGTGATTCGAAATCGCTTTGGTGTTCGACTAAAATGGAGGCATGGAACAAGTCCTGACCCCCAGATCCGTGGCCGGTAAATACCGGTTCGCGGCGATGGTGATGGCCGACTTCTTCCAGGACCTGCACGGGTTGCTGTCATCCTCCTCGGACTTCGATTCCGATCGGGAGGAGACCCGGGTCGAGATGGCCGTCAGCACCGCCGAGATCAGCCAGTTCGCCGCCCTTGCCCAAGCGCTGCACGAGAAGCTGCCCTGCACGCAAGAAGCCCTGGCGGCCGGTGGGATCGACGTCAAAAAAGCCCAGATGCTGCACAGTCTCACCAAACCCCTCGATGCTGAGTTGGCGGGGTTGGTGGAGGAGAGGGTGCTTCCTACCGCGCATGAACTGTCGAATTCGGAGATGCGTGCTCTTGGGGAGCGGTACATCCAAGAGTTGGATCCGCACGGCGCGCAAGAGCGACACGAGCGTCGGAAGAAGGACCGGTCGTTCACGGTGACCAGCAAACCCGACGGCATGGGCGAACTCCGGTTGTACTCCACCGCACCCGAGGTGCAGGCGGCCTACCAGGCAATTGATCAGCAGGTCCGCAACACGCGAACCGCAGACGACGAGCGCACACAGGATCAGGCCCGCGCTGACCTCGCAGCTGCGGTGCTCGCCGCTGGTGGTGCCGGATCTGAGGGGTTTACGCCGGTTGATCCGAAGATCGTGATCACCATCCCGAAGGACGTGATCGAGGGCAAGCAGGAGTACGGCGCCGAGATGCAGGGCTACGGCGCCATCCTGGGATCGATGGCCCGACAGAAGGCGGCGACCGCGTCGGTGTGGTTGCGCATGATCACTGATCCGGTGACCGGTGTGGGGATCGATTTCTCCCGCAAGGGATACCGACTCAGCCAGGCGGAGCGGGACTTCCTGATCACCCGCCACAAAACGTGCCGCTTCCCGAATTGCCAGGCTCCGGCGGTGACCGCGGATCTGGATCATCGGGAGCAGTACCAACATTGCAAGGTCACCCGAGGTTGGGACATGGCACCGCTGTGTCGCAGGCACCACATCCTCAAAGAGGAACACGGCTGGTCCTACGAGATCCTGCCCAACGGCGATCTTGCGTGGACATCCCCGAGCGGGGCGAAGTTCTTGGTGCGGATGGATCCGGGGGCTGATCCGGATGGTTAGCGGAGCACCCCCGGTAGGGCGGTGGGGCGGGCGCGCCCCAAGAGGGCAGGCCCCAGCCTGCCCCTATTCTGCCCGTTTTTGCGCCAGAGGCTCACGGGTCAAGGGTGGAGCGCAGCGACATCCGCGAAGCGGACGCGAAGCGCCCTTGAGGCGTGAGTGGGCGCAAATATCATGCGCCCGCCCCACTGCCCCGAGACCCACCGCCCCGGTAAGGGAAACCCCAGGGTCGATTCAGGGGCCAGCACTGAGGCGACCGGTCCACAGCACGCCTACCTTGGAGGTATGTCCCAGAACATGCAGCAGCAACGGAAACTGGCCCGATCCCGCCGTCAGCGGGTCATTGGGGGAGTCTGTGGCGGAATCGCGGAGCGCTACGGCTGGTCGGCTAACGGGGTGCGCCTGGTGTTCATCCTGTCCTGCCTGCTGCCCGGTCCGCAGTTCCTCATCTACCTCGCGATGTGGTTGATCATTCCGCGGAGCGAGTACTGAGGTAGGCGAAGACCCGGTCCAGGAATGCCTGCGCAGCGGGAGATGGCGTCGACGCACTCCAGATGAGGCGTTCCATCCGCGTGGGGGCATCCCGGACCGGGATGACGCGCAGCCCGGAGAACTGCCGGGCGAAGGGTGCGGGCAGCATGCCGACGCCGAAGCCCGCCCGCACCATTCTGATCAGGAATTCGGTGCCGCCCGCCTCGAAGGACACCTCGCGATCCAGCTTGGCGGCGGCGAAGGCCTCGTCGGACTGTGCCCGGGCAGCGGTGCCCCTTGGAAAGTCGACGAACGCCTCGCCGGCCAGCAGCGTCAGGTCGACCTCGGTGTGGCCGGCCAGCGGGTGATCGGGGCGCACCAGCGCCGCCAGCCGGTCGCGGCCGAGATCCCGTTCACTGACGCCGGGGGTGCGATGGCTCGGCGGCAGGCCGAGGAACGCGAGATCCAGTTCGCCATCGCGCACCAGCCCGACCATCTGTTCGCTGAAGTAGGCCCGCAGCGCGATCCGGACGTGTGGGTGATCCCGGTGGAAGCCGGCCAGCAACTCCGGCACGTCGATCGAGGTGAGGGCGTTGAACGCGCCGACGGCCAGCCTGCCGCGGATCTCTCCGGTCGCCGCGGCGACCTCCGCCTTCGCCCGCTCCGCCGCATCCAGTGCCTGGCGGGCGCTGGGCAGGAAGGCCCGGCCGGCGTTGGACAGCCGCACGCTGCGACTGCTGCGCTCGAACAGCTGGGTGCCGAGTTCCCGTTCCAGCTTGGCGATCTGGTGACTCAACGCCGACTGCACCACCCGGCACCGCTCGGCCGCCCGGGTGAAGCTGAGCGTGTCGGCCACCGCCACCACATACCGCATCTGCTGCAGATCCACTGATCTATCGTGAATCACGATGGCTCATATGACAAACATGTGTTGGACTCATAGATCCTGGTGGGAACAGCATTGGTGCCATGACAAACACCGCATCTCCAGTCGCGGGTGTGTCCCGGGGGATCCTGTTCCTGATGTCCCTGGCCACCGCGCTCGCCGTGTCCGGCAACAGCTTCGCCCAGCCGCTGCTGGCCCTGTTCACCCGCGAACTCGGGGTCTCCGACGACCAGGCCGCGCTGATCATGACCGCCGGTCAGCTCGGCTACGCGGCCGGCCTGGCCCTGTTACTGCCGCTGGCCGACCTGGTCGAGCGCCGCAGGCTGGCGACCGGGATGTTCGCCGCCACCGCGCTGTTCCTGGCCCTGTCCGGGTCGGCGACCGGCGGCACCATGCTGGTGATCACCACCTGCCTGTCCGCGCTGACCTCGGTCGTCGCCCAGGTCATCGTCACCTACGCGGCGGCGGTGGCCGCGCCGGAACATCGCGGGAGCGTGGTGGGCACGGTGATGACCGGCCTGCTGCTCGGTGGCCTGCTGTCGCGGACGGCCGCCGGGGCGGTGGCCGACCTCAGCGGCTGGCGGGTCGTCTACTGGGTGGCCGCACTGCTGACCGCCGCGATGGCGGTGACCCTGTGGCGGAGCCTCCCGCCGCTCCGTACCTCGGTGGGGCTGTCGTACACCGGAATCCTGCGCTCGACCTTCAGCCTGTTCCGCACCGAACCGCTGTTGCGGTCCCGAGCGGTGATCGGTGCCTGCTCGCTGGCGTCGATGAACTGCTTCTGGACGGTCGTCTCCTTCCTGCTGTCCGGGCAAGGCTGGTCGGAGCTGCGGATCGGCCTGCTCGGTCTGCTCGGGGTGGCGGGTGCGATGGCGATGAACCTGGGTGGCCGGCTCGCTGACCGGGGGCACGCCCAGCGGGTGGCGGCCGTGGCCGGTTCGCTGTTGCTCCTGGCCTGGCTCCCGCTGTGGCTGGGGGAGTCCTCGGCGGTGCTGCTGATCGTCGGCATCCTGCTGCTGCTGATCGGCACCCAGGGTCTGCTGTCCAGCAACATGAACACCATCTACAGCCTGCGTCCCGAGCTGCGTAACCGGCTGAACTCCGCGTTCATGACCTGCTACTTCATCGGTGGCGCCGCGGGAGCCGCGTTGGCCGGCCGGGCCTGGTCCGCCGTCGGCTGGGCCGGGGTCTCGGCGCTGGGTGCCCTGCTCGCCGCGGTCGCCCTGTCGGCGTGGGCCGCCGAGCGCTGGACGGTCACCGCCACGCCGGCGCACCGCGCGCGGTTGGCGGAGACCCTCCGGGCCACCGCGTCCTAGGACTGGGTGCGGTGCTTGCGGACGGACTCCTCGACCACGTCCAGCACCGGGGACAGTTCGCCGGCGGGCAGGCCCATGGCCAGGTGCGAGATCACGCCCTCCAGGACCAGCTCCAGGTAGGCGGCGAGCACGTCGATGTCCACGTCGTCGCGGACGTTGCCCGCCGCCTGCTGCCTGCGCAGCCGGGCCTTGATGGACTCGGTCAGCTGCTGCGAGCGCTGCGCCCACCGGCCGCGGAACTCCGGGTCGGTGCGCAGCCTGCGGGACACCTCAAGGCGGGTGCTCAGCCAGATGCTCGGCGTCTGGGAGTCCGGTTCCTCGGTGAGCAGGTTGCGCATCACCTGGACCAGACCCTGCCCGGCCGCGACCTCGGCCATGTGCAGCAGGTCGTCCTCGGCGAGGGCCAGGAACAGGGATTCCTTGTCGCGGAAGTGGTGGAAGATCGCGCCACGGGACAGGCCGGTGGCTTCTTCCAGGCGGCGGACGGTCGCCGCTTCGTAGCCATATCGCGCGAAACACGTCCGGGCGCCGTCCAGGATCTGACGACGCCGGGCATCGAGATGATCCTGACTGACCCGGGGCATGCCGCAGATCGTGACAGTCAGAGGCCAGTTAATGCAATCCGTACGTACGTACTGTCACCCCGAGCGGTGGCGGAATGTGATGCGCATCTAAACGATACCCATTACAGCTTCCTTAACTCCACCGGTGGCGACATTCGGCGGCATGCGAGTGTCAGACCCCGCGTGTAGCGTCGATTGGCATACGGGCGAAGGAGTGTGCTGTTGACAGCGTTAGGCGATGCGGTCAGCCCTGCTGACACGCGCTCCCACGAACTACCGGTCGCGGGAGCTCTGTATACCCGTGCCGGGGCCGAGGCGTACGTCGCCTCGGTCTGTTTCAAGCACGGCCCACCTCGGCTGCTGGGGGTAGAGCTGGAGTGGACCGTGCACTTCAGGGACGATGCCTCCCGACCACTGGACCGAGCAACCCTGCGGCGCGCGCTCGGCGCGCACAGTCCGACCACCGTCGATCCGGACAGTCCCGCGCAGCCGCTCCCCAGCGGCGGACTGATCACCGTAGAACCTGGTGGCCAGGTAGAGATCTCCAGTCATCCCACCGAATCGCTGACCGAGCTGATCCGGGTGACCGAGACCGATCGGGCCTATCTCTCCGCTCTGCTGGCCGCTTCCGGCCTGCGCCTCGGCGACTATGGCCTCGACCCGGCCCGGCGGCCCGAACTGTTGCTGGACGTCCCCCGCTACAACGCCATGTGGAACTACTACGGGCGGATCAACGGGGACGGCCGGATCATGATGGCCCAGACTGCGGGCCTGCAGATCTGTGTGGACGTCGGTACCCGGGAGCAGGCCGCGGCCCGCTGGGCCGCGGCACACGAAATCGGGCCTGCCCTGTGTGCGTTGTTCGCGAACGCGAGCCACCACCTCGGCAGGCCGACCGGTCGAGCCTCCCAGCGACTGCGCACGTTACTGACGATGGATCCCTCGCGGTCCCGGACATCCCCGAGCGTGGCCGACCCGGCCGCCTACTGGGCACGCCGGGCCCTGGACACCCCGCTGCTCTGTGTGCGGCGGGACTGCGGCGACTGGAACGCCCCCTACGGCGTGACGTTCGCCGGATGGCTGCGGGGCGCTGCGCCCGGCACGCCGACCAGCGATGACCTGAAGTACCACCTGTGCACCCTGTTCCCACCGGTCCGCCCGCAGGGCTACCTGGAGATCCGATACCTGGACGCCCAGCCCGGACCGGAGTGGATCGTACCGACGGTACTGGTCAGCGCTTTGTTCTCCAGCGACAACGTGGTCGACCGGGCGCGCGAGATCGCCGCCCCGTCCGCCGGGCTGTGGCAGGACGCGGCGGACTACGGCCTGGCCGAACCGCTGCTGGCGAGCACCGCGGCCCGGCTGGCCGAGCTCGCCATGGCGAACCTGGGTGGCTTCGGCCTTGATCCCAGGGTGATGAACCTGCTCACCTCCGTGCTTACCCGCAGGCTGGGTAAGGAAAGCCAGCATTCTTCGAAAGGACCGGCCCTGTGACCCCCGCTGACACCAGTGAGTCAGTGCGGGCGAGGCTTGGCGAGCTGTTGGCGCGCAGCCGAGCCCGCACCACCGAACTCACCGAAGCCGTCGACGACGGCGATCTGATCAAACAGCACTCCCCGCTGATGTCCCCCCTGGTCTGGGACCTGGCGCATATCGGCAACCAGGAAGAGATGTGGCTGGTCCGCAAGGTCGGCGGCCGGGACCCCGTGCGCGGGGACCTCGACCCGCTCTACGACGCGTTCCAGAACGCCCGCAAGGATCGGCCGTCGCTCCCGCTGCTCAACCCCACCCAAACTCGCGAGTACCTGGCGGACGTGCGGGCCGAGACCCTGGACGTGCTGGCCACCGTCGAGTTCAACGGCGAGCGGCTGACCAAGGACGGCTTCGCCTTCGGCATGATCGTCCAGCACGAGCAGCAGCACGCGGAGACCATGCTGGCCACCCACCAGCTGCGCGAGGGCCCGCCGGTACTGCACGGCGAGCCGCTGCCCGGGTCCATCGGGCAGCCGTTGCCCGCCGAGGTCGGCATCCCCGGCGGGCCGTTCACCATGGGTACGTCCACCGAACCGTGGGCGCTGGATAACGAACGCCCGGCCCACCAGGTGCACGTCGACCCGTTCTTCATCGACACCACCCCGGTCACCTGCGGCGCCTACCTGGCCTTCATGGACATGGGTGGCTATCAGGACCGGCGCTGGTGGTCCGAGGCCGGCTGGGCGCACAGGCAGGAAGCGGACCTGCACGCCCCCGAGTTCTGGTTCCGGGACGGCGGGCTGTGGTGCCGCCGCCGGTTCGGCTATGTCGAACCGGTCCCGGCCGACCAGCCGGTGCTGCACGTCAGCTACTACGAGGCCGAGGCCTACGCCGCCTGGTCCGGGCGCAGGTTGCCCACCGAGGCCGAGTGGGAGAAGGCGGCCCGGCACGACCCGGTCAGCGGGCGGTCCCGGCGCTACCCGTGGGGCGACGAGGAGCCGACGCCCACCCAGGCCAACGTCGGCCAGCGGCACCTGTCCCCGGCGCCCGTCGGCGCCTACCCGGACGGTGCCTCGGCGTACGGCGTGCACCAGCTGATCGGTGACGTCTGGGAGTGGACCAGCTCGGACTTCGCGCCCTACCCGGGCTTCGAGGCCTTTCCGTACCGGGAGTACTCCGAGGTCTTCTTCGGCCCGGACTACAAGATGTTGCGGGGCGGCAGTTTCGGGGTCGATCCGGCTGCCGCGCGCGGCACCTTCCGGAACTGGGACTACCCGATCCGCAGGCAGATCTTCACCGGCTTCCGCTGCGCGCGGGACGCCCGACCGGGAGAACTGGACTAGGACCATGTGCCGTCACCTCGCCTACCTCGGACCGCGCCGGGAACTCAGCGATCTGCTGTTCAACCCGCCGCACTCGCTGCTGCACCAGACCTACCTGCCGAACGACATGCGTGGTGGGGGGACGGTGAACGTGGACGGGTTCGGGGTCGGCTGGTACGGCGAGACACGACGCCCGATCCGGTACCGCCGCTCCACTCCGATGTGGACGGACGCCGGATTCACCGAGATCGCCAGAGCCACCGCGTCCACGGCCGTCGTGGCCGCGGTGCGCTCGGCGACCATCGGGCTGCCGATCAACGACGCCGCCTGTGCGCCGTTCAGCGACGATCGCTGGCTGTTCAGCCTGAACGGCCGGATCGAGGGCTGGCCGCACACGGCGGCCGAGTTCGCCAAGCAGCTGCCGATCACCGACATCCTCACCCTGGAGGCGCTGACCGACACGGCGCTGATCTGGGCGGTGGTCAAGCGCAGGCTGGCCGACGGCGAGGACGCCGGCCGGGTACTGACCTCCGTGCTGCAGGAACTGGCGGCCGCGAACCAGGGCTCCAGGCTGAACTTCCTGCTCACCGACGGCGAGACCGTGTACGCCACCACCTGGACGCATTCGCTGAGCCTGCGCCAGGGAGCGGACTACGTGTTGCTCAGCTCCGAACCACTCGACGAACACCCGGACTGGCAACCGGTGCCCGACGCGCACCTCGTGGTTGCCACGCCCACCGCAGTGTCCATGACCGCGATCTGACGCACCACCACACAGAACGGTTGACCATGACCGAGCCTGCTGTTGACGTGTACCTGACCGAGGACGACGCCGCGCAGTCCCTGCGCACCGACGTCCATAACGGACTCACCGCACAGCCGAAGTGGTTGCCGCCCAAGTGGTTCTACGACGCGCGGGGCAGCGAGCTGTTCGAGGAGATCACCCGGCTGCCCGAGTATTACCCGACGAACGCCGAGCGGGAGGTACTCGCCACCCGCGCCGCCGAGATCGCCCGGGTGACCAACGCGAAGTCCCTGGTCGAACTCGGATCCGGTTCCTCGGAGAAGACCCGCCTGCTGCTGGACGCGCTGCGCGACCACGGCACGCTGGGCAAGTTCATCCCGCTCGACGTGTCGGCCACCGCGCTGCGCGAGGCCGCCGACCAGATCTCCACCGACTACCCCGGCCTGGTGGTGCACGGCGTCGTCGGCGACTTCACCCGGCACCTGGACCGGCTGCCCGACGGCGGCACCCGCCTCGTCGCCTTCCTCGGCGGCACCATCGGCAACCTGGAGGCGGGCGAGCGCGCCGACTTCCTCGGCGCCGTGCGGGCCGCGCTGGAACCGGGGGAGTACCTGCTGCTGGGCGCGGACCTGGTCAAGGACCCCTCGGTGCTGGTCCGCGCCTACGACGACAGCCAGGGTGTCACCGCCGACTTCAACCGCAATGTGCTGCGGGTGATCAACCGCGAGCTGGGCGCCGACTTCGACGTGGACGCCTTCCAGCACGTGGCGTTGTGGAACGCCGAGCAGGAGCGGATCGAGATGCGGCTCCGCGCCCAGCGGGACATGCGGATCACCGTCGGCGAGCTGGACCTGGACGTGGAGTTCGGCGCGGGGGAGGAGCTGCGCACCGAGACCTCGGCCAAGTTCCGCCGGGAGACCCTGACGGCGGAACTGTCCGCCGCCGGCTTCGAGCTCCAGGAGTTCTGGACCGACAAGGCCGGCCGCTTCGCCCTCACCCTCAGCCAGGCCACGGACTAGCCCTTTTCCGGAGTTGGCGATGTTCGGACTGCGTCCGAACATC
>QZFT01000033.1 GCA_003600225.1 Pseudonocardiaceae bacterium YIM PH 21723
GGATGGTTAAAGACATTTTTGGGCCCCAACAATGTCTTTAACCATCCACAACCCCACCCTCTTCACCCACAGGAGCATCACCGGCCTCAACAGTCCCACCAGTCACGCGCAGATCCACGCTCGAAGCGCCCCAGTCCCGACAGCCCCCGAAAAGCGAGTCAGGCGTGCCCCACCCAACGCGAAGGCAGGAAAGACCCCACCCCAACCCGTCTCGTCCTCCAAAGCCCTCTTTCACCGACCACCCGACGCGCCCCAGCGGGCCCAACAGCCCGCCTACCAGCCGTTTTGGAAGATCGTGGGGTAGCCATGTAATGTTCTCCCTGTCGCCAGGGAGCCCCTAAAAAAGGCCCTCGACGGCGGGTAGTAGAGTAGTAGAAGTAAGCGAAATGCCACGAGGCCCCGTGGCGCAGTTGGTTAGCGCGCCGCCCTGTCACGGCGGAGGTCGCGGGTTCGAGTCCCGTCGGGGTCGCCAAGCCAAAGCCCAGGTTTTCCTGGGCTTTGTGCTTAGGCCAGGTAGCTCAGTTGGTACGAGCGACCGCCTGAAAAGCGGTAGGTCGGCGGTTCGACCCCGCCCCTGGCCACCCAGCAAGTTATGCCCAAGCAGCCCGGAAGCCGAATACGGCGTCCGGGCTGGTTTCCTTTCCGGGCCCTGTGCGCGGTAACCGGCACAGCGGGCGGCGCACGGAGATCCGGCCCGGTGTGCGGTAACCGGTACAGCGGGCGGTACACGGAGATCCGGCCCTGTGCGCCTCAACCGGCACAGCCCGCGCGGAGATCCACTCCTGAGCGCGGCGTCCGGCACGGCAGGTAGCGCGCAGGGATCCGCGTCACTGCAGGGTCCTCGCCAGGAACTGCCGGGTGCGCTCGTGTTTCGGCTTACTCAGCACCTCGCCGGGCGGGCCGAGCTCGACGACCGCACCGTCGGCCATGAACACCACCTCGTCGGCGGCTTCGGCGGCGAAACCCAGCTCGTGCGTCACGACGAGCATGGTCATCCCCTCCTCCGCCAACCCGGCCATCACCGACAGCACCTCGCCCACCAGTTCCGGGTCCAGCGCCGAGGTCGGTTCGTCGAACAGCATCAGCTTCGGCCGCATCGCCAGCGACCGGGCAATGGCCACCCGCTGCTGCTGCCCGCCGGACAGCTGCGCCGGGTAGGCGTCCGCGCGGTGCGCCAGGCCGACCCGGTCGAGCAGCTCCAGGCCTTGCCGCCGGGCGATGTCCGCGTCCAGGCGCAGTACTTGGATCGGTCCTTCGACGACGTTCTCCAGTGCCGTCCGGTGCGCGAACAGGTTGAATCGCTGGAACACCATGCCGATGTCCCTGCGCTGCCGCGCGACCTCGCGTTCCCGCAGCTCGTACAGCCTGCCGCCGCGCAGCCGATAGCCGATCGGCTCACCGTCCACCCAGATCTGGCCGCCGTCGATGGCTTCCAAGTGGTTGACGCACCGCAGGAACGTGCTCTTCCCGGATCCGGACGGCCCGAGCAGGCAGACCACCTGCCCCTTAGCGACCTCCAGGTCGAATCCGCGCAACACCTCGGTGTGGCCGTAGCTCTTGTGTACACCGATCGCTCGCAGCAGTGGCTCACCCACGAGCACTCCTTGTCAGCGCCGTCACGGCCCGCGCGGCCGGCCCCCGGTCGGCGGCACCGAACGCGCGTTCCAGGTAGTGCTGGCCGACCCCGGCGACCGAGACGACGACCATGTACCAGACGGCTGCCGCCAGTAGGGTCTCCATCACCAGCAGGTTGTTGGACGAGATGTTGTTGGCCGCGTGGATCAACTCGGTCACGCCGATCACCGACGCCATCGACGTGCCCTTGAGCATGTTGACGAACTCGTTGCCGGTCGGCGGAATGATCACCCGCATCGCCTGCGGCAGCACGACCCGGCGCAGGGTCGCCGCCGGGGACATGCCGATCGACTTGGCCGCCTCGGCCTGTCCACTGTCGACGCTGTTCAGGCCGGCACGCACGATCTCGGCCATGTACGCGCTCTCGTTGAGGGTCAGGCCGAGGGCTGCGGCGGTGAACGCGCTGATCAGCGCATTCGTCGGCGCGTGGACCAGGAACGGTAGGGAGATTGCCGGGAACACCAGCGCCAGGTTGTACCAGATCAGGATCTGCAACAGCACCGGCAGACCGCGGAACAGCCAGATGTAGCCCGCCGCGAACCAGCGCGCGACCGGGTTCGCGCTCCGGCGCAGCAACGCGATCACGATGCCGAGCACGATCGCCACGCCCTGGGCCAGCACGGCGAGGACGATGGTGTTGAGGAGACCGGTCAGCATCACCCGGTACCAGAGGAACTCCGGCACCCGGTTCCAGCTGATGTCCGCGTTGCCGAGCGCGACGCCCAGCAGCACCAGCAGGGTGACGATGACGATTGCGGCGACCCATCGGCCCCAGTGCCGGAGGCGGACGATCGGCAGGTCAGCGTCCGCCATTGAGCACGGCCTCCCCGACCGCGCCCCGCTCGACACCCCAGGCCTGGAGGATCTTGGTGTACGTGCCGTCGGCGATCAGCCCGGCCAGCGCCTTGCGCACGGACTCGGCGAGCTGACCGTTCTGTTTGCGTACGCCGATGCCGTAGGGGCCGCCGTCGATCGGATCGCCCGGCACGACCTCGAAGAATCGGCCGTCGCCCGCGGTCCTTGAGATGTAGACCGCGCTCGGCAGGTCGTTGAGGATCGCTTGGACTCGCTGGGTACGCAGCTGGTTCTGGTTCTGGTTGTCGCTGTCGGTCGCGGTGACGGTCAGCGTGGGTTTGCCCGCCTGCGCGCACTTCTCGCTCTGGCCTGCGGCGAACTTCTGATGGCTGGTGCCCTGAACGACGGCGACGGTCTTGCCGCACAACGCATCCGGGCCGGTGATGCCCTCCGGATTGCCCTTGCCGACCATGATCGTGATTCCGGAGGTGAAGTAGTCGACGAAGTCGATCTGTTCCTGGCGGGCCCTGGTGTCGTTCATCGCGGCCATGGTCAGGTCGATCCGGCCGGACTGCAGGCTGGTGATCAGCGAGCCGAACGCCATGTCCTGGTGCTGGACGGTGAGGCCGAGTCTGGCGCCGATGGCCTTGGCCAGGTCGACCTCGTAGCCGACCGGTGTCTTGCCGTCGGCGGCGTAGAAGTTGTTGGGCGCGGACTGGATGTTCGAGGCCAGCTTCAGCGTGCCCGCCTGTGAGATTCCGCTGGGGAGACCGGCGTTGAGCTGCGGATCTTTGGTCACCGACGCCAGGATCGCCCGGGTGTCCGGGATCGCGGGCGAGCCTGGAGTCCCAGGAGTGCCGCAGGCGGTGAGGAGACCGGCCAGCACCGCCAGCAGAATGCCGCGCATCGGAGGAGAACAGGACATCCCAGGACCTCCGCTCAGGAACCGATCACCAAACCAGGGTATGGGAATCACCGTCGGGTGAACCGGGGCATTTCAAGATTCGCTTCCGGCTGCCCGGCATTACGTTCTGCGCATTGAGCTGGACGGTGCGAAGAGCGAGGTAGACGGATGGCCGGGAAGTTCGAGGTCTACGCGGACAAGGGCGGCAAGTTTCGGTTCCGGCTGAAGGCCGGGAACGGCGAGGTCGTGGCCTCTGGCCAGGGATACGAGTCGCTGGCCGGCGCCAAGAAGGGCTGCGAGGCCGTCCAACGTGCCGCTGCCGGAGCCGACATCGTCGAGGTCGACAGCTGAAGGCTCGTCAGGGTTCGACCTGACGTCAGAGGCCGTCGTAGCCCTTCATGGGCTGCGGCGGCCTCTTCCATGTCCGGAAAAGAAGATGCGGTGGCCTGCTCTACCCCCAGCGGAGCAGGCCACCGCACCTGGAGTGGGTGACCCCCCGATCATCCACTCCAGCAGATGTATCGGGCAGCATCATATGCTCGGGTAGATAGATATTGTCAACTATTGTTTACGAAAATCCGGCTGAGAGTTAGGATCGTGCGAGTTCAGCTGATGGTCTGCGTGGCGGCAGGGCGAGGGGGGAAGCAGTGTCATCAGGAGGTGGGTCTGATGCAGGTCGATCGTTGGCGGAGAAGGTCAGTGGGCTGATCCGGGGCATGCAGGGGGCGACCGGGCGACCGGGCGTGCATGTCATCGCGCGGCAGATCACCGACTCCACCGGAGTGCCGATCTCGGGCGCGTATCTGAACCAGCTGGCCACCGGGAAACGGGACAACCCATCCCTCCGCCAGATGGAAGCGCTGGCCGCGTACTTCGGCGTCGACATCTCGTTCTTCGCCGGCCGGAATCCGGTGGAGCCCGCGCCGGTGAGCAGCGATAACGGGCTGGAATCCGCGCTCAACGACCCGGGCATCCAGATGATCGCCCTGCGCACGGAGGGGTTGTCAGATCAGAGTAAACAGGCGATCCTCAGCATGATCGAGCAGGCGCGCAAGATCGAACAGCTCGACGGTGACGATCATGACGAGCCTGCTTCTTAGCCCGCGGGAGATCCCGTTCCGCCGGTGTGAGCTGCACGAGATGGGGAAGTCAGGGGAGGGTGCCGTGGCGCTGAGCGCGAAACATCTGCGCAGGCTCCGCCGGCTGTGCCGGGACCTGGTCAACGAGCTGCCCCGGGACGTGCCCTTCTCCGCCCAGGCCGTCTGCCGGCACTTCGAGGAGCGACGGGGCCGGAAGCTCTACCTGCATCCGCTCAAGGAGCTGAGCGGGGACGCCCCGTGCGGCATGTGGCTGGCGACCGACAAGGCCGACCACATCTTCTTCGAGGAGCGGACCAGCCCGCTGCACCAGGAGCACATCATCCTGCACGAGATCGGCCACATGCTGTGCGAGCACACCATGGCCGACGTGTCGCTGGCCGACTACTCCGGAAACGTCGATCCCCAGACGGTCACCACCCTGCTCGGCCGGACCAGCTACTCCACCGACCAGGAGATCGAAGCCGAGTTCGTGGCGACCACCATCGCGGAGTACGCCAAGCGCGCGCCGAAGCCCGCCGGGGACGCCGAACTGCGGATCCAGCAGCTCTGGGGCTTCACCGGTGATTGATCCGCTGATCAACATCCTGATCGTGAGCCTGCTCGGTCTGGTGGCGCTGGTCCGGCTGCCCGCGCTCTGGAAGCCGGCGCAGCGTCCGGTGTGGCTGGCCGCGGTGACCCTGCTGGCCGGGCAGTCACTGATCATCAAGCCGGTCACCCGGCTGCTGACCGACCTGGCCGGCGGGTTCAAGCTGGCGCCGGTGGTGTCCGGTTTCCTGGGCGTGGCGTTCACCTACTTCCTGGCGAACCTGGCGCTGCACCTGTACGTGGGCGACGGTGAGCGCTACCGCCGCCTGCGGCTCTGGTGGGGCGGCTACACGGTCCTCACCCTGAGCATCACGGTGACCACGACCGTCCTCGCGCTCACCGGGAAGGTGAAGACGCGGGAGCGGTTCCTGCCCGCGCTGGGCACCTTCACCGTGGTCAACGTCTACTGGATCGCTTACCTGCTCTACATGATCGCGCTGACCACGCTGTGCACGGTCATCTTCTGGCGACTGGCCATCCGCACCAGGTCGTTCATGCCCCGGCTGGCCATGGCGACCCTCGCCGTCGCCACCAGCATCTGCCTCGCGTACCTGGGCAGCCGGGTGCTGGCCTACTTCTCCGCCGAGCCCACGCTCATCACCTTCGGCTTCTACAGCTCGGCCACCTACTTCATCCTGATCGCGGTGGGTTGTTCGCTGACCGCGCTGGAACCGCTGCGGCACAGCATCGCCGATTGGCTGCAGCTGCAGTCGCTGTACGGCCTGTGGCGTGAGCTGGTCGGCGCCGTGCCGCACGTCGCCCTGGAACAGGTCGGCGGCCGGGGCCGCGACATGCTGCGGTTCACCCGCAACCGCTGGCGGTTGCAACGACGGATCATCGAGATCCGCGATGCCATGCTTGTCCTGCGGGAATGGATCTCGGCCGCCGAGCTGGATCGCATCCGGTCCGCGGTGCGCGAGGCGAACCTGACCGGCGAGCGCGCTCAGGCCGCGACGACGGCCTGCTGGCTGGAGCTCGCCCGGCGGGCGAAGCTCGCCGGGGCTCCCCGGGTTCCCGAGCCGTTGGACCTGGTCAGGCAGGGTGGCGCGGATCTGGCCGGCGAGGTGAGCTGGCTGAGCGCGGTGCGCCGGGCACGCAGGCTAGCGGTCGTTCGCGCGGTCGAAGGCCACTCGTCCCTGGCGAACGACGAGTTCCGGGGCGTTCAACAGTCGTAGGTCCCGCCGCAGGTCACCGGGCAGCACGACCAGGTCGGCGTCGAAGCCCGGCGCGATCCGGCCCTTCCGCTCGGCGACCCCGCAGGCCTGCGCGGGCAGCGAGGTGACCGCGCGGAGCGCCTCGGCGGCGGACACGCCCGTGTCGCGGGCGAACCCGTCGACGGTGGCGGGCAGGCAGTCGTGTGGTTTCAGCGAGCCCACGCCGGCGTCCGAGGAGTGGATCAGGCGCACGCCCGCCCGGTACATCCGGCCGAAGTTCTCCCGCACCGCGACGTGCAGCGGGGGCAGCGGCTCGTCCTGCTCCAGGCGCGCGGTGGTGGTGCTGACGAAGATCCCGGCCTCGGCGATGGCGTCGACCAGGCTCCAGTCCACGTCGGTGAACCAGCCCTCGCCCTTGTTCTCCAGGAAGAACGCGTGTTCCAGCCCGTCCACCCCGGCCTCCACGGCGGCCGCGATCCCGCCAGGCCCGTGGGCGTGCGTGGTGATCGGCCGGTCCAGCTCGTGCGCGGTCCGCACCGCCACGGCGAGCAGCGGATCGGCGAACTGGCTGACGTTCATCGGCCAGCCGGGGGTGATCGAGCCACCGGTCGCCATCACCTTGATGACGTGCGCGCCGCGATCCACCCGTTCGCGGACGGCCGCGGTCATGGCCTCGACGGTGTCCTCGACGCCGCCGCCGAGGAACCAGCAGTGTCCGTCGGTGCGGGTGATGGGCGGACCCGCCCAGAGGATCTCCGGACCGGGTTCCTCGGCGGTCCGCAGCTCGTCCACCAGCACGGATGCCAGGTAACTGCGGTCGCCGAGGTCGCGGAGCGTGGTGACTCCGGCCCGGAGCGCCTGTGCCGCGTGGGCACGCATGTGCTTGAGCAGCTGGTCGTCGTCCTCGGTGGCGAACTGTTCCAGGATGTCGCCGTGCGGGTCGAAGGCCAGGTGGGTGTGCGCGTCGATGATGCCCGGGATCACGGTGCCGCCGGTCGCGTCCAGCACCGGGAGGCCGTCGGCCGGAACGGCGCCGGTGAGCACCGCCGCGATCCGCCCGTCCTCGATCCGGAGCAATGCCGGACGCTCCTGGAAGGCCTCCCCGTCGAACCAGCGATCGACGCGAATTCCCCACTCGCCACCAGGCATGTTCCCCGCTCCTTCGGCCGTCGTCGTCACGGTAACCGATCATGTTGTGCCGGTCCACGAGTCGATTCCGGGTGCAGGGATTCGGCCGCCGCGGCGGCGATCGTCTCCGCGACGAGCGCGAGGGCCGGGACGTCCAGCTTCCACTGTTGCCAGTACAACGGCACGTCCACCCAGCGTCCGGGGACCAGTTCCACCAGCGCTCCCGAGCGGAGCAGCGGCGCCGACTGGGGCTCCGGGACCAGGCCCCAGCCCAGGCCGGCGGCCACCGCGTCGCAGTAGCCCTCCGAGGTGGGCACGTGGTGCCGGATCGGCCCGGCCGCCGTCCGGCCACGGGTGAGGGAGCGGGCGAACCGGTCCTGGAGATCGTCGCGCCGGTCGAAGACGATCAGCGGGGCCTCGGGGAGGCAGTGCTCCAGCGGCCGGGCCGACAGGTGGCGCGCCACGAACCGCGGGCTGGCCACCGGCAGGTAGCGGGACAGGCCCAGCAGGCGGACCGAGCAGCCGGTCACCGGCTCGGCCGACGAGGTCACCGCCGCCAGTACCCGGCCCTCGCGCAGCAGGGTCGCAGTGTGCGACTCGTCCTCGCGGTGCAGTTCGAAGCAGACGGGCGGGTCCTGTGGAACCCGGGTCAGCGCGGGCAGGAACCAGGTCGCGAGGGAGTCCGCGTTCACCGCGATGGACAGCCGGGCCGGACCTTCGCCCGTGATGCCCAGCGCCTGCTGCGTGTCCCGTTCCAGGGCGGCGAGCTGCCGGGCGAACCGGACGACCACCTGCCCGGACTCGGTGGGCCGCACCGGTTTCGTGCGCATCAGCAGCACCCGGCCGGTGCGTTGCTCCAGGATCTTGATCCGCTGGCTGACCGCGGACGGCGTGATGTGCAGCGCCGCCGCGGCCGCGTCGAAGGTGCCCTCGTCGACCACGGCGAGCAGCGTGCGCACCTGGTCCAACGGCAGGTCGGTCATCACAATCGCTAATGATAGTGAAGAAGCTTTAGCTGTACTGAAGCACGAGTGATCCATAACGTCGGCGGACGTGAACTACTTACCCGCGGCTCTCGCCGGATTCGGCACCGGACTGTCCCTCATCGTCGCCATCGGCGCGCAGAACGCCTTCGTGTTGCGGCAGGGCGTGCGCCGGCAGGCGGTCCTCGCCGTGGTCGGCATCTGCGCGTTGTCCGATGTGCTGCTCATCGCCCTCGGCGTGGGCGGGCTGGGGGCCGTCGTCACCGCGTGGCCCGCCGCGATGACCGTGGTCGGTTTGGCGGGCGGCGGTTTCCTGATCGGCTACGGCCTGCTCGCCACCCGCCGGGTGGTCCGGCCCGCGGGGCAGGCGCTGGCGGCCACCGGCACCTCGACGGGTTCCGCCGTACTCACCTGCCTGGCGCTGACCTGGCTCAACCCGCACGTCTACCTGGACACCGTGCTGCTGCTGGGCTCGGTCGCCGCCGACCGCGGCCCGCTGCGCTGGGTCTTCGGCCTCGGCGCGATGCTGGCCAGCCTGACCTGGTTCGCCGGCCTCGGCTACGGAGCCCAGTTGCTCAGCGGAGTGCTGTCCCGGCCCGTCGCTTGGCGGGTGCTGGACGGCCTGGTCGCCGCGACCATGTTAATCATGGGGACGATGCTGCTGGCCCGGGTCATCATTGACCGGTGAATGACTTGTCGGTCCTGCGTGGCGAGCTGGACACCGTCCTGTCGTACCTCGAGCGAGAGGCCGGGGATTCGGTGTCGGTGCACCGGGACTTCTTCTGGTCGATCGCCGCGCGCGAGATGTACGACCCCTACGTCACGCCGGTGGAATTCGGTTCCGGCCGGCTGACGGAGAGCTGGGCGGGTGTCATCGGTGGCGGTCCGGTCGCGGAACGGCTCATCCAGGTGGCCGACATCCTGCGTTACCTGGGGCAGCGGGGATACGACCTGATCTTCTCCCCGGTGCGCGAGGGATGGACGTTCTCGCTCAAGGAGTTGCGTACCGCGCTGGACGACATCCTGGTGGGCCTGGGCGAAGTGCCGCTGGACTGGGATTACTTCTGGGCCATCGGTGAGGAGGAGCTCTACGACGCCGCGGCCCGGCCGCAGGACCTGACGCTCGGGTACCTCCCGGACAGCTGGGAGTTCGCGACCCGTCCCCGCGACGAGGATGAGGATCCGTTTCCCTACGCGCTGGTCTGGATCGCGGAACTCCTGCGTGCCACCGGGCAGGCGATGTGACGCACTGGACGCCGGGCTGGGACATGCACCGCCCGGGTTCGGCCGACCCGCTCCCGGCAGATCGGCTGCCGCCGATCGGCGCGCTCGTCGCCGGGGAGGTGGTCTGTCACCACGCGTTCGGCCTCGGCCTATACCTGATGGATTTCGCCACCTACGGGCACGTGAACCTCCCGGAGATCCCCGGAGAGTTCCCCGCGATCGGCAGCGCCGTCACCGGGATCTTCCTGGATATCAGCGGGAACCGGCAGCTGCGGTTGTCCCTGCGCTGGGTGCACCGGACGCTGGCCGGGCTCCGGCTGACCGACGTCGGCCGGTCGGCGAACATCGCTTGGCTGCACATCGGCGGTTACGCCCTGCACGTCCAGGCTCCGCTGCGACTGGTCCGAAGTGGACAGATCTTGCTGGGCTCGGACGACATGCTGTGGCCGCAGGAACGCGGTGCCGAGGACTCCTTCGATGCCTTCACCACCATGTACGACCGCAACGCGGAACTGCTGAACGGATTCCTCGGCCGGGACGAGTTCCTGGTGCTGGACGGGGAGATCCGGCCGGCCGGGCACCTGGTGCTGCGGCTGACCGATGAGCTGGTGATCGAGGTACTGCCCGCTCGCGCCGGCGAGGGCGAGGCGTGGCGACTGTTCGAGCGGGGCCCCGGCGGGTACCACCACGTCCATCCACCGGAGGAGGGGCCATGACCGCCGTACTCATCGGCTGCGTGATCACTGAGCTTCGCCGGGACGGGCTCGGGTTCCGGGACGTGTCCCACCGGCTGCGCATCGACTGCCCGCTGCGGGTGACCCGGGGCGCGGAGGTCCTCGTCGGCAGCTACGACACCGACTTCGATACCCGGGCGACGGTGGTGGCCGGCCTGACCGTGCTCACCGCCGAGGTCTCCGAATCCGGTGACCTGACCCTGGAGCTGACGGATTCGGTGCGGCTGCACGTCTTTCCGGCCTGCTCCGGTCCGATGCGGCCGTGGCGGATCGTCTAGCTTGGGCTGGGTCTGGCTTGTTGTCGAAAGCGGCTTTGGAGGGGGAGATGGGTGGGTGGTGTGGGTCTTTCCTGCCGGCGTGTCTGGTGGGGGCACGCCTGTCTGGCCGTTGTGGGCCGGTCGTTGGTGCGGCACTCGGTCACTGTCCACTGTGGTCGGAATTCACGGCGTGTCGCGCCATTTCTGCACCGTGTCGCCCCACTTGTCGTGGCTATTAGTCACGACAAGTGGCACTTGTCGTGGATAAAAGCCGCGACAAGTCAGCTTAAGTAACCCGCGCAGCGGCCCCGGCAACCTAGACAGCCGTGCCCCACCTGACACGAAGGCAGGAAAGACGCAGCCGGAAGCCCGTCTCCCCCTCCAAAGCCGTCTTTCGCCGACCACCAGACGCGACCAATCGCCCTAGCGGGTCGTCTAGGCCGGACCGCCGAACTTTCCACCGGGGTCCGTTTTCCTGACCAGGTCGGCGAAGCGCGACCAGTTGGGGTGGTGGTCCGGGGGCCGCAGCGACAGTTTCGCCGGGTGTGGGCGGGGATCCAGGTCGGCCAGGGTCTGCTCGACCACGGCCATCGCGGCCTGTACCCGGTCGGGCAGGTTGTGCCAGGTGAAGTGGATCGCGAGGCAGTCGCGCCGGTAGGCCGGGCTGAGCCAGAGCGAATCCGCCGTCACCGTCCGGAGTTCGCTGATCGCCAGCACCGGGGTGATCGTGTCCGACAGCGCACGCAGCCGGTCCAGGGCCTCCACCGCCCGCGTCATCGGCACGAAGTACTCGGTCTGCAGCTCGTCGCCGACGCTCGGGGTGGCGTTCAGCCGGAAGTGCGGCAGCCGCTGGTGCCACGGCCCGCGAATCCCCAGCTGTTCGGTGCAGCCGTACGTGGACAGCCCCGCCACAGGATGACGGCGTTCCAGGGCCGGGTGCAGGCCGAGCTCGATCGGCCAGTCGCCGGTCCGGCGTTTGGTCCACAGGGACAGGTGGTTCCGCCAGTCGGTGAACACGCTGACGCTGTACGCCGACGCGAAGATCTCCGCCAGCCCGTTCAGCAGCCGTGGCCAGGTGAGGCCGTCCCACACCGTCTGCTCCACGTCGAAGGTCTCCACGACGGCCAGCTCCACCGTGGTCACCACGCCCAGCAGTCCGAGGGACACCGTCCAGCCGTCCACATCGGACACCTCGCGCAGATTCCCCCTGCCGTCCACCAGGGTCAGCATCCGGACGGCGGTGGACAGGCAACCGGTTCCGGAGCCGTGGGTGCCGGTCGCGATCGCGCCCGCCACCGAGACGTGGGGCAGGGACGGCATGGTGTGCAGGGCCAGGCCCACCCGTTGCAGCCGGACGGCCAGCTCGCCGAGCGTCATCGCGGCGGACACCACCACCGAGTCGCCGTAGACCTGGAAGACCGGCGGCAGGCCGGCCAGCGACACGGACGCGCCATCGGTGGCCGTGATCGAGCTGAACGAGTGGCCGGTACCGATCGCCTTGACGCGGTCGTGGCCGGTCACCAGCTCGCGGAGCTCGTTCACGCTCCGCGGCCAGCAGATCGTCTTCGGGGCGAAACTCAGGTTTCCGGCCCAGTTCCGGACAGTCGGCATCGGGTCAGTGTGCTGGTAGCAGGCGGTGAAGGGTCTCGGACGGCTCGACACCCAGCTCATCGTGCGGCACTTGACGACATTGGCGGTACTGGCGCAGCGCGGCCGCCCGGTTGCCCACCGCCAGATGCGCGGACACCACGGCCCGGTGATCGTCGATGGACAGGGTGAACCCGTTCAGCAGGTGTAGTCCGATGTCCATCGAGCCCCCCAGCGATGTCGAGTGATCCATGGTGGCACAGACCAAGGGGCCCCCGCGTGCACCGCACGAGGGGGCCCCTTCTCGCTCCGGCCGTTTCCGCATCGGCCGGCGGGATGGACTGCGACGGGGGTTGGAGGGGCCCGGAGTCACTGTCCCGTATTGAGTTGGTCTGGGGGGGGGTGCTGTGCCTGTGGAGTGAGGCCCGAGGGGCGCCCGCACGTATCTGGGTGCTGAGGGCGAGTGGCACCACAGATACCTGGGCATCGCGCAGGCGCCCCTCCAGGGGAAGGCGTCCCAGGGATGGAAGTGCCTGGGAAACGCCGGGTTCATCGGGATCAGGCGTGCGAGTCACCGTGGCCGTGCAGCTCGGCCTGCGGGTCGAGGTGAACCTTGCCCGTGCTCTCGCCGCCGCAGGCGACGTGGGCGAGCTGCGCGCGGAAGGTGCCGAGCGCGACGGCCTCGACCAGCGGACCGGCCTTGAAGTCGAGTGCGACGACGTTCAGGGCGTTGTCCTTGTCGTAGTACTGCTTGTTGAAGGTCAGTTCGACGATGCCGGGCACCGCGATCTTGGTGTTCGGCCCGGTGCCGACCGGGAGCTTGTAGGTCTTGCCGCCGAACTTGACGGTGATCGGGCCGGCGAGGGTGGCGCTGCCGTGGCGGGCGCCGTCCGGCTCGGAGACGCACTCGGCGTGCAGGGCGTCCACGGTGATGGTCAGCACCTGCGGGCCGGGGGCACTCGGGTGGAACTGGAACAGGTCGGCGCCGGCCTTGGCGACCTCGGCCTTGGCGTACGACTTCTGCGTCTTGTGGTCGTGGTTGGACTCGGTGTGCAGCGCCGCGGCGATCACGAAGTCGTGGTGGTAGTTGCCGCCGACGGTGGACTCGACGGGGCCGCTCGGCCAGCGGGTGGAGGCCCACGGGCCGACGTAGATGTCGTGGGCGGACACCCAGCCCGCGAATGCTCCGGCCTCGTAGTCCGGGCAGTCATCGGCAGAGGCGGCGACCGCGCCAGCGGTGACGATGGTGGCGACCGCAGCTACAACGGCGACTTTGCGTGCGAACCTCGGGAACAGGAACATTCTCGGATGCCTTTCGTGATGAGCGCTTTTCTCGACGTCAAAAGCTCAACATTTCCGGCGCATTCATAAAAGGTGACGTGGATCTCGGGAATATATCCATTAGATGAGTAACCCGTTTATAAGATCCGATCCATGGGGTCTGAGCTGCTAACTTCCGGTTGCCGGAAGATGGGTCACTTTGCGTATAAAGTGCCTGGTTACGGGTATGTGGCCACTAATTTGGGTGATGGTTGACCTTGTTCAAATTTGGCCGATCGTATTGCTCAGATCACCGTAACCGGGCAAGTTACGGGTACTCGTTCGATTGTCGGAATTTCATTTCCGAACAGTGGAAGGACGCGATACCCGGCCATTACTCCTTGGTGACCTGGCCGGTCTCCCTGGTGACCCGGTACTTGCGGATCTCCGCGTCCCGCCGGTCGGTGAACGCGTGCGCCGACGCCCGGAAGGCGCGCACCGCCGGATCGGTGCTGCTGTCCAGCAGCGGACCGGCGTCGCGATATGGCCCGGTCATCCGATGATTCGCCAGTACCCCGCCCAGCTGGCTGCTGAACCGCACCTCGCCCACGCCGCCGGTCACCGCGCGGTGTGCCAGCCGCGGCACCACGTCCATCTCGTTCACCAGCGACAGCACCTTCACGTGCCGGGGCACCGGTGCGTACCCGGACGGCGCGCCGACGGCCAGCACGTGGGTGACCGAGTAGCCCGCGTCGCGCAGTCCCTCGGCGGCACGCAGCGCGGTGAGCCCGCCCTGACTGTGCCCGGCCAGCAGCACCGGCTCGCCGATGCCGACGCCCGCCTCGATGAGGGCGAGCTGAATGCTCTGTTCCAGCGCGGAGGTGTCCCCGGACATCGCGTGCAGGTTCGCACCGAGATCGTTCGCACAGGCCCCCGCGTGCAGGCTCCACCGCCGGGTCCCGGGGATGTTCACGATCCAGGACACCGCGGAGCCGTTGCCGGTCAGCCGGCGCACGTCCAGGTTGCTGGTGGTGTTGTCCCGCGCGGTGACCGAGTAGCCGCGCCCCTGGTCGTTGTCCCGCTGCGCCAGATCCCCGACCACCTGGGACATGTTCTGCGGAGCGGTGCCGTACTCCACGCCGATCGGCACCATGCTCGGCGCCTCGTCCGGGTAGGCGGTGGCGAACAGCCGCAGCAGGGCCCGGCCGCCGATCGGCAGCCGCAGCAGCCCGGCCAGGAAGCCGGAGCTCCGCTCGGGCAGGTTGTCCGCGGTCTCCGGGTGCTCGGCCAGCCAGGCGCTCCAGTCGCCGCCGTGCTGCCCGTAGACCTGGTAGAGCACCACGCCGGTACTGGCCAGCGCGGGTAGCGGGTCGAAGCTCGTGATGGTTCCGGCGACCGCGCCGTCCATCCAGTCCGGGTCGACCTCGGACTCGACCCGGGTGCTGCCGAAGGCCAGCAACAGGGTCAGGACGAGGGCGAGAAACCCGGCGGGCTTCACGGGGCGGCACCGATCTTGTCCGCCACACCCATCCGCACCGAGTCGGTCTGCAGCACCGTGCCCTGGGGGAAGCCCTGCGTCGTCTTGCTCAGCACCAGCCGGGAACCGAGAAACTGGCCGGTGTCCGGATCGACCATGAACTCCAGGCCGTCGCCGTCACCCGCGGCCGAGATACCGAGGCCGGTGCGGCCGTCCACGTTCACCGCGTCGCTGGTCACCCGGATGCCGGTGGCGTGCTTGAGGGCCTGGTAGAGCAGGCTGCGCGTCTGACCGGGGATCCGGCCGGTGGCCAGCAGGCCGGAGATGTTGTGCAGGCCCTGTTGCACGCCGGAGGAGGCCAGTTGCATCCAGAGCTTCGCCGGGTCGCTGGGCAGTTTCGCCAAGAACTCCGGCGTCGGATTCGTCTCGCTGCCGTGCTCGCAGTCGACGGGTTGTGCCATGAAGCTGTAGCCGCCGCAGGGCGCGGTCCACTCACCGAGCATCGGGTTCAGCTGCGCGGCGGCCGGCCCGGAGCCCTCGTGACCGGGCACCCAGTGCGGCTTGCCGACCTGGGTGGTGCGCAGCAGCCACGGCTGATGCGGGTCCTTCGGCATCCATTCCTCGCGGCGTAACTGCGAGGCGACCGCGCCACCGTCGGGCAGCAGGGTGATGCCGCGGTACTCGGAGCGCACATAGCGGAACTGGCCCTCACGCAGCGGCACGTCGACGGTGCGCACGCTCAGCGTGGCGGCCCGGTCGAGTTCCTGCGGCGCGGAGCCGTGTCCTATGCCGAGGAGATCGGTGCCGAACAGCTGTGTGGCGGCGAGCAGCACCACACCGCCGACCATCCCGGCAACTACCTTCATCCTGCGGCTCCTGCTTCACACGGCGCTCATAGTGATCATGTCATTCGGTGTCGCTATGAACATGCTGCGTCCAGGGTCTTCGGTTCCACGCTGTGGTCACCACCACAGCGAAAGTCTCCCCATCGGGTGATGCCCATGGGGCTGAAGCATCCTTTGCTTCATTCGATCCGTCGCCTCGATCGGATCACCGGCAGCGCGGAAACGGTCAAGCTCACCGGGCGTCCGGCCCGGAAGCGGCGTCATCGCCGACTGCCTACCTATAGTGCAGTGTGCCGGGGCAGGCGTTCATGGTCCACCCCCGTCACCTGCTCACGCACCATTCTGCGGACCGTTGGTCGCGGCTTGGCATCGGGAAACGTGAGCAGTTGGTGAAATCGTGCTGGAAATATGTCTGGCGATCAGGGTGAGTGCTCAGTCACCATCTGTGGATATGGGGGAAAGCGTTGTCTACCAGGTGCACCGCGGCTTCTCCGCGGTGATCGCGACGCAGTTGCTGATCTGCGTCGCCGGGGTGCTCATCGCGGTCCTGATCAAACTGCCCTACTGGCTGACGGGCCTGGTGGCGCTCTGTTTCGGCGGCGCTGCCCTGTACGTCGCCATCCCGGCCTCCCGGGGCGAACCGATGCTGCGGGTCGACGCGCACGGGGTCACGTTCGGCGCCCCGGAACTGCGGGTGAGCTGGGCGGACATCGAGCAGATCGTGTTGTACTCCCGCAGCCTGGGGACGGCGGAACTGCACTACATCGGCCTGCGCGGGCATGTGACGCGGGACGAGCTTCTGGCCAGCCGGGCGATGAACGACTGGCGGGTCGACCGGGAGCGACTCGTCGAGGCCACGGCCGAATTCGCCCCGGACGTACCGGTAGTGGAACTGAAAGGTCTTGTCGTCACTGATCAGCAGGTCTAGGTTGCGAGTTAGGGTTACCTAACTCAACGGGGGTTGATCGATGAACGACGCCGACCTGCGCAATCGGGCCTTGCAGCTGACGATGGGGGCGATGGCCGCCCAGGTCGCGCACACCGTGATCACCATGGAGTTACCGCAGGTCATGGGCGACGAGGAGTCCACCATCGCCGACCTGGCCCAGAAGGTCGACGTGCCCGCCGACCGGCTGATCCGGCTGGTGCGGGCCGCCGCCGCGATCGGGCTGTGCACCGAGAACTCGGCCGCCGTCTTCCAGCTCACCGAGTTCGGTCGCCGGCTGCGGCCGGATCACCCGGAGTCGATCCAGGCCCTGGTCCGGATGTTCACCGAACCCGCGATGCTGGCCGGCTGGGCCAAACTGGACCGGGCGGTGCGCACCGGGGAGACCACCTTCGACGAGGTCTTCGGCATGCCGATGTTCCGTTATCTGGACCGGCACCCGGAGATGTCCGCCCTGTTCAACGGCGCCATGAGCCAGGCGACCAGGACGGTGGCCGCCCAGTTGCCGGAGCACTACGACTTCAGCGGCCGGGCGCACCTGATCGACATCGGTGGCGGCGACGGCACCCTGGTGCAAGGTGTGTTGCAGGCCAATCCGCAGCTGCGGGGCAGTGTCTTCGACACCGCGAGCGGCGGCGCGCAGGCGGCGGCCCGGTTCGCCGAGTCCGGGTTGGCCGGCCGGACCGATGTGCTGGTCGGCGACTTCTTCGCTGAAGCTCCGGACGGCGGCGACGTCTACCTGGTCAAGAGCATCCTGCACGACTGGGACGACGACCGGTGTGTGCGCATCCTGGGGCACATTCGCGGCGTGATCCCGGAGGACGGTCTGCTGCTCATCCTGGAGCCGGTGCTGCCGGATCTCGTTCCGGCGGAGGGGCACGCCGGGATGTACCTGAGCGACCTGAACATGCTGGTGAACGTCGGCGGCCGGGAACGGACGCGGTCGGAGTTCGAGCAGCTGTGTCGCCGTGCGGGCTTCAGTGTTTCCTCGGTGGTGTCGCCGGGGCCGCAGTTCAGGTTCTCGATCATCGAGGCTCGGCCGGTTTGAGGGCTGTTTCGTCGGGGTTGGGTCTGGTTTTTGTCGAAGGAGGCTTTGGAGGGGGAGATGGGTGGGGGCCCGCCTGTCTTTCCTGCCGGGTTGTTGGGTGGGGGCACGCCGGACTGGCTTGTCGGCTGCTCAGGGTGATCGGGGAAATCGGCTGGTGGTGACCATCCGAGGGATCGGCCGCCGCTGGGTTCACGGCCCGTGGCGATCTTGCTCGGTCAGCCTGTCCGAGGCCGGTGACCTCGCGTTGAGTCCACTGTGGACCAAGCCGTTATTCCATCTTCAAGATGGATCCGGGGCCCCAAATCCATCTTGAAGATGGAACAACGGTGGCCCATTCACCCACAGGGGCACCGTTGGTCGCAGGAGCCCCACCAGTCACGCGCAGGTCTGTGCCGGAGGCGACCAGAGCTCGACGATCAAGCCCGAAGGCCCAGTCCGGCGTGCCCCCACCAGACGGCCAGACAGGAAAGTCCGGCGTGCCCCCACCCAACGCGAAGGCAGGAAAGACGCCCCCACCCACCCGTCTCCCCCTCCAAAGCCATCTTTCGCCAACCGCCAGACCCAACCCCGGCTTCCCCGAGCCGCCGCGCCGTTTTTCCGATCACCCAGCGAAGAACCCTGAGCGTTGTTAACAACATTGCATTGACTAATGATCGATTTACTTGATCGCCACCGCTTTTCGGGCGGCCAGGCGTAACCGTCCTCATTGGACTTCCGCGACACGCCGAGAGTCGACCCCGGTGATCGATGCCATATAGGACCTGGGTACAGTTCGCGCGTCGCGTTGGTCCAGATTTCGCATCACCCAGGTGCAATCGGCCCAGGCGGACCAGGACATGGCTCTAGCAGCCAAAACTGGCGGCGGTTATCACTGGCGTGGTAGCCGCTGTCTGCGTTTGTGGGCGCCTTCAGCCTAATGGGTGGTGCAGCGAAACCATTGGCCGCCCGAAGGAGTTTTACAGGCGTCGATCGGCTACCACGAGTAGTTGATCTCATAAGCAACGAATTGCGGTTAGCAGTACCACTTAGTGGTAACGCTCTCACTCATGTGGGCGATGTCGAGGCTAACTAGGACAATTGGATCTGCCCAAACGAGGTACTTAGCGTAAGAGATCCGCTCGTTTGGGTTAACGGGAAATGGTCGTGGTGGCCGCCGGGGGTCGATCGCCACGACTACGCAGGGTCATGTTGGTCACGCCGACGGGAAACGGCGGGCCCTCGCCTCATGGCCCACGCACAACAGGACTACAGCTCGTTGACAGGGGACGTGTTGACAAGGCAGCTGAGGTCAGACCGGCAGGGAGCGCCCCCCGCGCGCACCCCGGCCGCGCTCCGGACCATGCGGACCAGTGCCTCGGGCGCACTCAAAATGCCCGTCGCGCCCTGGGAGGTGCGGTATCGGCGTTTCGTGATCGCGGCCGACCTGGCCGCGGTACTGATCGCCATCTCGTTCGTGGCCATCTTCTTCAATCACGGTGACGGCATCGGCCACCGTACGGTCGCCTACGCCTGCGTGACAGCGCTGGTGGCGATCGGCGGTCTGGTGACCGGCCGCGCCTGGGAGTCCTACGTACTGGGCCAGGGCGCGGAGGAGTTCCGCCGCCTGGGCCGCTCGCTGTTCGGCGCCATGGTGCTGCTCGCACTGGTGGCGCTCGGCCTTCATCTGGAGAGCATCCGGCCGTGGGTGTTCGGTGCGATGCCGCTCATTGGGCTCATCGCGTTGCCCGAGCGGTACATCCTGCGTCAGCTGCTGCACTACAAGCGACGCAACAGCCGCTGCCTGATCCCGGTGATGGCCGCCGGATCGGTGCCCGCGCTGGCCGACCTGATCGCCCGGATCCGCCGCGAGCCGCACAACGGCTGGCGCATCGAGGCCGTCTGCTGCCCGGAGGGTGAGTCCCTGGGTGAGATCGACGGCGTACCGGTCGTCGGCACCCTCGCCGACTTCCCCAACATGGTCCGGCTGGGCGGATACCGGGTGGCCGCGGTGGCCCCCGACGCCTACTGGACGCCGCGAAAGCTTCAGGAACTGGCCTGGTCCCTGGAAGGCAGCACCGCCGAGATGGTGGTCGCGCCGATGCTGATGGAGGTGGCCGGCCCCCGGCTGCACGTCTCCCCGGTGTTCGGCCTGCCGCTGCTCCGGGTCACCGAACCGGTGTTCACCGGTGCCCGCCGGGTGGTCAAGGAGATCCAGGATCGCACCCTCGCCGCGCTCCTGATCCTGCTGTGCCTGCCGGTGTTCCTGGGCATCTCGCTCGCCATCTGGCTGGACGACCGCGGCCCGGCGTTCTACACGCAGCGCCGCGTCGGCCGGGACGGCAAGAGCTTCACCATCCTCAAGTTCCGCACCATGGTGGTGAACGCGCACGCCAAGAAGGCCGCCCTGGACAACGAGGGTGCCGGACTGCTGTTCAAGATGAAGCGGGACCCGCGCATCACCAACGTGGGCTCCTTCCTCCGCCGCTACTCGCTGGACGAACTGCCCCAGCTGTTCAACGTGGTCACCGGGTCGATGTCCCTTATCGGTCCGCGCCCGCCGTTGCCGGAAGAGGCCGAGCAGTACGCGCCGGATGTTCGGCGCCGGCTGCTGGTCAAGCCGGGTATGACCGGCCTCTGGCAGGTCAGTGGGCGCAGCGATCTGCCGTGGGACGAGTCGGTCCGGCTCGATCTTCGCTACGTGGAGGACTGGTCTCTGGCCCTCGACGCGGTAATCCTGTGGAAGACCGTCTGGGCCGTGGTTCGCGGCCAAGGCGCATACTGAACAGAGAAGTAAGCATGGGCACTTTGCGAGCGTCAGACGCTTGCAAAGTGCCCATGCTTGCGCTGACTGAAGGGCGTGATTCATGAGTGCGTGCCGACTCTGCGGCGGCACCGATCTCTCCAGCGTCGTCGACCTCGGTGCGACGCCGCCGTGTGAACGATTCCTGGCTTCCGACCAGCTCGACCAGCCGGAACCCACCTTCCCCCTGCATCTCCGGGTCTGCGCGGACTGCCTGCTGGCCCAGATCCCGGCGTTGATCACGCCCGAGGACACGTTCACCGAGTACGCCTACTTCTCCTCCTTCTCCAGCAGCTGGGTCGAGCACGCCAGGACCTTCGTGCGGACCGCCACCGAGCGGCTGGACCTCGGCTCCGAAAGCTTCATCGTCGAGGTCGCGTGCAACGACGGCTACCTGCTGCAGCACGCGGTGGCCGGCGGGATCCGCTGCCTGGGGATCGAGCCGTCGGTGAACGTCGGCGCTGCCGCGCGGGACAAGGGCGTGCCGGTGCTGACCGACTTCCTGAGCCCGGAGAGCGCGCGGCGGGTGCGGGCCGAACACGGCCCGGCGAACCTGGTGGTGGCGAACAACGTCTACGCGCACATCCCGGACCTGATCGGGTTCACCGAGGGGCTGCGCACACTGGTGACCGACGACGGCTGGGTGTCCATCGAGGTGCAGCACCTGCACACGCTGATCGACCGGGCCCAGTTCGACACCATCTACCACGAGCACTTCCAGTACTACACCGTCTACAGCGCGCAGCGCGCCCTCGCCTCCGGCGGCCTCACCGTGGTCGACGTCGAGCGGCTGGAGACGCACGGCGGCTCCATCCGGCTGTGGGCGCGGCCTACCGAACTGGAGGCTCCGGTTGCCTCCGCGGTCGCGGAGATCCTGGCCGAG
Source organism: Pseudonocardiaceae bacterium YIM PH 21723 (assembly GCA_003600225.1). Taxonomy (GTDB): domain Bacteria; phylum Actinomycetota; class Actinomycetes; order Mycobacteriales; family Pseudonocardiaceae; genus QZFT01. The sequence goes on from QZFT01000033.1 coordinate 21,325, forward strand.
GAGGAGGCCGCGGGCCTGCACGACCCGAAGGGCTACCTCGGTTTCGGCGAGGCGGTCAGCCGGGTGCGGCTCGAGTTGCTCCAGTTCCTCATCGAGGCCACGCAGGACGGCAAGACGGTCGTCGGCTACGGCGCCCCCGGCAAGGGCAACACCCTGTTGAACTACTGCGGAATCCGCCCGGACCTGCTGCCGTACACGGTGGATCGCAACCCCTACAAGCACGGCCGGTACACGCCGGGCACCCGCATCCCGATCTTCCCGCCGGACCGGATCGACCTGGACCGGCCGGACTACGTGCTGGTGCTGCCGTGGAACCTGCGCACCGAGCTGACCCAGCAGCTGAGCCACATCGCCGACTGGGGCGGCAAGCTGGTGTTCCCGATCCCGCACCTGGACGTCGTCGATCCGAATGAGGTGAGCCCCCGATGAAGGTTGTGCTGTTCTGTGGGGGTTATGGCATGCGCATGCGCAACGGTGCCTCCGACGACGTGCCCAAGCCCATGCAGCTGGTGGGCCCGCGGCCGCTGTTGTGGCACGTGATGCGGTACTACGCGCACTTCGGGCACAAGGACTTCGTGTTGTGCCTCGGCTACGGCGCGCACCACATCAAGGACTTCTTCCTGAACTACTCGGAGACCGCGTCCAACGACTTCGTGATGCGGGACGGCAAGGTGGAGCTGCTGTCCTCGGACATCAGCGACTGGACGATCACCTTCGTGCACACCGGGGAGAACTCGCCGATCGGCGAGCGGCTGCGCCGGGTCCGCGAACACGTTGCGGGCGAGGAGATGTTCCTGGCCAACTACGCGGACGTGCTCACCGACGCCCCGCTGGACAAGATGATCGACAACCTGCGCTTCTCCGGCGCTGCCGCGTCGATGATGGTCGTGCCGCCGCAGTCCTCCTTCCACTGCGTCGAGCTCAGTGGATCGGGCCAGGTAAGCGGTATCACGCCGGTCAGCAAGCTCCCCATGTGGGAGAACGGCGGCTACTTCGTGCTCACCCAGGAGGTCTTCGAGCACCTGCCGCCGAACGGCGACCTGGTGGAGGACGCCTGCGGCGCGCTGGCGAAACAGGGCAGGCTGCTGGCCTACCCGTACCGCGGCTTCTGGCAGCCGGCGGACACGGTGAAGGAACGCGCCGAACTGGACGCCGCCTACGCCTCCGGCAGCCGGCCGTGGATGCTCTGGGACGGTCAGCGCTGATGTTGCCGCTGCGAACCGGCGCCCTGCGGCACATCGCCGTGCTCGGCGCCCACTGTGACGACGTCCCGATCGGTGCGGGCGGCACGCTGCTGACGCTGTGCAGGCAGAACCCCGGTGTCCGGGTCAGCGCGCTGGTGCTCACCGGCGGCGACGGCCCACGCCGGGCCGAGGAGGAGGCCGCGCTGGCCTCCTTCTGTCCGGAGGCCCAGGTCGAGCTCACCGTGCTGGACCTGCCCGACGGCCGGATCCCGGCGCAGTGGGAACGGACCAAGGAAGCGGTGGAGGAGTTCCGCGCGGGCATCGAGCCGGACGTGGTGTTCTGCCCGGTGACGCACGACGCGCATCAGGACCACCGCACCCTCGCGCAACTGGTCACCACCACATTCCGCGACCACCTGGTGCTCGGCTACGAGATCATCAAATGGGACTCGGACCTGGCCCAGCCGAACGCGTTCTTCCCGCTGGCGGACGCCGTCGCGCGGGAGAAGTCCACGCTGCTGCACAAGCATTACCCTTCGCAGGCCACCCGGGACTGGTTCGACGAGGAGACCTTCCTCGGGCTGGCGCGTATCCGTGGTGTGCAGTGCCGCTCGCGGTACGCCGAAGGCTTCTTCCTGACCAAGCTCGTCATCTCTTCGGAGGGATAATCCGTGCGGGTTCTGTTGACCGGACATCAGGGATACCTGGGCAGTGTGATGGCCCCGGTGCTCACCGCGGCCGGCCACGAGGTGATCGGCCTGGACAGCGGCCTGTTCGCCTCCCAGGTGCTGGGCCCGGCGCCGGTGGATCCGTCCGGTCTGGCCGTCGACCTGCGGGATGTCACCGAGGCCCAGCTCGCCTCCGTCGGCCCGCTGGACGCCGTCGCCCACCTGGCGGCGCTGTCCAACGACCCGCTCGGCTCGCTGGCCCCGCAGATCACCTACGACATCAACCACCACGCCTCCACCCGGCTGGCGAAACTGTCGAAGGAGCTGGGCGTCACCCGGTTCTTGTACGCCTCCACCTGCTCGGTCTACGGCGCGGCGGGCGAGGAACTGGTCGGCGAGGACGCGCCGCTGCGCCCGGTGACCCCGTACGCGGAGTCCAAGGTCCGGGTGGAGGACGACCTGGTCGAGCTGGCCGATGGCGACTTCAGCCCGGTCTTCCTGCGCAACGCGACGGCTTTCGGAGCTTCACCCCGGCTCCGCGCGGACATCGTGCTGAACAACCTGATGGGTCACGCGGTACTCACCGGCGAGATCAAGGTGCTCTCCGACGGCACCCCGTGGCGCCCGCTCGCCCACGCCCTGGACATCGCGGCGGCGTTCCTGGCCGCGCTGGAAGCTCCGCGCGACTCAGTGCACGCGACCGCGTTCAACGTGGGCATGGCGGAGAACAACGTGACGGTCGCCGACATCGCCGAGACCGTCGCCGAGGTGGTCCCCGGCGCGACGGTCAACATCACCGGTGAGGCGGGCAACGACCCGCGCAGCTACCGGGTGGACTTCGCCCGGATCACCGAGCGGTTGCCGCAGTACAAGCCGGAGTGGACCATCCGCCGCGGCGCCGAGGAGCTGTACGAGGCCTACCGGAAGCACGGGCTGACCCAGGAAAGCTTCACCCGGAGCTTCACCCGCCTCGCCCACCTGTCCGACCGCAAGGCGGCGGGCACCCTGGGCGACGACCTGCGCCCGATCTAGGCCCTGATCCTCAGGCTTTGACCGGGCGCAGCAGCCACAGCTGCGCCCGGTCGGTGCCACAGGGCGTGAGGTCGGACGGCGCGGTCAGGCACTGCCCGGTGGCGGTCTCCTGGAACCGGAGCAGGCCGTTCTCGGCGGGCAGCGGCCGCCAGCGCCCCCACTCCGGACAGAACCTGAGCTTCGGCCGGATGTCGTCGAAGCCGCACAGCAGCAGGTCGCGTTCCTCGTTCCGGAGGGTGTCGCCGGACTCCGTCTGCGCCCTGGTCCATCGGGCGCCCGGTACGGACTTGCACGGCACCGTATCCACGGTGTCCAGGTATTCGTGGGTGGTGAGACAGCCGCCGGAGTCCCCGCTCACCAGCTGGAGCTCCCCGGTGACCGCGCCGGCGACGGCGGGGGCGGGCACCGCCAGGGCGAGTGCGGTGGCCAACGTCAGTACCAGTGCGCGCATGCGTGCAGCCTAGGTACCGTCGCCCGGCCACGCCGTCCTACAGGTGCTGAGCGAAATGAAGCCTCAGGTCGTGTGCCAGGAGCGGGTCGGATCCTCGCGGCAGTCGGCCAGGTGCACGTGGTTGCCCAGCGCCATCAGGCACTTCGAGTTGGCCGGGTAGTGGAGCTGGTCGCCGTTCCGGGCGGGCGTGACCGTCCAGCCGGCTGCCTGGTCGCAGAGCTGGACCGTCTTGCCGGCCTGGGTGGCGCCACAGAAGTACCGGCCGGTCTGCGGGTTCAGGTAGGTCCGCCCGCCATCGGCCGACGAGCCCGCCACCCACTTCTGCGGACCGCTGCCATCACAGGTGTAGGCACCCACCGTGTTCTGCTTGGGTTCCGCGGTGAGACAGTAGCCCTGTTTGCCGTTGACCAGCGTGACCTCACCGGCGGGTGAGGCGGCGGCAGCAGCGGGGGCCAGCGCGATGGCGGCCGCGGTCAAGCTCAAGATCAGTTTCCGCATTCGGTCAGCCTAGAACCGAACGCAAGAGTTGTTCACATACTGGTCGTCAGTTCCCGCCAGGAGCCCGCCGAAGAGTCCCGGCCACTGATCAACGACACCGGTTCCGGCCAGGCAATTGCCAGATCCGGGTCGTCGTACCGCACCCCGACGTCCTCACTCGGATCATGCGGCCGGTCGATCCGGTAGCAGACGTCGGCAACCTCGGTGAGGCACTGGAAGCCGTGCAGGAAGCCCGGCGGGACGTACAGCGACAGGAACTCCGAGTCGTCCAGCCGGAAGGCCTGCCACTTGCCGAACGTCGGTGAAGCTTCACGCGCGTCGACCAGCACGTCGTGCACCGCGCCGTGGGCGCAGCGGACCAGCTTCGCCTCACCACGACCCCGGCGGCCGTGCAGTCCACGCAGCACGCCGCGCACGGACCGGGACTGCGAGTCCTGGGTGAACGCGTCCGGATCGATGCCGTTGTCCCGGGCGATCGCGTGATCGAAGGTCCTGGTGAACAGGCCCCGGTCGTCCCGGTGCGGGGTCGGCCGGAACAGCAGTACGCCGTCCAGCTCGGTGCGCAGTACGTCCACGGCTACTGCTTGGGCGCGATCAACGAGTCCAGCCCGAGCGCCGGGCCGAGCGCGGCCGCGGTGGCCGAGCCGTCCTGCCGCCGGGTCCACTCCTGCGGGTCGACCCCGGTCTCGCCACGCCGCCAGCGCATGATCACCTCGGCGGTCTGCGTGGAGTCGCCAGCCACCAGCCACGGACCCTCGGGGTCCACCGCGTCCGCCAGCTGCGGCGGCACCACGGAGGCCACGCCGTGCTCGGCGGCCTCCAGCATCTTCACGCTGATCCCGGTGCTCGCGCCGAATCGCGGCACCACCACCAGGCCGACCTTGCGGTAGAAGTCCGCCTCTTCCTCGACCCGGCCCAGCGCGGTGACCCCGGGACGCCCGGCGAACTCCTCGGTGCCCTTCCCGGCCAGCACGTACTCGGTGTCGCCCCCGCCCATCCGGAGGAGTTCCGCCCGCACCGGCCCGACGAGGGTGTCCAGCGCCCGGGCGTTCGGCGGCCAGCTGGCCTTGCCGATGAAGCCGACCGCGTTCGCCGACGCGTCCCGGTGCTGTTGCCACAGCGGAAGCGGCAGGGGCTTCGTCTCGATACCCCACTCGGTCAGCGTGGCCGCGTCCGAGCGGGACAGTGCGAACACCGAACCCGGAAGCTTCAGCAGCCTCCGCTCCGCCTGGCCGAGCCGCCAGTTCTCGCCCAGCATCCGCAGCGGTCGAGGGGAGTGCTCGGCGGCGATCGTGGACTCCACGTTGTGCGCGACATGCGCGTGCACGTCGACGCCCGCCGCCTCGGCCAGCAGCAGCGCCGGCCAGCCACTGGTGATCACCTTGCGGCCCGCGGACCGCTCGGCCAGCAGGGCGGCGGCCCGGTGCCAGCCGGGGAACGCGGTGAACTTGCGTGCCAGGTACGGCTCGGTGGACACCAGCATCGAGGTGGCCACCCGCAGCAGCTTGCCCTTGTCGCCGCGGATCTCCAGCGGCAGCGAGCCGGTGGAGTACGCGGGCACCCCGAGCTCGGTGCGGTCGCCGTCCGGGCCGGTCACCGAGCAGACCTCGACATCGCCGAACGCGGCATCCAGAAGCTTCACCAGCCTCCGGTCGACGAATCCACTACCGCCCAGGTCCCGGCGGTCCAGCGGATAGATCGTCACGAAGCAGATACTCACGCGTGCCTCCTGCGGCGCTGTTCCCCCAGCACCCGGTAAACGAACAGTGGGTTGCCGACCAGGTACCGGCGGGCCAGCCTGCGCGGTTCCCGGCCGAGCCGGTAGATCCATTCGATGCCCGCGCCCCGCATCCACTGCGGAGCCCGCGGCACGTTCCCTGCGGAGAAGTCCAGGAAGGCGCCGACCGCGACGCCGAGCCGCACGCCGGTGGCGGCCAGGTGCTCGGCCAGCCACAGCTCCTGGCGCGGGTTGCCCATGCCGACCAGCAACACGGCGGCACCTGAGGCCTTGATGTCCTCGGCCACCGCGGCCGACTCACCGGCGGTGAAGAAGCCATCCCGGCTTCCGGCGACCTTCAGCCCGGAGATCCGTGCACTCAACCGATCGCCCGCCTCCTGGGCGATCCCCGGCCTTCCGCCGAGCAGATACACGCTCAGCCCACGCTCGGCGGCCAGTTCCAGGATCGCCGGCGAGAAGTCGGTGCCGTTCAGGTTCTCCGGGAACGTCGTCTGCTGCGCCTTGGCGGCGAGCGACAGCCCCGAGCCGTCGTTGAGCACCAGATCCGCGTCCCGCAGGACGGTCCGATAGCGCTCATCGGTGTAGGCGAGGTTCAACGAATGCGCGTTCACGTAAGCCAGTAACGCGGCGCCATCGGCGTCCAGCAGCCTGCCGGCCTGCTCCAGTGCGCCGGCCCGGTCCAGCTTCGCGACGTCGACACCCAGGACGTTCAACACGGGAACGTCGCAGCGCATCGCAGCCTCCAGGGTGGTCCAAGACGAATACAGCGCACAGTTAACCCGAATACGCTGAGTGGACTAGCCACACCCCGATGGTTGCCAGGCGCCACCGTAGGGGGAATGCTCCGTTACGCCTAAGGAGTACGTACGCTGGCCGTCGGGGGGTGGCGAGGAGGAGTTCCAGGGTGACCGAGACGGTCGAGATCCGTTGTCGTGCGTGTTCGTCCAGAGACGGCCAGGTAGTGCTGGACCTGGGTGCCCAGCCGGCGGCGGACCACTTCCCCTCCGCGGCGGAACCCGGTCCGGATCCGGTCTACCCGCTGCGCATGTGGCTCTGCGCCGACTGCGGCCTGGCGCAGCTGGTCGAGGATCCGACCGTGCCCGAGGAGCCCAAGGCGGTGGAGCCGCAGGCGCTCATCGATCAGGCCCGGCAGGCGGTCGACGCCGTCGCCGCGGCAGGTCTGCTGGCCCCGGGTCGCACGGTCACCGAGTTCGGCAGTCCGCACGGCGGCTCCTGGCTGCCGTTGCTCGCCGAACGCGGCCTGGTCCCGGTCGCCGACGAGCCCGCTGACCTGGTGCTGGACTGCTTCGGCCTGATGCACGAGCCGGATCAGGCCGCCGCGATCGAGGCCAGGGCCGCGCGGTTGAAGCCGGGCGGGCTTCTGCTTATCCAATTCCACTCCCTCGCGACCATCCTGCGGCTCGGCCAGTGGAACTCGGTGCGGCACGGCCACTACGCCTACTACTCCGCGCCCGCGCTGGACGCGATGCTGAAGCGCGCCGGGCTTCGCAGTGCCCATGCCTGGACCTTCCCGCTGTACGGCGGCACCGTGCTGCTCGCCGCCGTACGTGAAGGGGACTACCAGCCGCAGCCGGTCTCGCTGATCGACCACGAGCGCGCGCTCGGCGTCACCGACCCGCAGATCGTCTGCCGGCTCTCCGAGTCGGTCGGTTACAGCGCCACCCGGTTGAGGGATTGGCTTCAAACGCAGCGAGCCCAGCAACGGCGGGTGCTGGGCTACGGCGCCGCCTCCCGTGCCGTGGCGCTGTTGTGCCGAGCTGGGATCGATTCCGACCTGCTGCCCGCCATCGCGGACGCGTCACCGGCCAAACAGGGCGCTCGTACCCCCGGAAGTGGGGTGCTGATTATTAGCCCTGAAGAGCTAATCGAGGCCAAACCTCATCACGTGCTGCTGTTTTTGCCGGATCTGCTGCCGGAAGTAAGGCGATCAATCCCTCAAGTGGAGGATTACGGTGGGACCTGGGTAATCGCCGAAGAAGGCCTGGTGGGACCTGGTACACAGCCGGAAAAGCGCAGGTCGCCGGTCCCCTCGCCGGAAGAAGATCCACTTCGTGGCGAGGAAGCCGGGCGGCGACCGGAAGCCGTCAACCCTGGACGACTACAGTCCGTCAGGGCTGTTGCGAGTCCGGCTCACACCGTCGGCGCGGCAACCGCCGCACCCACCGACCGCACGACAGCGCAGGAGCAGACGGTGAACGGCCATACGGAACAGGGCACGCGAGAGGCACAGTCACCCACGCTGCCCGCTCCGATCCAGAACCTGCCGTCCCAGCCGCAGCGCACCGGCACGGCGCTCATCGGCAAAGCCGTAGCCCCGATCGCGGTCGGCCTCCCGGTCTACAACGGCGAGCCCTACCTGCATGAGTCGATCAGTTCGCTGCTCGCCCAGCGCGGAGCCGACTTCGAGCTGTGGATCGCCGACAACGCCTCCACCGACGGAACCGAAGAGATCTGCCGGTACTTCGAGGCCAAGGACAGCCGCGTCCACTACCTGCGCAGGCAGCAGAACGTCGGCGTGACCGAGAACCACAACCGCCTCGTCCGGATGACGCGCAGCCCGTTCTTCACCTGGGCGGCCGCCGACGACGGCTACCACCCGGACCGGCTCAACCACCTGCTCCAGGCGATGCGGGACCAGCCGGAGGCGGTGATGGCCTTCACGGCGGCGCAGCAGATCGACTCCACCGGCAGGCAGATCGGCGTGTGGCGGAACAACTGCCGTACCGCGGACCGGGACCCGGTCGTTCGACTGTCCGACCTGATCGCCATGACGCACGAGAACTACCACTGCTACGGGATCATGCGCCGCGACGTGCTGCTGCGCACCCAGCTGTTGCCCCCGGTCAAGAACAACGACCGCATTCTCATCGCCGAGCTGGCGCTGCACGGCCCGTTCGCCGAGGTCAGTGAGCCGCTGCTGCTGCACCGCCTGCACGAGGAACGGCTCACCCAGAGCGTTTCCGCCCGCGAGTGGTACCGCACGCAGCGCACCGACGGCCGCACGGTCGTCATGCCGAACGTCGAAGAAGCGGCCTGGTACGTCAAGGCCGTGCTGAACTCCCCGTTGTCGCTGGCCGACCGGAGCCGGGCGATGATCGCGCTGCGCCCGTGGTTCCGCGCCAACGCGAAGCCCATGATGCGCAACCTCGCCCGCGCGGCCATGGAAAGCGCTCGGCGGTTGTCCGAAGACATCACCGTCATTTCCAAGCGAATCTAGACGAGGCAAGTGGATGGACGCACTAGAGATCTTGCGGGTACTGCGACGCCAGTGGGTGATGACCGCTGCCCTGCTGTGCCTTGTCGCCAGTGCCCTGGTCGGTATCGCCTTCCTGGTGCCTCAGCAGTACAAGGTGACCGCGGTCGCGCTGGTCATCCGGCAGAGCGGCACCGACGGGGAGAACCCCTACGGTGCCGTGGACAAGGCGCAGGGCCAGATGGCCTCGCTGGCCGTGCGGGTGCTCACCGCGCCGAAGACCATCCAGGACCTGAAGTCCAAGGGCGCGGACGCCGAGTTCGAGACCTCCAACGAGGGCGGAACGCTCGACTCGGACAGCCCGTTCCTCACCGTCGCCGCCACCGGTGCCAGCCCCAAGAGCGTGCAGCGCACCGCCGAGGTGGTGCTGCAGCGAGCTCGTGACGAGTTGCAGAGCCGGCAGGACGGCGCGGGCGTGCCGCCGCGGCAGCAGCTGGTGTTCACCACGATCCTGAAGCCGGACAACATCACCACCACCCGGGCCGCGCAGCTGCGGTCGGTGGGCATCTTCGGTGCGCTCGGGCTGATCATCATGGTGCTGGTCGTGGTCATCTACGACCGGGCCAAGCAGCGCAAGGAACAGCAGTCGCAGCCGCCGCGCGTCGCGCACCCGGTGGCCGCCCGACGCATTCCGGGCGTCACCGAGACCGGTCAGTTCCCCGCCATCAAGGAGGGGCTAAGAGAACGCTCGGGACCTGATCAGCCACTGATCCCACGCGTCAACCCGCCCGCTCCCGCGCAGTACAACGGCGGTCCGCAGACCGTGGTGCCGCCCTTGGCGCCCCGTCAGCAACCTCCGGCCCCGGCGGCCACCGCCGCGTCCGGTACCGACAACGGCGCCACCGCGCGCAAGATCCCGGTGAACAAGGCCGCCCGCGGCGAGGACTACCCGACGATCCGCTTCCCGCGGATCATGTGGGACGAGACGTTGCAGCAGCCGGCCAAGGAAGCCGACGAAGCCTCGTCGACGGGAGAGTCTCCGGCCGGCGACGCGCAGCAGCCGTCCGATAGCGGAGGGACCGCGCGGTGATCACCGGCCGGGCGTCGGCAACCCCGCGGCGCCGACTGGTCAGCATGCCCGCGCTGCGGATCTCCCCGCAGCTGACCCTCGCGGTGTTCGCGCTGGCCATGGCATGGCCGCAGAACAACGTGATCAAGGGTCCCGGCGGCTCGATCACCCCCGCGCGAGTCCTGGCGGGCTTCTGCTTCCTCTGGTGGCTGGTCACCCGGCTCTCCGGCGGCCTCGGCCTGCGGTCCGGCCGTAACCCGGTGCGCGGCACCATCCTGCTCGCGCTCGGCTTGCTGTTGCTGGCCAACGGCATCGCGATGGCGAACGGGGTCGCGGACGCGGTGATCTCGGACAGCGACCGCACCATGATGCTGCTGGTCCTGCTCGGTGGCACCGCGATGCTCGCCGCCGACGCCCTGGAAGGCGTGCGCGCGCTGCGCATCGTGCTCGGCGCGATGGTCATCGGCGCCACCATGTCGGCCTTCTCCGCGCTGGTCATGTTCGTGACCAAGTTCGACCTCCGGCAGTTCACCGTGCTGCCCGGCCTGGAGGCTCAGGGGATCCTCAAGGCCGACCTGGCCCGCGGCGGTCTGGAACGCGCGCTGGGCTTCGCGACACATCCCATCGAACTGGCGGCGATCGCGACCGCTGCCATCCCGCTGGCCCTGCACCTGGCCCGGCACGCGGGGTACAAGCCGCTGTGGTGGGCGTGCGTGCTGGTGCTGGCCACCGGTCCGATGGTGGCGATCTCCCGGACCGGCCTGCTGGGCATGGCCATCATCGTGATGCTCCTGCTGCCTCGCGTCCGGTTCGGCCCGTGGATCCTGGGCATCACCGGAGCCGCGGTGGTCGGCGGTGTCGCCGCACTGTCCAACCCGAAGCTCGCCGGGGTGCTGGACAAGACCGTCTCCGGTTCCAAGAACGACAGCTCCATCGGTTCCCGGCTCCGCGCCTACGAGTACGTGGCCGAGCTGGTGCAACGCAACACGTTCGGTGGCCAGGGCCTGGGTACCTACAAGGCGCCGCCGCAGCCGTATCTGGACAACCAGTACCTGCTGACCCTGGTCGAATCCGGGCTGCTCGGTGAGATCGCCCTCATCGCACTGCTCGTCGCGCCCGTCGTGCTCATGGTGCGGGTGTGGCGTGGCGACGGCGTGCTCACCGCGAGGCGCGCGGAGCTTCCTGCGACGAAGGACGCCGCCTGGGCGGTGGGCACCGCTCTGGTCACCTGCGTGGTGTCCTTCGGCACATACGACGCCCTGGCCTTCCCACAGTTCGAAGGATTCACGCTGCTCCTGATCGGTCTGGCCGGCGCCGTGGTGGCCCAGACCCTTCCGGATGCGGTCGCGAGAGTCCGCCCGGTGTCACACAGTGACGTCGTGACCACCGGTGCGGTCGTTAGTCCCTCTGATCGGCGACAGGTGAACGAGGTGTCCGCATGACGTCCAAGTTGCTGGTGGCCGTGGTGACCTACCGGTCATCCGCCGTGCTGCCGGGGCTGCTGGCCACGCTCCCGGCCGGCATGTCCGGGGTGGACAGCTGGCGGCTGGTGATCGCGGACAACGCCTCGACCGACGACACCGTCGCGGTCGCCCGGGAACTGGCGCCGCACGCGGAGATCGTGCAGACCGGCGGCAACCTCGGTTATGGAGCCGGGGTCAACGCCTGCCTGGAACTGGCGAAGCCCGACGAGGATCTGCTGGTGCTGAACGCCGACATCCGGCTGCAGGACGGCTGTATCCGCAGGTTGCAGGCCGAGTGCGCGGATGAGGCCGTCGGAGCCGCGGTGCCGTGGGTGACCCACGACGACGGCAGCCCGGAGATCACCCTGCGCCGGAAGCCCACCGCGCTTCGCGCCTGGGGCGAGTCGCTGCTGGGTGGCCGCGCGGACCGTTTCCACTCGCTGTCCGAGCGCATCTGGCCGGGCAGCACCCGCGAGGCCGACTGGGCGAACGGCGCGTTCCTGTACATCCCGGCCCGGGTGTGGCGGCGGATCGGCGCCTGGCGCGCGGACCTGTTCCTGTACTCCGAAGAGGTCGACTACTGCCGGCGGATCACCGATGCGGGCTGGTTGATCCGTCAGGTGACCACCGCTCGTGCTGTTCACAAGGGTGGCGAGGCCACCACCGCGCCACTGTTGTGGGCGCAACTGACCACCAACAAGGTGGTGCACGCCGCCCGATGGGATGGGCTTGCCGCCGCACGGGCCACGTGGCTGGCGTTGGCAGTGGGTCAACTGCTGCGATTGCCGCTACGCCGGGGGACCCATAGCGCCGCATTGCGTGCGCTGTGGACCGGTCGGTCCCGACTACTGCGTGGCGAACCGACGAACCCGGCTGCCCCGAGTGAGTTCGGTTCGCGGATCGCAGTGTCCGCGCATGGAGGTGGTCGCCGGTGAGCCGGGACTATGCGTTGCTGCCGCGGCCGGTGAAGAACCTGCTGCGCCGGCTCGTCGGCCGGTACGAGATCGGCGAGCGGTGGTGGCACCTGCGGTTCGCCCGCCGGCGTGCCGAGGCGCGGCGTGCCGAGGAGCTCGAGGTCGCCCAGTTGCGCGGGACGCTCACCGAGCTTCCGGCCGCGACGGTCGCGGTGATCATGCCGACGTTTCGGCGACCGGAGCAGCTGGCCGTCGCCGTGCGCAGCGCCCTCGCCCAGACCGTGCGGGACATCGTCGTGCTGGTGGTCGACGACGGCGGCGGTCAGACCGACGGCCTGCCGGACGACCCACGGCTGACCGTGCTGAAGCTTTCGCGGAATCACCGCAGTCCCGGACTGGCCCGCAACGTGGCCATCCGGCTCTCCCGCTCGCCATACGTCGCGTTCCTGGACGACGACAACACCTGGCGCCCCGATCACCTGGAGCACGCCATCGCAGGGCTCGAACAAGGTGCGGGGCTGGTCTACACCGCCGTGCAACGGCGCCGGGTGGACGGTTCCCCGGTGGACGTGCTGGCCCAGGACTGGAACCGCGGCGCGCACCGGGACACGGCGTGGGTCGACGTCAACGCTGTCGCCGTCCGGCGCTTCCCGGGCCTCAGCTTCGACCCGTGGGCCCGGCCGGGCTGGGTGCATCCCCGGGAGGACTGGGAGATGGTGCACCGCGCGTCGCTGACGCTCCAGGTGACTCACCTGCCGCAGACCACCGTGGACTACGTCGTGCACAGCGGTAGCTACTTCACCGAGTGGGATGCCGCTGCGCTGGAGTCGTCCCGATGAGCATCAACATCGGGGGCGCGATCAGCCGCGCCGTTGACCGGGGTGACGAGGGCGGCAACCTCGGTAACCGCTTCCGCCGCAGCCTCAAGCTGAGCCTGCTGAACACCCTGTTGTCCCGGCTGGGCACGTTCGCCATGGGCGTGTTGCTGGCCCGGTTGCTTGCTCCCGAGGAGTTCGGCATCTACGCCACCGCACTGGTGGTGCAGAACCTGCTGCTGACCTTCAACGACATGGGCACCGCGGCGGCGGTCGTCCGGCACAACGGCAACGTGAAGCCGCTGCTGCGCACCGCGTGGACCGTGTCCGTGTTCGGTGGCGTGGTCGCGTTCCTCATCTGCCTGATGGCCGCGCCCGCGCTGGCCACCGCGCTGGGTAGCCCGCACGCCACCGACATCGTGCGTTTCCTGGCGGTGAACGCGCTGCTGGACGGCTTCGCCGCCGTGCCCGGCGCGCTGCTGACGCGCGAGTTGCGTCAGGCCAGAAGACTGGTCGCGGACCTGTCCGGCACGGTGCTGAACCTGGTGCTCACCGGAGCGCTCGCCCTGGCGGGCTTCGGCCCGTGGGCCCTGGCGATCGGCCACGTCTCCGGCACCGCGCTGGTGGTGGTGCTGCTGCTCGCGCTCACCGGACACCGGCCTAGCTTCGGCTTCGACCGGGAACATTTCCGCGAGGTCGCGCAGTACGGCGTCACGGTGATGGCCTCGGCTTTGTTGCTGGTGGTGCTGCAGAGCACGCCACAGGCGGCCACCGGCACGCTGCTCGGCGCCACCGCGCTGGGTTTCTTCTACATCGCCAACAACGTGGCCAACTGGCCGGTCTCGCTGATCACCACCACGGTCGAACGGGTCGCGCTGGCGACCTTCGCCCGGGCCAAGGAGACCGGTATGGACCTCAACCGGGCCGCCTCCGGGGTGATCGGCCTGGTCGCCGTGGCCGCGGTTCCCGGTGGCATCGCGCTGGCCATGATGTCCGGCGACATCGTCCGGGTCGTCTACGGCAAGTCCTGGATGCCCGCCGCCGCCGTGTTGTCCGGGCTCGCGGTCGCCGCCGTCGCCCGGGTGCTGTGTGAGCTGGTGTTCAACCTGCTGGTCGCCGTCGGCGCCACGCTGTCCTCGGTGCTGCTGCAGGTCGTGTGGCTGGCCGCGCTGGTCCCGGCGACGGTGTTCGCCGGCATGCACTGGGGTCTGGCCGGTATCGGCTGGGCCCAGGCGGTGGTTGCTCTCTTCGTGGCGTTCCCCGTCCACGCGTGGGGGATCCGGCAGGCCGGGTTGAAGCTCTCCGCACTCGCCAAAGGCCTGGCGCTGCCCGCATTCACCGGACTGATTGCATTGGCTGCCTTGTTCACTGTCCGTGAGCTAGAGTTGGATCCGCTGCTCAACCTGGTGGTGGGTGGTGTGGTGACAGGTGCGCTGGTCGGAATCGGGTACTTCCGGGTACGACACCAGGTGGAAGCCGCTTTGAATCCTTCGCCTAACGGTTCGGAGTCGACTACAGAGAGTTCAACTTCAGTAAATCTGTACTGAACTTTGCGGCCGAACGGGTGAGTCCTGTGGTTCACTGATCTAGCTCTGCCCGAGGCCGGGCAGAAAATGTTCAGTGGTCGATTTCCGCGCTGATCGATGAGGCTCGCGCCAACAGAAGGACGGTGACCGGTGACCTGGCGGACAAAGTGCGCTGGACTTGCCCTGCTGCTGCCGTTGCTGGCTTTGACCGCGTGCGATGAGAGGGCGACGGCGGCGCGGATCAACCGCCCGTCCAATCCGCCCATCACGACGGTGAAGCCGGTGGCCTCATCCTCGAGTATCGCGCCGTCCCCGACGACGAAGACGCCGCCGCCCAACTCGGGCTCCGCAGCGTACAGCCCGTACACGTCGACCCAGGGCTTCTATGTCGACCCGACGAGCAACGCGGCGAAGTGGGTGCGGTCCAATCCCGGCGACTCCCGGGCCTCCACGCTGTCCCAGCTGATCGCCGCCAAACCGGCGGCCAAGGCCTTCGACAACTGGAACGGCCAGGTCAAGAACGCCGTCGACGAGTACGTCTCAGCCGCCGCGGCGAAGAACCAGCTGCCGGTGCTGATCGGCTACAACCTGCCGTTCCGCGACTGCGGCCAGTACTCGCACGGCGGCGCGGCCAACGCGGACGAGTACCGCACGTGGGTCCGTGACGTGTCCGCGGGCATCGCCAACCGCCCGTCGGTGCTGATCCTGGAGCCGGACTCGCTGATCCACCTGGACTGCCTCTCCGAGGCCGACCGCCGCACCCGCGTCGAGCTGCTCAAGGACGCCGGTCAGGTGCTCGGCCAGCAGAGCCCGAAGACCTGGGTCTACATGGACGGCAGTGACGGCCGCTGGACCGACCCGTCCGAAATGGCCGACCGGCTCGCGGCGGCCGGCGTGGGCGGTGTCCGCGGCTACACGGTCAACGTGGCCAACTTCAACACCACCGACCAGGCCACCTCCTATGGCAAGCGGGTCAAGTCGGTGCTGAAGATGCGCTACAACATCGACTCCGGTTTCGTCGTGGACATCAGCCGCAACGGCAATGGCTCCGACGGCAGCTGGTGCAACCCGCCCGGCCGACGCATCGGCGGCTTCCCCCAGGTCGGCGGCCCCAACACGGTGGACGCGCTGCTGTGGATCAAGAAGCCCGGTGAGTCCGACGGCAACTGCGGCGTCGCGCAGGGCACCAAGTCCGGTGAGTTCATCCCCGACCTGGCCATGCAGCTGGCGGGTGGCTGACCTTCAGCGTTCCGGCACTACCCGGGTGGCATAGCCCGGGTAGTGCCGCACGAAACCGTCCCGGTCCAGGGTGAGGTCGGCGGTGAATTCGCCCTGCCGGTAGTTGATGGTGCCGTCGGTGTTCACTGTGTACGTCTGCCGGGCGAGCACCACCTTCAGCGAGGGCAGCAGGATCCAGGCCATCGGCAGCGTCACGGCCGTGCCGGGTGAAGCTTTGTGAAGCTTCAGCCGCCGGATCGGCAGGATGTTGGTCAGCGCGGTGGCGGCGATGTCCACATCCACCGCCTCGGCCAGCTCGTCCGGATCGACCGGCCCCGGCGCCTCGGCGAAGGGCGCGTCACCGAAAGCTTCACCCTCGGCCCGCCATGCCCCGGCCACCCGGTCCAGCCGCAGTCGTCGTCGCCAGCCGGCTCCCTCCGACCAGACCTGCACCGACTCGGTGCCGAAGCCGGGCAGGGTACGCAGCTCATAACGGCAGACATGCGGAACCGGCTCGGCGCTGACCGCCGTGCCGCTCGCGCGCAGCGCGTCGTCCGTCAGCTCGGCGAACGCCAGATCGGTACCGGGCGTGGTCAGCTTTCGCCAGAACAACGCGATGGTCATGATCCCAACCTAGGCCCGGCCGGTCCTCAGCTCCAGCAGGCTTTCGACCATCTCGGTGAGGAAATCGACCAGCCGTTCCGCCGCGACATCGATCTCGCCACGCAGCCAGGCCATGAACAGCTCCAGTCCGCCGCTGATCGCCACCCAGCCGGCCATCTGCGCGTCGGCCGGTGAACCCGCCTGCTCGCCGACCAGCTCGGTGTTCTGCTCGACGATGATCGACACCAGCATGCGGAGCGTGTCCTCCCGCCGCTGGGCGAAGGACTCCGCGTACAGCAACTCCAGCATGATCTTGCCCCGCCGTGGATCCTCGGTCAGATAGTCGACGCCGACCCGTGCGCAGGTCCGGGTGCGGGCCCGCCGGTCATGCGGTGCGAAGTCCAGCGCCGCGGTGAGTGCGGCCAGCCCGTTGCCGACGAACTCCTCGGACAGCGTCCCGAGCAGGCCGTCCAGCCCACCGAAGCTCTCGTAGAGGTAGCGGTCGTTCAACTGGGCCCTGGCGCAGACGCGGCGGATGGTGGTCTGTCGCCAGCCGTCCTCGGCGACGACGTCGAGTGCGGCCTCCAGCAGTTTCGATCGGCGCTCGAGCTGCCGTTCGGCCGGGGTGAGTCCACCGTAGGTGCGCATGATCCTCCCGCCATCTGGTGTACCAGTGTCACCAGACTTGGATCGATTGTCGATCAACTGATTCCACAGCATGGGAAGGAGGATTCTGTGTGCTCGAGGTGTGGCGAACTTCCAAGGTTCTCGAACACGCGTCGTCCAATCGGAAACTGCCCGGCGCCGCGGGTAGGTTGACCGCATGACCAAGTCCGCCCGCGTGCTGGGCGCCGCGATCACCGGTGTGATGCTGGTGTTGTGGTTCGTCGGACCGTTGCAGCGGACGATCATCGATACCGGCACGACCAGCACCAAGCGCGTGATCAAGTGGGACGTCTGCGACGAGCAGGCCGAGAATGTGCAGTGCGGTGAGCTGGTGCTGCCGGTCGACTGGGCACACCCGGACGGACAGCTGTTCCGGATGGCGTTCGCCCGGCACAGGGCCACCGATCCCGCGCACCGGATCGGCACGCTCCTGATCAACTTCGGCGGCCCCGGCGTCTCCGGGGTCAGCATGACGCAGGACCCCGGCTTCGGCCCGGACATCGCCGCCCGCTTCGACATCGTCGGCTTCGACCCGCGTGGCACCAACTCCAGTCATCCCGTGTTGTGCAGATCCACGCTGGTCGCCGACCTGAGTCTGGAACCGCCTCAGGACGCAGCGGCGTTCAACGCGCTCGCCAAGGGCAATCAGACGCTGAACGCGGACTGCTCCCGGCACACCGGCGCGGTCTTCGCGCTGACCGACAGCACCAGCGTCGCGCACGACATGGAGGCGCTGCGCGTGGCGCTCGGCGAGGAGACGGTCAGCTACTACGGCGTCTCCTACGGCACGCTGATCGGCCAGGAGTACGCGCGGATGTACGGCTCCCATCTGCGGGCGATGGCGTTGGACAGCGTGCTGAACCACGAGGTCGACGTACGCGCCCTGATGACCCAGGGCGCGGCTGCCGTGGAGGACTCGTTCAACCAGTTCGCCGGCTGGTGCGCGCGGACACCGGCCTGCGCCCTGCACGAGCAGCCGGTGGGCGGAGTCTTCGACCGCTTCCTCGCCCTCGCGGAGCAGGGGCGGCTGCACGACCCGAACACCGATGCCAGGCTTACCGCCTTTCAGCTGATCAACCACGCCTACGGCAGCCTGGCGAGTCCGTCCTGGGCGGAACTGGCGAGCTGGTTGGCCGGCCTGCAGGACAGCCAGCCGGTCGAGGCTGAAGCCGCGCAACCCTCAGCGCCGAGCACCCTGATCGAGAACGATCTCCAGTCGGTGATCTGCGCCGACTGGAATCTGAAGGTCCCGGACTTCACCGCATGGCAGAACCTGCAGGCGGCCGCGCGGTCGGCCGCGCCGCACATGCGGATGAACCCGGAGATGGCCGACTGGGTGCTCCGGTGCATCGGCAGTACCGCCCGGACGCCGAACCCCCAGCATCCGGTTTCCGTGCCGGATGGCACGCCCAAGGTGTTGCTGGTCAACTCCCAGCATGACCCGGTCACCAACATCGGCTGGGCGCGCCGGGTCCGGGACCAGATCGGTGGTCGCGCCACACTGCTGAGCTATGACGGCTGGGGTCATGAGGCGTACTTCCGCAGCAGTTGTGTGCGGGACCGGGTCGACGCCTACCTGGTCGAAGTCGCGAGCCCGGCCCCCGGTGTCACCTGCCCGGCGGTTGACCCGGAATAAGAGTCGAGCTTAGAGAGTGTCCTTTGTCCCATCGTGTCGTTAGAAAGATCAACTAACGCCTGGGTGGACGCAAGGACCGAGAACATGATGAATGGCTCCAACACGGTTACCAGCACCATGCGCATCACCGAGGGTGCGGCGGCCAGTGTGCGCATCACCCCGGACGGTTTTCCCGAACTGATCCTCGACCTGCCCGGAGTCGTGCTGTCCATCAGCCCCGGTCAGCAGATCGGTGACGAGGACATGCGGATGGCCCACTCCCTGCTGCTCGCCGCCCAGCACTTCCACGACGCGGTGCACCGGCTGCGCGCCGATCCCTGCGCCCCCTGCACGCTGGCCTGATCCCCGGCTCCACCCACCCTGCACGGCGCCCGGCAAGATGGCGCCCGTGAACTTCAGCGAGTCGAATCGTCTGCAGACGCGCCTGCACGAACTGGTGCCCGGCGGTGCGCACACCTACGCCCGGGGCGCCGACCAGTACCCGGAGGACATGGCGCCGGTCCTGGTCCGTGGGCAGGGCGCCCGAGTCTGGGACGCCGACGGGAACTGCTTCGTCGAGTACGGCATGGGCCTGCGCGCGGTGACCCTGGGCCATGCGTACCAGCCGGTGCTGGACGAGGTTCGCGCGGTGCTCGACAACGGCCTGAGCTTCAGCAGGCCCACCCGGCTGGAGCTCGATGCCGCCGAAGCCTTCCTGTCGCTGGTACCCGGCGCGGACATGGTGAAGTTCGGCAAGAACGGATCCGACGCCACCACCGCCGCGTTGCGCCTGGCCAGGGCCGCGACCGGCCGGGACCTGGTGGCCATCTGCGCGGATCAGCCGTTCTTCTCCACCGACGACTGGTTCATCGGGTCGGTACCGATGAACGCGGGGATCCCCGCGGCGACCCGCGAGCTCACGGTGTCCTTCCGCTACAACGACCTCGACTCGGTGCGTGACCTGTTCGCACGGCATCCGGACCGGGTCAGCTGCGTGTTCCTGGAAGCCGCGACGGCCCTGGCCGAACCGGAGCCCGGATTCCTCGAAGGCCTCCGGCAGCTCTGCGACCAGCATGGCGCCCTGCTCATCTTCGACGAGATGATCACGGGATTCCGCTGGTCCGCCGGCGGTGCGCAGGCCGTGTACGGGGTAAGCCCGGACCTGTCCTGCTGGGGCAAGGCCATGGGGAACGGCTTCCCGATCTCCGCGCTGGCCGGCCGTCGCGAGTACATGGAACTCGGCGGGCTGCGTACCGACGCCGAGCGGGTCTTCCTGCTGTCCACCACCCACGGACCGGAGTCGGTGTCGCTGGCGGCCTTCCTGGGAGTGGTGCGTGCGTATCGGGAAGGCGACCCGGTCGGCCGCATGGAGCGCGCGGGGACCCGCCTGGCCGACGGCGTGAACGCGGCGGCCGCCGAGGCGGGGGTATCCGAACAGGTCGCCGCATTGGGCAGGCCGTCTTGCCTGATCTTCACCACGAAGGACGCAGACCTGAAGCCTTCGCAGGCGTTTCGAACCCTGTTCCTGCAGGAGATGCTCGGCCACGGCGTGCTGGGCCAGTCCTTCGTCATCTCCGCGGCGCACACCGATGAGGACGTCGAGCTGACCCTCGAAGCCGTCCGGGCTTCACTGGCCGTCTATCGGAAGGCAGTCGACGCGGGTTCGGTGGACGGGCTGCTGCGCGGCAGGCCGGTGGCTCCCGCGTTGCGCTCCCAGGCAGCGCCGCGGCGCCTGTAGCCGACCAAAAAAGAAGAGGGTCGGAGGTGTGTCTCCCGGCCGTCGCCGATCAACACACCCCCGACCCGAGTCCCGCAGACCGGCTCGGCCCCTCGTCGTGCCGGGCTGCGGTGTTTCCCGAGCCTCGGTTCGCGGGGGCACGCGATCCAAGGCGTCGCCCCTGACCTGCTCGGGCGCGATCGAACAGGTCAGGGGTGCCTTTCCTGGCGGGTGAGCGCCAGGCGGGTTCAAGGTGGGCGAGGCGGTGAGGCGCCCCGCCCACGTGAGGCTCGCGCCGATACGGCGGCAAGCCGAGATGGTGGGGGAAGCAGCGTCCAGAGGTCTCAGGGTCGCGTTCAGCCGAGGGGCGGAGAAGGACAGACCTCAGGTGCGAGATTCAGTCAGGTGAGCTGTGCGGCAGCTCGGCCGCGCGACCGGACAGCTGCCGGTCACGGGCACCGACCAGCGAGGAAGCGCTGGGAGCGTAAGCCGAGGAGATCGAACCCGGGTGCGTGAGGAAGCCCTTGCCGACTCCGCTCTCCGCATGCGAACCGGAACTGGCCACCGGGGCGACCGGAGCGGGCGCGGGAGCGCTGGGCTGAGGGGCGTTCGAATCGCCGGAGCGGGTCGTCGGTGCGTCCTGCGGCGGCGTGTACTCCGGTGCGGCCGGCTGGACCACTCGCGGCACGATGACCTGCGGCGGTGCCACTGGTGCGGCGGGTGGGGCCGGAAGCTCGACCGGAGCCTCGACGACCGGCGCAGACTTCGGCTCGGGAACGACCGGGCTCGGCGCCGGCGCCTTCGGCGGGGCGGGAGGGAGAAGAACGGGTGGCTGCAGGGGCTTGGTCACCGTGTCGGTCACGCCGCGGACGGAGCCCGTGACGGTGTTGGTGATGGTGGTTCCCAGCGTCACCAGGCTGGACGTGGTGTGCGTGACCAGACCGCCGACCCCGCCCACCAGTCCGCCGAGCAGTCCCTGGTGTTCGGCAGGTTGAGTGACGGCGATGTCCACATCGGGATCCGTCTCGGCAGCGGCCACCCCGGTGCCCAGCAACCACGCCGCGAGCGCCAGCCCGCCGACGGCGGCAGCCTTGACGGCCATGCGGCGGAAGGGATGCGCGACATGGCGTCCGGTGCACACCGCACCGTCCGCCGAGCCCACGCGACTGATCCCCGTCACCACTGCGCCGCCCCATTTGACCTAATAGGCTGCATGATTTGTCTCAATTGAGCATCGTTGGCCCTGGCCTGCGGTTTCGCGACCCTTTACGGGGCCTACCACTCGGAAAGGCGGTCGACTCTGCCCGGTTGGGCCAGCGGTCTGTGACTGCGCACATTCCATGGCTTCCCTAAACCGGGTGATGCCGACCGTCGCCGAGGTCTCACCGGGATGCAACTGCACATAACCTACCGGCAAACCGCGATGGAGTGGATGGATGGATGCCAACCACACACCCGGTTTCATCCATATGTCGCTAGCTCAATTGGTGAATGGATGTTGGCGTTACTCCAAAAAACCGGTTGCGTGCCGCCATTAGTGAACGAGGGTGCTTCGCTCCGATACCGGTATCCGTCGCGCGAAAGAGCTCGCCGCCGGGCATGCGCAGTGGATTTCCACGCCTGGGTGCCCCGCGATGCAGATCGTTGATCTTACGCCTGATACCAGGAAAAAAGTCCCACTCAATTGAGCAATCTTCACTCAGTTGGAGCAATATTCGCATCGATTGGTAATCGGCCGCTTGTCGCCACCCAATGGGGGGAGACAGGGATCCGAAACAGCTCCGCGCCCCTCCAAACCATCGGTAACCGAAGTGTTATCTGCAGCTGGAGGTGCGGACACATGAAGGATCCGAAACTTATTCAGTGCGCGTTGCAGCGCGCGGCCCAGGGGGACGAGAAAGCGTGGGCCGAGCTCGTTGCCTGGTACGAGCGCCTGCTCTGGTCGGTCGCCCGCGGCTATCGACTGTGCCAGGACGACGTCGAAGAGGTTTGCCAGCTGACCTGGATCCGGCTCAGCGAGCGACTCGGGCAGATCAGGGAACCGGCGAAGCTGGCGGGCTGGCTGGCGACCGTCGCGCGGCGGGAGGCAATGCGCCTGGCGATGGACAGGAACGCGGTCCCCGTCGAGGACACACAGCTGGAGAGCCTGGTGGCCGAGCCCGTGGAGCCGCCGGAGTTCCTGCACAGCGACCGCAACCGGCAACTGTGGCTGCACTTCCACGCGCTCTCGGAGCGTTGCCAGCACGTCCTGCGGCTGCTCATGTACTCCCCGGAGGCCAGTTACGCCGACATGGGCCGTTCCATGGGGCTGCCCGTGGGTTCGGTCGGGCCGACCAAAACCCGGTGCCTGCGCACCCTGGCGCGGAAGCTGACCAAGGCGGAGGTGATCTGATGGATCCCCTGTTGACCGAGCTGAAGGACCTGTTCAGCGCCGTCGATCCGGTGCCGGCCGCGGTGACTGCCGCAGCGTTGAACGCCCCGATGGTCGTCCGCCGCTCCGGCGTACTGGGCGCCAAGTTCCTCCGGCGGGACGGTGCGGCACGAGGTGTGCGAGGTTGCGGCCGGTTGCGGTTCCGCACCGCCGACTGCGAACTCGACATCATGGTGGACCGAGTCCGGGACAGCGTGTCGCTGCGGGGCATGTCCACGGTCCCCGGCACCACTATCCGGGCCTGCCAACCTGTCGGCGGTGGCACGGCGGTCGTCGATGAGAGCGGACAGTTCTTGATCGATGGCCTGCGAAAAGGGCCGTTGTGCCTGGTGGTTCAGCTGCCGACCGGTTCGTTGTTGCGTACCGACTGGTGGGTGGTGTGACATGTCCGGTGCCGATCTGGGGGTGCTGACCCACATGGTCCGTGCGCTGCGGGACGCTCGCGATCCGCAGTGCCTGGGACTGGCACTGACCATCCGGGGGCGTGCGCAGCTGCAACAGCGGTTGACCGGTCCCGCCGAGCGGAGCTTCTCCGCAGCCCGGCGAGTGCTCGGCAGAGTCGGCCGCGGCGAGTACTGCCTACAGGATCAAGGCCGAGCGGCACTGTATGGCGGCGATGTTCCGAGGGCCCTGGCCCTCTTCGAGGCCGTGCCACCCGAGGTCGATCGGTATCCGGGCGTCCTGGTCGATCAGGCACAGGCGCTACGCATGGCCGGCCGGCACCTGGAGGCCGTGTCGGCACTGCGCACCGCCGCCCGCCTCGCGCCGGCAATGCGTTCCGAGGTGCTCGTCCACGCTGCCGACTGCGCTCTTTGGATGGAGGACCCGGTGCAGGCGCTGAAGCTCGCGGAACAGGTCACCCGCTCCGGCGATCCACGCTGGTGCTGGCCTGCCCGGGCGATCGAGCTGCAGGCTCGCCTGAACCTGGGCGAGCTCCCGGAGGACCTGTTCCTCGCCAGTCACATGCTGTCGATCGGCTGCGAGCAGGTCGGCTGGCCGCTCACCGCGCTCAGACTGCGGATGGCGGCGGCGCAGCGATTGGCGCCGACGCAAGCAAGACAGCTCTTGCTCGGGGTAGTGAATCGGCGGGAGACAGGCCCCGCGCGAGCGGAGGTCTCGCTGGCCAAGGCGCTGCTCGCTCAACTTGTCGGCCGGCGAAGATCGGTTCTCGCTCACTGTCGTGCCGGCCTGCGGTTCACCGAACCGCATCCGGACCTCTCGATCGAGCACAAAGCGGAAACCGCACGGACAGCAGCGCGGTTGGCCCAGCTTGGGCTGACCGTCAGTTGGCACCGCGGTCCGCGCAGCACGCTGCGCTGGAGTGAGCATCTGCGTGGCTCACCTCCTCCACCCATGTCAGAGCTCATCGACCGGCTTGCAGATGATGCGCTGGTGAGCTTCGTGCACCGGGGTGACCAGTTGTACGCGCTCACCGTTGCCGGCGGTCGAGTGCGGCGCTGGGAAATCGAGCGCTGTGCCGACCAGCTCCGGGATCTGGCCTTCGCTTTGGGGGTATGCGGTGACGGCTCCATGCGGGCCAACGCCGCAGCTCTCGTGCGCCAAGCTGCCGGCGAACTATCACAACGCCTCTTCCAGCAGGTCAGCCGAGCTGTCGCTGACCGGCGGCTCGTCGTGATTCCCGCAGGCCAACTTCACGGTGTGCCATGGGCGCAACTGCCGCATTGCCGGGAAAGACCGACCACGGTCGCTCCCTCGATCGCCCATTGGCTTCATCGGAGCATCGGTCCCAGAACGCGTGCCGTGTGGCTCTACGGTCCGAAGCTCCAGCACGCTGCCGAAGAGGTGTCCGAGCTTCATGCCGGCCACGGTGGCGAGCTGTTGCGACTGCCAACGGTGCCACAGGCACTGTCCGCAATGGACGGAGCAGATCTTGTGCATCTGGCAGCACACGGGGACTTTCACCAGGGTCGTCCGCTGTACTCCGGTATTCAGTTGTCGGGCGGCAGGTTGCTGGGTCAGCAGCTGGAACAGCTGAAGTCCGCCCCGCGTCTTGTGGTGCTCGCGGCGTGTCACGCGGGTAGATCAGCCGTGCGTCCTGGGGATCGTCTGGTGGGGTTTTCCGCAGCACTGTTGTCCGCGGGTGCGCACACGATCATTTCCAGTCCTGTTCCGGTGAGCGATGACGGCACCAGACAGCTGATGGCCGAGTTTCATCGGCTGTTGGCCGGAGGGCATCCTCCCGCGGCGGCGCTTGCCCTGGCGCAGGCGACTCATAGTGAATCGAATTTCACCTGCTTGGGGGCCGGATGGTGACCGACTACTACGACTCCTCCCTGGATCGTTGGCTGGGAACGGTGATCGGTTCCACCGTGTCGACATAGCTGCGTCCCGTGGGAGTTGTCAGGACGGCGTCCCGGCTTCTGTTCAGCCGGATATTCCAGCCTGGGGTGTTGCACAGCTTGGTGTGGTGATCACACAGGCAGCACAGTGAGCACTCCGCGGTGGAGGCGGAGGGCGCGTCGTGCACATGCTCCACCTGACAGCGTCGAGCGGAGCGATTGCAGCCAGGAACCCGGCAGATGCGATCGCGAAGCTTGACAAGCTCGGTGAGTCGTGGCGATGGGTGGCCTTCTCGACCCACGTCCAGCAACAGGCCGGTCAAGGGGTCGGTGACCATTCGCCTCCAGATCCCGTCCTCGGAGATGCGTAGAGCCATGCTCGGAGGGATGGGGCCGTAGTCGGCAAGTTCGGGCGCATCGGTGCTCGGCATGCCCAACAACATGGTGAAAGGCAGGGTGACCGACACAGAGCTGGGAGCAGTAGAACCGGTTCCCTTGCCACACAACAGATCCAAGGCGATGTCGGAGCGGATTTGCGGAAGTGTGCGTCCTTCGTCCGGCATCGCTTTGATCTGCCTGGCCTGGCCGTCGATCGCCGTCATCGCCCTGGTGACCGTGTCGGCGGGGCCACCGATACGAATCTGCGCGGTGGCCTCGCCGGTATCGATGACGCGCACTCCGCGTTTGGCCACTCGTTTCCGGTGACGTTCTTCAGCCGCCTCCGGATCTATCGCGATCAATGCCCGGCGCAGCGACTGGCGAAGCAGACGCAGCGTCTGCTGCTCGACTCGTGGAAGAACGCGGTTCAGGAGTTCGCCGACCTGGAGGTCGTTCAGCCTGGCGACGGCGTCTGCGATGGCATACGCCTGGGCCGGGCTGATACGACCCGTCTCCAGCAGGAGAAGGAGTTGTGGCAGCCGGTCGACGATGGTGACCGATCGGGCCATGAGCTTGCGGGCCAGGGCGACCGTCCAGCCCCGCGCCAACGCGGCCTCATCCGCTGCCCCGAATTTTGGCGACGTGCCTGCCCCGGTTCGTAGCTTGGCGAAGCGGGCGAGAATCTCAATCTGTCTGACTTCGTCGTACCCCTCCTGTAGACGTTCATGTGCGAGGTCGGCCAGGTACGCGTCCGCAGTGGCGGCTTCCTGGGGGCTATCGCCGCTGTGTTGCCATTCGTAGATGTCTTCCGGACAGGGTTCTTCGTCGTCCGGGAAGAAGGGTCGCAGGTCAGATTCTGTGATGTGCATGAAGCTGAATATAGCATGAAGTGTTATGTGAATCGTATTTATGTTCGAAACAAGATCAATGGCAGGCTCGGGAGCGGGGTGATTTAAAAATTGGCGGCCGGTGCCGGTCCGTGCGTTGACCGATTACCGCGTGCGCAGCGAGTGCAGTCGGCGAATACCTTCGTCCAGGACACTGTCCTGCTTGCAGAAGGCAAACCTGATCAGGTGAGCGGCAGTTGCCTCGTTGTCGCAGAAGACCTGAACCGGGATCGCCGCCACTCCGACCTCTTCGGGCAGCCGGCGGCAGAGTTCGGCCCCGTCGCTGAACCCGAGCGGCCGGATGTCAGCGCACACGAAATAGGTGCCTTCGGAGGGCAGCACGTTGAAGCCTGCCGCCGCGAGACCGTCCGACAGACGATCGCGTTTGGCCTGCAGGCCCTTCCGGAGGTCGAGAACCCAGTCCTGCTCGTTCCGTAGAGCATGGGCGATGGCAGGCTGGAAAGGTGCGCCACCCACAAAAGTGATGAACTGCTTCGCTGCCCGTGCCGCAGCCACCAACGGGGCCGGGCCGCACAGCCAGCCGATCTTCCAGCCGGTGACGCTGAACATCTTGCCCGCGCTGTAGATGCTCACCGTGCGATCGGCCATTCCCTCGAAGGAGGCCAGGGGTTTGTGCTGGTGCCCGTCGAAGACGAGATTCTCGTACACCTCGTCCGAGATCGCCACGATGTCGTGCTCCCGGCAGAGGCGCGAGATCTCGGACAGTTCGGTGTCGGTGAGGATGGCGCCGGTCGGGTTGTGCGGGCTGTTCACCAGGATCACCTTGGTGCGGTCGTTCACGGCCGCTCGGAGGCTGTCGAGGTCCAGGGCGAAACGACCCGACGCGGTGTCGTGGCGCAGCGGCACGACTCGGCGTACACCGCCCGCCATGGCCACGGTCGCCGCGTACGAGTCGTAGTAGGGCTCGATGACGATCACTTCATCACCGGGCTCGACCAGGGCCAGCATCGCGGCCGCGATGGCTTCTGTGGCGCCCACCGTGACGAGTACCTGGGTATCCGAGTCATACGAGGTGCCGAACCGTTGCTGCCGGTCCGCGGCGATGGCCTGACGCAGTTCGGGCGTCCCCGGACCCGGCGGGTACTGGTTCAGCCCGTCGGCGATGGCCTGGCGGGCGACCGCCAACATGCCGGCCGGGCCGTCGGTGTCGGGGAACCCTTGCCCCAGGTTCACCGCACCGTGTTTCACGGCCAGGGCGGAGATCTCCGCGAAGATGGTGGAGGTGAAGGGGCGCAGGCGAGAGGCCAAGGCAGGATTGGGCACGACGTCGATCCTGCCAGAGGTGTCATTACCGACGCACGAGCCGATTTGCAGGGAGAATCGTCCAAGTGGTGGATCTGATAGCGAACATCCCAGTCGGCCTGTCCAGCGAAGCGGACGAGCAGAAGCGACGTGCGCTTCGGCGGATGAAGCTGGTCGCCACCGGATTCCTTGTGGTGGCCACCCTGCTTTATGCCGGTGGCAGTTGGTGGATGAGCAGTGGTGCTCCGAGCTGGGTCGGCTATGTCCGGGCGGCCGCGGAGGCCGGCATGGTCGGCGCGCTCGCGGACTGGTTCGCGGTCACCGCGCTGTTCCGCAGGCCGTTGGGACTGCCGATCCCACACACGGCCATCATTCCCACCCGCAAGGACACGATCGGCGAAAGCCTGGGGGAGTTCGTCGGCGCGAACTTCCTCTCCGAAGCGGTCATCCGGCAGAAGCTGCGAAGTACTCAGATCACCAAGTGGTTCGGCACCTGGCTGGCCGACCCGGCCCATGCGCTCCGGCTCACCGAAGAGCTGGCGACCATGTTGCGGGCGGCCGTCACCGTCCTGCGGGATGAGGACGTCCAGCGAGTACTGGAACAGATCCTCACCAAACAGGTGATGAAGACCCCCTGGGGTCCACCGCTGGGCAAGCTGCTCACCCAGGTGCTCGCCGATGGATCCCATCGCCGTCTGGTGGATCTGACCTGTGAGAAGGCCTATGAGTGGATCCGGGACAACTACGAGAGCGTGAGCCGGGTCGTCGAGCAGCGGGCCCCCTCCTGGTCGCCGAAGTTCGTGGACGATCTGGTCGCCGACCGGATCTACAACGAGGTCGTGAAGTTCGCCTACGCGGTGAAGTCCGATCCCGACCATCAAATGCGCAAGGCTGTGGACAAGTTCCTCATCGAGTTCGCCGAGGACCTGCAGACCGACCCCGACACCATCGCGAAGGCGGAGGCGGCCAAGCAGCAGGTGCTGAACCATCCGGAGATTCAGCACTTCATCGACATGGCCTGGACGAAGGCGAAGAAACTGCTGCTGGATGCTGCGGATGACCCGTCCAGTGCGCTGCGACAGCGGGTGCAGGAGGGGCTGATGAACATCGGCCAGCGGCTGGTGGCCGATGAAGCTCTGCGCACCAAGGTGGATGCGTGGATCGAGAACGCGGCCGTCTACGTCGTCGTCAACTACCGGGATCAGATCACCACGCTGATCACGGACACGGTCGCCCGGTGGGATGCGGAGGAGACCTCTCGCAAGATCGAGCTGCAGGTCGGGCGGGACCTTCAGTTCATCCGGATCAACGGAACGGTGGTCGGTGCGCTGGCCGGCCTGGTCATCTACACGGCTTCCGAGCTGGCGTTCTGATCTGCGAGCTACTGCTCCCGAATCGGCGGGAACGGCCAGGTGTGTGCTGAGTCGGGGCTGTCCAACCAGAAGTACTGGGTGTCCTTCCGGACGGTGAGGCCGAATCGGTCTCGGCCGGGCCTGCCCAGTTCATGCCACCTGTCATGAGCCAGTTCCGCCAGGTTCCAGAGCTGCCGAGGGCCGCCCTGGTCGACCCAGTGGTCCCCGGCCCTCGTGGTGTGTCTGGCCCAGGAGCCGTCCGTGTCGACGAGCCAGTGCTCGGTCGTTCCGCCGTCCGGGGTGACCGTTACCGCCTGAGCCTCGGGAAGCATCAAACCGGCGAAGAACTCGAAGTCGCTGTACGCGGAGGTCACCGCAGTTCCGGTGAGCGTTGTGTGCCGCGTGGTCTTGGGTGTCTGTTCCGCCTCGATCAACAGCTCGCGAAGGGCGGGCGCCCGATGGGCCCGCAAGGGCATGAAACGCCCGTCCTCGGCCAGTACCCGGCCCTCGGCGTAGCCGGAACCGACGGTGAGCCGGACGAGGCCTGCGCCGATGGGGCGATGCAGGGTGGTGACGATTTGGCCACCCGGAGTCACCTGATCCAGCCAGGAATCAGGGATTCGGCTGACCGCGCAGGTGGCCAGCAAGCGGTCGTACGGGGCGTTGGCCGGATAGCCCGCCGCTCCGTCCGCAGCGGTGACCGTGGGGTGGAACCCACAGTGGGCCAGGGCGCCATGCGCCTGCTCGACGATGGTCGGATCGATGTCGACGCTGGTGACCGCAGCCGTGCCGAGGAAGTGGCAGAGCAGACCCGCGTTGTAACCGGTGCCTGCGCCGATCTCCAGCACGCGATGCCCTGGCTCTGCGAGCAGCGCGTGCAACATGATCGACATGATCGCCGGCATGCTGGAGGAACTGGTGGCCACGCCCGTGCCGAAGCCCAGGGTGCGAGCAGCCGGCCAGCTGTCCGGGTCGTCGTCGAGTTGGGTCACCAGCACCCGGTCCGAGTAGACCAGCTCCAGCCAGTCCGGGTCGGTGCTGTCCACCGCGCGCCAGTCGGCATCCGTGCCGGGGATGAAGAAGCGGGGGAGGAACACATGCCGGGGCACTTCCAGAAAAGCCCGCTTCCACCGATCGTCCGGCAGCAGTCGGCGGACGATCAGGTCGTTGACCATGTGCCTGCGCAAAAGCCCGGCCTGATCGGACATCTCCTCAGGGTAGGCGCCCGCGCAGGTTCGCCGCAGCAAACCCGATGCTCACCCGGGCGATCCTGGCGCACCGGCGAGGGGTGAGGAGCACCTAGTCCGGTAGAAATCCCGGGGCGATGGTCCAAACAGCTGACATCGCTGTGGCTGCAAGCACACGTGCTTGCAGTTGCTAGCAGTGATTCATAGGGTGGGAATCACTCCCAGGAGGTGCCCGATGGCCGAAGGTGGCAAGACCGTCAAGCAGACGGTCGTTGACCTGGGTGGGGATATCGGCGAGTACATCCGCAGTCAGCGGAGCACTGCCCAGATCTCGCTGCGTCAGCTGGCCAAGCTAGCCGGTGTGTCGAATCCCTACCTGAGCCAGATCGAGCGCGGCCTGCGCAAGCCGAGTGCGGAGATTCTGCAGCAGATCGCCAAGGGGCTGCGGATCTCGGCCGAGGCGCTGTACGTGCAGGCCGGAATCCTCCAGGAGCGGGTCGGCGGTGCCGTCGCCGACGCCATTTTGGCCGACCCCAGCATCACCGAGCGGCAGAAGCAGGTGCTGCTCGACGTGTACGAGTCATTCAGGCGGGAAAACGACGCTAACCCGGTTGCCGGATCAGGCGAGCCCGCCACCGCGCCCCCGCATAGGAGTGATCCACATGACCGCCAAGCTTGATGTCAAGAAGGTCGCCGACCAGGCCCGCACCCCGTTCCTCGCCGCCCTCGGTGCCGGCGACCTGGCCGCCAAGGTGCTGGCCGACCAGGTGAACAAGGCCCGCGACGTGGTGACCAAGCGCGCCGAGTCCGCTAAGAACCAGGTGACCGACCTCCCCGGCGACGTGCAGCAGCTGCGCGGCAAGCTGGACCCGGCCGAGCTGAAGAAGGTCGTCGACCAGTACACCAAGGCTGCCGGCGCCCTGTACACCTACCTGGCCGAGCACGGCGAGCAGACGCTGGAGAAGCTTCGCACCTCGCCGCAGGTCAGCAAGGTCGTGACCCAGGTCGAGCAGGGTGTCGAGGTCGCGCAGGAGAAGGTCGAAGAGGTTCGCGGCCTGGCCGACGACGTGCTGGGCAAGGTCACCCGGCGCACCAAGTCGACCGCTGACACCGCCGCCGCCAAGGTGACCGAGGCCGCCACCGACGCCGCCGCGAAGGTCAGCAGCGTCGCCGACACCACCGCCGACGCCGCCAAGGAGGCGACCGACGAGGCCGCGACCAAGGCGACCAAGGCCGCGACCACGGTGAAGAAGACGGCTGCCAAGGCGACGACCACCACCCGCCGCAAGCCGACCACCTCTGCCTGATCTCCCTTCCGAGGAGCCTCCTGCACCTTCCGGTGCGTGGAGGCTCCTCGGCTGCGTTGGATGCGGTTCTTCTGCTCGACGACGTAGGGTGGACGCGTGCGCTTGGACATTGTGATTCTGAACGTCATTCACTGGGCGGCGATCCCGGTGGGCCTCTTCGCGCTGGTGCACGCCTTGCTGCAGCGAGCGGACGCGTTCCCCGCCGTGGACAAGATGACCAAGGTCGCCTGGCTGGGCATCACCGCCGCAGGCACCGCCGCGCTCGCGCTGTTCAACCCCAACGGCGGCGGCATGATGTTCTGGATCGCGGGCCTGGTCGCCGTTCTGGTGTACATCGTGGACGTGAAGCCGCGGGTGACCGACGTGCAACGCGGCCAGCGTTGGTGATCACTGCTCATGGATCTGGTTCACCCGTCACGCTGATCGTCCCCGGCCTCGCGGCCACCACGGGGGAAGCTCGTCTTCCGGCCTCCGGATTGCCCGGCACCCGAGTGGTGCTGACGTTGCCCTCGCACGGTGCGGCCCCGGACGCAGAACCTGGGTACTGGACCTACGCCCGCGTCGCGAACGATGTGCTGGCCGCTGCCGCCGAAGTGAACGCCACCCGGGCGATCGGAGTATCGCTGGGGGCCGGGGCGCTCGCCGCAGTGCTTACCACCCGACCCGGGCGGTTCGAGCGACTGGCGTTGCTGCTGCCCGCCGCCTTCGCCCGGCCTCGACAGACTGCTGCGGTCCGGAACCTGCTCGAGCTCGCCGAGGCGCTCGACGATCCTGATCGGCTGCGGACGCTCGTCACCGCGTCCCTGCCCGATTCGGCCGGCGTGGGCACATACGCCGACGACCGGATCGCCGCGTTGCGCAGGCTGGGGCCGGCCCTACGTTCGCTCTCGACGGCGGTGCCGGTGCCCGACGTGTCCAGGATGGCCGACGTAACGGCGAAGGTGCTGGTCATCGGTTCCACCGGTGACCCCGCACATCCGGCGGAGGTCGCCGAGGAGACCGCGGCCGGCATCCCCGGCGCCGAGCTGGTGGTGTTGCCCAGCCGGGCTCCGTTGATCACCCATCGCGCGGAGATCCGGGGCCTGCTGCGCTCCTGGCTCAGCTAGCCGAAGCTCTGGTCAGCTCCACTTGGGCTGCGGCGGTACGTAATCGCGGAAACGCTGCACAAGCCGGTCGATGTCGGTGTCCAGCAGCAGCATTTCCCGACGGCCGGGGCGGAGGAACTCCTCGTCGACCATGCGGTCCACGAAAGCCATCAGCGGGTCGTAGAAGCCGTCCACGTTCAGCAGGCCGATCGGCTTGTCATGCATGCCGAGCTGGGCCCACGTCCAGATCTCGGCGAGCTCGTCCAGCGTGCCGGCACCGCCGGGGAGCGCGATGAAACCATCGGACAGCTCCGCCATCAGGGCTTTGCGCTCGTGCATCGTCCCGACCAGCCGCAGGTCTGTCAGCCCACGGTGCGGAAGCTCGCCGTGCGTCAGGTTCTCCGGCAGGACTCCGATGACCTCGCCACCCATCGACAGCGCTCCGTCGGCGACGATGCCCATCGTTCCCACGGTCGCTCCGCCGTAGACGAGGCCGATGCCGTTCTTGGCCAGGTACTCGCCGACCTCGCGCGCCACCCGGGCGAACCGCTCACCCCGGCCGGTCGCGGAGCCGCAGTAGACGCAGATCCGCATCAGAACACCACGGTCCGGTTGCCGTGCACCAGCACTCGATCCTCCAGATGCCAGCGCAGTCCCCTGGCCAGTACGACCTTCTCGATATCGCGCCCCTTGCGGACCATGTCGGACACGCTATCGGTGTGGCTGACCCTGATCACGTCCTGCTCGACGATCGGCCCGGCATCCAGTTCGGCGGTGACGTAGTGGCAGGTCGCCCCGATGAGCTTCACCCCGCGGGTGTGGGCCTGGTGGTACGGCCGCGCACCGACGAAGGACGGCAGGAAGCTGTGGTGGATGTTCAGCGCCCTGCCTGCCCAGGCGGCACACAGTTCGTGCGGTAGCACCTGCATGAACCTGGCCAGCACGATCGCATCCGGCTCATGCACGTCGACGATCTGCCGGATCTGGGCGAAGGCCGCCTGCTTGCCCTCCGGGTCGATGCCTTTAGGAAACTCGATGTGGTGGAACGGGATCCCGTGGGCCCGGGTCACCGTCGCCAGCTCGGCATGGTTACCGATCACCGCGCGGACATCCACGTCCAGCTCCCCGGACGTGACCCGGCCCAGCAGGTCGTACAGGCAGTGGGCCTCCCGGGACACCAGGATGACCACCTTGCGCCGCTCGGCGGTCGAGTGCACGCGCCACTCCGCCTGTGCGCCGAACTCGTGGGCGATGGCGCCGAACTGGGTCCGCAACTCGTCGATGCCGAACGGCAGGGTCGACGCGCAGACCTCCTGGCGGGTGAAGAACCAGCCGGTCTCAGGATCGGAGTGATAGCTGGCCTCGGTGATCCAGCCGCCGGCATCGGCGACGAAGCCGGCGATCCGGGCGACGATGCCCCTTCGGTCGGGGCAACCGAGCGTCAGGATGAAGCGCGGCGAGGCGGAGGCGTTGGCTGCTGCGACGGACATGGTGTGTGAGTGTGGCAGTCCACTGTGGCGAGAAGTTGATCAGGGCATGCGCAGTCCGGCGACCAACCCCAGGTCACCGGAGGTGATGGCCGCGTTCGGCCGACGCCAGATGGCGCGGTAGACATCGGCTGCCGAGCCCGCGATGAACGCCTCGAAGCCCTCTTCTGGAACCTCGGACACCGCCCAGGCTTCAGCCGGACCGCCCGGTGTCAGTTCGACCAGCCAGGCCTCGTCCACATCGACGGCGTGCACCAGCACGGTGCCGGCCAGCGTGGAGTCCGACCAGTTGCTCCTGGGCATAAGAACACTCAGCGCCTCGTCCACGCCGTCAGCGGCGAACTCAGCGTCGAATTCGACGGTTTCCGTTCCCGACGCGGCGTGCTCGGCGTCGAGCCGGTGGATGCTGGTCTCGTGTGCCTGCCTGCGCGACCAGAAACCGACGGTCTGGTTGCCGTTCGGGTCGAAGGACCACGCGGGCTTGTCCGGATCGGTGTCCAGCGCCGCGAGAAGCGCGTCGAGCTTCTCGTCCCACCAGGGGAAGAGCAGGTCCCAGTCCTCCGGCGGCTGCGGTGCCCTCAACCGGGTGGCCGGGTCGCCGGTGGTGGCGTTCAGCGCAGACCAGGCATGCACCTTCGCCATGTGCCGGACCAGGTCCAGCGTCGTCCACTCCGGGCACGTGGGCACCGGTGCGGACGGGCCCGCGGCGAGGGCGGCGGCCCGTAGCCCGGCCGCCTGCTCACGAATCACCTGATGGAACTCGGCGTAGTCGTCCGGGCTTCCGAACTCGTTGTCCTCCACGACGTGCAGCCTAGTGCGGGACACCCGGGACGCCGTGTGGGCTTCACCGTGTGCGTTCACAGCGGCGCGACGGCCGCGTAGTCCAGCGTCACCTCGCCGAGCCTCCAGCGCCGCGCGGTGTCCAGCACGGGCCACCCTCGACCGGCCAGCGCGGTGATCGTCTCGACCCACCTGGCGCGGGGGCCGTATGGCGAGAACGGGGCCGCTGAGGCCCAGCATGCGTCCAGGGTCGCGAGCAGCTCGTGTACCCGTTCACCGGCCACGTTCCGGTGGATCAGCGACTTCGGGAGCCGCTCCGCCACGTCCGATGGCGTCTCGATGCCGGCGGGCAGGCACGCGATGGTGAAGCTCTGCGGGCCGTCGACGGTGAGCGTCGTCCAGCAGCAGCGCCTGCCGATCTCGTCACAGGTGCCCTCCACCAGCAACCCGCCGGGAGCTACGCGAGACAGCATCGTCTGCCACGCCTGGACCGCGTCCTGCTCGGTGTACTGACGCAACACGTTGAACGCCCGGATCACCGCGGGGCGGGCACCCGCCAGCTCGAATCCACCCCGACGGAAGTCCAGGTCCGGTGGGGCGGCGGCCTCCTTGCCGGCCGCCACCCGATCCGGATCCAACTCGAGCCCGAGCACCCTGACCTCGGGGAACTGGGTCCGGAGGCGGGTGAACATCTCCACCGTGGTGATGGGGGTCGCGCCGTAACCGAGGTCGACCACCAGCGCCTGCGGCGCCTGAAGCGCCTGACGCGTCAGCGGGTTGCCCAGCATCCAGCGGTCCACCCGGCGGAGCCGGTTCGGATTGGTGGTTCCCCTGGTCGGCAGACCGAGTGCGCGCGCCCTACCTGCCGCCAGCCGCATCGGACTCCAGCCACTCCAGGTCGAACCGGTGCTCCTTTTCCAGGACCTCGGTCAACTGCTTGATCAGAGCCTTCTCGATTTTGCCGCCGACCAGCGGCACCGAGATGGACACGGTCAGGTCGGTGACGATGACCGAGCCGGCACCCTCGGCTTCGAGCCGTGCGGTGGCCTCGATCCGGGCTGGCGCGTTCGGCACCACGACGCTCGATGTCATCGTGGGGGCGTCCTGGGACGAAGACCACACTTCGGTGCGTCGCAGCCGCTCACCGGCCGGAACGAGCGTTTTAGCGATGGAAGGCAATTTGTCCAGCGGGATCGGCAACGCCAAGGTGTACTGCACGCCGCCATCCGGTGCCACGGAATGCTCTGTGACTTCTGAGTTATCGCCGTGCACCGAGGCCAGTTTGGCTCGTAGATAGTTCGGGTCCACCAGTGCTGATCTGACCCGAGTCGCCGGGAACGGGTAGCTGAGTCTGGTCTCCATGCGGCTCGCCATGATGGGGAGGCTACCTTTGACGTCTGTGACACCACCGTTGTTCGACACCGCGAGCCTGCGGCTTGACGTTCCGCTCGCCGAGCACACCACCCTTCGAGTGGGTGGGCCGGCGGCGCGATTCGTCACGGCCACGCAGGCCAGCGAGCTTGTCGATGTGGTCGCCACGACCAACCAGAGCGGCGAACCCCTGCTGGTGCTCGGCGGCGGCTCCAATCTTGTCGTAGGCGACGCCGGGTTCCCCGGCACCGTGCTGAAGGTGGCGAACCTGGGGCGCCGCATCGATCGGATCGGCGATGGCCTGGTCCAGCTCACCGTCGAAGCCGGTGAGCAGTGGGACGACGTCGTCGCCGACACCGTCGAGCAGGGCCTCGGCGGGCTGGAGTGCCTGTCCGGCATCCCCGGTCTGGTCGGCGCCACACCCGTGCAGAACGTCGGCGCCTACGGCGTCGAGATCTCCGAGCTGCTCACCTCGGTGGACCTGCTGGACCGTGCCACGGCCAGGGTGCACCAGGTGCCGGCGGCCGAGCTCGGCCTCGCCTACCGGACCAGCGTGCTCAAGGGCACCGACTCGGCGGTCGTGCTCCGGGTGCGCTTCACCCTGCGTGGTGATGAGCGGTCGGTACCCATCCGGTACGCGGAGCTCGCGCGGACCCTCGGCGTCGACCCGCAGGCGCGGGTTCCGGCCGCCGCGGCCAGGGCCGCCGTGCTGGAACTGCGACGCGGCAAGGGCATGGTGCTGGATCCGGCCGACCACGACACGTGGAGTGCCGGCTCCTTCTTCACCAACCCGATCATCGACAACGCCCAGCTCGAGGCTGTCCAGCTGCGCGCCGCGGAGCTGCTCGGGGCGGACGTGCCGATGCCGACCTACCCGGCCGACTCGGATCACACCAAGCTGTCGGCGGGCTGGCTCATCGAGCGGGCGGGTTTCCCCAAGGGCCACCTCGGTGCGGGTCAGCGCGCGGGTCTGTCGACCCGGCACACCCTGGCCCTGACCAACCGGGGCTCCGCCACCGCCGTGGACGTGCTCGACCTGGCCCGTGAGGTCCGAGAGGGTGTGCACGCCAGGTTCGGGGTGACGCTCAAGCCGGAGCCCGTGCTGGTCAACTGCGAGTTCTGAGGCTTCGTCGTCCTCAGGACCGGCAGCCGGTCCTGAGGACGAAGCGCTCGCGGGGTGAAGCTTTCGGGTGCGTCAGCCTTCGCGGTGGGCTCGGGTTGCCGAGGCCTGCGCGCGGGGTTTCATGATGATCTGGTCGATGTTCACGTGCGATGGACGGGTGACCGCCCAGGCGATGGTGTCCGCCACATCGTCGGCGACCAGCGGCTGGAGGCCGCGGTAGACGGCCTCGGCCCGCTCGGTGTCCCCGCCGAACCGGTTCACCGAGAAGTCGGTCTCGACCATCCCGGGGGCGATCTCGGTGAAGCGAACCGGCTGTCCGAGGTGCTCGCCACGGAGCGTGCGGTGCAGCGCCGCCTGGGCGTGCTTCGCCGAGGTGTATCCGGACCCGTTGTCGTAGGCCTCGAAGGCCGCGACGGAGGTGACCGTCACGACGTGTCCGTCACCGGACTCGATCAGCTTCGGCAGGAACGCCTTGGTCACCCGCAGGGTGCCGAGCACGTTGGCCTCCCACATCCAGCGCCAGTCGTCCTCGACGGCGTCCTGGACGGTGGCCAGGCCGCGTGCGCCGCCCGCGTTGTTCACCAGCACGTGCGCTACGGGGACCGAAGCCGCGAAAGCCTCCACCGAGGCCTCGTCGGTCACGTCCAGTTGCAGCGCGGTCCCGCCGATCTTGTCGGCGATCTCCTGGCAGCGGTCCAGCCGGCGAGCCCCCAGCACGACGTGGAAACCCTCCGCCGCCAGCCGCGTCGCCGTTGCCGCACCAATCCCGGCGCTGGCGCCGGTCACTACCGCTGTTCGTTGGCTCATAGTTCAAATCTTGCCCCAGCCTCCAGGACGGCACTTCACGTAGAGTGAGCCATGCCACGGGGTTCGCGCGCATCCAATGAGGTGACCACGCGTCTCACTAAGGTGGGGAGAGGGTGGCTGTAGTGAGTTGGTTGAAGGTCGCGACCGTGCTGACCGGCGCGGTTCTCGTGCTGACCGGGTGCGGTGGTGCGGAATCGGGCACGGCGACCGCGGGCGACCCGGTCGCCAAGATCGATTACCTGCCCAAGGACGGCGCGAAGGATGCGAATCCGGCGACACCGGTCCGGCTGACGGTCAGTAATGGAACCTTGGACGAGGTCACGTTACGTAATGCCGACGGCAAGCTGATCAAGGGCAACATCGGGGTCGACAAGCGCACCTGGAACGCCGGGGAGCCGCTGGGCTTCGATCGCACCTACACCTGGGCGGGCAAGGCCACCGGCACCGACGGCAAGGCCGTCGAGGTCAAGGGAAGCTTCACGACGCTCAAGCCCGCTCGGACGCTGCGTGCCACGATCAACCCGATCGACAACGCCGTGGTCGGTGTCGGGATGCCGATCAAGGTCCAGTTCGACCAGGACGTGCCCAACCGTGAGGCCGTGGAGCGCAAGCTCGAGGTCAACACGTCGGTCAACGTGCCCGGCTCCTGGGCCTGGGTGAACGGCCGCGAGGTGCACTGGCGACCGCAGAAGTACTGGCCGGAGAACACCAAGGTCAAGGCCATCGCGCACCTGTACGGCATGGACTACGGCGACGGCACGTTCGGCGCCGCCGACCTGGAGACCGAGTTCACCATCGGGCGCAACCAGGTCGTCGTGGCCAACACCGCGAGCCACAAGATCGACATCATGCGCAACGGGCAGGTGTTCGCCAGCTACAAGGCCAGCTACGGCCAGGACGCGAATCCCGACCTGAACACGCCCAACGGCACCTACATCGTGATGCAGAAGTTCGACCAGTGGAGCTTCGACAACCCGCAGTACGGCTACACGAACGTGCTGAAGACGTGGGCGGTCCGCTTCTCGAACCACGGCGAGTTCATCCACGAGAACAACGACAACGCCGGGAACATCAACGCCGGCGTCAATTCCAGCCATGGCTGCATCAACCTGCTGGGGGCTGATGCCAAGGCCTACTACGACACCGCGATCGTCGGCGATCCGGTTGAGGTCACTGGGGCTTCCTTCACCATGCCTGCCAAGTACGACACCTTCGACTGGCAGATTCCCTGGGAGCAGTGGCAGACGATGTCCGCCATCAAGAAGTAGGCCGTTCCGGGAAGTTCTGCGCGGCGTTGATGGTTGTTATGGGGGATGTTCTGCGCCTACCGGACGGACACCGTATGCCTTCGCCGAAACATCGGTTCGCTCTACCTCCGCGACGGGTCGCGCTGTTGTCCCTGCACACATCGCCGCTGGAACAACCGGGTACCGGTGACGCCGGCGGGATGAACGTCTACGTGGTGCAGACCGCCGTCCGGATGGCCCGCCGGGGTACCGAGGTGGAGATCTTCACCCGGGCCACGTCCTCCGACTTACCGCCGGTCGTCGAACTGGCCCCGGGGGTCACCGTGCGCCATGTGGTGGCCGGGCCGTTCGAGGGCCTGAACAAGGACGAGTTACCCGCTCAGCTGTGCACCTTCGCCGCCGGCGTGCTGCGGGCCGAGGCCCGGCAGGAGCCAGGGCACTACGGCATCGTGCACTCGCATTACTGGCTGTCCGGGCAGGTGGGGCGGATGGTCAAACAGCGCCTCGGGGTGCCGCTGGTGCACAGCGCGCACACGCTGGCGAAGGTGAAGAACCTCGCGTTGGCCGCCGGCGACACCCCGGAGCCGCAGGTCCGGGTGTCCGGCGAGGAGCAGTTGGTCGCCGAGGCCGACCGCCTGATCGCCAATACCGAAGCCGAAGCCGGTGAGCTTCGTGCGTTGTACGACGCGTCCGCCGACCGGGTGCTGACCATTTCCCCCGGCGTCGACCTGGACACCTTCACCCCGGGCGACCGTGAGGCCGCGCGCGCTTCACTGGGCCTCGCCACGGATCAGGTGGTGCTCGCCTTCGTCGGACGCATCCAGCCCTTGAAGGCGCCGGACGTGCTGCTGCGGGCCGTGGCCGAGCTGCTGAGCCTGCGCCCGGAGCTGCGCAGCAGGCTGGTAACCCTGATCGTCGGTGGCCCCTCCGGATCCGGGCTGGAACAGCCTGAAGCTTTGCAGAAGCTCGCCGGGGAGCTGGGTATCGCCGACGTGGTGCGGTTCCTGCCGCCGCAGGCGGGTCCCCGGCTCGCCGACATCTACCGGGCGGCGGACGTCGTCGCGGTTCCCAGTCACAACGAGTCCTTCGGGCTGGTCGCCCTGGAGGCGCAGGCCTGCGGGACCCCGGTGGTCGCCGCGGCGGTCGGTGGGCTGCCGGTGGCGGTCGCGGACGGGCGCTCCGGGCTGTTGGTGCCCGGCCATCGGGCCGGTGACTGGGCCAGGGCACTCGCCGAGGTCGCGATCGAGGACCGCCCCCGGTACGCGGTGAACGCGGCCGGACACGCGCGCCGCTTCTCCTGGGATCGCACGACGGACGCGCTGCTGACCGCCTATGGTCAGGTTGCCTCGGCGATCAGGGCACCTCGCGGTGCGACATGTGTGGAACGGGAGTACGCGATATGACGGATCCGGTGACGGCGCTCGATGACCTCATCATCGCCACGCTCACCGACCGGGAGCTGACCTTCGACCAGAAGGGCCCGGGCAAGTTCTTCGTCACGCTGCCCGGGACGAAGAAGCTGCAGACCAACTGCTGGCTGATCGTCGGCAGGCAGGGCCTGGTGGTGGAGGCGTTCGTCTGCCGGCGGCCGGATGAAGCTCACGAAGGCGTCTATCGCTTCCTGCTGCGCCGCAACTCCCGGCTGTACGGGGTGCACTACACCGTGGACCGGGTCGGCGACATCTACCTCATCGGCAGGCTCGCCCCGGAGTCGGTGACCGAGGACGAGCTGGACCGGGTGCTCGGCCAGGTGACCGAGGCCGCGGACGGTGACTTCAACACGCTGCTGGAGATCGGCTTCGCCACTGCCATCAAACGGGAGTGGGAGTGGCGGATCAGCCGGGGCGAGTCCACGGCCAATCTGCAGGCCTTCAAGCACCTCGCGGAGCCCGGGCGGAGTGAAGCCGGCTTCGGCTCAGAGGAATCGTGACCGGCGGCTGACAACCGAACAGGGGTACCGCGCCGTCAACACGGTAGTCCGTACCCGCTGGGGAGGTTGCCGTGAAGCTTCGAATGGCGTGCCTGTTCGCCATCGCCCTACTTGGCCTGGCCGGTTGCACCGGTGACAACGCCGGCTCGCAGAGCGCGCCGGCCATCGGGCGGGCCGCTGATCCCTATCAAGCGACCCCGCACCAGGCGACGTCCGACGGGAAACCGGAGTCCGCGCCGGCTGATGCCGATCGCAAGTTGATCCGCACGGCCCGGCTGGAGCTGCAGACCGGTGACGTCGGCAAAGCTTCAGCGCGGGTGCGGTCGGTGGCCGGTGAGTTCGCCGGGCTGGTGTCGCAGGAGAACGTCCAGCAGCAACGCGCCGATCTCACGGTGCGGGTGCCTGCGGCGAAGCTTTCCGCGGCGCTCGACCGGCTGGCCGAGGCCGGCGAGGTGCGACAACGCGAGCTTCAGGCGCAGGACGTGACCGACCAGGTCATCGATCTGGAGGCCAGGCTCGCCACCCAGCGGGCCAGCGTGGACCGGGTGCGGGCGCTGCTCGACCGGGCGGGTTCGATCAGCGAGATCGTGTCGGTGGAGGCCGAGCTGACCAAGCGGCAGGCCGACCTGGAGTCGATGGAACGGCGCTCGGCCGCTCTCAAGGACCAGGTGGAGCTGGCCACCATCACCGTGGCGCTGGAGACCGGGACGTCGACCGTCTCCGACTCCTCCGGCTTCCTGTCCGGCCTGGGTGCGGGCTGGCACGCGTTGCTGATCTCGCTGCGGGTGCTGCTGCTCGCGCTCGGCGCGGCGCTGC
This sequence comes from Pseudonocardiaceae bacterium YIM PH 21723, assembly GCA_003600225.1. Taxonomy (GTDB): domain Bacteria; phylum Actinomycetota; class Actinomycetes; order Mycobacteriales; family Pseudonocardiaceae; genus QZFT01. The sequence continues at coordinate 63,467 of QZFT01000033.1, forward strand.
CCTTCCTGATCCCGGTGGCCGTCCTGCTCGTGGTGTACCGCTACTGGGGACGGCGCAACCGCCCACAACAGGGTGAGTCCGCACCGGAGTGACGAGGCTGGGTGGGGTGGCCGGGAGAGAGGAACCAGGGAAGACACGGCCACCCCACACCGTGGGCCCGCGGAGGGGAGGGGCGCCCCAGTGCGGGTCGCGACCCGAGGGGTTCGGCCGCGGTGGCTTCACCGGAACCTGGTAGTGCGTGGGAGCAGTCCCGGGGAAGCGTTTTCAACATGGCAGAGGTGGAGCGGCGTCCACAAGGCGCAAACGCTGGGCCGAACGTGTGGCAGAGAGTCACGACCCGAACACGCTGCTGATAGGAGCATTTCGCTGAACTATTCAGTAGCGTGATGGCCACCACGAATCCAGCCCGGAGGCGCCAATGATCTTCCGCAGCCCATTTCCGGATGTAACCGTCCCCGACGTGTCGGTGCCGGAGTACCTGTTCGGCGACCTGGGTGATCGAGCGGAGCGACCTGCGCTGATCGACGGCTTGAACGGCTTCACCCTGACCTACGCCGAGCTGGCGGGCCAGGCCAACCGGTTGGCCGCGGCGCTGGCCGAGCGGGGAATCGGCAAGGGCGATGTCATCGCCATGCTGTGTCCGAACACGCCGCACTACGCCGTCGTCTTCCACGGCATCCTGCGAGCCGGCGCGGTGGCGACCACGATCAACTCGCTCTACACCCCGGAGGAGATCGCGTTCCAGCTCCGTGACTCCGGGGCGAAGATGCTCTTCACCGTGTCGGTGCTGGCCGCCAACGCGCGCCAGGGACTGGAGCTCGCCGGCATTGGGGCCGACCAGCTAGTCGTGCTCGATGGCGTCGTCGGGCAGACGACGCTCGCCGAGCTTCTCAGCATCGCCGCCGCTCCGCCGAAGATCGATTTCGACTCGGCGAACGACCTGGCCGTGCTGCCGTACTCCTCCGGCACCACCGGACGCGCCAAGGGCGTCGAGCTGACGCATCGCAACCTGGTCGCCAACATCGCGCAGTTCCTGGCCGTCTCGCCGACCGGCTCCAGCGATCGCATCCTGGCGGTGCTGCCGTTCTTCCACATCTACGGCATGCAGGTGATCATGAACGCGCCGCTGCGGGTGGGCGGCACCGTGGTCACCATGCCGAAATTCGACTTCGCCCACTTCCTCCAGGTGATCTCCCAGCACCGGACGAACCGGGTGTACATCGCGCCGCCGGTGGCCGTGGCCCTGGCCAAGCACCCGGCGGTCGAGGCCCACGACCTCTCCTGCATCGACGTGGTCTTCTCCGGCGCCGCCCCGCTGGACGAGGAACTGGCCTCGCTGGTATCCAAGCGACTCAACTGCGCCGTGCGCCAGGGCTACGGCATGACCGAGATGAGCCCGGTCAGCCACGCCATCCCGCTCGACCGGGACGACATCTCGGTCGGCTCCATCGGCCTCACCTTGCCGAACATGGAGTGCAAGATCGTCGACTCAGAGACCGGCGCCGAAGTCGGGGTCGGTGAGCGCGGTGAACTGTGGTGCAAGGGCCCGAACGTGATGCGCGGGTACCTGAACAACGCCGAGGCCACCGCGAACACCCTGGACGCCGACGGCTTCCTGCACACCGGTGACGTGGCCGTCGTCGACGACAACGGTGTCTTCACCATCGTCGACCGGGTCAAGGAACTGATCAAGTACAAGGGCTACCAGGTGCCGCCCGCGGAACTGGAGGCCATCCTGCTCACCCACCCGGGCATCGCCGACGCGGCGGTGATCGGGGTGAAGGACGCCGAGGGTGAAGAGGTACCCAAGGCGTTCGTGGTGCGTCAGCCGAGCGCCGCGGAGCTCAGTGAGGCCGACGTCATGACCTTCGTCGCCGAGCACGTGGCGCCGCACAAGAAGGTCCGCGCGGTGGAGTTCATCGAGGTGGTGCCGAAGTCCGCCTCGGGCAAGATCCTGCGCAAGGACCTGCGGGCCCGCGAGACCCAGCACTGACACCGCGGTGGGGACGGTGGCCGAAGCCGCCGCCCCCACCGCCGTTCAGCCGGTCAGGATCACGCCGGAATGCCGTTGTGCTATGCCGGTCCCCAGGGTGAGTCGGTCGCGACTTCGTTGACCCACCGTGCCGCTTCCTTGGTGTATACGTGCCGTCGTCCCGCAGGTCCACGATGCGTTTGTCGGTCACTGTGATCTGTCCGATAAAGACAGGCATTATGATGCAGGGAAATGGCGATGCGCCCCGGGTTCCACAACAATCCGGGGCGCATCGCTTCTTACCTTCTTACCTCATTTGCGGGTAAGTCTAATCGACGTCAACAACGCCGTCGTGGTGGAAATCGTGGTGCCACCAGTGGTAATAGTGGTCGTAACACGGCCCGATGAGACACAAATCCGTTGGGGTGGAAATTGTCGGCGTGGCAGATGCCGCTCCGGAAACCCCCAGGGTCAGCCCCATGATGATGGCTCCGGTCGCCAGAATTGCAGCTACCTTGCGCATTGTATTGGTACTCCTTATTGCTGGCCGTTCTCGTTCGGGCTCGCTGGAAATGAAGTTACCGAGTCGTGATAGGGAAAAGCCAGACCTCGTGGACGGTTGGCCGCGTGTGGGTACCGGATTCATTTTTTGATCTAGGAATCGATCGACGGATGGTTATCTCGATCTCCTGGCCGCGTCACCCACACCTCGCGGGAAGATCTGCCGGTGACACAGAGTGTTCATCTGGTCACCGCAGAGTCGCGTGGCAGGCTGTGCGCATGACTGCGATGACCCTGGTCCTGCTCCGCCACGGCGAGAGCGTGTGGAATGCGGAGAACCTCTTCACCGGCTGGGTGGACGTGGACCTGTCCGACAAGGGACGGGCCGAGGCCGCACGTGGTGGAACCCTGCTGCGCGAGTCCGGGGTGCTGCCGGACGTGCTGCACACCTCGCTGATGCGCCGGGCCATCTCCACCGCGAACCTGGCCCTGGACGCCGCCGACCGGCACTGGATCCCGGTTCGCCGCGACTGGAGGCTCAACGAGCGTCACTACGGCGCACTGCAGGGCAAGAACAAGAAGGAGACCTTGGCCGCGTACGGCGAGGAGCAGTTCCAGCTTTGGCGCCGCTCCTACGACACGCCGCCGCCCGCGATCGAGCCGGGCAGCGAGTTCAGCCAGGACGCCGATCCCCGGTACGCGGGCCTGGGCAGCGACCTGCCGCTGACCGAGTGCCTCAAGGACGTGGTCGCCCGGCTGCTGCCCTACTGGGACGAGGCCATCGTGCCCGACCTGCGTGCGGGGAAGACCGTGCTGGTGACCGCGCACGGCAACTCGCTGCGTGCCCTGGTGAAGCACCTGGACGACATCAGCGACGAGGCGATCGCCGGTCTGAACATCCCCACCGGCATCCCGCTGCGCTACGACCTGGACGAGAACCTCCGCCCGATCACCCCGGGTGGCACCTACCTCGACCCGGAGGCGGCCGCGGCGGCTGCGGCCGCGGTGGCGAACCAGGGGCGCTGACCCTCGCCGAACCGGAGGAGGCCCGTCCGGCTTCCTCCGGTTCACCTGCCGGTCCGGCCGGGCAACGGTCCGTGCGTATGCCGGTCGGCGACGGTTCAACTGGGTGAGTGCCCGGTGTCGGATGGCGGAAGCCATCGGGCCAAGGTAAAGATCAACAGTCCTGGCTCACCACACCAAGGTGAACGGTGCCTGACGTGCGGTGGAACATTCCACGGAGAAATGTCGTTGCCGTCACGAAGCGCCGTTCTGGGCTAGGAACTCGGGTGGGGTACCTGCTTACGATGCCACTGTGAACGGATTGGGCAGTTTCGCCCTGATCATCGGCGTCGCCGTCGTCGCAGCCATCGCCGGCTTCGTGGGCGGCCAGTTCGTTGTTCGCTACGGCCAGCGCAGGCCCACCGGCCTGACGGTCGCGGACCTCGTCCAGCGCGTCGTGCACTCCTCGCACAGCGGAGTGACCGTGCTGAACAAGTTCGGCGACGTGGTGCTGCACAACCCGAAGGCGGCCGACCTCGGTGTGGTGCGCGGCAACGTGGCAGATGACCGGGCGCGCAAGGCGGCGGAACAGGCGATCGACCAGAACTGTGTCGTGCATGTCGATCTCTCACCTTTAGAACACCGCGGCAGGCAGCCCGAGGCCGTACTGGCCGAGGTGCGCAGCCTCGGTGACGGGTTCACCGTCGTCGACGCCTCGGACCAGTCGGACACCGTGCGCCTGGAAGCGACCCGCCGGGACTTCGTGGCGAACGTCAGCCACGAGCTGAAGACCCCGGTCGGCGCGCTCGCGCTGCTGGCCGAGGCCGTGCTGGACGCGGTCGACGACCCCGAAGAGGTCAAGCGGTTCAGCACCAAGATCCTCCGCGAGGCGACCCGCCTCGGCCATCTGGTCACCGAGCTGATCGCGCTGTCCCGGCTGCAGGGCGCCGAGCGGTTGCCCGAACTCGCCTCCGTCCAGGTGGACGACCTGGTCGATGAAGCTCTCGGTCGCTGCCGGCTCGCCGCCGAGAGCGCGGGCATCGAGATCACGGTGGACGACCCGTCCGGGATGGTCATGCACGGCGACCGGACGTTGCTGGTCACCGCCCTGTCGAACCTGGTGGACAACGCCATCTCCTACTCGCCGGTGGACAGCCCCGTCTCGGTGAGCCGCAGGCAGAACGGCGAGTTCGTGGAGATCGCCGTCACCGACCGCGGCATCGGCATCGCGGTGGACCACCAGCAGCGAGTCTTCGAACGCTTCTTCCGGGTGGATCCGGCCCGATCCCGGGCCACCGGCGGAACCGGACTTGGTCTGGCGATCGTCAAACACGTCGCCGCCAACCATGGTGGTGAGGTGAAGCTCTGGAGCCGTCCGGGCACCGGATCGACCTTCACCATGAGGATCCCGTGTGAACCCGGCACGGAGTCCGACCGGGAAACAAGTCTCGTCCCGTCCCACCTGGACGGGCGTGACCGCGACACCGACAGCGCGCCGACACCGGCCGCGATCGACCATGGAGGAGTGCTGTGACCAGGGTGCTCATCGTCGAGGACGAAGAGTCTTTCGCCGATCCGCTCGCCTTCCTGCTTCGCAAGGAGGGCTTCACCGCCGCTGTTGCGGCCAACGGCCAGGACGCACTCGACGAGTTCGACCGCAACGGCGCCGACATCGTGCTGCTCGACCTCATGCTCCCGGGCATGAGCGGCACCGATGTGTGCAAGGCGCTGCGTGGCCGTTCCACCGTTCCGGTGATCATGGTGACGGCTCGGGACAGCGAGATCGACAAGGTCGTCGGCCTGGAACTGGGCGCCGACGACTACGTCACGAAGCCCTACTCGGCTCGCGAGCTCATCGCCCGCATCCGCGCCGTGCTGCGGCGCGGTGGCGAGGCGGAGGAGCTGCTGCCGCAGGTGCTGGAGGCCGGTCCGGTCCGGATGGACGTCGAGCGGCACGTGGTCACCGTCGCCGGTGAGGAGATCAGCCTCCCGCTGAAGGAGTTCGACCTGCTCGAATACCTGCTGCGCAACGTCGGCCGGGTGCTGACCCGCGGTCAGCTCATCGACCGGGTCTGGGGCGCCGACTACGTCGGTGACACCAAGACGCTGGACGTCCACGTCAAGCGGTTGCGTTCCAAGATCGAGCCGGATCCCTCGGTGCCCCGGTACCTGGTGACGGTGCGTGGTCTGGGTTACAAGTTCGAGACGTGAGCCATCCCGTTCGCCGTGTTACCGGGCAGTGAACATCACGACTTGCAGCGTTATTTCCGCTGGCCCGGTACCGTCGTCTGAGTGCGACTAGGCGTGCTAGACGTTGGCTCCAACACCGTTCATCTACTCGTGGTGGACGCATACCGTGGCGGTCACCCGACGCCGGCCAGTTCGGAGAAGTCCGTGCTGCGGCTCGCCGAGCAGATCAACGGCGACGGGGAGCTGTCCAAAGCGGGCGCGAACGTCCTGGTGCGCACCGTGGCGGACGCGGCCGTCTCGGCGCGTCGCCTCGGGTGCGACGAACTGATGGCCTTCGCCACCTCCGCGGTGCGTGAAGCCACGAATGTCTCCGATGTGCTGCACCGGGTACGCAGTGAGACCGGGGTGGACCTGCAGGTCCTCACCGGTGAGCAGGAGGCTCAGCTGACCTTCCTCGCCGCCCGGCGGTGGTACGGCTGGTCGGCCGGGCGGCTGCTGATGCTGGACATCGGTGGCGGGTCGCTGGAACTGGCCACCGGCATGGACGAGCACCCGGACCTCGCCTTCTCGCTTCCGCTGGGCGCGGGCCGGCTGACCAGGACGAGGTTCGACGAGGATCCGCCCAGCAGGCGGCAGGTTCGTGCGCTGCGGGAATGGCTGGATGACGAGCTGGCGGACGCGGCGCGGAAGCTTCGGAAGAGCGGTAAACCCGATCGGGTGGTGGCGACTTCCAAGACCTTCCGTACGCTAGCCCGGCTCACTGGTGCGGCCCCCTCGTCGGCCGGGCCACGGGCGCTGCGGGTGCTCACCGATGCCGGACTGCGTCAGTTGATCTCTTTCGTGTCCCGGATGTCGGCGGCTGACCTGGCCGAACTGGAGGGGGTCAGCGCAGGGCGTTCGCATCAATTGGTCGCCGGTGCACTCGTAGCCGAAGCGACCATGCGAGCGTTGTCCATAGGGCAGATGGAGATCTGTCCGTGGGCACTTCGCGAGGGTGTGATCTTGCGCCGTTTGGACCAGACGGACGGTGAGGTCCACACTTCGGACATGAACGCGTCAGCGGCAGTGGCAGAAAGCCCTGCCAAAGCCGCAGAATTATCGGATCGGTCAGGCAAAGGATCTCTGCGCAAGTCACAGCGCGCCAGAAGTACTGGACGGATGGACAAGCACAGGGCACGGTGGAGTTAATGACTCGCAGCAACAGTGGGGCAGAGGGTAATAAACCTCAACGCACCGTGGCAGAGCTGCTCGCCCAATACGGCGAGGACGCTGCCCCGGCCGCTGGTCGCCGCCGTCGTCGTCGCGCCGAGGACGATCCCGAGGCTTCAGCCGACACGATCATCGAGCGCATCCGCCGGGGTGACACCGGCGAGTATCCGGTCGTCTCCCCGACCGGCGGCTACCCGGTGGTCGCTCCGCCGGTGCCCCCCGCTGAAGCGCCGATGCGTGGTCCGGACACCTCCCGGTCCTCGATGTCCCCGGTCGGTTCGAGCGCGCGGATTCCCCGGACCGAGCGTCCGGCGCCGCCCGCGGCGCCCCCGTCCATCTCGAATCTCGCGAAGCTTCCGCCGCTTCCCGGCGCGGCCGCCGCCGCGGGTGCGACCGCGGCCTCGGCTCCCGTGCAGCAGGCACCGGTGCAGCCGTCCGCGCCGCCCAAGCCCGCCCAGAGTTCCAGCCGGATCGTGCCGCGCCGCGGTCCCGAGCCGACCACGCAGCAGATGCCCAAGGTCGAGTCGGGTCCGCGCAACGCGCAGAGCCAGCAGATGCAGCAGCAGCAGCCCACCGGACCGCCGTCGCTGGGCGGTCCCGGTCAGCGGGTGGCGAAGCCCAAGCCGCCTCTCCGCGGTGGGGAGCCGCCGGCCGGACTCAGCGGGTTCCGTCCGGTCGCGCATCCGGACGCCGACACCTGGTTCGACGAGGACGGTCCGCCACAGCAGTTCGGCGACGCCCCGTCCGGGTTCCGGCCGAAGCCGACGATGCCTCCGGAGGAGCAGGCCACCGCGGTGCAGGGCTTCAGCGCGCTGGAGCGCACCGAGGTCTCCGGCCCGCCGCCCGCCGCGCTCGTCGGTCCGCCGCCGCCGAAGCCCGCGAACGCTCAGGGGCTGTACTCCAAGCTGAAGCCGCAGGAGCCGCCGAAGGCGCTGCCGCCGAAACCGGTGCCGCCCGCGCTCGCCACGCCCCCTGCCCCGGTCGAGCCGGCGGATGCCGATCTCGACGAAGATCCGCGGCCGAAGACGAAGTTCGCCCAGGTCCCCGCCGGGCTGTCCAGCGCGCGCGACCTGAAGCCGGTCAAGGATCTCGACGATCTGGACGAGGACGAGCTCGACGACGAGCTGGACGACCTGGACGAGGACTTCGAGGAGCGCACGCCCGGCCAGCAGTGGCTGGCGATGGTCTACCAGCTCGGCGCGGGCGTCATCGGTGGTGCCGCGTTGTGGCTGGGCTTCCAGTGGCTGTGGGCGTTCAACGCGGCGGTGGCACTCGTACTGGCCCTGGCGGTGACGATCGGTTTGGTGCTGGTCGTACGCTTGATCCGCAAGGCGGAGGACCTGCAGACCATGGTGCTCGCCGTGGTGGTCGGCCTGCTCGTGACCGTTTCTCCCGCGGCGCTGCGCCTGCTCGCCCTCTAGCCCCACGCCCACGAGCTGTAACTCTGCGCCGACCCTAGGACCGTATGTGACCGCCCCGGCTATCCCTGTTGGACTGTCCACCGCCTCCGTCTGGCCGCAGAAGGCCCGAGCCGCGTTCGAGTACGCCGCCGAGCTCGGGTATGACGGGGTCGAGGTCATGGTCTGGGGCGACAAGATCAGTCAGGACCCGGATCAGCTGCTGAAGCTTTCCGAGCAACACGGTGTGCCGATCCTCGCCGTGCACGCGCCGTGTCTGCTGATCACCCAGCGGGTGTGGTCACCGGATCCGATCATCCGGCTGCGCCGGGCCGTGGAACACGCCCAGGTGCTCGGCGCCAAGACCGTGGTGGTGCACCCGCCGTTCCGCTGGCAGCGCAGCTATGTGGAGGCGTTCAGCGAGCTGGTCGCCGAGCTGGAGCAGACCAGCGGCATCGTGGTCGCGGTGGAGAACATGTTCTCCGTGCACCCGGCGGGCCGGAAGGGCAAGGTCACCGTCACCGCGTTCAAGCCCTCCTGGGACCCGACCGACGTCGGCTACCCGCACTACACCCTCGACCTGTCGCACACGGCCGCCGCCGGGGTGGATGCCCTCGAACTGGCCAAGCGGATGGGTGACGGCCTGGCGCACGTGCACCTGGCCGACGGCAGCGGCGCGGCGAAGGACGAGCACCTGGTTCCCGGCCGCGGCACCCAGCCGTGCGCACAGATCTGTGAGGAACTGGCGGCCGGCGGCTTCAGTGGGGCGGTCGTGCTGGAGGTCAGCACGCGCAAGGCCGCGAACCGGGAGCAGCGCGCCGAACTGCTGCGGGCCTCGCTGACTTTCGCGAAGCTTCACCTGGACACGGCCTGAGCGATCGGTGACCGTCTGAACACCGAAAGTAGTGGTAGAGCGGTTTCCGTCCGGCGGATGTGATTCCGCGCATGAACCCCCGGTCAGAGCCCTTCTTTGGTTAGGGCGATGAACAGCTCGCGACGTACAGTGCGCTCGTGAACCCCTTGCGTACCTTGATTCTTGCCGCCGCGGGTAACGACTCGATTCGGCGGATCGTGGCAACGGCACCGGTCAGCCGCGATGTGGTCCGACGCTTTGTCGCCGGGGAGACCACCGAGGATGCCGTCGACGTCACCAGGCAACTGGTCGAGAACGGCTTGAACGTCACCCTGGACCACCTCGGCGAGGACACCACGGACCGTGGTCAGGCCGAGTTCACCGTGCAGGCCTACCTCGAGCTGCTCGACCAGCTGCACACCGAGGGCCTTGCCGAGCACGCCGAGGTCAGCGTGAAGCTGTCCGCCGTCGGTCAGATGCTCGACGAGCGCCTCGCGCTGGACAACGCCGCGCGCATCTGCGCCGCTGCGGAGCAGGCGGGCACCACGGTCACCCTGGACATGGAAGACCACACCACCACCGATTCCACCCTGCGCATCCTGGGCGAGTTGCGGCGCAACTGGTCCTGGGTCGGTGGCGTGCTCCAGACCTACCTGCACCGGACGCTGGACGACTGCAAGCAGCTGTCCGACGAGGGCTCCCGTATCCGCCTGTGCAAGGGCGCGTACAAGGAGCCGGAGAACGTCGCGTTCCAGGACGCCCACGAGGTGGACCTGAACTACGTGCGCTGCGTCAACGCGCTGCTGCAGGGCGAAGGCCGCCCGATGTTCGCCACCCACGACCCGCGTCTGGTCGAGGTGATCAACGAGCGCGCTCGCTGGCACGACCGGAAGCCGGGCAGCTACGAGTTCCAGATGCTGTACGGCATCCGGCCCGACGAGCAGCTGCGGCTGGCCGGTCTCGGGGAGACCGTCCGCGTCTACGTGCCCTACGGCGCCGAGTGGTACGGCTACCTGATGCGTCGTCTCGCCGAGCGTCCGGCGAACATGACCTTCTTCGCCCGCTCGCTGCTGTCCCGCTCCTAGCCGTCGCCGGGCGACCCCGGCTGGAACGAAAGACAATTCGTCTATGACCTCCGGAGTCGCCGGGAGCTTCAGCTCCGCCAGCGCCGTCACGGCGCTGGGAGACGGCCTGTACGAAGCCGACCTGTCCCCCGAGTGGGCCATCGGCGACAAACCCCACGGCGGCTACCTGCTCGCCGTCCTGGCCAGGGCGGCGAGCGAGCGGGTCACCGAGGAGAGCGGCCGGAAGGCCGACCCGCTGGCGATCAGCGCGCAGTACCTGAGCGCGCCCGACGCCGGCCCGGCTTCACTGCGGACGACCGTGCGGAAGATCGGCCGCACGGCGTCCGTGGTCACCGTGACCCTGGAACAAGGCGACAAGGTCCGCGTCGAGGCCTCCACGACGCTCGGTGAACTTCCGGCCGCCGACCCGGACTGGGCGGAGCTGCCGGACATCCCGGCGGAACCGGGGCCGGACGCGTTGTTCCACGCGGACAATCCGGCGCTGCTGAAGATCGTCAAACTGGCGGAGCACTGCGACATCGCCCTCGACCCGGCGACCGCCGGATTCGTCGAGGGCCGCACCGACGGCCCGCTGAGCTTCACCCTCTGGGCCAAGCCGAAGGACGAGGAACCGGACACATTCTTCTCCCTGGTCGCCGGTGACATCAATCCGCCGGTGACGATGAACCTCGGCCGGTTCGGCTGGGCGCCGACCGTGCAGCTGACGGCGCTGCTGCGGGCGAAGCCCGCTCCCGGCTGGCTGCGGATCCAGGTGGATTGCCGGTCGCTGCGCGGTGGCTGGTTCGACTCCGACGCCACCGTCATCGACGCCACCGGCGCGCTCGTCTGCCAGGCCCGCCAGCTGGCGCTGAGCCCCAGGCCCTGATCACGTGAGGCCGCGCACCGGGTGGGGTAATCGTTTGCCCCACCGGGCACTATGTGGGCATGACACGGATTGCGGTGCTGGGAGCTGGAAAGATCGGAGAGGCCTTGCTGGCCGGGTTGCTGGCCGGTGGGCACGCCCCGAGTGAGCTGCTGTTCACCGAGCGCTACCCGAAGCGGTGCGCGGAGCTGACCGATCGCTACGGAATCGAGTCCACCGACGTGCCCGGCGCGGCCGGCCGGGCCGAGGTGCTGGTGGTCGCGGTGAAGCCGCAGGACATCGAGCCGCTGCTGACCGAACTGGCGCCCGCCATCCGGCCCGGCACGCTCATCGTGTCGCTCTGCGCCGGCCTGCCCACCGCCCTCTACGAGGCTCGGCTGCCCGAGGGCACGGCGGTGGTCCGGGTCATGCCGAACACCCCGATGGTCGTCGGTGAGGCGATGAGCGCGGTCTCCGGCGGCACGCACGCCACGGAGGCGCACTTGAAGCTCGTGGAGCAGCTGCTCGGCAGCGTCGGCAAGGTCATCACGCTGCCGGAGCACCAGCAGGACGCGGTGACCGCGTTGTCCGGCTCCGGGCCCGCCTACTTCTTCTATCTGGTCGAGGCGATGATCGACGCGGGCATCCTGCTCGGCATCCCGCGTGCGGTGGCCGCCGATCTGATCATCCAGTCCGCGGTCGGCGCGGCCACGATGCTGCGGGACAGCGGGGAGCACCCGGTGACCCTGCGCGAGGCCGTCACCTCGCCGGCGGGCACCACGATCATGGCCATCCGGGAGTTGGAGAAACACGGAGTGCGCGCCGCGTTGCTGGCCGCCATCGAAGCCGCAAGGGACCGGTCGAAGGAACTTGGTGCGGACCATAAGATCAAAGAGTGATCATGTCCCACTGGTCGAGTTAACTCGTCCGTGTGTCGTGCCCCGCTGGAGGGTGCTAACCGTTCATCGGTATCGCTCCAGCCCCAGTAACCCCGCTACTCTCGTGTGAAGCACGTGCGTGTCGGTACCGCCGGAGGGGAAGCCTGGCGGCACGACGCGTGCCGGAAGAGCGCGGTGCCTGATGACCTCGATTCAAGAGTCGGACCAAGCAGGGATCGGAAAGGTTCAGTTCCTCACCGTCGCCGAGGTGGCCGCGCTGATGCGGGTCTCCAAAATGACCGTCTACCGGCTCGTGCACAACGGCGAGATGCCCGCGGTGCGGGTCGGCCGGTCGTTCCGGGTGCCGGAGAAAACCGTGCACGAGTACCTCGAGAGCGCCTATTTCGACGTCGGCTAGTGATCGAGCACGCGGTTACGGGCAGGCGATTCGGGTTATCCGACCCTATGCAGGTACGCTGGTAACTCACTCGTCGTTGACGCGAGGCCAGCGCGGCCATTGCCCGCGAGTGTCCACTATGGATCAGTTGTGCTGATCCATGTGCGACGCCGCTGCGACGACAACAGCTCAATAGCCAGACGACCGAAGAAGCGAAGGACCTCCTATGGGCTCCGTCATCAAGAAGCGCCGCAAGCGCATGTCCAAGAAGAAGCACCGCAAGCTGCTTCGTAAGACTCGTGTGCAGCGTCGCAAATTGAAGAAGTAAGCCTTCTTCGAAGGTCGCGTGGCGGACTTGGCGGAAGGCTGTTCGCGGAAAGCGCGAACCAGGTCGTCCGCTGTGTCCTCTGGGGGCTGGTCCCCCAGAGCCCACGGCGCTGATGATGACGCCAGCCCAACATCGTTGACCGGGACAGCCCAGCTGTCCCGGTTAACTGTGTTTGCGGAGTGTTGTGGAAGTCGCAGTGAGTTGTACTGCTTCGCGTACTTCTAGTATCCGACTGGCGAGTAGCATCTGTGGTCCCCGCCGTTTCATGCTGCTCAGGAGCGCCATGCCCCCCAAGGTCGTGTTGGTCACCGGGCTCAGCCGAGTCATCGGCAGTGGACTGGCCGCGCGGCTGGCCGCCGATCCGGAGATCGAACGGGTGCTGGGCGTGGACACGGTTCCGCCCACCCGGGAGCGGTTAAGGCGCCTCGGGCGGGTCGAGTTCGTCCGTGCGGACATCCGGAACCCGCTGATCAGCAAGGTGATCGCCACCGCCAAGGTGGATACGGTGGTGCACGCCTCCTCCACGGCCTCCAACGGCGCCGGCGGGCGCGTGGTCAGCAAGGAAATGAACGTCATCGGCACCATGCAGCTGCTGGCTGCCTGCCAGCGTTCCTCCCTGGTGCAGAAGCTCGTGCTCAAGTCGACCGGTGCCGTCTACGGATCGAGCCCGCGAGACCCGGTGCGCTTCACCGAGGACACCGACATCAACAGCACCCCGACCTCCGGCTTCGCGCGCGACGCCGTGGAGATCGAGGGATACGTGCGTGGCCTCGGCCGCCGCCGGCCGGACATCTCGATCACCACGCTGCGGCTGAACAGCATCATCGGTCCGAAACTGGACACCCCGCTGTCCAGCCTGTTCACCCTCCCCGTGGTGCCGATGCCGCTCGGCTTCGACGCGAGGCTCCAACTGCTTCACGTGGACGACGCGATCGCGGTCCTGGAACGCGCCACCCGCGAGGACCTGCCCGGTGTCTACAACGTGGCCGGTTCGGGCATCCTGACCCTGACGCAGGCGATCCGCCGGTCCGGCCGGGTCCCGCTGCCGACGCCGACCATGCTGATGCCCGGGGTCGGCAGGCTGCTGCGGAACGCGGGCCTGGTGCGGCTGATGCCGGACCAGATCCGCTACCTGAACTTCGGTTCGGTGCTGGACACGACGAGGCTGCGAGGCGAGTTCGGCTTCAGCCCGCGCTGGACCACCGCCGCGGCGTTCGACGACTTCCTCGCCAGGCGCGGGCAGCGTCCGCTGATCGATCCGGACTGGTTGCAGACCGCCGAGGACAGCATTCTGGACGCCGCGACCCGGCTCCGCTGACACGTAGATTGCAGGGAGGAGGAACCCCCATGGCACAGGCGAAGATCATCCCACTGCACAGTGGCATCACCGCCCCTGGCATCCAGGCCCCGCAGGTCGAGGATGAGTCTCCGAACGGTGAGACCGAGTACGCGGCGCCGCTGCCGGACGAGACCCCGGTCTGGGAACGGAAGCTCGCCGACACGCTGGCCTTCCTCCGGCATCGGATCACCGGTGAATACGAGGTCGACGACTTCGGCTTCGACAAGGAGCTCACCGAGAACCTGCTGATCCCCTCGCTGCGTCCGCTGTACGAGAAGTGGTTCCGCATCGAGACGATCGGCATGCACAACGTGCCCGCCGACGGCGGCGCTCTCGTGGTGGCGAACCACGCGGGTGTGGTGCCGATCGACGGCATGATGGTGATGGTCGCCCTCTACGACGACCACCCGGCGCGCCGGCACCTGCGGGCGCTGGGCGCGGACCTGGTGTTCAAGTCGCCGTTCGTCGGCTCGATGGCCCGGCGGGCCGGGCACACCCTCGCCTGCACCCCGGACGCGGAGGCGCTGCTGTCCGGCGGTGAGCTGGTCGGCGTGTGGCCCGAGGGCTACAAGGGCATCGGCAAGCCGTTCAAGGACCGGTACAAGCTGCAGCGGTTCGGCCGCGGCGGCTTCGTCTCGGCGGCGCTGCGCACCGGTAAGCCGATCATCCCGTGCTCCATCGTCGGGTCGGAGGAGATCTACCCGATGATCGCCGACCTGAAGCCGCTCGCGCGTCTGCTCGGGTTCCCCTACTTCCCGATCACGCCGACCTTCCCGCTGCTGGGCCCGCTCGGCGCGATTCCGCTGCCGTCGAAGTGGTACATCGAGTTCGGTGAACCGATCGAGACCGCGGAGTACGGCCCGCAGGCCGCCGAGGACCCGATGCTGGTGTTCAACCTGACCGACCAGGTCCGGGAGAGCATCCAGCAGACCCTGTACCGGCTGCTTTCCCAGCGGGGGAACACGTTCCTCGGCTGAGACCGGTTGGTAAGGCCTGAGACGATCCGAGCACCTACCATCGGCGCTATGGGTCACCCGCAGCAGCAACAGAACCATGGATATCCGATCCTGGTCAGCACGATGAACGACGTCCCCGGATACAAGGTCACACACGTGTACGGGGAGGTGTTCGGGCTGACCGTGCGCAGCCGGAACATGTTCGCCAACATCGGCGCCGGGTTCCGGTCGCTGGGTGGCGGCGAGATCCCCGAGTACACCCAGATGCTCAGCGACTCCCGCTACGAGGCCGTCGGCCGGCTCTGCCAGGCTGCCATGGCCTACGGCGCCAACGCGGTCATCGCGATGCGGTTCGACTGCAACGAGATCGCGGGCACGATGAGCGAGGTCGCCGCCTACGGCACCGCCGTGTTCGTCACCCCGGAACAGGGCAGCCAGGGGCAGAGCACACAGGGCCAGCCGCAGCACCACGCCCAGGCGGCTCAGCAGCCCGCCCCACCGCCGCCCGCCCCCGCGCAGCCCTACCCGGCCAACCCGCCGGCCGCTCCGCAGTACCCGAGCGCCTGACGATCTTCACCGCAGGCTGAGCGCCCGGTGGCGGACTGACAAAACCGGACAGTGAATGGCAACATGGGCGCTTTTCTCCCGTCAGACGGGAGAAAAGCGCCCATGTTGCTGTCCGAAAGCGGTCAGCGGCGCTTGCGGTAGGCGAGGCCGGCCACGACCGCGCCCGCCAGGGCACCGGCACCCAGGGCGCTGGGGATACCGATCTTCGCGGCCTTGCGGCCGGTGCGGAAGTCACGGATCTCCCAGCCGCGCTGGCGGGCGACCTCACGCAGGCCGGAGTCCGGGTTCACCGCGACCGCGGTGCCCACCATGGACAGCATCGGCACATCGTTGATCGAGTCCGAGTAGGCGGCGCAGCGACGCAGGTCCAGGCCCTCGCGGGCGACCAGGGCGCGCACGGCGTGCGCCTTGGCCTTACCGTGCAGCAGGTCACCGACCAGCCGGCCGGTGTACACGCCGTCCTTGGTCTCGGACACCGTGCCCAGCGCTCCGGTCAGGCCGAGCCGGCGGGCGATGATCTCGGCGATCTCCACCGGAGTCGCCGTGACCAGCCAGACCCGCTGGCCCGCGTCCAGATGAAGCTGTGCGAGCGCCCGGGTACCCGCCCAGATCTTGTCGGCCATCAGCTCGTCGTAGATCTCCTCGCCCATGGAGATCAGCTCATCCACCCGGCGGCCCGCCGCGAAGGACAACGCCTGCTCGCGGCCGCTCTGCACGTCGGAGGCGTACTCCTTGCCGCCGATGCGGAACTTGAGCTGCTGCCACGCGAAGCCGAGCAGGTCGGAGGTCGTGAAGAAATTCCGTGCGGCCATACCCCGGGCGACGTGGAAGATGGACGAACCCATCATCATCGTGTTGTCGCAGTCGAAGAAGGCGGCAGCGGTCAGGTCGGACAGTCCGGTGTCTGGTCCGCCATCGGTGACCGACGGATCTTCACGATCCGGACGATCTTCCGTTGTCCGCATCGCCGTGCCTCCTCAAGCCCTCATCCAACTCTCAAGAACAGGGTAGCGAGACAATAGGCGACCGATGCGGACACGGGTGAACGCGGGCCGAAAAACAACTGCACAGTGAAGACCCGCGGGCCTCAGAAGCCGCCGGGGGGCACGTTCTTCGCCGACGTCTGCTTCTGCCTGTTCTTCAACCAGTCCTCGGGAACACCGGGCAGCTTGTCGATGAAGCTGCCGTCCCGGGTCGTGGTCGGGGCCGGCGCCGTGGTCGTCGGCGCGGGCGGGCGCGGCGTCGGGTTCGCGGTGGGGTGGCACGGCAGCGTCGAGGGCAGCTTGCCGAGCTCGTCCACACCGTCGGCGAACAGCGTCTTGCACTCCAGCCGGTCCATCAGGTCGCCGCCGCGCTGCTCCAGCTTCAGGGTCAGCGCCATCACCTTGGACGCGTCGCTCTGCGCCTCGCTGGGCATCACCGAGTAGGCCGAGTTCAGCTTCGTGCCCTGCTCGTGGGCCCACTGGCGCAGCGCGCTGAAGATGCCCGCCTTGTCGCCGGTGGGCGACTCGATGGCCAGCTTGCTGCCCTCGGTCATGTCGATGGCGTAGTCGTTCAGCAGATTGCGGTACTCGTTCGACCGGTCCGTCTTGTTCTTCACCGGAGTGGTCGCGAGCTGCTGGATCCGGCTGGCCTGCTTCTCCGCCAGCAGCAGTCGCTGGACCGCCGGTGAGCTGGACCCCAGGGAGGTCTCCAGGCCCGCCGGCTGGGTGTCGCGGCTCGTCGTCGGGTTCTGCTGCTCACCGTGGTTGGTGAGCAGGTAGCTCATCCCGATCAGCGACATCGCCAGGCAGGCCGCCGCGGAGAGGGTGACCGCGGCCCGGTTGCGCAGGCCGAAGGTCTCCGGACGCCGCCGGGGCTTCAGCGGGGTCGGTGCGGTGTGCCGGGGCCCGCCGGAGTGCGCCGGCACCGTCTGCGGACCGGAGCTCGGCCTGCGGTGGGTGCGCGGCAGCGGGGTCGGCACGAAGCCCGGGTCCCGCTTGGTGAAGTCGGATTCGCGGCGCGGGCGCGGCGCGGCGATCGCGTGACCGCCGAGGTCGATGTCGGCGCCGCTGTGCTGGATGTCCGCGGTGCTGGCTACGCCGAAGTCCGCGTCCGCCCGATCCTGGGCGCGCTGCTTGGCCAGGCGCTCGACGATGTCCCGGCGCATCCGCTCCCGGGTCGCCGGGTCGGGGCCGAGTTCCTCGGAAGCTTCACGCAGCTGCGAGACGACGGACATCTCGGTGTAGGCGGTGGCCAGATCGGCGTCCGCCATCTCCTCGTCGATGTCCTCCTGAGGCTCGCTGAGCCTCGAGGTGGACGGCGTCGCGTTCATGCTCGCCAGGAATGAGTCGAGTGCCGCTGGGTCATCGCCCAACGGTCCGACGGGGCCCTCATGGCCCGGCATCTCGCTCACTCCGTACACACCGCCTCGGTCAGCAGTACTGCTCTACACCTACAGCAACGACTCTGGACGTTGCCCGGTTACGTAACTCCTTCGGGCACGTCTAGCAAGCCTAGACGACGCGCAAGCCCGCCATCAGCGCAAAGCTATGCCAAGTGGCGTATGCCATTAGTACGAATGCATAACAAAAGCCCGGGCCGACGTCGCGGCCCGGGCTTTTGTCGTGCGTCACTAACGTACTTCGGCGGGTAACAGCTTGGCCAGCCGGCGCACCGCGCGGTGCTGAAGGGCCTTGACGGCACCTTCGTTGCGTCCCATGACCTTGGCGGTCTCGGCGACCGAGAGGCCCTGCAGGAAACGCAGCACGATGCACTCGCGCTGGTCGTTGTTCAGCTTCGCCACACAGCGCAGCACCTCGGCCTGGGTGGCCTCGGCGAGCACTTCGGCCTCCGGGCCCGGGGCGACGTTCTGGTTGTCGCCGAGTTCCGGGGTGGAGACCTCGAGGCGGTACCGGCTGCTCTTCACGTGGTCGAAGATCAGGTTTCGCGCGATCGTCACGAACCAGGCGCCGACGTCCCGGCCCTGGTAGCTGATCGAGGTGATCCGGCGTAAGGCTCGTAGGAAGGTCTCGCTGGTGATGTCTTCGGCGAGGTTTCGGTCCCCGACCCGGAACAGCACGTAGCGGTAGACCACATCTACATAGCGGTCGTACAGCTTGCCGAAGGCGGCAGTGTCGCCTTGCTGAGCAGCGTTGACCAGCTCCCATGCCTGCGCGGACTGCACATCTTCTGCGACAGGGGAGTCGCAGTCGGTGTGGTCGCAGCGGGGGTAGGGGCAGGGCTGCGCTGTTTCCTGGGTCGGGAGGGTTCTGGAGGGCATCGAAACTGCCATGCTCAGCAACTCCTCCGCGTAGAGAGATGAGCCGGGGGCAGGCTCACGTCTTGGGCATCGTCACGAAGAACTGGGTTGCTACCGCCTTTCGGGTGAGCGGAAGGAGAGGGAGAACCCTTGTCCGCTAGCCCGGATGGGCGGTGCTTTCTTCGCGATGGGGCGAAGCATAGGACGCCTACTTGGCGGTAGATAGGGGGCATCTGTTTCCGCCTATGCGACTCGACCGTGATTTGCACCGGGCGCTCGCGAGTCGTGACAGACTGCCAAGGCGATTTTCTGGGCTTCCGCACTGTCGAGGGAGGGCCGATATGGCCGGGTTGACCAGCGAATATATCGATACGACAGGCAATATTGCCGACCTGGTGTCACGTTCCGCGCTGAAATATTCTGGTCACCCTGCGTTTATAGATGTGACTTCCGTCACACCCAAGTGGTGGGGTTCAGTCAATCAGTCAGTTGACGTAGAGGCATCGCGGCTACAGCGCGCAGGGGTCACCCCAGGCGACCGGGTAGTGGTTCGCCTGCCTAACTGTTCCGCGCTGGCCATCGCCGTGTTCGGCGTGCTGCGCGCCGGTGGCGTCGTGGTCCCGATGAACCCGCAGGCGCCTGCCGCAGAGCTGGACTGGGTGCTCACCGACAGTGGAGCTCTCCACGTGATCAGCGATGAACCGGTAGGGCTACCGGAGGGCGTCCAGCTACTCTCCGCACCCGGCGAGTCGAGCATAGGGGATGAGGCTCCCCAGGTCTCAGCGGCACAGGACTCCGGGCGCGGGGGCGAGGACCTCGCCGTACTCGCCTACACCTCCGGTATCTCCGGCAGGCCCCGTGGCGTGATGCTGTCGCATCGGGCGCTGATCGCGAACGTGGCGCAGTGCCGGGAACTGGTCCCGCCACCGGTTCAGGCCGAGGATCGGGTGCTGCTCGCGCTGCCACTGTTCCACTCCTACGGCCTCGGCCCCGGGCTGTTCCAGGCCGCGGCCGCCGGCGCCACGGCCATCCTGGTGCCCAGGTTCGAACCGCAGGCCGTGGTCGACGCGATGATCGAACACCGGGCGACCACCTTCATCGGCGTGCCGACGATGTACCAGGCGTTGCTGTCCGCCGAGCCCGACCGGCTGCGTGAAGCTTTCGCGGGCGTCCGGCTGGCCACCTCGGGTGCCGCGCCACTGGAGCCGCCGCTGGCCGCCGCGTTCCGGGAGGCCACCGGGCTGGAGATCTTCGAGGGCTACGGCATGACGGAGACCGGCCCGGTGCTGACCACCACGCTGGTCGGTGGGCTGATCAAGCCGGGGTCGGTCGGCCGGCCCATTCCCGGGGTGCAGCTGCGGCTGGTGGACGCGGACGGGGAGCCGCTGCCCGACGAGGACGAGGGCGGCACCGGCCTGGTGAGCGTGCGCGGGGACAACCTGTTCCTCGGTTACTGGCCCGATGCCGAGCAGGGACCTGGGGCGGACGGCTGGCTGGTCACCAGCGACGTCGGCTACCTGGACGTGGACGGCGACCTGCACCTGGTGGACCGGCAGGGCGACCTCATCATCGTGAACGGCTTCAACGTGTACCCGCACGAGGTGGAGCGGACGCTGCTAGAGCTTCCGCAACTGGACCAGGCCGCGGTGGTCGGTGTGCAGGACGCGCGCACCGGTGAAGCGGTGAAGGCCGTCCTGGTGCCTCGGCAGGGATCCCGATTGACGGAAGACGAGGTCGCCGAGCACTGCAGAGTGCGCCTCGCCCGCTTCAAGGTTCCTACGATCGTCGAGTTCGCTGACGACCTGCCGCACACCGCGACCGGCAAGATCAACCGAAGGGCGCTGCGTCGATGACCGTTGATGGGCGGATGACCGTTGATCGGCAACTCCCCACCCAGGAAGCGCACGATCTGCTCGACCTGACCAGGGAGATCGTCGACAAGGAGCTGGCGCCGCAGGCGCCCGCGGCCGAATCGGCCGCGCAGTTCCCCCGGGACCTGTTCCGCACCGTGGGCAAGGCGGGCCTGCTCGGCCTGCCCTATCCCGAGGAGTACGGCGGCGCCGGCCAGCCCTACGAGGTGTACCTCCAGGTCGTGGAGGAACTGGCGCGCGGCTGGCTGGCCGTCGGCCTCGGGGTCAGCGTGCACAGCCTGTCCTGTCACGCGCTGGCCGAATACGGACCCGAGGACCTGAAGCGCGAGCGGCTTCCGGCGATGCTCGGCGGGGAGTTGCTCGGCGCCTACTGCCTGTCCGAACCGCATGCCGGGTCGGACGCCGCGGCGCTGCGCACCCGCGCGGTGCGGGACGGCGACGTGTACCGGGTGACCGGGACCAAGGCGTGGATCACCCACGCCGGATACGCCGACTTCTACTCGCTGATCGCCCGCACCGGGGAGGAAGGCCCACACGGGATCAGCGCCTTCCTGGTCGACGCGGGGACCAAGGGACTGTCCGCCGCACGCCCCGAGCTCAAGATGGGCATGAAGGCGTCCACCACCGCCCAGGTGATCTTCGAGCAGGCCGAGGTGCCCGCCGACCGGCTACTGGGCGCGGAGGGGGACGGCTTCCGGATCGCGATGGCCGCGTTGAACGCGGGCCGGCTGGGCATCGCCGCCTGTGCGGTCGGGCTGGCCCAGGCCGCACTCGAGGTCGGCACCGCCTACGCCCGGGAACGGACCGCTTTCGGCCGGTCCATCGGTGAGTTCCAGGGAGTGTCGTTCCTGCTGGCCGACGCGGCCGCCGGGATCGAGGCGGCCCGTGCTCTCTATCTGTCGGCCGCGCGGTTGAAGGACGCCGCGAAGCCCTACGCGACTCAGGCCGCGATGGCGAAGCTGGTGTCCACCGACATGTGCATGCGGGTCACCACCGACATGGTGCAGGTGCTCGGCGGCGCCGGATATGTGGAGGACTACCCGGTGGAGCGGTACATGCGGGAGGCCAAGGTGCTGCAGATCGTCGAGGGCACCAACCAGATCCAGCGCATGGTCATCGGCCGCGCGCTGCTGAAGGGCTGAGCCGATGGCCGAGGTGACCCTGCTGGTGCGCGCGGGCTGCCACAGCTGCGCGGAGGCCAGGACCGATGTCGAGCGGGTCTGCGGTGAGCTGGATGTGCCGTGGACCGAGGTGGACGTGGACACCGACCCGGAACTGCAGGCCGAATACGGCGACATGGTGCCGGTGTTCCTGATCGACGGCGCCATGCACGGCTACTGGAAGCTCGAGGAGCCTCGGTTCCGCGCGGCGCTCTCCGGCTGAGACACCGAGGAGGTTCCGCACGATGGTCCGTGCGGAACCTGCCCTCGGCCTGCACTCAGGAGTGGGTGACGGGGTCGCCGGTCGGCGGATGAACCGGTCAGCCCGTACGGTCGAACGATGGTTATGAGGCTCTCGTTCCAGGTCAGCGCCCTGATCGCGGTGTTGTCGGCGGCGGCCGCCCTGGCCACCGGACATCTGGTGGCCGGAGTGTTCGATCCGGCGTCATCACCGTTCCTCGCTGTCGGGAACACGTTCATCGACCTCACGCCCACGCCGCTGAAAGAGTTCGCCGTCCGGAGCTTCGGCACCGCGGACAAACTGGTCCTGCTCGTCGGCATCGCCGTCGTCCTGATCGGGTTCGCCCTCGCGATCGGTGCCGTCTCCCGGCGGCGATCCGCACCGGGGCAGGTGCTCATTGGTCTGCTCGGCATCGTCGGGGTGATCGCGGTGGGCTTCCGCCCGACCACGTCACTGCTCAGCATGCTCGCGCCTGTCGTCAGTGCGTTCATCGGCGTCCTCGCGTTCCGCTGGCTGCATGCGCGGGCGCTGGAACAGCGGGAGGCCGAAGCCGAGACCGGCGGAGCCTCACGTCGCACGTTCCTGAGGTCAGGCCTGCTCGTGGCTGCCGGGGCAGGCGTGGCCGGGGTGGGCGGACAGCTGCTCAGTGCTGCCCGGGATGCCGAGTCGTCCCGGGCCGCGATCGGCAGGATCGTGCCCGCTGTGCCCGCACCGCCGTTGCCCCGCGACGTCGACTTCCACGGCGCCGGTACACCGACCTTCCTCACCGGGAACAGCGACTTCTACCGGATCGACACGGCGCTGTCCGTGCCACAGGTCCGAGCCGAGGACTGGGAGCTGCGCATTCACGGCATGGTCGACCGGGAGATGCGTTTCCGGTTCGACGACATCCGCCGCCGCACCCTGATCGAACGGCCGATAACCATGACCTGCGTGTCCAACGAGGTCGGCGGCCCTTATGTGTCCACGTCCAACTTCATCGGCGTGCCGATCCGCGACCTGCTGATGGAGGCCGGGGTGAAGCCCGGCGCGGATCAGGTGGCGCAACGCAGCGCCGATGGCTGGACCTGCGGCACTCCGACCGAGGCGCTGCTGGATGAGAAGCGTGGCGCGATGCTGGCCATCGGGATGAACGGCGAGCCGCTGCCCCTGGAGCACGGCTTCCCGGTGCGCCTGGTGGTCCCCGGTCTCTACGGGTATGTATCGGCCACCAAGTGGCTGGTCGACATGGAGCTGACCACGTGGAATGCCTTCGACGGCTACTGGGTCAAGCGGACCTGGGGCAAGAAGGGGCCCATCAAGACCGAATCGCGGATCGATCGGCCCCGAGGCCTGGAGACCGTCAAGACGGGCCGGTTCACCGTGGCCGGGACCTCGTGGGCTCAGCCGCATGGTGTCGACAAGGTCGAGGTCCGGCACAACGGCGGCGAGTGGGTGGCGGCCCAGCTGTCCACCGAGGTCTCCGGCAGCACCTGGCGTCTGTGGAAGCTCGACCTCGACCTGCGGGCCGGTGACCACCGGGTGGAGGTACGGGCCACCGACCGGACCGGTTACACGCAGACCGAGCAGCGGGCTCCGGTGCTTCCCGACGGCGCTACCGGGTGGCATTCCATCTTCTTCAGCGCAGCGTGATCAGCGGGATGAGTACATCTCCGCTATGCAGTGATCAGTAGTGAATGAGGTTGGGCTCGATACACCGATGTCCGGCTCCGGCCGGACCAGGGAGTGAATGCTCGTGAAGCTGAAAGCCGCCGTCCTCGGTACCACCGTGGCGCTCGCACTGGCGCTGACCGGTTGTAGTGATCCGGGACAGTCCTCCAACTCCGGCACGACCACCTCCAGCAGCGCTGCCGCTGCCGCCGATGGCAAGACCAAGAAGACCGATGTCTTCGGTGAGTCGTGTTCCGCACTTCCCCAGGGCGCCGACAAGGGGTCGCTGGACGACATGGCGGAGGCGCCGGTCGCCACCGCGGCCAGCACCAACCCGCTGCTGACCCAGCTCGTGGCGCTGGTGACCAAGGCGAATCTGGGTGACACCTTGAACGGCCAGGAGGCGATCACTGTCTTCGCCCCGTCCGACGCCGCTTTCAAGGCCCTTCCGGAGGCCACGGTCACCGACCTGACCAACAACCCGGACAAGCTGGCCAACGTGCTGAAGTACCACGTGATCCCCAAGCGGTACGACAAGGCAGGTCTGATCGCCGCCGGTGAAGTGGCCTCTCTCCAGGGGCAGAAGGTGAAGATCACCGCGGATGGCGACACGATCAAGGCCAACGACGCGAAGGTGATCTGCGGCAACATCCCGACCAAGAACGCCACGGTCTTCGTGGTCGGTTCGGTGCTGTCGCCGCCCAGCGCCTGACGCAGGGATCCCCTCCCCCGAAGACCTCCGGCTGCCGACCGGAGGTCTTCGGGGCGTCTGTGGGTGAGTGAATTCTTAGGTGTTTGTGACGACGTCGCCGGGTCGTGGGTGAACCCGGTGGCCCGTACGGTCGAATGATGGGTATGAGGCTCTCCTTCCGGCTCGCCGCCCTGATCGCCGTGCTGGCCGCCGTGGCCGCGCTGGCGTCCGGCCATCTCGTGGCCGGGCTGCTGGACCCGGCGGCGTCACCCTTCCTCGCGGTGGGCAACACCGCCATCGACCTGTCGCCCACCCCGCTCAAGGAATTCGC
Source organism: Pseudonocardiaceae bacterium YIM PH 21723 (assembly GCA_003600225.1). Taxonomy (GTDB): domain Bacteria; phylum Actinomycetota; class Actinomycetes; order Mycobacteriales; family Pseudonocardiaceae; genus QZFT01. Next base: position 88,167 of record QZFT01000033.1, read on the forward strand.
GGTGCGCAACTTCGGCACCGCGGACAAGGTGGTGCTGCTGGTCGGCATGGCGGTGGTGATGGTCGGCTTCGCGCTGCTCGCCGGTGCCGTCTCCCGCAGCAAGCCAGGGCCCGGCCAGGTGCTGATCGGGCTGCTCGGTGTCGTCGGGCTGCTCGCCGTCGGCTACCGGCCGACCACCTCGCCGCTGAGCCAGCTCGCCCCGCTGGCCAGCGTCATCGTCGGGGTGTTCGTCTTCCGCAAGCTGCACGAACGCGCCCTCGACCTGGTGGAATCCGAGCCGGAAGCCGACGGCGCCTCCCGTCGTACCTTCCTGCGATCCGCGGTCGTGGTGATCGCCGGTGCCGGCGTCGCAGGGGTCGGCGGCCAGCTGATCGGGGCCTCCGGCAACGCGGAGACCTCCCGGGCGTCAGTCGGGAAACTGGTACCCGACGTGCCCGCGCCACCGCTGCCGCGCGGCGTGGATTTCAGCGCGGAGGGCAGTCCGACCTTCCTGACCGGCAACTCCGACTTCTACCGGATCGACACCGCGCTGTACGTGCCGAGGGTCCGCGCGGAGGACTGGCAACTGCGCATCCACGGCATGGTCGAGCGTGAGGTGTTCGTCCGCTACGACGACATCCGCAAGATGAAGCTCATCGAGCGTCCGGTGACGCTGACCTGCGTCTCCAACGATGTCGGTGGCCCGTACATCTCCACCTCCAACTTCATCGGCGTGCCGATCCGCGACTTCCTCCTGCAGGCCGGGGTGAAGCCCGGCGCGGATCAGGTGAAGCAGACCAGCGCCGACGGCTGGGACTGCGGTACCCCGACCGAGGCGCTGCTGGACGAGAAGCGTGGCGCGATGCTGGCCATCGGGATGAACGGCGAGCCGCTGCCCCTCGAACACGGCTTCCCGGTGCGCCTGGTGGTCCCCGGTCTCTACGGGTACGTCTCCGCCACCAAGTGGCTGGTCGACATGGAACTGACCACCTGGGACGGCTACGACGCGTACTGGGTGAAGAAGGGCTGGGGCAAGAAGGGGCCGATCAAGACCGAGTCCCGGATCGACCGGCCGCGAAGCGGGCAGAGCGTCCGGGCGGGCCGGTTCACCGTGGCCGGGGCCGCGTGGGCGCAGCCGCACGGCATCGACAAGGTCGAGGTCCGGCTGGGTGGCGGTGACTGGCAGCAGGCGCAGCTGTCCACCGAGATCTCCGGCGATGTCTGGCGGCTGTGGAAGGCGGACGTGGACGTGCCGCCCGGTGACCACCGGGTCGAGGTCCGCGCCACCGACAAGACCGGTTACACGCAGACCCAGCAGGAGGCTCCGGTGCTTCCGGACGGCGCCACCGGCTGGCACACCGTCTCGTTCAGCGCGGCCTGAGCGGGCATGTGGCGCTGGTCACCTCGCGCGGGGCCGCCGGATTTCGCTGATTCGGCGGATTTCGCAGGTCACACGGGTCGTGATCGGTTCTGCGGCGGGCCGGAGGAGTGCCGGGAAAGCGGAACGAGGCCGGTGAAGCTTCACGGGACCCGGCGGCGAACGGGACGCGTCCGGCCACTGCCCCGAATGGCCCGTTGTGCTGTGGACTTCGTGTCCGGATCATTGCTTTGAGTGAACGTGGCAAAAGGGCCTTGACACCTTGCCGGATCTGCTTTTTTCGCCATTGTCAAATCGCGCGGACTTTGTGCAAGGCTTCACAAGCGGCTACCTTGTACACCATCAGCTTGTCAGGCGAACTACCGGGCGCCATGACCGGCAACGAACATCGCGGTCGCCCATCAATTGTGGGCATGACCTGCGTGTTTCGTGCTGCACCCACCCCGGTAGGGCTCTAGGGAGAATCCTCAGTGGTGGCTCGGCGTGGCGACGACCCGGCCGGTGACTCGACCGGTGACGGTGTTGTCCACCCCAGTATGGACGACGCCCCCTACGCCCTTGACGGCGACCTCACCAATGGCGCTCCGCTCCTCGATGCCGTGGTCCCCGCCGCGCGCGAACGGGCTAGGGCGATTCCCGAGGCGGCCGTAGCCCGGCTCGCGGTCTACCTGCAGGTGCTCTCCGAGGCCGCCGCCCAGGACACCGCGGTCATCTCCAGTGAGGAACTGGCCGCCGCCGCCGGTGTGAACTCGGCGAAGCTTCGTAAGGATCTCTCCTACATTGGGTCCTACGGCACACGTGGCGTTGGTTACGACGTCGAGACCTTGATCCAGGAGATCGGCCGCACCCTGGGCCTCACCCGTAAGCACAGCGTGGCGGTCGTCGGGCTCGGCAACCTGGGACACGCGCTGGCGAACTACGGGGGGTTCCCGGGCCGAGGTTTCCCGGTCAGCGCCCTGTTCGACGTAGATCCGGACCTCATCGGCATCAAGCTGGGGGGCTTGCCGGTGGACCACATCGACGACATTCCGGAAGTCTGCGGCACCCGTGATGTGACCGTCGGCGTCATCGCCACACCGCCCGGAGCGGCCCAGGAGGTCTGCGACCGTTTGGTGCGCGCCGGAGTTCGATGCATCCTGAACTTCGCACCCGTGGTGCTTCAGGTGCCCGACGACGTCGAGGTGCGCAAGGTCGACCTGGCGGTGGAGATGCAGATCCTGTCCTTCCACGTCGCCCGCCGAGCTGATCGGCTGGCGACGGATGGTGACTCCCGCGTTGATCAGGCGGTGGGTCAATGAGTCTTCTTGCTGTAGGCATCTCGCATCGGACCGCTCCGGTCTCGGTGCTCGAGCGTGCCGTCGTGGGAGCCGAACTGCTCGGCAAGCTGCTGGACGAGCTGATCAAGTGTGACAACGTCACCGAGGTCATGATCCTGTCCACCTGCAACCGGGTGGAGTTCTACGCCGAGGTGGACGCCTTCCACGCCGGCCTGAACGACGTCACCGGTGTCCTCGCCCGGCATGCCGGAGCCGACGTCGCCGACCTGACCGAGTTCGCCTACGTGCACTACGCGGGTGCCGCCGTCGAGCACCTGTTCAACGTGACCGCCGGGCTGGACTCCATGGTCGTCGGCGAACCGCAGATCCTGGGCCAGCTGCGCTCGGCCTACGCGACCGCGGACCAGGCGCAGACCGTCGGCAAGGTGCTGCACGACCTGTGTCAGCAGGCGTTGCGCGTCGGCAAGCGGGTACACAGCGAGACCGACATCGACCACGCCGCCGGCTCCGTGGTGGCTGAAGCTTTGAACGACGCGGACACCGCGCTGGGCGGGCTGACCGGGCGCCGGGCGCTCGTGGTCGGTGCCGGATCGATGGCGGGACTCGCGGTCAGCAGGCTGAAGGCCGCCGCCGTCGGGCACATCTCGGTGATCAACCGGACCGCCGCGAACGCCGAGCGACTGGCCGCGAACGCCGTCGCCGACGGTGTGCCGGCCGCCGGATTCGGGCTTGAAGCTCTCGCGGGCGAACTCGCCCGGGCCGAGGTCGTCTTCGCCTGTACCGGCTCGGTCGACACCGTGGTCACGCTGGATGACGTGGCCGCCGCGATCGACGGCCGGACCGCGCCGCTGGTCATCTGCGACCTCGGCCTGCCCAAGGATGTGGACGCCGCCGTCGAAGGACTGGCCGGCGCCCTGCTGATCGACCTCACCACGCTGCAGCGGCGGCTGTCGGACGCGCCCTCCGGCGTGGACACCCAGGCCGCGGTGACCATCGTGGCCGAGGAACTGCGTGCCTACTTCGCCGCGCAGCGCTCCGCCGAGGTGACGCCCACCGTCACCGCGCTGCGCCGCCGGGCCGCCGACGTGGTCAACGCGGAACTGCTGCGGCTGGACAACCGGCTGCCCGACCTGGACGACGGGGTGCGCGCCGAGCTCGCGCAGACCGTTCGCCGGGTGGTGGACAAGCTGCTGCACGCGCCGACGGTGCGGGTCAAGGAACTCGCGGCCGGCCCCAAGGGCGCCGGTTACGCGGACGCACTGCGCGAACTGTTCGAACTGGACCCCGGCAAGCCTGCCGCGGTCTCCCAGATCACTTCGTCCGAGCAGGACGGTGGAACCAGGTGAAGAAAGTCTTGCGGATAGGCACCAGAGCCAGCGCCCTCGCCATGGCGCAGACCGGGATGATCGCCGACCAGCTGGAACGCGCCGGCGTGGACGTGCAGATCATCACCGTGTCGACGCCGGGTGACAGGTCCAGCGCGCCGATCGCGGAGATCGGCGTCGGCGTCTTCGTGAACGCGTTGCGCGACGCGCTGGCCGAGGGCACGGTGGACGTCGCCGTCCACTCGTTCAAGGACCTGCCGACCGCGCCGGACTCCCGGCTCTCGCTGGCGGCCGTGCCGCCGCGCGAGGACCCGAGGGACGCGCTCGTCGCCCGCGACGGCCTGACGCTCGGTGAGCTTCCGCCCGGTTCCGTCGTCGGCACCGGTTCGCCGCGCCGGGCCGCTCAGCTGGAGGCCCTCGGCCTCGGCCTGGTGATCAAGCCCATCCGCGGCAACATCGACACCAGGATGCGCAAGGTCTTCGACGGTGAGCTGGATGCCGTCGTGCTGGCCCGTGCCGGGCTGGCTCGTATCAATCGTCTGGACGTGATCACCGAGACTCTCGACCCGATCCAGATGCTGCCCGCGCCCGCCCAGGGCGCCCTGGCTATCGAATGCCGTGTCGACGACGTCGATACGGAGCACCTGTTGCAGTCCACCTTGGATGACGCAACGACACGGATCGCCGTGACCGCCGAGCGTGCGTTCCTCGCCGCACTCGAAGCCGGTTGCAACGCCCCGGTCGGCGCGTTGGCCGAGGTGGTGGAGGACTTCGAAGGGGACGCGATCGTGGAGCGCGTTTCCCTTCGCGGAGTTGCTGCTACGCCGCAGAACGACATGCTGCGTGCCTCCGCCCTTGGTGAGACCACCGCAGCTGCCCAGCTAGGTCGTGACCTGGCTGCGGAGCTGCTCGATCTCGGAGCCGCGGCGCTGCGCGGCTCCGTGCAGTAGTTGGAATGGGGAGTGCCTGATGACCCGCGCACGTAAGACCCCGGGACGTATTGCCTTCGTCGGCTCTGGACCCGGTGATGCTGGACTGCTCACCGTCAGAGCGCATCAGCTCTTGAGCAATGCCGAGCTGATTGTGACCGACCCGGATGTGCCTTCCGAGGTATCCGCGGTCGCGCCGGAAACCGCCGAAGTACGCCCGGCCGTTGGAGAACCGGCTCAGGTGGCCAAAGACTTGGTCACCGAAGCCAGGGCCGGACGCGATGTCGTCCGCCTGGTGGCGGGGGACCCGCTCACCGCTGACGCGGTGGTGCAGGAAGCCCTGGAGGTCTCCGACACCGACATCGCCTTCGATGTCATTCCCGGTGTGCCCTCCGGTACCGCGGTTCCGGCCTACGCCGGCGTCGCGCTCGGCGCGGTGCACACCGAGGCGGACGTCCGCGGTCCCGTGGACTGGGCCGCGCTGGCCGCCGCACCGGGAACGCTGGTGTTGCACGCGACCAGCAGCCACCTCGCCGAGGCGGCCTCGTCGCTGGTCGAGCACGGCCTGGCCCCGCAGACCCCGGTCTGCGTGACCACCGAGGGCACCGGGCACGTGCAGCGGACGGTGGACGCCACGCTGGCTTCACTGGCCGCCGACGCGGGCGACCTGGTCGGCCCGCTGGTGGTCACCGTGGGTGCCGCCGCCGGTGACCGGTCCAAGCTGTCCTGGTGGGAGTCGCGAGCGCTGTACGGCTGGAAGGTCCTGGTGCCGCGCACCAAGGAGCAGGCCGGCGCGATGAGCGAGCGGCTGCGGGCGCACGGCGCCATCCCGGTCGAGGTTCCCACCATCTCGGTGGAGCCGCCGCGGAGCCCGGCGCAGATGGAACGCGCCGTCAAGGGCCTGGTGGACGGCCGCTACCAGTGGGTGGTCTTCACCTCCACCAACGCGGTGCGCGCGGTGTGGGAGAAGTTCGAGGAGTTCGGCCTGGACGCCCGCGCCTTCTCCGGTGTGAAGATCGCCTGCATCGGTGAGGCCACCGCGGCGAAGGTCCGGGAGCTGGGCATCCTGCCCGAGCTGCTGCCTTCCGGCGACCAGTCCAGCGAGGGACTGCTCGACGAGTTCCCGCCGCACGACGACATCCTGGACCCGGTCGACCGGGTCCTGCTGCCGCGGGCGGACATCGCGACCGAGACCCTCGCCGCCGGTCTGCGTGACCGGGGCTGGGAGATCGACGACGTCACGGCCTACCGGACCGTGCGTGCGGCTCCGCCACCGGCCGAGACCCGCGAGATGATCAAGACGGGTGGTTTCGACGCGGTGTGCTTCACCTCGTCGTCGACCGTGCGGAACCTGGTCGGCATCGCCGGCAAGCCGCACGCCCGGACGATCGTCTCGGTGATCGGCCCGCAGACCGCCGCCACCGCCACCGAGTTCGGCCTCCGGGTCGACGTGCAGGGTGACGTGGCCCAGGTGGACTGCCAGGTCGACGCCCTGGCCGCGCACGCGGCCCGGTTGCGTGCCGAGGGGGCCTTGCCGCCTCCGCGCAAGACCAAGCGCGCGCGTCGCTAGAAGCTTCACACCGTGAAGGGCATCTTCCCAGTTCGCTGGGGAGGTGCCCTTTGTGGCATTTCTGGGGCTGGTTGCGTCTGGTGGCTGTCGACGGACGGCCTTGGAGGGGGAGACGGGCTTCGGGGGCGTCTTTCCTGCCTGGCTGTTGGGTGGGGGCACGCCTGTTTTGGTGGGGATGGGCCGCTGCGCGGGGCTGAGGTGAGTTCGGTGTGAGGTGTGGGAGGCTGTTGTGCCTGAATGTGGCTTTCAGGCCGGTTTACCACACCTATGTTCACAGTGATCAAGGAAGCCGGCCGCGACACGGTGTCGGAACTGTGCGACACGCCGTGTTACCCATGATGTGGGCGTCCACTGTGGACGGTGAGTACCTGAAGGCGTCCTTCGGGTCCCCCGCGGAAGCGGCCCATCCCCACCAGAACGGCGTGCCCCCACCCAACACGCCGGCAGGAAAGACCC
>QZFT01000045.1 GCA_003600225.1 Pseudonocardiaceae bacterium YIM PH 21723
GTGCTCTTCCGATCCCTCAGAGGGCAGGCCCGCCCACCACCGACCCGCCCAATCACCCACAAACCACAGGCAAAGCCTCCAGGGCGTGTCCCCGAAACGACGTCCGCCACATCAGATCCCCATCAGCCACCCCGATCCGCAACCCAGGATGCCGCCGGAACACAGTGGACAGTCCACTGTGCACCTGCGCCCGGGCCAACGCCGCACCCAGGCAGTAGTGCAGCCCATGCCCGAGTGACAGGTGCGTGTTGCTGTTCTCCCGCCGAATGTCGAACCGGTCCGGATCCGAATAACGCGCGGGATCCCGGTTGGCCGAGCCGATCGCCAGCATCACGGTGTCACCAGCCCGAAGCACTGTGCCGTGCAGATCGATGTCGGTGAGCGGGAATCGCCGGATGGCCAGCTGACCGGGGGAGACGTACCGGAAGATCTCCTCGACCGCGCGATCCCACAGTTCCGGCCGCCGCTGGAGGGCGGCCAGTTGCTCGGGATGCCGCAACAGGACGCGGACGCCGCCGGTGATCAGGTGGGTGATGTTCTCGGTCGCCGCGAGCAGGAGCAGGAAGGCCATCGAGACGAGTTCGTTCTCGCTGAGCCGGTCCTGCTCATCGCGGGCGGCGATCAGCCCGGACAGCAGGTCGTCGCCGGGGTGCTCGCGGCGATCCGCGACCAGGTCCACCAGGTAGCGGTGCAGGTTGCCCACCGCGTCGGCGATCTCCGCCAGCGACGGCAGCCGCATCATGGTGTTGGTCCAGCCGGAGAAGGTTCGGCGGTCCGGCTCCGGGATGCGGAGCAGGTCGCCGATCACCGCCAGGGGCAGCGGATCGGCGAAGTCGGCGACCAGTTCGGCCTCGGCGGGCAGGTCCTCGGCGAGCGTGTCGGTGTGTCGCTGGATGTGCTCGCGCAACTCGGCGATCCGGCGCGGGGTGAACGCCTGGGACACGAGCCGGCGCAGCCGCAGGTGATCGGCGTTGTCGATGTTCATCAGGTTCGCGTCCAGCGCCGGTGGCAGCGAGAAACCGGCGTAGCCGCCCCGGCTGTGCGCCTTGTTCACCGACAGCCGCTCGTCCTGGAACAGGGCGCGCACATCCGCGTCCCGGGTGATCAGCCAGATGGGGAGTCCGTCCGGCGTCTCGGCGCGGTGGGCCGGGCCCGCCTCCCGCAGCTTCGTCCACAGTGGATACGGGTCGCGGTGGTACGCGGCGTCGAACGGGCACCCCAGATCTGTCATGTCACCGTTCTATCGGAAAGTCGAAGTAGGTGGCCGGGTAGGGCTCGCCGCGCAGCGTGTAGTGCCACCATTCCTCTGTGAGGTTGGTGAACCCGGCCCGGTCCATCGTGGACTTCAGCAGCTGCCGGTTCTCCCTGGCCTTGCCGGTGATCGCTGGATTGTCCGTGTGCGCCAGGGGATCGAAGCAGTCGAAGCCGGTGCCCATGTCGACGGTGTTGTCCGGGAACCGGTGCCGCCGCCTGCAGTCCCGCAGCGGCTCGCCGGGGAAGAACGGTCGCTGGAATCGCGCCGGCAGCCGGACGATCGTGAGGTCCACGGTGGAGCCCCGGCTGTGCCCGGACTTCTCCGCGATGTAGCCGTCCTCGAACAACCGGGACTTGTCCACCCGCGGATAGAACTCCGCCTTCATCCGCGTGTCGTCCAGGTCCCTCGCCCAGGCGACCAGGCCGTTGACCGCCCGCTGGGGGCGGTAGCAGTCGTACACCTTCAGCGTGTATCCCTGGCGCAGCAGGGCCTTCTGCGCCTGGTGCAGCGCCTCGGCGGCCGGTGTGGTGAGGATGCACAGCGGCTGGTGATAGCCGACGAGCGGTTCGCCGACGAAGTTGTGGCCGGTGTGATAGCGCAGGTCATGCCGGATCGTCGGGTCCACGTCACGCAGCACGGCGAAGCCCGCGGGAATGGTGTCGCCTGCGGCCTGGGCCGGTGCGGCGGTCGTGGCCAGCGCGAGCACGGCGGCCAGGGCGAGGGTGCGCAGCATGGTCCTGTCGTACCACCGCGAGCGGCATCCCGGGTAGCCGATTTCGGATGGGTATCTTCGCGGCGTGACGAAAGCTTCGAACAGACGATCGGGCGCGTCCTACTCTCGCGGGATGAGATTACTCCGGATACTGGGCATCATCACGGCGGTGATCGCGATCACCGCGCCTGCGGCGCAGGCCGAGCAGCCCGGCAGGCAGCTGCTGTTCTACAACCACTCCTGGGGCACCTTGGACCGGGTCACCGCGGACGCCATCGAGCATTCGGCCTATCTGAAGGACTTCGCCAGCTTCGAGGTGCGCACCACCACCGGCTCCGGCGGCGAGACCTGGACCGGCCGTTATCTGCGCGGCCGGGAGACCTACCTGGAGCTGTTCGGGGTCGGTGACGTCAGCGGCCAGGACGGCGAGCTGGGCTCGGCGGGTCTCGGCCTGTCCACCGAGCACGACGGCGACTACGAGACCATCGTCCAGCGGCTGAAGGAGAACGGGGTACCCAAGCCGATCGAGTTCCTGCAGACCAGGGACTTCGGCGACCACAAGCCGGTGCCGTGGTTCGACGCGGTGTTCACCGCCGACACGTACGACAGGTTCGGCGCCTGGGCCATGGAGTACCGGCCCGAGTACCTGGCCGACCCGCGCAGCAAGGTCGAGCCGGCCCGGTTCCCCGGCGATGTCGGGCGGGAGCGGTACCTGAACAATGAGTACCGCAACCACCTGATGCGCGACATCACCGCGGTCCGGATCGCGGTCACCGCCAAGGACCTGGCGGCCACCGTGCCGCTGCTGAAGTCCGGCGGCTACCGGGTGACCGACTGCCCTGGCGGGGTCGTGGTGAACGACGGTCTCACGGAGATCCGGTTCGACTCCGTGCCACTGGGGCAGACGGGCTTGAAGAAGGTCGAGTTCGCCCTCAACAAGCCCGCCGCCCGCCACGAGGAGCGGATCGGGAACTCGACGCTCACCGTCGGCCCCGGACCCCGCGCCACCTGGATCTTCTAGCGGTTGACCTGCTCCCGGATGTCCTGGCTGACGGCCTTGATCCGGGCGTACACGCCCGGGCTGTTGGGCCGGGCACAGCCGGCACCCCAGGAGGTGGCGCCGATGAGTTTGTCGCCGAACACCAGTGGGCCACCTGAGTCACCCTGACAGGTGTCCTTGCCGCCCTGGTGGTAGCCGGCGCAGACCATCGTCTTCGCGTTGTAGGCGGCGTCGTAGGAGTTCTCGCAGTAGGAATCCGAGGTCAGGGGGACCGTCACCTTCTGGAGTACCGGGGAAGGCCACCCGCCTTCCTCGGTATCGCCCCAGCCGAGTGCGATGGCCCGGTTGCCGGCGGTGTAGAGGTGGTCGTCCCAGGCCTCGGCGATGGGCAGGGTCTGCTGGTCCAGGTTCTTGTTCAGGCTGAGCACGGCGACGTCGTAGCCCTCGCCGTCGGTGTACTTCGGGTGGACCCAGATGGACCGGACTCCGGCCTCGACGCCGTTCTTGGTGCGCAGGTCGGTCCGTCCGGCGACGATCGAGAGCGAGCTCGGGTCCACGTTCTCGGCACAGTGTGCGGCGGTGACGACCTTGTTCGGTGCCACGAGGGTGCCGCCGCAGCCCTGCTGGCCGCCGAACAGCACGGCCACCACCCAGGGGTAGTCGTCGGTGCTGGCGCCCGAGCCACCGACGACCTTGCCGTCCGGCGTCGCGCTCGCGGCTGCCGGGCTGAGGGTCAGGATCGTGGTCATGGCGGCGACCAGGAGAGCCGCGCGACGTACGGGGTTCTTCATCGGAGCACTCCTAACGGTTGATCTGGTCGCGGATGTCCTGGCTGACGGTCTGGATCCGGGCGTAGACACCCGGGCTGTCGGCCCGGCCGCAACCCCTGCCCCAGGAGGTGACACCGACGAGCTTGTCGCCGAACACCAGCGGCCCGCCGGTGTCGCCGGCGCAGGTGTCCTTGCCGCCCTCGTGGTAGCCCGCGCAGATCATCGTGCCGGCCTTGTAGAAGGGGCCGTAGGAGTTCTCACAGTAGGAATCGGAGGTCAGCGGGACGGTCACCTTCTGCAGGACCGGCGAGTACTCCCCGTATTCCTCGGTGTGGCCCCAGCCGAGCGCGATGGCCTGGTTTCCGTTGGTGTACAGGTGGTCGTCCCAGGATTCGGCGAGGGCCAGGGGCCGCTGGTCCAGGTTCTTGTTCAGGCTCAGCACCGCGACGTCGTAACCGTCGACGCGGCTGAACTTCGGGTGGATCCAGATCGACCGGACGCCGGCGATCGTGCCGCTGTCGGTGTTCAGATCGGTGCGACCGGCGATGACCGAGGCGTCCTGCGGCTCCCAGCCGTAGACGCAGCGGGCAGCGGTGACGACCTTGTTCGGCGCGACGAGCGTGCCTCCGCACTGCAGGTCGTTCTGGCCCTTCACGTTCACCGCCCACGGGAAGTCCTCGGTGGTGGCGTTGGAGCCGCCGACGATCTTGCCCTCCGCCGCGCCGGCCGCCGGGCTCACCAGTGCGACCGTGGTCAGGGTGAGCACCGCGGTCATCGCGGCGACGAGCAGGGTGCGGGGTGCCCGGAGTACGGGTTTCTTCATCGGATCACACCTTTCAGCAGGGTGGATGTGTTCCGACAATGTCTGCACAAATGCGCATGATCGCAAAAATTCGCCTGCATGTTTCCGCAGGGCGGAGGGGTTCCTGATTTCACGAGGTCCCGAAGTTGGCGATGTTCGGGCACCTATCGCCCCTCCGAACATCGCCGGCTTCGGAGGTCACTACCCCAGGTACATGGTGGACTCGGGCGCCTTGTTCCGTTCCGCGTCGCCCACCGGGTACGGGATGAAGGTCGAGTGGTTCTCGTCCAGGGACAGCGCGCGGCCGAACTGGGGGAAGGCCCGCTGTGGGCAGGACGTCCGTTCGCAAACTTTGCAACCGATGCCGATCGGGGTCGCCGCCTCCTCATTGTCCAGGTCAAGCCCGGTGGAATAGATGAGACGGCCGGCTTGGCGAAGTTCGCAACCGAGGGCCACCGCATAGGTCTTTCCGGGGGCGTTCCACTTGCCCGGGGAGCGGGTGACGGTGCGGGCGATCCAGAAATACCGGCGGCCGTCGGGCATCACCGCGATCTGGGTGAGGATCTTGCCCGGTGAGCTGAACGCCTCGTAGACGATCCACAGCGGGCAGGAGCCGCCGACCCGGGAGAAGTGGAAACCGGTGGCCGACTGCCGCTTGGACATGTTGCCCGCGCGGTCCACCCGGATGAAGGAGAACGGCACCCCTCGCGCGCGCGGGCGCTGCAGGGTGGAGAGCCGGTGGCAGATGGTCTCCCAGCCCAGGGAGAAGTGGGTGGAGAGCATCTCGATGTCGTAGCGGAAGCGCTCCGCCGTCGTGTGGAAGATCTTGTACGGCAGGATCAGCGCCGCCGCGAAGTAGTTGGCCAGGCCGATCTTGGTCAGCACCCGGGACTCGTCCGCGGTGTACTCGTTCTCGTCGGTCAGCCGGTTCAGCAGGTCGTCGTATTCGGTGAGCGCCAGCTGGGTGGCCATCCGGTACGCCACCTGGCCGGGCTTGAGGTGCGTCGACAGGTGCAGCGTCTGCTCCTCGGGGGAGAAGCGGTGCAGCTTGTCGTGCTCGGGGTCGAACCGCACCCGGATACCGTGCATGGCCAGCCGGTTCTCGATGGCGCTGCGCACCTCACCGCGCCGCCAGCCGATCTCCGCGGCCAGGGACTCGGCGGCGGAGTCGAGGTCCGGGACATAGTTCTGCCGCTGGTAGAAGTAGTCGCGCGCCTCTTCGTGCGGCATCGACTGCGGGGTCACGTGGTCGTCCCGGTCGCTGGCCGTCAGCATGGCCAGGCGCTCGGAGGCCTGCCGGTACCGCTCGTGCAGCTGGACGAAGGCCCGCGCCGAGTTGGGCAGCCGCTCAGCCAGCTCGGCCGCCTCGGTCGCGGAGAGACCCAGGTCAAGGGTGTTGTCGCCGAAGGCCTCGCGCAGGTCGGCGATCAGCCGGGCGGTGTCCTGGGCCGCGAAGAAGTGGGTGTCCACGCCGAAGATCTCGGTGATCTTGAGCAGCACCGGGACGGTGAGCGGCCGGGAGTTGTGCTCGATCTGGTTCAGGTAGCTGGGGGAGATCTCCAGTACCCGGGCCAATTCGGCCTGCGACATGCGGCGGTCTTCCCGCAGTCTGCGCAGCTGAGCCCCGGCGTACATCTTGTCCACCGGCGGAGCTTAACGCAGTTCACCTTCGCAAGCTTCGCAAAAAACCCGAAAAAGATTTGCAAAGCTTGGCTCATTGGGCCCGTTGATCTGGCGTTATCGCCTTGCGATGGTTGAGCCCTCGACGACGAGATACCCCATTCGGAGCGTTCGCAGGGAGTGACCCGGCATGACACAGAACCAGTCCGCAGCTGACCTCGCAAAGACCTGGGAGACCGACCCCCGGTGGGCGGGCATCCAGCGCGACTACTCTGCCGAGGATGTGCTTCGTCTCCGTGGCAGCGTTGTTGAAGAGGCCACGCTGGCCCGCCGCGGTGCGGAGAAGCTCTGGGAAGGCATCAACGGCGACGGCTACATCAACGCCCTCGGCGCGCTGACCGGTAACCAGGCCGTCCAGCAGGTCAAGGCCGGCCTGAAGGCCATCTACCTGTCCGGCTGGCAGGTCGCCGGTGACGCGAACCTGTCCGGCAACACCTACCCGGACCAGTCGCTGTACCCGGCCAACTCGGTCCCCGCCGTCGTGCGCCGCATCAACAATGCCTTGAAGCGCGCCGACCAGATCACCCACTCCGAGGGCACCGACGACAAGCCCGCCGACTGGCTGGTGCCGATCGTGGCCGACGCCGAGGCCGGCTTCGGTGGCCCGCTGAACGCCTACGAGCTGATGCAGTCCATGATCACCTCGGGTGCGGCCGGCGTGCACTGGGAAGACCAGCTCGCTTCGGAGAAGAAGTGTGGTCACCTGGGTGGCAAGGTGCTCATCCCGACCCAGCAGCACATCCGCACGCTGACCGCGGCTCGCCTCGCGGCCGACGTGAACAACGTGCCGTCGCTGATCATCGCCCGGACCGACGCCGAGGCCGCCACGCTGATCACCTCCGACGTGGACGAGCGCGACCAGCCGTTCATCACCGGTGAGCGCACCGCGGAGGGCTTCTACAAGGTCCGCAACGGCATCGAGCCCTGCATCGCCCGTGGTCTGGCCTACGCGCCGTACTCCGAGCTGCTGTGGATGGAGACCGGCACCCCGGACCTGGAGGTCGCCCGCAAGTTCGCCGAGGCGATCAAGGCGAAGTACCCGGACCAGCTGCTGGCCTACAACTGCTCGCCGTCGTTCAACTGGCGCAAGCACCTGGACGACGCGACCATCGCGAAGTTCCAGCGCGAGCTCGGCCACATGGGCTTCAAGTTCCAGTTCATCACCCTGGCCGGCTTCCACGCCCTGAACCACTCCATGTTCGACCTGGCCAAGGGCTACGCCGAGAACGGCATGACGGCGTACGTTGACCTGCAGGACCGCGAGTTCGCCGCCGAGGTGGACGGCTACACCGCCACCAAGCACCAGCGCGAGGTCGGCACCGGCTACTTCGACCTGATCTCGACCACGATCAACCCGACCGCGTCCACCACCGCTCTGGCCGGCTCCACCGAGGCCGAGCAGTTCCACCACTAAGACCGCGGGGAGCTGAACAGATCATGTTGAACCATCGAGTGGAGATCGTCGGCGAGAGCGGAGGACGCTTCGCCGAGATCCTGACCCCAGAAGCCGTGGAGTTCGTCGCGCGACTCGATCGGGAATTCGCCGAACGACGCGTCGAACTCCTCGCGGCCCGGCGGCAGCGTCGTGAGCGCATCGCCGCCGGCCACGAAACCCTCGGATTCCTGGCCGACACCAAGCACATCCGCGAGGACGACTCGTGGACCGTCGCCGGTGCCGCGCCCGGACTGGTCGACCGGCGGGTCGAGATCACCGGCCCGCCGGAGCAGAAGATGACCGTCAACGCGCTGAACTCCGGCGCGAAGGTGTGGCTGGCCGACTTCGAGGACGCCAGCGCCCCCAAGTGGGACAACGTCATCAACGGCCAGCTGAACCTGCGTGACGCGATCAGCGGCAAGCTGGACTTCACCACCGAGGCCGGCAAGCGCTACGCCGTCGGGGACGACCCGGCCACCATCGTGGTCCGGCCCCGCGGCTGGCACCTCGTCGACAAGCACCTCCTGGTCGACGGGCGGCCGATCTCCGGTTCGCTGCTGGACTTCGGGCTGTACCTGTTCCACAGCGCACAGCTGCAGCTGGACAACGGCAAGGGCCCGTACTTCTACCTGCCCAAGCTGGAGAGCCACCGCGAAGCCCGGCTGTGGAACGACGTGTTCGTGCGTGCCCAGGAGTTGCTCGGGATTCCGCGCGGCACCATCCGGGCCACCGTGCTGATCGAGACCATCCCGGCGGCGTTCGAGATGGAGGAGATCCTCTACGAGCTGCGCGAGCACATCGCGGGCCTGAACGCCGGCCGCTGGGACTACATCTTCAGCATCATCAAGACCCTCGGCCCCCTCGGCGAGGCATATGTGACGCCGGACCGGCACCAGATCACCATGACCGTGCCGTTCATGCGGGCCTACACCGAGCTGCTGGTACGCACCACCCACAAGCGTGGCGCGTACGCCATCGGCGGCATGGCCGCGGCCATCCCGAGCAAGGACCCGGAGGCCAACGCCGCCGCCCTGGAGAAGGTGAAGGCCGACAAGGAGCGCGAGGCCGGCGACGGCTTCGACGGTTCCTGGGTCGCGCACCCCGGCCTGGTCTCGACCTGCCGTGAGGTGTTCGACGGCGTGCTCGGCGACAAGCCCAACCAGCTGGACCGGCTGCGCGAGGACGTCACCGTCACCGCGGAGCAGTTGCTGGACATCCGCTCCGCGGGTGGCGAGGTCACCGAGAAGGGGCTGCGGGTCAACCTGGCCATCGGCCTGCGGTACATCGACGCCTGGCTGCGCGGCAACGGCGCGGTGGCGATCTTCGGTCTGATGGAGGACGCCGCCACCGCGGAGATCTCCCGGTGCCAGATCTGGCAGTGGGTCGGCCAGGGCACGAAGCTGGCCGACGGGCGCACGGTCACCCGCGAGCTCGTCGAGACCCTGTTGCTCGAGGAACTCGGCGCCGCCCGTGCCGAACTCGGCGACGGCAACCGCCTCGATGAGGCCAAGCAGATCCTGGTCGAGACGGGTCTCAACCAGAACCTGCCGAGCTTCCTCACCACCGGTGCGTACGCCCAGTACCTGACCAGCGCGCGGCCCACCCCGAACGGTGTCGGCCTGCACGCTGCGGCACGCTAAGAGAAACATCCGGGTCCACGGACTCCGGTCCCGCCACCACCACCGGCGGGACCGGTCCGTGGGCCGCAACACCACCAGGGAGACCCTCTGATGTTGCACTCCACCAGCACGGCCCCGAGCAGGCGGCGGGCGCTGCGGGTAGGGCTGTCCTCCGGGCGGCTGCTGCGGTTCCCCGGCGCGTTCAACCCGTTGTCCGCGTTGCTGATCCAGCGGCTCGGCTTCGACGGCGTCTACATCTCCGGAGCCGTGGTGGCGGCCGACCTCGGGCTGCCGGACATCGGCCTGACCACGCTGTCCGAGGTGGCGAGCCGGGCCCAGCAGATCTCCCGGGTCACCGACCTGCCGTCCATCGTGGACGCGGACACCGGATTCGGCGATCCGCTGAACCTGGCCCGCACGGTGCAGGTGCTGGAAGACGCGGGGCTGGCAGGTTGCCACATCGAGGACCAGGTCAACCCGAAACGCTACGACCACCTGGACGGCTCGGACGTCGTCCCGCGGGAGGAGATGCTGCGCCGGATCGGCGCCGCGGTCGCCGCCCGCCGGGATCCCGACTTCGTGCTGTGCGCCCGCACGGATGCCCGTGCGGTGGAGGGGATCGACGCCGCCATCGACCGTGCCAAGTCCTATGTGGACGCCGGCGCGGACATGATCTTCCCGGAGGCGTTGACCGGCCCCGAGGAGTTCGAGGCGTTCCGCAAGGCCGTGGACGTGCCGCTGCTGGCGAACATGACCGAGTTCGGCAAGGGCGGCATGTTGAGCACCCGGCAGCTACAGGACCTGGGCGTGAACGTGGCCATCTACCCGGTCACCCTGCTGCGGCTGGCGATGAAGGCGGCGGAACAGGGACTGCGTGCGATCCTGGCGGACGGATCGCAGGCGGGTGTGCTGGACCAGATGCAGCACCGCGCGGACCTGTACGAACTGATCGACTACAAGGCTTACGCGGAGTTCGAGGACGACATCTTCGGGCTCCTCACCAGGACCTGATGGTCCTCCACAGGCAGCACGCCCGACCGTTGCGGCACGGTCATCCGGCGAGCTGAATGGTTCTGCCGGGGCTGCGGCGTGAGCGGGCCGCAGCCCCGGCGGAACCGGCACCGTCACTGGGGGAACAGCGGTGTCAGGAACAGCAGCATCAGGGTGGACCACACCAGGTGCGTGATCATCGAAGCGCCGATGCCGCCGGATCGCCTGCGTTGCAGGGTGAACAGGGCCCCCATGAAGACCGAGGCGAGCACCAGCATCGGGTTGCGGGTGGACACCGTGTTCAGCACATAGACACCGGTCGTCCTGGACACCGATCCGTCGAGCGCCGCGTAGACCGCGCCCCGGAAGAACACCTCCTCGGCCGCGCCGGTCACCAGGGTGGTGGCCAGTACCGAGCGGGTGTCGCCGCGCTGCGCGTAGGCCAGCACGGAGCGCAGCAGCCGGTTCAGCACCGGAATCCTCTTGCAGACCACCGCGATCCCGTAGAACGGCAGGAACGCGGCCACCCCGAGCAGCGCGGGCACCAGCACCCGGGGATCGCCCCAGCGCACCCGGCCGGCGAGGAGGCTGCCGCCGATCCAGGTTGCGGCGGTGGCCGCGGTGAGCCGGTGGAACCGCCCGTCGCCGGGCTTGGTGGCCAGTGACGCCCCGAGCAGCCCGGCGCCGGCCACCCCGGTGGCGGCGACGACCGGCCGGTTCACCGGCGGGTCTCCCGCGCCCGCTCGGCCAGCGCGGCCAGGACCGCCTCGTCGAAGTTCAGCGGGTCGTGCGGCACCACCTCGTCGATGGCCTTGCCCTCGGTGACGACCACCTCGGTGGTCATCGAGTCGATCAACGATCGGCTGGTCTGCGCGTCCACCCCGGTGAAGAACGCGATCCACTGGGAGGACAGCCAGGTCACCGGCTCCACCATCGGCACCGGCGCGGTCACCATGGGCAGCGCCCGGCCCTCGATCTCGGCGAGCCTGCGCATCATCTCCTCGTACGAGTAGACGTCCGGTCCGCCGATCTCGAAGACCCGGCCGGTGGCCTTCTCGTTGTCCAGCACGGCGACCAGGTAGTGGATCACGTCGGCCAGCGCGATCGGCTGACAGCGGGTCTTCGTCCACTGTGGAACGACCATGGCGGGCAACCGTTCCACCAGCTTGCGGGTCATCTCCCAGGAGATCCCGCCGTGCCCGATGACGATCCCGGCCCGCAGCACGGTGACCGGCACCCCGCCGAGTCCGAGCAGCGATTCCACCTCGCGGCGGCTGCCCAGGTGCTCGGACAGCTCGTCCTCCTCCGAGCCGAGCCCGCCCAGGTAGATGATCTGCCGCAATCCGGCCTCGGACGCCGCCGCGCCGAACGCGGTGGCAGCCTCGGCGTCCCGGCGGGCGAACTCCCGGTCATCGAGGGAGTGCACCAGGTAGTAGGCGGCGTCGCAGCCGTCCAGGGCCTTCTCCAGCGAGCCGGAATCGTGCACGTCCCCGTACACGGGTTCACCCGCGCCCCGATACGAATCCACCCGCCGGGTCATCGCCCGCACCTCGTGCCCCTCGGCCACCAGGGCCTCGGTCAATCTCCTGCCGACGAAACCGGACGCACCTGACACCAGTACACGCATGACGTTCACTCTCCCCGAATACCCACCAGGGCGCTCGGTGCCACAATCTCGGTATGTCCGCAGAGGTGAATCCCGTGACCCGCGCCGTCGTCCTCGACCAGGTACTGGCGGTGCCGTCGGTCACCCATCGGGTCGAGGTGCAGCGGATCAGCATGGCCGCCGGGTTGCCCGCCGGCCTGCACATCCACAACTGCCCGGTGTTCGGTGTCATCGAGACCGGATCGGTGGTGTACCAGATCGACGGGCAGCCGGAATCCGTGCTCACCGCCGGGGACACGTTCCATGAACCGGCGGGCGTGCGCATCGCCCGGTTCGACGCGCAGGACGAGGGCGTGACGTTCCTGGCGTACTACCTGCTCGGCGCCGGACAGGTCCCGGAGCTGGACTTTCTCGACGACTGAGTAGTTCTTACAGATCTCTGCCGTCGTTCTTGAAGATCTCTCACCGGAGGCCGGAAGTGTTCCTCTCGTAGCCACGAGCGAGAGGGGAACGCACATGATCGGCACACCGGTTAAGGCCCTACAGGACATCCCGCAGCGGCCCGCGCTGCCGCTCCTGGGGCACGCGCTGGGCATCCCCGGGGGTGCCGACGGCCTGCTGCACCTGATCGAGGAGGCCAAGCGGCAGGGCCCGATCTTCCGGCTGAACGTGTTCGGCACCGAGACGCTCGTCGTGTCCGGTCCGGATCTGGTCGCCGAGCTGTCCGACGAGACCCGGTTCCGGAAGAACATCGTCAAGGACATGGGCATGCTGCGGGACATCGGCGGCGACGGCCTGTTCACCGCCAACGACGGCGAGGCCAACTGGCGCAAGGCCCACGACGTGCTGCTGCCCGCGTTCTCCCTCGGTGCCATGCGCGGCTACCACGACACGATGCTCGGCGTGGCGAACAGCCTGATCGCCACCTGGGACGCCGCCGGCCGGCCGGTGGACGTGCCGGACGACATGACCAAACTGACCCTGGACACCATCGGCCTGTGCGGTTTCGGCACCGACTTCGAGTCCTTCACCCGCCCGCGGCTGCACCCGTTCCTCGGCGCCATGGGCCGCGCGCTGAGCCATATCCAGCGGGAGGACGAGTCGCTGCCCGGGCTGTCCCTGCTGCGGTTCGCCGCCAACGACCGGTACCGGTCCGACCTGGCGTACATGAAGAACCTCGTCGACGAGGTCATCGCCGCGCGCCGCGGCAGCGGTGACGCCTCGCAGGCCGACCTGCTCGGCCGGATGTTGCACGTGCGGGACCCGCGGACCGGGGAGCTCCTGGACGACGAGAACATCCGCTACCAGGTGCTGACCTTCCTGATCGCCGGGCACGAGACCACCTCCGGCGCGCTGTCCTTCGCGTTGTACTACCTGCTCAAGCATCCCGAGGTCCTCGCCAGGGCGCAGTCCGAAGTGGACGCGCTGTGGGCCGGGCAGCAGAATCCGCAACCGTCCTATGAGGACGTCGGCAGGCTGACCTACGTGCGCCAGGTGCTGAACGAAGCGTTGCGGCTGTGGCCGACCGCCCCCGCCTACGCGGTGGAACCGGTGGCCGATACCGTGCTCGGCGGCCGGTACATCGTGCGGCGCGGTGAGGTGCTGATGATCCTCACGCCCGCGTTGCACCGGGACGACATGTGGGGCGACAACCCGGAACTGTTCGACCCGGAGCGGTTCGACATCGACCGGGAGGAGGCCCGGCCGGTACACGTGTTCAAGCCGTTCGGCAGCGGGGAGCGGGCCTGCATCGGCCGGCAGTTCGCGCTGCACGAGGCGACCCTGCTGCTGGGCATGCTCATCCACCGCTACCGGTTCCTCGACCACGGCGGCTACCAGCTGAAGATCAAGCAGTCGCTGACCATCAAGCCGGACGAGTTCCGGATCAAGCTCGTCCGGCGTGGTGCGGAGGAGCGCCGGGTGCTGAGTTCCACAGTGGACACACCCGTCGCCGCCGAGGTGACCCGTAAGGCGAGCGGCACGGCGCTGACCGTGCTCTACGGATCGAACCTGGGCACCTGCTCCGGGCTGGCCGCCGAGCTGCTCGCCGAGGGGGAGGAACACGGCTTCACCGGCACGGTGTCCACCTTGGACAGTGCGATCGGGAAGTTGACCGAGGCCGAGGGGCCGGTGCTGATCGTGGCCGCCTCCTACAACGGCAAGCCCACCGACGACGCCGCCGGGTTCGCCGAGTGGGTCGCCGGGCTGGAACCCGGTGCGCTGGAGGGCGTCCGGTACGCGGTGCTGGGCATCGGCGACCGCAACTGGGCGGCCACCTACCAGCAGGTACCGCGGCTCCTGGCGGAGAACCTCGATGCGGCCGGGGCGGTCGCCGTGCTGCCGCGAGGTGCCGCCGACGCCTCCGGGGATTTCGCCGGCGCCGTCGACCGGTGGACGGCTGAGCTGTGGGCGGCGTTGCTCGCCGAGCACGGGGTGGCCGAGACGGCGGTGAGGTCCGATGTGGACGGGCCGCTGTACACCGTGGACCTGGTCGGCGAGTCGGCCACCGAAGGACTCCTGGAGCGGCACGGGCTGCGCGAGGCCACCGTCCTGGACACCGGTGAACTGTCCGATATGGACCACCCGCTGGGCCGGTCCAAGCGGTTCCTGCGCATCCAGCTGCCCACGGGCATGACCTACCGCACCGGCGACCACCTGGCCGTGCTGCCGGAGAACCCGGCCGACCTGGTGCGCCGGGCCGCCGAGCGATTCGGCCTCCAGTTGGATCGGACCGTCCGGCTGGGCACCACCCGGCGCAGCAGGCAGGCGCTGCCGGTCGACCGGCCGATCACCCTGCGCAGGCTGCTCACCGAGTTCGTCGAGCTCCAGGATCCGGCGACCCCGGAACAGGTGCGGGTGCTGGCCGAACACACGGCCTGCCCGCCGGAACGCAGGCCATTGGAACAGCTGACCGCGCCCATTCGGGCGACCGTGCTGGAACTCCTGGAGCGGTACCGGGCGTGCGAACTGCCCTTCCCGTTGTTCCTGGAGATGCTGCCGGCGCTGCGCCCCCGGCACTACTCGATCTCCTCCTCGGCACTGTCCACCCCGGACACGGTGGAGCTGATGGTCTCGCTGCTGGCCGCCCCGCACCGGGACGGCGACGGCACGTTCCGCGGCATCGCCTCGCACCACCTGGGCTGCGTGCGGGCCGGAGATGTCCTGGCAGTGCGGGTGAATCCGTGCCGGGACGCGTTCCGGCTGCCGGAGGACGACACCCCGGTGATCATGGTCAGCGCCGGGACCGGCCTCGCACCGTTCCGGGGCGCCATCCTGGACCGGGTACACGTCTCGACGGGGGCCACGCTGTTGAACTACTTCGGCTGCGACCACCCCGAAGTGGACTACCTGCACCGCGCGGAGCTGGAGTCCGCCGAGGCGACCGGCGTGGTGCGCCTGCGCCCGGCGTTCAGCCAGGCCCCGGTGGACGGGGTGCGGTTCGTGCAGCACGCCGTCGCCCGGGACGCCGCCGAGCTGTGGCCGCTGCTGGAGCAGGGCGCCCGGATCTACGTGTGTGGCGACGGTTCCCGGATGGCGCCCGGCGTGCGACAGGCCTTTGTGGACATCTACCGGGAACAGACCGGTGCCGACGAGGCCAAGGCCGAGGCGTGGCTGCTGGAGCGCTACACCGAGGACGTGTGGGCCCAGTGACCGCCGAACGCTCCGAAGTTGGCGATGTTCGAGGGAGGAACGAGCCCGAACATCGCCAACTTCGGGACCACCGTGGCGCGGTGCGGCAGGGGCCGAGGGTGATCGCCGCACTGGTCGCGGGCATCACCCTCGGCACCGCCGGCGCGAACATGATGCCGGTGCTGCTGGACGACTTCGTCGCCCGGTTCGGCCTGTCCCCGTCGACGGCGGGACTCCTGGCCGCCGGCCAGCTGCTGGCCGTCGCGCTCGCCACCCTGGCCTTCGCCCGGCGGGCCACCCGGCCCGGCCGGGCGGCGCTGGCCCAGCGTGGCCTGCTGCTGGCGGCCGGGGGAGCGGTGACCGCCGCGCTGGCCGCCGGCCCGCTGCTGCTGATCCTCGGAAACCTGGTGTTCGGCGCCGGACTCGGCGCGGTCTACGCGGCCACCACGGCGGCGCTGGCCGCGGTCGCGGACCCCGATCGCACGGCGAGCCTGAGCATCGGGATCACCGTGATCACCACGGCGCTGCTGCTGGTGGCGGTGCCGATGGCCGGGCCGGGCAACGGATTCCCGCTGCTGGCACTGTGCTGCCTGCTGGTATTGCCGTTGACCCCGTCGCTCCCGGACAGCCCCACCGAGGCCGCCCGGGGCGCCCGGCCACCGCTGGTCCTGTTGCTGGGCATGGGATTGCTGGCCGCCGCCAGCCAGGGCCCGTGGTCCTACGCGGCGATCCTCGGCCGGGACACCGGGCTGCCTGCCGACGCGGTCACCGGGATCCTCGCCTTGTCCGCGATCGGCCCCCTGGCGGGCGCGGCGCTGTCCCCGCTGGTGGCCCGCCGGCTCGGCCGGGGCAGCACGATGCTGCTCCTCATGGCCGGCCAAGCCGTATCGATGGTGCTACTGGTCCTGGGGCTCGGACCGGCGGTCTTCACCCTCGCCGCCGTGCTGTGGCAGGCGTTCCAGGTGGCGTTGCTGATCCAGCTCCTCGCAGCCGGGTCCGAAGTGGACGGTTCCGGGCACCTGGTCGCCATGCTCAGCGGGGCCGGAGCCATCGGCAACGCCCTCGGGCCGCTGCTGGCCGGCCCGCTGCTCCAGTACGGCGGCACCCTCACCTTCGGCGCGGCCGCCGCCCTGGCCACCGTGCTGGCCACGCTGCCCCTGCTCCGCATGGCCTGAATGCCTTACTCCGAAGTTGGCGATGTTCGGGCGCGTTCCTTGCCCGAACATCGCCAACTTCGGGACCACACGTGCTGCGCGAGTGCGGCTGAACTTCTTACATCGCTCTGCCTCGATCTTGCTCTCGCTCTGACCCATGGCAGGAAAAGTCGTGTCTACAACGAAGAGAGGAACACCGATGACCATCACCAAGCGGCGCCTGGGGGCGCTCGCCCTTGTGGCGGCGACGCTGCTGACCGCGATCACCGTGGTCGCCCAGGCCGATTCGAAGCCACGCTGGTGCCCGGAGGACGCCGAGTGCGGCACGATCTCCCGGCCCATCGTGGACGGCAGGCCGGAACTGGGCAGTGTGGACATCGCCTATGCCCGGCTCCCGCACACCGGGGAGGGCCCGGCCGTGAGCACCGTCGCGGTCAACCCCGGCGGCCCCGGTGTGGAGACCATCGGCAACGCGGAGATGTTCGCCGCGACCCTCAAGGACCTGCGCGCCGACCACGACCTGCTCCTGGTGGACCCGCGTGGCACGGGTGAATCCGGCAAACTCCCGTGTGGGGTGACCGACGCCGAGTACCGGACCGCGCCCCGTGCCCGGCAGCACGAACTCGTGGCCCGCTGCGCCGCGAACCTGGGTGCCAAGGCCGCCGGCTACACCTCGGCCGCGGCCGCCGACGACATCGACGCCGTCCGCGCGACGCTGGGCGTGGACAAACTGGACCTGTACGGCCTGTCCTACGGCACCTACCTGATGCCGGTCTACGCCGAGCGGCACCAGCAGCACGTGCGGTCCATCGTGTTGTCCGGTGCGTTCCCCCTGGAGTTCGATCCCCTCGCGCGGCCCAGTGCCCAGGCGGTTTCCCTGGCGCTGCAACGGATCTGCGAGCGCAGCAAGGCCTGCGACGGCCCCACCGCGCTGCGGGACCTGAGCGCCACCGCCACGAAGCTGCGCGAGCGGCCGATCACCATCCCGATCACCGACGGCTCCGGCGGCAAGCACGACTGGCGATTCAGCGAGGACAAGCTCGCCAACCTGCTCTACGAGGGCGCCAGCAGCGCGATGCCCGGCGGTCCGGCCGCAATGTGGGGCGAGGTCCCGGCGGTGCTGCACGCCTACGCGGCAGGCAACGAGGAATCGCTGCGGGAACTGGTGCGCAAGGCGGCCGCCGAGGGCATGTCCGACGAGGACCAGGCGCCGTTCCTGGCGGTGGTCTGCAACGACTACCACCGTGCCTGGGACGTGGACGCCTCGCTGCCCGTCCGCGGGCAGCAGTACGAGACCGCGCTGGCCAAGGCGAAGCAATCCGAGTTCGGCGGATTCAGCCCCCGCGGGTTCACCGAAGGCCAGGTCGACGGCGGTGACGCCTGCATCAGCTGGCCGAACGTCGTCCCGCCGCAGAACATCCGCCCGGCGTTCCCGGACGTGCCGGTGCTGGTGCTCTCCGGTGACCTGGACGCCAACACCCCGGACGCCAACGGCAGGCTCGCCGCCCAGCAGTTCCGCCGCAGCACGTTCGTCTCGGTGCCGAACGTCGGCCACCTGCCCGACTTCGAGTCCACCGGCTGCGCGACCGGTATCGCCACCCGGTTCGTCCGCACCGGCCAGACGGGCTCGCTGGATTGCCTGGCACAGGTGCCCGTGACACCTGTCACGAAGTAACGGAGGCCATGCGTGATCACGTCCACCACCAGCGAAGATGCCGCTATGTCCAAGCCCCTGGTCCTCGTCGCCGAGGACGATCCGAGCGTTCGCGCAACCCTTGACCAGCTACTTCGCTTCGAGGGTTACCGCGTGTTGCAGGCGTCGGACGGCGCCCGGGCGCTGGAGCTGCTGGACCGGCAACGCCCGGACCTCGCGGTGGTGGACGTGGTCATGCCCAACGTGGACGGCCTGTCGCTGTGCCGCCTGCTGCGCGCCCGCGGCGACCGGCTGCCGATCCTGGTCCTCACCGCCCGGCACCAGATCGGCGACCGGGTCGCCGGCCTGGATGCCGGGGCCGACGACTACCTGGCCAAACCGTTCGCCACCGCCGAGCTGCTGGCCCGATTACGGGCCTTGTTACGGCGCACGGCCCCGTCTGAGGAGCCGGAACTGCTGTCCGCCGGTGACCTCACCCTGGACCCGGCGACCCGCGAGGCGAAGCGGGCCGGGCGGCTGCTGGACCTGACCAAGACCGAGTTCGACCTGCTGGAGCTGTTGCTGCGCAACCAGCGGGTGGTGCTGTCCCGGGCGCAGATCTACGAGCACATCTGGGGCTTCGACTTCGACACCGACTCCCGGTCCCTGGACGTCTACATCGGCTACCTGCGCCGGAAGACCGAGGAGGGCGGGGCGCTGCGGGTCATCCAGACCGTGCGCAACGTCGGTTACACGGTGAAGGCCCCGTGATGCTGCGTACCCGCACCGCGCTGGTGGTGATCGCCGCCGCCGTGTTCGCCATCCTGAGCACGGCGTCGCTCGGGTACCGGAACGTCGCCCAGTTCACCGAACAGCAGGTCGGTCTCGGCCTGAACAACCGCGCCGACTCGGTGATCGCACTGGTCGACGCGGGCAAACCCATCCCGCAGCGGCCGGACATGATCGAGCAGCGGCTGCTGCCGGACGGCAGCGTGATGAGCCTCAGCCCCGGCCGACCGCCGATCCCGGTCGGTGAGGACGATCGCCGCGTCGCCCGCACCGGGCAGGGCATCCACGATCCGATCGAGGACGTGGTCATCGGGGGCGAGCCGTACGGCGTGTTCACCAAGGCGATCCCGGGCGGCCGGGGCGCGGTGATGATCGCGCAGAACTTCAACCCCTTCGCCCAGGGGGAGCATGACTTCCTGGTGCACCTGGCGGTCAGCACACTCGTGTCGGTCGGCGTGGCGGCGCTGCTGAGCTGGCTGGTGCTGGGCCGGATCCTGCGCCCGGTGCGCCGGCTCGTCGCCGTCACCGACCGGATCAGCAGCACCGGGGAACTGGACACCCCGCTGCCGCCCGCCGGGCGGGACGAGGTCGGCAGCCTCACCCAGAGCTTCGGCAGCATGCTCGCCGCGCTGCGGCTGTCCCGGGCCCAGCAGCACCGCCTCGTCCAGGACGCCAGCCACGAGCTGCGCACCCCGCTGACGGCGGTGCGGGCCAGTGCCGAACTGCTGCAACGGGCCAGGGGGAAGCTGGAACCCGCCGACGAGGAGCAGCTGCTCACCGTGCTGGTCCGCGAGTCGCAGGCCCTCGACGACCTGGTGCGGGAACTCGTCGAACTGGCCACCGACCAGTACTCGGACGAGGAACCGGCCATGGTGGAACTGGCCGAACTGGCCGGTGAACGCGCCGAGCGCTACGCCTCGGCCCGGTCGGTCAGTGTGCTCACCGACGACCCAGCGCTGGTGCGGGTCCGGGTCCGGGCGTTGCAACGGGTGCTGGACAACCTGCTGAGTAACGCGATCAAGTTCTCCCCGCCCGGGACGCCGATCGAGATCCGGATCCACGGCGGCCGGCTGACGGTGCGCGATCACGGGCCGGGCATCGGCGAGGCCGACCAGACCTCGATTTTCGACCGCTTCTACCGCGCCGAGGCCACCCAGGACACCCCCGGTTCCGGCCTGGGCCTGGCGATCGTCCAGGACATCATCACCACCGAAGGCGG
Organism: Pseudonocardiaceae bacterium YIM PH 21723; assembly: GCA_003600225.1. Lineage (GTDB taxonomy): Bacteria > Actinomycetota > Actinomycetes > Mycobacteriales > Pseudonocardiaceae > QZFT01. The sequence continues at coordinate 20,295 of QZFT01000045.1, forward strand.
CACCGTCTTCGCCGGCAACCACCCCGAGGGCGGCGCGGAGATCGGCTTCCGGCTACCGGTCCACTGAACCCCGCTGAATGTGGCTTTCCTTCGGTAGAGCTTGGTGAATGTGGCTTCCGGTCGGAATGACCGAACTAAGGCCACATTCAGCGCTTAGGTGCGGTGGGTCTCGACCCGCTCGATCATCGCGGTGAGCCCGGCCTCCAGGGCCACCGTGCTGTGCTGGGCCTGAGTGAGGAGCAGGCCGCCCTGCAACGCGGCCATGAACGCCTGGGAGAGGTACTCCGGATCGGTGTCCGGCCGCAGCACGCCACGGTCGACCAGGTTCCGCAGGCCGTCGCGGATGGTGAGCTGCCACTGGTCGAACCCGTCGGCCAGTGCCTTCCGGGCGATCGGGTCGTGGTCGGCGAGTTCGCTGCTCAGCGAGCCGAGGGGGCAACCGCCCTGGCAGCCGGAGTCGCGCTGTAGCCGCACGATGAAGTCGCGCCAGTCGCGCAGGCCGTCGACGCTCGTCAGGTCGCGCAGCAGTTCGCGCTGGCGGTCCAGGACGAAGGTGCTGAGTGCCTCGATGACGGCCATGGTGAGCGCGTTCTTGTCCGCGAAGTAGTGGTAGATCTGCGAGGAACTCACTCCGGCCGCGTCCCGTACGTCGGGCGTGCTGGTGCCCGCGACGCCGCGTTCGAACATCAACTGCGCCGCCGCGGTGACGATGCGGTCCCGGGTGGCCTGACCCCGTGCAGTCAACTTCTCGCTCATCCCTCCACTTTACGTCGGTTCCGGAAAAATGGATTTGACAATCCAGTTTTACCTGAGTAGTTCTGGATAGGTCAATCCAGTTTCTCGAAGGGGAACACGATGTCCAGCTCCATCGCCGCTCGGGTCGAGGTCATGCAACAGGAGTTGGCCGGGCAGTTGCCCGCGTCGGCGCTGAACGTGTTCGTGGGCGAGATCGCCCGGTTCCAGGCCGAAGGGTTGCCCGCCGGGGTGGCCACGCCGGGCACGCCGATGCCCGATGGCGCACTGCTCGATGCGCACGGCGCCGCCACCACGCTGACCGCGGCCCGGAACGGCCGTCCGGCCGTGGTGGTCACCTATCGGGGCGCGTGGTGCCCGTACTGCAACGTCGCGCTCCGCACCTACCAGGAGGACCTGCTGCCCGCGTTGCGGGAACGGGGTATCGAGCTGATCGCGCTCAGCCCGCAGAAGCCGGATCAGTCACTGTCCACGGTGGAGAAGAACGGGCTCGGCTTCACCGTGCTGTCCGACCCGGGTAACCAGATCGCCGAGGCGCTGGGTGTGCTCACCCAGCACTCGGAGCGGGCGCACGAGACCCAGCGGGAACTCGGTCTCGACCTGGCGGACGTGAACGCGGACGGCGGCTACGGGCTGCCGATGCCGACCGTGCTGCTGGTGGGCGCGGACGGCGTGATCCGGTGGATCGACGTGCACCCGGACTACTCCACGCGCACCGAGGTGGCCGACATCCTGCCCGCGTTGGACCTGCTCTAACGGTGCTCGTTCTGGGCGGGTGCCTCGGCCGGGGTACCCGTCCAGTTCGCCAGCAGCTGCAGTGCGGTCTCGGCCGGGGAGCCCGGCTCGGTGGTGTAGACGCACATCGTCTGGTCGGGATCGCCGGGCAGCTGCAGCGATTCGTAGTTCAGCTCCAGCTCCCCGACCAGGGGATGCAGGTAGCGCTTGATCCCATGGGTGCGCTCGCGGACGTCGTGATCGGCCCACCAGCGGCGGAACTCCGGGCTCTTCATCGACAGCTCGCCGATCAGCTCGGCCAGCAACGGGTCGTCGGGATGGCGGGCCACATCGAGGCGCAGCACCCCGAGGTTGTCCTTGGCCACCTCTTCCCAGTCCATGAAGAAGGCGCGGGACGTCTCGTCCAGGAAGGTGAAGCGCAGCAGGTTCCGGTCCCGGGGCGGCCGGGTCAGGATGTCGCCGAGCAGCGCGTTGGCCAGCCGGTTGCCGGCCAGCGCATCCATCCGGCGGCCGAACACGAACGCCGGAGTGGTCTCGCCCAGGGTTTCGAGCAGGCGCAGGATGCCGGGGCGGACGCGTTGCGGCGGGGCGGGGGAGCGGCGGCGCTGTGGCTTGCCGCGGGCGATCTGGAACAGGTACCCGCGTTCGGTCTCGTCCAGCTTGAGGGCCCGCGCGATGGCGTCCAGGACCTGGTCGGAGACATTCAGCGGCCGGCCCTGTTCGAGGCGGGTGTAGTAGTCGACGCTCACCCCGGCGAGGAGCGCGACCTCTTCCCGGCGCAGGCCAGGTACCCGGCGGGCTCCGCCGCCGCCGCCGACGTCGAGGTCCGCCACGTTCAGCCGGGCCCGTCGGCTGCGCAGGAATTCCTTCAGTTCGGCGTTGTGCTCCATGGTGCCCAGTCTGGCCTGCCGAGGCGGCCCGTGCCTGGGTCTGCTGGACCCAGGCAGGGCGGACCGGGGTTCATCCGGAACTGTTTGTGCAGGTGGGAGGGTGGTTCTCTGGTCAGCGTCAACCTAGTGAAGGAGCGACGCAGATGTCTGTGAACACCACCCTGGCCGGCCGGATCGCCGTGATCACCGGAGCCTCCAGCGGCCTCGGCGCCGCCACCGCGAAGCGGCTGGCCGCCGACGGCGCCAAGGTGGCGCTGCTGGCTCGCCGCGCCGACCGGCTCGAGGTCCTGGCCAAGGAGATCGAGGCCGAAGGCGGCACCGCGCTGGCCATTGAGGCCGACGTCACCGACGCCACGGCGATGCGGGCGGCGGCCGAGCGGGTGCGGACCGAGCTGGGGACGGCCGACCTGCTGTTCAACAACGCGGGCGTGATGCTTCCCGCGCCGATCGACGAGCGCCGGACCGACCAGTGGCAGCAGCAGATCGACGTCAACATCGGCGGCCTGCTGAACGCGATCGACGCGTTCGTGCCACAGCTGGTCGCCGCCGCGGCGGAGAAGGGGGTGGCCGATCTGATCAACACTTCGTCCATCGCCGCGCAGGGGGTCTTCCCCGGCTTCGCCGTCTACTGCGGCAGCAAGGCGTTCGTCACGCACACCTCCAAGAACCTGCGTGCCGACCTGGGACCGAAGCAGGTCCGGGTGTCGGCGGTGGAGCCCGGCCTGGTGAGCACCGAACTCCAGGGTCACGTGACCGATGAGTCCGCCAACGCGTGGCTGGACGGTGTCCGGCAGCAACTCACCTGGCTGGAGCCGGAGGACATCGCGGCGGCCGTCGCCTACCTGGCCGCCCAGCCCGCCCGGGTCAACATTCAGCAGATCACTGTCATGCCGACGGGTCAGGCTTCCTAACCATTTGGTGCAGATTCGGCGGATGTAGTGCGAATTCGCACTACATCCGCCGAAACTGTTTTTGTAGGTTTCGGCAACAAGTAGGGGGGAAGATCGTGTTCGGTCAATTGACGCTGAAATACGACACCGGCGTCGGCTCTGTGGTCAGGATCGACCCTGATCTCGCCGACTCCGCTGATGACAGCACCGGGGTCACCGACCAGGTACCGGAATACCCGGTCGAATCCGTCCCCAGCCAGGGCCTTTATCCACACGACGAACTCACCGGCGCTTGAATGCAGTGAAGGGCACCCATGCTGCGTTCAACGCAGTAAGGGGCACCCATGCTGCGTTGAGTGCTGTAAGGGTGCCCTTTACTGCATGACGCCGGGTCAGCGCCAGGCGAAGAGGGGCTGCTCCAGCTCGTCCACCCGGGTGTGCCGGTCGTGCAGCGCCACCTCGCGGAACTGGTACAGCACCGCCGCGGTCGGCGCGTGGATCAAGGTGTTCAGGATCGGCAGCTGGATCACCGGCCGATCCGATTCCGGGATGGTGAGCATCCTCGGTTCGATGTCCAGTTCGGCCAGCGACAGCCAGTGCACCGAGGCCACCTCCGCCGGATTCGGGTCCACCGGCACCTCCTCCCCGGCCCACACCACGACCGGGGTGATCACGTACCCGGATCGGGTGGGGAAGTCGTCCAGCAGACCCAGTACCTGATCTGCGGCGATCCGCACGCCGAGCTCCTCGTGCAGCTCCCGCAGCGCGGCGGTGGCGGCATCCTCACCCGGATCCAGCCTGCCGCCGGGCAACGCCCACTGCCGCGCGTGCGCCCGCAGCGTCGCCGCCCGGTAGGTGATCCACAAGCCGTGAGCGGAGCCGCGCCGCACCACCGTCACCGCGACGGCGGCCGCCTTGCGCCCGTCGAGGGCCACCGATCGGCGGGGGAACCGGCGCAGCCGGTCCACGAGTTCGTCCTGAAACCCCATGTAGCTCAGTACACCATCCAGCGGCCCTCCAGCCGGCGCAGCCGCAGCGGATGATCGAAGCACGCGCTCACCGATTCCGTGCTGAGCACCTCGGTGACCGGACCCGCCGCCAGCAGCCGGCCGGAGCGCAGCAGGGCAGCATGCGTCGTGCCCGGCGGCAGCTCCTCCAGGTGATGGGTGACCAGCACCGAAGCCAGCGCCGGATGGTCCCGGTACAGCGCGGTCAGCCGGCCGAGCAGCTGTTCGCGGCCCGCCATGTCGAGGCCGGTCGCCGGTTCGTCCAGCAGCAACAGCCGAGGGCTGGGCATCAGTGCCCGGGCGATCAGGGCCCGGCCCCGCTCGCCCTGGGACAGCACGTCCCAGCCGGCCTCCGGCCGCAGGCCCAGCAGCTCCGTCAGCCGTGAAGCCCGCTCGACGTCGTCCGCCGAGAGCACCCGGCGCGGCACCAGATCGGCGGTGCCGGTCAGCCCGGTGAGCACCACCTCCCGCGCGGTCAACGCGGGCCCGGGCCGGTGCCGCGGGTTGACGTGTCCCAGATGCGATCGCAGCTCCCGCACATCCACCCGGCCCAGCCGATGGCCCAGCACCTCGACCACGCCCCGGGTCGGGTGCACCTGCGCGCCCAGCAGACTCAGCAGCGTGCTCTTGCCCGCCCCGTTCGGTCCCAGCAACGCCCAGTGCTGACCGGCCTCCACCCGCAGGGACACCGAATCCAGCAGCAACCGGCCACCGCGGACCAGATCGACGTCCTTCGCCAGCAGAACGCTCATGACCGGGCCCGGTTCACCGCGGACAGCACCGCTCGTACCGACGCGGTCAGGATCGAGGTGTCCAGCCCGGCGCCCCACGCGGAGATCCCGTCGACCCGGCAGTGCACGTACGCGGCGGCCGGGCTGTCCGGGCCGCTGGTCGTGGAATGTTCCGCGTAGCCCAGGATGTCCGCTTCCACGCCGATGTCCCGCAACGCGTCGGCGAACGCGGACAGCGGACCGTTTCCGTTGCCCCGCACCGGTTTCTCCACCCCGTCGATCAGCAGTGTGCCCGCGGAGCCGGACCAGTCGCCGAGGGTGATCGCACCGGGATCCAGGTAGACGGACCGGAACAGGTCCCACAATTCCGCTGTGGACAGTTCACGGCCGGTGGCGTCGGTGACCAGCTGCACCTCTCGCGAGAAATCCGGTCGCATCCCGGCGGGCAGGTCCAGGCCGTGGTGGGTGCGCAGCAGATGCGCGACCCCGCCCTTGCCCGACTGCGAGTTGATCCGGATCACCGCCTCGTAGTCGCGCCCCAGATCGGCCGGGTCGATCGGCAGATACGGCACCTCCCACGGACCGCCCGGCGCCGCGACGGCCAGCCCCTTGGCAATGGCGTCCTGATGGGTTCCGGAGAACGCGGTGTGCACCAGCTCGCCCACATACGGATGGCGCTGCGGGACCGGCAATCGGTTGGCGTACTCGACGACCTCGCGCACCGCGTCGATATCCGAGAAGTCGATCATCGGATTCACGCCCTGCGTATAGAGATTCAACGCCAGCGTCACCAGATCCACGTTCCCGGTGCGTTCGCCGTTGCCGAACAGGCAGCCCTCCACCCGCTGGGCACCGGCCAGCACGGCCAGCTCCGCGCAGGCCACGCCGGTGCCGCGATCGTTGTGTGGATGCACCGACAGGATCACCGAGTCCCGCCGGGCCAGGTTCCGATCCAGGTACTCGATCTGGTCGGCGTACACGTTCGGCGTGGCGATCTCCACGGTGGCGGGCAGATTGTGCGTGACCGGGCGGTCCGGGCACGCGTCCCACAGCTCGGTCAGCGAATCACACACCTCCAGGACGAAATCCGGCTCGGTGAGGTTGAAGACCTCCGGCGAGAACTCGAAGCGGACCTGCTCGCCCGCGCCCCGGAGCAGGTGCTCGCCCGCACCCAGGATCATCCGGTGCAGCTCGCCGCGATCCTTGCCCAGCACCAGATTCCGCCACAGCGGGGCGGTCGCCGTGTACAGGTGGACCAGCACCCGGGGCAGGCCGGCGATCGACTCCAGGGTCCGGTCGATCAGCTCGATGCGTGCCGGGGTGAACACCGAGATCGTCACGTCTCCGGGGAGATCATCCCGGCCGGCCAGGTGCCGGACGAAGTCGAAATCGGTCTGGCTGGCCGAGGGGTAACCGACCTCGATCTCCTTGTACCCCAAGGAGATCATCATGTCGAACATCCGCCGCTTGCGCTCGGTGTCCATCGGCTCGGCGAGCGCCTGGTTGCCGTCGCGCAGGTCCACCGGCACCCACAGCGGTGCCCGGTCGATGCGCCGGGACGGCCACTGGCGGTCGAACACGGGGACCTCGACCCGCTCGTGGGCGGGGCGGTAGCGGTGATGGGGCATCGGGCTGGGGCGTTGCGGATTCCACTCCATGGCCGAGTACGCTAATCACACCTCAGGTCCTCAGACAAGTTAGTGTGCGGGAGGTGACGACCATGCCCCTGGGACCGCTACGCGCCTCGCCCCTGGTGGAACAGGCCACCGAGGCGTTGCGTGGGCAGATCACCGCGGGGGAGTGGCCGGTGGGCGCCAAACTGCCCGGCGAGACCACCCTCGCCACCACCCTCGGGGTGGGCCGGTCCACCGTCCGGGAGGCGCTGCGCGCCCTGGCCGGAGCCGGAATGGTGCAGGCCAGGCAGGGTGCCGGGGTGTTCGTGATCGCCACCGAACCCCGGCGGGACTGGCCGGATCGACTGCGTCAGGCCGCGATCATCGACGTGTACGAGGTGCGGATGATCCTTGAAGTCGAGGCCGCCCGGCTGGCCGCCGCCCGGCGCACCGAGCAGGACGCCGACGCCCTGCGTGCCGCGCTGGAGGGCCGCCGCGCCACCACCGGACTGGGCGATGCCGAGTTCGTGGCCGCCGACATCGCGCTGCACGCCGCCGTGGTCGACGCCGCGCACAACCCGGTGCTGAGCGGCCTGTTCGCCGAATTCCTCCCCGTCCTGCGGCAGCGGCTGCTGGACCTGGTGGAGTTCCTGGATCTGCGCGCCGGCGCCCCGGATCACGGTGACGCGGAGCACGCCGCGCTGGTCGACGCGGTGATCGCCGGGGATCCCGACACGGCCGCTGACGTGCTGCGGGCTGAACTGAGCCGGACGCTGGAGCTGTTGCGTTCCCGCTGACCGGGACGTGATGGAGTGCCATAGTGGTGGTCATGCGCGACGAGCCGGACCTCAGCCTTGCCGAACTCGCCCTGGCCGACCTCTCCCTCGAGGGCCGGGCCGCGCTCACCAGCGGCGCCGATTTCTGGCACACCAAACCGGTCGGCGAGCTGGCCGCGCTGCTGCTCACCGACGGGCCGAACGGCCTGCGCAAACAACTGGCCGACTCCGATCATCTGGGCCTCGCCGCCAGCGTTCCCGCCACCTGTTTCCCGGCCGCCGTGGCGCAGGCGCAGACCTGGAATCCGGAGTTGATCGAGCGGATGGGCTCCGCACTGGGCGTCGAGTGCCAGGCCGAGGGCGTGTCGGTGGTGCTCGGCCCGGGGATCAACATCAAGCGCTCCGCGCTGGGCGGCCGCAACTTCGAGTACTACTCCGAGGATCCGCACCTGTCCGGGACACTCGCCACCGCCTTCGTCCGGGGCGTGCAGGGCGAGGGAGTCGGCGCCTGCCTGAAGCACTTCGTCGGCAACGAGGTGGAGTACGACCGCTTCCGGAGCAGCTCGGACATCGATCCGCGCCCGCTGCGCGAGGTCTACCTGCGTCCGTTCGAGCGGGCCATCCGGGACGCGCGGCCGTGGCTGGTGATGTGCTCGTACAACCGGGTCAACGGCGAGCCGGTGTTCAGCAGCCGGTTCCTGCTCACCGAGGTGCTGCGCGAGCAGTGGGGCTTCGACGGCCTCGTGGTCAGCGACTGGGGCGCGGTGGGGGACCGGGCCGCCGCGATCGCCGCCGGACTCGACCTGACCATGCCCTACCCGGGCCCGGACAGCGACGCCGAGGTCGCGCGGGCCGTTGCGGACGGCGCGCTCGCCGAGTCGGAGCTGAACCGCAGCGTCGCCCGGCTGACCGAGCTGGCCCGCAAGGCCGCCACCCACCGCAGGCGGGTCACCGTCGATCGGGACGCGCACCACGAGCTGGCCCGCGAGGTGGCCAGGCAGGCGATCGTGTTGCTGCGCAACGAGAACCACCTGTTGCCGCTGAACCCGGACCGCTCCCTCGCCGTGATCGGCCGGTTCGCCACCCGGCCACGCATCCAGGGCGCGGGCAGCTCCCGGGTCAATCCGTCCAGAGTGGACATTCCCCTCGACGAAATCCGCGCGCGGGCCGGCGCCGACGTGATCGCGGTGGACGAGGACATCGAGCAGGCCGTGGCCGCCGCGCGATCCGCCGACACGGCCGTGGTGTTCCTCGGACTGCCCGGCAAGCAGGAGTCCGAAGGCTTCGACCGGACGCACATCGAGCTGCCGGCTGATCAACTGGACCTGCTGCGCGCGGTGGCCGGGGCCAACCCGCGCACCGTGGTGGTCCTGGCCCACGGCGGCGTGGTCCGGCTGACCGAGGTGGCCGCGCTGGCTCCGGCGATCCTGGACGGCGCGCTGCTCGGCCAGGGCGGTGGCGCCGCGATCGCCGATGTGTTGTTCGGCCTGGTCAACCCGTCCGGCAAGCTCGCCGAGACGGTGCCGGAGCGCCTCGAACACACCCCGGCCTACCTGGATTTCCCCGGCGACCATTCCCGGGTGCGGTACAGCGAGGGCCTCCACGTCGGGCACCGCTGGTACGACGCCCGGCAGCTGCCGGTCGGCTACCCCTTCGGGCACGGCCTGTCCTACACGAGCTTCGCTTACTCGGCGCTGAACCTGACCGCGACGCCGGCCGGGATCGACGTCCGGCTGACGGTGACCAACACCGGCGACCGGGCCGGACGCGAGGTCGTGCAGGCCTATGTCGGGCTGCCCGGCTCCGCGGTGTCCCGGCCGGTCCGGGTGCTCGGTGGTTTCGGCTGTCTCGAGCTCGATCCGGGGCAGAGCGGTGAGGTCACCGTGGCCATCGACCGGGAGGACCTGGCGTACTGGGACATCCGGATCGACCGGTTCGTGGTCGAACCCGGCCACTACGAGGTGTCGGTCGGCGCGTCCAGCCGGGACCTGCGGCTCACCGGAACCGTCGAGCTGACGGGCGAGCTGCCGTCGTTCCCGCTCGACGGATCGTCGGTGTTGCAGGAGGCGCTCGGCCACCCGGTGGCCGGTCCGATCCTGCGGCAAGCGGCCGGATTCTCCCCGGAGACGGTGACGCTCATCGGCTCGATCCCGCTGTCCCGGTTGCCCGCACTCGTCCCCGGTGGCCGATTCACCGCAGCACACCTGGAGATGCTGATCGCCGCCGCCAACCGGCAGCAGTGAGCATGATCGGTTTATGTCCTCGGTAGGATCACCCGGTGATCCCCGACGAGTTCCGCATCGCCTCGGTAGCAGTCGAGGCATACACCGTGCCTACCTCCACCCCCGAGCAGGACGGCACGCTGGACTGGGACTCCACCACCATCGTGCTGGTCCGTCCGCGCACGGCCTCCGGCACCGTCGGCCTCGGCTACACCTACGCCCACGCCTGCCTGGTGCCGCTGATCGAGTCGCTGCTCACCCCGATCCTGATCGACCGGGACGTCCGGGACCCGGAGTCCATCTGGCAGTCGATGACCGGCACCATCCGCAATCTGGGCCGCACCGGCCTGGTCGCCATGGCACTGTCCGCAGTGGACACCGCGCTGTGGGACCTCAAGGCCCGATGTTTCGAGCAGCCACTGCACCGGGTCCTCGACGCCGAGCACACCGCGGTACCGATCTACGGCTCCGGCGGTTTCACCAACTACTCGCTCCCGGAGCTCACCGAGCAGCTCACCGGCTGGGTCGGGGCGGGCATGTCCATGGTGAAGATGAAGATCGGCAGGCTGTCGCTGCACGCCGAACTGGACCGGATCGCGTTGATCCGCGAGGCGATCGGCCCGGACGTGGAGCTGTTCGTGGACGCCGACGGCGCCTACGACCGGCACACCGCGGCCCGGATCGGCGCGGAACTGCCCGGCGTCACCTGGTTCGAGGAACCGGTCAGCACCCATGATCACGGCGGGCTGGCCTGGCTGGCCGAGGGGCTGCCGCTGGACATCACCGCCGGCGAATATGCCTTCCAGCTGCCCGAATTCGCCGACCTCCAGTCCTGTGTGGACGTGTTGCAGATCGACCTCACCCGCTGCGGCGGGATCACCGAGTGGCAGCGGATCGTCGCCCAGACCACCGAGGTGCAGCTGTCCGCGCACGGCGCGCCCGCGCTGACCCTCCCGGTCGCGCTGGCCACCGGCAACCTGCGGCACATGGAGGGCTACCACGATCACCTGCGCCTGGAGTCGATGCTGTTCGGCGGCCTGCCGCAGCTGATCGACGGCGCGCTGACCCCGACCGGCGAACCGGGCAACGGCCTGCACGTGAAGGTGATCGACGCCGAGCCTTACCGGGTGCGCTGAACGCTTGACCTGGAGCGCGCTCCAGCGCCTAGCGTCGGGTGTCATGACGACGACTCTGATCACCGGGGCCAACCAGGGCCTCGGTTTCGAAACCGCACGTCGGCTGGTAGCCGCTGGTCACACCGTGTACGTCGGCAGCAGGAACGCCGAACGGGGCCGGCGGGCCGCCGAGCAGCTCGGCGCCCGGGCGGTGCAGCTGGACATCACCGACGACTCCTCCGTACAGGCGGCCGTGAAGACCATCGAGGCGGACGGTGGCCTCGATGTGCTGGTCAACAACGCGGGCATCCAGGTCGAGCTGGCGGCCAACGGGGACATGATCGGTCCGATGGACGTCACCGCCGAGGTCATGCGGCAGACCTTCGAGACCAATGTGTTCGGCACCGTGCGGGTGCTGCACGCGTTCCTGCCGCTGCTGCGCCGCTCGGCGGCACCGGTCATCGTGAACGTGAGCAGCGGCCTGGCCTCGCTGGAACGGATGGGAACCTGGCCCTATCACGGCGTCGCGTATCCGGCGTCGAAGGCGGCGGTCAACATGATCACCGTGCAGTTCGCCAAGTCGCTGCCGGAGATCCGGATCAACGCGGTCGAACCCGGATACACCGCCACCGCACTGAACGATCACCAGGGGACGAAGACCGTGCAGCAGGGCGCGGAGATCATCGTGCGGATGGCCCAGCTGGGTCCGGACGGGCCCACCGGTACCTATGTGGGGGAAGAGGGGCCCTATCCCTGGTGAGTCATTCCCGCCGGAGCCGGGCCGGTAGCCGGAGATCGCGCTGTGCAGCACGGTGAATCCGGCCTCGGTGATCAGTGCCGAGGACGAGGTAACCGCCGGGCCGCAACCAGGAATGGATCCGGTGCACGGCGCCGGTGATGTCGGCCCTGGTGATCTGCAGCAGGGAGAAGAACGAGCACACGGCGGCCCAGCCGCCGTCCGGTGTGTCGAAGGAGCGCAGTCTCGCAGTAGGTTGGAGCGCATGTCGACGGAACGTATCCGGGAACTGCTCGAGCCGCTGCCCTCCTGCCAGGAGAAACGCATGTTCGGCAGCCTGTCGTTCATGGTCAACGACAAGATCCTGATCAACGTCCGGCGCACTGGCGAGCTACTCGTCCGGGTGGACCCGGCCCGGCTGACGGAACTGCTGGCCCGCCCCGGCGTCTCCCGCGCGGTGATGGGCAGCCGCACCATGACCAACGGCTGGCTGACCGTCGTCGACGAGGACGTCGACTTCTGGGTGGAGACCGCGCTGGAGTACAACGACAAGCTCAGCTGAGCTCCCGCAGGATCGCCTGCCCCTCCGCCCGGCAGATATCGCTCCACCGGCACAACTCTCTGGCGGCGGCCTTCCTGAGATACGTGGGCACGGCGGCGTGGTTGGCGATCTCCCTGGCGACCATCGCCGCGGGCTCCCGGAAATCCCGCCGGAGGTTCGTCATCTTCCTGGCCGCCCGCAGCCGCAACCGGGGGGAGACCTCCCAGTCCTGCGCGATCTGTCGCAGGCCACAGCACGCCTCGAACCGATCCAGGTGCCGCATCGCCGCGTAGGCGGAGATCCGGGTTGCCGGCGGGGTCGAGCTCAGAAATCCACGCAGCACCCGAAGCACCTCGGCGTGCATCACCGGCACGACCGTTGCCAGGTTGCTTGCCGCCGCGATACGAATCCTGGCGGACAACCTGTCGTCCAGCAGTAGTTCGTGAAGCACGCCGATCGCGAGTTCTCTGCCCTCATCGCCGAAATCGAACAGGTCCCACGCCGCTCTACATCGGAGGGCCGGGCGGCATCCTCGATCGTGGACGATGGTGCGCAGGACCTGGAAACCCGCTGTCCGGTCGACGAAATCGTGATTGCGGAGCTTCAGCGCCGCAGCGTGCCGGATGCTCGGGGACAGCCGTTCATCGTCTCGCAGCTGCCGGACAGGGTGCAGTCCATCGACGGTACGCAGACCGTATCGGACGTCGACCAGGGAACGGCCCCGGATCAGTCCCTCATCGATCGCGAGACGGGCACAGTCGATGAACGGTCCCGGTAGCTGATCGACTTCCAGGTCGACGATGAGGTCGATGGCCTCGAGCCGCCGTCGCCAGGACGCCTTGTCCTCCTCCAGCGTGGCCAGCGCCTCCTCCAGCACGGTATGCCGCCAGCGCCGACTCAATCCAGCCAGCGCGAGACGCGCCGCGTTTCCACCGCCCGGCACCGCCGTCAATTCCCGGAGCAGGCGCGCCGATTCCGGGATCTGGCGCGGGTCCAGCGAGGCCAACGCCACTGCGGCGCTCACCCGTTCCGCCGGCGACGACTCCACAGCGGTGAGGACATCTCGCAGCACGGTCTCTGCTTGATCGGCCAGCGTGCTGTGTCGCCATCTGGTGATCGACTTCACCCGGTTACCCGGTCTGGCGGTGCGATCGGCCAGCAGCGGCAGCCGGACGCAGTCCGATTCGCGCTCCGGCAATCGCTCGACCGCGGCCTTGCGTGCGTTGACCGTCGACTCGGTATCCACCGCCAACGCGGTCCACAACGTGACGAGTTCGGAGCTGGTCCGGGGGAGGATCCAGCTCAGTGATGCGATCGCATACCAACGATCAAGCCAGCAGACCGAGCGGTCGATCGCGCACCTGCGGAGGAAGGCCAGTGCGGCATCCGACGTGGACGAGCCCAAGCGGACGAGCTCCCGGGCCGCGATGCACCGATCCGCGACATCTTGTGTCTCGTCGGCGAAGAGGGCCAGGTGGAATTCGAGTGCAGGGGATGTGGCGTTCCCATCGACCTTGATCAGTTCCTGCCAGGTGACGGTGCGCCCAGCGGGATCCAGATATACATCCTCGGCCATATTCCGCAGCGGGGAGAGCACCGCTGTGCCGGTGACCGGCCACCATTTCCGCAGCAGGATCGCGCAGGTTCTCCGCCGTTGCCAATGTTCATCGGAACCGGTGGCCAAGGTCGTCAGCAGGTCCGAGACATCCGCACCCGCGGCGATCATCGGCTCCAGATCGGAGTCATCGCCCTCCAGTCCGATCAGCACTGACGCGGTGCGCGCCAGACTGGTGAGCTCCTCGGGCGCGGTCCTTGCGAGCAGCATCGCCGCTCGTCTCCGCACACTCGACGGTTCGAGCTCGTCGGCCAGCAACACGCGCAACGCCGAGACATGGCTCGGCTCAAGCGGGTGACCGAGGGTGTTCACGGCCTCCGCGCCGTCCAGCAGGCCTTGGGCGCTGCCGTCGCTTCGCAAGGACTGTGCGCTGATCGCGGCGGCGAGTTCAGCTCGTCCGTGCGCGCTCACCGTCTGGAATCGATCGGCCAGCCTGGTCAGCTCGCTGATCGGCACACCACCAGAGCTGAGCAGGTCCATCATGGCCTGGGTGGCCACCGGGTGATAGCGGCGGTGCAGGCGCAGGAGAACCCCCGCGCTGCACAGCCGATCCGCACCACAGCGGTGTGGATCCTTGAGTACCGACAGCAGATTGTCCGCCAACCGGCGATGTCCGTCCGGCGAGCTTCCAAAGCTGAACCAACTGCCACGGTCGAGGCCTGCGGCGACGTAATCCGGCGTGGCCAATGCTTCGGTGATCGTCGATACCGCTTCGTCAGTGATCTCGAAGTTGAGGCTTCGCAGCCGCTGCCACGCGGTCAGCCGGACCCCTAGATCTCCCTGGCCCCGGGCAATGGCGTAGAGCAGGTCGACAACCTCACCGTGATGCGCGGAATCGAGTTGGGCCAGCTGACTCGCGGCATGGCAGCGTGGTTCCTGGTCGGCCGACAGATCAGTCGCCCAGTCCCGCAACCGGGCGACTGCCAGAACACGGTGCTGTCCCCCCAGTTTGGCGAGTTCGCCCAAGGCCTGGGCTCGCGTGATCGGATTCAGGCAGACGTCGGCACTGCTCGCGGTCAATACCCGTGCCGCATCCGCCCGATGCGCGGGGCCCAGCCCTGCTAGACGGTAGGCGACCCAGTAGCGCTCGATCACGTTGCTGCGCTCGTCCAGGAGCACGCGGTGCGCTTCGGCCGCGGACTCGTCCGGTAGACCGATGGTGGCGAAGGCGTCAGCGAGATTGGTGCGATCCATGATCGCCAGTCCGGGGCTGTCGCCCAGCGCTCGCAGATGTGCGGCGGCGGTGATCCGGTGTTGCTGTCCCAGCTTGGCGAGTGCCGTGGCCGCGCTGATCCGGTGATAGTCGGTACGCCGGCGGTCGGTGATCGCCGCGGTGAGCAGGGCCACCGCCTCGTCCGCGTGTTTCGGCCCCAGCGAGGCGAGGCCGACGGCCGCGTCCTGCGGCACGGAGTACATCCTCGATGATCGCAGGAGAATCGAGCGGAAGACCTCGGCGCACCGTTCATGGTGCTGGACGTCGATCTCCACCAGCCCGGTGGCGATCTCCACCAGGTCGTCGTCCGGCATCCAGGGGTCATCCAGCATGGCCACCAGTGCCTCGGAGGCCGCCTGACGCGTGTCGGGGAAACCGGCGAGGACCACGGCCGCGCTGCGGCAGTTCGCCGCCGAGGCCAGTGGATCGGCCAGTACGCCGCGCAGGCCGTCGACACAGGCCTGCCGGTGCCGGGTTCCGCAGTCGGCGAGCGCCTCGGCCGCGTCGAGCCGATGCCCGATGGCGAGGGACGCGTCCCGGGCGACCGCGCAGAGCAGATCGGCCGCCTCGGCAGTGGCTTCGCCGTGCAGCCGGGCGGCCAGTGCCGTAGCCGCCTCGATCCGGGACGCCCAGGGGGCGGTGGTGTCGCGCATGAACGCGGCCAGCCAGGCGGGTAGTCCGGGGTGGTGCGCGGCGCGGCTGGTGCGGGCGAGCACCGCGAGGCCGGGCCATTGGGTGGTCATCGCCCAGCTGCGCACCTTGTCCAGGAAGGAGTCGACGGCGGGGACGCTGGCCGGCAGGTGGTCGGCCAGGAGCCGGGCGGCGAGGAGGTGTTGGTCGGCGCCGCCCTCGTGCAGCCAGGTGAGCAGCCGGTCGGCCTGTTCGGGGTGGAGGCGGGTGTAGTGCACCAGCACCGAGCGGGCGTATTTGCCCTCGTCCCTGGGCTTCGCCGCGTGGAGGAGGGTGGCGAACTCGGGGTGTTCGGCATCGAAGGGCTGGGGGAGTAACCGGGCCTTGGCGGTGGCGGCGAGGTGTTCGGCGAAGCTGTGGTGCAGGAAGCGCAGGTCGTTGTTCCGTCGCACCAGCGGGCCGATGGTGATCAGGTAGTCGATCAGCTCGTCGGGGTTCGCGTCCTGTGCGGGGATCCAGTCCCGGACGGCTTGGACCAGGGAGGTATCGGCTTCGAGGCGGACGCGGCCGAGGTGTTCGAGGAGGGGTTCGCGCCAGCGGTCGAAGCGTGGCGAGTCGGCGCGGTTGAGCCGGAGGTATTTGAGATAGGCCTCGTACAGCTCGTACTGGTTGTCCGGCAGTGCCTTGTCGGTGCGCAGGCCGAAGATGATCGCCGCGATGGTGGCGAGCAGTGGCACCCGGACCAGTTCGTCCAGGTGCGCCGCGCGGATCTGCCGGATGAACCGGTAGGTCTCGTCGCCGCTGTCGAACCAGTTCGCCGCGAACCGGTCCAGGGCCTCCTGATCGAAGGGCTGCAGCTCGAACCGGGCCGCGCCGAGGCGTTCCAGCGGCGCCAGCGCCCCGCCTTCGTTGGGCCGGGTGGTCAACAGGATCCGGTAGGGCGAATCGGGGGTGTTCGCCCTGATGGCCAGCGCCTTGACCAGCTGGGCGCGGTCACCGGGATCGGCGACCTCGTCCAGGCCGTCGATCAACAGCAGCCAGCGGCAGCCCGCGACCCGGTGGGTGAACGAGGACGTGTCCACTGTGGACGTGAGGAAGGCGCCGTAGTCACCGCGGACGCTGTTCGCCAGTGCCTGGGGGAAGGGGAGCGACAGGTGGGTGGCCAGCTCGCGGGCGGTCAGCCGCAGCGGGATCACCGGCTCCGGCAGCGGGGTGTCGACGGCGTCGCTCTGCCAGCGTTCGGCCAGCTCCGCGGCCAGCCGCAGGGACAGGGTGGACTTGCCCTGGCCGGGGCCACCGGTGATCACCAGATGGTCGTCGGCCGCCAGCACATCCGCCACGGTCCGGGACGGTGGGCGCACGGCCAGCCGGACGACCGGCACGCTGGACTGCCCGACGAGCTGTCCGCGCTCGTCCAGGATCGGCGTCGGCCGTGCCTGTTCCGGCTCCCCGTCCGTGGCGCCGAACGCCAGCTCCTGCCGCACGTACACGGTGTCCAGGGACGGACGCGCCGCTCCGGGCAGCTGGTAGGGCATGTCCTCGGCGATGCAGACCTGTGCCCGCAACAGATCCAGCACGGCGGCCGGCAGATCCGGGCGATCGGCCCAGCCCTCCGGCGGATCGACCGGGAACTGCGCTGAGGCCCGCTCGGCGCCCAGGTACACGTTGACCGGCCCGTGAATCTGGCCCGCCTGGAAGGAGCCCCCGTTCACCACGCCACTGACCTGATTGGCCGACCGCTCGTTCACCCGTCCACCTTCCCCAGCGCAGCCCGCATGGTCCCACGGGTAATCGCCCGCTGACACCCAGTGATCACAACCGAGACCAAACCGGCGATGCGAGCGAGTCACTGGGAGAGCGAAGTGACGGTGCCCCTTGCCACCCCGCCCTGATGCCAGACCCTGTCTGTGACGGCCGGCGGTGCGTATTGTCACCCTGGCTATCAGCTGGCGTGCTGGGGATAGGAGACGGGCTCATGCCGGACAGGCGCGTGCAGGTATTGGTGGTCGGCGCGGGCTATGCGGGATTGTCGGCCGCGCTCTGCCTTTCCTGGCGTGGAGTCGATGTTCTGTTGGTGGAGCGTCACGCCGGGGAATCCGTCCATCCCAAAGCCTGGGGGCTGTCGGCACGGGCGATGGAACTTCTTCGTGCGGTTCCCGGCGTCGAGAAGGCGCTCCGCGAACAGGCGCTGACCGGACCGCGGAGCACGAACATCGCGTTCGCCGGCAGCCTTGTCGACCCTGAACCGAGGATCATCTTCCAGCGCGGCCCGGAACATCGGCGGCGGTTGGCCGAGATCACCCCGGTATCGGAGGTCTCGCTGCCGCAGGCGCAGATCGAGCGTCTCCTGCAGGACCTCGCCCGCGAGCACGGTGCTCAGTTGAGCTTCAACACGGAGCTGGTGTCCTTCGAGCAGGACGACACCGGTGTACGCGCGCACCTGCGAAACCGGGGCGACGGCACTGAACAGGTCGTACTGGCCGATTACCTGGTCGCGGCCGATGGCCATGACAGCCCGGTCCGGGCGGCGTTGAACATCGCCACCACGGGCGCCGGGGCGTTGCAGTACACCCACGCCGCGGTGTTCGACGCCGATCTGCGCGAGCACCTCGATGCCACGGAACTGCGCGTGTGGACCATCGTCAACGATGCGTTCAACGGGACGTTCCTCAGCGGACCGGGTGCTGCCGGGCACACGGCGGCGATCTACTACGACCCCGCTCAGGGTGAGAACATCCCCGACGCGTCGGATGAGCGCTGCGTGGAACTCATCCGATCGGCCACCGGCATCCCCGAACTCGAGGTGGCGCTGCGTGGGCGCGTCACCTTCAGCATCAACCACACGATCGCCGATCGATTCAGCGCGGCGCGGGTCTTCCTGATCGGCGACGCGGCCCACACCATGCCCCCGACCGGTGGCCAGGGAGGCTCGACCGCGGCCATCGACGGCTTCGACATCGCCTGGCGCCTCGCGTTGATCCTGAAGGGGGTGGCCGGCGCTGAACTGGCGGACACCTACGATCAGGAGCGGCGCCCCGTCGGTACGAAGATCGCCAACCAGCACCTCGCGGGGATGGAACGGATCCTGAAACCCGAGCAGCGCGTGGGCCTGGAGACACCGGTCGACCCCATCACGCTGATGTACGGATACCGCTATCAGTCGCAGGCCATCGTGGGAGCGGGTCCCGGCGCGGACCTGCTGGAAGACCCCCGTGAACCATCAGGTGCACCTGGCAGCCGCGCACCCCACGTGCCGCTGCTCAGGTCGGGGAAGCAGATCTCGACACTGGATCTCTTCGGCACGGCCTTCGTGCTGATCGCCGGCAGTGATGGTGCCGACTGGACTACGGCGACCATCGATGCGGCCAGGGAACTCGGTGTTGAGGTCGACACCTATGAGCTTGACCGCGAGGTCAGCGACCCCACGGAAAGCTGGTATCAGCGCTACGGGGTGACACGCTCCGGCGCCGTGCTGATCCGCCCCGATGGCCACATCGCCTGGCGGGCGAGCACGACGGCCTCGGACCTGACCATCGGACAGGTGCTGTCGCAGATCCTGCACCGGCCGCACTCATGACCCGCTGGTGACACAGTCGTCTAGCATGGTTGCCAAGGTGCGTACTCCAGTATTCGGAGGGGGAGTGGTGGAGCATCCCGCGGAACCTCTGGCCAGCACATTGGCGGAGAAGGTCGATCAACAGCTGAGGCAGAAGTACGCGGATGTCGCCATGCCCGGCAATCGCAAGGTCGCTGCGGACATCGAGCGGCAGACCGGCCGGCGCCTCTCCGGCGCCTACATCGCGCAGCTGCGCAACGGTACCCAGACGAATCCGACCAGTCACACGCTGCAGATTCTCGCTGACTTCTTCGGTGTGCATCCGGGCTACTTCGCCGCGGTCACCCCCGCACCCGGAGACGGGTCGTACGGTGCCGCTCGTGAAGCGATCGTGGACGGCACGGTGCAGGCCATCAACGCCAGGCTGATGGATGCGTCGGTGGAGACCCGGCGCGCGGCTCTCGCGGCTGTCGAGTTCGTTCTTCAACACGACGAGCGCCATCGGCAGGGTGAGCAGCGGCGACCATGATCGCATCCCGCCGGCCTGTGGTGTGAGAGTATGTATTGTCGGTGTCGGTTTCCGGCGGGTCGCGCACTGGAGCATTCGATGAATCAGATCGGCAGGCTGGAAATGCGTCGGCGACGCAAGGAGTGCCTGCGAATGCTTCGCGAGATCGGAGTGGTTCGCCCGTTCAGCATCGAGCGATTCTGTGATCGGCTCGAGGACCTGAGAGGCAGGCCGCTGCAGTTGCATCCACGGCCCGTGGAATTGGCGGCATTGCCCTGCGGTCTTTATATCCGGACCACTGAGGTCGATCACATCTTCTATGACCCTGACACATCGCACATGCACCAGGAGCATGTGATCCTGCACGAGCTCGGGCACATGCTGTTCGACCACAGCCTGGATCAGCCGCTGGATTCCTTGTTGAACGGGCATCTCGCGAATGCGCAGGATTTCGGCGGATCGCCACAGCAGGCCGGTATCGCAACCGGCTACAGCGATGATCAGGAGCGAGCGGCGGAGGTATTCGCCACGGTCGTGTTGGAGACCGCCGACAGGACGCCGGACCAGCTTCCTCCCCATGATTTCGTGACAAGGCTGGCTCGAAACCTCGGCGCGCCGGTTCTGGGACCCTGATCTATGGCCACGGCGACGACCATCGCTACTCTTCTCGCCTTCGCCATTTCCTGGGCGGTCGTTCTCACCCGATTGCCTGCCGCGATTCGCGACCGGCACCAACGACTTCCCGTCGCCGGTGTGCTGGCGTTCACCGCACTGAGCACGATCAACCAACCTTGGGCGAGACGGGCACTCGACGGACTCAGCCCGCACCTGTCCGACCACCTCATCGTCTCGGCCGCCATCAGCTTCACCACGGTGCTGTTGGCTCTTGTCGCGCGGGCTTACCAGAACACCAGCCGCCTTATCTATCTGCCAGGGGCGCTCATACTGGCGATTCTGACGGTGATCTATGTGGCATACGGTCCGTCGGCGCAGGAACCGTTCGCACCGCAACCGGCAATGTCACAACCGATGGTCTTGTACCTGCTGATCGACCTCGGCTATGTGGCCTTGGTGTGTCTTATCTGCTCCGTGCTTTTCTGGATCCATTTGCCGAAGACCCGGGGAATGGGCTGGATTCGTCCAGGAATGACCCTGCTTGCTTTGGGTGTCACCGCGTCCGTGCTGAGTGGAATCCTGGTGAGCTTCCGGCTTGTCTTCGGTAATGGAACGCTGCACCTGGTGCAGGTCATGCTCGCCAATATGGCGTTGGTGATGCTGGTATTGGGCCTGTCCGTCATGAGCCTGGTTCCGGTTCAACGCGCCTTGACTCATTGGTGGGAGGTCCAGCGCCTGTATCCACTGTGGTACCGGCTCTGTCAGTCCGCACCGCATGTCACGCTCGACCGGCCCAGGCATCGACTGTACGAGCTCGTACGCGCTGGGGACGTCACCTGGCGGCTCCGGCGTCAGATCGTCGAGATTCGAGACGCACTCAACTGGCTGCGCGGTTATGTATCACAGGATGTCCTGCACGCCGCCGGCGATTACGCGGGCCAGATCGCGCGGCCGCATGAACGCCAGGCCGTTGCGACGGCCTGCTGGGTCGCTGTGGCCCTCGAAGCCCAACGGGCAGGCATCCCCCGCGATCACACTCCAGCGCCGCTGCCGGCGGACCAGCTCCCCATCAGCCGCGACGCCTCGGACCTGGACTTCGAGGTTCCGTGGATGCGTGAGCTCTCGCGGGCCCGCCGCCTGCCCGGTGTGGCGCGTTTCCCGGAGCTGTCGGCCACTCCGTCGACGACCTAGGTCGCACCAGGGACGGACACTGGTTTCTGGTCCTCCGCCATAGCGCCGCCAGGTGTATACTCTAGTTGACACTGCGTCGATGAAAGCCTAGAGTTTTCGTCGGATCGAGTATTAAAGTATACAGTTGCCGCCGGTTGATTCCGGATCGACTGTTGTCCTGCGGTGCCGATGCGCACGAGGCTGTTGGCCGGTTCGAGAATGCTTACTGGGGGTATTCCTCGACTTGGCCGGTAGCCCTTCGTGTTTCGGTGCGGTGGATCGCGTCTTGCTATTCACCGTCCCTGCTGTCGACCCGGTGGCCTTCTCCCGCCAATGACAAACGACCTGTCGATGACAATCATCGACAGGCCGTGTGCAGCAGGTCGTGCGCGATACTGGGTTGGAACCAGTGACTTCTTCGGTGTGAGCTATGAACGGCAGTTCGCTCTGACCTGCATAAATAGGATTTCCGCAGGTCGGGGCGGGTTGGTTCGGAGTCGTTGAGTGCAGTTCGGAACCGTTCAACGCGCCCGCTTGCTCGATTTCGGCACGTCGGCCGTAGCGGCCCAGCCTGTCATGGTGATGATCTGGTCAGCACGGATGGCAGACGTGCTCAGAGCAGCAGTCGAAGCTCGTTCACGAGCGACTCGGTGGACAGGGTGTTGGCTCTGAGCACGGTCTGCGAGATGAACGTTCCCTGACTCAGCGCGATCAGTGCCCAAGCCCGGTCGGGGCCGATCTCCTCGTCGGGCCGAAGGCGCTGGAGCAGGACCAGCAGGAGCTCGTGCAGTTCGGCGATGCCCTGCTGCTGCGCCTCTCTGATCCGGGGAGCCCGCATCGCCTCGGCCCAGAACTGCACGAGCAATGACGTGGCGTTCTCGGTGTTCAGCGAGGTGATCATCTCCCGGTGGATCAGGTCGATGATCTCCGGGATCTGCAGCGGGGGCTCCAGCTTGGCGGCGTCGCGCAGGGCCTGGTGAACCGGGTGCATCGCCGAACCCATCAACGCGTCGAAGATGGCCTGTTTGCTGGGGAAGTACCGGTAGACAGCGCCTGCGGACAAGCCGGCCTCGGTGAAGATGTCCGGCATCGACGTGGCGTGGAAACCGTCGCGGGCGAAGCACACCGCCGCCGCGTCGAGGATCTGCCTGCGGCGGGTGTCGAGGTACTCCTGGCTCACACGGGGCATACCGGACTGTAACTCCTTGACTCGCCACCGTAGTGCTCGCTAGCTTAAAAGAATGAACATTCGTTTTTGATGGATGAGGCGAGATGTGAGCAGCTTCCACCGCGAGGCGCGGGCGACCGGGCAGATCATCGCCCTCGACGGCGGCGTGACCTTCGCCTGAGCACAGAAAAGGGAGAAACCGTGACCACACGCATTCTCATCATCGGAGCAGGACTGACCGGACTGGCACTGGCCAACGGGTTGCGCCACCGCGGCGTGGATCCGGTGGTCGTCGAACAGGCGCCGTTGATCACTGAGGCGGGCTGGGGGATCGGCCTCAGCGAACGGCACTGCGCCGCCCTGGACCGGCTCGGCCTCGCCGAGCGAAGCCAGTGGGGCGGCCACGAGATCACCCGGAACCTGATGTTCGACCTGCGCACCGGAGTGGTCGACAAGATCCGGACCGACGCGCAGGTGATGTTCAGCAGATCCGCTCTCCAGGCCGGCCTGTTGAACGGCGTCGCCGACCTGGTACGCACCGGGATCCGGCCCAGCTCCTTGGTCGATCACGGGGACCGGGTCGAGGTCGAGTTCGACGACGGCGGCCGGGAGAATTTCGACGCGGTGATCGGCACCGACGGTATCGACTCCTGGATCCGTCGACACGTGTTTCACGGACCGGAGGCCACCTACACCGGGATGGCCGTCCTGCGATTCCATGTACCGACCCCGGATTCGCTGCGCACCATCAGCGCACTGGGCACCGGCGGCGACGGAGCGAGCCTGGGCTACCTGCTCATGCACGGCGGCAACACCCTGCAAGGCATGGTGTTCCTGCCCGGACCGGAGAACAACCGGCGGGACCACACCCCAGCGCAGCTCGCCGGACTGTTCCCCGGCATCACCGGACCGCTGGCGGTGCTGGCCGAGCAGATGCGGACCGATCCACCGAGCTACTACGTCAACATCAACCAGGCCGTGGTCGACACCTGGAGCAAAGGCCGGGTCGCCATCGCCGGCGATGCGGCCCACGCCATGTCCCCGGTCCTGGGGCAAGGCGCCGGAGCGGGCTTCGAAGACGCCGCGATCCTCGCTGAACTACTCACCACCCCGGAACTGTCCCTGCCGCTGGCCCTCGCGAGCTTCGAACGGCTCCGCAAACCCGAAGCCCAATCAGTGCAACGGCTGGCCCACGCGACCGGCCAGGCGTTCGGCGCCGGGGCTCCGCCGAGCAAGATCTACGCACTGGATTCCACCAGGCCCGGAGGAGTGTAGAGGGAACGCGGCCCGTGGGTATCGAGATCGGGCATCGCACGACAGGAGCGGCATCGTGTTCACCGTGCTTCGCAATACGCCTGAGGTCAGCACCGAGGATTTCCGGCACTTCATGAACCACAGCTACGGCCCGATGCTGAGCTGGTCACCTCATGGCGTCGGGTCCCTGCAAAAGTTCAGCGTTTCATCGGTCAGATCCCGAACTGCCCGGACCGGCGGCCTCGGCGTTCTGGAAGGCGGGCTTCACCGACACTGCCTGGTCCAGATCGGGGGCGATCGTCAACGCGAGTTTCTGGATTCGCCGGTGGAGGCCATCGCCGATGACCACGGGCTGTGATGAGCCGCGACTGAGGTACGGGGCGGGACCCGCACTCTATCTAGGCGTTCAGATCCAGCATGCGGCCCAGCCCGTAGTCGAATCGGGCGTCGTAGGGGTCCTCTGCCAGCAGGGGTAGTCCGAGCTTGGCCAGGGTCGGGTAGTGCCCGTTGGTGATCAGGTCCGCCGTGTCGGGTTCGAGTCGGGCGGGGGCGGTTTGTTCTTCCTGGGTGAGGCCGAGGGTGAAGTAGATCAGGCTCCAGCAGAGCCGGGCGGCGTCCGGTTCGCTGAAGCCGGCTCGCAGGAGCGCGGCGATGATGACTTCGGCGACGCGCAGGGTGTTGCCGCCGCCGGCGAAGGTTCCGGCGACGAGCCTGCCGCCGTCGCGGTGGGCGAGCATGGCCGTCCGGTATCGGCCGACCACGACGCGCACCCGGTCGATGGGCTCGGTGGGCAGGTCGTCGACCTGGACGGTGCCGATGATCGCGTCGGCCATCTTCTCGATGAGGCTGTTCTTGGTCTTGACGTACCAGCTGACCGAGTTCAGGTGCGCCCCGAGTGCGCGGGCGACTCCACGCAGGGACAGGCCTTCGAGGCCTTCCTGTTCGAGCGTGGTGAACGCCGCGGCGATCACGTCATCCTGGGTCCAGCGCACCGGGGCGACCTTCCTGAAGAGCGGTCCGATCATCGTAGAACGACTGCCGGGTCAGGCGCCGAAGGCGGCCTTGGACACCGGGTCCCACCGGCGCCACTCGTCCAGCCGGGACTGGTACTCCTTGGTGATCACTTCCAGAGGGCCTTGCCCGAAGAAGATCCGCAGCGGCGGTTCCTCGGCGTCGACGACGGCGAGGATCGCGTCCCGGGTGGCGCTGGGGTCTCCGCGCCGCGCGGCGGCACGCGCCATGGTGGCCCGGAAGGCGTCGTAGGCGGGCAAGTGTTCGGCGTGCACGGCGGACGAGCCGGACCAGTCGGTGGAGTAGCCGCCGGGTTCGATGAGGGTGACCTTGATGCCGAAGTCCTTCACCTCGGCGGCCAGGCTCGCGGTGAAACCTTCCAGCGCGTACTTCGACGCGTGGTAGATCCCCAGCGCGGGGAGCGAGAACACCCCGGCGATCGAGGACACCTGGATGATGTGCCCGGATCCCTGTTCCCGCAGGTGCGGCAGTGCGGCCTGGGTGACCCACAGGGCGCCGAACAGGTTGACGTCCAGCTGGTCGCGGGCCTGTTGCTCGGTGACCTCCTCGATCATGCCGAACAGTCCGTAACCGGCGTTGTTGACCACGATGTCCAGCGCACCGTAGTGGTCGATCCCGTGCCGCACGGCCGCGACCACGGCTTCGCGATCGGTGATGTCCAGCTGTAGCGGCAGGATCGCGGTTCCGTACCGGGCGACCAGATCGTCGAACGCGGACGCCGAGCGGCTGGTGGCGACGACCCGGTCACCGCGTTGGAGGGCGGCTTCGGTCCAGTGCCGGCCGAATCCCTTGGACGCGCCGGTGATGAACCAGGTTCTCGTGGTCATGCCAGGGCCCCTTTCCGGGTGTCGAATCGGCTGTAGTCAGGCAGGTCGAATCCATCGGAGAGCCGGACCTGTCCCCGTAGCAGGAAGTTGGTGTCCGGGACCATCTGCTGGAGCCGCATCACCGTGCGCCGGAACTCGATCCCGAACCGGGTCCGCGGGGTCATGGTCTTACCGTTGCCCCGGCCGAACCGCTGGACGCGGTCGATCCATGGTCGCAGCCGGGATTCGTAGGCGCGGAGCCCGGCTACGGGGTCGCCGCCCGCGGTGGCCAGTTCGCCGGCGAGCACGTAGGCGCCGACCAGGGCGATGGTCGTGCCGTGCCCGGACAGTGGCGACGCGCAGTAGGCGGCGTCGCCGACCAGACCGACCCGGCCGCGTGACCAGGCCGGAAGCAGCACCTGGGCGGCGGAGTCGAAGTAGAAGTCGCCGGCGTCGTCGATCTGGGCGATCAGCCGGTCGGCCTCCCAGCCCATGCCCGCGGCGTGGGACCGGACCACGGCCTTCAGCGCCTCCAGGTCTCGGTGGTTGTAGTCGAAGGCCGCGGAATTGAAGGCGAACATGGCCATGACCGCGGTGTTGTCGTTGATCGCCCGCATGCCGATGGTCCGGCCCGGCTCGGAGTACAGATCCGTCCAGTTCCGCAGCCCTAGATGGTTGTCGGCCGTCCAGTACGACAGGTACATGCCCAGGTGCCGCAGCAACTGCTGCTCCGGGCCGAGCAGCATGCCGCGCACACCCGAGTGCAACCCGTCCGCGCCGATCACCACATCGAACACCCGCTGCTGTCCACGCTGGAACGTGACGTGCACGCCGTCGACGCGGTCGTCCAATGCGACGATCCGGTCCCCGAAGACGTACTCCACCTCCGCGTGGGTCGCCTCGTAGAAGACGGTGGACAGCCTGCCGCGCAGGATCTCGATCCCAGCGACTGCACCATTTCCACCGAAATCCTCCGAGCGAGTCGAAGCCTGACGGCGTCCATCCGCGCCCACCAGCGACAGCCCGTCCGCACCGGTCGCCACCGCGCGCACCGCCTCAGCCAGATCGGACCTGGCGAGAACCTCGTGTCCGGCGACACCGCGCACATCGACGAGCTGCCCACCCAGGCGCAATGCGGGCGCCTGTTCGACAACGGTCACCTCCGCGCCGTATCTGACCAGCCAGAACGCGAGCGCAGGCCCGGCGATGCTGGCACCTGAGATCAATACCTTCGTGCCCCGCATGATCCACCACCTTCCCGTTATTTGGTCGGCGACCAATTCCAGTCAAGTCGACTTGGTCAGTGACCAATTGTCAACGAAGGGTGTTCGGTGGTGGCAGAATCCGGAAGGTCATCCCCGGTCGTACCGCAGGGAGTTCCCATGTCGTTCCGGCTTTGGACACCGCTGGGCGCGGTCATCCTGATCATCAACGCCCTGCAGTGGATGATCATCGAGGCGATCTCCGCCGGCGCCTGGAAGAACCCGCCGTACAGTTACGCCACCAACTACATCAGCGATCTCGGCGTGCCCGACTGCGGCAGTCAGTTCCAGGGCCGCGAGCTGTGTTCCCCGATGCACACGCTGATGAACACCTCGTTCATGCTGGAGGGTGTCCTGTTCGGTGCCGGCGTTGTGCTCGTCGCCCGGCTGGTCAGCGGCCGTGCGCGACGGGTGCTGATGACGCTGGCGATTGCGCATGGCGTGGGCATGATCGTCGTCGGCATCTTCCACGGCTCGCCCGACGGCCCCAGCTTCGGGCTCGCACTGCATGTCGGTGGAGCAGGCGTCGGCATCCTGTGCGCCAACGCCATCGCGATCCTCGCCGGCTCGTCCGGGAGCTTGCTGCCGCACCTCGCGTACCGCGTCTTCAGCGTGGTGATCGGTGTGCTCGGCATCGTCGGTGTGGTCTTGGTGGGAGTCTCCGAAAGCACCGCTGGGATCTTCGAGCGGGCCAGTGTCTACTCGTGGCTGCTCTGGAGCGTGGTCACCGGAGTACTGCTATTCGCTGGTCGACAGGCCGTCTGAACTGCTGAAACATTCGGTGTCGCGGAATGCACGCGATCTATTACGTTCAGACGGTGGCGAGCTGAAGCCAAGGTGGTCAAACGTGCCAAGGCGG
This sequence comes from Pseudonocardiaceae bacterium YIM PH 21723, assembly GCA_003600225.1. GTDB lineage: Bacteria > Actinomycetota > Actinomycetes > Mycobacteriales > Pseudonocardiaceae > QZFT01. The sequence continues at coordinate 47,992 of QZFT01000045.1, forward strand.
AGATTCGTCTCGCCGCCAAGTAGATCAACCTTAACGCCATGAGCGCATGTGATCACTGGCCGCAATGGTAATCGGCGCCATCGGCACGTGTTGCGCCTGGTGGGCCACCATCTATTGGCTAACAGGGTCGCCGCAGGCCGGCGGCTTGGTCACGGCGTCGCGCTGACTGATCCGGCGTTCGCCCGTTCTGGAGGAAACACCGCACTGAGAGTGTCCCTGTCGCCCTGGAGGTTCCCCATAGTAATAGCCTGGTCGATCGTGAGTCTTCCGGCCGCGAGTCCAACGACGATGTCCGGCGAGCCGGTGAAGATCGTTTCCGGTTGTTCATCGGTCCGGGCCACTGCGCTGGGACCATCCTCGTCGATGCGCACAACCATGGAGAATCCGTCTGTCTCGATGCCGAGTTCTACGGGAGGGTTCGCCGCCGCCCCTCGCAGCAGCGCGGGGATAGCGAGCGCCAGCCAGCGTGGCTGGAAAGCATCGTCGCCCTGCCCTCTCTCCAACAAGGGCAAGGCCCACCTACCGAGCGCTTCCATCGGCGTCCGTAGTTCGGCGCCCCACGGTGTCAGGGCGTAGAGGACGCCGGAGTCTCCGAGTTGCCGCTGCACAATGTTGTTGGACTCCAAAGCCCGCAACCGCTCCGCCAACAGATTGGTCGCGATGCCCCCGACTGAGGCTCTCAGGTCGGTGTAGCTCATCGGGCCGGCGAGCAAGCCGCGCACGATCAGCAGGGTCCAGCGTTCGCCCACGAGGTCCAGGCCGCGCGCGAGGGCGCAGAACTGGCCGTAGGAACGGGGAGCCTTCGAGTCCTGCCTGACCTTGTCCATCACGATTGATTGTATCTGCTGAAGGAGCCGATGCGGACCACCGTTATCCGAACTCAGCTGTGCCCTGTTAGCAGTTCGCTACGGCCTTGTATCGTAGACGATCGCCGTTACGTACCTACTCAGGCGGTGCGTGAAATCCCCCGTCGGCTGCCTTCGATCGAGCTTGAGGGCCACCTTTGACGGAACGCACCAGGGGGCTACTCATCGCGAGATCAGTGTTTACCATACCGTCCGACCACCGTGCGTGTTGTGATTCCCGGACGTCCTCCTCGGAGTTCTGTTCAACGCGGCGCATGGCGAACCGCAGCAGCGGCGGAGCCATCACTGAGGTAGCCACCGCAATCAACACGATCACCGTGTACATCGCTGTACTGATCAGGCCGAGCCGGAGACCGACCGAGGCGGCAACGATTTCGACGACGCCACGGGCATTGAGCCCGGCGCCGACCGCCAAACTCTCCCAATGCGTGAGCCTGCTCAAGCGGCCGCCGAGATAGCCACCTAGCAGTTTGGTGATCACGGCGATCAACAGGAAGCACACGCCGACGAGCAGAACCGTTGGCTCGCCCAGCACGGTGAGATCCGCGCGTAGGCCGACGCTCGCCAGGAATAACGGGGCTAACACGGTGAGTACAACCGTCCGCAGACCGGCCAGTCGGGCGGGGTCGATCATGCCCGGAGACCCGATCAGCAGGCCGGCGATAAAGGCGCCGAACACCGCTTCCATCCCCAGGGCCTGCGCCAGGCCTGCTCCTGCCAGCACCACCAGTACGGCAGAGGTAGTACTGGCTCCGAACTGTGCGGACCGCTCCGCTCGATGTAGCACCATCCGTACTAATGGTCGGCCGACCAGCGCGGCGACGAGTAGAAACCCGACTACCGTCGCGGCAGCTAGGACGACCCTGCCCAAGGTCTGCTCGCTGACCATGGACATGGACACGAGTGAGAGCAGGAACCAACCGATCGCATCCTCGACTGATGCGGCCGACATGATCAGCTGGCCGACGTTCCGATGCATCAGACCGAGGTCCAGCAGCGTTTTTGCAATCACTGGAATTGCGCTCAGACATAGTGCGACTCCGAGAAAGGCCGCAAAAACGTCCCGCTGAGCATGTGCGCCCATCATGTCGGCCGGAGTCAGATATCCGGCCGCGACTCCGGCGATCAATGGGATCAGCAGCCCGGCGAGGCCGATGGTCACGACGGGTATCCATCGTCGCTTCGCGGCGGGAGCGTCGATGTGAGCGCCGCTGATGCCCACCAACAGCACCACCGCAATCAGGCTTAGCGCATCCAGTAGATGCACCTGTTCTGGAGCGTTGAACCGCATGGCGCTCGCCGCAGTAGGCCCTAGCCGCCCCAAGAGCGAGGGCCCCAGCAACAGACCTGCGGTAAGTTCGCCGACCACTGAGGGCATGCCCAGCTTGGTGCTGAGCCGGCCCAGCGCCATCGCCAGGCCAAGCAGCAATCCAGTCTGCAATAACAGATACAGCACCCGGTCCGCAGCCAGCGGTGCCACCGTACCTGACACCCGGAGACCGAGTTCACTGACGATCATGCGGTTCTCCTTCATCGCGCGCGGCGGGCACCCCGGCTGTATCCGTTCATGAGAGTGGCCGGCCGTGCGCCGGATAGGTGAAATGGCGCAGCCGGACACCCTCCCAACCAGCGGGTGGTCGTCCGGCTGCAGACCGCCAGTTCAGACGCCGGGCTGCTTTGCGGCCGGGCACGGGTCGATCACTCGTGCTGCGATCTTGGCGAACGCGGTCTCCCCGGTGGTCGTATCGACAAATGGGGAGAACCTGCAGCCACCGCAAATATCGAGTCGGTCCACGGGTATGTACTTCGTGGCTTCGTCGACCCGGTCAGCTCCAAGAATCCTCTGCATCGCCGTTTGTCATGCTCATTTAGCGAACCGCGGAGTTGATGCTGTCCGTACCCATCGCGGTGTCCGCTCCAGCTGTCGCCGGGTTGCCCATGGTGATCCACAGCGGACTTGTCGGGTTGCTGTGCCGATCGCTGCGGTAGATGGACAAGAAGTCGGCGATCAAGGGATCGCGCTTCCACTGCTGGATGCGCTCGACGACTTCGTCGGTGTAGTTGTCGGCGTAGGCATCGATCACGGTGCTGATCAGCTGACCCGCGAGTTGCGCGAAGAGCCGGGTGTTGTCAGCAAACCTGGTTTCGAACTCGGCCGGACTGAGTTCATCGGCCATGCCGCAGTGCAGCTGGTTCATAAAGTTCAAGGGCGCCTGGTTGTCGATGTACTGAGGCTCGAGCGGCGGACCGTCGATGGCCATCCACTCCGTGAAGAACTGCTGTGTCCGATTGTTGATCTGGGTCAGCTTGCCCATGTTGGCGGCCACCGAGGGGCTCGCGCCGATCGTGCGGAACTTGTCATGGAAGAACAGCAGTCCGAACACACCCCAGTAGAAGGCGGTATCCCAGATGACCTTTGAGGACATGATCCGGGCGCTGGCCATCAGTGGGTAGCGTTTCTCGTAGATGCCCCGCCAGAAGTCGGTGACGTTGCGATACAAGTTGTCGTGGAAGCCCGCGAGCGCGGTGACGTCCTCGCCGGCCAGCGATCGGAGGATCAGGTCACACGTGAGCCCGTTGCTGATCGAGATCAAGTCGAGGCCGGGGGAGTACAGCGGGTCCAAGAAGAGCCCGGCCTCACCTGTGAGGGCCCATCGCTGGTCGCCGGCGTAGACCTGCTCGGCGCTGTAACAGTAGTTCCGCATGACCCGGAAGTCCTGGATCTTGTCGAGGTGTTGATCAATGTGCGTAGCGCACTCAGGCTCGTATTTCCGGATCCATTCCAGTGCCCTGTCGAGCGTGTTGAAGGTGCCGAATTCGTGTAAGTCGTCGTCGCACACGATCCCTACGCTGGTAGAACCGGAGGCCAGGGGAATCAGCCAGAGCCAATATCCCGAGCCCATCAGATGGTTGGTCGACTGGTAGCGCTTGCCCTTGGCGGTTCGCTGTTTCCAAGCGGGGTCGTCTGACCAGGTGTCAATATCGATCTTGTGTGACACCCGGAACCATGACGCGTTAGCGGTGTGCGGGACTGGCGTACGCTGCCTGCCAAGGCGGCGTTGAAGCAGCTGACTACGGCCGGACGCATCGACTACCCATCGCCCGGAGACTTCCCGTTGTCCCTCCGGGGTCTCGATCCGCACATGGTGCAGTGGTTCCTCCGGGCGAAGGTCGATATCGGTGACCTTGCAGCCGCTGATGAACTCAACTCCCGCTGCGGCACAACGTCGCCCGATCTCGTTCTCCAGCCGGCCCCGGTCCAGCTGGTAGGTGTCCAGATAGAGCCATTCCGACGTGCCCACCTCGACCCGACGTGTGATGTCCGAGTTGTCGTCGCCCGTGAAGAAGAACCGAAGCCCGAATTTGAGTAGCTGATGGTCGTCCAGATGATCTTTCAGGCCGAGGATGTCTGCCAGGTAGTGGGCAGAGATCTCCACCGTCGACTCGCCGACCTTGTGCGCAGCCTCCGGAACCGGGTGGAGCTGACTCTCGATGACGATCAGCCGGATGTCCGGCTGTGTCTGCCGCAGTTGTAGTGAGAGAGTCAACCCAGCCATTCCCCCACCCAAAATAACCACGTCGTACTGCCCCGATTCGGCCGGGCGAGACGTTTGCCGGGCACGCAGGACGTCTGTCAGTGCAGCTCGTTGGTCGTCGGACAACGCGGAGAGTTGGTGCCGTACCGCTTCAGTCATGGTTCCTCCTTGAGAGCAGACTGTCCGGCCGGCTATTTCGGGACTCTTACGTGCGGTGAAAGGGATGCGAAACTCGCCTTGACTTGACTAAATCACGTGTAGTTGACTTCTGGACGTTCCTGGATGTAACTCGCACTCACTCTCGGGGGACAGTGATTTGATGCCCGCACGGCATTTAGAGACCCAGGCAGGGGAGCGACGAGCTGTCTCCCGTACCGAAGAGGCGAGGGTGAGGTACGAGACCTATCTTTTTGGGCCGTTCAAGGTGGTCCGCGACGGCATTCCGCTGACTCACTCGGCTTCGCGACGGGCGAGCGCGCGCACTCTGCTCAAATGGTTCCTACTCAATCCAGGTGTGCGCATCGGTTCGGCGGCGTTGTGCAGATTGCTGTGGCCCGATCACCGATTGACGGATAAGCCCAACAAGCTGCATGTGACACTGCATCATCTACGCCACGCGCTGGAGCCGGAGTTGGCCGCCAGGCAGCCTTCAACTTTCATTCGGTCGACCAAAGATGGGATGTACTGGTTTAATTTCTCGCAGTGCTGGTGGATAGATGTGGTTGATGTCGAGCGACTCTTCACCGAAGGAACCATTGCCGAGTCGAATGGAAATGTGCACGCCGCGATCAGTGCTTATGAGAATCTCCTCGACTACTACGAAAAGATTTTCCTGCCGGAAGACCTTTTCGATGAGGTCTTTGACTCTTTTCGCACGGTTCACGAGGTCAGGCAACGCACCGTGCAGCACCGTCTCCTGAGGCTGTACATGCAGGGCGGGATGACTCACAAGGTACTGCCGTTCGCGTTGTCCATCCTTGAATGCGACCCGTACTCCGAGGAGGCCTCAGCGGCCATCGTCGAGGTGAACCTGCGCCAGGGGAATGTCCTAGCCGCACAATTGCAGTTCGCAGACCATCTGCGATTGGTGCAGCGCGACCTGGGGGCTAACTCCGGTTGGGTCGCGTCAGAGTTGTGGGAACTGCTCCGCAAGACCGGCTGACGATCAACCTCCGGTCGGCCGCCGTCCGCCGTCACATTCTGTGGTTGGGTAAACGTACGGCCGTTGTTCTTGCTTACAGTGGGTGTAAACTGGGGAGAAGTCCACCCTTCCACACTTGCGTTAATTAGGTTTTTTTCCTGCCACTGGCCGGCAAAGTGAGTAGTGAGACAGGGGGAAGGCTCATTAACTGGAGACGAAAATACTTTAGCAAATCCGGTTTGCCGTTCGTCTGGGGATCTACGGATTCCGAAGTGAGTGAGGTATTCCCGTGTGACTCTGTGGTTGCGCAAGGCCCTAGGACAGAACCACACCGCGCGATCAATGTCGCGGCCCCGGTTCCGGTTGTCTACAGGTGGCTGTGTCAGATCAGAGTTGCTCCTTACAGCTACGACCTACTCAACAACCTAGGGCGTAGGAGTCCAAGAAAGCTGACGCCAGGGTTGCAGCATCTTGAGGTGGGGCAGCGGTTCATGACGCTGTTCACGCTGGTCAGCTTTGTTCGCAACGAGCATGTCACGATACAGGTAAGTCATTGGCTCCCTCGTTTTCTTTTGGGTGATTTAGCCATTAGCTACGTCATTCGCCCGATTGAATCCGGTGGTACTCGGCTCATTGTGAAGTTGACTCTTCCTCACTTAAGAGGGCTTGGCTGGATCTATCAGTATTGTATGGGCTGGCTGGATTTTTTCATGATGCGTCGGCAGATGTTGAACATGCGTGATTACTCTGAGGGCCGTCGTGGCGTCATCGCCACCGAGAGCCCGTCGGTCCCCGAGAACTGAGCGGGTCTGCGGGCAAGGTTGACATCGCGTACCGGGCCTTGCCGGTTGTGGCGCCCCAGCCTTGGCGAGGGAAAGCCGTAACCGCCGTGCCGACCAGCGTCCCTGACCATCCTCCATGGGGGAACCGTCCGGTCTGTAAACCGGGATGGCTCCCCGGCTTGGTTCAGGTGGTTCGGCCCGGTGGTCACGGTGGGGTAGCGGTGAGGATCGCGTACCTGCTTTCCTGTCCGAGTGTCCCGGTAATGCAGAGAAGCCATGCCGTGCGGTGGCTCCGTCAGGCGGAGAAGACGGCGCGGACGACAGACTCGTCGCCGTCGAGTTCGATCAACCCAAGCGCGCGGGCGTCGCTGAGGGTGAGAGTGCCGGCCGCAAGATCGAGGATGTGGGCCGGCTTGGTGCGGACTGTGGCTTCGAGGCTGCGGCCGTCGAGCGGACCCAGGTCGAAGCCGGACCGGGTCGCGCGGAGTTGGAGAAGCAGGTCGCCGAACTCGAGTCCGACTGTCGCGGAGGGGCGAACCTTGACCCGGGCGTCAAGCAGGGCAGGGATGGAGAGGATCAGCCACTCGGGCCGGAATGAGTCACCGTTGGCGCCGTTGATCATCAGCGGGGTGGACCAGCGGATCAGACTTTCGATCGGTTGGCGCAATTCGGCGCCCCACGGGGTGAGGGTGTACTCGACCCCGTTGCCTGCGCCGGCCAGTCGTCGCTCGAGTACTCCTGCGGTTTGGAGGTAGCGGAGCCGCTCAGCGAGCAGGTTGGTCGCGATGCCGGGCAGACCGTCGATCAATTCTCGGTAGCGGGCGGGGCAGATGAGGAGATGGCGGACGATGAGTAGATTCCATCTGTCTCCCACGACATCGAGTGCTCGGGCGAGACCGTCGTACAGGTCGTAGCTTCGATTCATCTGTACCCCTCGGGAAATACAAGAAAAATGTGCTGTCCCCATCGTGCTTGTCGATCCGATAGACATGCCTGGTCCGTGCTTGCTCGAAGCCTGAGTTCGGAACGCGAAGACCTCCCAGGATCGGTGTGGATGCCGTCTCGCGGCCCCACCAACCCCAGGAGGTCCTCCCGCGTGGAGATCATTTAGACCGAGTAGTCGCGCCTTGTCGTCCGGCGGATGGCAGATCCCCAGCAGCCCCAGGTCACACCATCGGCGCGTCGGCCTTGCGGGTGTTATAGGTACCTAGGCCGATCACTGCGCCCACGAGGACGGCGATACTGCAGTACAGCACCGCACGGTTGAATCCGGACGCCAGTGCCTCCGGAGGAGTCGTGCCGGTGGTCAGAAGGTCGGTCGTGCGGGAACTCGCTACGGTGGTGAGCACCGCGAGGCCGAGCGCACCACCGAGTTGCTGGGAGCTACTCAACAATGACGCCGCCAGTCCTGCCTTGTCAGCCGGCACCCCGGCGTTGGCCGCGTTCGTGACCGACACCATGACAAAGCCAAGGCCGACCGACATCACGATCATGCCGGGTAGCAGGTCGCTCACGTACTCGCCGTTGACCGGGAGCCGAGACAGCAGGAACACGCCGATGGACGCGAACGCAGCTCCACCCACGATCAACGGTCGGGTGCCCACATGCGGAATCAGCTTGGTCGAGACGCCTGCCCCGAGTCCGATGCCGACCGTGACCGGCAGATAGACGATGCCCGTCTTGATCGCGGAATATCCGAGCACGTTCTGCATATAAAGGGTGAGGAAGAAGAACATCGTGATGAATCCGCCGATCGCGATCAACTGGGTGGCGTCGGCGGCGGCGAGTCCACGAATCCGGAAGATGGACAGTGGCATCAGCGGATTTGACCGGCGCTGTTCATTTACCACGAAGGCAATCAGGAGCAGCACCGCGATTCCGAGACGGAGGACCGTGTTCAGTGAGTCCCAACCCGAGTGAGGGGCCTCTACGATGCCGTACACCAGCAGCAGCATTCCGCCGGTACCGAGAACGGCGCCCGGGAGATCGAAGCTCCCACCCGAAGCGCGGCGTTTGTCGTTGGGCAGCAACCCGTAGATCCCGGCGATAAGGAGCACGCAGAGAATCGGGTTGATAAGCAGAACCCAGCGCCATCCGAGCTTCTCGGTCAACACGCCGCCGAGCAGGACGCCTGCCGCCGCGGCCAGCCCGATAACTCCACCCCAGATGCCGAGCGCCTTGGTTCGATCGGACCCCTCCGTGAAGGTGGTCGTGATCAGTGACAGCGCTGCGGGCATCATGAACGCTGCGCCAACGCCCTGAACGATCCGGGCGGTGATGAGCAGGTTCGCTGTGTCGGCAAGCCCTCCGGCGAGAGATGCCAAGGCGAACAAAATCACCCCACCGACGAGCACTCGCCTGCGGCCGATCAGATCCGCGGCGCGCCCGCCAAGCAGCATGAACCCGCCGTAGGTCAGCAAGTAGCCGGTGGCCACCCACTGGAGGCCCTGCTCGGAGAAGTTCAGGTGATGCTGCATCGAGGGCAATGCCACATTGATGATCACCGAGTCGACGAAGTCGAGGAAACCGATCGAGCAGAGCAATGCGAGGACGAGCTTGCCGCGCCCGGTCGCGAGAACGGATGGATTTTCCGCCGTGCGAGTCATGTCAAAGTGCCTCTTTCCCAGTTAAGAGTTTTTCCAGCCAGGTGTGTCCCCAGCACCGATTCCAGTCGTTGGACGCACCGAAAGGTGCGACCTCGACATGTTCTGGTCCTCGCCCTGTTCGCTCCGACTCGCATTCCGACGATCACGGTGGTCGGTTTTGAAGACGGCATCCACGCTCGGTGAAATGCACCTTCGCGGAGCGGAAATACCGTGTAGCCCACTCTGCTCGGCGGGCGACGCCACTGGTACTGGCCCGGTGGGCGGCGTGAGTGCGACGAGGATTGAGTAAGGAGGAAACCTTCTCGATTGAAGGCCAAGCCGGTTTCGGTGAACTTGCCATTTCTCATCATGAAGTGTTCAGCAGTGAGAGAGGTGTATGGGCCACATCGGATTGCCGTGCAACAACGATGGGATTGGCCCCACTCCTTCATCGATGTAACGCAGAACGTCGCCGTCGAGCGCTACGAAACGACCCAGCAACGGGAACAAGTGTTCGTCCACCTTGCTTGGACGTTCGCCTACGGGCTGCGCAAGGATCATGGCCCCAAATCCTGGTGGAGGTGGCGAAAATAGTCAAGTTCACAAGGGAAACTAAAGCTGCTCGGGTAAACCCTCTGTTCTGGGGGGCAGTGAGGTCGTGTGAGTCAGGGGGTGTCGGCGTCTGGGCTGCAGGGGGCTGACCTGTGGATCGTTCCCAAGACACCCTTGACGGTCAGTTCGATTTGGCTCCGCTTCCGGTGGTGTAGAGCCGGGTGATCGGTGTCTGGTCTCGCCGGGGACGGCAGCGATCTCTTCACCCTCGTGCAGAACACGCAGTTGGGTGTCCTCGATGACGACGGTGACGATCTTCCCGATGTGTCGTTTCCCGAGTTCGATGCGCTGTCTGGCGACCATGATCCGGCCCTGTTCGTAGACCTTGCGCTGGACCCGTAGCAACCCGGCAGGAAGCGGCGGCGGCAAAGGCGTGAGCGGTTCACGCGCTCCTGGCAAACCGGGCAACGACTGGGCCTGGATCGGTCGGAGAGCCAGTGACCTGGAGCGGGCAGGGGCAGGTGGCTGCTGATCCGCCGCTCGATCAGCGACCCCACGGATCTGGCGTCTTACCGCCGCGTCGGTCCTGCGGCCACGACCGCGGCCGAGTTGATCCAGGTCGCAGGGGCCCGCCGGCCCGCCCGGGAATGCTTCCAGCAAGCCAAAAACGAAGCCGGGTTCGATCGCTACCATTTCCGCGGGTACGGAAACCAACACCCCTAACCGCCCGTGCAGTACTAGGCCGTCAACGGCTAACGATGACGAGCTGTCGCGACTCACAAAGACAGCTCGCCATCGCAGGCAGCGCCTACCCGTTCAGCGTCCAGCGGCCGAGTTACTCGACGGCATGACCCAATGCTGCTGGGTCAGGCGCTGAGTTGTGCACCCGGGGCCGTGCAGGTAGAAGGAACCACGCTATCAAGGCCGCAACGAAGACGGCGCCTGCCGCGAGCAGAGAGCCGCCCTTCATGCTGTGGAGGAAGGCTGCGGTCGCGGTCTCGGACAATTGTCGGGCGGCTTCGAGATCCCCACCCGCGGAGATGGACCTTGCTTGCTTGAGCGCCCCGCCGAGTGATCCTGTGGCGTCCGATGCAGCCGAGCCGTGCAGTTCGGCGGACAACGTCGAGTTCATTCGGTTGTAGTAGAGGGAGGACGCCATGCTCCCTATCACCGCGACCCCAAGGGTCGCTCCGCACAAACGGGTCGCGTCAGTGACCGCTGCGCCGACGCCGGCCTTCTCCTTGGACACCGTGCCCATGATGGCTTCTGTGGCCGGCGAGCTGGTGAGGCCGAATCCCAAGCCGAGCGCGGTCTCGATAGCGATCATGGTGCTGAATGGAGTTCCGGCCGTGTTCAGTGCGGCCCAAGCCAGGCCTGCAGCGAAGAGAAGCAGACCGAGCGTGACGACCACCTTGTTCCCGATCCGCACGGCAAGCCATGCGCCGACTATCGACGCAACACCAATGGAAAAGGCCAGCGGCAACAGGCGCAATCCCATCGACAGCGGGTTGTAGTTCTTCACCAGCTGCATGTACTGGGTGATGAGGAAGATGAAGCCGTTGAGCGCGAAGAATGAGATGGCGACGGAGCTGGTTGCCGCTGTGTAGCGCATGTCGGAGAACAAGGAAACATCCAGCATTGGATCCTTGATTCGTCGTTGCACTGCGATGAACATCAGCACCACCAGAGCACCGATGGCAAAGCACGCGATTGTGGGGATAGCCTCCCAGCCCCATTGCGGTGCTTCGATGATGCCCAATACGAGAATCCCGATACCCAGACTGGACAGTGACAAGCCGCGCCAGTCAATCGGAGGAGTCTTCGGGTCGCGCGAGGTCGGAACGAAGAACATGACGAGTATGGCGACCACTGCGGTGCTTACTGCTAGGAAGACGAAAATGCTGCCCCACCAGTAGCGGCCCAGTAACCAACCCCCCACAATCGGTCCCGAGGCGACACCCAGACCAGTTGATGCCCCCCATAGTCCGATCGCTCGGGCACGGGCGCGCCGCTCCGTGAATACGTTCGCCAGAATCGACAACGTGGTGGGAAGTATGAAGGCGGAGCCCAGCCCCATCACTGCCCGGGCGATGATAAGGCCGTCGCTCGTGTCGACATAACCTCCCACCAGTGACGCCGAGGCGAGGATGCCCATCCCGATGAGCAGCGCCCCTTTTCGGCCTTGCCGGTCACCCAGACTGCCGGCTGCCAGGACGCCGGCGCCCAGGAACAGGTTGTAGGCATCGACCACCCACTGCAGTTCGGTGGTGGTGGCCGACAGGTCCCGGCTCAGGGTGGGCAGTGCCACGTTCATGATCGTGATTTCTACGGTGACGATGTACGCGGTAGCCACCAGCGCGAGGAGAATGACGTTCTCCCTGTTCTTCCGCATGTGTGCGCCTCTCAGAGTGCCGTCGATTCAAGCGGTCCGACCGGAGGTCCCTGCCAGGAGTTCCGGGATGCAGATTTCGCGCCATGCTCGATACGAGGTTGAGGTAGCGCTCCAGGCGAGTTCGTGGCGAGCCTGTTCGAGAACAAGGGCGGCGTCAGAGCTGGAGAGTTCGCCCAGCACGTCACAAGCCAGATCCGTGTGCGGAGCAGGGTTTCGGGCGAGGCCCCGGGTCCAGGCCGCCGCCGCGGCGCCCCACGCCAGCCGACGACCATGAACTCCTGCCGCCTGGCGCAGTCGTTCGAGGCCGGCTCGGTCGGCGCCCCCGGCGAAACTGCAGGCCATTGCCGCGCCCGTCCATAGATTCACCTGGCGGTTGGCGGCGAATCTTGAGATGGCCTCCTCCACCAGCGTGACGTTCGCACCGGTGGAGAACCAGAGTGACCGGCCCAGGCCTTGGTCGTACAGTTCCCGGCCGTCGCTGGACAGATGCGTCGGCTGACGTTGATCCGCAATGGAACGACGACGCGCAAAAAAGCCCTCATGGAATCCGTAGCCGTCGACCACTGTCCAGCCAAGGACAGGGTCGAACTGATTCAGATACCGCTCGGGCTTCCGCCGTAGGCGGGCGAGCGCCAAGCCGACGCCGACATACACGGTCGCCATATGATGCCGACCTGCTCCGGAAGCGAAGGCGCTGGCCCGGTGCCGCCCGGGCGCGATGACATCGAGAACGCCGAGGCCCATGGCAGCACCCTCATAGGCAAAGCCGTGCAGCACTGGGTCGACCGCCTCCAGCTTGGGGATCAGCACGTCGAGGGAGCTGTTCTCCAAGGTCGTGTTGTATCCCATGGCCAGTGACTCCAGCACCGGGGAGAACTGCCCCCACGCGCCGGGAGCGAATCCCGGCATGTCGAAGACCTTGCGCGGTTCGGTGATACCGAATATTCGACGGCGTACGTTGCCCAGCACACTCATGAATCTGTCCTTCCGGAGCCGGTTGTGAGTTGCCGGCGTGTTGTCCAGACGGCCTTCATGCGCTGCCGCCAATCCTCATACCGGGGTCCGGAGGGATCAGGATGGCCACCAGCGCATTCGGCCGCGGCTAATGTCGCCACGTTGCCGGCGTCCGTGCCCCAGAACACGTCGCACGCGCCATCAGTGTGGTCCGCTGGGTGATTGGTCTGTTCACGGAAATCTGCGGAGACGGCAAGACCGACAGCTACCTCGGCGGCATAGGCGCCCGAGACCTCTGCCAGCCTGTGGTAGCCCTTTTGGTCGAGTGCGCCGCCGGTGTAGCCACACGCCAAGCCGACGCCTCCCCACAGGTCCCGGCGCCGGGACTCGGGGAAGGTTTGAATGACGGCAGCCATCCGATCCGGATTGGCCGCGCTCAGGAAGTAGAGGCTGCGGCCCGCTCCGCTGTCGAAGTTGCGTGCGGATTCGCCTGCCAAACCGTCCGGTCTGGCCTGTCTGTCGAAGGTTGCCCTAGCCGAGAAGAATCCCGCGAAGAACCCGTAACCGTCGAGCATCAGCCATCGCTCGGGGCCGTCGAAACGTGCGATGACTCGCAGAGGATCAATCGGCAGGTAGGGAAGGATCATCCCGGCGCCGATGTAGATCATGGGTTTGTACGCTGCGCCCTGTGGGGCATTGAGAAGACCCGTTAGACGCTTTCGGTAGGGAAAAAGGAAATCCAGAAGCATCAAGGCCATGGCCGCACCTTCATAGGCGACGCCACGCACCTTCGCTGGATTGGCTTCGACCATAGGAATGATATGGGTCAATTTGGGGTGGTCGAGGGCCTCCCAGAAGTTGTCCATGATCGCGTGGGAAGGCGGCTTGAAGTGCGGCCAGACCGCATCCATCTCCGGAAGGTCGCCGAACTGCTGTTTGGCGACCCGCGGGAAGTCATCCACCGATAGCTCGAGCACGGGCTTGAGAATTTTGCTCAACATGGTTACAAGAACTCCTGAAGTACACGCTGCCGCCACAGTGCATGGGCTGGGACAAGGTTGCCGGCCGGGAGATCCCGCACCGCGGCGTCCGCGATTTTCGAAGCCTTGTCCGAAGTCGTCCCGCACAGAACTTCACAGGCCAGTTCGTTCTGGGATGCCGGATTGCCTCCCAGATGCCGCGCCTTGGCGGAGATGGCTGCTCCAAGAGCAAGGTGACTGCGGTGCCTGCCTGCGAGGGTCGGCAGCGGATCGAGCGCACCGCGCTCAATGCCGCCCGAATAACCGCACGCGAACCCGATTCCACTCCACAGGTCGGCCTGCCGCGATGGTGGGAATGCGCCGACGATCGTCGCGACTTGCAAGACGTCGGCATGGGAGGCGAACCAAATCGCGCGGCCCACGCCCTGATCGAAAACTCGCCGACCATAGCCTTTCAGGTGCGAAGGCACGTGCTGATGGGTCACATGGCGCTCATAGGCGAAGAAACCTCGATAGAAGCCGAACCCGTCCAAGATGATCCAGCTGAGGAGGGGGTCTCCCAGCCGTCTGCGGAACCACTCGGGATCCCGACGGATTCTGGCCAGGCACATGCCCGCGCCAAGGTAGATGCCGAAGACGTGGTGCGCTCCGGGGCCGGTGGCGAGGGCCAAAGTACGATTTCTTTTCGGCCATATGCAGTCGAGCGCCGCCAGGCCGACTCCTGCACCTTCGTAGGCGAATCCGTGGAGTTCCTCGTCGTATGCGTCGAGTTTGCGGACCAAGGCGTCGAATTCAGGATTGAGCAGTGTCGTCCGGCTGCACTCGGTGACGGTGTACACGACCTGCTTTAACCGCGCGGTGGATGCGTCGTCATCAGTATTCGGAGCGCCGGGCATCATCCCGGCCGCAGCGAAAGAGCGCCAGAGCAGGTTGCCTATGGTGTCACGCAGGCCGCTTTCGGCTGGGACTGTTGTTGTGAGTGTCATCGCCCCAGGTCCACATCCATCGCGGGACGGCTCAGCGAGGAGAATGCCTCGATCACACCGTCCTGAACGACGGCGCAGGCTGGACGTGCGTAGTGAGCCGAGATATTGCTCATGACGTCGTCCACGATTGCGGCGGCGCCGGCGCTGCTGGTCTCACACAGCACTTCGCAAGCCATCTCCGTGTCGGAGACCGGGTTACCCGCGCGGTGCCTGCCCTTGGCGGCGAAGGAAGCTCCGGTGGCGACATAGGCGAGGTGAGGTTCGCACACCTCCCGTAGACGTTCGAACTCCTGGCGTTCCAGTCCGCCCGCATAGCAGGATCCGGTCCCGATGCCCAGCCACATGTCGGGCTGGCGGGGTGGGGCAAAAGCAGCTACCTCGGCGGCGACACGCTCCACGTCGGCACCGGAGGTGAACCAGATGCTGCGTCCGACGCCCTGGTCGAAGACGCGACGAGCGTACGGGGAGAGATGTGACGGGACGACCTGACGGTCTACGTAGCGTGCCCGTTGGAAGAAGCCTTGATGGAAGCCGTAGCCGTCCATGACCAGCCATCGCGCCACCGGATCATCAAGACGGTTCAGAAACGGTTCCGGCTGGCGTCGCATGCGTGCTAGCGCCTCTCCAGCGCCAATATGTGACATGTAGATGTGTGTATCGCCGGCGCCGGCCAGAAATTCCCGCAATCGCGACTTGCCCGGTAACCAACAGTCCATTCCGGTGAGCCCCATGGCCACACCTTCGTGAGCGTAACCGTTCATATGTTGGGGAAAGCGGTCGAGTCGGCTGACGATAGCGTCCACGCCCCCGCCCTCAAGAACCGCGTGATAGCCGCCGACCTCGGCGCGTAACGCATCTTCCAGATGTCGCCACTTTGCGGTGTCGCCCTTTTTGAATTTGAGGATTTCTTTCTCTGAAACACCCAACACTGCCAATTTCACCCGGGCCAGCAATGTAGTCATCGTGTCTGATCTCCCCTGCAAGGAGGCGCGGATTAGTGCTCATCTCAAATGATGGTGTGGGCGGCCATTACGCAGGACTTACCGAATTGGAAAGACTGCCGACCTTCAGACGAACGAAAGCAGCTTCTCTCCCCAGCGATTCCCGCTGGGGAGAGAAGCTGTGCGACATCCGAAACTAAACGTCAGCCGACGCCGGCAGACGCGAGCAGTCCAGGCACGGTCTTGGTCGTGTTGTGACGGAAGATATTGACCGCACCTACGACCTGATCGGCATCGTCGCGGATCGGGAAGACGTTGACCAGGGCGAGAAGCCGATGGCCACCGGGCTGCTCGCAGATGACATCCGCGTTGCGGACGGTTCCGCCGTTGTTGATGACCACCGAAGGCGGGGCTACGTCATGCGGCATGACGTCGCCGGACGGGTAGCGCAGGCGGAAGGCTCCGCAGTACTTCTCGCTGGTGCCCAGTTCAGGACTACGGCCCCAGGCGCTGATAGCGGTCTTGTTGCAGGCGATCAACGTGCCGTCCTTCTCCAACACGTAGATACCGACCTCGATGTCGTCCATCGCGGCCTGGTCGCCTAGCAGGCCGCCGGGCACCAGGTGCCCGTTCTCGACCTTGCCGCGAAACGCGAGTTCATCCAGGTCGCCGGCGGTGATTTTCTCGCTGATACTCATATCGCTTCCCTAAATTCGATTTGGGCATGGCGAAACCAGAGTGATTCACAGAAATAATCGTTATGAACCGGGTCTTCGAGAAGTGAGCTTCGGGCCTAATTATTGCCCGCGTGTCAATTTACGGTAGCGGTCGCGGTAATGTGTGGTCAATAAGCTGTCCCCCGAAAAAGGCATGGTGCTGGTCGCTAGTCGTGGTCGATACGGCGACACTCTGAAAATAGAGCTCACCTCATCTCGGAACGGTGCCATTTTGCCGAATATGATAATTCTGTGCGCACGAAATCCGGCCATCGACCGCCCCGCTGGGTCGGCATGGCTGGAGTTCTCGCCGTTCCGGCGTCACGTCAGGACGTCACGATTCGTTGAACCATCTCCTGATGGCGTCGCTGAACGCTTCAGGTGCGTCGGACTGCCCGAAATGTCCAACGCCATGGAGCACGGTGGTCGTGTGATTGGGGAACATCGCTTCGCAGCGCTCCCGGTATTTGTCGGTGAACACTGGATCCTTGTCGCCCCACAGGATCAGGGTGGGTAGCTCCTCGATCGTGTGGAACCGGCTCGCGAGTTCGGCGAAAAACTCGCGAGCGTTGAGAAGTTCACCGGGAAGGATGGCACAGGCGTCCCGACGGCCGGGAGCCGTTGCCCCGCGGTAGTGCGCCATCTCGGCTTCGGACAGCTTGCGAAGGTTGTGGGCCGAGGGGACGTAGTAGTTGACCATCAGATTGAATCGCTTGTTCAGAGCCCGGCCGATTGATCCTCCCAGTACTCGGGAGAACATCTCTGAGCTTAGGTTGCCGTTCAAAGCCCATGCCCACGTGTTGTTCAAGATAAGGCGTTCGACCTTGTCCGGACGCTGCGTCGCTGCGTGCAGACCGAATGGGCCACCCCAGTCGTGGCCGATAAGGGTCAAGCCAGAGAGTTCCAGGGCGTCGATGAAGGACACCAGCAGTTTTGCCTGGTCCTGGGCAAGGAACTGATTCTCTGGGCTGCCTACGGAGAGGCCGAACCCGGGAAAGTCGAGGGCGATACAGCGGAACCTGTCTCGCAGGCTGGCGATCACCTCGCGGTATACGAACGACCAGACCGGGTTACCGTGCAGCATCAACAGGATTGGTCCCGAACCCTCGTCGACGTAGTGGACGATGTTGCCGTCCAGCTCCACAAACCGGCTTGTGAATGGGAACTGCTCATCGTCGACCCACGCCGGACGCATACCCACAGGTTGCGCAGCCGTCATTTCTAATCCTCTTCCAGTTCACATGACCGTTCGGCTTGGACTTGTAGAAAGTCAAGTCCAACGGGGCCGGGAGTCTACTCGTAGCACCTTCGCCGCTGCTTTCATTGTCGGTAAGTCGCGTGTAACGGGGTTTCCTAGCGTTGCGGACAAAGCGAAACGCGTTCTGCCCGTTCGTAGCCCGTCACGTGGTGCTGGAGGTATCGCAATGACGACCCACCCCGCCGGTTCCGACGTGGAATCCGACTCGGACGTAGTGATCCTGGGCGGTGGTGCAGCAGGGCTGACGCTGGCGTTACAGCTGCACATGGATCGGCCCGGCACGTCGATCATCGTGGTGGAGAAGAACGTTCGTGCTCCCGAGGCGGCGCACAAAGTAGGTGAATCGACCGTTGACATCGCCGCGCACTACATGCGCGATGTGCTGAAGATCGAGCCCCACATTAACGATCGGCAACTTGAGAAGTTCGGGCTGCGATTCTTCTTCACCCAGTCGGACAACCGCGACATCGCCCGTCGGGTGGAACTCGGCCATGCATATTCGCCGCAAAGTGGAGCCACCTACCAAATCGACCGGGGCAGGTTCGAGAACTATTTGTCTGACGAGCTCAGTGGTCGCGGCGTCGATGTAAGGGCCGGCCACAAGGTAGATCGAGTGGACCTAGCGGAAGACGGCGGCCGGCACGTTGTTACCGTGACCGCGCCGGATGGCCAGCGGCGTATCATTCGGGCGCGGTGGGTGCTCGATGCGTCAGGCCGAGCCTCGATTCTCAAGCGCAAACTCGGATTGGCGAAGCCCAACGGCCATGATGTGAATGCGGTGTGGTTCCGGATCGACGACCCGATCGACGTCGATGAGTGGTCGGACTCGCCTCAATGGCATGAACGCATCACGGACGGCCACCGACGCCTGTCGACCGTTCACCTGATGGGCGAAGGGTATTGGGTGTGGCTGATTCCCTTGGCTTCGGGCTCCATCAGCGTGGGGATCGTCGCCGACGCCGGGTTGCACCCGTTCGAGAAGATGAACCGCTTCGACAAGGCACTGACCTGGTTGCAGGAGCATGAGCCTCAGTGTGCCGAGGCTGTAGAGGCCCAGCGCGACAAACTGCTCGACTTCAAGGTCATGCGGAACTATTCGTATGCTTGCGAACAGGTCTACTCCGGACAGCGCTGGTGCCTGACCGGAGAGGCAGGCATCTTCCTGGACCCGTTCTACTCACCTGGATTCGATGTCATCTCCCTGGGTAACGGACTTATTACAGACCTCGTGACCCGCGACCTGGACGGGCAGGACGTCGCCGAGCTCGCCGCGATCCACAACACAGTGTTCTTCCTGGTCACCGATGGCTGGTTGCCGATCTACGAGGGCCAGTATCCGGTCATGGGCAATGCCAGAGTGATGAGCGCAAAGATCATTTGGGATACCGGCGTGTACTGGGCAGTGCCCTCGCTGCTCTATTACCACGACCAGTTCCCACATTTGGTGGAACGACCTCGACTGGTGGCACAGCTGGCGCGGTTGTCGACGATCACCGAGCCGGTGCAGCGGTTCTTCCGGCAGTGGTATGAGGTTGAGCCGCGGACACATGCCGATGGATTCGTCACGTATTACGACTTCGATTTCATGACCCGCTTCCATGAGGGTATGGCTGATGGCCTGACCTCCGGTGAACTGGAGAAGAGGCTCACGGCGAATCTTGATGAACTGGAGCGGATCGCCGGCGAACTCATCTCCGCGGTGATGGTGGAAGGCGACGTCGCCGGCGAGGCGGCGTGGCGTGGACTGGTGGAGATGTGGCGCGCGGACGAGACGTTGATGCGGCTGGTCGAGGTCTACCGAGCGCACGGTGCCGTCGCCGATGCGTGGATCACGGTGGGGCCGGACGGACGCGCCAAGGGCGGCGGCCGGGACTTCTCGGTGCGCCCGTTCGTCCAGGACGACACCGACGTGTTGGCGGGGGAGTGGTGACCTTCCGGTGCCGATTACACATCAGGTAAGAGCGACGAAACCAGGCTGGCCAGGATCACCGGTCACGGGCAAAAGCGCATCTAGCGTGGGGGAGCGGTGTGATCACCCGACCTGGCCCATGCACGGGAAGGGTCGATTGTGCCGACGCTCTTGCAAATAACCACTCATCTGTTTCTGCAGATGTTGGTCATCCTGGTGACGTATCGCCTGATCTGGCCGGTATTCCGCAGACTGGCACAGGTGCAGGTCGTCGCCGTGATGGTTGCCGGTTTCCTCCTGGGACCTTCCGTCCTCGGCCTGGTCGCGCCTGCCGCACAGCACTGGCTGTTTCCGTCCACGCTCCATATCGGAAGTGCGTCGATCATGCATCCCAATCTGGTCGCGATCTACGTCGTGGGGCAGTTGGGTTTGGTGCTCTACATGTTCCTGGTCGGGGCGTCGTTCAAGCTGGACATTCTCGGCGCCCATCTACGGCAGGCCGGTGCGACATCAGCCTTCGGCGTTGGGGTGCCGTTGATTCTTGGCGGTGTCCTCGGCTGGATGATGACCACACAGGGTGGATTCTTCACCGACAAGGTCGGGCATTGGCAGGGCGCGTTGTTCCTCGCCGCCGCGGTGGCGATCACCGCTTTCCCCATGTTGGCCTGGATTGTGCACGACTCCGGATTGATGGATACCAGGCTTGGCACGATGTCGCTGTCATGCGCCGCGGCCGACGACGCATGTTCATGGATTTTGTTGGCGGCCGTTGTCGCCAGTACCAGGGGGTCTATGGATGATGCGCTGATCGCCGTTGGTGGCACCATTTTCTACGTCCTTTTCATGGTGCTCGTCGCGCGACGTTGGCTCGCGCGCTTGAACACCTGGTCCCCCTCTGGAGACAATGCACGCACCGGAGGAATCCCGATCGCCCACCTGACGATCGTGTTGCTCGTCATTCTGGCCGGCTGCTGGTTCACCGACTACGTCGGAATCTACTCCGTGTTCGGCGCTTTCGTGGCTGGTGCCGTCATGCCTCGTGGGAAGCTGCTCGACACGATCCGGGATCGATTCGAGCCCTTGGTCGCCTATCTGTTTCTTCCCGCGTTCTTCATCTATTCCGGGCTCAACACCCAGTTGTCACTCGTCTTCAAGCCGTCAGTGCTTTTGACGGGGGCTCTCGTCTTGGTCGTATCCTTCGCCGGAAAGTTCGGCGCGGTCGGCTTGGCGGCTCGCTGGCAAGGAATGGGCTGGCGGGAAGCAGGTTCGATGGGGGCCTTGGCCAACGCGCGCGGCCTGATGGAACTCATCCTTTTGAACATCGGACAATCCGCAGGTTTGATCACGAATGAGCTCTACACGATCCTGGCGCTGATGACGATCATCACCACCTTCGTCGCGACGCCGATTCAACGGGTATTCGAACGTCGCGCGTGGAAGGACGGATACGTCTTCGGTCGCACAGGCGAAGAACGCGTACCCGCTCATCACGTCACCACGACCGCAAGCCTCCCGTAAATGGCGCATCGGACGGGCGGTGTAGTTGCCCCGCCCGTCCGATGCGCTCCCACAGTTGCAGCGCGCGACAACCTGGGACGATGCCTAGTTCGCGACGGATGACTCCAGGTACCCGGCGAGCTGTGACCGGGCGGCCAGAACGATGCCTTGTCGCAGGCTGACCTCGGCGATGGCCGTAGAAGTGGCCTCCGAATAGGGATCTCGCTCGAGCACCGACACAATCGGAAGTGCTTTGTGGGGCAGGCCGCGAGTCAGTTACAGGCGCAACAGCCTACTTACCGCATACCCTTGCGCGACCTCGTGTTCGTTGCGATAGGGATCGGATATCCCATCGAAGAGGTTCTCCGGTAGAAAGGTTGGCTCGTCGTAACCCAGCAGTGTCTCGTACGAGGCGATCGCGGTGCTGGAATCGTCGTGCCTTTCGGCGGCCTTGCCGGCGGCGAGGAGTCGCCGCATCTCAAGGATGCCGGTCCACCAATGATCGTCGAAGTCGAACCAATACCCGCCCTTGCCCAGCAAAGCGGATGAATGTGGATGGTTGCCGTGTCGCTAACTCGGGCTCGAGTAGATGTCGCAGTTAATGCAACGTCACGTGCGGTTGGTTCGGATTCCTTGCCGAGCGGCGGCCAGGCTACAGCAGCTTCCCTACCTCAGCCGAGTCGACGCGAACACGCTCGTTGAGCAGAAACCATTTCAGCAGAGTGCGGGCACTCCTTCGCCTCAGTCCTGCCGTGTCGTCGATCGGTTGGCCATCACGCGATACCTGGAATGGTCCAAAAAGGTTGGCAGTGAACCGGTGAGTCGCGTTCTGATTCCGATTCCTGTTCCGCGTACGAGTATGGGTCTTGCCTCCCCAGCAATGACCCCCATCGAGCAACTGGGATATCGCTTCCCAGCTGGCCGGCCGTCTTACTGCGGAGGCCCGATCCGGGCCGCGTCGTTGGGGATTGAGTTCCAGCAAACCCGCTGAACTTCCGTAGTCCTTCCGTCCGGCGTAAGCGCACCGGAAGCGAACACCGTGAGAGTGATTTCGCGAGGAGGAATCATGGCTTCAGCGGTACAGCATCGACTCTCCGAACTGTCCGGGGATCAACGGGCGGCCCTGGTGGAATCACTGCGAGCGCGCAGAGCGCCCGAGCCGTCCGATCCGAACCAGTACGACGTGGTTGTGCTGGGCGGCGGCACGGCGGGACTCACACTCGCACTGCAATTGCGCATGAAGATGCCCGACATCCGGGTTGTCGTTGTTGAAAAGCAGGTTCACCCGGTTCCCGAGACCACCCACAAAGTAGGTGAGTCCACAGTCGAGATCGCCGCGCACTATCTGCGTGACGTTCTCGGGTTGAGGGAGCACCTGAAGACGCATCAGTTACGAAAGTTCGGGCTGCGGATGTTCTTCAGCGCCGATGACAACTCGGACATCGCCCGCCGCGTCGAGCTGGGCAGTTCGGTATTCGTACCGCTCGGGTCCTATCAGCTTGACCGGGGCCGCCTGGAGAACGAACTGGGAGTGCTGTGTGTCCAGGAGGGGGTCGACTTCCTCGTCGGCTACAAGGTCGTCGACCTGGACCTGCGACCCGATCAGCCGCTGCACCGTATCCGGGTCATGGGACCTGGCGGTAAACGCGAGTTGGCCGCGCGATGGGTGATCGACGCGACCGGCCGCAGCCAGCTCCTGCAACGTCATCATGGCCGTGAGCGAATTCCCGTCGGGCACGCGGCCAATGCTGCGTGGCTGCGGATCGCGCACCCGATCGACATCAACTCCTGGACCAGTGACCCCGATTGGACGGCGCGGATTTCCAATGGCGACCGTTCATTATCGACAAATCATCTCATGGGCGACGGCTATTGGGTTTGGCTGATCCGGCTCTCATCCGGATCGACGAGCGTGGGGATCGTCGCCGATGCCAATACACATTCGTTCAGTGAATTCAACACCCTGGAGAAGGCACGGGAGTGGCTGCGTCGGCGCGAGCCGCAGTGCGCGGCCGTCATCGACTCGCACGTAGACGAAATCCAGGACTTCCGGGTCATGCGCGACTACGCCTACGGGTGTGAACAGGTGTTCTCGGGTGAGCAACGGTGGTGCCTGACCGGCGAGTCCGGTGTATTCCTTGACCCGCTCTACTCGCCAGGGCTGGACCTGATCGCCATCAGCAACGGGCTGGTAGTAGACCTGGTCACCCGGTCCCTCGCCGGCGAGGACGTCACGGCTCTGGGGGCGATCCACGACACGCTGTTCCGCAATGTCGCCAAGCTCTGGCTTGCCGTCTACGAGAAGCAATACGGCCTCATGGGTCACCCGGAGGTGATGTCGTCGAAGGTCATCTGGGATACGGCCTTCTACTGGGGAGTCTTCGGACTGCTGTTCTTCCAGGACAAGTTCCGCAGCGCGGCCACCAACGTGTCGGTGGCCGCCGATCTCGGGTGGCTGACCCAGATCAGCAACCGCGTTCAGCAGTTCTTCCGTGAGTGGGCTTCGATAGACGACTCGCAGTTGAGCCCGCAGTTCGTCGACCTCTATAAGCCAGTGGACTTCATGGTCCGGCTGCATGCCGCCATGGCCGACGAGCTGACCGACGCAGAGTTCGAGACGCGCTTCGCCGATAACACCCGGCTCTTCGCTCAGTTGGCCGGGCAGTTGGTCAGCACGGTCATCGCCGCCTACGCCGAGCGAACCGCCGACGACGACATCGTCACCCGGATCCAGGGTTGGCAGCGGGACCCGATCATCGCGGAGCTACTGGCGATATACCGCCGGGAGCGACACCGCAACCCGACCAGCACCGAGTGGATGACGATCGGTCGCTCATCCGCCCGCAGGGCCAATGCCTGAATTCATCCACCCCGCCAGCTTCGTAGGAGGCATCATGGAATGGCCGAACAGCACGGCTGAAACCGCCGATGTGGTTGTCCTGGGCGGCGGCATCGCCGGCCTCACCCTGGCTCTGCAATTGAAGCAGTCCATGCCTGAGCTCGCAGTAACCGTGATCGAGCGGCAGAGCCATCCGGTCCCGGAAGCCGCTCACAAGGTCGGCGAGTCCAGCGTCGAGATGCAGGCTCATTACCTGCGTGATGTGCTCGGCCTGCGGGACCACCTGGAGACCGAACAGCTGCGGAAATTCGGTCTGCGAATTTTCTTCCCCAGTAATGGAAATCATGACATCGCCCGCCGCGTGGAATTCGGCCAGATCGAAGAGGCGCCCTTACCGACATATCAGCTCGACCGGGGCCGTCTCGAGAATCACCTGGGGGCCCGGATCGCCGCCGCGGGCGTGCGCTTCCTCGATAACCACCGAGTTTCCGGTTTCGAGGTCAGCGATGGCGACGACCCACACCTGATCAAGGTGAACGACAACGGCGAGCAGCGATCAATCCGGGCGCGCTGGGTGGTGGACGCGACCGGACGCGCCGGCCTGATCAAGCGCAAACTCGGGCTCGCCAAGCCAGTCTCACATCACGCGAACTCGTCCTGGTTCCGGGTGAGGCATCCGATCGATATCGGATCGTGGTCCGACGATGAGGAGTGGCATGCGCGCACCGACGTCGAGCGCGGTCCGTACGGCCGCCCTGGTGGTGCCCGCAGGTTATCGACGAACCATCTGATGGGCCACGGCTATTGGGTGTGGCTGATCCCGCTCGCGTCGGGGTCGACGAGCATTGGGATCGTCGCAGACGCTGACATTCACCCGCACGCGGGATTCAACACGCTAGAGCGCGCGTTGGAGTGGCTCGATGAGCGAGAACCGCAATGCGCGGCGGCCATTCGGCGGTATCAGGACGACGTCCAAGACTTCCGGGTCATGCGGGACTACGCCTACGGATGCAAGCAGGTGTACTCCAATGACCGTTGGTGCCTTACCGGGGAGGCCGGGGTATCGATCGACCCTTTGTATTCCTCCGGCGGCGACCTCATGGGCATCAGTAATGGACTGATCACGGATCTGATCGAGCGCGACCGCGCCGGTGAGGACATCCGGGAGCGAGTCATCGCCCACAACCAGTTGTACTTGGTGCTCGCGGACATCTGGCTGGTCGCATACGACCAGCAGTACCAGATCATGGGCAACCCACAGGTGATGGTTGCCAAGGTCATCTGGGACACCATCATGTACTGGTCGGTGCCGGGTCTCCTGTTCTTTCATGGCAAATTCCCGCGGCTCGGCGACAGTCCTCAATCGTTGGCGAACCTGTTCCGTGCCTGGAAGATCCACACTCGCGTGCAGCAGTTCGCTCGAGAGTGGGCTGCGGTGGATGACCGACCCTCCGAGGGGGTCTTCGCAGATCCGTACACCTTGTTGCCCTTCATCGTCGACCTGCACGAAGGGATGGCTGCGGGTCTGCCGGACGAACGGCTGGACAAGCAGTTCGCAGCGAATATCGCCCAGATGGACCAGGTTGCCGGGCAGTTGGTGACCGTCGTGATCGACCAATTGCGGCAGGCACCGGAACTCGCGGCCGAGCCACAGATCGACGCCTGGCTTGCGGATCCGTTCCTGACCGAACTGCGGACGGCCTATCAGCAGAAGCAGGAGGCCAATCCGGTTGACCCTGCGTGGATCACCTTGGGTCGGCCGAGCCCATCCATGGCTTCCAGCGAGGACCGATGAGCGGTACAGACGACCCGATCCGAGCTCGGGTTGCGGGTCTGCCGCCCGAGCTACGCGCCCGGCTGGCCGAAAGCCTGCGTAGCCGGTCGCCCGATCCGGCTTGGTTTGTCAGGCACGGCAGCGCGGAGCCGGGGCTGAGACTGTTCTGCTTCTCCTATGCGGGTGGTGGGGCCGCGGTGTTTCGCGGCTGGGCTGACCGCTTACCGGACGATATTGAGATCTGTGCTGTCCAGCTACCCGGCCGTGAGACTCGTGCCGGCGAGCCCACGTACCGGAGGCTTGAGGGGCTGGTAGCCGACTTGCGTACCGCGATTGCGCCGCTGCTAGATCGGCCATTCGCGTTCTTTGGTCACAGCATGGGTGCGCTGATCGCGTTCGACCTGACTCGGCAATTGCGGCAGACCGGTGCCCCGCAACCACGACGCCTGTTCTTGGCGGCGTTCCGGGCGCCACAGTTGCCCAACCCGAACATCAAGATCTACCACCTGCCGGACGAGGTTCTCAAAACGGTCCTGGCCAAAGACGGAACACCGCGCAGTGTGCTGGATGACGACGAGCTCATGCGCGATTGGCTGCCGACGCTACGCGCTGACGTCGAGGTATGCGACACCTACAAATACGCGCCTGAGGACCCGTTGCCGATGCCGATGTCAGTTTTCGGCGGCACGTATGACGTGCGGGTCGGACGTGAGGACCTGGAGGAATGGAAGGAGCAGGCAGGAGGGGAATTCACCCTCACGATGCTGCCTGGTTCCCACTTCTTCCTCCGTGAATGCCCGGAACTCTTGCTGGCTCATGTGTCCACCGAAATCCGTTCCGCGACGATCTCCGAGGGGACGCCTCCGCATGAATAACCTGTCTTCCAACACAGCCGCTTCCCAGCGCGAACCCGTCGCGATCGTCGGGATCGGTTGCCATTTCCCTGGCGGAGCCACCTCTCCGGCAGCCTTCTGGGATCTCCTCTGCGCGGGAGTCGATGCCACCCGTGAACTGCCGGCGGATCGCTGGGAGGTTGGCAAGTTCTACGATCCCGATCCGGCAAAGCTTGGCAAGATGAGCACTTTCCGGGGTGGATTCCTGGATCGAGTCGACCAGTTCGATGCCTCGTTCTTCGGCATCTCCCCCCGAGAAGCGGTCTGGCTGGATCCCCAGCAGCGCCTGTTGTTGCGTGCGGCCTGGGAGGCGTTCGAGGACGCAGGGCATGACGTGGATCGTCTGGCAGGCAGCGATATCGGCGTGTTCGTTGGCGGTTTCACCCTGGATTACCAGCTGCTACAGAACTATGGCGTCCACAGCCGGTACGAACTCCAGGCCCATTCGGCCGCCGGCATGATGATGACGATGCTGGCTAACCGGCTGTCCCACGCGTTCGACTTCCGTGGCCCCAGCCTCGCGGTCGATACCGCATGTTCCGCGTCGCTGGTCGCGCTTCACCTGGCTATGCAGGCGATCTGGAACGGCGAGTGCTCGCAGGCCATCGTCGGCGGCGTCAACGTGATGTTGGCGCCGAACATGACAATCGCCGAATCCAAGGGCGGGTTCCTGAGCCCAGATGGCAGATGCAAGACGTTCGACGCCTCGGCGGACGGATACGCGCGTGGTGAGGGGGCAGGCGTTGTTCTCCTGAAGCCGCTCTCCCAGGCGGTCATCGACCGCGACTCGATCTACGCACTTGTCCGAGGCACCGCCGTCACCCAGGACGGACGCACCAACGGCATCACAGTCCCGAATGGCGACGCCCAGGAGGCCGCCATGCGATTGGCCTACACGCGGGCTGGAGTCAGCCCCAGCGAGGTGCAGTACGTCGAGGCACACGGTACCGGTACGCCGATCGGCGACCCGATCGAAGCGGGTGCCATTGGCCGTGTCCTGTCCGCCGATCGTTCGGCCGGCGAGCGGGTTCTCATCGGGTCCGTCAAGACTAATATCGGCCACTTGGAAGGCGCCGCCGGCGTAGCCGGGCTGATCAAGGCCGCACTGTCTTTGAAGCACCGGCTCATTCCGAGTCACCTGAATCTGACCGAGCCCAACCCGGCGATTCCGTTCGATGAGCTTGGGCTACAGATCCCCACGCGGCTTACCCCATGGCCGGACAGTGACGGGCCCCGATACGCGGGCGTGAACTCGTTTGGGTTCGGTGGAACCAACGCCCATGCTGTGCTGCAGGAGCCACCCGCCGAGGTCGTACCAATCGACCGGGCGGAGGAGGACCGCCGCGGAGTGATCGTGCTTTCGGCGCGCAGCGCAGCCGCAGTCCGTGAACAGGTCGAGTCGATGTACGCCTATCTCGGCGATACTGAGAATGGCCTGGCGGACGTCGAATACTCCGCCAGCCTGCGCCGAACCCATCATGAGCATCGACTGGCCGTGGTCGCACGGAACGCCGTGCAAGCTCGCGAGCGACTGCACGCCTTCCTAGCCGACGACCAGGCCCCCGGAGTGGTCAAGGGTCGGGCAATTCCGGGTGACAAGCCCAAACTCGCCTTCGTCTGCTCCGGTATGGGTCCGCAGTGGTGGGGCATGGGGCGGCACCTGTTGGTGAACGAGCCCGTGTTCCGCAAGGCCGTTGAAGACTGTTCCGCGGAACTTGCCCAATACACCGGCTGGTCACTCTTGGACGAGATGCTGAAGCCCGAGAAGCAGTCCCGGATGGGCGAGAACGAGGTGTCCCAACCGGCCACCTTCGCGCTTCAAGTCGGTCTCGCCGAGCTCTGGCGCTCCTGGGGTGTCGAACCCGACGCCGTCATCGGTCACAGCGCGGGTGAAGTCGCCGCGCAGTACCTGGCAGGGGTGCTGAGCTTCGAGGACGCTACGAAGGTTATCTACTATCGCAGCAGCCTCCAGCAGCGCACCTCCGGTAGCGGTGGCATGCTGGCGGTCGGGATGACGCCCGAAACGCTGGAGAAGGCGGTCGCCGACGCCGGCCCCACAGTATCTGTGGCGGCGATCAACAGCCCGACTTCGGTCACGCTGTCAGGCGACGTCGAGATCCTGGAAAGCATGGCCGCGCAACTGGAGACCTTCGGTGTCTTCCATCGCTTCCTGCCGGTCAAGGTTCCGTTCCACAGCCATTACATGGATCCGCTCCGCGACGATTTGGAGGCCGGCCTCGCCGACCTGCTTCCAGGTACTTCGAAGCTGCCCCTGTATTCGACTGTTATCGGCAGCCGGATCGACGGCCGTGGCGCCAATGCCAGCTATTGGTGGCAGAACGTGCGCGCGACGGTCCTGTTCGCCGCCGCGTTCAACGAGATGGTGGATGACGGCTACACCCACTTCCTCGAGCTCGCGCCGCATCCGGTTCTGGCAAACGCGATGCGTGAACTGCTTGCCGACTCCAAGTCGGACGGACTGGTTGTCCCGTCGCTGCGACGCGACGAGAACGATGAGGAAATGCTGCTCCGGGCATTGGGCTCGTTACACAGTCGCGGCCACCAGGTGGCTTGGGAAACTCGTCATGGAGACGAGGCCACGTATGTCAAACTGCCGAACTATCCGTGGCAGCTCGAGACCTACTGGAACGAATCTGCTGAGGCACGCGAGGACCGCCACTACGAGCAGGTTCATCCGTTGCTGGGCCAGCGGATGAACGCGGTGCACCCGAGCTGGGAGGTGGAACTCAACACCGGTCAGCTGGCGTATCTTGCCGACCACCAAGTCCAGGGCATTACGGTGCTACCGGGTGCGGCCTTGATCGAGATGGCACTGGCTGCCGCCGCTCAGGCTTATGGCCCTGGCGACTACAGCGTCGAGGATCTGCAGTTGCACAAGGCATTGATCCTCTCGCCGGCTTCCGACGCACGGTTACGCACGACGTTGTACCAGGAAGAAGCGCGCGTCGAGATCGCCAGTTATCTCGCACTGCCCAGCGGCGAACGTCAGTGGACGATTCACGCGACCGCTCAGTTGAGCATCAGCGCTGCCCGGCCCACTGCGCGCGACCTGGTGGGACTCCGTGCTCGCTGCGCGGGCCACGTCTCACAGGACGAGTTCTACATCCGCACCGGTGAGATGGGATTCCAGTACGGTCCCGCGTTCCAGGGTATTCGCGAGGTCGTCACCGGTGACGGGTTGGTGGTGGGCACGGTCGCGATTCCGGAGGGAGTGAGTACCGGCGACTACGGGTTCCATCCCAGCCTCGTCGACGCTGCCTTCCAGGTCTTGCTGATGGCCGCGACGCCGTCGTCCGATCAGGGGGCGACTCCCTATCTGCCGGTTCGGATAGATCGGATCCGCGTCCTGGCGCCACCGGTTGAAGACATGCGCGTCGTCGCCGAGGTCGTCACGGCCGACCAGACGCGAATCATCAGCGACATCGTCCTGTGCGACGCCGATGGCCGGGTTCTGGTCGAGATTCAGGGATTCCAGGCACAGTCACTCGCCACGGCCGCGAGCCTGTCGCCCGAGGGCATCGACCACAGCCTCTACGAGTTGGTCTGGCAACCGGAGCCCCGGGCGACCGCCGCCGATGACAACACGTCGGACGGGGTTCCCCAGTCACCCATCACCGGCACCGAGGCGGCCTGGGTGATCTTCGCGGATGAGACGGGTGTCGGCGACGAGGCGGCAGATGTCCTGCGTGCCGATGGTCGCCGCGTCTTCCGGGTGAAACACGCCGACGTCGAGGAGCTTGTCAGCGCCGGCCAGGACACCTACCTGATCGATGTCACGTCCTCAAGCCACTACCCGCAGCTGATAGCAGCGCTGCGCGAGCACGAGATCGGCACCGTTGCGCACCTGTGGAGCCTGGATGTCCGGGAGGACGATTCCGACTCCACCGACCTCGGTTCGGCCGAGAACCTGCTGGCCTCGCAGGAACTCGGCGCGCTCTCCGCCATGCGCCTGATGCAGGCATTGGCGGACGAGACGGCGTGGACGCCGAAGGTATGGCTGGTCACCCGCGGGGCACAGACCGTCGGCGCGGAAGACGGTCGGACGAATGTGGCACAGGCACCGCTGTGGGGGCTTGGCCGAGTGATCGGCCACCAGGAGTTCGCCACCCATTGGGGCGGTCTCTGCGACCTCGACCCGACGCACAGCACCGCTGAGCAGGCACGCATGCTCGTCGGCGAGATCGGCGGGGGAGAGGGCGAAGATCAGGTCGTCCTGCGGGGAGGTGAACGCCACGTGGCCCGCCTCGTCGAAAGCAACGGTCTCACTCCGCCGTTCCCCGTCCGCATGACCGATTCGGGTAGCTATCTCGTCACCGGTGGACTGGGTGCGCTAGGGCTGCTGGTCGCCCAGTACCTGGTGGAACGGGGAGCCCGAGATTTGGTCCTGATGGGGCGCACCCCGGTACCGCCGCGCCAGGACTGGGACGATCTGCCGACCGACCACCCGCAGCTGGACCTCATCGGCCAACTGCGGCAACTGGAAGCGCAGGGCGCCAGAATTCACCTGGCCGCGGTCGACGTGGCCGACGCCGAACAGCTACAACGATGGTCTGACGCGCACCACGAGCAGGGGCTGCCGCCGATCGTCGGTGTCGTCCACACCGCTGGCGTCGTTCAGGATGAACTGCTGGTGCGGATGGACGCGGCGACGTTCACGAAGGTATTGCGGCCCAAACTCGTCGGCGGGTGGCTGTTGCACCGGTTGTTCCGGGATACACCGCTGGAATTCTTCGTCTTGTTCTCCTCGACCGGTTCGGTGATCGCCTCTCCTGGTCAGGGCAACTACGCGGCCGGGAACGCCTTCCTGGACGCGCTGGCTCACCACCGGCGCGGGCTCGGGCTGCCGGCACTCAGCATCGGTTGGGGTCCGTGGTCCGTTGGCATGGTCGAACAGCTCGACCTGGAACAGGTGTACGCCCGGCGTGGCATCGAGCTCATCACCCCCGCGGCCGGGATGCAGATCCTTGGCCGCCTCCTGCATCAGCGTCTCGCGCACCTGGTGGCGATCACGGTCGATTGGACGAAGGCACGGGACAGCTCGTTGATCGGGCATCTGCCTCCGATGTTCTCGCTGCTCGATGCCAAGGCCGACGAGTCCGACGACGCCGGTGCGGACAGCCACGCGCTGCTGCTGGCGCTGCGGCGAGCCAAGGGAGATGAGCGCGCCGCGATGCTGAGCGAGCACCTGCGCGAAGTCGTGGCACGAGTGCTCGGTATGGCCGCCGAGCAGCTCAGCACCTCCGACACCCTCAACAGCCTCGGACTGGATTCGATCATGGCCATCGAGATCAAGCACCGCATCGAGGCCGTCCTGCGGATAGACGTCTCCGTCCTGGAGCTGTTGCGCGCCGCAACGGTCGCCAGCCTGGCGGAGGGGCTCATCTCGCGCATTGATCTCGGCGGAGTGGCCACTGACGAGCCGTCGATGTCCGATGCGATGCAACCGGCGTCCGGCGGCGACGTCGGCGATCAGCTCGACGAACTCGAACAGCTCCTCGCCGACACCGACCCGGCCGAACTCGAAGCGCTGATGAGGGAACTCGGGGAAGGCCGGCACCTCAACGGTGACCGTGATCTTGTTGACGCCCCTGGCGTCGGCGAACCCGGGCGAGTGACTGTGACCGAGCCGCGATCGATGCCCCAGTGAGCGAGTCGATAAAAGGCAACTGAGGAGACAGATATGCCGTATGTGATCACTGAGCAGTGCATCGGGAGCAAGGATACTTCGTGCTATGACGTGTGTCCTGTCGACGCGATCCAGCCGTCGCCCGATGGGGATGACTTCGACCGGCACGAACAGCTATTCATCGACCCAGTGCTGTGTATCGAGTGTGGTGCGTGCCCGGCGGTTTGCCCGGTAGAGGCGATCTACGAAGTTGCCGACGTTCCCGAACAGTCCCGAGCCTCGATCGAGACCAATCGGCGGCACTTTGCCGGCGGGGCAACATCAACGGCGTAGGCCCAGCTACCAATCGGAAGCCACCCGGACAGCGAGTCCGGGTGGCTCTTTTACTTTTGCACCGGGCTCGTCGCGAGCCGCTGCGGGGCGACACTGTTCGCTGGTGTCGCCCAGCTGTCGTGCTTATGTGCAGTGAAAAGAAATTACCGAGCGGCAGAGTAGCTCGAGGCAGCGTTCGCTTGAACTACAAGTTACCCTGCGCGCCCCGCTGGGCTCGTGGTGGGACGCGAGCGGTGAGCGGCTTTGCTCAGGATTCGATGTCGAAGAGTTCGGGAACCCGGAGCGCCAGCGTCATATCGCCCTCAACCTTCATCTTGCCCGCCATGAACGCCTTCATCGCGTCTTGTCGGCCTTCGGCGATGGCCAGCCAGATCTCGCTGGTGGTGGTGAAAGTGGTGTCCGGCTCCGAAACGCCGCCGGGTATAAGGCGCCCGCTGCCGTCCTTGATCTCGACGGCCCACACTCCCGGGTCAAGATCCGTGAGCTGCCACTGAAGGGTACGTTCGAGGCCCGTCGCAGCCTCGGCGCGGAGACGTCCGGGTAGTTCGTCGAAAAGTTCGCCGATGGTGAGGGTCATGAGATCGCGCTCCTGATGCTGTGTTGTTCAGGCAGGCTCCGCCTTTCGACGTGCCCGTGCGTGACGACCGTAGAGTCACAGACTTCCTAGCCCATTACTGTGCCGGTAAGTGCGATGAGCCCCTCGTCGGAATATGTGTGGCGAACAACCGGCTCCTGAGCTCCTCGAACTCTTTGGGCGGCGTAACGCCGAGATCGCGTTGCACAGCATCGTAAAATGCTTCCAGCCGGCGTCGGGCCCGACTGTGATTGCCGTTGCGTAGCGACACGTCGATGATCACCCTGGTCGCCAGCTGGTTGTGTCGATCCAACCGCAACATCTGGTAGGCCGATTCGAGTAGGTCTTCGTCCAAGCCGTGATCGAGATTGATCTGCATGAGTCGGCTGAGCGCTTGCGAGCACATGAGGTCATATCGGCGCCGGTAGCGCTCAAGCCAGGGGATCGATTCCTGGTCAAGGAGCGGACCGTGGGAGACATAATCCGAGACGCGCCGATAATAGAAGCGCGCGCGAGCTGCGTCGCCGGCGATGTCGAAGGTGTGACCGCGGCGGTACAGCAACTCAAGATCGGCCACATCAGTCCACCACGTTTCAGCCGACTCGAAGGTGTACACCCGATTTGCGTGACGCCTGATGAACGACGATCGCTCTCGCGGGCCGAGTTCGGGCTGCAGTAAGCGTTTGAGTGCATGCATGTTGACGTCGAAACCACGGATCGCTTTATCGGGTTCTGCTTCGGGCCACAGCATGTCGACGATCTGATCTGCCAAACACGGCCGTCCCGGGTTGAGCAAGAACCACAGCAGGATGTGCAGCGCTTTCCTTCGGCTGGTCTCCAGTGCCACACGGTGATCGCCAAGATATATCCGCATGTGCCCAAAAAGGTAGGCGCGGCAGGGAGCCTCGTTCTCAAGCTCCCTCGGATGGTTTAAACCGTTCTCCTGTGGATCTTTGATAAGGTTCGGAACTGTCATAACTCCCCCAGTCAAAGAATTTCGCCGACTTGCAGACGTATCGCCAGCGCGAGCCCGGAAATGATGAAATTTGCGGGCTTTAGAGGTGTTATTGTGATGTGTGCAGATCGCACTCAGGCTTTCGGCTGAAGGTCATCTGAATTGCGGCTTTAATTGAGTCAAACTCGGATTTGAAAAGGTATCCATGTGGTCGAAGGTGAATTATTTACGCTCGGTCTTATGGGTGAAATTCGTGCTCTCTTTCGGAGTTGTAAGTCGGGTTTTCAGAATGGTTTTTTCACGTTATGGGCCAGTTATTCGAGATATGATCCTCCTGTTCGTAATGAGTGATCCGGGTTCGTCTGTCGCCTGTTCCTGCTGGCGCAACCCGGCAAGATTTCGAGTATTGATCACCGTTTGGCGGGCTAGTCGCTAGGTGTCAAGCGGTTCCTTCTGGGTGTGCCGAAAATAAGACCTTCCTCATTTGCCATTAATGATGTGATGACGCGATTCAATGGCCATACTTTATGGCGTCGACCAACTCTGCGTGGCCGCACTAAGGGTCACCATCAGCTCGCTGCCCCTTTGGGGGCAGAGCTTGGCTGAAGTCCACCGTACCGTGCTGGAAGGCAGTGGCGAGGAAGTTGGCGGATTCAAGCCATTTTCTGACATTGGTTATGGGCGCCTAGGCGTCTGCTCCTTTGGGTAACCGATATTCGGTGTTGTGGTCGATAGCGTCGGCCTCCCGGACTGCGTCGGGCGACTATGCAACTTTGGTGAGTGTGGCCAGTCCGATTCGATAAGGTGCCGCAGCGTCGAAGTTCGCCCGATATGTTCCGGGGGGCTGAAGGTACGCCAGCCCGTCCGCGACTAGCACGGTGCTGACCAACTCCTGTGGTCGAACGTGTAGCGCTTCGTCGAAAGCCTTAGGTCATGCCACCGGACGATCATATCGACGCCGGTTTCCTTGGCAACATGATGACGTTGTCAAGTCAAGTGCAGGCATGCCTCGGTTAGAGTCTTCCCGTGTTCAAAATAAATAGATGGATACTTTGCGATCCCTTGTTCTGCGATTCGACGTAAGCGTTCGGGCAGGTAGTGATTGGTCGTTGAAGTGAAATATGATCTATGTTCAGCGAATCGGGTCATGGTGGAATTCAAGCCGGTGAGGTCAAGTCAGTCTATTGATGGTATGCAGCTTCGTAGCTACTGGTGGACCATGCTAAAACAGGTCGGTGTGTGATGACTTTTTGGCAACTTGGATGTCAGGTGGCTCATTTCGGTATGGTGCACTCATGCACTTTGATCGGTGTGGTGCCCCAGTAGGCGCCATCGTTGCGACGCTTTGAGGGTGCTCGGTGGGGTGGCCGCCAGTTCGCCTGGAACGTGAGCCGGCCCGCGATCGAGACCGCGACTTGGGGCTGATCTTTTTGACCCGCGGATCGACCTGTCGGTGGGTGCGACGCTGGCTGTAATGCTGCTCGTATTCGCGCACCGCGTGGCGGGATCGTGCAGATCTGGCGGCGCTCCGAGTCGCCAGATCTGTTGGTGGTGGGTCGTCTCTACCTACGTGATCTTGCGGCGGCGACGCGCGATCGTGATCAACCTATTCAGGAAGATTTTGCGCCGCTTTGGATATCTCGCGCCCGAACGAGAGGCTTATCACGTGGAAAGCCAGGCCGATCACCAGTTCGTTGTTCGGTGCCCAGGCCCAGGTCTGCGACAGATGAACCGTTCGAACCGATCGGCGAGCTGAAAACCATAGCCCGGCGCTGCGGTGGGCATCCCCAGGCGGATGCCTTGCGGCATAAGCAGGATTGGCTCAGAGGCCTCGTCGACCTAGTTGAGAGTGTGTCAGTTCAGTTCGACGAAGCGGCTCTTGAACGGATAGAGGTCATCGTTATGCCAGCGCTGCGCTGATGAAGTGGAGTAGTCCACTGATCGCGACCGGGCCCCAGGTTTCACGGAGAGTGGCTGATGGTCGCCCCTGATGCGCTGATGACTAGCCGAAGCGCGATTTCGACAGCCATGAGCGGCCGGACACCGTACTTCGTGGGACTCCTCAAGTCTGCTGGGGTTCGCCGCGGGTGTCCTCACCGTCGACCGGGCGGTCGACGGTGAGCCTTATGGGCGGCAAGCAGACCTTATTGCCGGGTCCGGTTCCCGTTGACGTACAACGAGTTCGAACGCGGCAGCACGCATGCGTCCCGAAGCTGATGCCGACCCGACCGGTTCATCCGTCGGGCTGCTCAGCCCATCGCTTGCGCAGAAACCCGGCGATGAGGCTGAAGGCGTCCCTTGCCCGATCGTGCAGTGCGGCTACCTGGAGAAAGCCGTGGGGCAAGCCGTCATAGCGATGAAACTCCACCGGAACGCCCGCTCGCGTGAGTTCGGCACCGTAGGCTTTGTTCTCATCAAGCAGCGGACAGTACTCAGCCGACATGATCATCGCCGGCGGAAGCCCGCCGTGGTCGTCCGCCGCGAGTGGTGAGGCATAGGGGGAATCGCCATCCGCGGATTCAGCAAGGTAATAGTTCCAGTACCAGGCGTTCAAGCGAGCGTTGAAGAACATCGGATCGATGTTCTTCCGCATCGACCTCGTCGGCGCGTCACCGCCTGGCGGTGGATTGCGTAGCGGCGGGTAGACGAGAACCTGGGCAGAGATCCGCGGTCCGTCGTCGTCTCTGGACATCAGCGCCGTCGATGCGGCCAGATTGCCGCCACTGCTGTCGCCCGCGACGGCCAGGCGCCTGCTGTCCGCGCCGAATTCCGAACCGTGCTCCGCCACCCATTTCACGGCGGCATAGCAGTCGTCGAGGGCGGCCGGGAAGGGATGTTCGGGTGCCAGCCGGTAGTCGACGGAGGCAACTATGCACGGGGTCATCGCGGCCAGCGCGCGGCAGATCGAGTCCGACGTCCGCAGCGATCCAGCGACGAAACCACCTCCGTAAAAATAAAACAGCACCGGAAGCGGTTCCGCGCTCTGCGGACGGTAGATCCTGATCGACCGTTCTCCGGCCTGTCCATCAAAGCTCAGATCGAATACGTCCTCCGGGTGTTCATGCCATTTCCACCGCCCGGGAGCCATTTTCGCGTCAGCTCGGCGAGCTTCGTCAATGGTCATCGTGTAAAGTGGCTTGAATCCGGTTTCGACACGGAAATCTCTTATTTCCGCAAAAGTCGGGTCAAGAGGCATCTGAACTCCCCAGCTTGTCAGTACGCATGGCTCGACGACTACGTCCGTCGCGGGACCGGAATGACATATCGGTGGTAAACCAGGTCTCGCAGTACGTCGTCACCGCCTTCCACCACCGAGACATAGCGCATGTCACGGAGCAGTTTTCCGATGGGCATCTCGTTGGTGTAGCCGAGGCCCCCGAACATCTCGGATCCCACCGTGGCGATCTGCCAGCCGGTCTGACCGCAGAACATCTTCGCCGTGACCGCCGATTTCAGGGTTCCCTGCCGAAAAAACGCCGATGACGCATCGGGTCTCGCCATCATCTCGTCATAGTCGCGCGCGGCCCGGAGACAGTGGCTCTTCATCACATCGATCTGCATTTCCATCTGCCCCATATGCCCGGCGAACACCGGACTCTCGATTAGCGTGGCATCACGCAGGGATTTCGACTTCGCATAGGTCATGCAGTGGTCGCGGATACGCCGAGCGACGCCCAGTGCGGTCGCCGCGATCAATATGCGACTCGCGTTCAGCCCAATTTCGAGCAGCCGTAGTCCGGAGCCTTCCAGCAGTTGCGACCGTGAGACCCGGCAATCCTGCAGACTGACCTGGTATGTGTGTGACGCCCGTACCCCGATCATGTCCCACCGTTTGACGATCTCGATGCCCGGCGATTTCCGGGGCAGCACCACCGCGCGATAATCGTCCGGACTGTCGGCCCCGCGGGCGATGACTACGAGAAAATCGGCGAAGTCCGTATTGGTCGAAAAGAACTTCTCGCCGGTCAACGACAGTTCTTGGCCCTCCTGGCGCAGCGTGGTCTCGATTTTGCCGAGTTCACTGCCCGCGTTGTGTTCGCTTCCCAGCGTCGCGCAGAAGCCGCCCGTCGTGCCCATCGGCCGCAAGAAGCGATGCACGAGTCCGTCGGAACCGTACAACTGGACCATGCTCGTGCCCAGCACCGAGATGAACAGCGTGAACGCCACACCCGCATCGCCATAAGCCAATTCGTTGACCAGCTCGACGCTGTCCGTCATACCGAACCCACGACCACCGAGCTCGGACGGCAGCCACCAGCTCGCGAAGCCCAGTTCGCGAAACCTGTCGTACACGTCCAACGGTTTGTCGGCCAGCACATCCGTCTCGGCATGTCCGCCGCTGAGATGTTCCTGCACAAAGCGCCGTATGGAGCGCAGATCCTCGGGAGTCATCGCTGTTGCGCCACCTCTGAACCATCGTCGGTGAACATCAGGTCTCGAAGCCGTGCGGCCAGTACGGCAGGTGTCGGATACTGCTGAATCACCGCGATGGGAATGGAGACACCGGCGTCCTGCCTGATCCGATTCCTGAATTCCATCCAGCTGAGGGAATCGAAACCCATTTCCTGGAGTGACATTTCCGGATCCACACTGTCCGGCGATGGATGGTCGAGCACGACCGCCGAGATGGACAGCAGCAGCGACAACAACTCGGGAACCTGTTCGTCCTCCGGCAACTGCGCGATCTTGGCCGCCAGGCTCGGCTCCGGTACGTCAGACCTGGTGACCGGGCTGTGCAGGTCAGGATCATGGTCGCCAGGTCCCGCCGCAGACGTGCCGGCGAACGCGGACGACTCGGTACGCAGCCCTCGCAGCACGACCGAGTCACCGGCGGCGCCGAAATCCGCTCGATCGAACGCCACGGGCAGTACGACCGGCCGATTAACCGTGAGAGCGGCGTCGAACAACGCCAATCCGGCCGCCGGTTCTATCGGAACCATTCCCTGGCGCCTGAGCAATCCCGCACGGTGCGCATCGCTCAACTCACCGGCCATGCCCACTGCCCACGGCCCCCAGGCCAGCGAACTCGCCACCAGACCCGCGGACCGGCGGTAGTCCGCGAGTGCGTCGAGGAAACTGTTGGCGGCGGCGTAGTTCGCCTGGCCGACCGTGTTGACCGTGCCGGTCACGGACGAGAACAGGACGAATGCCAACAGGGGCAGGTGCCGGGTCAGCTCGTGCAGGTGCCACGCGCCGTCGACCTTCGGGGCGAACACCCGGTCTATCCGTTCGTCCGACAGGGATTCGACGAGGCCATCGTCCAGCACCCCGGCGGCGTGCACCACGACGCGAAGCGGGTGTTCCGGGTCGACGGCCGCCAGAACGCCTGCCAACGCGGTCCTGTCTGACACATCGCAGGCCACCCGCGACACCGATGTTCCGAAAGCCCGCATCTCGGCGTCGAGCGCTTCCGCGGAGGGAGTACCGCCGCCGCTCCGGCTCAACAGCACCAGGTGTCGGGCTCCGAGACGCTTGACCGCATGCCTCGCAACCAGCTCGCCCAGAGCGCCACTCGCCCCGGTGAGCAGGACCGTGCCGCGGGACCAGTCCAGTCGGCCACCGTCCGGATCCCGGTCATCGGTGGCAGCGGCCAGTCTGGGCACATATGCCCGGCCGGCGCGGATCGCCAGCTGCGGCTCGGCGCCGACGTCGATACCGGCCGGAATGTCCGGGGTGCCGGTCATGTCCGGCACATCCACTACCGCGAACCGTCCGGGGTGTTCGGCCTGCACCGACCGCATGAGTCCCCATACCGCAGCCGCCGCCGGATCCACGACGTCGGACTCCGTGACCGCGACGCCGTTGCTGGTCAGCAGAATCATCGGTCCTGTGCTGGACTCGTCCAACCATCGCCGCACGTGGCCGAGGGCCTTGCTGCACGCACGCCTGGCTGCGACGGTCCTGGCCGCGTCGGCACCGGGGTCGATGCGAACG
Source organism: Pseudonocardiaceae bacterium YIM PH 21723 (assembly GCA_003600225.1). Lineage (GTDB taxonomy): Bacteria > Actinomycetota > Actinomycetes > Mycobacteriales > Pseudonocardiaceae > QZFT01. The sequence continues at coordinate 88,036 of QZFT01000045.1, forward strand.
ACCTCGGCCGTGGCGGACACGGCGTGACCACCGGTGTCGAGTACCCGCCACCGAACGTCGTACAGCGAGTCCGGCGCCTTCGCGGACAACTGTTCCCGGGAAGCCGCAGCAACGCCGAGCGACCCGGCCGACAGGGCGAATCGCCCGTCGGTGTCGAACAGCTGCACGGTCACCTCGCCGGGGCCCACACGCCGCGCCCGCACTCGCAGCGAACGCGGCGCGCGTCCGGACATCGACACCGTGTCCCAGGAGAACGGCACCATGACCGTCTCCGACTCGTCGAGCAGCAAGGACAGGGCAGGATGCAGCGCCGCGTCGAACAGGGCCGGGTGCACGTCGAAGGTCTGCCCCGACACGTGGTCGGCCAGCTCAACCTCGGCGTACACCGTGTCCTCGGTCCGCCACATCGCGGTAAGACCCCGGAATGCCGGGCCGTACCCATATCCACGCTCGGCCAGGGCCTCGTAGTAGGCGGGTACATCAACCTCCGTCGCCGCCTCGGGCGGCCAGACGGCGCCGGGTTCATCGGTGGGCACCGGTGCGTCGTCGAGCAGGCCCGTCGCCAACAGCACCCAGGAATCCTGTGCGGCGGCACGGGCGTAGAGGCTGATCGGCCGCCGTCGCGTTTCGTCGTCCGGATCGATGACGATCTGCAGTGCGACCGCGTCACCGTCGACCGGCAGCGGAGCTCGCAGGACCAACTCGGCCACGTTGTGCAGACCCACTGTCTTCGCTGCCCGCAGCGCCATCTCGACGATCGCCGTGCCGGGGAGCATCGGTACCCCGAGGATCGAATGCTCGACCAGCCAAGGGAGGTCATCGAGGGAGCACCGGCCATCTATCAACACCCGTCCATCCGCCGCCGACGTGGTGACCCTCGACAGCAGCGGGTGCACTGTTTCCCCTGGCTTAGCGGCTGAGACAGGCTGTGCACTCACCCAGTAGCGCTGCCGGTCGAAAGCGTAGGTGGGCAGATCGATATGGCGCCCGGCGATCCGGCTCTCCGCGAGGTACGCGCGCCAGTCGACGGTGACTCCGGCGGTGTGGAGCTCGGCCAGTGCGGCCAGCGCCGCGCGTCCTTCGGCCCGGTCCGCCCGGGCCAGCGGGACCGTGGGAATCTGTGAACCGTCGCCGAGCACATCCCGGACTGCCCCGCACAACACGCCTGTCGGCCCCACCTCGACGAACGCCCTGGCACCCGCGTCAACGGCGGCGTGCACGCCTTCGGCGAAGAGCACGGTGGCCAACACCTGGTCAGTCCAGTACCGGCCAGTGCACATGACGACCGGGTCGACCACCTTCCCGGTCATGTTGGACACCAGGGGGATGTTCGGCGACGAGTAGGAGATGGTCTCGGCGACCTTGGAGAACCCCTCGATCATCGGCTCCATCAACGGTGAGTGGAACGCGTGCGAGACACGCAACCGCTTCGTGGTGAACCCCCTGTCCGCGAACAGCGACCGCAGCACCTCGACCTGCTCGTGAGCACCGGAGATCACGACGGCCTCCGGCCCGTTGATGGCGGCGATCCCGACCGGCGGCGCGTGGCGATCGATCATGTCGCGCACCTCGCCGACAGGAGCCCGCACGGCGAGCATCGCGCCGCCCTCCGGTAGTTCCTGCATCAACCGGCTCCGGGCGGCGACCAGTTTCGCCGCATCCGCAAGGGAGAACACGCCGGCCACGTGGGCGGCGGCGAGCTCGCCGATCGAGTGCCCCAGCAGCACAGCCGGTGCCAGTCCCAAAGAACGCAGCAGCGCGAACGCCGACACCTCGAACGCGAAGATCGCGGGCTGGGTGAAACGCGTCTGATCCAGCAGTTCCGCCGCCGATGACCCCGCTGCTGCGCCGACCACATCGGTGATCGGTTGTGGCAGCAGCGGATCCAACTCGCGGCACACCGCGTCCCAGGTGTGGGCGAACACCGGGAACGCCTCGGCCAGACCCCGGCCCATCCCCGGTCGCTGGCTGCCCTGGCCGGAGAACAGGAAGCCCAACGCGTGCTCGGTCGCGGCGGCACCGACGACCAGGTTGCCTGCGCGTTGACCGTCCGCCAGCGCGGTCAGCCCGCCCATCAGTTCGTCGCGCTCCTCACCGAACAGGACCGCGCGGTGGTGGAACGCACTTCGTCCGATCAGCGTCCCGGCGATGTCGGACAGGTCGTCCGCGGGTGTGATCGTGTCGCGCAGTCGCCGCGCCTGGCTCGCCAGCGACGCCGGACTACGCGCCGAGACGACGAAGGGAATCACGCCGGTCGAGCGGACGCTGGAGCGCGCGGACGTATCCACGGGGTCGCCCTGCTCGACGATCATATGGGCGTTGGTGCCACTGATGCCGAATGACGACACCGCTGCCCGGCGAGGCCGATCAACCTGGGGCCACGGCAGGGATCTCGTTGCCAGCCGCACCGATCCCGACGACCAATCGACCTGTCGCGATGGGTTGTCGGCGTGCAATGTCTGCGGCACGCGTCCGTGCCGCATCGCCATGACCACCTTGATCACACCGGTCACACCGGCGGCCGCCTGCGTATGGCCGATGTTCGACTTCACCGAGCCCAGCCAGGCCGGCTCGGTCCGATTCTGCCCGTAGGTGGCCAGTACCGCCTGCGCCTCGATCGGATCGCCGAGCGTGGTTCCCGTGCCATGCGCTTCCAGCACATCGACGTCGGCGGGCGCGAGGCCGGCATCGGCCAACGCCGCCCGGATGACTCGTTGTTGCGACGGACCGTTCGGCGCGGTCAGTCCGTTGCTCTCACCGTCCTGGTTGATCGCCGAGCCGCGCAGGACCGCGAGTACCCGGCGCCCCTCCCGGCGCGCATCGGACAGCCGCTGCAACACAAGGACGCCGGCACCTTCCGACCACCCCGTGCCGTCGGCGCTGTCCGCAAACGATTTGCACCGGCCATCGGCGGCGAGCCCGCCCTGTCTGGCGAACTCGATGAACAGCCCCGGGGTGGCCATGACCGTCACGCCCCCGGCAAGCGCGAGACCGCACTCGCCCGCACGCAACGATCGCGCGGCCAGGTGGAGCGCGACCAACGATGATGAGCAGGCGGTATCTACCGTCAAGGCCGGGCCCTGGAACCCGAAGGAGTACGCGACTCGTCCCGAAATCACGCTGGAGGACCCGCCGGTGAGCCCGTACCCTCGCTGACTCTCCGGGATCTCGGCCAGTCGTGGCAGGTAATCCTGGGCCATGGCGCCGAAGAACACGCCCGTCGAACTTCCGCGCAGGGCGATCGCATCATGTCCCGACCGTTCCAGCGCCTCCCACGACACTTCGAGCGCCAGCCGCTGTTGCGGGTCCATTGCCCGGGCTTCACGGGGGCTGATGCGGAAGAAACCGGCATCGAATTCCCCGATACCGGAGATGAATCCACCGCGATTCGGATAGTCCTGAGCAGGGTCGCGCTGCCAACCGCGATCCTCCGGGAACGCGCCGATCGCATCACGGGAGTCATCGATGAGTTGCCACAGCTCCTCGGGCGAGGACACCTCACCAGGAAGACGACACGCCATTCCGACAACGACGACCGGATCGCCGTCGATCATGCCGTCCGTGTCCTGCGTGATCCTGGGGTCAGACGACCGTCCGCGAAGGTGCGCAATCAGGGACTGGGGTGTCGGATAGTCGAAAAGTGCGGACGTGGGCAAAGCCAGGTCCATCGCGGCGTTCAGCCGATCCCGCAGTTCGACCGCCGTAACCGAGTCAAAGCCCAGTTCCTTGAAAGTGGCATCAAATTCTATTGCGGATAGGTCGCCGTGACCCAACACCGCCGCCGCATGCGACCTCAGCAATCGGTCTAGATCGACCGATTCGGACTCCCCGATGGGACCGGACTGGGGCGTTGATCTCGCTGACACGTCGAGTGCGGGTGCGCCCGCCGTCACAGCCGGACCACCAGCCGGCAGCCAGTACGACTGCCGGTCGAAGGCGTATGTGGGAAGCGCGATCCGACGTCCCTCCACCACATACGACGCGAGATCGACCTCGGTACCGCACAGGTACAATTCCGCTTGCGACAAGAGCATTCGGCGCACATCGTCTTCATTGCGCCGCAACGTCCCGATCACGGATACGCCCGCGGAGATGTCTTTGATCGCCCCGGTGAGCCCTGGATGTGGACTGATCTCCACGAACGTGGCATACCCGTCCGCGACCATCGCCTCTATGGCACCTGAAAAGCACACTGATTGACGCAGGTTGCGATACCAGTAGCCCGCATCCAGGTTCGCTCCCTGAACACGTCCGCCCGTCACCGTTGAGTAAAACGCCGTCTCGCTGTTCACATGGTTGACCGAGGCGGCCGCGGAAATTACTTCATCCTTGATCTTTTCCACCAGTGGGGAATGCGAGGCGAAGAACGTCGGGATTATCCGGGTGCGAATTCCACGGGCGGCGCAGTCGTCCACCAGGGCACGCACCGCGTCCTCAGAACCGGACACGACCACAGAATTCGGCCCGTTCACCGCCGCGACCACGACGTCACCGCGCACCGGGACCTCGGACGCCGGCATCGCTATCGAGGCCATCAGTCCCTGGCCGGACAGTCGCGACGCAACGGCGCTGCGCTGCACGATCAGCGAGATACCGTCGGCAAGGGACATCACGCCCGCCACCACAGCGGCGGCGATCTCCCCTTGGGAATGCCCGACGACCGCATCCGGTCGTACGCCGGCTGCACGCCACACCTCCGCCAGCGACACCATGACGGCGAACAAGGTGGGCTGGATGACGTCCACCCGACTCAGCAATGCCTCATCCGCGAGCACACCACGCAGTGACCAGGAAACCAGACCGTCGAGGTGGCGTTGGCAGCGCTCCATCGACTCCGCAAACGCCGGCGAGTCACGCCAGAGCCCGAGCCCCATCCCGACCCATTGCGCCCCCTGGCCCGGGAATACCCACGCCACCGGCCCTTTAGCCGAATCGTGGGTCTTGCCGGAGATCACATCTGGATGCGGTTCCCCGGCCGCCACAGCCGACAATCCGGCTACCAACTCCTCACGATCAGCCGCGACGAGCACTGCACGATGTCGCATCGCGGACCTCGTGTGCAGCGCCGAGTGGCCCACGTCCACGGGAGTCAGTTCAGGGTGACGTACGACCCAGTCGCGCAGTCTGGCGGCCTGCCCCCGCAAGGCGACCGCACTGCGTGCATGGATCACCACCGGTGCCCGGTCGCGTATGTGTACCGGACGCGATTCCCTCGCGGCAGGCGGTGTAGCCAGTACCACATGGCAATTGGCACCGCCGATGCCGAACGAACTGACCCCGGCCAAGCGTGGCCCGCCGCCGGGCCACGCTCGATCTTCCTGGACGACGCGCAGCCGGGACCGAGCGAGCGAGATCGCCGGATTCGGTCGTTCGAAGTGGAGACTGGCAGGTATCCGACGATGATGAATGGCCAGGGCGACCTTGACCAAACCCACTACGCCGGCCGCCGCTTCGAGATGACCCACGTTCGTCTTGACCGATCCGACCAGTAACGGATCGTCGGGCATTCGCTCATGCCCGAATACCTCGCCGAGAGCGGCCGCCTCCACCGGATCGCCAGTCTTCGTTCCGCTTCCGTGTAGTTCTACGTACTGAACGTCGGTCGGCTCGACGCTTGCGTCGATGCAGGCAGCACGCAATAGGGACCGTTGCGCATCGCCGGCGGGTACGGTCAATGCTGCGCTGTCGCCGTCGTGATTCGTCGCACCGCCGAGAATCACGGCATAAATGGGGTCGTGGTCGGCGATCGCCTCACGCAGCCTTTTGAGAAGGACAACCGCGCCACCCTCCCCGCGAACAAAGCCGTTTGCCCGCGAGTCGAACGTGTAGCACAGACCGTCAGGCGACAAGGCCCCCGCCCGCGCGAACGCGATGGTGCTTTCGGGGACGAGGTTGACGTGAAATCCGCCTGCCACGGCCATGCGCGCCGCGCCTGACCGAACCGCCTCCGCAGCCATGTGCACGGCCACCAGCGATGAGGACTGCGCGGTGTCGACAGTCATACTGGCTCCGCCGAAACCGAACTTGTGCGATACGCGGTTGGCGATCAGCCCCCGGTTGAGCCCAGTGACCGCGTCGTGCGAAATGACATCCGATCCGCGCCGATGCGCCAGCGACATGTAGTCGTCGCCACTGGCACCGAAGTACACCGCGGTCGACTCCCGGTGCAGTCGATCAGTCGACGTCGCGCTGTCCTCGATGGCCTCCCAGGTCAGTTCGAGCGCCATGCGCTGGCGCGGATCCATGGTGCGCGCTTCGCGCGGCGAAATGTCGAAGAATCCTGCGTCGAAACGGTCGACACCGTCGACAAAACCGCCTCTGCGGTAACGTGCCAGTTCAGGTACGTCGTACCATCGATCGTCGGGAGCCGGCCGGATCGCGTCTTTGCCGGAACAGAGCAGTTGCCAGAACATGTCCATGTTCTCGGCGCCGGCCGTACGGCAGGACATGCCGATGATGGCAACCGAACGATCGGATTCGATCTCAGTCATGCTCACCGCCGGACAATGAGCCGAGCAGATCGCGGCCGTTCATGTCCCTCGGCCGTCAACGCTGTGGGTTGCCACCACGGGGCGTGATCGATGCCGGCTGTTGTGAAGAGGAGCGGACCGGACAGCCGGTCGAAAAACTCGCCTGCGGTAAGAGTCATCGGCTTGCACTCCAGAGGTCGGCGTTTCGGGCCAAGCCGGCTGTCTATCTGCAGGCCGGACCCAGCAACGACCGTAGGAAATAAGTCTTCGCCGACCATTACCGCGCTTGTAAGTCACCGGACAGGGAAGAACCCGAGCAGCGCGCCATTTCGTGGGCAGGGAAACGCGGCCATGCTTGTACGGCACAATTGCCGCAACCAGGCTGACAAGTCCGAACGTGCAATCAGTGCATGGGCCGAATAGTCTGAAAAAATGGCATTAGTGCGGCTCGATAGATCAACTCTATATCGGTGTCCGGGGGGTACATATCGGACAGTTCCAGCGACACCAGACCATGGGCGGTACCCCAGACGCCGAATGTGACCGTTCCCAATTGATCCGGCGACACGCGCCCCGCGTCCACACATCGCTGCACGGCGTTTTTCAGGACCTGAAATGTCGCGTCCACCTCGGCCCTGACCTCTGATTCCGGCTGGAAACCCGGAAAAGGGCCGGTGAACATGATCGCGTAGAAGTGAGGATTGGCGATGGCGTTTTTCCGGTAGGCCATCCCAAGTTCGTATAGATCGACAGTCGGGTCGTTTGTCGTCGGCACGGACGCCAGCACTTCAGCGAAGCGGCGAAAGGCCTCCCGATGCACTGCGGCCAGTAGTGCCGGCTTCCCGCCGAACAGCGAGTACACCGCGGTGGTTGATGTGCCGGCTTTGATGGCCAGTTTACGTAGACTGAAAATGTTCGGCCCATCAGTAGCCAGCATGGCACTGGAAAGCTCCAAGAGCCGCAGGCGGAGCGTATCGTCATGAATCCTGGGTCGCGCCATTCGGCGAGCATATCGCCGCGGCGTTCCGCAGCGGCATGATCACGTTGTCTAATCGACGCTGGGGGTCAAGGGGTCGCAGGTTCAAATCCTGTCAGCCGACGGACGGAAATGCTGCTGATTCTGCTGAGAACACCAGTTCAGCGGACATTTTTGTGTCTTCGTCTGATGTGGTAAAGGAACGTGATCATCGCGGCGGGTCGCGTACCGCTGCTGATCTTGTCCAGACCTACGCCGAAATCCCTCGCGTGCTTCGAGGGGTTCTGGGAAGGCACGGCCGAGCCCCGCATCCTGGAATCCGCCTCGGTCTGCCTCGCACTCGACAACGGGGGGGGCACGGGGGCGAAGGACCGACCCAACGAGAACGGGTATGGCTGGAATCGGCCACCCCGCAGGAGTACGAACCCCTGGCCACCTCTATGGAACGGTGGCTACGGCAGCTCTGTTCAACGCCCGCAAACGGAGGTCCACCGCCGACCGGGGCACTGGAATACGGTCACGCTCACAGCAGCCGGGCACTGCTCACGAACACCATCGCTGTCCATGCCCTGTCCGCCCTTGCCCACGTCTGTCCTCCGGCGCCGGCGGAACATGCCCAGCGCAGAGGTCTGCTCCCACAATGCTCCCAAAACGAACAAACGGCCTGTCGATGACAATCATCGACAGGCCGGCTGAAACACACTGTGCGCGATACTGGGATCGAACCAGTGACCTCTTCGGTGTGAACGAAGCGCTCTCCCGCTGAGCTAAACGCGCATCTCGCTGACGCTAGTTTAGCGGATGCCCCCGGGAGGTCCCGCCGGGGGGGGCGGAGAGGTCGTCCGACGCGAGGGAGCGTTCCGAATGAGTACCTACCGCGTGGCCCAGGTCAGCGGTCCGAACGAGCCGTTCGACCTGGTGGAGCGGCCGGTGCCCGAGCCGGGACCCGGTCAGGTGCGGATCGCCGTGCAGGCCTGCGGGGTCTGCCACTCCGACTCCTGGTTCGTCAGCGGCGGGGCACCGGGGATCATCTTTCCCGAGGTGCCGGGGCACGAGATCGCCGGGCAGCTCGAGGCACTCGGGGCGGGTGCCGGGGACCGGGGCTGGCAGCTCGGTGACCGGGTGGCGGTCGGCTGGTTCGGCGGCAGCTGCGGGCACTGCCGGCCCTGCCGGGAGGGCGACTTCATCGTCTGCCGGAACCTCACGGTGCCCGGCTGGGCCTACGACGGCGGTTTCGCGGAGAAGGTGATCGTGCCCGCGGACGCCCTCGCCCGGATTCCCGACGAGATGGCGGCGACCGATGCCGGGCCCATGGCGTGTGCGGGAGTCACCGTGTTCAACGGGCTGCGGCGCAGTACCGCCCGGCCCGGTGACCTGGTGGCGATCCTCGGCCTGGGCGGGCTGGGCCACCTCGGCGTGCGGTTCGCGACAGCCATGGGCTTCGAGACGGTCGCCATCGCCAGGGGAGCGGAGAAGGCCGACTTCGCCAAGCAGCTCGGTGCGCATCACTATGTGGACAGCACCGCGACCCCGGTCGGCGAGGCGCTCCAGGCGCTCGGTGGCGCCAGGGTCATCCTGGCGACGGCGAGCAGTTCGTCCGCCATCACCGGCACCGTCGACGGGCTGGCTCCGCGCGGTGAACTCATGGTCATCGGGGCGGACGCCACGCCGCTGGGGGTCAGCCCGGCCCAGCTGCTGTCCGGTGCGTATGTGCTGCGCGGGCATCCGTCCGGCACCGCGCGGGACATCGAGGACACGATGAACTTCGCGGTGCTGCACAACATCCGGCCGATGACCGAGACCGTTCCGCTGGACCGGGTCGACGAGGCGTATCAGCGGATGCTGTCCGGTCGGGCCCGGTTCCGGATGGTCCTCACCGCCTGACCTCGAGCACGCTGAAACCGAGGGTCGTCGGCAGCGGCAGGGTCGACGTGAGCGTCAGCCCTGCCCTCTCGCACAACAGCGCCAGGTCCGCCGCCGTGCGCTCCCGGCCGCCGTAGAGCACCAGCATGGTGAGGTCGGCGAAGAACGGGTCCCGCCCGGTGATCACCTGTTCGACGAGCAGCAGCCGACCGTGGGCGGGCAGCGCGGCCGCGATGCCGCGCAGGATCGCCTCGGCGCGGTCGTCGTCCCAGTCGTGCAGGATGTTCTTCAGCAGATAGAGGTCCGCCCCGGTGGGCACCGACTCGAAGAAGTCGCCGTGCCGGATGGCGCAGCGGTCCCGGACATCCGCCAGCACTCCGGCGGCCTGTGCGGTGCCGTGCACGGTGTCGAACAGCACGCCGGTCAGCCGTGGAACGCCGCGCAGGATCGCGGCCAGCAGCGTGCCGTTGCCGCCGCCGATGTCGGCGACCTGTCCGATACCGTCGAAGTCGTAGGCGTCCAGCAGCGCGGCGGCCACGTCGCGGGTGGATTCGCCCATCGCCGTGTTGTAGAGCTCCGTCGCCTCCGGGCGGGCGGCGAAGTACTCGAACACCGGTTCGCCGAACTCCTCCTCGAACCCGCAGCTGCCGGTGCGGATGGTGTGCTCCAGCCTGGTCCACGGGCGTTGGGTCAGCGGGCCGATGATCAGCTCGGCCATGGCGTGCAGCGACGCCGGATGATCGGCCCGCAGCAGCGCGCCCGCCTCGGTCGGCGCGTACACGCCTGGCCGGGGCTCGGTGCAGATGTCCAGCTGCACCAGGGCTCGCAGCAGCCTGCTCAGCCGGTCCGGCGAGATCCCCAGATCCCGGCCGAGCTGCTCGACCGGCGCTTCTGCGCCCATCGCCTCCGGGAGGCCGAGGCGGATCGCGGCGGCCAGCACGTGGGTCCTGGCGAACCCGTTCAACGCGTGCAACAGGGTCTGCTGTGCGGTGATGTCCATGGTGTGGCAGGAAACCGGATCAAGCCCACTTGAGCGCAAGCTTCGCGGTACGTTGGCGGTATGAGGGCGTTGGTCATCGGGGGTGGCGCCGCGGGCACGATCGCGGCCATGGCCCTGGTCAAGGCGGGTATTCAGGCCACGATCTTCGAGGCCCACAGCACCGGGGCGGACGATCGCGGCGCCTATCTGTCGGTGCAGCCCAACGGCATGGACGCGCTGCGGGCCATCGACGCGCACCGCGTGGTCGAGGAGGTGTCGTACCCCTCGCACCGGGTGGAGGTCTTCGACGATGCCGGCCGGCAGGTGGGCGAGATGCGGCGCGAGGGTTCGGGCGCCTCGCGGGTGCTGACCCGCGCCGGTCTGTGCCGGGCGTTGCAGGCCGAGGCTGCCCGCCGGGGGATCGGTGTCGAGCACGGCAGGCGGCTGGTCGATGCCACCGTTTCGGCGGACGGCGTCACCGCCCGGTTCGCCGACGGCGGCCAGGCACAGGGGGATCTGCTGGTCGGCGCCGACGGCGTGTGGTCGCGGGTCCGATCGCTGATCGATCCGGCGGCGCCGCGTCCGCGGTACACCGGGCAGAACATCGTCTACGGCTACGCCCGCACCGTGTCCACGCCCACTCCGCCGGACACGGTGCGCATGTACCAGGGCAGGCGGGCCTACTTCGGCTACCGCACCGTGCGCGATAGGACCACGTGGTGGTTCGCGCGGCTGCCCACCGCCGAGGTGCCGATGGGGGAGTTGGCCGGCATGGACTGGCGGAGCAGGGCGATCGAGTTCGTGGCCGAGGACCGCACGCCGGCGGCGGAGGTGATCCGGGCGTCGGACATCCAGGTCCTCGGCGTGAACGCGTACTCCATCGACAGCCTGCCGGCCTGGCACAACGACCGGATGGTGCTGGTCGGCGACGCCGTGCACGCGGCCTCGCCGGCCGCCGCCCAAGGCTCGGCGATGACCTTCGAGGATGCCGTGGTGCTCGGCAAGTGTCTGCGGGACCTGCCCGTTCCGGCGGCGTTCGGCGCCTACGAACGACTGCGGCGCGAGCGGGTGGAGAGCAGCGTCGCCGCCAGCGCCGCGATGGGCGACCGGTCATCGGAGGCGAAGGACTACCGGTGGCTCTACGAGCACCACATCGCCTGGGACCAGCCGATCAGCCCGTAGCCTGGAACGCCCGGGACAGGGCGACGAGCTCGGCGGCATCGTCGTGCAGCCCATGCCGGGCGGGGATGGCGACGGCCACCGCCGCGGTCGGCGCGGGTTCCCCGGCGGCATGCGCGCGCAGGGCCTCGCGCAGCCGGGCCGCGAGCGCGGCAGGGTTGTCGGCGGGTAGCCCGGCCAGGTGCGGGCTGATGCGCACCAGCCCGTCGCGGCATTCGATCAGGCACCGGTAGTAGCGGCGGTGGACGCCCCGGAAGCTGAACGCGTCCCGCCAGGTCGGCAGCGGAACCCGGAACAACGCGTCCTGCGGAAAGTGCTCGTGTAGCGCGGTCCGCAGCGGCAGGAGTGAGCGGTAGTCCCGGCGGTGCTGCCACCAGATCCGGCCGCCGGCCACCCGCATGGCGATGGTGGGGTAGCAGAGGCCGATGACCAGGATCAGCGAACCCAGGTAGTAGACGACGGTGATCAGCGAGGTGGGCGGCCCGGTGACCTTCAGCCCGGCGTAACCCAGGATGTCGATCGCCGCGTAACAGCTGCCGGACAGGATCGTGCCCGCCATGCCGACAGCGGTGATCTTCAGGCCGCGGGCGAGCCGGGGATTCGCGTGCCGCAGGCAGCGCAGCACCCAGAGCAGCGCGGCGACGTAACACGCGGTGCCGGCCAGGTTGGTGATCAGGTGGAACGCGGCCACCGTGGGCAGCGCGGTGGCCGACGGCCTGGCCTGCGACGGGGTGCGCAGCACCAGCACGGTGAGCACCAGGATCACCGCCGCCAGGAGCACCGCGTACCGGCGGGCCCAGCGGGTGGCGGTGCGCGGCTCCCGCGCCACGTACAGGGCGAAACAGATCAGGCAGAAGTCACCGAACAGCGCCAGGCTGTAGACCACCAGGAACTTGCCCATCGGGCTCAGCCCGAACAGGTCCACGTGGTGGCCGTACGACCAGACGAGCAGCGGTTGCAGGGCGACGGCGGCGAAGAGCCCCGTGAGCCAGCGCAGCCGGGTGTTCCGGGGAGCCTGCACGGTCTGGTACGCGATCCAGATCAGTCCGAGGATCCAGGCGATCATCGAGGTCACCCGCAGCACCGTCAGCAACGTTTGCGGAACCATCGTCTACAGCCACCCCACGCGGTCGGTGAATTCCTTGCTCAGCCGGCGGGCGACAGGGTCCTGGGGGACCGGCGCCGCCAGGGGATCCGCGACACTGGCCCACTCCAGAATGATGGTCGCCACGATTTCGGCTTCCCATTCCTGCTCGGTGTCATAACACGTGCGCCGCAGCGCGCGGCGGACCGCGTCGGGTGCCAGATCCGGGTAGAGCTCGCCGAGCAGCGGATCGTCCTGTTCGTCGCTGCGGTGATCGGCGAGCATGTGGCCGAGCTCGTGCAGGATGATGTGGTTCTGGTGCGATCGGCTCGTCTCGGCCTGGTACAGGATGTAGTCGACCTCCGGGGACGCGATCCACACGCCGAACGGACCCGGGACGGGAATCGGATGCGCCACCAGGCGAATCGGCCGGCCGCGCAGCGTTCCCAGCCGGGAGCAGAGGTCGGCCACATCCAGCGGCGGCTGGATGTCCAGCTCCCGCAACAGGTGCCGGCACCGCCGACGTAGTTCACGTTCCCGCATCGTGCCCCCAGAGCGGTCCTCAGTAACCGGGGTCTCAGCCTGGCCCCACACCGGGAGGATGTCCAGTACTTGTCAGCCCGGCAGGTCCAGGACGCCGAATCGTCGATCGCACCAGATCGCCCGGGAGGATTCCTCCGGGTAGCGGGTGACCGTGGGTGTTGTCCCGTAGACGCGGGTCGCTCGATCGTGCCGGTCGTAGCGTGGCCAGCCGGGGTCACCGGTGGCGGCGAACAACAGGTACTCGGACCGCATGAGCGCGGACAGCTGCCGGGCCTGCTCGACGATCTCCGGGCCTGCCGCCGTGAGCCCGGTGCCGATGTGGGCGGTGCCGAACACGAGCAGGGTGTCCAGGGTGTGCGACGCGCCGTGCCCGCCGAATCCCCAGGTGAGCTCGGACAACCGGACATCGGCTCCACCTGCGTGCGCCGCCTCGGCGAGGTGCAGGGCAGGCATCCGGAACAGCCAGTCCGACAGCGCCGTTTCACGCAGTTCCGGAGGAGTCAGGTCCGGATATGCCGTTCGGTAGCGCCGATGACCCGGCGTCGGTGTCAGCCCGCCGATGAGGGTGTCCAGCTCCGCTTCGCCGATGTCGCCCAGCTTGCTGCCGAGTTGGCTGAACTCGTCGCGGGTGTGGCCGATGAGCAGTTCCACGCCTCGGGCGGCACCGTCGCCGAGCGCGGCCCACGGTGCCGTGGGCAGGATGTCACCGTCCACCACCGGTGAGAACGGCGTCGGCGTGTGGACGACGGGTCCCCACCGCTGCCGGAGTCGTGCGGTCACCGCGCCGGTGGCTTCGACAAGCGTCCGCGGCGGCACTGCGGCGAGGTCGGCTGCCCGTGGCGAGCGGCCGAGTTCGGCGCTGATCTCGGTCGCGATGTCGGTGGCGAGCGCGGGGGTGAAGTAGGTCCCCGGTAGGCTCTGCAGGATGGCGCGGCGGAACAGCCCGGCCGCCGCCGGCATCGCCAGCAGCGCGGCTATCGAGCCGGCTCCGGCGGACTGGCCCAGGACGGTGACGTTCGCCGGATCGCCGCCGAACGCGGTGATGTTGTCCCGCACCCAGCGCAGCGTGGCGAGCTGGTCGAGCAACCCGCGGTTGCCGGGTGCGCCGTCGAGATGAGCGAAGCCTTTGAAGCCGCTTCGATAGTGAGCGCTGACCACCACCACGCCTTCACTGGCCATGACCGCGCCGGCGAAGTGTGGATTGGCCGTGTTGCAGTGCAGGTACTTGCCGCCGCTGATCCACACGACGACCGGCAGCCCGGTGCGGCCGGGAGCTGGAGTCCAGACGGCGAGGGTCAGCCAGTCATCGCCCGTGGTCACGTGCCGGGGTTGTGGCGGGGGAGTACCGAATTCGGTGGCCTCGCGGATGCCGTCCCACGGCTCCGGCGGTTGCGGGGCGGCGAACCGACGTGGCCCGACCGGTGGCGCGGCGAAGGGAACACCGCGGAACACGGCCACCCCGTCTTCCCAGGTTCCCTGGACGGTTCCGGCGGTCGTGTGCACCCGAGCGGTCATGAGGTCGTACTCCCGTCCGGCGCAGCGTGGCTAGGACAGGATCTCGACATACCCGTTTGTTCCGTCCACTCGGATCCGCTGCCCATCCCGGATCAGGCTGGTGGCGTGCTCCACACCCACGACGGCCGGCAAGCCGTACTCCCGTGCGACCACCGCGCCATGGGTCATGAGGCCACCCACCTCCGTGACCAGGCCCTTGATCGCCACGAACAGGGGCGTCCAGCTGGGGTCAGTGGAGGCCGTGACCAGGATGTCGCCGGGTTCGAGGTCGGCCTGCGCGAGATCCAGGATGACGCGGGCCCGCCCCTCGATGGTCCCGGTGGACACCGCCACGCCGACGAGCGCGCCTGCTGGAAGATCCTCGCGCCGGTAGGCCCCGGTGAGGCCCTCACCCTCCGAGGTGAGCACCCGTGGTGGCGTGAGCGCTTCATACGAGGTGAAGTCGTCCTTGCGCCGCCGGATGAGCCGGTCATCCACCTGCTCGGTGCGCACCACCTCACCGAGCTCGGCGAACGTGAGGTAGAAGATGTCCTCCTTCTCCCGCAGCACGTTCCGTCGTACGAGGCGCTCGGCCTCACCCAGCAAGGCCTGCTTGTACACGAAGTTGCGGCTCATCCAGCCGTACTTCGGATACTCCCGGTACCCGATGAAGGTTCGGACCCGGTCGATCCTCGACTTGACCTCGTCGGCCTTCCGCTCTCCGTCCGGCAGGGTCCGCAGGCGCTCCATCAGCTCCTGCTCCTTGCGCTGTGCCTCCTGCCGCCCCTGTTCGAAGCGCCGCTCGCCGGCGCCGGGCTCGAAGTTCCTGACGTTGCCGAGGATGACGGGCACGAGCGTGCTGGGGCGCTCGCTCCACCGCGGCCTCGTGATGTCGATCTCGCCCACACAGCGCATGCCGTATCTGTCGAGGAACGCCTGAATGGCGTCGCGGGCCTCCCTGCCGCCCGCGAACCTGTCCAGCTCGTCCAGGAAACTCTCGTCGTCGACCCGCTGCAGGAAGTCCACCACGTCCGGATGCGGGCGGATCACGTCCGCGACATCCAGGAGCGCCAGCCCCATCTCCGACGTGATGTTGTTGGGGACGGACTGGCTGAGCGTGTCGGCCGCGTTCTTCTCGTCCAGCCACGCCTCCAGGTGCTCGTTGAGCCAGAAGCTCGCTTCCCACGCCGACATGAACACCTGGGTGCTCCGCGGGTCGAACAAGATCCGCTTCAGCTCGCCGATGTCCGCCTCGATGAAGTCGAGCAGCTCCGGTCCGGACTTCCTCCGGATGTCGCGCTTCAGAGTCGCGATGGAGGCCTGGCTGCGCTCGATCAGCTCGGTGACGACGGCCGGATCGGTCTCGATCGGGGCCGGCGCCACGCCGGCCGGCGGGACCGCTGAAGACCCTTCATCCGGGACCGGCCGGATGAAGTCGCGTTCGAGGACGGTCTCCAGCGCATCCCTGATCAACGGGTCGCCTTTGCCCATGACCTCCAGGAGGCCGGCCCGGGTCCTCGGCGAGGCCAGGCGCTCGGTGACGTCGACGTACAGCCGTCCCCCGACGTCGTACATGGGCGCCGGGGTCACCAGCAGGAAGAAGGAGAGCCCGAGGGGCTTCATGGCGTCGGTCATCATCTGCCCGTGGCCGGTGGAGACATAGACGCGGTTCTGCTGGTCCCGGGCCGCGGGGGTGGGGAACAGGGTGGTGATCGGCCGGCTCTGGACGATGTGGAAGCCCTCATCGTCCAGGCACCATTCGATGTCCTGGGGGCGGCCGAAGTGCGCTTCGATCCGCCGGCCCAGCTGTGCCACCTGCACGACCTGCGCATCCGTGAGCGCCGGTTGCCCGGCGGCGACGGTCTTGGCGACGATGCTGTCGTCGCGCACCCGGTAGACGTCCGGGTTCACCAAGCCGGAGACCAGCGCTTCACCGAGACCGAAGCAGGCTTCCACGGAGGTGAACTTCCGGTTGGAGGTGATGGGGTCGGCCGTGAACAGGACGCCGGACGCGTGCGGGAGGACCATCTGCTGCACGACCACCGCCATGGTCACCTTCCGGTGGTCGAAGCCGTTCCGCAGCCGGTAGATCACGGCGCGCTCGAGGAAGAGCGAGGCCCAGCACCGGCTGACGTGCTCCAGGATCGCCGCCGGTCCCCGGACGTTCAGATACGTGTCCTGCTGGCCCGCGAACGAGGCAGTCGGCAGATCCTCCGCCGTCGCGCTGGATCGGACGGCGTACGCGGCCTGCTCGCCGAGCCGGGCGTGCGCGCCGGTGATGGCGGCCTCCAGCTCGCTGGGGATGGTGGTCCCTTCCAGGGCCAGGCGGATCTCGGCGCTGAGCGTGCGGATCGCCTCCCGATCGTCCGGCTCCAGCCGTGACAGCCGGTCGAGCCGATCGTCGATCGACGGGGCTTCGGCCATGATCCGCTCGAAGGCGTCCGTCGTGACGCAGAAGCCGGCCGGTACCCGGATACCGTCTAGCCGCGACAGTTCCCCCAGGTTCGCGCCCTTGCCGCCGGCCACCCCGGCCCGCGTCCGGTCGAGCTCCGCGAAGTCCAGCACGTACTTCGCCGCACTGCGGTCAGCATCAAGCATTCGCCACGTCCCCCTGTGTCTGTCCTGGCTCCGGCCGGAGGATTCTGCGGCACGACCCGGGCCTTGCCGCAAGCCCCCGGGGCTGCTAGACAATGAACATGGCAGGGAGTGCGACTCCTTGCCATTTGTCGTCTCGCCTGCTGATCCGGTCACCGGCTGGTGGCGAGTCCGACCTTGGGGAACCGTGCGACTGGTTCCGGCACCCTGCGGCGGATCAGGCCCGATTCGTGGTGAATGTGGATCACGCCGGATTTTCGCCAGATGACAAGGAAAAACCCACCTCCGATATCAGAGGTGGGTCTCATGGAACTGCCATCTAGCTGTGGTAATGCTGTGGTGCGCGATACTGGGATTGAACCAGTGACCCCTTCCGTGTCAGGGAAGTGCTCTCCCGCTGAGCTAATCGCGCAGGATGTTGGAACAGATCTTACCCGACCACCAACCCCCAAGAATCACCACCCCCCCACACACACAGCAATGCGAGCGAAGCGAGCGAGCCGAAAGGGGGCGCAGGGGGACGAAGTCCCTCCTGCCTCGGGGCGTGGGGCGAGAGCCCCACAGAAATAGACACGAGGGCTGCATCTGCGTTTTCTGCAGATACAGCCCTCGTGCCATCGTGCGCGATACTGGGATCGAACCAGTGACCTCTTCGGTGTGAACGAAGCGCTCTCCCGCTGAGCTAAACGCGCTAGCTCTCCCGTCGCCGGGTCTCCCTGGCGACATGGAGAACATTACATGATGACCTTCACTGAGTGAAATCGGGGGCCGATTCAGGCGAACCCCATGGCCACCACGGTGCTGGGTGCGGCTGGTGCGGTGCGGCCGTTCTCGATGGAGACGGCGTAGCCGCGGTAGGACTCCTTGCTCCCGGAGTAGCTGACCGGCTGCGAACCGGATCCGTTCACGTCGAAGGTGCCCAGCGGTACCGGCTGCCCGCCACCGATGCCCCACACCACGTAGATGTTCTTGCTGGTGTCGTTGGCGTTCAGCGCGTTGGACAGCACCGCTGCCGAGTGGTCGGTGACGACCAGTGCCACAGCCTGCTTGTCGCTGTCCTTGGCGGCGAGCGCGATCCGCTTCGCCGACGGGTCGCCAGCGACGGCCAGGATCTGGCT
Source organism: Pseudonocardiaceae bacterium YIM PH 21723 (assembly GCA_003600225.1). Taxonomy (GTDB): domain Bacteria; phylum Actinomycetota; class Actinomycetes; order Mycobacteriales; family Pseudonocardiaceae; genus QZFT01. The sequence continues at coordinate 106,337 of QZFT01000045.1, forward strand.
CAGCTGTGACACCTTGGCGGCCTGAGCGTCACGGTCCCGATCGGCGTTCACGAATCCGACACCGAGCCCGGTGCCGCCCGCCAACACGATCGCCGCTGCCGCTGCCGCCAGCCAGGTGCGCCCCCGGCCGCTCCGCTTGACGCGGGCCGCGTCCAGGGAGTGCACGTTCGTGGCGGTGGGAACAACAGGTCCGACAGGCGTGGAGACAGGATCTACCGGCGCCTGAGCCCGCGGTTCCGCCGCGACCTTGGCCAGGAGGGACTCCCGCAGCGAGGCGGGCGGCTCTTCCTGTTCGACGGCACTGCCGAGGGCGGCACCGACTTCATAGGCCTGTGCGACGACGGCCTGGCACACGGCGCAGCCATCGAGGTGCCCCGTGATCAACGCCTCTTCGGCGGGTTCCAGGGTCTTCCAGGCCCAAGCGGCCGCAAGCTCCTGGTTCTCGCAGCTCAGCCGTTTCTGATGCGTGTTCATGATTTCGCCCCGATCACGCCGTCTCCCGGCAGCAGGGAGGCGAGCAGGATTCTGAGTCGCGCCATTCCAGAGAACATTCTCGATTTCACCGTGCCCAGTGGCACGCCGATGAGCGCCGCCACTTCGTTCTGCGTGTACCCACCGTAATAAGCCAGGGTGAGGGCCTGCCGCTGTTCGAGCGGTAGCCGCTGAAGTGCTTCACGCACCTCACCGCCCATCACCGCCGTCAGCGCCTTGACGTCGGCTCCGGGTTCATCGGGCCCGATGCCCTCTTCAACTTGTGCAACGATTCGGTTACGGACGGAGGTCTCTTTCCGCACCGCGTCCACCGACCGGTGATGCACCAGCATCAGGATCCAGGTCCCGAAGGACCCCCTGTCCGGGTTGAATCTGGCGGGCTCGCGCCACAGGTAGAGGAACGCCTCCTGCACGACCTCCTCGGCGATGTCCTGCTGAACACAGATTCGACGTGCGAGCGAATAGGCCTGCCTGCGGTAGCGGTCGTACAGCTCCGCAAAAGCCCGCTGATCGCCGTTGACAACCCGGCTGACCAGCTCAGAGTCGGTGGGTGACCCGGCAGCTGCTGCTGTCCGCATCACTGATCGCACCCCGGCATCCGGGGGCGCTGCTTGCGCCGGTCTTTCGGCCACGAGAGGGAACCTCACGTCTATCGTTCGCGCATCGGCGAGTTTTGGTTCACGCTAGTCCACGGAACAGTGGGGGGAGTATCCCGGTCGAACACTCTCCGCTACGAACCGATTGCCCTGGGCAGTGGTGCTAGTCCTATGGAGTGATCTAGCTGTATCTACCGGCGCTCCGGGACCACATTTAGCGTCACAGACATGGCGCTCGGTCGTTTCTCCGACCGGGAAGGTGCAAGAAAGGCGGCGACCATGCGCAACGACCACGTAACCCTGCGTAGCACTGCGGTTTTCGATCTCATGGCACCACGGACTCCCTCCGTGCCTGTCCAGGTCGAGCTTCGCTACGACACCCGCGATCCCTATGCAGTTGTGGCCGCATTCCGGACCGGCCGGTCCGGTTGGGTCGAGTGGGTCTTCTCCCGGGACCTGCTCGCTGACGGCCTGATCGCCGACGCCGGCGACGGTGATGTCCGGATTCGTCCGGTCATCGATGAGCCGGAGATCGTCGTCATCGAACTGAGCTCCCCGTCCGGTCACGCGATGTTCGAGGCATCGGCTCAGGAGCTCGCCGAGTTCCTGGACCGCACCTACGACGTCGTGATGCCCGGCAACGAGAACCTGTGGGTCAACGTCGATGACGCCCTGACTCACCTGATTGCGACCGATTTGGGCTGATCAGAGGTGGTACGGGTGTCCGCGATACGCGAAACGGGCACCCCGATTTGATCCTGGGGAACCCCGTCCGCTAATGTTCTGCATGCAACGGCAACGGGGCGCGAAACACCGGAAGACAATCCAGTGAATCGCAAGCCTCACAAAGCTTTTGTGAATGCGGATGTAGCGCAGTTGGTAGCGCATCACCTTGCCAAGGTGAGGGTCGCGAGTTCGAGTCTCGTCATCCGCTCGGAATACGGTCGCAGTTCACCGTGACCGTAGCACCAAGCACGTCGGAAAGCTCGTCCACTCAATGGCCGCAGGTTTCGACAGGCGGCGGAGTGGCCGAGTGGCTTAGGCAAGGGCCTGCAAAGCCCTGTACGCGGGTTCGATTCCCGCCTCCGCCTCGCGCGATTAGCTCAGCGGGAGAGCACTTCCCTGACACGGAAGGGGTCACTGGTTCAATCCCAGTATCGCGCACCACAGCCCCACCTCTGATTTACGGAGGTGGGGTTTTTTGTGCTGGTGGGGGAGCTGCTAGCTTCCGATTCATGGTGGACCGCAGCCCTGACGTGGCTTTCCGGAAGCTGGTGACCGATGCCGAGGACGGTGTCCTGCTGTTCGGCATCACGCCGCCGCGGCTGAGCACCACTCCCGAGCGGATCCGGGAGATCACCGCGGCCACCCTGGCGCGGCTGGAGCACCTCAACGTGGACGGTTTGGCGCTCTACGACATCGATGACGAGAGCGACCGCAACTCGGAGGAGCGGCCGTTCCCGTACCTGCCGACCATGGATCCGGCCGCCTACCACGCGGAATACCTCGACGGGTGGAACCGGCCCGCGGTGATCTACCGGTGCGTCGGCAAGTACGCCGAGGACGAGTTGCGGACCTGGATGCGGACGGCCGACACCGATCGCGTGCTCGGTGTCTTCGTCGGTGCCTCCTCGAAGGACAAGACGGTGCTGACCCGGCTGTCCGAGGCGCAGGCCCTGCGCCGGAGTGTCCGGCCGGACCTGCTGCTCGGCGGTGTCGCCATCGCCGAGCGCCCCGACGAGTATCTGCGGCTGATCGCCAAGCAGGAAGCGGGATGCTCGTACTTCATCTCGCAGGTCATCTACAGCGCCGACGCGGTGAAGAGCATGGTCTCCGACTACTACTACGCCTGCCGCGAGCGGCAGCTGGCACCCAAGCCCATCCTGTTCACGCTCTCGGTGTGCGGTTCGGTGAGGACCCTCGAATTCCTCCAGTGGCTCGGCGTCGGTGTTCCGCGCTGGCTGGAGAACTCCCTGCGGCACGCGGACGACACGCTGGCCGAGTCCTACGAGCACTGCCTGGTCAACGCCCGGGACCTGATCGCCTTCTGCCGCAAGCTCGGCATGCCGTTCGGTTTCCTCGCGGAGAGCGTGTCCATCCGCAAGGTCGAGATCGAGGCCTCGGTCGCCCTGGCCGGTGAGCTGAGCGGGCTGCTCGGCCGCGTCACTGATCCAGGGTGACCCGGGTGGTGCCCAGGCCGGTTTCGCCGGGTGCGATGTCCGGTCGCAGCACCAGGTTCTCGTCGTAGTCGCCGCCGTGCTGGGTCCGGTATGGGATCGGCGGCGTGGTCTCCGCCTCCGCCAGCCGGGTGCGCAGCCGGCCGGCGAGCTCCTGGTACCGCTCCTCGGAGGTCCGGTCGGCGCTGTAGACGGCCAGCGGTGGCAGCGGCTGCATACCGGTGTAGAAGAAGGTGCCGTGCAGCAGCGGGAAGAGCACTTCCTCCAGCGAACCGGCGAGGCCGCGCGGCTCATACCCCTGTTCCCGGCCGCCGATGGTGACGACCGCGAGCGCGCGCTTGCCGGCCAGGCCGCCGTCGCCGTAGGTCCGGAAGCGGCCCGGGCGGTCGGGGTCCGGGAGGCCGTAGGCGTAGCCGCGGACGAAAACCCGGTCGATCCAGCCCTTGAGGATCGCGGGCGGGCCGAACCACCACAGTGGGAACTGCAGGACCACCAGGTCCGCGCGATCCAGTTTCGCCTGCTCGGCGCGGATGTCCGGGCTCAGCGTGCCGGTGTCGACGGCGTCGCTGGACGCCTTGGCGACGTGTAGCCGCTCGTCGGTGACCGACTCGAAGTCGTCCCGGTCGACGACCGGATTCCACTTCATCGCATAGAGGTCGGAGACCTCGACATGGTGGCCGGCCTCGGTCAGCGCGGCGACGCCGTCCCGGTGCAGCGCGCTGTTCAGCGACCGGCCTTCCGGATGGGCGAGTACCCAGAGAACGTTCATACCGCCGACTCTGCCCGCCGGGTGGCGGCCGCTGCCATTGGCTCGAAGACAACATGTGTCAGAATCGGGCCATGGTGCATCGCGTGGTGGTACTCGCCCGGCCCGGGGTGCGGCCGATGGAACTCGGACTCGTGCACGAGCTGTTCGGCGCCGCCCGGGGGCGTTACGAGGTGATCACCTGCACGCCGGAGCCCGGGATGGTGCGGGTGAACGCGGACTTCCACCTGATGATCGACCGCGGGCCGGAAGCCCTGGCGGTGGCCGATACGGTGATGATCCCGTCGGCGCACGATCCCGGCGACGCGGAGATCACCGCCCCGCTGACCGGCCCGCTGGCCGCCGCGCTGGCCATGATCCGGCCCGGCACCCGGATCGCCTCGATCTGCACCGGGGCCTTCGTGCTCGCCGCGGCCGGGTTGCTCAGCGGTCGTCCGGCGACGACCCACTGGTGCTCCGAGGACGCCTTCCGGCGGGCGTTCCCCGATGTCCTGCTGGACCCCGATGTGCTGTACACCGACGACGGCGACGTGCTCACCTCCGCGGGCGGTGCGGCCGGAGTCGACCTGTGCCTGCACCTGATCCGGCGGGATCACGGTGCGGCCGTCGCCGCCGACGTCGCCCGGCGCAACGTGGTGCCACCGCACCGGGAGGGCGGTCAGGCCCAGTTCATCGCCCAGCCGGTGGTCCAGGACGACACGTCCACCACCTCCGAGGTGCGGACCTGGCTACTCGACCACCTCGGCGAGGTGACCGACCTGGACGGGATCGCCCGCTGCTCCGGCCTGAGCAAGCGCACGCTGACCCGCCGGTTCCGCGAGGAGACCGGGATGTCGCCCATGCAGTGGCTCAACCAGCAGCGCCTGCACCGGGCCCGCTGGCTGCTGGAGTGCACCGACCTGCCGGTGGACCGGGTCGCCGAACAGGCCGGGTTCGGCACCGGCGGCTCGCTGCGCCTGCACCTTCAGGAGTCGCTGGGCGTGTCGCCGACCACCTACCGGGCGACCTTCCGGGGCAGCAGGCCGGACAGGATCTCCGCGAGCTGATCCGGCCGGGACACGTGGGGGAAGTGCCCGCCGTCCACCTCGATCGGGGTGACGCCGAGGCGTTCGCGGGCGACCTGCCGCATCCACTCCGGGCGCAGTGTCCGATCTTCCCGGGGGAGCACGAACGTCGAGGGCAGCCCGGGTCGCGGGGGAGGGGCTTCGGCGTACACCGCCTCCGGGTAGAACAGCCGCATGGTCGTCACCGCCCAGCGCAGCGTCGGCAGATCGCAGTCGTGGAACGCGAAATACGCGGCCACCAGGGGATCCTCGGCGATCTGCCGGCCGAACGCGCGCCATTCGTCCCCGGCGATCTCCGTACCGAATGCCCGTAGCTGGTCGGCGAACCCGCGTCCGCCGGCGAAGTCCGGCACCGCGGCGGCCAGCCAGACCAGCCGGCTCGCCTGTAGCGCCTCCGCCACCGCGGGGAGCAGCAGTCCGGAACCCGAGTGGGCGACGACGACCGGATCGGTCGCGGTGACCTGAGCGGCCGCGATCTCCGCGTACCCCGCCGCCGTCAGCTCGGGCCGATCGGTCGGGAAGTCGACGGTCAGCGCCCGGTGGCCGCGGCCGGTCAACGCGGTGATCAGCGGCGACCAGCCCTCAGGAGCCTGGGTGGTGCCGTGCAGCAAGACGAAGTCCATACCTCATCCTGACCCCGCCCAGCTGAGCGTGACCAGGTCGCGGCCGGACGAACCCAGATCCGGTGGGCAGTCGGGGGAGTGGCCCAGTTCGCGGAGCGCCCGGTCGACCTCAGGGTCCACAGTGGACGGTAGGCAGAGCCGGGTACGGGTGACCTCGACCAGTTCGGCGAACGTGGCGTACTCGGGTTCCGGCGGGCGGCGCCACGCCTCGACCTCCGGGTACACGCCGAGTTCGCCGAGCGCCGCGAGGAGCTCCTCGATGTCGGGTCCGGCGGGCCGGGTGATGCCGTGGAACCGCTGCCACAGCGGGTTGAGCTCGGTGAGCGGATGGCGGGCGGCGGTCTCGACGATCACCGCGCGCCGGGCGTGCGTGGTCAACGCCGCCACGAACGGTTCCAGGTCGGCGACGTTGTAGAGCACGTTGCCGCACAGCACCACGTCCGCGACCGGTGCCCGGGCGGCGACCTCCGGCCACCGGCCGGGCAGCCGATCGACCGGCACCCCCAGCCGGGTGGCCCGGGCGACGCAGGCCTCGGTCAGTTCCGCGTCGGCGTCGACCACGGTCAGCCCGGTCACCTGGCCCGCAGCGAGCAGTGGCAGGCTGGTCGCCCCGGCCGCCGCACCCACATCCAGGACGGTTCCCGGGACGCTCAGCTCGGCTATGGCCCGCCGGTAGGTCGCGCCGATCGGGTCCGCCAGTTGCGCGTCGGCCCGCCGGACGAACACCTGCCGGGGCAACACCCACGGCGACCGGGGAGCCCGGCTCAGCACCTCGTCCGGTATCTCCCACGCACGCAGGGCTTCCCGCCAACGCCGCACAGCGCTCATGGCGGCAGGCTACTGCTGAATCGGTAAACGCTCTCCGGGTTGATCACTTCCGGGCTACCGTGAGTCGATCGGCTTCGTCGGGAGGGCGGAAGCATGACGGATAGTGGGGGCTACGGCGCCGGCCTGCTCGAACACTCGATACCGCTGGAACAGCGACGATTGCGCGCGTTGCAGGATTTCGCCGATCCGATCACCCGCCAGGTGCTCCTGGAACGTGGGCTGCGGCCGGGCAGGCGATGTCTGGAGATCGGCGCCGGTGCCGGGTCGATCGCCCGATTCCTCGCCGAGCACAGCGCGCCGTGCGAGACGGTGGCCACCGACCTCGATGTCAGCCTGCTGCCGGCCGATCCGCCGAACCTCACCGCGCTGAGCCACGACGTCACCCGCGACGAGTTCCCGGACAACTCCTTCGACCTGATCCACTCCCGGGCGGTGCTGGAGCACCTGCCGAATCCGGCGGACACCATCGGCAAGCTGGTCCGCTGGGCGGCTCCGGGTGGCTGGGTGTGCGCCGACGGGGTCGTCCTGCACGGCGCCTGCGCGCCGGGCACCCCCTTCGACCGTTGCATGCGTGCCGTGATGGTGCTGCTGGTCGACACCATGCGGGTGAACCTCGATCTGCCCTTACGGCTGCCCAGGATGTTCACCGCGGCCGGGCTGCGGGATGTCGGGGTGCGGTTGACCGCGGGTTTCTCCGGCCGGGGTGGCAATGCCGACGAGGTACTGCGGCTGTCCTTGCAGCAGGTGGCGCCCGCGATGGTGGAGCAGGGCCTGCTCGACCAGCGGGACCTGGACGCGGGCTTGGCCCAGTTGGACGGCGACTTCACCGACCTGTCGCTGACCATGGTCTCCGTCTGGGGCCGGAAACCCCGCTGAGCCTTACGATCCGCCTATGGCTGGAGTACCGCTCACCGTCCGCATCGAGGCCACCGGACTGCCCGGCCTGGACTGCCCCGCCGCGCCGAACTTCCCCGGATACCGCAATGTCCACGTGGCGGTGCAGCGGCGCGGGAAGGGGCACGAGCTCCTCGACCCGCAACCGGGGAACGCCGCCTCGGCGCGCTGGTCCCTCGACTGTGTGCTCACCGGCACCGACATCACCGGGCCGTATGTACAGGGCAGGCCGGGGGAGCGGTTCATCTACCTCAATTGGGGTGCGGTGGACGAGCAGGGCGGCTGACCCTCACCGACGCCAAGGGGCAGCCGCGGTGTGCCGCCGTCCGCCCACCCGTGATCACCTGGAGCTGATCAGAGCTCCGAAGTTGACGATGTTCGCGGTGAGGAACGAGTCCCGAACATCGTCAACTTCGGGATTCCTGGAAGATCAGAGCACTTCGCGGCGGGTGGCCAGTTGCAAGCCGCAGGCGACGGTCACCGCTGAGGCCAAGCCCGCTACCGGGACCGCCCAGTGGCCGGCGAACGACGCCGCCAGCACCAGCAGCGCGCCCACCGGGAGTACCAGTTGCTCGGCGCCACGCTTGAAGTGCCGGACGTGCACCAGCCACACGGTCAGCATGAACAGTGCCGTCGGCACGGTCACCGCCAGCGATGCTGTCAGCAGCGAGACATGCGCGTGGTGGGTCGCCTGTTCGACGGCCACCTCGATGCCCGCGCCGATCGCCGCCGCCGACCCGAAGATCACGTAATGGCCGTAGCCCCAGGCGAAGGACTCGCGGTTGGACTGCAGGTACTCGTGCACCGGCACGGCGAAGTAGATCCAGAACGCGGCGAACACGATCACCAGGCCGCCGGCCGCGATGGGCAGCAGATCGGCCAGCGCCGCCGAATCGTCCACGGCGGACTGGACGGCGACCGTGGCGGCGGCGACGGTCTCGCCCAGCATGATGATGGTGAACAGCCCGTACCGCTCGCCGATGTGCCTGGCGTGCCACGGAGTCTGCTGGGACCGCTCGGCGAACGCGGGCACCAGGATCTCGGCCAGGGCGAGGGGCCAGAAGGCGAACAGCCACACGGGGGAGGGGGCCAGGAGCAGCAATACCCAGGCCAGCTGCACCACGACCAGCCCGGCGGCGTAGCGCAGCGCCGTGGTGCGGGCCGGACCGTGCGCGTTGCGGGCGGCGCGCAGCCACTGCACGGTCAGCGCCAGCCGCATGAACAGGTAGCCGATCACCGAGACGAGGAACTCGCCGCGGTCGAAGGCCGCCGGGATGCCCGCGGCGAGGACCAGCACGCCGACGATCTGCACCAGGGTCAGCAGCCGGTAGGGCACGTCATCGCAGTCGTAGGCGGAGGCGAACCAGCTGAAGTTCACCCACGCCCACCAGATCGCGAAGAAGACGATCAGGTACGACAGGATGCCGTGCTGCCATTCACCTTCGGCGATCGCGTGCACCAGCCGGGCGCCCGCCTGTGCGACGGCGACCACGAAACACAGGTCGAAGAACAGCTCCAGGGGCGTCGCCGCGCGATGTTCCTCGTCGCGGCTGCGCGCCACCATCCGGGTCAGCAGGGTCACCGGGCCGCCGTGTCCCGCTCCCAGCGCAGGCCGTGAACTCATGCGCGCAGCCTATGACGCGACGGGTGGAATGGCTCAGTGGTCCCGAAGTTGGCGATGTTCGGGGCTTCGCCGCGAACATCGCCAACTTCGGAGCCGGCAATCCGGTGAGCGGAAACCTTGGTTGACGCGTCAACTGACCAATCCTAGATTCATAGTTGACACATCAACCCTGTGATTGGTGATCCCGATGCGCAACCCCACCACCCGGCGCGGCCTGTTCGCCGCGGGCGCCACGCTGGCGGTCGCCGGTGCCGGCCTCGCCATCGCCCACCGCCCTGCGACCGAGTCCACGATCGAGCCGGCCGCGCACTACGCGCCGCTGACGCCCTGCACCACCAAGAAGATCACTCCGGAGCAGATGGAGGGGCCGTTCTACCGGCCCAGCTCGCCGCAGCGGATCGACCTGGTCGAGTCCGGCATCTCCGGAGCGCTGCTCACGCTGACCGGCCAGGTCATGACCAAGGACTGCCGTCCGGTCCCCGGCGCGCTGCTGGACTTCTGGCAGGCGGACCGGCACGGCGACTACGACAACGGCGGCTACCGGCTGCGCGGACACCAGTTCGCCGACGTCGACGGCTGCTACCGGCTGCAGACCATCGTGCCGCGCAGCTACGACGGCACCGGTGGCTTCCGCACCCCGCACATCCACCTGCATGTCCAGCGCCCCGGCGGAAAGCTGCTGGTCACCCAGCTGTACTTCCCGGGGGCGATCAAGGCGTACGGCATGGACATCGACGGGACCAACAAGGTCGACTTCCTGTTCGACCCGGAGTTGCTGGTCCAGCTGAAAGCCGTCGAGGGCAACTCCTTCCGCGCCTGCTTCGACTTCGTCATCGAATAGGACCCCGATGAGAAAGAAACTGCTCGCTCTACTGCTGCCCGCCGCCCTGCTGACCGGGACCACGGCCGTGCTGCTGACCTCGCCCGGCCTCACCTTCGCCGCCCCCGACGCCGGGTGGCAACGGATGGAAGGCACCCCGTGGTTGCCGGTGGAGCAGCTGATCGCCTTCGACGAGAACAACATCCTGGCCGCGGACCGATCAGTGTCCAAATGGGACGGTGCGAAGTGGACGGCTGAGCCGCTGCCCGAGCTGGACTCCGCCGTCTCCGGGCTCGCCGCCCGTGGCCCGAGCGACGTGTGGGCGGTCGGCCAGTCGGCCTCCGCGCACTTCAACGGCCGCGGCTGGACCCGGTACGACTACGACCGCACCGGTCAGTTCCAGCAGGCCATGCACGCGGTGGCCCCGCTGTCGGCGAGCCGGGCGATGGCGGTCGGCTGGTACCAGGACAACATCAAGCTGCCCGGCGACGGCCGGCGGATCCCCGCCGTCCAGCTGTGGAACGGAACCGGCTGGACCCAGGCGACGGTGCCGGACCTCGGCCTGCCGCGCGGCGCGGACGCCGCGTTGCTCGGCGTGGCGGGCACCGGCCAGAACGAGGCCTGGGTGGTGGGCGGCAGCTGGTGGGCCGAGCACGACGGCGACGCGCTGCTGCTGTACTACGACGGCCAGTCCTGGCGCCGGATCCAGGTCGGCTTCGCCGCCACGCTGAACGCGGTGACCGCCTTCGCCCCGGATGACGTCTGGGTGGGCGGGTTCTCGGTGCGGGACGGCACGCAGATCCCGGTGGCCGCCCACTGGGACGGCACCCGGTGGACGCCGACCGAGACCGTCGACGTGCCGGAGAGCGGCTTCAAGTCGTTCACCCGGACGGCCTCCGGTGAGGTCCTCGCCGTGACCGGTGACTACCTGATCGACCCGTGGCGCAAGTCCGGCGGGCACACGGAACTACTCGCCTGGAAGGACAACCGGTGGCAGCGACAAGCCAAACCCGCGTCTCGCGGGCTGAACGCCATCACCGCGGTGCCCGGTTCCGACACGCTGATCGTGGGTGGCCGGGACGCCGACGACCAGCCCGCCGCGTGGTCACTGGGTGCCGGGCACCGGGAATCCCCGCCGTTCGCCGGCGAACAGCTGAAGATCTCCTATGACAACGGGTTCGAGTTCTCCCTGAAGTTCACCGGCGCCGACCGGATGCACTGGACGGTGCTCGCCGGTCAGGACCCGGCGGAAGGGGACGAGCGCATCGTCCACCGCAAGCTCGCCGACCAGGTCTACGAGCTGCGCTGGGTGGAGCGGGACGGCACCTCGGTGCGGCAGGTGCAGAACTGGAAGAACCGGACGGTGACCGCGGAGATCACCCTCCCCGAACCACAGACCTTGCGGCTTCACGGCACCTTCAGCGTGCTGGGCTGATCACCCATGGCGCAGGTCTCACATCCGGTGGCGGGCGGGTCAGCCCCCGCCCGCCACCGTACCCTGTCATGGTGTTCGAATCGCGATACCTGGATGCGGACTTGCTGCGGTGCTGGCGGGCGTTCATCGCCATGAGCGAAATGCTGGAAGGCCGACTGAACCAGAACCTGCGTTCGGTCGGAATGTCGCATGCGGACTACACGATGCTCATCCTGCTGTCCGAGGCCGATGGGCACCGGTTGGGCCTGTCCGAACTGGGCAACGAGGCGCAGTGGTCCAAGAGTCGCATCTCACACCAGATCCGCCGGATGCAGGACCGGGGCCTGGTGCGGCGCCTGGAGGACCCGGAAGATCCCCGCCGGGCCATCGCGGTGCTCACCCCGGAGGGGCTGACTGCGCTGGAAAAGGCCGCGCCGGTGCATCTGAGTGCCGTGCGCAAGGATTTCCTGGACCATTTGTCCCCGCTGCAGCGGGAGCAGCTGGAGGACATCGCCCGGACCGTGTTGCCGCATTTGGGACCGCTGCCGCCGGGGTTCGAAGACTAAGAATATTCGCAGAACCCATAACCAGCGTGTGATAGGCCTATCGGTCGCCTGTACGAGTCAAATGAAGAATTGACAGCTTGACCTGCGGTGTTAAGAATCGGGAATTCCAGTTTTGTGCGGGGTAAACGCGCAGGTATAGCGCATAATCCCAATATGACGCTAGTGCGACATAAATTATAGAGCCTTGCCTCCGCAACAACCGTATGAGACAAACCTGCGCAAGGTCCGTCCGTAACGGGCCAGCCCTGCACCCTGTCACGGAGGAAAGCATGAACTCACTCGACCGCCATCAAGGCAAGGTCGTCTCGCTGTTCCGGATCGTGGTCGGGCTGCTGTTCGCCTGCCACGGCGCATCGAAGCTGCTCGGGTTCCCGAGTTCCGGGATGAGTGGGCACGCGCCGGAACTGTTCTCCTTCCCCGGCTGGTGGGCCGCGATCATCGAGCTCGTCGGCGGCCTGCTCGTCCTGGTCGGCCTCGCCACCAGGACAGCGGCGGTCATCTGCTCGGGGGCCATGGCCTACGCCTACTTCTCGGTGCACCAGTCGACCGGAACCTGGCCCATCCAGAACAAGGGCGAGGCGGCCGCGCTGTACAGCTGGGCCTTCCTGCTGATCGCCTTCATCGGTCCCGGTGAATGGGCACTCAGCCGGTTCCTCGGCAAGCAGGAGGAGCGGCAGCGCGTTCCCGCGCGCGGCTGAACCGTGTGGTGACCCGGGCCGCCGCCTGCACCCTGATCAGGCGGCGGTCCGGGTTTCCGGCTCAGTGGTGACCGTGGTGGGCGTGCACCACGGCGTGCCCCTTGCCCCTGGCGATCAGCCAGCGGTTGACCGGAACGGTCAGCACGAACGCGATGGCCAGGGATAGCAGCAGGCTGATCCAGAACAACGCGGTCGCCAGCCCGGCGCTCATCGCCCCCGGCACCACGAGCATGAACGCGTTGTCGACGATCTCCATGGTCAGGATCGACACGGTGTCCGCGGCGATCGCCACCTTCAGCGCGGCGGCCAGACCCAGACCCGAGGCCAGTACCGACCGGGTGGTCAGCCCGTAACCGAACACGAAGGCGAGCAGGACCGACGCCACGATCGTGGTGACGGTGGACCAGTCCAGGGCGGTGCCCAGCACCATGCCCAGCACCTCACCGATCGCACAGCCGGTCAGGCAGTGCAGGGTCGCGGCGATGGCGGATCTGGTCAGCGTGTCCATGAGAGCTCCCTCACGATGAATACCCGTCTGGGGTATGTCCTGGGAAACATCGGATGCGCATCTGTTGTTCCATAAAGATATGACCGCCACAGTTGACTACGCCGCCTATGCCGCCGCCACCCCGAAGGGACCGCTGGAGCGCACCACGGTGCCGCGCCGTGAGGTCGGTGAGCACGATGTCCTGATCGAGATCAAGTACTCGGGCATCTGCCACTCGGACATCCACCAGGTGAACGACGACTGGGGCAGTAGCAAGTTCCCCATGGTGCCCGGTCATGAGATCGCCGGCATCGTGACCGAGGTCGGCTCGGCGGTCACCAAGTTCACCGTCGGCGACCGCGCGGGCGTGGGCTGCATGGTCGACTCCTGTCGCGAGTGCGAGGCGTGTCAGGCCGGCCAGGAGCCGCACTGCCTGAAGGGCAACACGCCCACCTACAACGGCACCGGCAAGGACGGCCTGCCCACGTACGGCGGTTACTCCACGCACGTCGTGGTCACCGAGGACTTCGCGCTGCGCATTCCCGAGGGCATCGGCCTGGATGTGGCCGCGCCGCTGCTGTGCGCCGGCATCACCCTGTACTCGCCGCTGGCCAGGTACGCGGCCGGCCCGGGTAAGCGGGTGGCCATCGTCGGTATGGGTGGCCTCGGGCACGTGGGCGTGAAGATCGCCCGGGCGATGGGCGCCGAGGTGACCGTGCTGAGCCAGTCGCTGTCCAAGAAGGAGGACGGCCTGCGGCTGGGTGCGCACGAGTACTACGCGACCAAGGACAAGCAGACCTTCAAGGACCTGCGCAACTACTTCGACCTGATCCTCAACACGGTGTCCGCGGACCTGGACGCGAACCGCTTCCTCAGCCTGCTGCGGCTGGACGGCGCGCTGGTGCAGCTGGGCCTGCCGGAGACGCCGATCGCGGTGAACGCCTTCGCGCTGGCCCGGGGCAGGCGCACGCTCACCGGTTCGCTGTTCGGGGGCATCGCCGAGACCCAGGAGATGCTGGACTTCTGCGCGCGGAACGGCATCGGCGCCGAGGTCGAGGTCATCGCCGCCGACCAGATCAACGAGGCCTACGAGCGGACCCTGGCCAGCGATGTGCGCTACCGGTTCGTGATCGACACCTCGACCATCTGATCTCCCCGCCGGAAACCGGTTGTTGGCCACGGATGCTTCCCTTGCCAATAAACGGTTTCCGGCGTTTTCATGACGCGGTTTCCGCTGGGATTTTTCACGCATTGACGGGCGAGCATGGGTCGGCGCACCGTGAAAGTGCTTTCCCTGCGAGCTGCTTGGAGATCCCAATGCTGTTCTCCCGTCGGAGTGCCGACCCCGTCATCCGCGACGTGACCGCCGATCCGCCGTTCGCGGACCGGACCGTGCGGGTCTCCTACTCCGACGGGTCCGTCGTGGACCTGCGTTTCGAAGGCGCGTTGCGGGTGCGCTGGGACGGCGGCGTCGCCCTGGTGAGCATCGCCCGGCTCGGGGCGCTCCGGCACTTGCTCACCTGGACGCAGCCAGACGGCACGATGATGGTCCAGGTCCAGGACTGGCGCTCGCATACCGTGACCGCCGACGTCACCTATGCCGACGGCCGCTATGTGGGCCTGACCGGCACGTTCTCCGTCGTACCGGCGGTCCGCCCCTTGCAGTGAAGGGCACCCACCCTGCGTTGAGCGCAGTAAGGGGCACCCTCACTGCGCTGGATGCAGTGAAGGGCACCCTTACTGCATGCCCACGTACCGGCTGTCCGCTAGACCGTCGCGTAGGCGCGGACCGGGACCGTGCCGAAGCCGCTGATCCGCAGCGGCACGGCGGAGAACCGCGCGCCGGTCGCCGGAATCCGATCCAGCCCGGTGAGGTGCTCGACGATCGAAATCCCGGCGCGCAGCAGGATCGAATGCGCCGGCCGCGTCCGATCCGCTACCGCGTCGATGTTGACCGCGTCGATCCCCACCAGCGCCGCGCCCCGATCGGCCAGCAACCGCGCGCCGTCCTCGGTCAGATAATGCGCGTCCTCGGCGTACTCAGGCGTGCCGAACCGGGCGGAGTCCCCGGTGTGCAGCAGCACGGCGGCCCCGTGCACGTCCAGCGCGGCCAGCATCCCGGTGCCGACGGCCCGCGAGCCCGCACCGGCCACCCGGACCACCACGGCGGGCAGATCCACGGTCCGGTCGAGCCCGATGCCCGCGAGGTCCGCGCCGTCCGCCCACCGGTGGTAGGGCGAGTCCAGGTAGGTGCCGGAGTTGCCGACCATGCTCAGCCGGTCGATGGCGAACGAGGTCCCCGGGGCGTACTCGACCTCCCGTCCCTGATGGACGGTGATCTCCGGGCCCGGCAGCCCCGGATAGGTGACCATGCCGTCGGTGATCACGTGGTTCAGCTCGACGAAGCGCCGCTCGCTCTGCCGGGCCACCGGAACGCCCCGGGTGCCCTTGTGCGCCTCCTCGATGATCGACACGTTGCTCAGCCGCACCGACCCGGTCATCAGCAGACCGAGCGAGGTGAGGAACAGCGTGCCGATCTCCGCCTCGTCGACGTGCGGCGACGGCAGGTCGATGCGGAAGCCGGTGACCCGCAGGTCGCCCCCGTTGGCAAAGTGCACGATGGCGTCGAACACTGCACGGAACTCGGTCATTTCGTCCCCCAGACGCGCGGTTTACTGCTGATCAGGGCGCGGGCCGACCCGATCACTCGACACAATGATGCAATGACCCATGATCGTCCCGCCATCTCCGTCTTGTCCCTGCGGGCGGTCACGTGGATCGCGGCCATAGGAACGCTGCTGACCGTGGCCGTGACCGGCCTGCTCATCTGGTTCGCCGGCGACGGCACGCCGGTGGACCGGGCCAGGCTGGCCATCGTGATCGTCGTGGGCATGGTCGTGCTGTGCCTGTGTGCCGCGGGTGGCCTGCTGCTGGCCGCCCGCAAGATCCGCGCGTCCGAGCTGGGGCTGCTGCAGAGTCAGGAGGACCTGCGGCTGGACTACGAACGCGCGTCCTCCGAGGTGCAGGACCGCACCGAGCGCCGGGTGGCCGACCTGTACGGCAAGGCCGTCGAGCTGCTGGGCAGCGGACACATCCCGGTCCGGCTGGCCGGCCTGTACTCCCTCGAACGGCTCGCCCAGCAGCATCCCGATCACCGGCAGTCCATCGTGAACGTGTTCTGCGCCTACCTGCGGATGCCGTTCACCGTGATCGACTCGCCGACCCAGCACCAGGAGCGCGAGGTCCGGCTGGCCGTGCAGCGGGTGCTCGCCGATCACCTGCGCGTCGGCGACCCGGCGTTGCCCGCGCGGACCTTCTGGCCACACATCGACCTGGACCTCACCGGTGCCACGCTGATCGATCCGGACTTCACCGGCTGCCAGTTCCGCAACGCCCGCTTCGACAAGGCCAGCTTCGTCGGCGACGCCTGGCTGAGCGGCTCCCGCTTCATCGGCGACGCCGGTTTCGACGGCACCCGCTTCGGCGGCCAGGCCGATTTCCGCGGCGCCCGGTTCGCGGGTGAGACCTGGTTCGGCAGCGCCCGGTTCTCCAGCGGCGCCTGGTTCGGCGGCGCCCAGTTCCTGGAGGGCGCCTGGTTCGGCGCGGTCCGGTTCAACGCCGACGCCGGCTTCAGCGAGACCACCTTCGAGCAGAGCGCCGGCTTCGCCGGCACCCGGTTCACCGGCGACGCGTGGTTCAGCAAGGCGGCGTTCGCCGGTAAGGCCAGCTTCGCCGGCGCCCGGTTCTGCCGCGGCGTGGAGTTCGAGGACTCCCGGTTCGACACGGAGGTCGGCTTCGACCAGGTCAGGGTGCGCACCGACATCCCGGTCAGTGTGCCGCGGACCTGGCCGGCGGAGGAGTGGGAGGTACGCCCGCCACGGCCGGAGCAGGCGGTGCTGGACGGTTACGAAGGGGAGTGGGGTCACCTGGTCCCGGTCAGCGTGGAGCTACCGGAGCAGACGGCTCGTCAGGAACCGGCAGATTCCACGCCCGCCGGCACTCGTTGATCAGTTCGATCGCCAGTTGCGGGTGGATCGCCATGGCCTGCTTGGCCTCGGCGAGCAGATCGAGGGACTCGCCGTTGTCCGGGCCTTCGATCCGCTTGAACACCTCCAGGACGGTCTGGCAGTGGTAGATGTAGGCCGCCGCCTGCAGCCGGAGCACGGCGAAGCCGCGGTCCTCACCCGCGTTCCGGATGATCAGTGTGTCGAATGACGTGCGCAGCGTTTCCGGGTCGGCCGCCCAGGTCCGCAGCGTCCGAACGAAGTCGTTGGTGTCCGCGGTCGCCGTGCTGACCGCGATGGTGAAGGCATGTCGTTTGTGCAGGAGGTCATCGGCGATCAGTGACTCGGCGGTTGCGGCCAGGTTGAGCTTGATCCGAGTCGCCACGATCAAGGCCATGCGGGTGATTCGGAGGACCTCCCGGGGTAACCCTCCCGCCATGCAGTGGATCAATGCGCCGAAGCCCTGCTCCAGGAGCTCGGCTCGTTCGGACAGCAGCATCAGCGTGCCACGGAGCGACAGCGGCTCGACGCGCACGATTTCGTCGAACGAGCTGTCGAACGCGTCCCGGATCGGCATGCCGCGCCGTTCGAAACTGGCCAGCGCGTCCTGGGAGATGGTGACCAGATAGATCGTGCCCGGGACGCCGAAGATTCCCTTGATCTCGTTGATGAACCGGTAGGCCTGTTCCGCGTCGGCGAGCTTGTCCAGCTCGTCGATACCGATGATCACCGCCACCCCTCGGCCGTGATCGGCCTTGATGACCTGCAGAAATACCCGGAAATTCTCGATGATCTCCGGGTACGTCAGCTTTTCCCGGGCGAGTTGCCGGGTGTCGTTACGGGTCAGATCGGCGCCTGCAGGCAGGGCGAGCTTGCCTGACCACCCTGTGGTGTGGGTCTGCAGGAAACGAATGGACTCGAGGTCGGAGCCGGCGCGACGACGCAGGGCCGCTCGACGTTGTTCCCATCCGCTGCGCCGGACGCGGACGAAGGCCACCAGCTTCCAGACCGATCCGAACAACAGCTCCAGCAGGTGCAGGGATGCCATGGCCACGAGCACCCCGGCGGGCACCAGGGCGAGCAGGTTCACCATCGATGCGGGCAGGTGCCGGCCGAGGAGGTCCAGCCCGAGGACCGGCCAGGCCGCCAGCCAGCCGGCCGCCGCATAGCCCAGCGCCGCGACCAGGGACGTGGCCAGACGGCGTAACGGCCAGTGAACCGGTGGCGCGCTGTTCCGCTCGATCACCTGCTGGCAGATCGAGGCGTACAGGTGCAGCACGAAGTCGCGGGGGCTCGAACTGGACCGGCGCCGCTGTGTGCACGATCAACGGTCGTTGTGCGGTGTGGTCCTGGAACTTCGCCACATGCTGCAGCAGTGTCGTCTTGCCGACGCCACGGGGACCCGCGATGCCGATGGCGCCCGAACTCCGGTCCCGGAGCACCGCTTCGAAGCTCGCCGTTCCAGGCGTCCTGACCATCAGGTTCCGCTGGTTCTCGGTCCAGTCGGGCATGTCCTCGACGGCCGAGGTCTGCTGCGCCCAGCCGACGTTCCGGGGGAACTTCTTCGGGATGAATTCGGTGATCCACGGCAGGATGTATCGCTCGGACAGTACATAACCCCACAGCGAGACAGCGAACTCGCCCGGCTTGTCGAGCGGGCGGGAGGCCGCGGAATGGACCAGTGCGATGGAGATCGCGGCCACGACGATCAATCCGGTGACCGGGACGGCGATGCCCGGTGCCGAATCCGGACGGTACCCGGTGATCGCCAGAGCGAGACACCCGGTGGCGGGGAGCGTGCCGAGGAACAGGTAGAGACCCGCCAGCCAGGAGACACCACGGCGGACGAAGAATCCGGCGATGGGGCCTAGATCCAGTTCCTCATGGACCGACCTGGTGAGTCGCTCTTCGGTCTCGTAGTCGAACCATTGGTCTGTGCTCGCCCGGATGAGCGAGCGCGCCTGGTCGCCGGAGACCCCGTGGTTCCGCAGAACCGTGCTCAGATCGGGCCAATCCAGGGCCCGCTCGACGGCCGAGGGCAGGGCTCGGTGACACAGATCGGACGCGTACATCTCGGTCTGGTTGGCCAGCGAAGGAGCGAGTAGCCGCTCGTCCAGCCAGGTGGCGAGCCGCGTGAGGCGAGACGTCATCGGACCCCGGTTCCGGTGAAAGTGTCAGACCAAGACGCGATGATGTTCGCATGACGACTCTCGTGCGCTCCGTGACCTCCGAGCACGACGCCCTGGTGGCCTTCGTCGCCGAACAACGCGCGGTGCTGCGCCGCTCCGTGCACGGGCTCGGTGACGACCGGTTACGGGCGACGCCGAGCGCGAGCGCCCTGTCGCTGGGGTGGCTGCTCAAGCACGCCGAGGAGGTGGAGCGGTACTGGCTGGCCGTCGCCCGGTGCTCGCCGCTGGCCACGAAGCAGAACCCGGTCCTGCTGGATGGGGACACCGTTGACTCGGTCGTGGCGGCCCTCGACACTCAGGGAAAGCTCACCGATGAGGCGATCAGGGGATTTGACCTGGACCAACAGGTGGACATCGCGGGTATCAACAGCATCATCCCGGGCGGTACGATGCGGTCCATTCGATGGATTGTGCTCCATCTCATTCAGGAACATGGCCGCCATGCGGGTCATGCGGACATCATTCGGGAGTCTCTCGATGGTGCCGTGGCCATAGACCTGGTCATGGCGACCGGTACCCCGGTGTTCCCAGAGTGAACGGGTGAGATCTTGATCAACCCGTTTCTGAGATCATCGCGCGGGGGTTGTGCAGACGTCGCACAATGACGGCTCGGAGACAGGAGGGGCATGCCGGGGCAAGACACCGTGCAGGACACCCAGGACACTGTGGAGCAGGCTAAACCTAAGCCGGAGTACGACCCGCTCACCGCGGCCAAGGAGGACGAGGAGTCCGTGGTCGCGCTGCTGCGCGCCTTGGTCCAGGTGCCCAGCCGGGCCGGAACGGACAAGTACGAGCCTGTCCTGGAGGTCACCCGCGCCTGGTTGCTGGAGCACAAGCTGCCCAGCACCGTGCTGCGGTCGCCCGACGGGTCCCCGCTTGGCATGTTCTGCGAGATCAAGGGCGGGCACGGCGGCAAACGCTGGGTGTTGAACGCCTGCCTGGACACCGCGCCCTTCGGCAACGAACAGGCCTGGAGCTACGCGCCGACCTCCGCCGCGGTGGACGGCGGCTGGCTGTACGGCCGGGGCGCTGCCGACTCGAAGGCGGCGGTGGCGATCTTCTGCCACCTGGCCGCGCGGTTGCAGGAACAGGCCGATGACCTGCACGGGAACCTCGTGCTGCTCTTCGACCTGGATGAGCACTCCGGCCGGTTCAGCGGGGCCAAGCGGTACTTCGAGGGGCCCGGCGCCCCCGACGACGTCGCCGGGGTGATGATCGGATACCCGGGGCTGGACCACCTGGTCACCGGTGGCCGGGGCGTGTTCCGGGCGACGGTGACCGTGCACGGCATCGCCTCGCATTCCGGTGGGTCCGCCTCCACGCCGAACGCCGTGGAGAAGGCGGCGCACCTGATCCGGGTGCTGTCCACCGCCGACCTGCCGGACAACGCCGGCGAGGAGTTCCCGCTGCCGGGCAAGCTCACCGTGACCAGCATTCGCGGTGGTGAGGGCTTCTCCACCACCCCGGACGTCTGCGCGATGAACGTGGACATCCGGACCACTCCCGCACTCACCGGGCAGGCGGCCGGCTGGCTGCTGGACCGCCTGGTCACCCAGGTGGACTCGCTGTGGCCGGGCACCCCGGCCAGCCGCGTCGATGTGCACACCCGCTGGCCCGCGTTCCACCTGGAGCCCGGTTCCACGCTGCGGTCGGCCATCCTGGCCACCGCGTCCACGATGGGGCTGGACATCACCCCGAAGATCGCCGGGCCGTCGAACATCGGCAACTACCTGGCCGGACGCGGTATCCCGGCCACCGCCGGTTTCGGCGTCGGCTACGAGAACGTGCACGGCACCGACGAGCGGGTGCTGCTGGCGACCATCCCGATGGTGCAGGCCGTCTACGACGGTGCCGTCCGGAGTCTGCTGAGCGGCTGACGTCGGCGGGTGCACTTTTCCACCGCGTGCCCGAAGTTGACGATGTTCGGGAAGAAGCACCCCGAACATCGTCAACTTCGGAACCATGAGTGTCCCCGCTCGTCCCGCGGGACGCCCGACCCCTACCGCCCCGAAGCGGGCAGTAGGAGCATCGGCGGTAGCGGGTGGGCAGCCCCGGCGGTGCTGGGGGTGGCGGTCGTGGGCGCGGTGGTAGCCGCCGCGTCCACGATCGTCCCGGACCGGCGGATCAGCCGGGATCGGTGACCCGGCTCTGCGCCCACTGGGCCAGCGCCACCCGGGTGCCCAGGCGCAGCTTCTTGTAGCTGTTGTGCAGGTGGGTCTCCACGGTCCGCTCGGACAGGTACAGCCGAGCGGCGATCTGCGCGTTGGTCAGGCCTTGGCCCACCAGGGTGACGATCTCCGCCTCGCGGGTGCTCAGCGTTCCGGTGGTCCGCGCCGGCTGCGCGGGGATGTGGTGCATCCGGGCCAGCCTCCTGGCCCGGCGGACCCATGGCGCGGCGCCGCACTCGGTGAACACGGTCAGCACCCGCCGGACGTCCTCTTCGAGGGGTTCCTGACTCAGTTCGGCGCCTTCGAGGCGGACCTGGGCGGCGAGCAGCCGCAGGCCCATCGTGTCCAGTCGGTGTGCGGCGGCGAGGACGGTCTCCGCCGACGCGGTGCGCAGGCCGTCCAGGTGTTCGGCGAGGGTTTCCAGCAGCGGAGTCCGGGTCGCGCGCATCAGGGTGATCGCCTCGTCCACCCGCTCGGGCTGCCCGGCGATGACCGCCAGCCTGCCTGCCAGGTGCAGTCGCAGGCCGTCGGGAATCAGGTCGCGGAACGGCGGTTCCAGGGTGCTGATCTCGGCCGGGCTGCCGGTGTGCAGGGCCAGGACGGCCTCGGTCAGTTCCAGGGCGTGCGCGGCGCTCCAGTGGCTGCGGTCCGCCAGCCGTCTCGCCTCGGTCAGGTCCGTCTCGGCCCGATCGAACTCGCCGCGCTCGATGTACAGCGTCGCCCGCCAGGCCAGTCGCTGGCACACCACCCAGTCCTGGCCGGAGTCGACGGCCTCGCGCAGGCTCTGCTCGATCTCGGCCAGCGCGGCCTCCATGTCACCGAGCATGTAGTGCACGACGCTGACCATGTAGTGGGCGAAGCTGGACAGGCCGGGGAAGACGAATTCGGGGTGTCCGGTGCCCGGCCGGACATGATGCAGGGCCTGGTCCGGCCTGCCGTCCAGCACCGCCAGCCCGGCCATGATCCGGTACGGCGCGAAGGAGAAGAACGGCATGGTCTCGCCGCAGCGTTCGGCCCCGGCCAGGGCGACGCGCATCTCGGCGGCCGCCACCGGGTAGGCGCCGTCCAGCATGGCGAGGTTGCCGCGGCCGAAGGCGCGGATGGTCTGGATCTCCGGTGAGGGCTCATCCGGCAGCGCCGCCATCCCGGCGCTGACCTGCCGGATCTCGTCCAGGCTGGAGTTCTGCAGCGCGGCGACCCAGTGCACCAGCATGCCGAGCGGCCCCGATTCGCCCCGGCTCATCGCCCCGGCCTTGATCAACGGCCCGGCGGCGGCCGCGTTGCCCCGTTCCACCTCCAGTAGCGCGCGGAACCGGAGCCGCCAGAGTTGCCGCTCCTTCGGGAGGGATTCGCCCAGCTCACAGGCCTCCTCCCAGACGGCGGCGGCCTCCGCCAGCCTGCCGCTGGCCTGCAACGCGATCGCCAGCTCGTCGAGCAGGCCGACCAGGGTGCCGGTGTCCACGGTGCCCCGCGCGAGGTCCACCGCCGAGCCCAGGTAATCGGCCGCCTCCTGGGCGTCGTACACGTCCAGGGCCCGATGGCCGGCGGCCGCGAGGACCTCGGTGGCCCGGCGCCGGTCGACCAGGTCGCCCGCGTCCCGGTAGTGCGGTGCCAGTGCCAGGGTGTTCTGCGGGTCGAGCTGATCGATGGCGTGCGCGATCGCCGCGTGCAGCGTCTGCCGTTCCCCTCGGGTCAGCTCGGCGTAGGCGACCTCCGCGTACAGCGGATGCGCCACCCGGTAGGTCAGCGTCCGCCCGGTCAGCTCCTCGATGATCAGGCCGTCGCCGACCAGGGCGCGGAGCACCGGCTCCACCGGCTGCGCGCGCTCGCCGACGGCGGCCCGCAACACGGCGACGCTGCCGGATTCCCCGGCCACCGCGATCGCCTCGATCAGCCGCCGGGCGGCGTCGTCGAGCCGGTAGAGCCGGTCCAGCACGATGTCCCGGACGATCACCGGCAGGCCGACCGGATCCTGCCGCGCCAGGTCCCCGGCGGCGACCAGCGCGGTGACGAACAGCGGCACGCCCCTGGCCCGGCCGGTGACCTCGCGGACCAGTTTCGTCGGCCCCTGCCTGCCCAGCAGCTGTTTGATCAGCTCGGTGACGGCGTCGTCGCTGAGCGGGCCGATGGTCAGCTCGCCGCCGGGCTGCTCGCGGCGCACGGTCCGGGCCAGTTCGGCGAGCGCGCCGCCGGGTTCGGTGCTGCGGTAGGCGCAGAGCAACAGCAGCCGCCGGGCCCGGGTGCCCCGGCCCAGGTAGTGCAGCAGTTCGATGGTGCCCCGGTCCGACCAGTGCAGGTCGTCCATCACCAGCATGGTCGGCGCGCGCTCGGTGATCCGCTCGACCAGGCGCAGCGCCGCTTCGAACATCAGCGTGCGTTCCAGCTCGGGGTCGACCGAGGTGCGGTCCGCCGCGGTGCGTCGCTCGCCGACGAGGCCGGCCAGGTCCGGCAGGCCGTCCAGCAGTGCGGCCGAATCCGCCTTGGACAGCGAGTTCAGGTGCCTGCGCAGCGCCTCCACCACCGGCGCGTAGGCCAGACCCGCGTGCAGCGGGGCGGCCTGTCCGGTGAGCACGCTGAAGCCGCGATCCCGGGACATGCCGACCGCGTGTGCGGCGAGCCTGGACTTGCCGATCCCGGCCTCGCCGGACAGCAGCAGCGTGCGCCCCTGTCCGCGTTCCGCTCGCGCTATCGACTGTGCCAGGACGGCCAGCTCACGTTCCCGGCCGATGAGCGCCGCATCCATGCACGGGCCTCCCCACCAGCAGGCTGGATACCGCGGGCGAGTATGCACCACTGGGCCACGCGGCCGCTCAGCCTTTCGTCGCGGTGAGCAAAGTGATACCCGGTACCGCGTGCACATCCACCCGTTTGTCCGAGCGTAGCCCTGCGGAGAGGAACCATTTCCGCTGGTCTTCCGGTTCATGAACGGTACCGGCGGTGGTCTGCAGCAGCAGTGACAGTTCCTGGGTCGCGGTGCCCGGTGAGCCGGGCAGGCTGTCCACCACGGCGAGGGTGCCGCCGGGGCGCAGTGCCGCGGCGAGCAGCCGTACCGCCTGCGCCGCGCGGGCGGCGTCGAACAGGTGGCAGACCTGGGCCAGCACGATCAGGTCGAAGCCGCGCTCGGGCAGCGGCACCTCGAACAGGTCACCGGGCAGGAAGCCGAACTGCGAGCAGAGCCCGGCCGATTCGACGGCCCGCCGGGTCGCCGGCAGCACGCCGGGCAGGTCCAGCGCGGTGATCCGGCACTCCGGATCGCGGCGGGCCAGCGCGATGCCCCACGGACTGCTGCCCGCACCCACGTCCAGCACGGTGCGGGCGCGGGGCAGCCGTTCGACGATCGGATCCACGGCGTGTGTCCACATCGAGGCGAGCAGCGAACCGATGCGCGGGAAGAACTGCTGCGCGGAGTCCACCGACTCGGCCCGGAAGACGGGGTCCCCGGTGCGCACCGTCTCCGGTAGCCGCTCCCACAGGCTGAGCATCGGATGGATCGCGGCCAGCCCGTCGTGCGCCGGGCGGAACCGCCCCTCCGACGCGAGCACGAGACCCCGGTCGGCCAGCGTGTCCAGTACTGCTCGCGCGCCGCGGTAGCTGATCCCACAGGCGGCAGCGGTCTCCGCGGCCGTCGCCGGGCTGCGATCGATGTGGTCGAGGATGCCCAGCCGGACCGCGGTCGTGTAGGCGGCCACCGTCGCGGCCGCCTGGTGCAGGGTCAGCACCGGCGCGACCGGCGAGGCCGAGCGGTCGATCCCCGGAGTCACGCCGTCGATCGTGCGTCGGTGGACGTGCACCCGGCAACCGGACCGGGTACGTAGTGCTGCTCGCGGCGCCGAACTACGTAGTCGGTACGAGGTGTTTTCGGTGCTGTCCCGGATAGTGCGTGCACGTGCCCCGCCAGCAGGATTGCCGAGGTGGTTCAGCCAGGGGGAGAGGGTGGCGCCGTGCGCAGTGTGACCGAGGTGATCAGCGTCGTCGTGGTCGATGATCATCCGTTGACCAGGGACGGAATTCGAGCCGCACTGGCGCAAGGGGGACGCGCCGCGGTACTCGGGGAGGCGTCGACCGTGGCCACGGCCCGGCGGACGGTCGCCGAGCACCGGCCGGATGTGGTGCTGGTGGACATTCAGATGGAGCGCGACGGGGGAGTCGAGCTGATCCGGTATCTGCGTGTCTACTGGCCCCACGTCCGGATCCTGGTGCTGACCAGGGCGCCGCTGGTGGAGGTGGTGCGGGCGATGCGCAGCGGCGCGCACGGGTACGTGTCGATGACGGTGACCTCGCAGGAGCTGTCGGCCGCCGTGGCGGAGGTGACGCGCGGGCCGGTGGTACCCCAGGCCTTGGCCGGCGTGCTGCGCGAGACGCCGCGGGAGCCGCGGCTCACGGTGCGGGAACGGGACGTGCTGTGCTGCCTGGCGCAGGGCTTCGACAACCGGGAGATCGCCGACCGGTTGGGCATCGGGGTGCGCACGGTCAACCGGCACCTGGAGGCCATCCGGGACAAGGTCGGCACCCGGCGGCGCTCGCAACTGATGCGGGTGGCCCGCACCCTCGTGGCGAGCTGACCTCCGCGTGGCCCCTCGGATCCGGTCTGGAAGCGGATCCGAGGGGCCCGGCGGTCGGCGAAGGAGGCTTGGGAGGGGGAGATGGGTGGGGGCGCGCCTGACTGGCCTGTTTGGGCCGCTGCGCGGGGGCTGGGTGCCGACTAGCGCTGGACACCACTTCTTGGTCGGCGCAGGATGTGGGGTCCCGGGATTGATCACTCCTGGGAGGCTGTCAGCGACGCCTTGGTGATCACTCGATCGGGTGAGGTGGCGGCATTCCGCAGAGTGCGGCAATCGGGCGCCATACTCTGTTGATCATGACTTCATCAATGGCGGACTACACCTACGAGCAGGCGGTTGCCGAGTTTGCGGGAAACCCGAATGTGACTGTCGAGCGCATCGACAAGCCTGCGGGGGACGGACCTCAGGCCCGCGAGGTGGATTTCGGCTGGGACATCCGGGTAACGATGGACAAGTCGACGGCCAAGGGGATCCTGAACGGCAGTTGCGCGGCCGATGCGGCGATCTTCGGTTTGGCCGGTGGACCTATCGGCGTCGTTATTGCTGCTGGCGTTTTCGCCTATATCGCCAGTGTCGGTGGGGACAACATCGACAGGTGTCAGGGGCGGATCCAGCTGATTTGCGACTACGCGGGCGACATCAAAGGATGGGCTTGCGTTCGCTAGCGGAGGACTCATGAAGTCTGCAAAATCCGGGAAGTGGATGGTGGTCGCCATCTTCGCCTTCTTCCTGCTGACTCTCATGTTCCAAGCGCTTAGGGCAGAGCATCCCGACTTCTCTACGGTTGCGTATTACCTGGCCGTCTCCGTGCCAGTGGCGTCATTCCTGTTCTGGGTGGTCAAGCGGCAAGAAAAGCTCTGAGCTTGCGGGCCTTGTCCCAAAACGGATGAGGCCCGCAGGTTCGTCCTTCCGATCAACTGATCACCGGCATCCGTACCGACGTCCGCCCGGTTACCAGTTCGGCGTCCCGGCTGGAATAGGTGCGCGGCCCGGCGGCCTCCCAGTTCGCCTGGATGTGCCCGCCGTACCGAGCCCGGAACTCCTCGGCATCGACCTTTGTGTACCTCAGGCACACAAAAGACGCTTTCAGGTCCAACCGCACCGCGCAGCTCGCACCGAACACATCAGCCCCCACCCACCCCGGCAAGATCCACAACCCGCAGGCCATAGCGCGACTGACAAGCGCTTTCCGGGCACCCGTCCGATAGTCGGGCTACCTGCCAGATCGGGTGAACTCCAGTGCGATCACCGCAGTAGTGGTGCCACGGTGAAAGGACGGAGCTCGACGATCTGGGGGGACCACCACGATGTCCATTGATCATGGCGCGCGTTCGGCGACGCCCATCGACCTGGAAAAGCTCGACCGCGCCGAAATGTCCGCGACCGAGGCGAAGGCCTGCCCGGCGCGCGGGCACGGACGGCTGCTGCGCGGCCTGGACTCGCTACCGGGGTCCTCGCTGGATCAGGGGCGGTTCGGCCGGATGTTCCGGAGGCTGCCCGCCTACCTGCCGGGTGACGAGACGATCCGGGCGATCGCGAAGATCATGGCCGACGATCTGCCGGAGACGGTGCAGCGGGACAACCCGGACATCCCGGCCGGGTACACCTACCTCGGCCAGTTCATCGACCACGACCTGACCTTCGACCCGGTGTCCAGCCTGGACCGGCAGAACGATCCGGACGCGCTGGTCGATTTCCGCTCGCCGCGGTTCGACCTGGACTCGATGTACGGCAGCGGCCCCGCCGACCAGCCGTACCTGTACGACAAGAAGAACCCCGGCCGGCTGCTCATCGGCCGGCACGACGACGAGCTGGACCTGCCGAGGACCGAGCAGGAGACGGCGATCATCGGCGACCCGCGCAACGACGAGAACATCCTGGTCAGCCAGATCGCGCTGACCTTCATGTCCTTCCACAATCAGGTGATGGACCGGCTGCACGAGTTCCCGGAGGCCGCGCCGCGCGACGGGGAGACCGAGTTCGCGGCCGCGCAGCGGGTGGTCCGCTGGCACTACCAGTGGGTGGCGGTGCACGACTTCCTGAAGCGGGTCGTCGGGCAGCAGACCCTGGACTCGGTGCTGAAGACCAACCCCGTGGAGCATGTCGACCTGCGGTTCTTCCGCTGGAGCCGGGAACCGTTCATGCCGGTCGAGTTCTCCGTCGCCGCCTACCGGCTGGGGCACTCGATGATCCGGGCCGGCTACCAGTTCAACACCACCGTGCCGGGCCTGCCGATCTTCGTCCCGGGGCCGATCGCCGAGGCCGACCCGCTGTCGCACATGGGCGGTTTCCGGAAGCTGCCCGCCCTCTGGCAGGTCGAATGGCGGCGGTTCTTCGAGATCGACGGCCAGACCTTCCCCGGGATGCAGCCGTCCCGGGCCCTGGACACCCGGATCGCGGTGCCGCTGCTGGACCTGCCGCCGGACGAGGCGCCGATCATGACCTCGCTGGTGATGCGCAACCTCACCCGCGGTGCCCGCCTTGGCCTGCCGTCCGGGCAGTCGGTGGCCCGCGCGATGGGCATCCGGCCACTCACCGACGAGCAGCTCGCACTGCCCAAGCCCGGCCCCGCGCCGCTCTGGTACTACGTGCTGCGCGAGGCTGAGATCCTCGGTATGGGCAGGCACATGGGCCCGGTCGGCGGCCGGATCGTGGCCGAGGTCTTCCTCGGCCTGCTGTCCGGTGACAACGCCTCCTACCTGCGGATGGAGCCGGGCTGGCGGCCGTTCCTGCCCAGCTTGGTCAAGGGCGACTTCACCATGCCCGATCTGATCAAGTTCAGCGGGTTCGGCCTCGCCCAGGTCT
Source organism: Pseudonocardiaceae bacterium YIM PH 21723 (assembly GCA_003600225.1). Lineage (GTDB taxonomy): Bacteria > Actinomycetota > Actinomycetes > Mycobacteriales > Pseudonocardiaceae > QZFT01. The sequence continues at coordinate 135,114 of QZFT01000045.1, forward strand.
AACGCTGGAGCCGATCGCTGATCGGTGGGGGAGCCGGCGCCGGAGTCTCCGGCGCCGGCTCCAGCACCTGCCAGGCGCCGCGTTTGATCTCCTGCCAGCCCGGTGGCCAGTAGCGGCTCACCCCGTGCGCGCACCGGGCGGTCGCGCCACCGAGCAAAGCGGTGTGACAGCAGGACAGGTCGGCCGCGCCGTGAAAGCGGGCGCCGCCGAACCAGGCCTCACCCAGGACACTCCCGCCGCGGAACGTCAGCCCCGCCGCGAACTCGGCGGAGTCGAACCAGGCGTTGCCGGTGAACCGGGTCCCGGCGAAGGACACGTCCCCGCCGAAGCGGGCCTTGTCGAAACCGGCGTCGCCGGCGAACCGGGCATTGTCGAAGCGGGCCGGGCCGCCGAATCGGGTGTGGTCGAAGGTGGCATCCCCGGCGAATACCGCATCGGTGAAACCGGCCCATTCGGTGAATGCGCACTGGTCGAATACGGCGGTGCCCTGGAAATGCGCTCGCTCGAATTGAGCGTGTTCGACCACAGCGCCACGCAACGAGAATCCCACCAGCGTCGCGCCGGTCAGATCCAGGGACAGTCCCGGCCAGAATCCGGCCGACTCCGGGCGCAGATGCTCGATCAGCCTGCGTCCCGCCGCCTGCTGCTCGCCGGGGTCCGCGTCGCTGCGACGCAGATAGGCGCACACCAGGTCGGTGAACCGCTGCCGCGCCGCGGGCGATCTTGCGGCCAGTCGTTCCGCCTGGTGGAAACGGTCGGCGATGGCGGTGTCCACGGAGAAGTGACGATCACGGCGGGTGCGCAGGACCAGGAGCAGGGCCACGCCGCTGCCGATGGCCGCTTCCGCGGACAGCCCGGAGCGCAGCAGATCGATATCGAGGATCGAAGGTTCCGGAAGCGCACTCCCGACCGGGGAGAATGCGGACAACGTCCACACCACACCGGCCACCGCGAGAGCGCACACGATCACCACAGCAGTGGGGAATCGGGCCATGAATTCATCATTGCGTAGCCATGTCACCGTCGGCAGTAACAGATTGGCACCATTGATGTTCAGGTCCAATAGCGCACGGCCGAACGGGCCATCACCCACCGATTCTCACGGTCGCTGTACCTTTATGCCCCTACGATATGCGATTCCCGAGGGGGACAGGCCATGCCGACCGGCGGTGACCGGGAGCAGCTGCTCGCCGGGCTGGGTGCTGAGTTCCGCCGGATGTCCGTGCAGTCGGTGCTGCTGAACCAGGTGATCGCGGACCGGCTGGGTATCGCCGCGTCCGACCTGAACGCGGTGAACGCCCTGGCCCGCGGTCCGATGACCGCCGGCAGGCTCGCCGAGGAGACCGGGCTGACCACCGGGGCGATCACCGGGTCCATCGATCGGCTGGTCGCCGCCGGATTCGTCCGCCGCGCCAAGGATCCGACCGACCGGCGGCGGGTCATCGTGGAACCGCTGCCGGAGCGGATGGCCGAGCTCGCCGAGCTGTTCGGCCGGATCCGGGAGCGGGTCGCCCAGGGCGTCGGCGGGCTGACCGACGACCAGCTGAGCATGTTGCTGCAGTTGCAGCGGCAGACCAACCAGATCGTCACCGAGGAGACCAGGCGGTTGCGCGCGCAACCGTCCCGTTTCCGTCGTACCTAAGATCGTCCCGGTGACCTTCGCCATCGGGTTCTTCGACCTGTTCACCTATGCCATCGCCGGATCGCTCTACCTGGGTCTGGCGTCCTACGTGGCATTCCGGCTGCACCTGCTCGACCCGGCTGCGGTGCAGCGGATGCCGGTCCTGCTGACCGCGGTGATCATCGTGGTGGCCAGTTACCTGCTGGGCTATCTCGCCTACCCGATCGGCAACCGGCTGAACCAGCTGTTGCCCGGATACCACGCTCGCGTCGGACGGACGGAATTCCTCCGCCGTAATCCCCTGGCGCAGGGCAGGCCGTTTCTGCGGGCGAACGAGGCGTTGCTGCTGGCCGGTCTCGAGCTGCACGACCGGGAGACCGCGGCTGAGGCCGCTAGACAGCGGGCCATCGGCCTGATGTTGCGCAGTTCCGCCCCCGCCTTGCTGTTCGGTGCGGTGGCCGCCGTGGTGGAACTGATCCGCTGGCGCCACCCTTTACCGGCCGCGACCTGCGCCGTGTTGCTGGCCGCCGGTGCCGTCACGATGATCACTGAGGGGCGGAAGTTCACGCGCTGGGCGGACATGAAGATCCTGGAACTGTGTTTCTGGCTGCCGGAGATCGACGAGAAGCTAGCCGAATCGCCGCCAGTCGGCGCAGTAGAGGATGGACGATGAGCCGGGGTGCCGCAGGCAGGCGTGATAGGCGTGGTCATACGCCGCGAAGGCGGCCTGAGCTGGCAGAATCGCCACTCCTATCGTCATCGCGCCACTGGTGAAGCCGGCTCATCTCATATTCATATTCCCTCCGCATGGAATGCCCGTGAACCCCCGGCCACGACGCTCCCGGCGGGAATTGGTCACAAGGGTTGAACGGCCGAATCCGCCGGCCTGGTCTGGTCAGTGGTTTCGTGGCCGAAGTACCGCTCGATGATCTCCCGGTCGCCCGGCCCGGCCGCCGGAAAACCGGTGGAGGCCGCGGACTAACATCGAAGGGTCGAATCCGACCCTCAAGCACTAGGAGTTTCCCGTGTCCCAACCAGGCGCCGACCAGGCCGCGATCCCGTCGAGCGTGACGGTGCCGGCCGGGACTACCGCCGGCGCGGCGCTGCGTGACGCGGGCATCCTGCCGAAGGGCCCCCAGGCCATCGTCGTGGTCCGTGTCGACGGTCAGCTCAAGGACCTGTCCTGGGCGCCGGAGGCCGACACCGAGGCCGAGCTGGTGACCGCGGACAGCGAGGACGGCCGCAACGTCATCCGGCACTCCTGCGCGCACGTCGCCGCCCAGGCCGTGCAGAGCCTGTTCCCCAAGGCGAAGCTGGGCATCGGCCCCTTCATCAAGGACGGCTTCTACTACGACTTCGAGGTGGAGACCCCGTTCACCCCGGAGGATCTGGCCGCCATCGAGAAGAAGATGAAGCAGATCATCAAGGGCGCCCAGCGGTTCAGCCGCCGCCGGTTCGACTCCCTCGACGAGGCCAAGGCCGAGCTGGCCGACGAGCCGTTCAAGCTGGAGCTCGTCGACATCAAGGGCGACGTGGACACCTCCGAGATCATGGAGGTGGGCGGCGGCGAGCTGACCATCTACGACAACCTCGACCCGCGCTCCGGCGACAAGCTGTGGGGCGACCTGTGCCGCGGCCCGCACGTGCCGACCACCAAGCACATCCCCGCGTTCAAGCTGATGCGCACCAGCGCCGCCTACTGGCGCGGTGACCAGGCCAACGCTCAGCTGCAGCGGGTATACGGCACCGCCTGGGAATCGCAGGAGGCGCTGGACCGCCACCTGGAACTGATCGCCGAGGCCGAGAAGCGGGACCACCGCAAGCTGGGCGCCGAGCTGGACCTGTTCAGCTTCCCGGACGAGATCGGTTCCGGCCTGCCGGTGTTCCACCCCAAGGGCGGCATCATCCGGATGGAGATGGAGAACTACTCGCGCCTCAAGCACATCGAGGCCGGCTACGACTTCGTCACCAGCCCGCACATCACCAAGGGCGGCCTGTTCGAGACCTCCGGTCACCTGGACTGGTACCGCGACGGCATGTACCCCCCGATGCAGCTGGACGCGGAGTACAACGAGGACGGCACGGTCCGCAAGCCCGGCCAGGACTACTACCTGAAGCCGATGAACTGCCCCATGCACGACCTGATCTTCCGGTCGCGCGGCCGGTCCTACCGCGAGCTGCCGCTGCGGCTGTTCGAGTTCGGCACCGTCTACCGGTACGAGAAGTCCGGCGTGGTGCACGGTCTGACCCGCGCCCGGGGATTCGCCCAGGACGACGCGCACATCTTCTGCACCGAGGACCAGCTCCAGGACGAGCTGAAGTCGCTGCTGACCTTCGTACTGGACCTGCTGCGTGACTACGGCCTGGACGAGTTCGAGCTGGAACTGTCCACCCGCGACCCGAAGAAGTCCGTCGGCTCCGACGAGGTCTGGGAGATGTCCACCGAGGCGCTGCGCCAGGCCGCGGAGTCCTCCGGCCTCAGCCTGGTCCCGGACCCCGAGGGCGCCGCGTTCTACGGCCCGAAGATCTCCGTGCAGGCCAAGGACGCGCTGGGCCGCTCCTGGCAGCTGTCCACCATCCAGGTCGACTGGAACCTGCCGGAGCTGTTCGACCTGGAGTACACCGCCCCCGGCGGCGAGCGGAAGCGCCCGGTGAAGATCCACCGCGCGCTGTTCGGCTCCATCGAGCGGTTCTTCGGCGTGCTCACCGAGCACTACGCGGGTGCGTTCCCGGCCTGGCTGGCGCCCACCCAGGTCGTCGGCATCCCGGTGTCCGGGGACAACGTGGACTACCTGCGGGACATCGAGAAGACGCTGCGCTCGCAGGGCATCCGGGTCGAGGTGGACGCCTCCGACGACCGGATGCAGAAGAAGATCCGCACCCACACCACGCTGAAGGTGCCGTTCATGATCCTGGCCGGTGCCAAGGACGAGGAAGCGGGCGCGGTGTCGTTCCGGTTCCGCGACGGCACCCAGATCAACGGCGTGCCCGCGGACAAGGCCGCGCAGACCATCGTGGACTGGGTCGCCCGCCGGGAGAACGCCAACCCGTCGGCCGAGCTGTTCCCCGCCCTCCAGGGCTAGTTCGCCGTGCACGGGTCCCCGAACCTCGTCAGGTTCGGGGACCCACACACAGGTGAAAAGCCGTCCCGAGGTTTGCCGGCCCCGGTGACCAGTGATTCGGTCGAAGTGGAACTGCCGTATCACTGAGGGAGAATTCCGCATGCGTTCCACGATCAAGGCAGGAATCGTCACCGGTGCCGCGCTGGCCGCGATGGTCGCCGGCAGCGGCGCCGCGATGGCGAATCCCATCGACGAGGCCACGAATCTGCTCGGCACGACGCTGAGTTCACCGGCCGACGGTGCCGCTCAGGCAGGGAACAACATTCAGGGTTTCGCGGACGGCGCGGGCCAGGCACTGCACGCCGCGAGTGTCGGGAATCCGGGTGCAATGCTCCAGCTTCTGCTGGCCTCGCTGGCAATTCCCTAACGGGGCGAAATACCGGCCGGGCAGCGGTATTCGCTGCCCGGCCCACCCCGTTTCTGAAGCCCTTTCGGGTGATGGTTAGATGCCTGTCACGCGTAGATCACGTAGTAGCTCTGCGCGAACGGATTACGCCGTATCACCTAGAGGAGATACCTCCATGCGTTCCATCATCAAGGCCGGCCTCGTCGCCGGTGGCGCCCTTGCCGCGATGACCGTCGGTGGCAGCTCCGCCATGGCTGAGCCCGGTGCCGTCGAGACCCTCAAGGCTCAGGGCGAGGCCCTGTCCCACGCCGACATCCAGGGTTCCGTCGCCCGGGGTCAGAGCGACATCAGCGGTTTCACCGTCGGTGCGCAGCAGGGTCTCAGCGACCTCGCGCACGGCGACGTGCAGGGCAGCCTGACCCACACCCTGGGCAGCCTGGGCATCAACAGGTAGAACCGTCCGAAGGGCCGGGGAGTCGCTGGTGGTGTGTTGACCGGCTCCCCGGCCCTTTTGCGTGTCCTGATGGGGGATGGGCCTGAGTAGCCGGACCGGTGTGCCCGGCACGATGGCGCTCGCACCGAATTCCGGTCACCGGTAATTTCGAATCACTCTCTGTAATGGGTCGGTGGAACTCCCACTTCCGGGTGATGGAAGGATCTCCTGGCGCGCGGGCCGACTGGTGCTCGCGCGGGAACGGCTTAGGCCGTCTACCTCAGAGGAGATACCTCCATGAGATCCATCATCAAGGCCGGTCTGGTGGCCGGTGGCGCCCTCGCCGCGGTGACCGTCAGTGGCGGTTCCGCGCTCGCCGACGCCCCCACCCCGCAGCCCGGCATTGATGCGGTCGAGCGTCTGTCGCACGACCTGAACAACCCGCAGCGGCTCGTCGGTCACCTGACTGAGGGCAGCCTGGGTTCCTTCCAGGGGTTCCAGCGGACGGCCGAAATGGTCGGTCACGGTGACCCGCTGGGCGCGTCGAAGTACGGTCTGGGCCTCTTCGGCCAGGAGTAGATCGCTCACGCGATAGGGGCTGGGGAGTGACTGGTGGAGTGGAATGCCGCTCCCCAGTTCCTGACTATCCGTGAACTGGTTGCGAGAGTTCGACGGAAGTCGAGACCTTTGGGCGATGTCCCCCAAAGGTAGAGGGAAGGTCAATGCAAACGGCGCGTGAAACTGATCGGATGCGCGCCAGGTTTGCCTTTGTCCATTCCCGACAGGAGTTGTTGTTTTCATGCGTTCCACCATTAAGGCCACCCTCGCGGGTGCCGGCATCCTGGCCGCCATGGCGACCGGTGCCGGTTCCGCCCTCGCCGACTCCCCGGTCGACGGGCTGACCTCCGGTGGCCTGCCTCTCGACGGCGTCACCGCGCTGGCCCCGACCGAGCAGCTCGCGGGCGAGCAGGGTCCCGCCAACGCGCTGGGCTCCGGCGTGACCAGCGGCCTCAACCAGGGTGTTGAGGGCAGCCAGGCCACCAACAGCATCAGCCAGGTCGGTGGCGTCACTCAGGCCACCCCGGCCATCCCGGGTGCCGAGGGTCTGCCGACCTCCGGCCTGCCCACCTCTGGCCTGCCGACCGGCGGCGTGCCCGCTGCCGACGCGCTGAGCACCGCCGGCCCGCTGGCGGACCAGGCCGGCGTCCCCACGCTGGTGGCCAGCACCACCGCAGCTGTGAAGGACCTCTCCACCACGCTCAGCGACACGATCCGCGGTGAGAAGCGGAACGTCGCGGGCTTCACCGGCCAGCAGCCGGTGGCCGCTGAGGCGCTGGCCAACAAGCGGGTGGACAACGCGGTGTCGGCCGAGGCCACCGGACTGGGTGCGATCCCCGGCCCGGCTTCCCAGCCGCTGAAGCACAAGCTCGCCTAAGCAGTAGCAGTACTCCCGGTGCAGGCCGGGGCGCCGTGACCTAGGTCGGCGCCCCGGCCTGCATCTTTTCCACCGATGGTGGGATCCGGCGCCTTCCGCCCTGCGAATGATCGAGAACGCTGATCGAATCCCTGGCGTTGGTACACGACAACCCCAAGGAGAACAGCCGATGCGCCTGTCCACCAAGGCCTACTACGTCGCCAGCGCCACCGTCGTCGCCATGCTGGCCGGAGCCTCCGCGGCCTCCGCCTCCGGTCTGCCGGTCGGTGGCCTGCCGGTGGGCAACGCCGCCGGTGCCGCCGACACCCTGGCGGGCCTGACGCACTCCGCGGGCGTGGTGACCCAGACCGCGCAGGGCCAGGCCGGTGGCGCACTCGGCCTGCTGGGCCTGCTCGGTTCTCTCACCGGTGGCGGCCTGCCCGGCCTCGGCTGATCCATTGTGAGCTGCGGGGGCGCTGGAACGCGGCGCCCCCGCTCCGCACGTCCAACACCACGTGGGAGGCAGGTCGGATGAACTCGTCGCAGCTACCGGAACAGCGCCCGGAGCCCATCGCGATCGTGGGAATGGCCTGCAGGTATCCCGATGCGGACAACCCCGATCAACTGTGGCGCAGCGTCATCGACGGCCGCCGCTCCTTCCGCAGGCTGCCCCGGGAGCGGGTGGACCTGGACGACTACTTCGACGCCGACCGGGACGCGCAGGACCGCACCTACAGTGCCAGGGCCGCCGTGCTGGAGGGCTGGGAATTCGATCACTCCGCCTTCGGTGTCCCGGAAACCGAGTACCGGGCCGGGGATCCGGCCCACTGGCTGGCCCTGGAGACCGCCGGCCGCGCGCTGGCCGACGCCGGTTTCGCCGGCGCGGTGAACCTGGAACGGGACCGGGTCGGCGTGGTCATGGGCAACTCGCTCACCGGCGACGCGGCCAGATCCGGCATGCTCCGGCTGCGCTGGCCCTACGTGCGCAAGGCGTTGTCCGCCGCCATCGCCGAGACCGGCCTGGCCGAGCCGGATGCCGCCCGGCTGCTGGAACGCGCCGAACACCACTACCTGAGCCCCTTCCCGCCCACCGGCGCGGACAGCCTCACCGCCGGCCTGCCGAGCACCATCGCCGGCCGCATCTGCGACCACTTCGACCTGCACGGCGGCGGGTACATCGTGGACAGTGAGTCCTCGTCCTCGCTGCTGGCCGTGATCACCGCCTGCCGCTCGCTGCGGGACGGCGACGCCGACCTGATGCTGGCCGGTGGCGTCGACGTGAGCCTCGACCCGCACCAGCTGGTCGGCTTCGCCAAGGTGGGCGCGCTGGCCGAGGACCGGATGCGGATCTATGACGAGCGGGCCACCGGGTTCTTCCCCGGCGAGGGCTGCGGCGTGCTGGTGCTGATGCGCGCCGAGGACGCCTACCGCCAGGGCCTGCGGGTGTACGCGGAGATCGTCGGCTGGGGCATGTCCTCCGATGGCAAAGGCCGCCCGGACTGGCAGGGACAGCTGCTGGCCATGCGCCGGGCCTACCAGCTGGCCGGGCAGGACCCGGGCATGGTCGGTTACCTGGAGGGCGACGGCACCGGCACCGCGGCGGGGGACACCGCTGAACTGACCGCGCTGACCGAGCTGCGGCGCGGCGCGCAGGTGCCCGCCGTGCTCGGCTCGATCAAGGCCAACATCGGCAACACCCGGGCCGCCGCCGGGGTCGCCGGGGTGATCAAGACGGCGATGAGCATCAACACCGGCGTGCTGCCGCCGACCACCGGCTGCGCCGAACCGCACCCGATCCTGCGGGTGGGGGCCGGTGAACTGGAGGTTCCGCCGTACGCCCAGCCCTGGCCGGCCGGTGAGCGGCTGGCCGGGGTCAGCGCCACCGGGCTCGGTGGGACGAACACCCACCTGGTGCTGCGCGCGCCCCAGGGAGTCGAGGAAGCGCAGGAGCCCCCGCACATCCAGCAGTTCGGTACCCGGCGCAACCCGGACACCGACCTGGTGGTCATCTCCGGTCAGACGCCCGACGAGGTGGACCTGGTGCTGGCCCGCCTGGAGGCCGACGCCCATCGGCTGTCCGAGGCGGAACTGCACGACCTGGCCTGCCAGTTCGGCCACGAGGCGTACCCGGGCCCGGTCCGGGTGGCACTACCCGCGCGGAACGTGGAGCAGCTCGCGATGCGAGCCGCAGCGGCCCGCTCGGTGCTGGCCGAACTGCAACCCGGCGGGTTCCACGCGATCTCCGGCGCCTTCGTCGGCTGGGAGGCGGCGGGCCGCGTCGGTCTGCTGTTCCCCGGCCAGGGCGCACCGCTCTACCCGGATGCCGGGGCACTCGGCCGGGACCTGACCTCGCAGCCACTGCCCACCGGGCTCAGCGCCGAACAGGCGATGGGCACGGCCGCCGCCCAGCCCGCCATCTACCGCCGCTCGATGGCCGCGCTGGACTGGCTGGACCGGCTCGGCCTGCACGCGTCGGCCGCCATCGGGCACAGCCTCGGAGAGCTGGCCGCGCTGGTCTGGGCGGGCTGCCTGCGACGCAGCGACGCCACGCAGATCGTGATCAAGCGTGGCGAGCTGATGTCCCGGGGCAGCGAGTCGGGCACCGGGATGGTCAGCGTGGCCGCCGACCTGGAACAGGCGACCGCGCTGTGTACCGCGCAGATGGCCGTGGCCTGCTACAACGGCCCCCGGTCCCACGTGCTGGCCGGGCCGATCGCGGACGTGCACCTGGTCGCCCGCCGGGCGACCAGGATCGGCATGGCGGCGGTCGTGCTGCCGGTGTCGCACGCCTTCCACTCCCCGGCGGTGGCCGGCTGCGTGGACACCTTCAAGGGTTACCTGGGCGCGTTCACCTTCAGCCCGCCGTCGGGCCGGGTCGTGTCCACCGTGTACGGCCGGGAGCTCACCGACCAGGACCCGATCGACCAGGTGCTGTGCGAGCAGATCGTGCTGCCGGTGCGGTTCGGCGACGCCGTCGCCCGGCTGCGGGGCGATATCGACCTGTGGGTGGAGGCCGGGCCCGGGCACACGCTGTCCACGTTGATCACCGACCAGCACGGCGCCCCGGTGGTGAGCCTGGACTCCGGCAACGCGTCGGACACCGGCCTGGCCGAGGTGGCGGGCGCGATCTTCGCGGTCGGCGCGCTGTCCGACCTCACCGCCTTCTACACCGATCGCCCCTATCGGCCGACCAACATCCTGGGCAGCCGCACTTTCCTGACCAACCCGTGCGAATCGCCGGTCCAGGTGCTGCCGGAACCCGAGCCCGAGCCGGTTCCGGAACCCGAACCGATGTTGCCCCTCGCGGAACCCGCGCCGGAGGCCCGCTCCCCGGAGTGGACCGACCTGGTCCGCACGGTCACCAAGGCCCGGCACGCGGAACCCGAACCGGTGCGGCCGGAGAAGACCCGGTTCGTGGACCGGGTGCTGCTCTTCCAGCCCGGCGCCGAACTCATCGCCGAGGCCACGATCAGCCTGGACACCGATCCACACCTGGCCGGTCAGCGCATCGACGGTGCGGTGCTGCTGCCCCCGGCCCTGGCGATGGAAGCCCTGGCCCAGGCGGCGAGCTCGGTCGCCGGACGGAGGATGACCGAGCTGTCCGAGGTCCGGTTCGGTGCGCCGATCACCATCCCGGAGGGTGGCAGCCGCACGGTGCGGCTCTACGCGCTGCGATCATCCACATCGGACGGTGAGCTGATCGAGGCGTTGCTGCGCACCGACGACAGCGACTTCCAGGTGGACGCCGCGCAGGCCGTGTTCCCCGGGACGCCGTGCACCGACCCGGTGCCCAAACTGCGCATCCTGGGCGGCGGCGAGGTGATCGACGGGGACCGGCTCTACGAGCAGGTGCTGCCGCAGCGCGGCCGCTTCCGGCTGATCACCCAGCTGGCCGCCGCCACCGGACGGCACCTGCAGTTCGAGCTGGACGCGACCGACGACGAACCCTGGTTCGACGGACCGCCGGTACTGGGCGCCCCCGGCATCCTGGACGCCACGCTGCACGCGTTGAACGTGGGCACCCCGCACCGGCGCCTGCTGCCCAGCGCGGTGGATCGGCTCGTCGTAGCGAGGGCCGAGGGCCCGACCCGCAAGGTCTACGCGGCCCAGCGGCCGGGCGACGACCAGGTATGGGACGTGGTCGCGGTGGACGAATCGGGACTTCCGGTGATCGCCTGGACCGGCGTGCACCTGCGGGACGTCGGCCCACTGCGCCGTTCCGGACCGTGGCCTACCCCGCTGCTGCCCGCCTACGTGGAGCGCGGCGCGATCGCCCTCGGGTTGCCGGACGACCTGCGGGTGCGGATCACCCAGCAGGCCGACGGTTCGGTGCCGATGCAACGTGGCCGCAGCCACCTGTCCCAGCTGACACTGACCGTGCAGGCGGGCCGGGACACCGCGTGCGAATGGCACACCGTCGCCGAACGCACCGTCGGCCAGTGGCTGAACCTCCTCGGAGCCGAGGCCGAGCCGATCCTGATCGACTTCCTGGGCAAGTCCCACGAGCCGTCGGCGTCGGTGGCGACGCGGCTGTGGGCGGTCCAGGGCTGCATGGCCAAGGCGGGCATCGAGGGCCAGATCCTGGCCGACGGCATCTACGAGGACGGCTGGGTGTTGTTCCGCGCGGGCAACGCGTTGATCGCGTCCACCGTGGTGGAACTGGCCGAGGAGGCGGAACCGGTGGCCATCGCCATCCTCGCCGACGCCAGCCTGGTCCGAACCTGACCCTCCGGAGTTGGGGATGTTCGCGGCGAGGAACGAGCCCCGAACATCGCCAACCCCGGGACCGGGGTCAGCTGGTGGGAGCGGCGGCGGCCAGCGCGGCCTCCCAGGCGGCGATGTTGTTCTGGAACACGTGCCCGATGTGCGCCATGGTCACGTCGGCCAGGCTCGGGTTTGTGGGCCACACGGGCGGCAGGTCGGTGGCTGAGGCGGGGGCTGCCACGCCCAGCATTGCCACTGCGGCGACGGCGGATACGACCAACGAACGCACCATGGTGATCACTCCTCGTGTCGGAATTCGCGCTCCGAATCACCCTGGGTGAACCCGTTCATGAACGCCGGATGAAAGCGATTCCGGTCACCCCTTCGGGCGCGCGATCCGCCTGAGACTCCACCCGACTAGGATCGGAATATGGCCGATCCCCGAGCGCACGAGCCCGCCGAGCAGCACGAACAGGAAGGCGTCGGTGTTCCCGACACGCTGCAACGGCTGTGGACTCCGCACCGGATGGCCTACATCCGCGGTGTGGGCCGACCGGCGCAGGACGAGGCCGAAGGCTGCCCGTTCTGCCGTGCCGTCGAGCTCGAGGACGAGGGCGGTCTGATCATCGCCCGGGGCAAGCTGGTGTTCGCCACGCTCAACCTGTTCCCGTACAACCCCGGCCACCTGATGGTGCTGCCGTACCGGCACGTCGCGGACTACACCGACCTCACGCCGGACGAGATCATCGAGCTGGCCGAGTTCACCCAGCGGGCGATGCGGGCCATGCGGCACGCCGCCGCCCCGCACGGGTTCAACATCGGGATGAACCAGGGCTCGGTCGCGGGCGCCGGCATCGCCGCGCACCTGCACCAGCACGTCGTGCCACGCTGGGGTGGCGACGCGAACTTCATGCCGGTCATCGGGCACACCAAGGTCATCCCGCAGCTGCTCGGTGAGACCCGGGACCTGCTGATCGACTCCTGGTCGGCCGTCGACTGAACCGTGTCGGCCTCCACTACGAAGTACTTGCATTAGGCTCTACAGGCCATCGACTAGTAGGGCCGTCATGCTGAACGTGTTCGCCAGGCACTCCGTCTCCCGAGTGACCGATCCGATCGGGGCCTGGCTGGTGCGCCGGGGCTTCACCGCGAACGCGGTGACCGTCTACGGCACCCTCGGCGCCTGCGCCGCCGCCGTGATCTTCTTCCCGATGGGCTGGTTGCTCACCGGCACCCTGGTCGCCACCCTGTTCGTGCTCTTCGACCTGTTCGACGGCGCCATGGCCCGGTCGAACGGCGGGGGCACCGCCTTCGGTGAGGTCCTCGACGCCACCTGCGACCGGGTGGCCGACGGCGTGTTGTTCGCCGCCGTGACCTGGTGGGCCTTCCACACCGGACAGCAGACCCTCGCCGCCGCCACGCTGGCCTGCCTGCTGCTGGCCCAGGTGATCTCCTACGTCAAGGCCCGCGCCGAGGCCGCCGGCCTGCGTGCCGACGGTGGTCTGGTGGAGCGCGCCGAGCGCCTCATCGTGCTGCTGGTCGGCACCGGGCTGACCGGAATCGGCGTGCCCTACGCCGTGGACGTCGCCATCTGGCTGTTGCTGCCGCTGTCCCTGATCACCGTGGTGCAGCGGCTGCTCGCCACCCGGAGCAGCGCGGAGCGGCGATGACCCCGCCGTGGGTGGCCGACCTGGCCTACGGCACCGGGTGGGGCGCGGTGCGCGCGTTGCCCGAACGCTGGGCCCACGGCCTGTTCCGGCGGGGCGCGGACCGCACCGCACGCCGTAACGGCCCTACGGCCCAGGCACTGCGGCGCAACCTGGCCCGGGTGGACCCCGGAGCCGACCTGGACGAGCTCACCCGGCTGGGCCTGCGCTCGTACGCCCGCTACTGGTGTGAGGCCTTCCGGCTGCCCGGCATGGACCCGGCGCGGATCCACGCGAAGATCGACCGGGTGGTCACCGGGGTGCACCACGTGGACGAGGCGTTCGCCCGGGGCAGGGGAGTGGTGTTCGCGTTGACCCACTCCGGCAACTGGGACGCCGCCGGCGTGTGGCTGGTCGGCCACAGTGGACGGTTCACCACGGTCGCCCAGCGCCTGGAACCGGAATCGGTGTACCGGCGTTTCGTCCGCTACCGCACCGGATTGGGCTTCGAAGTACTGCCGCTGACCGGCGGCGCCCCGGTCGGGCCGATCCTGCAGGACCGGCTGCGCGCGAACCGGGCGGTCTGCCTCCTCGCCGACCGGGACCTGGGTGCGGGCGGGCTGCGGGTGGACTTCTTCGGCGAGCGCACCACGCTGCCCGCCGGTCCGGTACTGCTGGCCCAGTCCACCGGCGCCGCACTGATCCCGGCCGACTGCTTCTTCACCGAGGACGGCTGGGGACTGCACTTCCAGCCCCCGGTGACCGTCCAGCCGGGACGGCGGGAACTCCTGGGCGCGGCGCAGAATCTGGCCGACCGGCTGGCCGAGGGCATCGCCAAGCACCCGGTCGACTGGCACATGACGCAGCCCCTGTGGCCGGCCGACCGGTGAGGGTCGGGCTGGTCTGCCCCTACTCGCTGGATGTGCCCGGCGGGGTGCAGCGGCACGTCACCGACCTGGCCACCGCGCTGCGCGCGATGGGTCACGAGGTCAACGTGCTGGCCCCCGCGAAGCGGACCGGGCAACTGCCCGACTTCGTCACCCCGGCCGGCAGCAGCCTCGGCCTGCCCTACAACGGATCCGTCGCCCGGCTGGCCTTCGGGCCGCGCTCGCTGCGCCGGGTACGGCAGTGGCTGGACCGGCACCGGCCCGAGGTGCTGCACCTGCACGAGCCGATGGCCCCGAGCCTGTCCATGCTGGCGCTGCTGATCGCCGACTGCCCGATCGTCGCCACCACCCACACCGCGATCGACCACTCCCGGGCGCTGCGCGCGGTCGGTGGCATGCTGACCCCGCTCCGGGAGAAGATCATCGCCCGGATCGCGGTGTCCGCCTGCGCCCGCCGGGTGCAGGTCCAGCACCTGGGTGCCGGGGCGGTGGAGATCCCTAACGGGGTGGACGTCCGGGGTATCGCCGCCGCCGCACCGCTGCCCGGCTACCCACGTCCCGGTGGCACGATCGGCTTCGTCGGCCGCTTCGACGAGCCTCGCAAGGGCATGCCGATCCTGTTGCGGGCCTTGGACATGCTGCCCGAGGTGCGGCTGCTGGTGGCCGGACCCGGCGACCCGTCCACAGTGGACCACCCCAGGGCCGACCTGCTGGGCGAGGTGGACGAGGCGACCAAGAACGCCCTGCTGAACTCGGTGGACGTCTACGCGGCGCCGCATCTCGGCGGGGAGAGCTTCGGCATGGTCCTCGCCGAGGCCATGGCCGCCGGTCGGCCGGTGGTGGCCAGTGGCCTGCCCGCCTTCCGGGCGGTGCTCGCCGACGGCGCCGCCGGAACCCTTGTCCCGCCCCGGGATCCGGCCGCGCTGGCCGCGGCCAGCGCCGCCCTGCTCGCCGACCCCGCCCGCCGGGCCACCCTGGGAGCCGCCGGCCGCGAGCTGGCCGCCGCGTACGACTGGCCGGTGGTCGCCGCCCAGGTGGCGATGGTCTACGAGACCGCCATCGCCGCCGACCCCCGCAAGGCGCCGTTGTGGGCTGGCTGATCACCGCTGTCCTGGTCGCGTTCGGCCTGGGCATGTGGTGGTTGCAGCTGAGCATCAGCCGCCTCGATCGGCTGCACATCCGCACCGACGCCGCCTGGGCCGCGCTGGATGCCGCCTTGAGCCGGCGCTGCGTGGTGGCCAGGGCGATCGCGCTGGTGCAACAGGATTCGCGGCTGCGGGCGGCGGCCGACGCCGCCGAGGCGTCGCCCCGCAGCGGCCGCGAACTCGCGGAGAACCGGCTGACCCGGATCCTCACCGACGTCACCCACCCCGCGCTGTCCGCCGAACTGGCCGACGCCCAGCACCGGGTCATGCTGGCCCGGCTGGTGTACAACGACGCCGTCACCGACACCCGGGCACTGCGCGCCACCTGGGCCGTGCGGTTCTTCCACCAGGCGGGCCGCGCCCCGCTGCCGGACTACTTCGAGATCAACGACCAGTACTGAATGTCGCGGAACGGCGTCGAATCGTGACGCATCGTGCCACCCGGTATTGAGTCCGATCGGCCCATCTTCTTAGGCTGAACGGCCTAATCGCGCGGGGATGATGATCGGAGGTGGGAAAGCGCTCGGGAACAGGGGTTCTAGCCGTCCAAGGAGTCTCGATGTCCAAGAAGATCCGCCTCGCCCTGGTGTCCGCCGTCATGGCCGCGGGTGCCGCACTGGTCACGGCCGCGCCTGCGTCCGCCGTCGGCGCTAGCTGTCCTCCCTTGCCGATCACCTGTCATACCGAACTGACCGGCGCTGGTCTGTCCACGTTGAACTACGAGGTGGACATCAACGCGCTGGCGCTGACCGCCTGGTTCGAGGCCTCGCTGATCCATCTGGATGGCGGCGTCGGCTTCTGAGTGGTGAGGGCTGAGCACTTTCTGCAGAAAGTGCTCAGTCGAAGGCCTCGACCAGGCCGGGCAGCCGGCCCATGGCGGCGGCCATGGCGGGCAGGTTCTGGTACTCCCGCCAGTGCACGATCTGCCCGTGGCGGGTGGTGAGGATGCCGATGAACCGGGCGGCGGAGCGGCTCCCGACGACGGGGGAGCGGGTCACCAGCTCGTACTCCACGACGATGGTCTCCGGATCGGCGGTCTCCAGCACCGACACGTCCCGGCACTCCTCGATGCGCAGCGGCACGGCGGTCCGGCCGGCGGCGTTGAAGGTGACGAACTGGTCCCGGCCGACGATCCGGGTGGGCTGGCCGGGCAGGGCGAACGGCATCTCGATCACGACGTCCTCGGCCAGCAGATCCGCCCGTAGTCCGCCGCTCAGCCACTGCGCCACGATCCGCTCGAAGACCTCGATCGCATTCATCCCCACCCCCTGGCTCCTCCCCATCATGCCCACCCCAGTGCTACCGTACGTTGTACGGTTCATGGGGGTGAGGATGCGCGTCGTGTCGTTGATCGTGGTCCTGGTGGGATCGTTACTGGTGGGGGTTCCGGTGCAGGCTGTGGGTCGTTGCTCCGATATACGGATTCCGGTGGCCTCGCGGCCGAATCAAGGTCCAGGTGACCACATCGTGGGAACGCTGTGCCTGCCGCAGGCCGGTCCGGTGCGAGAACTGCAGGTCCTGGTGCACGGTGGAACGTACGACCGCACCTACTGGTCATTGCGCGGCCCGGAGACCGGACCGTCCTACGTGCACGCGATGACCGCCGCGGGGCGGGCCACCTTCGCCCTCGACCGGCTCGGTGTCGCCGGCAGTTCCCGGGCGTCCACCCTGGACTTCGATGCGCAGGTCTTCAGCGTGCACCAGGTGATCCAGGCGCTTCGAGCCCGGGGGATCGCGCCCCGGGTGGTGGGCGTCGGGCATTCCTACGGCTCCACGATCCTGCGGAAACTGGCGGTGGACCATTCGTCCGATGTGGACGCCCTGCTGCTCACCGGTGAGGCGGGCATCGGCGAGGAGGAGATCGATTGGCCGGTCTACATCCATCCGGCGACCGAGGATCCACAGCTGGCCGGCCGGTATGACGAGCGCTACTACACGACCCGCCCCGGCCGCCGGGCCGACCTGTTCGCCTATGGTCCGGGCGCGGATCCCGTTGCCCTGGCATCGGATGAGCTGGCCAAACAGGCCGATGTGGCGCCGACGGAGTTCCTGCCGTCGACGATCAACGCGGGCATCACGGTGCCGGTGCTGGTGGTCATCGGCGACCATGACCGGCTGCTCTGTGGCAGCGGAGCCTGTCCCGGCTCCGCCACCCTCCAGGCCCTGGAGCAACGGTGGTACCCGCGCACCCGGGTCGACGCCGAGGTGCTGCGGGACACCGGACATTCGTTAACGGTGCATCGCGGGCTCCGGCAGTTGATCGGTGTCGTGCTCGGCTGGCGCCCCGGGCAGCAGCCGGTCCCGGCCGGCGGCCAGGCCGGCCAGTAGTTCGAGCACCAGCACGCCGAACATGCCCAGCACGATCACCGTCCATGGATCCTGCAGCGGGCCGGACAGCACCAGGCCCACGGTCAGCGGCCCGGTGCCCGCCAGCAGGTAGCCGAATCCCTGTTGCATGCTGGACATCCGGCCCGCGGTGTGCGGATCCGGCGAACGCAGGCCGATCAGGCTCAGCGCCAGCGCGAACGCCGCGCCCTGGCCCAGGCCCAGCACCACCGCCCACAACCAGATGCCGCCCACCGGGGCCCACACCAGCCCGCCGAGGCCGGTCGCGGTCAGCGCCACCACGGTGACCACCGCGCCGCGCTGGTCCGGCAGCCTGCGGGCGAGCAACGGCAGCCCGATGGATCCGGCCGCCTGGATCAGGCTGGACAGCGAGAGCAGGAAGCCGGCCGACTGGTCGTCCAGGCCACGGGAGTGCGCCAGCGCGGGCAGCCAGCTGAAGACGATGTACGCCAGCATCGACTGGAGGCCCATGAACGCGGTCATCTGCCAGGCCAGCCGGGAGTGGTGCAGGCTGCGGGCGGGCGGCAGGTTCGCGGCGTGCGGTTCCCGGCGCAGCAGCTGCGGGATCCAGAAGAGCAGGGCGATCACCGTGGGTACCGCCGCGTAGCCGATGGCCAGGTTCCAGTGTCCACCGTGGACACGTTGCAGGGGGACCATCAAACCGGCGGACGCGGTCGCGCCGAGGGTCATGAAGGTGCTGACCACCGAGGTGATCAGCGTGACCTTGCCGGGGAAGTGCCGCTTGACCATCGCGAACACGGCCACGTTGCAGACGCCGATGGCCAGCGCGGCCAGCACGGTGCCCAGGAACAGCGTGCTGACGGTGCCGGTGACGCGGAGCAGGGCGCCGATCGCCATGATCGCCAGCGCGCCGCCGAGCAGCCTGCGGTAGCCGAACCGGTGCGCCAGTTTCGGCGCGAGGGGTGCGCCCAGGGCCAGGCACAGCACGGGCAGGGTGGTCAGCAGGCCCTGGGTGGAGGCGGACAGCTGCAGGTTTTCGGACAGCGAGCGCAGCAGCGGGGCCACCGCGGTCAGCGCCGGGCGCAGGGTGATCCCGATCAGCACCAGTCCGGCCAGCAGCAGGGCGGGGGAGTAGTGGTGTTGTTGTCTTCGGTGAGTACTCATACCGTCGCCTTCCGGCCGGCGCCGAGACCGAAGACGGCCGCGGCGGCGCAGCATCCCATGATGAACAGCAGTGGCACCGTCCAGCCACCGCTGAGTTGATAGAGCAGGCCGACCAGGAACGGGCCGGTCGCCGCGATCGCGTAGCCCACCCCCTGGGCCATGCTGGAGAGCCCGGCGGCCGTGGTGTCGTCCGCCGCCCGCATGCCGATCAGGGTCAGGGCCAGGCCGAAGGCCATGCCGTCGATCAGGCCGAGCAGCAGCACCCAGAACCAGATGCTCCACAGTGGAGCGAACACCACCGCCGCCATGCCGCCGGCCAGCGCGATCGACAGCCCGGCGGCGATGCCGCGCTGATCCCGGGTGCGGGCGATCAGCCACGGCACGAACAGCGAGCCGAGCGCTTGGAGGAAAGTGTTGGCGGACATCAGGAATCCACCCTCCACTTCGGACAGCCCACGGGAGACGCAGATCGCCGGCAGCCAGCCGAAGATCACGAAGGCCAGCAGCGACTCGAAGGCGGCGAACAGGGTCACCTGCCAGGCCAGCGAACTCCGCAGCAGCCCGCCGATCACCGGCCGGTCGACCGGGATCGCGCGCTCCCGGCGCAACTGGGGCAGCCAGCCGAGCATGCCCAGCAGGACCCCGATGCCGAGCAGCCCCAGGGCGCCGCGCCAGTCGATGCCGAAGATCTGCTCACTGGGGATGACGAAACCGGCCGCCGCCGCGCCGCCGAACGTGAGGCTCATCGTGTACAGCGCGAACACCAGCGGCAGCCGGTCCGGGAACTCCCGCTTGATGATGCCGGGCAGCAGCACGTTCGCCACGGCGACGGCGGCGCCGATGAGCACGGTGCCCGCGTACAAGGCGGTGGCCGGTGGCAGCATCCGGACCAGCACGCCCACGGCCAGTACCGGAAGGCAGCCGAACAGCACCGGGTTCTCGCCGAACCGGCGGCGCAGGGTCAGGCCCAGCCCGGCGAAGGCGCCGAGGCAGAGCACCGGAAGCATGGTCAGCACACCGGCCTGCGAACCCGATAACCCCAGGTCGGCCTGGATCTGCGGCAGCAGTGGCCCGACGCTGGTGATGGCCGGTCGCAGGTTGATCGAGACCAGCACGATCCCGGCGAGGAGCAGGTGATCCCGGGTGGTGAACGCGACGCCGCGTTCCGGCACGACACAGGTCGTCATACCCGTTCCCCCAACGTTAGGCTGTGGCCGACGCTATCAGACGTCTGACGTCTTATGGATGTGAATTCGGCTAAGCTCACGGTCCGGGAGAAAGGTGGTCGAGGTGGCCTTGCGTGCGGTCGGCAACACCTCAACGGTGCAGGTCGTTGCCCAGCAGATGCACGAGGAACTGTCCAGCGGGCGCTGGTCGGTCGGCGCGCAGATCCCGTCGGAGTCCCAGCTGGCGGAGGACCTCCAGGTCAGCCGGTCGGTGATCCGCGAGGCGATCCGCGGCATGGTGCAGCTGGGGCTGCTGGAATCGCGGCACGGCAGTGGCACGTTCGTGCGTACGGTGGCCGACCCGACGCCGATCCTGGACTACATGACCATCGCCGAGGTCCGGGAGATCTTCGAGGTCCAGGCCGGATTCGACGTCCAGGCCGCCCGGCTCGCGGCCACCCGGCGCTCCGCGAGCGAACTGGCCGGCCTGCGGGAGTTGCTGGACAAGCGCAACGCGGCCGAACTGAACCGGACGGATCCGCTCGGCTTCGCCACCGCCGACTCCGCTTTCCATCTCGCCGTCGCCGAGGCCGCGCACAATCCGCTGCTGCTGGAGCTGTACCGGTACTTCGTCACCCGGCTGCGCGAGGCGCTGTACCGCGCGCATTCGGATCCGGAGATCCCCGACTGCGGCCCCGGCGTGCACGACGACCTGGTGGCGGCGATCGCCGCGCAGGATCCGGAGGCGGCGGCCCGGGCGGCGCAGCAGGTCATGCAGCCCACCATCGAGGAACTCCAGGGCCGCGGCGTCTGATCTTGTGGGAGGCTCGGTGCACCACCACTACCGGGGGAGCACTGGGGATGAACCGAGCCGATTTCCTGACGACCGCGCGCATCGCGCTCGACCTGGTCCGTGACCCGGTCGTCGCACGTTCCTGGACCCGGCCCAGCGCGTTGCCGCAGATGAGCGTCGGCGCGCTGGCCGCGCACGTCGTCTACCAGTTCGCCGCCCTGCCCGAACTGCTGACGTCGCCGGAACCCGTCGAGCCGGTCGTGCCGCTCGTCGGGCACTACGCCCGGTCCTCCTGGGTCGGTGCCGAGCTGGACGCCGAGATCAACGTGAGCATCCGGGCCAAGAGCGACAAGGTCGCGGGGGGCGGACCCGACGAGGTCGTCGCCGGAGCGGAAGCCGTGTTGTCCGAAGTGGACAGAGCGCTGCCCGGGGCCCCGGATCGCCTTGTCCGGCTGCCGTTCTGGGGTGACTGGTCACTCCGGCTGGAGGACTACCTCGTCACGCGCGCGATGGAGCTGATCGTGCACAGCGACGACCTGGCGTTCAGCGTCGGCCTGGCGACCCCGGAGTTCCCGGAGCCCGCAGCGCAGACCGTCGTGGACCTGCTGTCCCGGCTGGCCGTTCGCAAGCACGGGACGACGCCGGTGATCCGTGCCCTCACCCGCCGCGAACGCGCCCCACGTTCCATCGCCGCCTTCTGACGCGCAGCCACCCGAAGTTGACGAGGTTCGAGAAATACAGCCGAACCTCGTCAACTTCGGAGGCGGTGTTCAGGCGCGGGCGGCGGCGTTCTCCGGCATGGGTTCGTAGCGGGCGAAGCGGCGGCTGAAGGAAGCCGTCCCGGAGGTCATCGAGCGCAGGTCGATCGGGTACCGCAGCAGTTCGACCGCGGGTACCTCGGCGCGCACGATGCTCCGCCCCGGCGTCTCCGGATCCGGGTCGGTGCCGAGTACCCGGCCGCGCCTGCCCGACAGGTCACCGAGCACGGAGCCGATGTGCTCGTCCGGCACCCGCACCGCGACCTCGTCGAGGGGTTCCAGCAGCGTCAGCGTGCCGCCGGTGGCCGCCTCGCGCAGGGCCAGGGCGCCCGCGGTCTGGAACGCGGCGTCCGAGGAGTCCACGCTGTGCGCCTTGCCGTCGACCAGGGTCACCCGGATGTCCACCACCTGCCGTCCGTCGGCCAGACCGCGGGACATCTGCGCCCGGACGCCCTTCTCCACGCTGGGGATGAAGTTATGCGGGACCGCGCCGCCGACGGTCCTGTTCACGAACTCGAATCCGCCGCCCCTGGGCAGAGGTTCGACCTCGATGTCGCACACCGCGTACTGCCCGTGCCCGCCGGACTGTTTGACGTGCCTGCCCTTGCCCTTCGCCTTGCCCAGGAACGTTTCCCGCAGCGGGACCAGCACCGGCTCGGTGTCCACCTCGGCGCCGCCGGCCCGCAGCCTGCCGAGCACCACGTCGGCGTGGGACTCGCCCATGCACCACAGCACCAGCTGGTGGGTCTCCGGATTGCGTTCCATCCGCAGTGTGGGGTCCCCGGCGACGAGCCTGGCCAGGTTGCGGGACATGAAGTCCTCGTCGCTGCGGGTACGCGCGACCACGGCGACCGGAAGCAGCGGTTCCGGCATCTCCCAGGAGGCCATCAGCAGCGGTTCGTCCACGGCGGACACGGTGTCCCCGGTCTCCGCGGTGGTCAGTTTGGTCAGCGCGCACAGGTCGCCGGCGACGCAGTAGGGCACCTCGCGCAGCTGCGCGCCCAGTGGCGAGTAGACGTGCGCGACCCGTTCGTCCTCGTCGTGGTCCTGGTGACCGCGGTCGGCCAGCCCGTGCCCGGACACGTGCACCGAACCCTCCGGGCGCAGCGTTCCGGAGAACACGCGCACCAGGGAGACCCGGCCGACGTAGTTGTCCATCGACGTGCGCACCACCTCGGCCGCCAGGGGTCCCTGTGGATCGGCGGCCATCCGGGGCCGGGGGATACCGTCCACTGTGGTCACCAGCGGGAGCGGATGCTCCAGGGGCGAGGGGAATCCGCGGACGATGCCGTCCAGCAGTTCGGGCAGTCCGATCCCGGTGGCCGCGCAGACCGGCAGGACCGGGTGGAAGGTGCCCCGGGAGACGGCCTTCTCCAGGTCGGTGATCAGTGTCTGCTGGTCCACGTCCTCTCCGGACAGATATCTGTCCATCAGGGACTCGTCCTCGGATTCGGCGATGATGCCCTCGATCAGCGCCTCGCGGTCACCCAGGTACTGATCGTCCACTGTGGAATCCAGCAGGCTGACCAGGCCGGTGATGCCCTCGTTGCCCATGATCGGCAGGTACAGCGGCTGCACCCCGGCGCCGAACGCGTCCTGGCAGGCGCGGAGCTCGCCGTCCGGGTCGGCCCGGTGGTGGTCGCAGCGGGCGATGACCACGGCCCGGGGCATCCGCACCGCGGCGCACTCCTCCCAGAGCGCGATGGTGGCCGCGTCCACGCCCTCGGTGGCGCTGACCACGAACAGGGCGGCGTCGGCCGCGCGCAGCCCGGCGCGCAGTTCACCCACGAAGTCGGCGAATCCGGGGGTGTCGATGAGGTTGATCTTGTGGCCCTCGTGCAGGACCGGGGCGATGGCCAGGGCGACCGAGCGCTGCTGGCGCACGGCGGCCGGATCGTGGTCGCAGGTGGTGCTGCCGTCGCTGATGGTGCCCGCGCGGGGGATCGTGCCGGTGGTGGCCAGCAGGGCCTCGGTCAGGCTGGTCTTGCCCGAACCGGACGGGCCGACCAGGGCCACGTTCCGCACTCGCGCGGGCTCCGATACAGCGACCGCCGCTCCCGCCCCGCCGTTCTCGGCGTGTTTGCTGCCCATCACTCCACCTCCGTCGAATCAACCTCCAGGCCCGAACTGTGTCCGAGTTCACACCCGATGGAGCCTCGGTAACAACCCGTCTGCCCGCCATCCACCCACAAGACGCACGTCGGCCACCGGTTTACGTAGGCGGCAATGCTGTCAAGTGCAGGCATAGGGCCCGTGGAAGAATTCGGTACCCCTGTACAAGTCTGAGAGAGTGGCGAGCGTTGGCCAGAAACCTGTGTGCCCGAGTGGTGGATTCCCGGGCCTTCACCCTCGTCATGTCGTCGGTCATCGTGGCCAACACCCTGACCATCGGGTTGAGTACCTACCCCGGTGTCGTCGAGCGCTGGGGAACGGCGCTGACCACGCTGGAGCAGCTGTTCCTGGTTGCCTTCGTGGTCGAGCTGGCCGTCCGGATCGGCGCGCACGGAGCCCGGCCGTGGGAGTTCTTCCGCAGCGGCTGGAACTGGTTCGACCTGCTGATCGTGGGGGTGGCGTTACTCGGGAACCTCGGGCAGGGGTCCACCGTGCTGCGGATAGCCCGGCTGATCCGGGTGCTGCGCATCGTGCGGGTGCTGCCCTCGCTGCGGATCACCATCGTCGCGCTGGCCAGGGCCATTCCCGGCGTCGCCGGGTTCGGCGTCACCGCCGTAGTGATCATCTACGTGTACGGCATGGCGGCCTGGATGATGTTCGGTGAGGCGCTGCCCGACATCTACGGCACCATCGGCAAGGCCATGTACAGCCTGTTCCTGACCCTCACCCTGGACGATCTCGGCGCCACGATCGGCGAGGCCGCGAAGGTGACCGGCTGGGCGATCCCGTTCTACGTCTCCTACGTGGTCTTCGGCGCGTTCGTGCTGATGAACCTGCTCATCGGCGTGGTGCTGAACGCCATGGAGTCGGCCCGGGAGCTGGAGCTGAAGGCCGACCACAGCCCGCCGGAGATCGCCGAGCGCCTCGATGCGGTGCATCGGGAACTCGCCACCCTCACCGCTCTGCTGCAGGCCGACCAACGTCAGCCGGCGGAATAAGTGGACTGGTGAACTTGGATGGTCTTGGCACGGTCGGCCGGGCCATAGCGCATCTACAGTCGACTGGGAATTTCAGATCTGATGGAGAGGTGTGCGACGAGTGAGCACTGACCAGAACACGGGCACCGGCACCGGTCGTGTGAAGCGCGGTATGGCCGAGATGCTCAAGGGCGGCGTGATCATGGACGTGGTCAACGCGGAGCAGGCCAAGATCGCCGAAGACGCCGGTGCGGTGGCCGTCATGGCCCTGGAGCGGGTGCCCGCGGACATCCGCGTCGAGGGCGGCGTCGCGCGGATGAGCGACCCGGACATGATCGACGGCATCATCGAGGCGGTCTCCATCCCGGTGATGGCCAAGGCCCGGATCGGGCACTTCGTCGAGGCCCAGGTGCTGCAGTCCCTCGGTGTGGATTACATCGACGAGTCCGAGGTGCTGACCCCCGCCGACGAGGCGAACCACATCGACAAGTGGCCGTTCACCGTGCCGTTCGTCTGTGGTGCCACCAACCTGGGCGAGGCGCTGCGCCGCATCGGCGAGGGCGCCGCGATGATCCGCTCCAAGGGCGAGGCCGGTACCGGCAACGTCGTCGAGGCGACCCGGCACATGCGGCAGATCCGCGCCGACATCCGCCGGCTGACCACCCTGGACGAGACCGAGCTGTACGCGGCTGCCAAGGAGCTGCGCGCGCCGGTCGAGCTCGTGCAGGAGATCGCGCAGAGCGGCAAGCTGCCCGTGGTGCTGTTCACCGCCGGTGGCATCGCCACCCCGGCCGACGCCGCTATGATGATGCAGCTGGGCGCCGAGGGCGTGTTCGTCGGCTCCGGCATCTTCAAGTCCGGTGACCCGGTCAAGCGCGCCGAGGCGATCGTCAAGGCCACCACGTTCCACGACGACCCGGACGTGATCGCCAAGATCTCCCGCGGTCTGGGTGAGGCCATGGTCGGCCTGAACATCACCGACCTGCCGGAGAACCAGAAGTACGCCGGCCGCGGCTGGTAGCCCGCTTTCTCCGAAGTTGACGATGTTCGCGCATGCTTGTCGCCC
The DNA here is from genome assembly GCA_003600225.1 of Pseudonocardiaceae bacterium YIM PH 21723. GTDB lineage: Bacteria > Actinomycetota > Actinomycetes > Mycobacteriales > Pseudonocardiaceae > QZFT01. Next base: position 160,775 of record QZFT01000045.1, read on the forward strand.
GAACATCGTCAACTCCGGGACCGTTCTAGCTCCAGTCCTGCGCCTTGGCCCAGTCGGCGAAGTCGATCGCGGGGCGGCCCAGGACCTGCTCGACATCCGGGCTGACGGCGGTGAACTCCCCGCCCATCGACATGGCGGCGATGGTGATGTGGTGCTCGGCGTCCGCCCGGGAACCGCCGTCGGCGGTGAACTCCTCGATGAACTCCCCGGGGCTGAGCGGCACGTAGGTCACCGGGCGGCCCGCCGCGGTGATCGCCGCGGCCGCCTCGGCGAAGCTCAGCGCGCGTGGCCCGGTCAGCTTGTACTTCCGCCCGCGGTGCCCGTCCTCGGTCAGGGCGGCCACCGCCACCGCCGCGATGTCCGCCGCGGCGACGAATGGCTCCGTGACGTCCCCCAACGGTAGTGCGAGACGACCCCGCCGGACGGCCTCGGCGAACCCGGCCAGGGTGAAGTTCTCGTTGAACCAGCCCGGCCCGACGATCGTCCACTCGGCTTCGCTGGTGGTGATCGCCTGTTCCCCCTTGATCTCCGGCCGGGCGGACAGCAGGACCAGGCGCCGCACACCGCGGGCCACCGCTGCCTTGCCGAACCGGCGGAGATCGTCCTCCGCCTCCGGCACGGTGATGTCCGGGTGGGCGATGTATGCAACGTCCACATCGGACAGGAATGTGTCCCAGGTGGACTCGTCGGACCAGTCGAAGCCCCTGGAGCGGTTCGCCTCCAGCACCTCGATGCCCTTGGCCCGCAGTTGCCGCGTCACGTGCGTGCCGGTCTTACCGGTCGCGCCGGTCACCAGAATTCGTGTCATGCCCTCATAGAACCCCGCTTGACTGAGACGATCCATGATGTAAAAGGTCAAAGTCATGTTCATTCGTCTAAGCTGAAAACATGGACATGCTCTCCTCCCTGCTCAACGGCCCCCGGGCCCGGGACGCCGTGGTGTTCAAATCCGTACTGGACGGCCCGTGGGCGACGCGCTTCGAGGATGAGTCACCGCTGACGGTGATCGCGCTGGTCAGCGGCTCGGCATGGGTGGTGCCGGATGAGGGTGAGGCCCAGCGGATGGGTCCCGGGGATGTGGTGCTGGTGCGTGGTCCCGGCCACTACACGGTGGGCGATGACCCGGCCACCACGCCCGATGTGCTGGTCGATCGGGGATACGCCTGCCTCGCCGCGGACCGCGGCGAGATGACGCACCGGGAGCTGGGTGTGCGCACCTGGGGCAATTCCGAGCACGGCCGGGATGTGCTGCTCATCGGCAGCTACCAGCTGGACGACGAGGTCAACCGGCGGTTGCTGTCGGTGCTCCCACCCCTCGGCCTGCGGCCGGACACCACCGGTCTGATCCCGTTGCTGGCCCACGAGATCGGTGTCGATCAGCCCGGACAGGAGGTCGTGCTCGACCGGCTGCTGGATCTGCTGCTGGTCACCACGCTGCGCGGGTGCCTGGCGCAGCAGGTCCCGCGCTGGTACGGCGCGCTGCTGGACGAGACGATCGGCCCCGTGCTCGATCTGATCCACACCAGCCCGGAACGCCCCTGGACGCTGCCCGCGCTGGCCCAGCGGGCCGGGGTCTCCCGGGCCACCTTCGCCCGCCGGTTCGCCGAGCTCGTCGGCGAGCCCCCGATGACCTACCTGACGGATTGGCGGCTCTGCATGGCCGCCGACCGGCTGCGGGACACCGATCTGACCCTGGACGCGATCGCCCGGCAGGTCGGATACGGCAGCGCGTTCGCGCTCAGCGCGGCGTTCAAGCGCAGCCGGGGGATCAGTCCCCGGGAGTGGCGGGCGGGTCAGCGCAGCCTGTCCACCACGTAGCGGGCGGCGTCGGCCAGCAGGGCCGGCTGGTACTCGGCGTCCTGCGCGGGTTTGCTGGACATGATGGAGATCAGCAGCGGTGGCCGGTCCGGCGGCCAGACGATCGCGATGTCGTTCAGCGTGCCGTAGTCCCCGGTCCCGGTCTTGTCCGCCACCCGCCACCCGGCCGGAACGCCCGCCCGGATGCGGTCCTTGCCCGTCTCGGTGCGTTCCAGCAGGTCTCGCAGGAACGCCCGGCGGTCCTCTGGTAACGCGTCGCCGGCCACGATCTTGCGCAGGCTGGTGCCGAAGGCGCGCGGCGAGCTCGTGTCGTGCGGGTCACCGGGAACCGCTGCCGTGATCACCGGCTCGATGTGGTCCATGCGCGTCACGTCATCACCCAGGCTTCGGGCGTACTGGGTGAGCATCCCGGGGCCGCCGATCTCGCGCAGGATGACATTGCCCGCCGTGCCGTCGCTGAACCGGATCGCCGCGTCCGCCAGCTCGCGGAGCGTCATGCCGGTGTCCACATGGGACCGGGTGATCGGCGCGTGCTTCATCAGGTCCGACTCGGCGAACCGCACCCTGGTGTCCAGATAGGACAGTGGGTGAGCGCGCAGCAGTGCGGCCGTGGCCAGCGCTTTGAACGTGGAACAGAACGCGAAGCGATCGTCCGCCCGGAACTCCAGCATCCGGCTGGTGCCGATGACCTCGGCGTACACCCCCAGCCGGGCGCCGTACTTCTTCTCCAGCTCGGTCAGCCGCGGATGCGTGGGCGCGGACTGCTGGACACTCGGTCCGCATCCGGTCAGCGGAAGCAGTGCGGCCGCACCGAGCAGCGCGCGCCGGGTGAACGGCGGCATGATGTTCCCCCTGTAGCGAATGGGTGACTCGTCGCACAAACCCTATTCGATTATCGACATACTTCTTGACCCGGCAAGCGTTTTCCGCCGACGCTTCCCAGTCATGAGACGACGTAGTTTCCTCGCCGCTGGTCTGCTCACCCCACTGGCTGCGAGTTTCCTGGGGGACTCCACGGCCCTGGCGGCCGGTCGCCGCTTCTCCTACGCCACCGACGGATCCGCGTTCCTGTTGGACGGCAAGCCCTTCCAGATCCGCTCCGGTGAGATGCACCCTGCCCGCATCCCCGTCCAGTACTGGCGGCACCGGATCCAGATGGCCAAGGCCATGGGCCTGAACACGATCGCCATCTACATCATGTGGAACTACCTCGAAGAACGCGAAGGCGTCTTCGACCTGACCACCGACCGCCGTGACTTCGCCGCCTTCATCCGGCTCTGCCAGGAAGAGGGCATGTACGTCATCCTGCGTCCCGGCCCATATGTCTGCGGCGAGTGGGACCTGGGTGGCCTGCCTGCGTGGCTGCTGAAGCACGACCCGATGTCGTTGCGCGTGCGCGAATCCGCCGACCAGCACTACTTCCCGGCCGTCCGCCGCTACGTGAACACCATCGCCCCGGTGCTCAAGCCGTTGATGATCGACAACGGTGGTCCGATCATCATGGTGCAGGTCGAGAACGAGTACGGCAGCTTCGGAAACGACCAGCAGTACCTCCTGGAAGTCCGGAAACTCTGGCAGGACAACGGGATCGACGGCCCGTTCTACACCCAGGACTCGCTGGGCTTCGCCGAGCAGAACCACACGGTGGTGCCCGGCGGCGCGATCGGCCTGTCCGGTGGCGACGCCGCGCAGATCGCCCGCTGTCGCAAGTCCTTCCCGGACGTGCCCGCGTTGTCCGGTGAGCTGTACCCGGGCTGGCTGACCCACTGGGGCGACAAGGACTTCGAGCCGCCCAGGGACATGACCAAGGTGGTCAAGGACCTGATGGCGGGCGGCCTGTCGTTCAACTTCTACATGGTGCACGGCGGCACCAACTTCGGCTTCTGGGCCGGGGCCAACTCGGGCGACGACGGCGGCAACTACCTGGCCGACCTGACCAGCTACGACTACAGCGCGCCGATCAACGAACAGGGCGCGGCCACCGAGCACTACCAGAAGTACCGCGCCATCATCGGCGGTCACCTCGGCGCCGCCCTGCCGCCGGTTCCCCCGCCGCCGCCCGCGATCGCCCCGGCCGCGGTGACCCCGGTGCCGTTCGCCTCGCTGTGGGACAACCTGCCCGCCGCGCTGCCGGGCTCGGAGCCGAAGCCGATGGAGCAACACGGGCAGAACCTGGGGTTCGTGCTCTATCGCCGATCGCTCCCGGCGTTCAAGCCGGGCACGCTGAACGCCATCGCGGTGCACGACTACGCCACGGTGTTCCTGGACGGCGAGTACCAGGGCGGGTACTCCCGCAGCACGGCCCTGCCCGCCACCTACACCCGGAAGCACAGGATCAGCACCACCGAGAAGCTGCCGGTGGCCAGTGCGCAGGCCGAGCCGGTGCTGGACGTGCTGGTGGAGGGCCTGGGCCGGATCAACTACGGCCACGCCATGGTGGACCGCAAGGGCATCACCAAGCAGGTGTCGCTGGACGGCGGCGGCGCGCTGACCGGTGGCTGGCAGACGTTCCCGCTGCCGATGGACGAGTCCTTTGTGGCCGGACTGCGTCCGTCCATTTCGGACAAGGCCCGGCCCGGCCTGTTCTTCAAGGCCGCGCTGGCCCTGGATTCGGTCGGTGACACCTATGTGGACATGTCCGACTGGACGCACGGCGTGGTGTGGGTGAACGGCCACAACCTGGGTCGCTACTGGGAGATCGGCCCGCAGCTGCGGCTGTACTGCCCGGCCACGTTCCTGCGGCCCGGGCTGAACGAGATCGTGGTCTTCGACCTGCACCAGACGGAGCCGGCCCGGATCTCCTTTAACGCCAAGCTGGGCTAGCTTTCCGAAGTTGACGAGGTTCGCGGCGAGGAACGAGCCCCGAACCTCGTCAACTTCGGGATCTCTTAGAGGTACTCGTCGACCAGCACCGCCATGGTGCCCGGTTCGAGGCCGCGGAAGGTGTGCGCGACATCGCCGGGATAGCAGACGTAGTCCCCGGGGCCGAGCTCCACCGGCTCGGCCTCGGGACCCACCTCCAGGCGCCCACTGGCCACCACGATGTGCTCGACGGTGCCGGCCATGTGCGCCTTGGCGTGCGCGGTCTTGTTCAGCTCGAACTGCATGAGGTAGATGTCCCGGCGGCCGCTGGTCATCCCGGTGTGCAGCAGGCTCACCACGCTCGTGCTGCCCTCGTAGGCCACCGCGGGACCCTCGCCCCGGCGGATCACCCGGACCCCGGCGCTGGGCGGCTCGACCAGCCTGCTGAACGGGACGCCGAGGGCGACGCCGAGCGCCCACAAGGTCTCGATGTTCGGGTTCCCGTTGCCCGATTCCAGTTGGGACAGCGTGGATTTCGCGATGTTGGCCTGTTTCGCCAGCTCGGACAGGGACAGGCCGACGCGGGTGCGTTCCCGGCGCAGCGACGCCGCGATGATCGCCTGTAGGTTTTCCGTCACGTTCGCTCCGTCAAACAGTTCGTTCGCCTTGACGAACAAAGTACCGCATGTTCAGTATGAAAAACATGCGTTCGATATGGCGAACAGCCGATGCCCGGCTGTGGAGAGATGTGCTGGCCGTCGCGGCGACGGCCAGTCTGGTGGGGGCGTCCTTCGGTGCGATCGCGGTGGCGGCCGGCATGCCGGTCTGGCTCTGCTGCGTCACCTCGTTGGTGGTCTTCGCGGGTGGATCCCAGTTCATGATGGTCGGCATCCTCGCCGCGGGAGGCGGTCCCGTCGCGGCGGTGCTGGCGGCCTTGGTGCTCAATGCCCGGCACCTCCCGTTCGGCCTGGCGATCGGCCACCTGATCAGCGACAACCGGCTGGGCAGGCTGCTGGGCAGTCATGTGCTGATCGACGAGAACACCGCGTTCGTGCTGGCCGAACGGGATCCCGAGCGGGCGAGGGCGCTCTACTGGGTGGCCGGTGGCTGCTTCTTCGTGCTCTGGAACCTGGGCACCCTCGTCGGCGCGTACGGCGGTGATCAACTGGGGGATCCCGCCGCCTTCGGCCTGGACGCCGCGTTCCCCGCGGCGATGTTCGCTCTGCTGCTCCCCGCCCTGCGTGACCGGAACACCGTCCGCGCCGTGCTCCTGGGCGGCGCCATCGCGCTGGCCGTCACCCCGCTGGTGCCCGCGGGGGTGCCGGTCCTGCTGGCGCTGGTCGGCCTGCTGGTGGTCCGGCGCACCCCGGCGACGAAGGAGACGGTGCCCGCATGAGCATCTGGCCCGTGCTGGCCCTGGCCGGTGGCACCTTCGCCATCCGCGCCGTCGGCCCGCAGATCCGCGACCGCGTCCGGTTGTCCGAACGCGCCACCGTGCTGATGGCGATCGCCGCCACCACCCTGCTGTTCGCCCTGACGATCACCGCGACCGTCTACAAAGGAGTGGGCGACTTCGCGGGATGGTCCCGCATCATCGCCGTCGTCTTCGCCGGATTCCTGGCCTGGCGCAAGGTTCCGTTCGCCCTGGTGGTCATCGCCGCCGCGGCGACGGCCGCGCTCCTGCGGCTACTCGGCCTCAGCTGACCTCGTGGTGAATGGTGACGTTCTCCCAGCCTTCCAATGGGCTGAGGTCGGCGTCGCGGCTGTAGATGAACAGATCAGTGAGGTTGGTCAGCGACCGCAACGGCGTCAGATCGGGTAGCGGTCCGGCGCCACCGATGTGCAGGATCTCCAGCAGTGGGAGCTCCTGCACGAACTCCACCGAGTCCAGCGGAGTTCGGGCCAGGTTGGCGAAGTTCAGTTTCGGCAACCTGGCCAGTCGGTGGACGTCGGTGATCCGGGAGCCCCGCAGATACACGCCGCGCATGGTGTCCGCCCACTGTTCCACGCCCGCTAGGGATTCCAGTGCATTCACTTCGTTGAGCATCAGGAACCCGAGTGCGGTCAGCTGTTCCGCTTCGAGCAGACCGCGCAAGCCGGCGACGGAAGCGCTCTGCCAGAGACCGAATCTGTCGAGCCGCATGTCCGGCGGGAGGGCCGCGAGCAGCTCGTCCGGGTGGATGGCGTCGTAGATCTCCAGCGAGGTCAGCTGCTCCAACGCCCGCAGCCCCCGCTTGCCGTCGGGACTGCCCAGCGTGGTCGTGAGGCCCGTCAGCCGCGGGCAGCCGGCCAGTGCCGCGAGATCGATCTCGCCGGTCTTCCGCAGCACCAGGCTCTGCAGATCGGGCAGCTGAGTAAGCGGCGTGAGATCGTTCGTCTTGATGTCCGTGAGCTGGAATGACTCGAGCATGGGCATGTCGCCCACATAGTCCAGCGGGCCGTATCCCTGGCCGAAGCGACACCAGAGCACCGGTTTACGGATGTGGCGCAGCGCGGGTAACAGCAGGGGATCGGTGACCTCGGGGTTGACGAACGGGTCCACATCGAGGATCTGCTGGGCGTAGCGCACCGGATCGAATCGCGGCCAGGCTCGATTGAGTTCCCGGAACATCTCCTGCCTGGAATCCCGGTCGAACGGCTCATCCTTGTCGCGGAGGCACCGTGCGATCACCGAGAGGGCGTGGTCGCCACCGATCAGCCCGGCCATCCGGACCGTCGACGGGCGATACTCCGGTGCGATCGGCCCGGCCGGTAGCAGTTCCAAGGCCAGCTCGCCGACCTCGGCCATCCGCTCCGCCACCGGCAGGGATGGTGGCGGCAGCTGGTGTTTGGCCAGCAGTTCGGCCCGGGCGTTGAGTGCCCGGGGAAGCGTCGGTGCCTGGTGTGCGCAGGCGATCGCGAGCAACGTGGCAACATGCCAGCCGTCGTGGCCTGAGGCCGCCCGATCGGTGAGCGCGGTGACCAGTTCCTCGCGCTGGCCGGCATTGGCGACGGCCACGGCCATCACGATCACCTCCCGCCACTGGTCGTCGGTCACGTGGTCGACGAGGACGCCGATGTCGTCCGCGTCGATCGCGGCCTTGGCGGCCAGGTACTCCTGGAAGGTCTTGTGCACGAAGTCCAGCTGGCCGGCCACCGGTTCGCGAACCAGTCCGCTCCGGTTCAGCAGCAGGTTCAGCACCTGCTGTCCGGTCGCCTCGATCCGCGGCATGGCGGCCAGCCGTCGATCCAGCTGCGCGGTGATCCGATCGGTGGCCGCGCCGGACAACCCGTTGCGGACCAGCCAGTAGGCGATGTCCTGCAACAGGATCGTCTTCTCCGTGCGGGACAGTTCGAGGTCTTCCAGGCCGATGCTCCGCTCCCGGTCCCGCCGGTCCAGGAGCATCTCCAGGGCGACCGTGTACAGCTCCATCCGGTCCCGGGGCAGGTGCATCCGGCGATCCCAGTGCAGTGCGCACAGCAGGGCGGTGAGCAGCGGGCTGGTGGCCAGCCGGCGCAGGTGTCGCTGGGAGCGGATGCCGTCCAGCAGGTGGCGCGCGCTGTCCCGCAACTGTGCCCGGTCGGTGTACTCGGCGAGCATGGCGGCGTGCCAGTGGTCGACGAACGCCTGGATGTCGGCCATCCCCATGGGCAGCGTCTCGTAGCCGGTGAATCCGGCGCCGTCCAGCCAGTGCCCGGAGGCCGCGGCCGGCCGGGAGGTCACCACGTAACCCGCCGCCGGATAGGCGATCACCAGTTCCTGCAGCCAGCGCCGGGCAGCGTCCCGCCGGCTCTCCGGGAGCTCGTCCACCCCGTCGACGAGGATCAGGGCCCGGCCGCCGGCGAGTTGTTCGTGCATCCAGCCCGCGGGCATCTGGTCGGCGATGTGCGCCACCGAGGTCTGCAGGAACTCCTCCGGGCGGGGCAGTTCCCGGCCGGAGTAGCGGCGCAGCCGCAGGAACACCGGCATGAAGTCGAGCTCACCCCGTGCGGCGCGGACGGCCAGCCACTGCAACAGGGTGGTCTTCCCGGAACCGGCTTCACCACGCACCAGGATCCGCCGGTGCGCCCGCAGGGCGTCCTCAATGGACACAGTCGCCGGGCTGTCCTCGTCGTGCGCGCGAGAACCGCCTACCTCCATCTGCAGGCTGACGTAGGCGGTGCTCAGCGGATAGCAGCGGGTGCGGTCGTCCACCGTGACGCCGAACAGCTCCACCTGGTCCAGGTGGGTGGCGATGACCCGGCGATAGGTCGCCTCGAATCTGTCCACAGTGGATCCGTCCACCCTGGACGGCAGGTGGGTCGCGATCTCCTCCACCCGGCGGAGCAGTTCGGACTGCCTGCCCAGCAACTCGGTGAACACCCCGGTGTCGAAGCCCGGCAACAGGTTCGCCATCTCGACCACGTAGGTGCAGCACCCGGCGGTCACCCGGTGATACAGCGCGGTGGCGTCGGCACTGAGGTCCCTCGTCCGGTCCGGCAGCCCCCGTTGTAACGTGATGGGATCCAGGTCGACCGCGACCAGCCCACGTATGTCCAGAGTGGACTCCTCGAACGAGTCGGCCACCGCCAGCACGGTGGCCGCCCGCTCATGGTCCGGGATCGACGCGTACTCGTGTTCGAGCGCGCCGAGCAGGGTGTCGGCGACGCGTTCCTCCATCTCGTCGAACAGCCGCCGGATCCGCCGCCGCTCCCGGGCGTCGGCGACCCGTGATTCCACCAGCCCCGCGACGGTGATCGCCACCTCGGCGGAATCCTTCAACCACAGCTTGCACGCGGTCTTGACGACCGCTGCCCCCAGCGCCAGCCCAGGATCGACCATGGCGGAACGATCTCATGCCAAGATCACGACTCGGTGGCCTGCCCCAGCCTGGTGCGCACGGCGGTCGCGGCGCACGCGATCACGGCTACTCCGCCGAGGACGGTGGGCCAGGTGAGAGGTTCGCCCAGCAGCAGGGCGGCCCAGCAGATGTTCATCACGGGCTGGACGAGTTGCACCTGGCTCACCCGCGCCATCGGCCCGATGGCGAGTCCCCGGTACCAGGCGAAGAAGCCGAGGAACATGCTCACCACGGCGAGGTAGCCGAAGGCCGCCCATTCGACGGGCGTGCCGGCCGGTGGCCGCTGGGTGATCGAGAGTCCGGTGAGGACGGTCATCAGCGGCGCGGACACCACCAGGGCCCAGGACACGGTCTGCCAGGAACCGAGTTCGCGGGCCAGCAGGCCACCTTCGGCATAGCCGATCGCGCAGGCGGCGACCGCGCCGAACAGGTACAGGTCGGGCCACTGCAGTCCGCCGATTCCGTCGCTCCGCAGCGCGGCGAACCCGACGACGACGGCCGCACCCAGGGTGGCGGTGATCCAGAAGGGCAGTGGTGGTCGTTCGTGGCCGCGGAGCACGGCCATCACCGCGGTCGCGGCGGGCAGCAGGGCGATCACCACGGCGGCGTGGCCCGCCTGGGTGACGGTGAGGGCGTAGGAGGTGAGGAGCGGGAAGCCCACGACCACGCCGCCCGCCACGACCATCAGCCGGATCCACTGGGTACCACGGGGGATTCGCTGCCTGGTCAGGGTGAGAGCCGCCGCGGCGAGGACCGCGGCGATGACCGCGCGGGCGGAGGCGACGAACAGCGGGGACATCCCGCCGCCGGCGAGGGTGACCCGGGTGAACGGCACGGTGAACGAGAACGCGGTGACCCCGAGCAGACCCCACCACAATCCGGCGGGGGAGGGCGATAGCAGTGGTGGCTTGAGTAGAGTAGCGCTACTGTTGTCCGTCATGTCAGACGATAGCAGTGCCGCACGGATCGCCGTAGCCCTGCGGCAGTGGATCGCCCAGGCCCCGGCGGAGGCGAAGCTGCCGTCGACGCGGGCGCTGGTCGCGCAGTACGGGGCGAGCCCGGTGACCGTGCAGCAGGCGCTGCGCAGCCTGGCCGGTCAGGGGCTGGTGGAGACCCGGCCGGGGGTGGGCACCTTCGCCCGGGCCGTGCGGGTCGCCCGGTCGAACGACTACGGATGGCAGACCGAGGCGCTCGGCCGGGCCGGGAACCTGCTGCCGGAATTGCCCGCCGCCCTGGAACCGGTGTCCAACGATGTCGTCGCGCTGCATTCGGGGTATCCGGACCGGGAGCTGCTCCCGGGGAAGCTGGTGCGGGCCGCCTTCGCGCGAGCGGTGCGCGATGACGCGTTGATGGGCAGGCCGCAGACGGCGGGGAATCCGCGGTTGCAGTCCTGGTTCGCCGCCGAACTGGAATCGGTCACCCCGGCGGGAGTCACCCCGCCGGCCCCCAGCGACGTGGTGATCATCCCCGGCAGTCAGGGTGGCCTGATCACCGCGTTCCGCGCGCTGGTCGGATCCGGCAGGCCGCTGCTGATGGAATCGCCGACCTATTGGGGCGCGATCCTGGCCGCCGCGCAGGTCGGGGTCACGGTCGTTCCGGTGCCCAGCGGCCCGGACGGTCCGGATCCGGATGCCCTGCGGCGGGCGTTCGCCGAGACCGGTGCCCGTGCTTTCTACGCCCAGCCCAGCTTCGCCAGCCCGACCGGGGCGCTGTGGTCACCCGCGTTGACGGAGCAGATCATGCAGACGATTCGCGGGCACGGCGCCTTCCTGATCGAGGACGACTGGGCACACGACTTCGGCATCACCGCCGACCCGCGGCCGGTCGCCGCCCACGACGACGCCGGGCACGTCGTCTACCTCCGGTCGCTGAGCAAGAGCATCTCCCCGTCGGTCCGGGTGGCCGGCCTGATCGCCCGCGGCCCGGCTCGCACCCGCATCCTGGCGGACACCCGCGCGGACTCCATGTATGTCAGCGGAGTGCTCCAGGCAGTCGCACTGGACGTGGTCACCCAGCCCGGCTGGGGAACGCATCTGCGCCGGCTGCGGCAGCAGCTCAAGGCGCGCCGCGACCTGCTGGTCACCGGGCTCCGCGAGCACGCTCCGGAGGTGCGGCCGGTGTCGGTTCCGCAGGGCGGCCTGAACCTCTGGGCCCGGCTGCCGGACACCGTCCACTTCGGACAGGTGATCCGGGAGTGCCGGGAGCAGGGGGTCATCATCGGACCCGGGGACGAGTGGTTTCCCGCCGAGCCGACCGGGCAGTTCATCCGGCTCAACTACGGCGGCCCACATCCCGGCGCGTTCCCGGACGCGATGCGGGTGCTCGGCGAGGCGGTCGCCCGGAACGGTGAGCGCGTAGAACAGCTGGTGAGAACGGTGTGAGGCTCCGCCGAACCGGCGTGGAGTCGATCCGATCGGTTCACCTGGAGTTCGCTTTCCGTATGCCTGGTCGGCGAAACATCCGATGGCATGGAACTCCCCAGAGTCGGTATCCCGGACCAGCTGGCGGCCCGGATGTCCATGGCCGAACAGCACGACTACCTGCGGCGGGCCTTCGGGCGGCGCAGCCTGTTGCGTGGTGGGCTGATCACCGCGGCCGCCATGACGGCCGGGCCGCTGTTCTTCCCCAGCGAGGCCTACGCCGCCGGTGACCGGGTGATCCCGTTCGGCAGGCACCTCGCCTTCGGCCGCAATCCGCGCCGGGAGATGCGGATCGGCTGGCAGGTACCGGCGCGGGTGCGCAACCCCTTCGTCCGGATCGGTCACCACCCCGATGAACTGGGGGAGCGGATCCCGGCCGAGACGCGTGCGCTGCACTCCGAGGTTCCCGGGGTGATCGCCCCCTATGACCAGTACTACCTGCACGCGGAGGCCACTGACCTGCTGCCGGGTCAGACCTACTATTACCGGGTCGGCCACGACGGGTACGAGTCCACCGCGTTCTCCTCCTTCCGCACCGCGCCGCTGCGGGGAGTGCCCGCGGAGCCGTTCACCTTCACCGCGTTCGGTGACCAGGGCGTCAGCACCGCGGCCGTCGCGGACAACGGCGCGATCGCCCGGCAGAACCCCGTCTTCCAGTTGCACGCGGGCGACATCGCGTACGCGGACAGCGCGGGTGCCGGGCTGCCGGGTGATCACTTCGATCCGAAGGTGTGGGACGCCTATCTGACGCAGATCGAACCGGTCGCCTCGCGGGTCCCGTGGATGGTGGCCATGGGCAACCACGACATGGAGGCGTTGTACTCGCCCGACGGATACGGCGGTGAACTTGCCCGCTTCGACTTCCCGGGGAACGGCCCGGACAAGTGCGACGCGGTGTACTCGTTCATCTACGGCAACGTCGGCGTCATCTCCCTGGACGCCAACGACGTCTCGTATGAGATCCCGGCGAACCACGGATACAGCGGCGGCTCGCAGACCGAGTGGCTGCGACACCGGCTGGCCTACCTGCGGTGGCAGCCCGATGTGGACTTCATCGTGGTGTTCTTCCACCACTGCGCCTACTCGACCACCAAGAGCCACGCCTCCGAGGGCGGGGTGCGCGAGGAGTGGGTGCCACTGTTCGACCGGTACAAGGTGGACCTGGTCATCAACGGGCACAACCACGTCTACGAGCGCACCGACGCGATGCGCGGCGGCAAGATCAGCACCGCCCTGCCGATCGGCGGCACCGTGCACCCCGACCGGGACGGCACCGTCTACGCGACCGTCGGCGGCGCGGGTGCCGGGCTGTACAAGTTCCCCGCGCCGGACACCTATGAGGGCCACGAGATCGATCCGGTGCCGGTGCAGACGTATTCGAACACCAAGGACGGCAAGGTCGCCGAGACCGTCGACTGGTCACACGTGCGCTACACCGGGTTCTCGTTCGTGGCCGTCGACGTCAAGCCCGCCTGGTACGGCGGGCCGACCACGATGACCGTGCGCACGCTGACACCCACCGGAGCCGAGGTCGACCGGTTCACCCTGGCCCGGACCGCGGGACTGCGCGCCGACCTCGGTCTCGACTTCCGTCAGGGAGCCGATATCGGCGACCTCTGAGGGACCGGCCGCTTGTCCCGGTGCTCGAACACCAGCTGGGTGTGCAGCTGGGCGACCTCGCGGCGGCTGGTGAAGCTGTCCAGGATCAGCTGCTGCAGGTGCGTGGGGTCGGCCACCGCGACCTGCACCAGGAAGTCGTCCGGGCCGGCCATGTGGGATACCGCGATGGTCTCCGGGAGGGTCATCACGTAGTCCAGGAACGGGGCCACCACCTCCCGGGTGTGCGGCCGCACGCGCACGGCGATGACCGCGCGCAGCGGCCTGCCCATCGCCGCCAGGTCCACCGCGGCGTGGAAGCCGGTGAGCACCCCGCGCTCGCGCATCGCGCGCACCCGGATCAGGCAGGTCGACGGGGCGATGCCGACCAGATCCGCAAGTTCCTTGTTGGGCAGCCGAGCATTGTTCTGTAGCTCTCGGACGATGGCAGCGTCCACCGAATCCAGGGGTGGCGAATCCGTCATGTGCCGAACATAGTTCAGCAGTTATGCCGAATGCACTCCGATCGTGCGGCAATAGGTGCAAATCCTGCGCAGAATTCGGAGGCTGGCAATGGAGCTCGGCACGCGCACTATGGCAGTGCACGCGGGTCGGAACGACCTGGCTCGACTGGGCGTGCACGCCCCGCCGCTGGACCTGTCGTCCACCTATCCGCTCCTCGACCACGAGCAGGGCGGACTGGACCTGGGCACCTTCGCCGACGGCGCCGCCACCGCGGGCAACCCCGTCTACTCCCGGCTGCACAATCCGACCGTCGCCCGGTTCGAGAACGCGCTCGCCGAGCTGGAGGGCACCGACGAAGCAGTTGCCTACGCCAGTGGGATGGCGGCGATCACCGCGGTGATCATGGCCTCCGCCCGCGCCCACGTCATCGCGCTGCGGCCGATCTACGGCGGCACCGACCACCTGCTGGGCTGCGGGCTGCTCAGCCCCGAGGTCACCTACATCAACGGCATCGAGCAACTGGCCGGCGCGCTCCGGCCGGACACCGGGCTGATCCTGCTGGAGACCCCGGCCAACCCCTGCCTGGACATGATCGACATCGCCGAGGTGGTGCGCATCGCGGGCGAGGTCCCGGTCGCGGTGGACAACACCTTCGCCACGCCGATCCTGCAGAACCCGGCCAAGCACGGCGCCGCCTACGTGATCCACTCGGCCACCAAGTACCTGAGCGGGCACGGCGACGTGCTGGGCGGAGTGGTGGCCTGCTCCGCCGAGCTGGCCGGGCCGCTGCGGCAGATCCGCATCCTCACCGGATCGGTGCTGCACCCGCTCGCCGGGTACCTGCTGCACCGCGGGCTGCCCACGCTGCCGCTGCGGGTGCTCGCGGCTCAGCACAACGCCGGGATCCTGGCCGAGAGGCTCGCTACCCATCCGGCGGTGGCCGCCGTGCACTATCCCGGACTACCGGGCGCTGATGCATACGGTCTGTTGGGTAGTCAACTCTCCGGCGCGGGCTCGATTATTTCATTTGAGACATATTCTGATCCCATTCCGGTCATTGAAAAACTGAATCTGATCACTCCGGCGGTCAGTTTGGGATCGGTCGACACCCTCATCCAGCACCCCGCTTCGCTGACCCATCGCCTGGTCCCTGAACAGGCTCGACGGGAAAGCGGTATCTCCCCGCTATTACTCCGATTGGCCGTAGGAATTGAAGACGCAAACGACCTGTGGGCCGACCTGGATACGGCACTGAATCTGGTCCTGGCGGCATGATCAGTTGAGATATAGATTACCTTCCGAGGTTGTAAGCGGTTCCAGTTCGGACGGCTAACCTCCGTCGGTCACACCGTTTGTGGGCAACTTGCGTCTGCCCACCGGTGTGGCGTTCCTGCAGCGGCTTTGGGAGGAGACCGCGTGGATTCCAAAGAACCATCCGGGGTGGCAACCTCGGAGCAACACACCGGTGGCTACGAACCGTCACTGAGTAACCGCCAAGTCCAGATGATCGCCATGGGTGGGGCCATCGGCGTCGGCCTGTTCCTGGGGGCCGGCAAGCGACTGCACGACGTCGGCCCCGGCCTGGTGCTGTCCTACCTTGCCTGCGGTATCGCCGCGTTCTTCGTGATGCGTGCGTTGGGGGAGCTGGTCCTCTACAAGCCGGTATCCGGCAGCTTTGTGGAGTACGCCCGCGAGTTCATCGGCCCGTGGGCGGGCTTCACCGCGGGCTGGTTCTACTGGCTGAACTGGGCGTTCACCGGAATCGCGGAGATCACCGCGGCCGGTACCTATATGAAGATGTGGCTGCCGGGGGTCCCCGAGTGGTTGACCGCGCTCATCGCGCTGGTCTGTCTGCTCGCGGCGAACCTGCTGTCGGTGAAGCTGTTCGGTGAGCTGGAGTTCTGGTTCTCCACCCTCAAGGTGGCGGCCATCTTCATCTTCCTGGTCGTGGGTGTGACCCTGGTGCTGGGTGGCCTCGACGTCGGCGGTCAGGCCGCGTCGGTGCACAACCTCACCGACCACGGCGGCTTCCTGCCCAACGGGTTCGGGATCGTGCTGATCTCGTTCCAGTCGGTGATCTTCGCCTACTCGGCCATCGAGATGGTGGGTATCGCGGCGGGCGAGACCAAGGACCCGCGGTCGGTCATGCCGAAGGCCGTCAACGGTGTCGTCTGGCGGATCGTGGTCTTCTACATCGGCTCGATCCTGCTGCTCGGGATGCTGCTGCCGTGGACCTCGTACAAGGCGGGGGAGAGCCCGTTCGTCACCGTCTTCGGCTCCATGGGCGTGCCGTACATCGGCCACGTGATGAACCTCGTGGTGCTGACGGCGGCGCTGTCCTCGTGCAACTCCGGCCTGTACTCCACCGGACGCATCCTGAAGTCCCTCGCGGACAGCAAGGAAGCCCCGGCGTTCATGGGCAAGATGAGCTCCCGGCACGTGCCGTGGGGCGGCATCGGCTTCACCGCGGCCTTCTACGGCCTGGGTGTGGTGATGATCTACCTGACCGACGCGATCACCACGTTCGAGATCGTCACCGCGGTGGCCTCGATCGGTGTGGTGGTCACCTGGATCACCTTCCTGTACTGCCAGACGCAGCTGCGGAAACGGGCCCTGGCAGGCGAGCTGGAACGACCGAGCTACCGGATCCCCGGTGCGCCGTGGACGAACTGGATCTCGATCATCTTCCTGGCCGGCACGGTGTTCGTCATGCCGTTCTCCGGTCCGGACAACGAGATGGCGTTCTACGGCCTGCCGGTGGTGATCGTGTTGCTGATCATCGGCTGGCAGGTGATCAAGCGGCGTAAGGCCGCTGCCACCGTCTGACCGAGTAAGGGGCACCCTCACTGCGTTCAACGCAGGGTGGGTGCCCCTTACTGCGTTGAGTGCACGGTGGGTGCCCCTTACTGCGTTGAGTGCACGGTGGGTGCCCCTTACTGCGTTGAGTGCACGGTGGGTGCCCCTTACTGCGTGACATGCGCCGCAGCCGGTGTCAATAGGTGTCATCGCGGGGTATCCCGGGGCACCCGCCCGCGTGATTTCGAGTTGCGCCATCCACACGGATAGATTGCGCTGGCATTGGACTTAGGTCAGTGGCAGCGAACTCCTCGGCCTTCATCCGGCGGCGGATGAGCCGCTGTCGCTGGCGGCTTGGGAGGGCTACCGCGTGGACACGCAGCAAGTACAAGAGCAGGCGCAGCCGGAGGACACTGGCTATCAGGCCACCCTGACCTCGCGTCAGGTCCAGATGATCGCCCTGGGGGGATCGATCGGTGTCGGCCTGTTCCTCGGAGCGGGTAAGCGGCTGCACGATGTCGGCCCCGCCCTCATCCTGAGCTACCTGGTGTGCGGCATCGCGGCCTTCCTGGTCATGCGGGCTATCGGTGAGCTGGTGATGTACCGGACCACCTCGGGCAGCTTCGTGGAGTACGCCCGGGAGTTCATCGGCCCGTGGGCGGGCTACGTCTGCGGCTGGATGTTCTGGATGAACTGGGCGTTCACCGGCGTCGCGGAGATCAGTGCCATCGGTACCTACGTGCACCGGTGGATCCCCGGATTCCCGCAGTGGATCACCGCGTTGATCGCGCTGGGTGTGCTGCTGTCGGTGAACCTGGTGTCGGTGAAGCTGTTCGGTGAACTGGAGTTCTGGTTCGCCGCGCTCAAGGTCACCGCGATCGCCGCGTTCCTGGTGGTCGGCACCGTGCTGGTCAGCGGGTCGTTCAAGGTCGGCGAGTACCAGGCGGGCGTGCACAACCTCACCGTGCCCGACGGCTTCTTCCCGCACGGCATCGCCGTCGTGCTGGTCTCCCTGCAGATCGTGGTCTTCGCCTACGCGGGCGTGGAGATGGTCAGCATCGCGGCCGGTGAGACGAAGGACCCGCACAAGATCATTCCCAAGGCGGTGAACAGCGTCGTCTGGCGGATCGCCATCTTCTACGTGGGCGCCGTCGCGCTGCTGGCCATGGTGCTGCCGCCGTCGGCGTACGGCGCCAAGGAGAGCCCGTTCGTCACCGCGTTCAGCATGCTGGGCGTGCCGTGGATCGGCGACGTGATGAACCTGGTGGTCCTCACCGCGGCGCTGTCCTCGGTGAACTCCGGCATGTACTCCACCGCGCGCATCCTGAAGTCGATGGCGGAGAACAAGCAGGCCCCCGGCGTGCTGAGCAGGATGAGCACCCGGCACGTGCCGTACGCGGGCATCCTGTTCACCAGTGCCTTCTACGGGTGCGGCGTGGTGCTGATCGCGATCGTCGGCGCGGGCGAGGCCTTCGAGGTCACCGTGTCGATCGCCTCGCTGGGCGTGGTCGCCGTGTGGATGGCGTTCCTGTGGTGCAACCTGAACCTGCGCCGCCGGGCGCTGCGCGGGGAGCTGGAGCGGCCCGCCTTCCGGATGCCCGGTGCCCCGTACACCAACTGGATCACCCTGGGCTTCCTGGCGCTGACCGTGGCGATGATGGCGTTCTCCGCCGACGAGGCCACCCGGTTCGCCTTCTACCTGCTGCCGGTGGTCGTCGGTGTGCTGGCGCTCGGCTGGTACTTCATCTCGCGCAACTCCAGGCGCGCTGCGGATAGCATCAGCCGGTGAGTACAGCTTCTCCGGTAATCGGTGTCCTGGCCCTGCAAGGTGACGTGCAGGAGCACCTGGTGTCCCTGGCCGAGTGCGACGTGATCGCCCGGCCGGTGCGCCGGGCCGAGGAACTCGCCGACCTGCACGGCATCGTCATCCCCGGTGGCGAGTCCACCACCATGAGCAGGCTGCTCGACGTGTTCGAGGTCCGCTCGGCATTGGAAGAGCGGTTGCGTGCCGGCCTGCCCGCGTACGGCTCCTGCGCCGGCATGATCATGCTGGCCCGCGAGGTGCTCGACGGCCGGGAGGACCAGCGCAGCTTCGGCGCGCTGGACATGGTCGTGCGACGCAACGCCTTCGGCCGCCAGGTGGACTCGTTCGAGGCCGATCTGGACATCAAGGGCCTGGACGGCGACGCGTTCCGCGCCGTGTTCATCCGGGCTCCCTGGGTGGAGTCGGTGGGCCCGGACGTCGAGGTGCTGGCGGAAGTCGGACCTGAGGTGACAGGTGATCAGGACACCCTGGGTAGGATCGTCGCGGTTCGGCAGGGGCCCGTGCTCGCCACCTCGTTCCACCCGGAACTGACCGGTGACGAGCGGGTGCACCGCCTGTTCGCCGAGATCGTGCGGGGAGCCTGAGCTCGGCGTGTACTGCTACAAGACGGAGGAGAGATGAGCGGCCACTCTAAGTGGGCGACCACGAAGCACAAGAAGGCCGCCCTCGACAGCAAGCGCGGCAAGTTGTTCGCGAAGTTGATCAAGAACATCGAGGTCGCCGCGCGTGCTGGCGGGAGCGACCCCGAAGGAAACCCGACTCTGTACGACGCCATCTACAAGGCGAAGAAGAACTCGGTTCCGCTGGACAACATCGAGCGTGCGCGTAAGCGGGGCGGCGGCGAGGAAGCCGGCGGCGCCGACTGGAAAGAGATCATGTACGAGGGCTACGGCCCGAACGGCGTGGCCTTGCTGGTCGAGTGCCTGAGCGACAACCGCAACCGGGCCGCCACCGAGGTGCGCACCGCGCTGAGCCGCAACGGCGGGAACCTCGCGGACCCCGGCTCGGTGGCCTACCTGTTCGCCCGCAAGGGCGTGGTGCTGCTGCCGAAGGGCTCGCTGTCCGAGGACGACGTGCTGGGCGCGGTGCTGGAGGCCGGTGCCGAGGAGGTCAACGACCTGGGTGACCAGTTCGAGATCATCTCCGAGGCCGGCGACATGGTCGGCGTGCGTACCGCGTTGCAGCAGGCGGGCATCGACTACGACTCGGCGGACGCCAACTTCGTGCCGTCGATGACCGTGCAGCTGGAGGCCGAGGGCGCTCGGAAGATCTTCAAGCTGATCGACGCGCTGGAGGACTGCGACGACGTGCAGAACGTCTTCGCCAACTTCGACGTCTCGGACGAGGTCATGGCCGAGGTCGACGCCTGATCGGTGTTTCACGAGCGGCCCTCACCCGGAACGTCGGGTGGGGGCCGTTTTGTGTTGCGTCTGGTTGTCGTCGAAGGAGGCTTGGGAGGGGGAGACGGGCTTCGGCGCGGGTCTTTCCTGCCTGCGTGTTGGGTGGGGGCACGCCGGTCTGGTGGGGATGGGCC
Organism: Pseudonocardiaceae bacterium YIM PH 21723; assembly: GCA_003600225.1. Lineage (GTDB taxonomy): Bacteria > Actinomycetota > Actinomycetes > Mycobacteriales > Pseudonocardiaceae > QZFT01. Next base: position 180,851 of record QZFT01000045.1, read on the forward strand.
GCTTCCGCGGGGGACCTGAAGGACGCCATCGTTTACTTGAGCGCACTGAAGGCGTCCTCCGTTTACCTGGGGTAAACGGAGGACGCCTTCAGGTACCACCGTCCACTGTGGACCAATGGGTTGTGCGTCGTTAAAGACAGTTTCAGCCCCGAATTTCGTCTTTAACGACGCACAACCCCACCCCATTCACCCACAAGAACACCACCAGCCCCAGCAGGCACACCAGCCGCGCGCAGGTCCGCACCAGACGCGATCAAGCCCCAACGCCCAAAAAAGCCAGACCGGCGTGCCCCCACCCAACGCGAAGGCAGGAAAGACGCCCCCACAGCCCGTCTCCCCCTCCAAAGCCTCCTTCGCCGACCACCCAGACCCAGCCCCAGCCACCCACAAGACGGGAATCCCGCGAGTTCCCACCTCATCGGGCTAAGGCGCACCGCCGCGTGGCCCAGCAAACTAATGGGTGGCCCGGATCAACCGAGTACGCCCTGGAGCGTCCCATGCATGTGCGTACCCGACGAGTCATCCCACTGCCGCCAGGCCATGTCGGCTCGGCGGCCGCCGACTACAACGTGACCGGTATCCCCGAGCAGCGACGCAGCGCGGAACACACGCGGCGGCGGCGCGTGGTCGTGGCCGGTACCCCGCTGATCATCAGCCACAAGTTCGAGGAGCATCCGGGCGGCACCCTGGTCACCGCCGAGGTGACCCCGGCCGCGACCGGCGCGAAGCGTCTCGTCGCGGCACTGGTCGCCCTGTCCCTGCGCGGCAGGCTCAAGCGCCGGATGCGGGAACTGGACACGGTGCTCACCCGACGGAGATGAAGTCGTCCTCCCAGAGCGCGCACTGCACCGGCTCGGCATCGACCCGCACGGCACGCAGCAGTGACTGGGACAGCCGCTCGGTGTCGGTGAAGCCGACCGTGTCCAGCATGTCGTCCGGCAACGCGAGCATGGAGATCGCCAAGCCGAGGAAGAACGCGTCCAGCAGGGCGGCGTCCCGCACCTGACCGTCCAGCCCGGCCGCCTTGCGCAGGCCGAGCGCCGACTCCACGTTGGTCATCGCCATCTGACCGACCGTGCGCTGCAGCTCCGGCCGGCGCACCGACTCCACGTACAGCTCGAACAGGGCCAGGAACTGGCTGCGGCCACCGCCCCGGGCCCGCTCCAGCATCGCGCGGTACAGCTGGACCAGTTCCGCGACGCTCACCGACTCCGGCGCCAGCTCGTGCAGCCGGGCCACCGCGTCCCGGTGCTCGTCGGCCATCCGCTTGCCGACCGCTTCCAGCAGGGCCTGCCGGGTCGGGAAATAGTTCTTCGTGGTGCCCTCCGGCACCTCGGCCTCGCGGTCCACCGCCCGGTGGGTGAGCCCCCGCCCACCCTCGCGCGCCAGCACCTCGATGGCCGCGTCCGACAACAGTTCCCGGCGTGATCCCCGCGGCATCTACCCTCGTCATCCCCGACTACTGCGTATGTCGTATCGGCTCACACCATAACTGTGGTACTACAGCTGTGGTATTCGGGGGTGGATCTTGCGGCTTCTCAGGGCGGACGGTCGTGCGGCAGAGTAAGGGCAACCGCCGAAGCTCACCCTAACTGGAGGCTCAGTGTCGACCTCTCATTCCTACGTCAGCGTGTTGCAGCAGCACCTGGAGCGGGTGGAGGCGGAGAACGCCGGCGCACTGGATCAGGCGGCAGCGCTGATCCTGGACGGCATCACCGGCGACGGGTTCATCTATGCGGGCGGCGCGGGACACTCGATGATCCCGGTGGCGGAGGCCTTCTACCGGGCAGGCGGCCTGGCCAACGTGCGGCCGATCCACGAGCCCGAGCTGCATCACATGAACGGGGCGCTGCACGCGACGGCGACCGAGCGGCTGACCGGGATCGCCGCCCGCGCCCTCGACGGCATCGAACTGCGGCCGCAGGACGTGGTGCTGGTGGCCTCGAACTCCGGCGCCAACCCCTACCCGGTGGAGCTGGCCATGCTGGCCAAGAAGGCCGGCACGCCGGTGATCGCCCTGACCTCCCGGGCCTGTGTCGCCGCCGCGACCAAGCGGATGCCGACCACGCTCCCGGAGGAGGCGACGATCGTGCTGGACACCCTGACCCCGGTGGGCGACGTCGGCTACACCCTCGGCACGGTGACCACCGCTCCCCCGTCCACCATCGTGAACGGGTTCCTGTGGAACCTCATCCTGATCCGGCTGGTGGACCTCGGCGCGGAACGCGGGGTCTCGATCCCGATGTGGCGCAGCTCGAACGTGCCGGGCGGCGACGAGTTCAATGCGGCACTGATCAGCAAGTACCAGCCGCTGATCCCCCAGCTGTAGGGCCCCGGACACAGGACGGCCCCGCGGTTCTGTCGTGGACGCAGAACCGAGGGGGCCGTTTCTGTCGCACTCACGGGTGCGAGTAAAGTGTGCGGTAGATGATCTTGCGGCGGGTACGGGTTAAGGGACCGCCCGGGAGCAGGCGGCCCACTGAGACACGGTCAGACCGAGTAAACGCGCAGGGTCACCGAGCGCGTGCCTCACGGACGGTTCGGCGACCCGCATCGCCAACCGTTCCGTCGTTCGACTTCGCCGACATCACGGGGTTCCCGCCACCGTCCGCCGTCGCTCCGTCCGGCCTGCAACCGGTCCGGCCGACGATGGCGGTCCCCACTCCTCCTGCACATTCCGCCGCTTCTGCGTACAGATTCGTCGGAATGCGTCCCTCCCGCTCCCCGCACTACGTTTCACCTGAATATCACTCGAATAGGTACTCAAGTGAGAACCAATCTCGTGATCAGCAGACCAGGAACGCGGTGTTAACTCGGGGCAGTAACCGGTAAATGGAGTGCATTCACCCGTTGCCGCCATTGCGTCACTCCGTATTACCGAAGTGACATTGTTGGACGGGACTTGTGTGTCGGCCTCGTTCACCATGCGGTCCTATGCCGCCTCGTACTACTTCTTCTTCGTACGAGTGGCGCCACCGCGGCCACGAAGCTGCACACCGGACTCGCTCAGTACCCGGTGCACGAAGCCATAGGACCGGCCGGTGGATTCGGCCAAGGAGCGGATACTGGCACCCTTCTCGTACTTCTTCTTGAGGTCAGCGGCCAGTTTGTCGCGCGCGGCGCCGGTGATGCGGGCGCCTTTCTTCAGGTCAGTAGCCATGCTTCGCCTTCCTACCGAGCAAGTGGGGCCCATGCAGCCCCTGTCTTCGCAATGATCGAACACGAAACGGCGAAACGCCAGACGATCACCCAAATTCACGCGAAGTAGCCGGTGGATCGACAAAGAGTGATCACGTATCAAACTGGTAAAGAAAGGGCATGCAATAGCGCCAGAAAGGCGGCCGTCTGACCCGATCAAGCACAGGATCTTGGGGGTCTGCTAAGCCAGTTGGACTAGATCCAGGTAATCGTCCGACCAGTGGTCCTCGGTGCCATCGGGCAGAAGGATCACCCGCTCGGGCTCTAGGGCCTCTACCGCACCGGGGTCGTGAGTGACAAGAACAACAGCCCCGGTGTACGCCCGCAAAGCGTCCAGAACCTGTTCCCGAGACGCCGGATCGAGGTTGTTGGTCGGCTCATCAAGTAGGAGAACGTTTGCCGCGCTGGAAACGAGCCCGGCGAGCGCGAGCCGAGTTTTCTCTCCACCGGAAAGGGTGCCCGCGGGCTGATCCAGCTGCTCGCCGGTGAACAGGAAGGCACCCAGCAGGGTGCGCAGCTCCTGCGCGCCGGTGTCCGGCGCCGCGTGGCGGATGTTCTCCCAGACGCTCGCCTCGTGGTCGAGGGTCTCGTGCTCCTGGGCGAAGTAACCGAGCTTCAATCCGAAACCTGGGACCACCCCACCCGAATCTGGGAATTCCATTCCGCCGAGCATTCGCAGCAGGGTTGTCTTTCCCGCGCCATTCAATCCAAGGATCACCACTCGGCTGCCCTTGTCGATTGCGAGATCAACTCCGGTGAACACTTCGAGTGATCCGTAGGACTTGGACAGCCCCTCGGCGGTCATTGGTGTTTTTCCGCAGGGGGCCGGTTGCGGGAAACGGATCTTGGCGACCTTGTCCGCCTGGCGCGTCTCATCCAAACCGGAGAGCAATTTCTCCGCCCGCTTGCGCATGTTCTGCGCGGCGACGGCCTTGGTGGCCTTGGCGCCCATCTTGTCCGCCTGGATCTTGAGTGCGCCCGCCTTCTTCTCGGCGTTGGCCCGCTCCCGGCGGCGGCGCTTCTCGTCGGCCGAGCGCGCCTCCAGGTACTTCTGCCAGGTCATGTTGTACTGGTCGACCTCGCCGCGGGTGGCGTCCAGGAACCAGACCTTGTTCACCACGTCGGCCAGCAGGTCCACATCGTGGCTGATCACCACGAGGCCGCCGTTGTGACCCTTCAGGAAGCCACGCAGCCAGTTGATCGAGTCCGCGTCCAGGTGGTTCGTCGGCTCGTCGAGCAGCAGGATCCGGTTCGACTTGCCACCCGCGCCGGCCTCGGAGGCGGCGAACAGGATGCGGGCCAGCTCCACCCGGCGGCGCTGGCCACCGGACAGGTTGCCCACCGGCTGCTCCAGGATTCGATCCGCGAGTCCGAGATTGGCACAGATCCGCGCCGCCTCACTCTCGGCGGCGTAGCCACCCAGATCGGCGAACCGCTCCTCGAGCCGGCCGTACTTGCGGACCGCCGCCTCGCGCTGCTTGTCGTCGGCCAGCTCCGCCATCGCGGTCTGCGCCTTCTCCATGTCGCGCAGCAGCTCGTCCAGTCCGCGGGCGGACAGCACCCGGTCCTTGGCCAGCGTCTCCAGGTTGCCCTCACGCGGGTCCTGCGGCAGGTAGCCCAGTTCACCGGAGCGGCGGACCTCGCCGGCGTACGGCTCCCCCTCGCCTGCGAGGACCTTCAGCGTGGTGGTCTTGCCGGCACCATTGCGTCCGACCAGGCCGATACGGTCGCCGGGCTGAATGCGCAGCGTCGTACCGGAGAGCAGGATGCGTGAGCCAGCACGCAGCTCAAGATCGGTTACCGAGATCACCAGCGAACTCCACAGTTAAGCAAGGTGGGCGCACACATCCGGCTCTACATGCCCGGGGGCGCCCGTATCTCCTCCAGTGTAGAGGCCTGGGGAAATCGATTTCCCCGCACCCGATGACGAAGAGCCGGCCCGCCCCCTGTACTTCAGGCGCGCACCGGCTCACGCCATGGGCGTCGCTACCTGATGCCCGCCCTGACCGCCTCCAGCGACAGGCCTCGACCTGTGGTGCCGGCCATCCACGCGCCCTCAGGGTCCACGCACTTGCGGGGCTGCCAGCCGATGTTCTGCACATGGCCCTCGCCGCAGGACATCTGGCTCATGTGGCCGAAAGCGATGGCCTCAAGGCCCAGGTTCTGGCCGGTAGTGCCCACCGTGATGGTCTTACCATCGCCGCCACACTGTTGTTCCATCCACCCGAGGTTCTGCACGTGTGCCTGCACGCACACCGTGCCTCCGGTGTTGGACATGGTGATCTGAAGGGCTTCGAGGCGCAGGCCTCGACCTTCGGTCCCGGCGTATGCCCAACGTCCGTCATCGCAGCCCCAGGACTGCCAGCCGAGGTTCTGCACATGGCCCCTGAGACACAGTCTCGGCTTATCGGCCCGCGCCTCGGCGGCGGTCGCCGCCGGAGCGAGCAGACCGGACGCCAACAGGCAGGCGCCCAGCAGACCCGCGAACAGTCCACGCAAGCGTGTCATCGTCTCATTCCTCCACGCTCAGGATCTGGTACTTGACCTTCTCCAGCGGCCGCGCCTGGCCCCTGGTGCCCACCTGCTTGCCCGACCTTGGCGGCACGCATTCCCAGTCCTGCCAGCCGATGTCACGCACGTGGCCCTGGCCGCAGGTCCGCTTCACGTCATGGGCGAAGAGCATTTGCTCCAGTCCCAGCCCCTGGCCGGTCGTGCCGACCGTCAGCGTCTCGTAGTTGCCAGTGGACTGGAGGTTCTGATCGCCGATGTTCTCGACGTGGCCCGCCGCGTGGTACCAGCCGCGCGTCCCGCGGACGTAGAGCCGCACGGCTTCAAGCCGGAGACCCCGTCCCTCCGTCCCGGCCTCCGCCCAGCGCGTTTCGTCGCTGCAACTCCAGTTCTGCCAGCCGAGATTCTGCACATGCCCGCTCATGCACAACCGCAACCGGTCGTCGCGCTGCACCCAGGCGGGCAGGTCCCGCTCGTCCGGCGCGTGCTGGGTGTACTGCCGCCCATCGATCTCCGCCGCGGACGCGACCGGGGTGAACAGGCTCAGCGCCAGCGCCACGGCGCCGACAACACTCAAAGCTCTTCTCAACATCACATTCCTCAGTAGGAAACATTGCCGCGCACCAGCCTCCGGACGAGTCTGAGCAAAACCTCAAGAAAACCTGACGTCGCTGGTCAGCGGCGGAATCTCCCCTGGCTACCCGGCGGTAACTTGGCTACGCTCCGAGCATGACCGCACAGGATTTCACCGGGAAGGCGGCCCTGGTCACCGGGGCGAGCCGGGGTATCGGACTGGGGATCGCCCGCGAACTGCTGGTCGGCGGCGGGTCGGTGACGATCACCGCGCGCAAGCCAGAGCCACTTCAGGCCGCCGCCGACGAGCTGGCCGCGGAGAACCCGGACTGGAAGGACCGGATCCTCACCGTCCCGGGCAACGCGGGCAAGGACGAGGACCGGCAGCAGGCCGTCAGTGAGACCATCGCCCGGTTCGGCAGCCTGGACGTGCTGGTCAACAACACCGGCATCAACCCGGTGTTCGGCTTCCTGATGGAGGCCGACCTGGACGCGGTCCGCAAGATCTTCGATGTCAACGTCGTCGCGGCGCTCGGCTTCACCCAGCTCGCGTTCAAGGCGTGGATGGGTGAGCACGGTGGCGCGGTGGTCAACATCGCCTCGACCGGCGGCATCCGGTCCACCGGCGTGATCGGTGCCTACGGCGCGTCCAAGGCGGCGCTGATCCGGCTCACCGAGGAACTCGCCTGGCAGCTCGGCCCGAAGATCCGGGTCAACGCGGTCGCCCCGGCCGTGATCAAGACGAAGTTCGCCGAGGCGTTGTACTCCACCCGCGAGGAGGAGTCGGCGGCGCTGTACCCGATGAAGCGGCTCGGCAGCCCGGTGGACGTCGCCCGGCTGGTCGCCTTCCTGGCCTCGGACAACGCGTCGTGGATCACCGGCGAGACGGTCCGGGTGGACGGCGGCCTGCTCGCCACCGGTTCCCTGGCTTGATCAGAAACCTTCTCCCCTCAAGATCGTTGATCTAGTGGCGGGGCACCCGGCTTGGGGTGCCCCGCCACTGTCATGAGGGGGCTGGAGTGCGTGTTCTGAGGTGGGCCGCCGTCGTACTGGTGGGCGGACTGGTGCTGTCGGCAGCCGTCGTGCGGGAGGACCGGCAGGTCGAGTACCTGGGCTATCAGTTCACCGTGCCCGACTCCTGGGAGGTGGTCGAACTGGCCGCCGAGCCCGCCCGCTGCGTCCGGCTCGACCGGCACGCCCTCTACCTGGGCACCCCGTCCACCGAGCAGGACTGCCCGGCCAAGCTGGTCGGCCGCACCGAGGCGATCCTCGTGCAACCCGGCAACGGTCCCGCGGGCCGATCGGAGAACGAGGTCGCGCGGGAGATCAGCGTCGACACCGGCCGGGCGCGGATCACCGCCGTCTACAACGGTGACCGGGACCTGGTCCGGCGGGTCCTGGCTCAGGCCGGGCTGTCCGCGATCGCCGAGGCGGTTCCGGTCGATCGCACGGCATCGGCGGCGGCCGGACCGGTGATGACCGACCACTCCGGGAAGGGCTTCGACACCTGCGCCGCGCCGAGCACCGGCCAGATGCGGGCCTGGCGGAAGCACTCCCCCTACTCCGCCGTCGGCATCTACATCGGCGGCGGCTGGCGCGCCTGCACCCAACCGAACCTGACCGCGGCCTGGATCCGGGACCAGGCGGCGGCCGGCTGGAAGTTCATCCCGATCTACGTGGGCCCACAGGCGGCGGACCTCACCAATCCGGACACCCAGGGCCAGGACGCCGCGAACGACGCGGCCGATCAGGCGGCGGCGCTGGGCTTCAGCGCCGGGTCGCTGCTGCACTACGACATGGAGCACTACGAGGCCGACCGGCGGAACATGGTGCTGGGCTTCCTGTCCGGCTGGACCCGGCAGATCCACGCGCGTGGATTCCGGTCCGGGGTGTACAGCGGCAGCGACTCCGGGGTCGCCGACCTCGCCGCGAAGAACGGGACCGGGTACCTACTGCCGGACGCGATCTTCGCCGCCGACTGGGACGGCCGGGACAACACCGCGATCAGCGGGCTGGGAACCGAGCCGTGGAGCGGTCACCGGCGGATCAAGCAGCACGCCGCCGACGTGCGGGAGGCACACGGCGGGGTGACCATGAACATCGACCGGGACCGCCTGGACATCCGCTTCGGCTGAGGTCAGGGCGCCCAGCCGACGTTGAGCCAGGTCTCGTGCAGGTGCCGCCAGCGCAGTCCGTGCCGCGCATCGCTGTCCAGGGTGAACACCACGGTACTGGTGCGCGCGTTGCTGCCGCCGATCCAGCGCCGCCATTCCTCGTAGCTGGCGATCACCAGATCACCGGTGCTGAGCACGGGCTGCACATTGCGGATCTCGATGGACAGCCCGGGAACCGACGCGTATCCGTCGCGGAGCCGCTTGATCAGGTGCTCGCCCTGACAGAGCTGACCGTCCGGACCGATCAGGGCGGCGTCCGGCTCGTGCCGTTCCAGGATTCGGTCGAGCTCGGCTTCGGTGCCCGGCACAGCGCCGTTGAACCAGGCTTCAATGAGCCGATGGTGATCCACGATCTCCATGTCGGAGCCCGTGCGGAAGGTTGCCATATAACGGTTGTATCACGGCGTGCGATCGTGCAGCACGATCTCCACCGATCGAGCGCGTACGGCTACCTGATCCAGCACGCTGCGCCGTGGTTCGGGCACATCGAGTACCCGCGGCTGCGCCAACTGGAAGATCGGTGCCAGCCTGCGGTCCTCGCGCAGTACCTCCAGTGCGGCGTGATCACCGCCGAGCACCACGGCATCCACGGTGTCCAGTACCGGCAGCAGCACCCGGACCGCGGTGTCGGCGGCGGACTGCAGCGCCACCCGGGCCTGCCCCTCCCGGCGACGGGCGAACCGTTGCTGGGACCAGCCGCCCGCCTTGTTCCTGCCGTGTACCGGCTTACTGTCGGTGGACGAGCTGAGCACCTGGCCATCGCGGGCGAGGCCCATGCTGTAACCGCCCAGCCGGACCAGGAGTAGGCCGAGGGTGCGGGAACGCGAGACGTGTTCGAGGAACTCATCGATGGCGAGACCGTCTCGTTCTCCGGTCACCGCGAACGGCCCGAACGGCACCTCAGCCGTGGCCCGCGTGCCATTACCGGCGTGCAGCAATACGGTGTCCGGGCCGAATTCGGTGCGCAGTACGCCCTCGTTGCGTTCGGCGAATCGGTCGAACCAGCCCGCGAGCCGCTCCGGTTCCACCTCGACCGCCCGGCCGCCCCCGGCGACCTGACGGGCCTTGCTCATCGAGGAACCAGACCCAGCCAGACGGGCAGCGGGTGCCCGCTCTCCGCCGGGGTGAGGCGCTGGACTCCGACGAAGCCGGCGGCCATCAGCGCGGAGGACATCTCCTCCGGAGTCAGCACGCGGTGCCGGGTGGACACGGCCTGGGAGATCTCCCAGCCGCCCTGGTGCTGCACCAGCTGCACGACGTCGAGCCCGTAGTTGGAGCCGTCCTGGGCCCAGTCCCACAGCTGCACGGTGACCTGGCGGCCGTCGGGGCGCTGGACCACCTTGGGCGGCGGCGCGGTCGGCCGCAGCCGGCGCAGCCGGTCGAGTTCGGGAACGGCGCAGATCAGCAGGCCGCCGGGGCGCAGGTTGCGGTGGGCCTCGGACAACGCGGCGGTCATCGCGTTCTCATGCGCGAGGCGGGGCAGCAGATCGTCACCGGCGCGCACCACGTCGGCGGGACCGTGCGCGGCACCTTCTAAAACGTCGAGCAGTTCGATGCTGCGGTGCACCGGGTGACCGAGGACGGACGAGGCGACATCGTGCAGGACGTCACCGGGTTCACGGTGTGCCGGAATCCCCTGTCCTGGGCCCCATTGCGACGGCACGGCATCCGGCGGGAAGTCGTGCTGCAGGCGGCTGGGGTGGGTCGTCACCGTTCTGAGACTACGGCTTTCCCTCACCGGAAGAATACTGAGCCCCCCGTAATGGGATGACCCGAATGGCCGGTCCCACTCCCGGCGAGGCGGGAGTGGGACCGGTGCCGGATCGGCTAACCGACGTACAGCAGCTTGTTCGGTGTTCCGGTGCCGGGGCTGGTCACCTTGCCGCTACTGGCGGCGTTGACCAGGCCGTCCCGCGCCTGTTGCGGCGTCGCACCGGGGTGCTGCCCCAGGTAGATCGCCGCCGCGCCCGCCACGTGCGGGGTGGCCATCGAGGTACCGCTGATGGTCTTGGTACCGGTGTCACTGGTTCCCCAGGACGAGGTGATGTCCACCCCGGGGGCGAAGATGTCCACGCAGGTGCCGTAGTTGGCCCACTTGGCCTTCTTGTCCGTCTTGTCGGTGGCGCTCACGGTGATCGCCTCCGCCACCCGCGAGGGCGAGCCCGCGCAGGCGTTCTGCTGCTGGCCGAAGGCGTTGCCGTTGCCGGCCGCGATCGCGTAGGTGATGCCGGCGGCGATCGACCGGCGCACCGCGTCATCCAGCAGCGGGTCGGCCGTGCCACCCAGGCTCATGTTGGCCACGGCCGGCTTCTGCGCGTTCTTGGTGACCCAGTCGATGCCCGCGACGACCTGTTCGGTGCTGCCGCTGCCCTTGTCGTCCAGCACCCGCACGCCCCACAGCGTCACGTTCTTCGCCACGCCGTACTCGGCGCCGCCGATGGTGCCCGCGACGTGGGTGCCGTGCCCGTGCCCGTCACTGGCGTCGGCGTCGTTGTCCACGAAGTCCCAGCCGGAGTGGGCGCGGCCGCCGAACGTGCTGTGCGTGGTGCGCAGGCCGGTGTCGATGATGTACGCGTTCACCCCGCTGCCGTCGGCTGGATACGTGTACTTCGCGTCCAGGGGAAGATCCTGCTGATCGATCCGGTCGATTCCCCAGGCGGGCGGATTCTCCTGCGTCCCCGCGGCGCTCATCGGCTGAATGCTCAGCGTCCGGTTCTGTTCGACCCTGGCCACGCCGGGGTCGGCGGCCAGTTCCCTGGCCTGCTGCTCGGACATGGTGGCGGAGAACCCGCCGATGCCGGTGAACGTGCGGCGAACCGCTCCCCCATGCCTGTCCAGCAACTGCCCGGCGAGGGCGGAAACCCCGGCTCGTGGCTGCTGATCAGTGAGAACCACCAGGTAGCTGTCCGGGATGGCGGTGGGCTCCCCCATGCCATAGACCGTGCCCTCCGGCTCCGACTGAGCCGGGAGTGTCAACCCCAGTGCCAATAACGACGCCGCTGCCGCCGTCAGCCACCTGCCCGTGCGCGAAATACCCACTCCGACCTCCCGTGGGACGCGTGCCATCGCCCCCCGGCGACTTTTCTGGGTAGGCCGGGAAAACGGACACAAGGAAAAAGAACTGGCAGATAACGACGTCGTTACCGGACAGTATTAACCCGACTAGGCTAAATAACCTAGTCGCCCGATCGGGTGAGCTCGCTCACAACTCACCCGCCGCATGTGGATCTTCCTGGATAGCGCATTCCCTCCGTCGTCCGGAGTGGAACCCCCAGTTCACGGGACGATAACGGTGACCCATTCGGTCCATAGCCGGGTGTCGATAGGGTCTCGGCTGTCGGAAGTTAAGATGACCGAACGTTATCCCCTCATCGCCCGTAGCCGGTGAACTTCCACCGTGACCCGGTGAAGCCCCCATCACCACTGGTGACCGACCCCGGGTTACCAATTCGGTGCAGCGGGCTGTGCTGCAATTGTTCGGTGATGGACCGTGAATGATGTCCTGATTGCCGGTGGTGGTCCCGCCGGTCGCGCGCTGGCCGCCGCCTGCGTGGACGCCGGGCTGGACACCGCCCTGGTCGACCCGGCGCCGGAACGGGCGTGGCGGGCCACCTACGCGGCCTGGTCAGATGAGCTGCCCACCGGCCTGACCGGCATCGCGGGCACCGTCAGCCGCGCCCGGATACACGCGGTCCAGGAGCATCGCCTCGACCGCTCCTACACGGTGCTGGACAACGGCCTGCTGCGCCGCGCACTGGATCGCGAGGATCTCCAGGTGATCACCGGCCAGGTGGTGCGCAGCGCCGCCGACTCACAGTCCACGCTGGTCCGGCTGCTGGACGGCCGGGGACTGCGTTGCCGGATCATGATCGACTGCACCGGAGGCGCCCGGCCACATCAGCGGCTCGCGCCGCAGACCACCACCGCGCAGAGCGCGTACGGGGTGATCGTCGCCGCCACCGAAGCCGGCGGGCTGATCGCCCCCGGCGAGGCACTGATCATGGACTGGCGGGCGGCGGACCAGGGGCCCGCCACCTTCCTCTATGCGGTGCCGCTGCCCGGGGACCGCGTCCTGCTGGAGGAGACCTGCCTGGCCGGACGGCCCGCCCTGCCGATGCCCGTACTGCGGCAACGCCTCTACCGGCGGCTCAGCGGCCACGGCGTGGATACCGGTGCGCTGCACGGAAAACCGGTCGAACGTGTGTGGTTCCCGCTCGACGTTCCACTGCCCGGCACCGGCTCCCCCGCGGTGTTCGGTTCGGCGGCCGGGCTGATCCACCCGGCGACCGGCTACGGCGTGGCGATGTCCCTGCGGCTGGCTCCGCTGGTGGCCGCCCTGCTGGCCGACACCACGGGATACAGCACGGCCCGCCGGCACGCGGAGATCAACCATCTCGTCTGGCCACGCGGCGCCCGGCTGGTCCACACGCTGCGCCGATATGGGCTGCATCGGCTATTGGCCATGCCGCCCAGTGAAATTCCCAGATTCTTCGATGCCTTCTTTCGGCTGCCCGCCGACCGGCAACTGGCCTATCTGTCCAACCGCACCGATGTCCGCGCGGTACTGGGCGCCATGGCCGGAGTTTTCGCCCTCTCCCCATGGCGGTTGCGTAAACGGCTGATGGCCGGAGTGGGGTAACCCCGCGCAGATCACCGGACTGCAACGAAACGGTGCGCGGTTGGTTGTGCGTAAACGGCCACGTCGTGACGTTCCGCATCGTCATTAGTCCGCTTGGGCGAGGAATGGTCAGGCTTACGTGAATACTTCATGAATGGACTCGAAGTCACGGTGACAACCAGGCACGATCACTATCGTGCTTGCGCTCACGGAGACCGTCCGCTACGCGTTCCAGCCGCTCGTGAATCTGAACACCGGCGGCATGATCGCGATTGAGGCGCTGGCCCGACCCACCGAGGGCCGGCTCTACGACATGTACCGCCAGGCCGCCAAGGCCGGGCAGGTAGCCGAATTCGACCTCGAACTGGCCATCGGTGCTGTCCGGAGTGCGGCGGACCACGACGCCATACTCCCCCTCCACCTGAACCTGCTGGCTGGAACGGTGGCCCGCAACACCGCGGGCATGGCCCGGCTGAGCGATGTGCTCGCCGAGGTCGGCAGACACCCCCAAGATGTCGTGCTGGAGATCGGCTCGCCGTTCTCCCGCATCGACCCGCACCTGTTACTGACCAAACTGCGCCCGCTGCGCGCCGAGGGTTATCCGGTGTGCCTGGACGGAGTCGGCGGCGGAGACCTGCCGCTGAGCCTCCTCGCGGAGGTCGCCCCGGACATGATGAAGCTGGACCGCACCGTGGTCAGCGGACTCACCGAGGATGATCACCGGGACGCGCTGCTGGACGCCATCGTGCTGTACTGCCAGCAGACCGGGATCCAGTTGCTGGCCGAGGGCGTGTTCACCGAGCAACAGCTGAACGCGTTGCGCCGCAAGAAGGTGCACATCGCCCAGGGCGACCTGCTGGCCCCGGCCAAGCGTCGCCCGCCGACCACCACCTCGGTCGCCGGACTGCTGGCCGAGCTGGTCGAGCCCGACGAGGTACCCGTGTCGGCCGCCGCCGCGGGCCCGATGGTGACCGACTACCTGTACCCGGCGACGGTGCTACCGGTGACGGCCACCGCCGACGAGGTCCGGCAGATGCTGGCCAACCAGCAGGGCATCACCAGCGTGGTGCTCGCCGACGAGACCGGTCGTCCCCAGTCGACCATCGACCGGAATCGGTTCCTGCTCGCGGTGACCGGACCGTACGGTCACGCGTTGCACGCCAACCGGGCCGCGTCCCGGCTGGCCGACGAACCCCGGACGGTCAGCACCTACACGACGTCCCTGGAAGCCCTGGACATCGTCGCCACCTCCGCACCGGAGCGGACCTACGACGACATCATCGTGGTCGACGAGGCCGGGCGATGCCTGGGCGCGGTCCGGGTCAGTGACCTGTTCCGCGGCATGGCCGAGATGAAGGTCGAGGAGGCGGCGGCGCTCAACCCGCTGACCAGGCTCCCAGGCACCGACGCCATCGCCCACGACGTCACGCTGAAGCTGTCCGAGAACCAGGTGTTCGCGGTGAGCTGGCTGGACGTGGACAGCTTCAAACACGTCAACGACACCGCCGGTTTCTCCGCCGGTGACGACCTGATCCGCTCCATCGGCCGCGGCCTCACCGATGCGGCGGCGGCACTCGGATCGGTGTTCGTCAGCCACGTCGGCGGCGACGACTTCCTGTTCGTCACCGACCTGGACGACCTGGTCCCGCTGGCGACCATGCTGCTGGACGTGGACCGCACGGTGGAGGGCATGGGCGTGACCATGTCCGTGGCCACCATCGTCTGCACCCCGGGCTCGGTGACGGAGTACCGCGAGGTCTCCCGGGCACTGGCCCCGCTCAAGCGGCAGGCCAAGTCGTTGCGGGGCAACAGCTGGGTCGTCGGCAGACCCGGCTCCGAACACATCGACGTCCTGCGTGGCCGTCCGGTCTCCCCAGTCCCGGACCCCAGGCTCACCCAGGCTCAGGCCCACTTCCCCCGCGGCGCCGGCGGCCCCGGCTCCGCGCCGTCCTACGACCACCAGCACGCCGCAGGCTGACCCTCCGCTCAGGTGCCACTTGTCGCGTCTTGAAGCCCCGACAAGTGGCACCCGTCGTGGGAAGAAGACGCGACAAGTGGGCTCAGCGATCTAGCGCGGCACGGATTTCGGCGAGCGTTTGCGGTATGCGGCGGGTGAAGTCCCAGTGCGTGAAGCGCAGTAGTCGCCAGTCCAGCAGCTGCAGTTGGTTCTGTCGCCAGCGATCTCGGTAGACGGCCGCTGGGGTGCCATGGACCGCGGAACCGTCAAGCTCAATACCCACTCGGTGCTCCCGGTAGCCAAAATCCAGGAAGGCGGTGCGGCCATTGGGCAGTGGCACCTCGATCTGCGACTCTGGGACTGGGATCCCACCCTCGATCATGGCGAGTCGGGCACGCGTCTCCAGTTGTGACTGCGACCGCGGATCAACAGCAGCTATCAGATGGCGGACCTGCTTGAGGCCTGGCGATCGACTCATTCTCCGCATGACCGCGGCAAGTTCGTCGGCAGTCACCAACCTCTCCCGAATCCCGCTTTCAAGGGCCCACAATGCCGACACAGCATCCATACTTCGGCAGAGATCAACCAGGGTCCGGGCCACAGAGGTCACCGGCACCCCCTCCACAACACAGATGTCTGACTCGGTCAGTTTCGCGGTGTGGATCTCCAGGCTCTCGCGGTGCGGACGGCGTTCAGATCGCGGGATCGTGACTGACGCGACGCCTGACTCCGCCGGCACGTCCAAGCCGTGGACCAAAGCCGCAGTGGTGTGACTGACTGCGAATCGCCCGGACACGAACGGAGCGATGGCTTCCGCTGCGGCCCGGGCCAGTTCTATCGGGACCGGCTCCCGGTCTCCGATGAGATAGATCCCGCGCTGGATCGGCGTGACCCATTTTCTCCGCCGCGCCTGGTCCAGCACGCTCAACGCCATACCCGCTGCGGCCACATCGGTGCGCCGCAGCAGCAGTGTCTGTTCATAGGTAGTGGTGTTATCCATGCGAGCACTGTGGCAGCCACCTCTGACAACTCCGGCGCACAGCTCACTTGTCGCGGCTTCAAGACGCGACAAGTGGCACTTGTCGTGGGAAGAAGACGCGACAAGTGGAGACGGTCAGCAGAACTCAGGGCTTCGTGCGGCGCCAGGAGAGGTAGCGGCCGGATTCGCCGAACATGCTGCTCAGCAACGCGATGAGCACTCCGGCGTCGTCGGCCTGACCGGCCACCGGGATGAAGTCGGGGATCACGTCGATCGGCGAGACGATGTACACGACCGCCGCCGCCCACAGCAGCAGCTGCCGCTTCGTGACGACGGTGTAGCGCCCGGCGCGGACCTCGCGGATCAGCGCGGGGATCGCCCTGAACCGTTCCCAGGGGTTACCGACGGCGTCCCGGCGGTACTCGGCCACTCCGCCGACCACCCGGCCCGCCGGCGTGCGGCGCAGCAGCCTGCGCGCGACACCGGCCACAAAGGACAGTCCACCCAGGACGATCAGGATGCCGCCGAGCAGGCCGGGGCTCATCCCGAGATGCTCGCCCTCCAGCCCGAACACGGCCACCAGACCGAGGCCGACGAGTACCGCACCGAAGACGAGCATTCGCCGACCTCCCGAGTGTTTCAGCTACTGCCGACTGTAGCGGGCCGGAACACCGGTCCATGCGGCTCGTCGCAGTGTTCCGGCTGCGGATGCGGTTCGTCGTGGTCCAGCTGCAGCGTCACGTGCAGCAGACCGAACCTGGCCCCGAGGAGCCGCTCCAGTTCCTGCCGGACGCCGTGGCAGTCCTCCTCCTCGGTCACCAGCACGTGCGCGGAGATCGCGGGCTGGCCGGAGGTGATCTCCCAGATGTGCAGGTCGTGCACCTCGGAGACGTGCGGGGTGGCGACCATGGCGGCGCCGATCACGGCCGGGTTCAGTCCGGCGGGAGCCGCTTCGAGGAGGATCCGCCCGGATTCGCGGACCAGGCCGACGCCCGCCTTGACCATCAGCACCACGACCACCAGCGAGGCCACCCCGTCGGCGCGGTTCCAGCCGGTCAGCAGCACGATCGCGCCGGCCACGGCGGTGGCGATGAAGGCGAACATGTCGTTGAGGATGTGCTGGAAGGCGCCTTCGACATTCAGGCTGGTCCGGTTGGCCTTGCTGATCAGCCAGGCGGCGGCGATGTTGACCACGATGCCGACCAGCGCGGTGACCAGCACCAGGCCACCCTCGACCGGGGGCGGGTCGATCAGCCGCTGGATGGCCTCATAGGTCAGCCAGAGGGCGAGCAGCAGCAGGGTGAGGCCGTTGGCCTGGGCCGACAGGATCTCGGCGCGCTTCCAGCCGTAGGTCATCCGGCCACGCGCGGGGCGGGCGGCCAGATGGATGGCCCACAGGGCCAGCACGATGGAGGCGGCGTCGGTGAGCATGTGCGCGGCGTCGGAGAGCAGGGCCAGCGAGCCCGCCAGCAGACCGACGATCACCTCGCCGATCATGAAGACGACGATCAGTGCGAGCGCACCGGACAGCAGGCGCCGGTCGGTGTCGGCGGACACGCCGTGGCCGTGCCCGGCACCCGCATGCCCGTGGCTGTGTCCGTGTCCTTTGGTACCCATGAGACGAATGTATGCAGACTTCGCTATGTGTGCAATGGATTCGTGACCATCGGCACCATCCGGTCACCGGAAGTGACAACCTGGGCACGCGTGATGCATTTTGCGCCTGCTTGTCACCCACACGGATGACATCTGGGACTATGGCACGTCCATCGGTGTGATGGAGCGTTAGCCCGTCCGGAGCCGCTATCGGCTCCGGCGACCACGGGTTTCCGGGAGGCGAGATGGGTCAGCACGCGGCATACGCCTGGGACTCCATGACGTCTGCCACGTTCGACACCTCCGGCTCCGGTGCGCTCCCCGCCGGTTCCGGCACCCCGCCGGTCTTCCCCCATGAGCTCCCGGTGGATCTGGAGCAGGGCCGGCACGCACGCGGTGCCCTGTCCGGCTTCGACGGCGGCCTGCCCGGCTTGAGCAGCAGCCTGCCGATGTCCGGAGATCTACCGGTTTTCGGCGCGGGCGGCATGCCCCTGGCCGGCATCTGAGCTCCCGGCAACCCCGCTGCCGTCCCGAGACCTCCTACACTGCTCGGGACGGCAGACGTGGTTTCAGGGAGGGTGAGTGAACCGGCGCAGGTTTCGGCTGATCATGGGCGGTCTGGTGTTCGGCGTCGCGCTGGCCAACGTCATCGTGAACGGGTTCGTCGGCGGCCACTACGACTGGAAGTTCTGGCTGGGCCTGGCACTCGTCCTCGGATACCTGCTCGTCTTCGTCGCGTACGGCGCCGCCCGGCAGCGGACCTGACTCACGGCGGCTGCCGGGGCACGTACCCGGTGCGCACCATCTCGTGGGCGACCTCGAAAACCGTGCGGCCGGTGCGATTACTGATCGCCAGCAGCATGCCGGTCCCGTCCTGCGGCGAGATCCGGTGCCGCTCGGCGATCATCCCGGTGGCGATGCCGACCATCCGCGCGTGTCGCAGGGCCGCCTTAAGCCGGGTGATGGACTGATTGGCCTCCTGTAGCGCGGACCACGACTCCAGGTTCGTCGGGTCGTCCGGCTTGTCACGAATACTCCGATTCACGGCTGCCCCACCATCAGTAGGAGACGCTTCCACTAGATCGGACACACCGGTCGGCGCCTAGCCCGCAGAGCGACGGCCCGGTACCGATTTACGAACTCCACCAGCGGCCGGAACAGGCCGAATCCCGTACAACGCGGGACGGACGCGGGTAGACCGGAGCCATGCGCTCGCTGGTGTTCGACAGCACGGATCTGGGCCGGACCGAGGAATTCCTCAGCAGTTCGTACGCCCCGCTGCGGATCTGCAGCGGCGCCGAGGGTTCCGGGTTCCACCTGACCCGGCTGTCCGCCGGCTCGGTCGACGCCGATCTGCTGGACATCGACTTCGCCCTGCGTTACGACGTGCAGCCGCTGCACCGGATCTGCCTGTGCGACATCGAATCCGGCTCCATCGAGACCCGGTCCGGGACCTTCGGCGCCGGGTCGCTGTTGTCCATCTCCCCGCCGGACCAGGGGCACTCCGGGTGGATCCGCCGGGCCCGGTACCGCGCTGTGCTGGTCTCCCCTGACCTGCTCAGCGAGGTGTCGGGCAGCGAACGACCGGTCCGGTTACTCGATGGGCGGCCGCTGGACTCCCGCCGGACCGACCACGTGCGCAGCGCGATCGCCCAGCTCAGGGAACACGTGCTCGTCATCCCGGAGGTGGCGGGCAACCCCCTGGTGGTCGGCGCGGCCACCCGGTACCTGGCCGCGTCGGTGCTGAACGCCTTCCCCACCACGCTCGCGACCGGCTCCGCGCCACGGGACGCGCACCCGCGCGCCCTGCGCCGGGCGATCTCGTTCATCGAGTCGCACACGGACCGGGACATCGGCGCCGCCGACCTCGCCCGGGCCGCGTACGTCTCGGTCCGCTCGGTGCGACTGGCGTTCCGCCGGCACCTGGGCACCACTCCGCTGGCCTACCTGCGCCGGGTCCGGCTCGGCCTCGCCCGCGAGGATCTGTGCGCGGCCTGTCCCGGGCAGACCACCGTGACCCAGGTGGCCGGGCGCTGGGGTTCGCCCGGCCGAGCGTGTTCGCCGCCCACTACCGGGCAGCCTACGACGAGACCCCCTCACAGACGCTGCACCGGGGGTGACGGGTCAGCCGGTCGCCTTGGCCGCGGCGCGACCCGCGATGCGGCCGGAGAACAGGCAGCCGCCGAGGAAGGTGCCCTCCAGCGCGCGATAGCCGTGCACGCCACCGCCGCCGAAGCCGGCCACCTCGCCGGCGGCGTACACGCCCGGCAGCGGTGATCCGTCGGCCCGCAGCACCCTGGCCGACAGGTCGGTGTGCACGCCGCCGAGGGTCTTGCGGGTGAGGATGTGCAGCCGCACCGCCACCAGTGGGCCGGAGTCCGGGTCGGTGATCGCGTGCGGCTTGACGATCCGGGTGAGCCGGTCGCCGATGTACCGGCGCGCGGCCGAGGTGGCGACCACCTGGGGGTCCTTGCCCAGACCGGTGTGCACCTGCTGGTCGCGAAGGCGGATCAGGTCGGCCAGCTGCTGCGGGTCGATCAGGTCCTGGCCCGTCAGGGCGTTCATCGCGTCGGCGAGTTCCTTGGCCGAGTCGCGCTGGATGAAGTCGGCGCCGTCGTCCAGGAACGCCTGCAGCGGCGCGGGCATGCCACCCTTGCGGCGTTCCAGCACGCCGCGCACGGTCTTCCCGGTCAGATCCGGGTTCTGCTCCGAACCGGACAGGCCGAACTCCACGCCGACGGTCCGGCGGTTGGCCACGAACCAGGAGTGGCTGTGGCCGGTCTTGGCGATGTGTTCGAGGGCGCCGTAGCAGTCGAAACCGGGGAACAGCGGCGGCGGCAGCCGACGGCCGGTGGCGTCGAGCCACAGCGGCGAAGGGCCGCTCAGGATGCGGATGCCGTGCCTGGTCCAGATCGGGCTGTGGTTCTGGATGCCCTCCGGGTAGTGCCACATCCGGTCCTCGTTGATCAGGCCACCGCCCGCGGTGCGCACCACGTCCAGCATCAGCCCGTCCACGTGGTCCGGCACACCACTGATCATGTGCTGGGGGACTGGTCCCATCCGGGACGGCCAGTTGCGCCGCACCAGGTCGTGGTTACCGCCGATGCCACCGGAGGTGACGATCACGGCTTGGGCCTTGAGCTCGAAGTCGGCCGCGACCGTGCGGGAGCTCTTCTCCCCCCGCGCCACGGAACTGGCCTCCAGGACCTCGCCGCGCACGCCGTCCACGGCGCCGCCGGACACCGTCAGCTCGGTGACCCGGTGCCGGAATCGCAGTGACACCAGGCCTTTCTCCACCGCGGCGCGGACCCGGTTCACGAACGGTTCGATCAGCCCGGGACCGGTTCCCCAGGTAACGTGGAACCGGGGCACCGAGTTGCCGTGCCCGCCGACCGGATAACCGCCGCGTTCGGCCCACTGCACCACCGGGAACCACCGCACGCCCTGATCGTGCAACCAGGCCCGCTTCTCCCCGCAGGTGAAATCCACGTAAGCCTCGGCCCACTGCCGGGGCCAGTGGTCCTCCTCGCGATCGAAGCCCGCCGTGCCCATCCAGTCGCTCAACGCAAGCTCGTGCGAGTCCCGGATGCCCAACCGTCGTTGTTCTGGAGAATCGACGAACATCAACCCGCCGAACGACCAGAAAGCCTGACCTCCCAGTGACACTTCGGGTTCCTGATCGAGCAGAATCACCCTGCGGCCTGCGTCAGCGAGTTCGGCCGTCGCGACCAGACCCGACAGCCCGCCCCCGACCACGATCACATCAGCGTCCAGCGCCATGTGCTCTTCAACCCTTCTCAGCTGCGGAAACCTGGTCCGAACAGCCTAAGTCTGGCTACAGCGCCCCGAGTCCGCCAGACTGGACCATGCTTCGATGGCTGCTCGCCGGCAGGAGGTTAACGGGTGTGTGGCAGTTGTGTGATGAATTAGAGACTGCTAGGAATCACTGGTGCCAACCTCACGATCTCCCATAGTGAGTTTGCACTCTGGGGACCATCAGTCACTCTCCCACTCCGAGACTCCGGGCGCAGCGCTCGAGCCGAGGTCGGTGGAAGAGAGTTCGGTGCTGGACGTGTTCGGCAGCCAGTGGGCCAACATCGTGCTGGAGACCGGCTTCTCCGCGCTCAACCGCGGCGACCTGGCCACCGAGTTGACCGTGCTCGCCGGAGACATCGCGGACGCACTGCTCACCGACCCGTTCAGCGACGAGGCCGGCTTCCGCACCGGGGTCGCCCTGGTGCACACCCGGCTCACCGACGTCGTCGTGCTGCGCAAGTCCTCGCAGCTGCTGTCCCGGCTGCCGCGGATCATCGGCCGGGCTTCGCCGGAGACCGCCGTCCGGATGTCCATGCTCATCGGTGCCCTCGGCGCCGGTTTCGCGCACGCGCTCAAAGAGCAGACGGTGCACGAGCAGGAGACCATCCACAGCGCCGTGCTCGCCGCCCGCGGCCGGGCCGAACTGGCCCTGCGCGCCAGCGAGGAGCGGTTCCGCGCGGTCTTCGAGGGCGCCGCGATCGCGGTGGCGATCTGCGATGTGAACGGCACCTTCCTGGACGTCAACCCGGTGCTGGCGAACATGGTCGGCGAGCCGACCAGCGCGATCCGCGGCCGCTCGGTGTTCGACTTCGTGCACCCCGACGACGCGATCGACATGCACCGCGAGGTGTTCGACAAGCTGGCCCGCGGCGAAGCCGGCCGGGCACACGTGGAGAAGCGGTTCCGCCGGGGCAACGGCGAGATGGGCTGGACCCGGCTGGCGCTGTCCCTGGTGCGCTCCGAGGACGGCTCGCCCGACTACCTGGTCGCGATGGGTGAGGACGTCACCGAGCGGCACCAACTCCAGCACCAGCTGCGTCACCAGGCCCTGCACGACCCGCTGACCGGGCTGCCGAACCGCTCCCTGCTGTACGAGAAGCTGGACGAGACCTTCAGCCGGTCCCGGCACGACGGCCGGATCGGCCTGCTGTTCCTGGATCTGGACGGCTTCAAGGTGATCAACGACCGGCTGGGTCACGGCACCGGCGACCGGTTGCTGGTGGAGGTGGCCGACCGGCTGCACGCCACCGTCACCAAGCGCGGCCACATGGTGGCCCGCATCGGCGGTGACGAGTTCGTGGTGCTGGTGTCCGACTCCCCCGGCCTGGACGACCTCACCGTGCTGGCCGACGAAATCCTGGACACCATCAAGAAGCCGATCAAGGTGGACGAGCACGCCCTGCCGGTCAACGCCAGTATCGGCATCGTGGAGCGGCCGATCGCCGGTACCGAGCCGGCCGAGCTGATGCGCGCCGCCGACTCGACCATGTACTGGGCCAAGGCCGAGGGCAAGGGCCGCTGGCGGGTCTACGACGAGCAGCGCAGCGAGTACGAGCTGTTCCTGTACCGCCTCGAAAGCGAGATGGCCGGGGCCCTGGATCGCGGCGAGTTCATCCTGAACTACCAGCCCCTGGTGGGTCTGGAGGACGGCCGGATCCGCGGCCTGGAGGCGCTCATCCGCTGGATGCACCCCGAATACGGGCTGCTGTCCCCGGACAAGTTCATCCCGAAGGCCGAGGAGAACGGGTTCATCCTGGAGCTGGGCCGCTGGGTGCTCCAGCAGGCCTGCATGCAGGGCAAAGCCTGGCAGCTGTCCGGGGCGCAGCCGTTCGTCAGCGTCAACGTGGCGATGCTGCAGTGCACCGAGGGCGATCTGCGGGCCGATGTGCTCACCGCGCTGGAGCACTCCGGGCTGGCCCCGGAGAAGTTGCAGCTGGAGATCACCGAGAGCGCCATGATGGGCGGTCCGATGGAACCGGTCGCGGTCCTGGGCGACGTGGTCTGCGAGGGCGTGCGGGTGGCCATCGACGACTTCGGCACCGGCTACTCGAACTGGTCCGCGCTGCGCAGGCTTCCGGTGCACGACCTGAAGCTGGCGGGTGCCTTCGTGGAGGGCCTGCGGCCCCGGGAGGGCTCGCTGGTGGAGGTGGACACCAGGATCGTCGGCACGATGATCTCCATGGCGCACGCGCTCGGCCTGTCGGTCACCGCGGAGAACGTGGAGACCCAGGAGCAGGCCACCAGGCTGCGGGAGCTGGGCTGCGACGCCGGTCAGGGCTGGTTGTTCGCCAAGCCCATGTCGGTCCTCGAGGTGGACAAGCTACTGGCCGCCAACGGTCGTTTCGACACCGGTTTCTAGCCGTGCCACGCCGGGAATGGGTCCCCGACTCCGCGGACACCGGCAGACCCAGCGCCGCTCGGGTGTACGACTACTTCCTGGGCGGCATGCACAACTTCGCCGCGGACCGGGCCAACGCCACCGCGGCGGCCGGCGTGTATCCGGACCTGCCCCGGATCATGCGGGCCAACCGGTCCTACCTGGGCCGGGTAGTGCGTTACCTGGTGCGCGCCGGGATCCGGCAGTTCCTCGACCTGGGTTCGGGGATCCCGACGGCGGGCAACGTCCACGAACTGGCGCACGCCCTGCAACCGCGTACCCGGATCGTCTACGTGGACATCGATCCGGTGGCGGTCGCGCACAGCGAAGCCCTGGTGCACGGTGACCCCAGGATCTCGGTGCTCCAGGCCGACGTCCGGCAGGTGGAGAGCGTGCTCCAGGCGGCCGAGTCCACGCTGGACTTCGAGCGGCCGATCGGCGTGCTCATGGTGTCGCTGCTGCACTTCATCCCGGAGAACCCCGGCGAACTGATCCGCGCCTACCTGTCCCGGCTGGACGCGGGAAGCTACGTGGCGCTGTCCCACGTGAGCACCGAGGGTCCGGCCGATCAGCTGGCGGAGCTGGTCCGGCTGTCCGGGCAGACCTCGACGCCGCTGCACCTGCGGCCGCGCACGGAGATCGAGCAGATGATCTCCGGGCTCGACCTGGTGGAGCCGGGCCTGGTCTACCTGCCCCAGTGGCACCCGGATCTGCCCGAGGACGTGGGCGCCAACCCGGAACGCGCCAACGACTACGCCGCCGTCATCCACAAACCCTGAGCGGCGCTACAGCAAGCCTTCCAAGCGCTCCTTCAGGTGAGCCGGTGAGATGAGCTCGAAGTGGTCATAGGTCGAGCACTCCAGGTCACTCGTGTCCAAACCCCGGGCAACGGCCCCTCTGGCCAGGCCGTTGAAGAGGGATTCATAGTTGAACGACAAGACCACGTGCACTCCGGCGGACAGGCCCATCAACCTGCCCAGCAGATCGAGAAACCTGTCGTAGGTGTCATCCGGCCATTCATCGACGACTTCCCGCGCGTGCCGTTGTATCTGAGCGAAGTTCTTGGACGTGATCTTGTACAGGTACTCCGACAGGTACCTGAACTCGGCCACATTTCCGGCCGACTCCAGTATCGCGACCAGTTGGGCCAGCGGTTGCTCCTGGTCGACACGGCTGATCTTCGACGAAATCGTCGTAGTGGACCGGTTGACATTGGGATCGAGGAGCACGGCCTTACGAATATGCAACCGGGCCAGCGCCTCCGGTTTGACCTTCGACAGGAACAACGCCATGTCGGCGCCGAAAGAGAAGCCGACCAAGGTCAGGCGCTTGCCGCCATACCGTTGAGAGAACCGCTCCAACGCGTACATCAGCAGATTGATGTGCGAGTCCAGCGAAATCGGACCGTAGTGCTCGTCGCCACGCTCTTCGACATTGAACCCGAACATGGTCAGCGAGATGCAATGGAACTTGCTCTCCAGCATGTAGGGCCGGAAGTCATGGGCATCCAGCCCCAGGCCGTGCAGGAACACCACCAGGTCATCCCCTGGCCGCTTCGCCTCAAGATACGCCAGTCGCCGGCCCACGACGGAGTCGCGGTCACTGGTCAGATTCACCACGGCGTCCGACTTTATGAAGATCTCCCCGCGGGTGATACTGCCATTCCACCGCCGGCGGATGATCAACCGATAGAACATGATGGAAGAAATGCTGGTCACTATGGTGGAGATCAGGACGACGGTCAATGTCGAGGTGAACCGGAGATGCCGCGCGGAGAGCTCGATCGCCGACCTCAATTCCCGCGAATAGAGACCGGAGACTATTCCGACGAACGTCCCCAACAGTCCGGACACCGGCGCCAGCCACGGCGGAACCCGGACGGAAACCCTGGCCTGACCTGAGGGCTTAGGGTTCATTGCGCACCGACTCCCGGGAGAACTCTATCGGGTACCTGTCGGTGAAGTACTCATAGTCGTCCCCGGCACGAACGACTCCCTTGAAATGGCCGTCCGATACCGTGCACAGGCTCAGCGGCCGGCCGTGGTCCCGGGAATGCAGCACCACCTCGCAGCCCTGCTGGGTCAGTTCGGCCCTGGGCTCAATGACCAGGGCCAGGCCCGGAGGAGCCAGGGAATCGAGAACCGTGGCGATCACCTGAGTCCTTTTCTCCCAGGAGAACTCGTACAGCGAGTAGCAGAAGTTCGCCATACCGATTCGATTGTCCTGAACGAATCTCCGCAACGCGTCCGAGTCGAGCAGGTCCACGGCGACCAGGCAGGTATCCGCCGGATCATCCGACAACACGGCGAGGACATCCAGCACCTCCCCATACAGATCCCGGTAATAGGCGGAGGAGCCGTAACATGCCCGCACCCATTTCAGGCTCGGGAACTCGGCGCGATCGACACCGAATTTCCGCCCGACCGGTAGCGGGCAGAAGGCCGGGATACCGGAGGGCCACCGCAGGTCACCGGCGAACCGCTCGTACATCGACACAGAATTCAGCTGCCTGGGCAGAATTCCCAGACCGGTGCCGAAGTCCGCGAAGTTCACCGCCGGACCACGATAGCCGGACATGCACGCGGCCAGGATCGTCTGTGGCACGAGGAACCGGCGGGCCCCGGTGAAGGAGTTCTGCCTGCTCGCCAGGGTCGACGCGATCTCCGCAAGATGGTTCTGCACCGCATCGTCGAGCAGCGTGAGCCGAGCGGCACGGGAATCGCTGTTCACCAGCCCGGTGAATTGCTGCTCCGGCAGGTTGAACTTCAGTGCGATCCCGATCATCGTGACAAAATGCGTATCACTGAATTCGAGTCTGCCGGCCCGGCAGTCGCGGACAAGCCGCGCGAATTCACTCTCCGGCCGGCCGAGTGCCCCCGCGATCAATCGATAGAGTTCGCGCCACCCGTGGTCTTGCGGGTGGCGCCCTAGCCTGACCGCAGCACAACGAAGCGAGTCGATCACCATCGTCCCCCTCAGCAGGTGGGTACCGACCATGCGTGATGGTGCAGAGTCCGATTCCTACAGATGGACGTGCGCAACACAGCTGGAGGTTCAACCTGAGGGCTTCTGGGAGGTCGATAACCAGGCACTGCGAGATGTGGAGCGATCAGCCTTCAGACCTCGAACTCCTTCATGATCGACCATGGTGCCACACGAACAGGCTTCCCGTGAACCGGTATTTCCGGGTGCAACTTCGAGTTGGCGATTCGTCCACGTTCGGCGCAGTCCGGCCACCACCGCATAGGGTCATTCCCCGGCGACGCCACCACCCAGAATCCCGGCCAATGCGCGGTAGGTGAATGTCGGATTGTCCACCATCGCGAAATGCCCGGAATCAGGAACTTCGACGACGTTTCCCACCTGCAGCCGAGGAAGGAGGTAATTCGGCGCGCTACTCGTACCATAAAAATAGGAAGCCCTCGGCCGTGCATTCATCCAGTCGAGCAGTTTCCCGCTGTCCGACCACTCCACGAGCGAACGCGCGGATCCATGGAGGGCGTACGGATCGGCCTGGCGAATCCACGATGCCCACAGATGGGAGGCCGAATCGGTCGAGTCCTCCAGTTTCCGGAGCAACTCCGCGTAGCCGGATTCCACGAACTCACCTGGCGACTGGGCCGCGATGTTGCGGCTCACCAGGCCGCTGTCCTCGGAGACCAGGTTCCCCTCGATGCTGATGAAGTGGTCGACAGCCTGCAGCTCCTGACTGGCGAGCAGCCCGAGCGCGCCTCCCATGCTGTGCCCCACGATTGATACGTGCGCGAAATCCAGCTTCTCCAGAACATGACCCACCACGTCGGTGTAGGTCTCCAGGGAATAGCAATGCGCCGGTAAGCAGTCCGAATCCCCGAATCCAGGCAAATCAATCGAACACAGTGAATAACCGATCAGCTCATCGGATGCGAAGGCGTCCGAAAAGCTCTGCTTACTGCACCCCAGACCATGCACCAACAGGATCAGATGTTCACCGGCGCGCCGAAACAGACTGGAAATTCTGAGCTCTCGACCATGCAAGTTCATCTCAACACATTTTGTGGTCAATCCCCTAGTGTTGAGGTTTAGCGTTCTTACCATTGACCGATGGTCTCGAACCGTCCAAGCCCTGTCAAACTTGACTCGGCCGGTCGGGGTGGAGTAACTCATCAGGGAAATAGGTAGACAGCCGAGTCACTTTATCAATCACGAAACATGGTCGACAATTCGGCGATTACTTTTGCTCTTGCCGGCGGACGATCTCGGCGATCCAGCCGGGGGCGAACGGCGAGGTGCAGTTCGGCGGCGTCGGATAGTCCTTGAGCACCTCAAGGCGCTCGCCGATGTCGATCGCCCTGGCCCGGTGTTCCGGGTGCTCGATCCCGATCTGGGCCAGGCAGTGGTTCTGCGCCCACTGCAACCGGTCCGGCGCCTGCTTCATCTCCGCCTCGATGGTGTCCAGCAGCCCGGCGAGGTCGAGCCCGGCCGGCCGCTTCGCCACGCGTTCGGTGGTCAACGCCCAGCCCGCACTCCCGACGACCGGATCCGGGTCGGCGAACCAGGCCAGGCGCAGGTCCTCGGCGTGCGGGCTCTTCTTGACGACGTAGTTCACCAGCCAGTCCTGCACCTTGGGGATACGCGCCGCCCGCAGCATGGCGTCCAGCTCGTCCCGCTCGAACGCCTTCGGGCGGCAGATCAGCAGCGCCAGCAGCCGGGCCGCGGAGTCCCCGGTGTCCCACAGCTCGCGCGCCAGTTCCTGCTGGGTCTTCAGCCGCTTGGCGATAGCCCGCAGCTTGCCGAGGTTAACCCCGTGATCGTCACCGTGCTTCTCGTTCACCGCGCGCGCCTTCGGATCCTCCAGCGCGGCCAGCTCGGCCATGATCTCGGGCACCGTCACCACAGTCTCCTGTCCGTGCGGGTCAGGCGGGCACCGGTACCGGGCGGGACCCGGCCCGGTGGAGCGCGCCCGCCCAGACCGTCGCGGCCAAGCCTAGTGCGGTCAGCAGGGCTCCCGCCCAGTTCACCGCGGCGTAGCCCAGTCCGGCGGAGATGACCAGGCCACCGATCCAGGCGCCCAGCGCGTTGGCCAGGTTGAAGCCCGCGATGTTCGCCGCGGAGGCCAGTTCCGGAGCTCCGGCCGCCCGATCCATGATCCAGGTCTGCAACGGCGCCACGGTGGCGAAGCCGGTGAGGCCGAGCAGCAGCACGGTGATCGCGGCGGTGATCGGGTTGTGCACGGTGAACCCGAACACCAGCAGCACCACGAGCAACGCCCCCAGGGTCAGGTACAGGCTGCGCAGCAGCGACCGGTCCGCCAGCCGGCCGCCCAGGATGTTGCCCACCCCGAAGCCGAGGCCGAACAGCACCAATAGCCAGACGATCACCGAGGAGGAGAATCCGGCCAGTTCGGCCAGCATCGGCGTGATGTAGGTGAAGGACGCGAACACCCCGCCGTAGCCCAGCGTGGTCATCAGCAGTCCCAGCCACACCTGCGGATCACGGAAGACCCGCAGCTGGCTGCGCAACCCGGTGTCCGAGGCCGGAGTCGCCGGGACGAGGGCCGCGATCCCGGCGATGCCCAGCAGCCCCAGCGCCGCGACCGCCCAGAACGCGGACCGCCAGCCGGCCGCGTGTCCCAGCGCGGTCCCCATCGGAACGCCGAGGATCGTGGCCACGGTCAGCCCGGTGAACATCATCGACACCGCGCTGGCCCGCCGGTCCGGCGTGACCAGGTCGGCCGCCACCACGGCGCCGATGCCGAAGAACGCGCCGTGGCACAACGCCGCGACCGCCCGGCCGGCCATCAGCAACCCGTAGCCCGGGGCCAGGGCGCACAGCACGTTGCCCAGGATGAACACCGCCATCAACCCGATCAGCATGGGTTTGCGGGGTACTCGCGACCCCAGCGCGGTCATGATCGGCGCGCCGATGGTCACGCTCAACGCGTACCCGGACACCAGCAGGCCCGCCGTCGGAATGGACACCCTCAGGTCATCGGCGACCTCGGGTAACAGTCCCATGATGATGAATTCCGTCGTACCGATACCAAAGGCACCTATCGCCAGCGCGAACAGCGCAACAGGCATGGCTATCCCCTCGAAAGTATTGCCAGGAAAAGAAATCAGTTCGCGGCGGCGCGCTGGGACAGCGAGTCCAGCAGCCGCAGCAGCGCCCGGTGGGTGGCCGAACCCCGCGGTGAGCTGTATCGGTCGATGCGGTGGCCGGTGCCGTCATGCAGATGCACGGCCTCGAAATCGAGCTCCAGTTCCCCCACTTCGGGATGGTGGAAATACTTTGTTCCGGACACGCAGTTCAGCACCGGATGGGTGGCCCACAACGCGGCGAATTCACCGCTCTTCATGGTGAGCTCGCCGACCAGTTCCGCCATGTCCCGGTCGTCGGCATGCAGTCCGGCATAGGCCCGCAGCGAGGCGACCTTGCGTTGCGCCTCCTCGTCCCAGCGGGTGTGAAAGGCGCGGGAGCGTGGGTCCAGGAAGAACATCCGGGTCAGGTTCGGCCGGGTCGCCGGATCCTCCGGCGCGTCGAAGGCGTGCTGCGGGCCGAACAACTGGTGGCCCAGCGTGTTCCAGGCCAGCACCTCACTGCGGATACCCAGTACGACGGCGGGCACCTCGGGCATGGCGTCGATCAGCTGCCGGGTGGTCGGCCGCACGGTGGCCGGCTTCGGTGCCCGGCGCCGCTTCAGCGGAGGCGGGCCGGCCAGGTTGTGCAGGTGCGCGCGTTCGTCCTCGGTGAGCCGCAGCGCGGTGGCCAATGCGTCGATCACCGCGGCGGAGGCGTTGACGTGCTGCCCCTGTTCGAGGCGCGTGTAGTACATGACGCTCACCCCGGCCAGCTCGGCCAGTTCCTCCCGGCGCAGGCCGGGCACCCGGCGGGCGCCGTACGCGGTGAGACCGACGTCCTGCGGTTGCAGCCGGGACCGGTGCAGCCGGAGGAACGCCCCCAGTTCGGTGCTGTCCGTCGTGCTCATGCCTCCATCTTCACCGACCGCGGCGGCCCGTGCCTGTCCCTGCGATGGACAGGCTGGTCAGGCCTCGGGATGCGCCGGGCTCAGCGTGAACTCCAGGTTCGAGGTGACCAGTCCCAGGTGCTTGCCGGGCCGCAGCCAGCCGTTCAGCTCCCGGTCCGATTCCACCCGGGCGTCCACCACGGCCAGCCGGGCGCTGGATCGTAAGCGCATCAGGGCTCGCCGGATCTGTCCGTCCGGCCACTGCTGTGCGGCGACCATGGACATACGCAGCGGCAGTCGCGGACCGAAGGGGCGCACGGTGGCGTCGACCTGCCAGCCGTCGCCGGACGCCTGCATGGCGTCGCCGGGGCTGCCCGCGAACGACGCCACGGTCTTGGGCATGGCCCAGTTGGTGCGCCCGCCGGCCAGGCTGGTGAGCGAGTCGACGGCCATGAAAGCCACATTGCCGAGCAGCGAGAAGCCGTCCCGGAAGCCGACGATGCCCATCACCTCATCATAGGAACCGACGGGGGTGTCGGTGTACCGGATGAAGCCGCCCGCCGCGAACAGCCCGCGCGTCCGGATGCCGTCGGGCAACGCGGCGGAGGCGGCGGCACCGCCCCGGCTGAGCCACAGCACGGCGGATCCCCGGCAACGCCAGGGCGCCGGCGGTACCTCGGTGGGCAACTGGGCGAGCACCTCCGGCGCGACCGCGGTCTCGGGCACTCCAGGGACTCGCAGCAGCTCGGCCGGTTGCATCATTTGCTCAACATATCGGTGAAAGCTGAAAGATCGCTGAAGATGTGCGAGAAGCACTTTCCATGGAATTTGCTCCCGTTGGTGGTGACCACCGCAGGGAGCAAATTCCATGGAAAGTGTCAGACAGTGAATCCGAGGGCCCGCAACTGCTCGCG
Organism: Pseudonocardiaceae bacterium YIM PH 21723; assembly: GCA_003600225.1. Classification (GTDB taxonomy): domain Bacteria; phylum Actinomycetota; class Actinomycetes; order Mycobacteriales; family Pseudonocardiaceae; genus QZFT01. Next base: position 212,507 of record QZFT01000045.1, read on the forward strand.
GCCATCGTCGGTGATCTTCTCCGGACCCCACGGCGGCATCCAGACCCAGTTGATCCGGACATCGCCGACGAGGCCGCCGCCCGCGCCACCGGTCAGGGCGGCCCGGGTCTGGTCCTCGATCACGTCGGTCAGCGGACAGGCCGCCGAGGTCAGCGTCATGTCCAGCGTGACGGTGTTGTCCTGCTCGACGTGAATGTCGTAGAGCAGGCCCAGGTCGACCACGTTGATGCCGAGCTCGGGGTCGACCACGTCACGCATGGCCTCCTCGACGTCCTCGTAGGCCGCCAGGTCGGCTTTCGGCTCCACGTCCGGCATTCCGGCCGCTCCGCGAACGACTTCGGTCTCTTCTGTCATGACTCCACCCGTGCTACGGCGTCCTTGAACGCCATCCAGCCTAGTAGTGCGCATTTGACCCGGGCCGGGTACTTGGCCACGCCGGCGAACGCGATGCCGTCCTCCAGGACGTCCTCGTCCGGCTCGACCTGTCCCCGGCCCTGCATCAGTTCCAGGAACGCCTGGTGCTTCTCGAAGGCCTCGCCGACCGTCTTGTTCAGCACCAGGTCGGTCAGTACCGAGGTGGCCGCCTGGCTGATCGAACAGCCCTGGGCGTCGTAGGAGACGTCCAGGACCTTCGCCTCGGGGCCGGCGCCCTCCAGGTGCACCCGGAGGGTCACCTCGTCACCGCAGGTCGGGTTGACGTGGTGCACCTCGGCCTCGAACGGCTCCCGCAGCCCGCGGTGATGCGGGTTGCGGTAATGATCCAGGATGATCTCCTGGTACATCTGATCCAGGCGCACTCGTCACACTCCGAAGAACTTCTTGGCCTCGACGACCGCCTTGGCGAGGGCGGTCACATCGTCCAGGTCGTTGTACAGGTAGAAGGTTGCCCGCACCGAGGCCGGAATATTCAGCCTCCGGTGCAGCGGCCACGCGCAGTGGTGTCCCACACGTACCTCAACGCCCTGGTCGTCCAGAACCTGCCCGATGTCATGCGGATGGATGCCCTCGATGGTGAAGGCCACCGACGCACCGCGATCCACCGCGTCGACCGGGCCGACGATGCTGACGCCGGGGATCTCCCGCAGCGCGGCGATGGCCGCCTCGGTGAGCGCGTGCTCATGGGCGGAGATGTTCTCCATGCCCAGCGCGTTCAGGTAGTCCACCGCGGCACCGAGCCCGATGACCTGGGAGGTCATCGGCACGCCCGCCTCGAACCGGGCGGGCGGCGGCGCGTAGGTGGAGCCCTCCATCTTGACGATCTCGATCATCGAGCCACCGGTGATGAACGGCGGCATCGCGGCCAGCAGCGAGTGCCTGCCGTACAGCACGCCGACGCCGGACGGGCCGAGCATCTTGTGCCCGGAGAACGCGGCGAAGTCCACGCCGAGCCGCATGAAGTCGACCGGCATGTGCGGCACCGACTGGCACGCGTCCAGCACGGTCAGCGCGCCCACGGACTGGGCCTTCTCCACGATCTCCCGCACCGGGGTGATCGCACCGGTCACATTGGACTGGTGGGTGAACGCCACCAGCTTGGTGTTCTCGGTGATCAGCTCGTCGATGTCCGACAGGTCGAGGCGGCCGTCGTCGGTCACGCCGAACCACTTCAGCGTGGCGCCGGTGCGGCGGCACAATTCCTGCCAGGGCACCAGGTTCGCGTGGTGTTCCAGCTCGGTGGTGACGATGACGTCGCCGGGGCCGAGCTTGAACCGCTCCGACTCCGGGCCGGCCACCGAGGCGTTGGACATCGCGTAGGCGACCAGGTTGATCGACTCGGTGGCGTTCTTGGTGAACACCACCTCGTCGATGCCGACGCCGACCAGGGCCGCGATCTTGGCGCGGGCACCCTCGTAGGCGTCGTTGGCCTCCTCGGCCAGCTGGTGCGAACTGCGGTGCACCGCGGCGTTGGAGGTCTCCAGGTAGTGACGTTCGGCGTCCATGACCTGGACCGGGCGCTGGGAAGTGGCGCCCGAGTCCAGGTAGACCAGGGGCTTCCCGTCCCTGATCGTGCGGTGCAGGATCGGGAAGTCCTTGCGGATGGCCGCTACGTCCAGGGACGTGGAAGTCATGCGCTCTGCGTCTCCTTGGTGTACGCCACGTAGCCCTCGTTCTCCAGCTTGTCGGCCAGCTCGGCGCCGCCGGACTCGACGATCTTGCCGCCGGCGAACACGTGCACGAAGTCGGGCTTGATGTAGCGCAGGATCCGGGTGTAGTGCGTGATCAGCAGGACACCGGTCTCCGAGCTCTCCTTGTACCGGTTCACGCCCTCGGACACGACGCGCAGCGCGTCCACGTCCAGGCCGGAGTCGGTCTCGTCCAGGATGGCGATCTTCGGCTTGAGCAGGCCCAGCTGCAGGATCTCGTGCCGCTTCTTCTCACCACCGGAGAAGCCCTCGTTGACCGAACGCTCGGAGAACGACGGGTCGATCTCCAGCTCGGTCAGCGCGGTCTTGACCTCCTTGATCCAGTGGCGCAGCACGGGGGCCTCGCCACGGACCGCGGTGGCCGCGGTGCGCAGGAAGTTGGACATGGAGACACCCGGAACCTCGACCGGGTACTGCATGGCCAGGAACAGGCCGGCGCGGGCGCGCTCGTCGACGGACAGCTCGAGCACGTTCTCACCGTCCAGCAGCACCTCGCCGCTGTCGATGGTGTACTTCGGGTGGCCGGCGATGGCGTAGGCCAGGGTCGACTTGCCGGAGCCGTTCGGGCCCATGATCGCGTGGGTCTCGCCCGACTTCACGGTCAGGTTGACACCCTTGAGGATCTCCTTGCTGGAGTCCTCGGTCACCACGGAGGCCCGCAGGTCCTTGATTTCCAGAGTCGCCATTGTTGTTTCTTCTCCTGCTAAAGATTCGGGTCTACGTAGACAACGCCGTCGCGAATGTCCACTGGGAACACGTCCACCGGGTCGGTGGCAGGCAGCGAGTTGGGCTCACCGGTGCGCAGGTCGAAGCAGGCGCCGTGCAGCCAGCATTCGATGCCCTGCTTGGTCACCTCGCCCTCGGAGAGGGCGACCGACGCGTGTGAGCACTCGTCGCGCAGGGCGTGCACGGTGTCGCCGTCGCGAACCAGTACGACCGGGGTGCCGTCCACCTCTACGGGGAACGGCTTCCGGTCGTCCAGCTCGGACAGCGCACACGCCCGGTGCATCAGGTACCCACCGCTTCCAGCTCGGCCTCGATCGCGGCCTCCAGCCGCTCGCGGACCGCGGACACCGGGATCTTGTGCAGGAGCTCGTTGAAGAAGCCCCGCACGACCAGGCGCCGGGCCTGCTCGGCCGGGATGCCCCGGGCCTGCAGGTAGAACAGCTGCTCGTCGTCGAACCGGCCGGTGGCGCTGGCGTGACCGGCGCCGGTGATCTCACCGGTCTCGATCTCCAGGTTCGGCACCGAGTCGGCGCGTGCCCCGTCGGTGAGCAGCAGGTTCCGGTTCAGCTCGAAGGTCTCGGTCGCCTCGGCGGCCACGCGGATCAGCACATCGCCGATCCACACCGCGTGCGCGTCCTTGCCCTGCAGCGCGCCCTTGTAGACCACGTTCGACCGGCAGTTGGGGGTCGAGTGATCCATGAACAGCCGGTGCTCGTGGTGCTGGCCGGCGTCGGAGAAGTACAGGCCGAGGCACTCGGCGTCGCCGCCGCGGTCGGCGTAGTTCACCGTGGGGCTGACCCGGACCAGGTCACCGCCCAGGGTGACGACCATGTGCCGCAGTACGGCATCCCGGCCCACCTTGGCGTGGTGCGCGGTCACGTGCACCGCGTCGTCGGCCCAGTCGTGCACCGCGACCACGTTCAGCCGGGCGCCGTCGGCGATGACGAACTCGACGTTCTCGCCGTACGCGCCGGAGCCGCGGTAGTCCAGGACCACGGTGCCCTCGGCAAACTGCTCGGCCCGGATCTGGATGTGGCCGTAGGCGACCTGGCCCTCGCCGGGTCCGTCGATGGTCACCATGACCGGCTCGGCCGCCTGGGTGTCCTTGGCGAACTCGACGACCAGGGCCTCGGTGAAGCCGGTGTACGCGGCGGCCGCGACCTTGTCGGCGGGCTTGGCGGCCTCGCCGAGACGGGCGTCCGCGCGGTCCACGGTCTGCGCCGTGACACCGTCGGCGGTGCCGCCGACGGTGATCGCGGTCTTACCGGTGGCCTCGATGCCCTTGTGCAGGCCGGCCAGGCGCTTCAACGGGGTGAAGCGCCAGTCCTCTTCGCGGCCACTCGGAACCTCGAACGCATCCACGTCGAACGAGGTGAAGCGGTCTCCCTTGGTTCCCTGCGGGATGAGGGGTGATGCGACCGTCATCAGCCGACGGCTCCTTCCATCTGCAGCTCGATCAGCCGGTTCAGCTCCAGCGCGTACTCCATCGGCAGCTCGCGGGCGATGGGCTCCACGAAACCGCGGACGATCATGGCCATGGCCTCGTCCTCGGTCAGGCCGCGCGACATGAGGTAGAAGAGCTGGTCCTCGCTGACCTTGGACACCGTGGCCTCGTGGCCCATCGACACGTCGTCCTCACGGACATCGACGTACGGGTAGGTGTCCGAGCGGCTGATGGTGTCGACCAGCAGCGCGTCGCACTTCACGGTGGACTTGGAGCTGTGCGCACCCGGGTTGACCCGGACCAGGCCGCGGTAGGAGGTACGGCCACCGCCACGCGCCACCGACTTGGAGATGATCGTCGAGGAGGTGTGCGGCGCCAGGTGCACCATCTTGGCACCGGCGTCCTGGTGCTGGCCCTCACCGGCGAACGCGATGGAGAGCACCTCGCCCTTGGCGTGCGGGCCCATCATGAAGACGGCCGGGTACTTCATGGTCACCTTGGAGCCGATGTTGCCGTCGACCCACTCCATGGTCGCGCCCTCTTCGGCCTTGGCGCGCTTGGTGACCAGGTTGTAGACGTTGTTCGACCAGTTCTGGATGGTCGTGTAGCGGCAGCGGCCGCCCTTCTTCACGATGATCTCCACCACGGCGCTGTGCAGCGAGTCCGAGGAGTAGATCGGCGCGGTGCAGCCCTCGACGTAGTGGACGTAGGCGTCCTCGTCGACGATGATCAGCGTCCGCTCGAACTGGCCCATGTTCTCGGTGTTGATCCGGAAGTAGGCCTGGAGCGGGATGTCCACGTGGACACCCTTGGGGACGTAGATGAACGAGCCACCGGACCACACGGCGCCGTTCAGCGCGGAGAACTTGTTGTCACCGTGCGGAATGACGGATCCGTAGTACTCCTGGAACAGCTCCGGGTGCTCCTTGAGCGCGGAGTCGGTGTCCAGGAACAGGACGCCCTTCTCCTCCAGGTCCTCGCGGATCTGGTGGTAGACGACCTCGGACTCGTACTGCGCGGCGACACCGGCGACGAGGCGCTGCTTCTCGGCCTCCGGGATGCCCAGCCGGTCGTAGGTGTTCTTGATGTCCTCCGGCAGTTCCTCCCAGCTGGTGGCCTGCTTCTCGGTGGACCGAACGAAGTACTTGATGTTGTCGAAGTCGATGCCCGACAGGTCCGAGCCCCAGGAGGGCATCGGCTTACGGTCGAACAGCTTCAGGGCCTTGAGGCGGGACTCGAGCATCCACTCGGGCTCACTCTTCTTGGCCGAGATGTCGCGCACCACGGCTTCAGAGAGTCCTCGCTGAGCTGTCGCGCCGGCGGTGTCCGAGTCGGACCAGCCGTACTCGTAGCTTCCGATGCTCGCGAGGGTTTCTTCCTGGGTGAGCGGCGTGGTGGGTGTTCGCTGCTCGGCAGCGGCAGTCATATGAGCTGCCCTCCATCCGTGGCGTGTTGATCATTGGTACGAGTATTGCTGTCGATCAGGTCCTGGTCCGGGACAGGTCCTGTTCGCGGTACGTGCGTGGTGCACACTGAATCACCCCTGGCGATGGTCGCCAGGCGTTGCACATGGGTGCCGAGTATCTCGGCGAAAGCGGCCGTCTCCGCCTCGCAGAGCTGCGGAAACTCGGCTGCGACGTGAGCGACCGGGCAATGGTGCTGGCACAGTTGCGCGCCCGCACCGACATCGCGGGTGGAGGCCGCGTAGCCTTCACCGGACAACGCGGTGGCGAGGGCCTCGGCCCGCTCCACCGCACCCCGCCGGGCCGTGATGCTCGCCCGGTGCGGGTCGACCAGCTGGGCGACCCGGCGCTGCACGAACGTACGGAGCGCCTGCTCCCCCGCGTTCTCCGCGAGGAAGCGCAGCGCCGCGACGGCGATGTCGTCGTAGGCGTGACCGAAGCGGGCTCGGCCCGACTCGGTCAACAGGAACTCCTTGGCCGGGCGGCCCCGGCCACGCTGACCTCGGCGCGGGGCGTCCCGCGTCTCGGCCTGACCTTCAGCGAGCAGGACGTCGAGGTGCCTGCGGACGGCGGCCGGGCTGATCCCCAGCTCGTCGGCCACCGCCGCCGCGGTGATCGGCCCCTGCTCCAGGAGCAGCCGAGCCACGGCGTGCCGGGTGCGCCCGTCAGCGGGCGGCGACCCGGCGGCGGTCTGCTCGACCATGCCGGATGCCTCCTCACGGAGCCCCTCGACGTATTTCACAACATAAGTGTGACCTATTTCCCCCGGGCTGTGCAATGAGGGTCCCGTCTCACCTGTTTTCGCAGGTAAGCCTATCCTTACTTGCTGCCTACGCATCTAGCGGGCGCACCCGGTGGACGGGTTCTGGTTACCTGGTGTTCCACTCGGGGCGGTGGGGCGGGCGCAGGATATTTGCGCCCACTCACGCCTCAAGGGCGCTTCGCGTCCGGCTTCGCCGGATCAGCCTTCGGCTGACCCTTGACCCGTGAGCCTCTGGCGCAAAAACGGGCAGATGAAGGGCAGGCTGGGGCCTGCCCTCTTCAGGGGCGCGCCCGCCCCACCGCCCTACCGGGCCTGCTCCGCTAACCATCTGGATCGGCTCCCGGATCCATCCGGACCAAGATCTTGGTTCCCCTCGGCGAAGTCCACAGCAGGTCACCGTTCGGAAGGATCTCGTAGCTCCAGTGGTGCTGGTCTTTGAGGATGTGGTGCCGTCGACACAGTGGCGCCATGTCCCGGCCCCGGGTGATCTTGCAGTGTTGGTACTGCTCCCGATGATCCAGATCGCTGGCGACGGCCGGTGCCTGACAGTTCGGGAACCGGCATGTCTTGTGGCGAGCGATCAAGAAGTTCCGCTCGGCCTGACTCAGTCGATATCCCTTGCGGGAGAAGTCGATCCCCACACCGGTCATCGGATCGGTGATCATCCGCAACCAGGTGGGGGCGGTCGCCGCCATCTGACGGGCCATCGACCCGAGGATCGCTCCGTGGCCCTGCATCTCGGCGCCATGCTCCTGCTTGCCCTCGATCACATCCTTCGGGATCGTGATCACGATCTTCGGATCCACCGGCGCGAAACCCTCACTACCGGCACCACCAGCAGTGAGCACCGCGGCGGCGAGGTCGGCGCGGGCTTGATCTTGAGTCCGTTCGTCATCGGTGGTTCGCGTGTTGCGGACCTGCTGATCAATCGCCTGATACGCCGCCTGCACCTCCGGCGCCGTCGAATACAACCGCAGCTCGCCCATCCCGTCCGGCTTGCTGCTCACCGTGAACGACCGGTCCTTCTTCCGACGCTCGTGCCGCTCCTGCGCGCCATGTGGATCAAGCTCTTGGATGTACCGCTCACCCAACGCCCGCATCTCCGAATTCGACAACTCATGCGCGGTGGGCAGAACCTTCTCCTCAACCAAACCCGCCAACTCACTGTCGAGGGGTTTGGTGAGGGAATGCAGCATCTGCGCTTTGGCGAGATCGATCCCACCTGAAGCGAGGGCTTCTTGCGTGCACGGCAACTTCACGTGCAGCGCCTCGGCCAGCGCGATGAAATGGCGGAGCTGAGCCGAACTGACCGTCATCTCGACCCGGGTCTCTTCCCGATCCGAATCACAGTCCAACGACGTCGACAACAACTCGCGCAGGTCCTGAAGGAAGTCAGCCGTCACCGTGGCGATGAGCCGGTATTTACCGGCCACGCTCTGCGGTGTCAGCTCTTTCCTCATGCCTCCATTTTAGTCGAACACCAAGGCGATTTCGAATCACTATCAGGTGATTAATACAAGATCAACTCGCGCCGTAGGTTACCCCTGAACTACTGGAGCGGGTCGGTGGTGGGCGGGCGCGCCCCCCAAGAGGGCAGGCCCCAGCCTGCCCTATATCTGCCCGTTTTTGCGCCAGAGGCTCACGGGTCAAGGGTCGCCCGAAGGGCGATCCGGCGGAGCCGGACGCGAAGCGCCCTTGAGGCGTGAGTGGGCGCAAATAAACTGCGCCCGCCCACCACCGCCCCGCCCATTAAGAGGGCGCCTGAACCCCCCGATAAGACAAAGTCTCGCTATAGACGATGTTCGTAGTGGTGCTCCCAAAAGCCGCCAACTCATCCACCACCCTCTCCAGGTGACCCATCGAAAGAGCGGCCACCTTCAGCGTGTAGCAATCCTCCCCAGTAGTCCGAAGACACTCGACGATCTCCACCCGCTCAGCCAGCAACCGGTGCAACGGCCCATGCTGACTCCCCGGGTATTTCAACCGGATCACCGCCAGCACCGCGTACCCGGTCGCCCCCAGATCCACGACGGCCCGGTACCCGGTGATCACCCCAGCCTGCTCCAGCCGCCGAACCCGTTCAGTGGTGGCCGACGCACTCAGGCTCACCCGCCGGCTGAGCTCGGTGAGCGGTAGCCGGCCGTCGGTTTGCAGCTCAGTCAGAATCGCCCAGTCCGTCGCATCAAGAGTCTCGGCCACGACTGAAATGTACCGTCAGATCCACGGCGAAACGTCGCCAACACCGGGAAGAATCCCTTCAGCCCGAACAACAGCAGCTATAACCTTCAAAGCATGTTGATCGGCGTGAACGTGCCGAATTTCGGCCCTGGAACGGATCCCGGTGTGCTGCGCGACTGGGCGAGAACCGTTGAGGGCCTGGGGTTCGACCTCCTGATGATGTCCGACCACGTGGTGGTCACCCCCGACGTCGCCGCGCAGTATCCGGCGCCGTTCTACGACCCGTTCACCACGCTGTCCTGGCTGGCCGGGGTGACCGACAAGCTGACCCTGGGTACCACTGTGGTGATCGCCCCCTACCGGCATCCGTTGCTGGTGGCGCGGATGGCCGCGAACCTGAACGACCTGAGCGGCGGCCGGTTCGTGCTCGGGCTGGGAGTCGGCTGGGCCCGCGAGGAGTTCGCGGCCCTCGGCGTCCCCTTCGAACAGCGGGGCAAGCTGACCGATGAACTGATCGTCGCGGTGCGCGAGGCATGGGAGGACGACAAGTACCGCGCCGGGGACATCCCGATCTGGGTGGGCGGCAACAGCGAGGCCGCGATGCGGCGCGCGATCCGGCACGGCGACGCCTGGCACCCGATTCGCCAAACGCCCGATGGTTGGCGCGAATCCGTAGGCAGGCTCGGGGAAATCACCGGCGACAAGCAGCTGCCCGGGTTGGCACCGCGCATCCTGCTGCGGCTCACCGACGAGCCGATCGAGAACCGCAAACTCGGCGAAGGCACCCTGGAACAGATCGTCGACGACGTGGAACTGCTCCGGGCGGACGGCGCGCAGGCGGTCCTGCTGGACACCTTCATCGGCGACCCGGAGGAGACCCGGCGCCCGGAGACCGCGTGGCGCGCGCTGGCCGCACTCCGGGATGGCCTGGCAGGAAAGGAGAATCGGTGAACGAGGAACATCTGCGCCGGGCGATCGCCCTGGCCGCCGACGCGCACGCGAGCGGCAACCCGCCGTTCGGCTCGCTGCTGGTCGGACCGGACGGTGACGTGCTGGTGGAGGACCACAATACGACCATCACCGACCGGGACATCACCGCGCATCCGGAGCTGAAGCTGGCCCGGTGGGCCGCGGCGGAGCTCACCCCGGAGACCGCGGCCGGCACCACCATGTACACCAGCTGCCAGCCGTGTGAGATGTGCAGCGGAGCGCTAGCCAGGTCCGGCATCGGGAAGGTCGTGTACGCGTTGTCGGCCGAGCAGTTCGGCGAGCTGGACACCCCGCCCAAGCGACCGGCGGTGCCCCTGGATGGGCCGCATCTGTTCGAGGAGGCCCGGATCCCGATCGACACCTACTTCGGTGCCGCCGGCTGATCTGCCCGACTGGCTGCCGGACTGGTGCGTGGGCCAGTTCGGCGAGCCGCCGGTCGGCGTGCTGTTCGACGTGCGGTCGATGTCGGCGGTGTTCGGGCTACGGCTGACCTCGGGGCGGGACGTGGTGGTGAAGGCCCGGGAACACGACGGCCGGGCCGCGTCGTGTGTCGCCGCGCAGGCCAGGCTGGCGGAGCAGGGGTTTCCGTGTGCCCGGCCGCTCACTCCCGTGCTCCGGGCCGGCACGTTGGCCGTACACGCCGAGGAGTATCGGCCCGGCGGGGAACTGCTTCGTGGGGATTCGCCGGAGGTCGCCAGGCGGTACGCGGCGGTGTTCGCCCGGCTGATGACCGAACTAGAGCACGTGTCCGTCGCGCCGCCGGTGCCGAATCCGCGCTGGATACGGTGGGACCACGCGGATTCCGGGGTGTGGCCGGCGATCGAAGGTCTCGATGAGCGGGACCAGAGCGCCGTGCCCGGGTACATCGTGGACGCGGCCACCCGGCTCCGGGAGCGGTTGCCGGCCACCGATCTGCCGCGGGTGCTGGGGCATGCCGACTTCGAGGCGCAGAACCTCCGCTGGCAGGACGGGGAGGTGTGGGCCGTGCATGACTGGGACAGCCTGGCGTGGCAGCCGGAGGCCGCACTGGTGGGCGCGGCGAGCGGGGTGTTCCCCAAGACCGGGCCGGCCACATTGCCGCCGATCGAGAGCTCGGCGGCTTTCCTGGTGGCCTATCAGGACTTCCGGGGGCGCCGGTTCAGCGCGGAGGAGCAGGAGATCGCCTGGGCGGCGAGCCTGTGGCCGGCCGCCCACGACGTCCGATGGGAGACGCTGCACGGCATTCCCCCGGGCTCCGATGAGGTCATCCGCAGGCAGGTGTCCGAACGCCTCCGCCGAGCGAAGGCCTGAACCGAAGTTGACGATGTTCGGGAAATACACCCGAACATCGTCAACTTCGGAGGGCTCCTAGACCAGGATTCCGGTGCAGTAGTCGGCGATGTAGGCCTTCTTCGCGGCCTCATCCCTGGCGGAGGTCAGGTACCGGGACCACGCGCGACGCTCGTGCGAGGTGCAGTCCAGCTCGAACACGTTCTGGGTCGGCTTGAACGCGCCCTCCTTCGGCGGGTACGGGTGGAAGCCGTCCTCGCCCAGGCCGTACAGCACCTGGTGCATCTCGTTGGTGTTGCGCCACACGATGACGAGCAGGAAGTAGCCCTCACCGTCCAGGTGCAGCATCGCGTAGCCCAGCTCGTCCCGGAACTCCAGGCGGCCGGCGTCGACCTCGGTCTTCAGGAACTCGCGTGCCTGGTCCCGGACCTCAGCCGGGGTGTCCCGGCCGGCCAGGTAGATGTCGTACCACTTGAGGTGTGCCCCCGGCAGGATCAGATCATCGGCAGGGACGATCGACTTCTCGGTGTGCGTGTAACCGGCAGGAATCTCGGCCAGCCGAGTGATTGCCTCTGTCATCTCACCATTCCCCTGTAGTGGTTGTTTCACTGCTCCGGGCTGTACAGCCCGTCGCGTTCGAGTTCGCGCAGTCGCTGGTAGTCGGCCTCGATCTGCGCCGGGTCGGCCGCGCTGAGGTACATGTATCCGGGAGAACTGGCCAGATCGACGGTGCGGTCGATCCGGGTGTGCGGCTTCTGCGTGACGATGAGTTCCAGGAACGACGGCAGCTCGCGCACCGGCGCCCAGCCCTGCTCGTCCGGGATCACGCCGTCGCTCGGCACGATCAGGTTCAGGAACCGCACGTGGTTCAGCAGCTGATAGCCGGGCAGGCCGCCGCCGGTGATCTCCGCCGGCCGGGCGATCGCCCTGGCCAGCAGATCCACCTGGTCGGTGCCGATGCAGCGGGACACGATCTCCGGCAGGTGCGCGCCGCCCAGCCGGGCACCGCTCTCCACCAGGACCGGTCCGTCGGCGGTCAGCATGATCTCGGTGTGCGCCGCGCCGTTGCGGATCTCCAGGGCGTCCAGCACGCCGAGGGCGTACTCGCCGACCGCCTTGGCGTCCGGTTCGTCGGCGGCCACCGGGTGCTCGTTGCTCACCATGGAGCGGTTGGCGTCGATCTGCTGCTTCCGGTAGCGCCAGATCTCCACGATGTGGTGGGCACCCTCGCGGCTGACGGTGTTCACGAAGTACTCGTCGCCGTCCAGGAATCCCTGGGCGAGGGCGGTCTCGTTGCGCCTGCCGTAGCGGTCCTCGGCGGACAGGATGCTCGCGTGCCCGTCCCGGATGTCCTGCTCCGAGTGGCAGAAGTGCACGTTGTCCATGCCGGCGCTGGCCACCGGCTTGAGCACGACCGGCCATTCGCCCCTGGCGAGCGCCCAGGCCACGACCTCGTCGGCGGACGGGGAGGCGAAGCTGTCCGCGACGGCCAGCCCGGCCCGCTCCGCCGCCAGGACCATCCGGTGCTTGTCCCGCCGCGACGCCGGATCAGTGGTGCCGTTGGCGGGGGTTCCCGCCGCGACCGACAACGCGTCGGCCAGCAGCACACCGGATTCCATGGCGGCCACGACGAATCCGACGCCCAGCTCGCGCAGCCGGGCCGCGGTGGCCTCGACATCGCCCTCGTGCTGGATGTCGATGTCGAAGTCACCGGGCTGGTAGTCCAGGTGGACGTCCGGGAACTGCGAGCGCACGTGGATCGGCTCCACGCCGTACTTCCGCAGCGCGTCGGGCAGGAATCGCCCGATGCCGTACGCGTCGACCACGGCGCATTTCATGAGGGCTCCTTTATCCCGGCGACCTGCGCGGCCACCCTGGCGTCGTGCTTGGACCGGGCCACGGTGCTGATCGCGACGAGCGCGACGATGCCCACGACACCCGCGAACGTGACCGCCGACGGGGTAAGCCGCTGGTCGGGCAGTTGCAGGAAGAAGGCGAACAGCGGGGAGAGCGTCAGGATGATCGACGCGGTGATGGGCTCGGTGTGCTTGATGCCGACCTGCAGCAGGTACAGCGGAACCGCGACGCCGATCACCGCGATGACCGCGGACGGCAGGAACGCCGCACCGATCCCGGGCTGGGCGGTGAACGCCACGGTCACCCAGGTGACCGCCAGCATCAGGAAGAACCGCACGGCCAGCACGGACTGGGGCTTCAAACCCGCGTCGCTGAGCCGCTTCGAGTAGATCACGTTGGTCACCGAACCGATGCCGGTGAGCAGCGTGAGGCCGATGCCGATCGCGGTGTCCACAGTGGACGTCTCGCCCACGCCACTGTGTCCGGTCAGCGATCCCCACACCAGCATCGCGATCATCACGCCGATACCCAGCGAGACGTACACCTCGGTACGCAGCACCGAGGTCCCCCGCCGCAGCAACGGGCTGATCAGCACGGTCAGCAGCGGGCCGAGCGCCAGCCCGACCACGTTGACGATCGCCGGCTCCAGGTACTTCAGCGCGTACAGCATCGACAGCCAGGTCGTCGCGGTGGTGATGTTGATCATGATCACATCGCCGCGGTTGACGGTCAGCGGTCGCAGCGTGGCGGCAAGCCCGCGCCTGGCCGAGTCCACGCCGATGAAGAACAACGCGGTGAGCGTGAAGGAGATCGCCGCGATGGTCGCCGGATTGTGCGCCTGCAGCTGGTTTCCGGCGAACACGTCCAGCGCCGCGGTGAGGAAGGCGAAGCCGCCCAGGGGGATGAGCCCCTGGGCCAGCTTCGTCCGGGGTACTTCGGTCACAGAAGAGTCACCTCGGGGATGCTCGCGGCAGCCTGCTGCAGGATCGCCTCGTCGGCGATCTCGTCAGTCAGCTGACCCGCGAAGTACTTGTCATAAGCGGACAGATCAAAGTGTCCATGGCCCGACAAGCCGAACAAGATCGCCCGGGACTGCCCTTCCTCGCGGCAGCGAATGGCCTCGTCGATGGCCCCGCGGATCGCGTGGGTGGACTCCGGAGCAGGCAGAATGCCCTCGGACCTGGCGAACTGCACGCCCGCCTCGAAGCACTCCAGCTGGCCGACGGCGGTCGCCTCGATCAGCTCCTCCTCCAGCACCCGGGTGATCAGCGGGCCGATGCCGTGTGCCCGCAGACCACCGGCGTGCACGGCGGGCGGCACGAACTTGTGGCCCAGCGTGTGCATCCGGAACAGCGGGCCGAGCCGGCCGGTGTCGCTGTAGTCGTAGGCGATCTGCCCCTTGGTCAGCGTCGGGCAGGCGGCGGGCTCCACCGCGATGACCCGCACCTTCTTCCCGCCGCGCAGCTGCTCGCCGAGGAACGGGAAGGACAGGCCGGCCAGGTTGCTGCCGCCGCCGGAGCAGCCGACCACGATGTCCGGGTAGTCGTCGGCCATCGCCATCTGGAGCAGGGCCTCCTGGCCGATGACGGTCTGGTGCGCCAGCACGTGGTTGGCCGCGCTGCCCAGGCAGTACCCCAGTTCCGGGTTCTGCATGGCGACTTCGAGGGCCTCGGAGGTCGCGATGCCCAGGCTGCCCGGGGAGTCCGGGTCCTCGGCCAGGATCGCCCGGCCGGCGGCGGTCTCGATGCTGGGGCTGGGGATGCAGGTCGCGCCGAAGGACTCCATCAACGCGCGGCGGTACGGCTTCTGCTCGAAGCTGACCTTCACCATGAAGACCTTGGCCGTCATCCCGAACATCGCCGTGCTGAGCGCGGCCGCGCTCCCCCACTGGCCGGCGCCGGTCTCGGTGACCAGGCCGGTCTTGCCCGCCAGCTTGTTGTAGTACGCCTGCGGGATGCCGGTGTTCGGCTTGTGACTGCCGGTCGGCGCGACGCCCTCGTACTTGTAGTAGATCCGGGCGGGCGTGCCGAGCGCCTTCTCCAGGCGGCGGGCCCGGAACAGCGGGGACGGCCGCCACTGCGCGTAGAGCTGCCGGACCGGCTCCGGGATCTCGAACTCCCGCTCCGTGCTGGTCTCCTGCTCGGCGAGCTCCTTGGGCATCACGTGCAGCAGGTCATCCCGGCCCAGTGCCGCACCGGTGGCCGGGTCCAGCACGGTCGCGTCCTTGGCGTCCGGCAGATCGGCGACGATGTTGTACCAGGTGGTAGGGATGTCCTTCTCGTCGAGCTGAAACTTGATCTTCTCCACCATGAGGTCCTTGAGCTCCCTGACTAGACGGTTGTGGAGGAATCTGCTTCGTCCACGAGCGAACCCGGCGCGGTGACGGTCACCGATTCGGGGAAGAGCAGCGGGTGGGCCTGCCTGATGCCCTCGACCACCCGCTCGTAGGGCACGTCGTCGAAGTCGCCGTGCATCCGCAGGAACTCCATGTGCCTGCGGCCCAGCTGGTCGTGCGGGTGGTAAAGGCTGTCCTGGCGGCCGTCGAAATCGAGCGGCTTGATCTGGTACAGCCGGCAGAGCAGCTTGTTGAACACCGGTGTGGCCTTGACCCACTTGCCGTCCAGGTACACCGAGTTGAGGCTGTGGTAGCGGAAGATGTCTCCGCCCACGAGCTTGCGCAGCCGATCGGAGGCCAGGTGGTTGCGCACGTCGCCGTAGGTGATCCGGCAGGGGATGCCCATCGATCGCACGGCGGCCGCGTACACGATCGCCTTGTGCACGCAGAAGCCGAATCCGGCCTCCAGGATGGAACTGGCCCGCAGCCCGGTGCGGGACAGGTCGGCGCCGTACACCTCGTAGTGGATGCCGTCGCGGACGGCGTAGTACAGCGCGACGGCCTTGTCGATGTCGGTCATCCCGGTCTCGTCCGGGATGGCCTCGGCGACGAACTTGCGCACCGCCGGTGTTTCGTAGTCCAGGAACTCCGTGGGGCCACGGAGCGCATCTAGGTCGGATGACACGGTGGGGCTCCTACGCTTTCGTGGGTTTCACGGCGCGATGCAGGCCGATCAGGGTGGAGATCCGCTGTTTCTGGATCTCCGTGGTGCCGGAGTAGATCGTTCCGGCGACCGCGTTGCGCAGCTCCTTCTCCAGGCCGTACTCGGCGGTGTAGCCGTAGCCGCCGAAGACCTGGATGGCGGACAGCGCGGTGCGCACATTCGCCTCACTGGTGATCAGCTTGGTGATCGCGATGTCGATGGAGACGTCCTCGCCCTCGGCGAGCTTCTCCGCCGTGTCGAAGATCCACTTGGCCGAGGTCTCCACGTCGATCTTCATCTCGACGATCTTGTTCGCCAGGGACTGGTAGGACCCGATGTGTGCGCCGAACTGCGTTCTGGTGCGGGCGTATTCGACGCAGCGCTCCAGCCGGTTGCGCATCTCCCCCACGTTGATGACGAAGGAGCACAGGATCTCCCGCTTCATCACGTGGTCGAGGACCAGGAATCCGGCGCCGACCGAGCCGATCACGTTGCGCCGCGGCACCCGGACGTCGTCCAGGAACAGCTCGCACAGCGGTGAGGTGCGCAGTCCCATCTTCTCGATGGGATTGCCCCTGGTCAGCCCCGGTGAGTCCGTCTCGACCAGGAAGGCGGTCAGCCCCGCGGGGTTCTCCGGCTTCCCGGTACGGGCGTACACCACGATCACGTCGGCGATGGGCCCGTTGCTGACGAAGGCCTTGGTGCCGTTGAGGATGAAGTCATCCCCGTCGGCCACGGCGGTGGTGCGCATCCGCATGATGTCCGAGCCGCCCTCCGGCTCGGTGATGGCATGCGCGCCGATCGTCGTGCCGGCGCAGATCCCCGGCAGGTAGCGGGCTTTCAGGCCGGCGGAGCCGAACCGCTGCAGCGGCACACCCGCGCTGACCATGTGGGTGGACACCGAGAAGTTCAGCCCGCCGTCCCGGCAGCTCTCGCCCAGCCCCTCCAGCACGTACAGGGTGGTGACCAGGTCCTGACCGAGGCCGCCGGACTCCTCGTCGAACGGCAGCCCGAACAGGCCGGTCTCCGCGAGGAGTTTCCACCCGGTCTCACTGAAGGTGCCGCTGTGATCGCGGGCGATGTGACCGGCCTCGATGGCCGGTCCGATCGCCTGGATCCCCGCGCGCAGCTCGCGCTGCTGCTCAGTCGCCCGCATCAGTATTCGGAGAATTCGTCGGTGTCCAGCCGGTGCCGCTCATCGCCGTGCAGCGGCGGGTTGAACACGCTGAGCAGCTCCAGATCCGAGTCCGGGGCGGCGATCAGGAAGTGCGCGTCGTGCTCGTTGAGCGCGTACAGCACGCCCGGCGTGATCTCGTACGTCGTGGCGCCGTCCGCGGTGACCACCTGACCACGGCCGCCGATGCAGTAGCAGGCCTCCAGATGTCTGCGGTACTGCAGCAGGGATTTCGTGCCCGCTCTGACCACGGTGTGGCACACGGTGAAACCCATGCCGTCGGCCTCGAGCAGGAATCGGTGGCTGGTGCCGTTCCCCCACTCGACGACCTTCACCTCGTCCTTCTGCTTGACGATCATTGTTCTTCCCCCCAAGGGTTCGGTTGTCAGCTACGGGTGGACGCCTCGACGAAGTGACCGATGGCGTCGATGGAGCGGAAGTCATCCGGCGAGAGCTCGACCTCGTCGAGCGGGACGTGGAAGCGCTGCTCGACCCAGCTGATCAGCCGCAACAGGCCCAGGCTGTCCACGACCCCGTTGTCGATCAGGTCGTAGGAGTTGTCGAGTTCCTCGCTGGGTGTGCCCGGCAGGAATTCCGCCAGGATGTGTGCCTTGATGGTCGATGCGACCGTTTCGGTCGTGCTCATACCTCTCCTGCCAATAAGGTTTCCTTGATCAGCTTTCGATTCACCTTGCCGGTCGAGGTCAGCGGGAGTGCCCGCTCGACGATCTGGATGTGCGACGGGATCGCGGCCCTGGCCAGCCGCGCGGCGCAGTGCCGGCGCAGACCGAGTCCGGTCAGCCGCGCGTCCTTGCCGCGGACGACGGCGTGCAACCGTTGCCCCGCCTCGGGATCGGGCAGCGCGACCACGCCGACCTCGGCGACCTGGTCGTGCTCGGCGATCACCCGCTCGATGTCCTCGATGCTCACCCGCACGCCGCGCACCTTGACCTGGAAGTCGGTGCGCCCGACGAGCGTCAGCTCGCCCTCGGCGTCCCGGTGCACCAGGTCACCGCTGCGGAAGAACGTGTGGCCACCGGGTCCAGCGACGAACCGATCCGCCGCCTCGCCGAGGTAGCCCCGCGTCTGGAAGGGCGTGGTCACCCACAGCTCACCGGTGCCCGGCCCGGTCAGCTCGCCCTCGTCGGTCATCAGCAGCGCGGTGACGCCCGGCAGTGGGTTGCCGAGCGGCACCACGTCCCGCGCGGCTGCCTCCGCGCCGTCGAAGGAGTGCAGGAAACTGTCGTTGGTCTCGGTGCACCCGTAGATGTTGTGGAACCGGGCGTTCGGGAAGATCCCGGGCAGCGCGGCCCGCAGCGCTCGTGGCGTGTGGTCGCCGGTGAGCACGACGTGCCGCACGTCCGGATAGCCGCGGTCCTCCGCCGCCTCCGCGAGGATCCGGAAGAACATCGGCACGGCCTGGATCACGTGTGGCTCGCCGGTGTCCAGGAGGTCCATCAGGTACCGCGCGTTCACCGCGTGCCCGGAGTCGACCAGCGTCACCCGGCCGCCGGCCCGCAGCGTCGCCCAGATGTCGAGTAGGCACAGGTCGAAGTTGAGCGGCGCGTAGTTGAACACCGTGCTGTCCGGTCCGAGCCCGAACTCGGCGATGGCCCAGTCCATGAACCGCTCGGTGGCCGCCGCGTCGAGGGGCACCACCTTGGGCCGGCCGGTGGAGCCGGAGGTGGTCAGCAGGAACCTGACCGGGTCGCCGGGGTCGGTGGTCACCGCGGTCTCCCGCAGTGCGATTCCGGCGTCGGTGGCGGTGGCGATCTGCCTGCACCCGGTGCGGGTGAGCAGGTCGTCCAGGGCCTCGGCTCCGAGGTCGGCGGCGGGCAGCAGTACCGGCCTGCCCGCCTGGACGCAGGCCAGCACGAACGCGATCGTCTCGGGGGACTTGGCCGCCGCCACCGCGATCGGTCCTGTTCCGGGAGCCGCGTCCAGGGTGGCCGTCGCCCGCTCGACCAGTCCGGCCAGCTCCGGGTAACCGACATCGTTGCCATGCCACCGGAGCGCTGGGGCATCCGGACGCTGGACGGCGTGCGCGAGCACGTCCTCCACCAGGGAGTTCATCGCGACGACCCGTCGGCGGGCCGCACGGCCCGGGTACCGCGGAACAGGTTGTCCGGGTCGTAGCGGCGCTTCACCTCGGTCAACCGGGTGTAGATGGCTGAGCCGTATGTCGCCTCGGCGCCGGCCGGGTCGTCGTCGAGCGAAATATAATTGACGTAACCGCCGGGGTGTTCCCATTCCTGCAACGTGGAAATGCACCCACGCGCCCAGTATTTGCCGGTATCATCCATTTCCGGCGCATCCCAGGAACCGTACGCACTGACCATGAACGGCGCGTGTCGCTGCGGAAAAGCGGAACTTTCGCCGTCGGCCCGGGAAACCTGCCCGAGGAGGAACTCGATGTCAATCGATCCGGTGCGGGACGGGTTTTTCGCGGCGGAGTCGATGAGCCGATCGATCGCCTCATCCGGAAGTTCCGTCACATATCCGGACTTGGTGTAGTACCGTCGCCCGTCGGGCGAGCTCTCATCGGTCATGGTCTGCAATTCCAGATAACTCAGGACCGACTCGCCGGCAACCCCCTCCGGCATGCGATCAAACAGTTCGCGGGCCTGCTGCGCACTCGTTTCATCGTCGGCCGAATATATTGCCAGCATGTCCAGCACCGGGCGATCGGCCAGTTCCTCCGGGATCTCGTCGCCCGGGCGGGCGTGCCGCAGCCCGCCGAGCAGGTGGAAGTCATCGGAGATGGTCGCGGTCGCGTCCCGGTAGGCCCGGAGCGCGATGGCAACGTTGTCGCCGGCGTAAAGCCCGGTGCGCAGGACCAGCCGGCCGACCGGGCGCAGGGCGAGCCGGAACTTCGTCACGACGCCGAAGTTGCCGCCACCGCCACGCAGCGCCCAGAGCAGGTCCGGGTTCTCCGTCTCGGAGGTCTGCACGATCGTTCCATCGGCCAGCACCACCTCGGCGCCGATGATGTGATCGCAGGTCAGACCCCATTTACGGCAACGCCAGCCGTATCCGCCACCCAGCGCCAGCCCGCCGAGACCGGTGTAGGAGAACACCCCGGCCGGGCAGCACAGACCGTGCTCCGTGGTGGCGATGTCGACATCGCGCAGCAGGCAGCCGCCATCGGCCTCGGCGACCCGCGCATCCACGTCAACGTTGACTGAACGCATCAAGGAAAGGTCGATCATCACACCGCCGTCGGTGACCGAGGTACCGGCCACGTTGTGCCCGCCGCAACGCACGGACACATCCAGCTCGGCGCCGCGGGCGTACCGGATGGCCGCACTGACATCGGCGGCCGACCGGCAGCGCGCGATCAACGCGGGCTTGCGGTCGATCATCCCGTTCCAGATTCGCCGGACCGTGTCGAATTCCGCGTCATCCGGCGCGAGTAGCACCCCCTGAAATAATTCCCGCAATTGCCCTGCGGTCACAACGTCACGCATTACGTCCCCAGCGCTCGACGAACTCAACGAAGTTCCTCACGTTTCTACGGACGGAAAAATCACAAACACATGTGAAGCCTGCACTTAAAAAGGCCGCTCAGCCGTCCCCACCCAGAATAGCTCCGACTACTCGCCCGTCCGCCAACCTCTCGGCCGGTGGCGAAAGTTGGAATTAGCCCGTCATGATGCGCGGCCGTCATCAACCGGCCGAAATCCATAAAACCACCGGATTGACCATGGAGGCAAGTGACGTGGAGTAGTCACGAAAGCATAAACTCGAACGGAGCAGTTTTCGGCGGGAAAAGGGCAATTCGGAGTAATGATCGTTCCGGCACAAGAGTTGACAATGGCCGTAAACGGCTGCGTAGGACCGCTACAGCCCTGTCCGGTCACCGGAGAGGCCGGACGGATAGGCTAGGCAATCGTGGCGACCGGTAACCAGACGAGCGAACTGGACCCGCCCCAGGCGGACGATCCGGCCAGGGGTGGGAACACCGGCGTCGCCGAACTGAACGACGCCGAGTGCGAGCAGCTGTCGGTGGTACGCCGGTTCGGCACCACCGGGTCCCTGCTGATGGCACTCGGCGGCATGGGCGCGGGCGCCACCCCGGTGATCGACAACCCGCTGCAGGGTGTGCGGCTGTTCGGCCTGGCCACCCGGCTGCCCACCGTTTCCCTGGCCGTCTGCTACCTGGGCATCGGCATGGTCATCCTGGCCTGGCTGTGGCTGGGCAGGCTGGTCGCCGCGCAGCGCGGCCGCCGGCTGTCCCGCAGCCAACTGGACCGCACCCTGGCGATGTGGACCGTCCCGCTGCTGTTCGGCCCGCCGATGTTCAGCACGGACGTCTACAGCTACCTCGCGCAGTGCAAGATCGTCGCCAAGGGCCTCAACCCGTACGAGATCGGCCCGGCACTGGCCCTCGGCACCGACGACCCCCTCGCGCGCGGCGTGCCCACGATCTGGCGGGACACCCCGTCGCCGTACGGCCCGTTCTTCTTCACCTACGGCCGCATCCCGGAGTGGCTGGCCGGGGACAACGTCATCGCGGGCGTGCTGCTGCACCGGCTGATCGCGCTGGCCGGCATCGGGATGATCGTCTGGGCGCTTCCCCGGCTCGCCAAGCGGTGCGGCGTCAACCCGGTGGCCGCGCTGTGGCTCGGCGCCGCCAATCCCCTGGTGCTCTTCCACCTGGTCAGCGGCGCGCACAACGAGGCACTGATGATCGGCCTGCTGATGGTCGGCTTCGAGATCGGCCTGCGCCCCGGCTGGCGGATGGTCGTGCTGGGCACCGCGCTGATCACCCTGGCGGCGGCCATCAAGATCACCGCCGCGCCCGCGCTCGGCTTCCTCGGCATCGCCCTCGCCCGCCGGCACGGTGGCCGGTGGCTGGACCTGGTCAAGTCCGCCGTGGGAATGGGTGTGGTCTTCGTTACGGTCTTCGGCGCGCTGGCGGTGGCCAACGGCCTCGGCTTCGGCTGGCTGCACGCCCTGGAGACCCCGAACAAGGTCAAGAGCTGGCTGTCCCCGGTCACCGCGCTGGGCATGACGACCACCGCCGTCGGCCAGGCGATGGGTCTGGGCAACCACGAGGACGCGGTCGTCGGCGTGGCCCGCACCCTGGGCACCGGCATCGCCGCGCTGACCGTGCTGGCGCTGCTGCTGATCTCGTTCCGCGGCAGGCCGTTCCCCCTGGAACCCCTGGCCGGACTGGGCGCCGCCCTCGGCGCGCTGCTGGTCCTCGGCCCGATCATGCACCCCTGGTACCCGCTCTGGGCGATGATCCCCCTGGCAGCGGTGATCAAGTCTCCCCGGTTCACCAAGGCCGCGGTGATCATCACCGTGGTGGTGGCGATCTCCATCCCGTCCACCGGCGCCGGGTTCTTCGGCCGCGCCTACGTACTGCCCCTGGCCATCATCGCGGGCATCGTCATGCTGCTCGTGCCGTTGTGGTTCGTGCGGGGCAAACTACCCGAGCCCGCCCCGCTGCCCACGGCGAGGACATGAGTCACAGATGACACGATTGTCGATTTCCGCTCCACACGCCTTAGGCTCTTCTGCTGTGGGTTCTCCCGTTGACGACGCGGCCATCTCGGTTTCCGGGCTGGTCAAGAGGTATGGCAGCACGACGGCCGTGCACGGTCTCGACCTGATCGTGGAACCGGGCACGGTTTTCGCCCTGCTCGGCCCCAACGGTGCGGGCAAGACCACCACGGTGGAGACCTGCGAGGGATTCATCAAGCCCGACGAGGGCACCGTCCGCGTGCTGGGCCTGGACCCCGTCGCCGACGGCCCCAAGCTGCGCCCGCTGATCGGCGTCATGCCACAGGGGGGCGGCGCCTACCCGGGTGTGCGGGCCGACGAGATGCTGCGACTGGTCGCCTCCTGCGCCGCGAACCCCCTCGATCCGCGCTGGCTGCTGGACGTTCTCGGACTCACCGGCGCGGCACGTACCCCGTACAAGCGGCTCTCCGGCGGTCAGCAGCAGCGGCTCTCGCTGGCCTGCGCCATCATCGGCCGGCCCAAGCTGGTGTTCCTGGACGAGCCCACGGCCGGCCTGGACCCGCAGGCCCAGCACCTGGTCTGGGAGCTGGTGAACGCGCTGCGCGCCGACGGCGTCACCGTGCTGCTCACCACGCACCGGATGGAAGAGGCCGAACAACTCGCCGACCAGATCGCGATCATCGACCGCGGCAGGCTCGTCACCCAGGGCAGCCCGGCCGAGCTCACCGCGATCGACCCGGAGGCCGACAGCCAGCAGCTGCGCTTCCGCTCCAACCCCAAGCTGGACCTTGAACTGCTGGCGGCGGCACTGCCCGAGGAGTGCAAGGTCGAGGAGACCGTACCCGGCCGCTACCTGGTCCAGGGGCCGATCACCCCGCAGGTGCTGTCCGCGGTCACCGCCTGGTGCGCGCAGCACGGGGTACTGGCCCACGAACTCAACGTCTCCCGCCGCACGCTGGAAGACGTCTTCCTGGAACTCACCGGACGGGAACTGCGCTCATGACCACCTTTGAGCCAGGCACCTTCACCCCGGCCCCCGGCGTCGGCCGGATCGGGCCGATGCTCGCCACGCACGTGCGCACCGAGGCGCTGCTGGTGCTGCGGCACGGCGAACAGCTGCTGCTCACCCTGATCATCCCCCTCGCACTGCTGATCGCGGGCAGCGAGCTGAAGATCGTGCCGCTGCCCGAACCCCGCGTGGATCACGTGATCCCGGCCGTGCTGGCCCTCGCGGTCATGTCCACCGCGTTCACCGGACAGGCCATCTCCCTCGGCTTCGACCGTCGCTACGGCGTGATCAAGCGGCTCGCCGCCACCGCCCTGCCACACTGGCTCCTCGTGGTCGGCCGGGTGCTGGCCACCTTCGTAGTGGTCGCCGTGCAGCTGATCGTGTTGTGCGGCACCGCCTTCGCCCTCGGCTGGCGCCCGCCGCTGGCCGGCCTCGGCTGGATGCTGCTGCTGATCGTGCTGGGCACCCTGGCGTTCGGCGCCCTCGGCGTGCTCATCGGCGGCTCGCTGCGCGCCGATGTGGTCCTGGCACTGGCCAACACCCTGTGGCTGGTCCTCCTGGTCGGCGGTGGCATCGCGCTGCCCACCTCCCGGCAGCCCGCCGGGATGGCCGGATTCGTCGAACTGCTGCCCTCCGCCGCGCTCACCAACGGCCTGCGGGACGCCCTGGTGGACGGCACCGGTCCCGGGATCGCGGTCGTCCTGGTGCTCCTGGCCTGGATCGGCGGCGCCGGCTGGCTGGCCAGCCGCACCATGAAGCTGAGCTAGACCGGACCCGTGCGCTGGATCTGGGGAGTGGCGACAGCCGCGGTCGCCGTACTGGCCTGGGGCGAGTGGCAGAACCGGCGCTGGTCACGGACCCTCACCCATGTCGGCAGCGGTACCTCCGAGGCCGTGGTGGTGCTGGGCTACCGCAACCCGCGCCCGCCGATCAACTTCGTCAACCGGTGGCGGGTCCATGCCGGGCTTCGATCGATCACCTCGCCCAGCAGTCGGGTGATCTTCACCGGCGGCGCCACCGGGAGCGCCCCCGCGGAGGCCCGGATGATGGCCGACTACGCGCGGTCCACGCTCGGCTTCGACGGCCACGTGGTCATCGAGGACCAGAGCCGAACGACCTGGGAGAACGTGACCAACGTGATCCCGCTGCTCGACGGCATCGAGCGCATCAAGTTCGCCTCCGAGCCGGCCCACGCGCTCAAGGCCCGCGCCTACCTGATCCGGCAACGTCCCGATCTCGCGGAGCGGCTCGTCAGATCGGCCGACTACCGGCTCGGCGAGCGACTGGTGCTCAAACCGCTCCTCGCCCTGCACGGACTCCGCGGACTGCGTGGCGTCAACGACGAGATCTCGGGGTGGTGAGCTTCCGCTGCGCGCAAGGGTCGAACGTCACAGCACCGGTACCTCCAAAGCGACCAATGCAGCGCCTCTTCCTAGGTTAGCCTTACCTACGGTTTTTCCTTGATTTCACACATGTGAAACGGCAAAACCTATGCTCTGGCTCACTTTCCGCCACAAGTCCGGAAGTCGTGACCGAGCTGCAATCTGTTTAAAGTTAGGTAAGCCTAACTAAGTATTTATGATAGTTCCCGGGGATATAGGACACCATCGGGGGGACCCTGCGGATGAACCGATTTGACGGAAAGGTCGCGCTGGTCACCGGTGCCGGACAGGGCATCGGCGCGGCCGTCGCGCGCGCGTTGGCCGACCACGGAGCGATCGTCGCGGCCACCGACCTGAAGAACACCGAACGCACCCTGGACGTCACCGATGCCGACGCGGTGGAACGCACCGTAGCGGAGATCGAGGACGAACTGGGGCCGATAGACATCGTCGTCAATGTGGCCGGAATCCTGCGCCCCAACAAGGCCATTGACATGTCCACTCAGGACTGGAAAGACACGTTCGCGGTCAACACGGACGGCGTCTTCCACGTCAGCCAGGCCGCGGCGAGGCGGATGGTCCCCCGCAACCGCGGAGTGATCATCACGGTGGGCTCCAACGCCACCGGGGTGCCTCGCGCCCAGATGGCCGCCTATGGGGCCTCGAAAGCCGCGGCGACCATGTTCACCCGGATCCTCGGCCTGGAAGTGGCCGAGCACGGTATCCGGTGCAACATCGTCTCCCCGGGTTCCACCGACACCGAGATGCAGCGCGCCCTCTGGACGGAAGCGGGTGCGCAGCCGGTGATCGATGGGGACCTGGCCGCCCATCGCGTCGGAATTCCGTTGCGCCGTATCGCCGATCCCGCCGACATCGCGGACGCGGTGGTGTTCCTCGCCTCTGACCAGGCCAGGCACATCACGATGCAGAACCTGTATGTCGACGGTGGCGCCACCCTGTACGCCTAAGGATGATCATGACCTCGCACATTGCCCACTCACTCAGACCGGTGACCGACGACTACCAGACCGGCGGCTTCTTCTTCAGCTCACCGTCCGGTGTGCTGCTGGCCGACAGCCTGGGTGAATCCCTGACCGGACAGCGGATCCCGACGGGCGCCCTCGCCGTCGGCGCCCTGCCGTTCGTCGATCCGGCCAGTTCGGAGGCCACCGTCCCGGCGCGACTGTCCATTCCGGACGGCGTGCGCCGCGCGGAGCCGCTGCACATCCGGCCGCTGCCCCCTCATCCCGGCACCGGAACCCACTGGATCGACCAGCACACGGACTCGGACGCCTACCTCACCGGCGTCTCGCGTGCCCTGGAACTGATGGCCGACGGCACACTGTCCAAAGTGGTCCTGGCCCGCACCCTGGAGCTGACCGCCGCCGAACCGATCGACCTGCGCCGGGTCCTCGGCGCACTGGCCGCACGGGACCCGCACGGCTACACCTTCGCCACCGACGTCGGCGGCCGCACGCTGATCGGCACCAGCCCGGAACTGCTGATCCGCAAGACCGGGGACAGCGTCGTCTCCAATCCCCTGGCCGGTTCCCGGCCACGCAGCGCGGATCCGGAGAGCGACGGCCGCAACGCCACCGAACTGCTCGCCTCGGCCAAGGACCGCGCCGAACACGCGCACGTGGTCACCGCGGTGGCCGACGCGCTCGCCCCGTTCTGCCTGAACCTGACGGTGCCCAGCGGCCCGGAACTGCTGCCCACCCCGGCGATGTGGCACCTGTCCACCCGCATCACCGGCGAACTGCGCGCGGACGTCACCTCCCTGGAACTGGCCTCCGCCCTGCACCCGACCCCCGCGGTGTGCGGCGTGCCGATGACCACGGCGCGCACGGTGATCAGCGAGCTGGAACCGTTCGCCCGCGACTACTACACCGGCCTGGTCGGCTGGATGGACGAGCACGGCGACGGTGAGTGGATCATCGCCCTGCGCTGCGGCGAGGTACACGACCGCACCCTGCGGCTCTACGCGGGCGCCGGCATCGTGCCCGGTTCCACCCCGGAGTCCGAACTGGCCGAGACCAGCGCCAAGTTCCGCACCTTCCTCGGCGCCCTCGGTATCCAGGAGGCTCGATGATCGCCGACTGGACACCGATTCCGGCCGAGTTCGCCCAGCGCTACCGGGACGCCGGGTACTGGACCGGCGAGACCTTCGGCGAGTTCCTCGCCGACCGGGCCACCCGCTTCGCCGGCAACCTCGCCGTGGTGGACGAGCGGAACCGCTGGACCTACCGCGAGCTGGACGAGCGGGCCACCCGGATGGCGCACGGGCTGCGCGCCCACGGCATCGAGCCCGGTGACCGGGTCGTGGTGCAGTTGCCGAACATCGCCGAGTTCGTCGCGGTGATCTTCGGACTGTTCCGCCTCGGCGCGGTCCCGGTGTTCGCCTTACCGGCGCACCGGTACGCGGAGATCACCGAGTTCTGCCGGATCACCGAGGCCACCGGCTACGTGATCGCCGACCGGCACGCGGGCTTCGACTACCGCGCCCTGGCCACCCAGGTCCAGGCGGAGAATCCGGCGCTGCGCACGGTATTCGTGCACGGCGAACCCGGTGAGCACACCGCGCTGGCCGATGTCCCGGTCAACGGCGACGAGCCGTTCCACACCGTACGGCCGGACGAGCTGTCCTTCCTACAACTGTCCGGTGGCAGCACGGGTGGGCCGAAGCTGATCCCGCGGATCCACGACGACTACCTGTACAGCGTCCGGGAGAGCGCCGCGATCTGCGAGCTGTCCGAGGACACCGTGTACCTGGTGGCCCTGCCGGTGGCGCACAA
Source organism: Pseudonocardiaceae bacterium YIM PH 21723 (assembly GCA_003600225.1). Classification (GTDB taxonomy): domain Bacteria; phylum Actinomycetota; class Actinomycetes; order Mycobacteriales; family Pseudonocardiaceae; genus QZFT01. The sequence continues at coordinate 240,208 of QZFT01000045.1, forward strand.
CTTCCCGATGTCCTCCCCCGGCATCCTCGGCGTGCTGCACGCCGGTGGCCGGATCGTGCTGGCACCCGCGCCCAGCCCGGACGTGGTGTTCGAGCTGATCCAGCGGGAGCGGGTGACGATCACCGGCGTGGTCCCGCCGATCGCCCTGCAACTGCTGGACTCCCCCGCCCGCGGGCAGTACGACCTGTCCTCTTTGGACATCCTGCAGGTGGGCGGCGCGAAGTTCGTCGAGCAGGCCGCGCGCCGGGTCGCCCCGGAGCTGGGTTGCCGGTTGCAGCAGGTGTTCGGCATGGCCGAGGGCCTGGTCAACTACACCCGGGCCGGCGATCCGGATGACATCGTCGTCACCACCCAGGGCAGGCCCATCTCCCCCGCCGACGAGGTCCGGGTGCTGGACGAGGACGACGATCCCGTCGCCCCCGGCGAGATCGGCGCGCTGCTCACCCGCGGCCCGTACACGATCCGCAGCTACTACCGGGCCGGCGAGCGTGGCGCCGCCAACTTCACCGAGGACGGTTTCTACCGCACCGGTGACCTGGTGCGGCAGCTGCCCACCGGCCACCTGATCGTCGAAGGCCGGGCCAAGGACCAGATCAACCGCGGCGGGGAGAAGATCACCGCCGAGGAGATCGAGAACCACCTGCTGGCGCACGACGCGGTGCACGACGCCGCCGTGGTGTCCATTCCGGACGACTACCTGGGCGAGCGCAGCTGCGCGTTCATCGTCGCCACCGAGCCGGTGCGGGCCCCCGAGCTGCGCCGGTTCCTGCGCGAACGCGGCCTCGCCGCCTACAAGATCCCCGACCGAATCGAATTCGTCGACACCTTCCCCGCCACCGGGGTGGGCAAGACGAGCCGCCGCCACCTGCGCGCCGAACTGGCCGCCTCCCTGTCTAAGGAGTCCTGATCATGGGTCTTCCGACCATCCAGCCCTACCCCATTCCGACCGAGGCCGAGCTACCGGTGAGCCGGGTCAACTGGATCCCGGAGCCGGACCGCGCGGTGCTGCTCGTGCACGACATGCAGAACTACTTCCTGCGCCCCTACCGCACCGACGAGTCGCCCATCGTGGACGTGGTGCAGAACATCGGCGCGCTGCGCGACACGTGCAAAGCGCTCGGCATCCCGGTGGTGTTCACCGCCCAGCCCGGCGGCCAGACCGAGCAGCAGCGCGGCCTGCAGCTGGACATGTGGGGCGCGGGTATCGGCCCGAACCCCCAGGAGGCGGAGATCTTCCCGGCGCTGGCGCCCGTTGACGACGATGTCCAGCTGACCAAGTGGCGGTACAACGCCTTCCACCGCACCGAGCTGCGCCGAGTGCTGGAGGAACGCGGCCGCGACCAGCTGATCGTCACCGGCATCTACGCGCACATCGGCTGCCTGATGACCGCCGCCGACGCGTTCATGCAGGACATCGAGGCGTTCTTCGTCGCCGACGCCACGGCCGACTTCAGCCGGGACGACCACCACATGGCGATCAACTACGCCGCCAACCGCTGCGCGGTGGCCACCACCACCCGCCGGCTGATCGACACGCTGAGGGGCGACCGATGACGACCGACGAACTGCGCACCCAGGTCGCCGAGCTGCTGGACATCGATCCGGCGGAGATCGCCGACGACGACAGCCTCCTGGACCACGGCCTGGACTCGGTCCGGGTGATGTCCCTCGTCGAGGCCTGGCGCGCCCAGGGCCGCACCATCGATTTCGTCGACCTGGCAGAGAATCCCACCCTCGAAGGCTGGGCCACCATCATCAAGTAACTCCGAAGTCGACGATGTTCGGGCACGCTTTTCACCCGAACATCGTCAACTTCGGGAGCCCGTCAAACCCAGCGACCCGGCCAGATGGGCGGCCCACCAGTTCAGCTGCGCGGTGGAACTGGTGGCCGCCCGGCCGGTGATCCCGGCGCTGCGCCGGAAATCGGCGCCGTACAACGACTCCGTGACCAGGGCCTGGTGCAACGCGGCTACCGCGAGCCGGGTATCCATGATCTCGCTGCCCGCCGGCCGCAACGCGTGGAGCGCGTCGACCACCGGATCGAGCATGCCGGAGCCCTCGTCGCGCCACCCGGCGGCATGCAGCGCCACAGCCAGCTCACCGAATCCCGTCCGGTAGAACGCGGCGAGCTCGGTGATCAGCTCACCGAGATCGGCACCGGTGTCGAGCCAGGACTCCAGCACCTGCGCCAGTCCACTGTGGATCTTCCGCCCGCCGTGCCGCAGCAGGGCTTCCAGGAGCCCGTTCCGGTTGCCGAAGTGGTGGTTGATCCCCGCGTCGGTCATCCCGACCCGCGCCGCGACGGCCCGCATCTGGACCGCGGCCACCCCACCTTCGGCCAGCAACGCCTCCGCGCCCTGCAGGATCAGTCGCCTCGCGTCCTCCGGCGAACGCCGCTGTCTCGTCACACGATCCACCTTACCTTGACTGCTCAAGGTAACCTCGATGCATGGACGTTCTGCTGCTACACGCGGGTGGCGAACGCGGCTCGGTCTGGCATCCGGTGATCGATCGCCTGGCCGAGTTCCGTTGCACAGCCCCGGATCTGCGCGACCATCACACCCTGGCCGCGCACGCTGTGGACGTCGCCGCCATGGCGACTCCCGGCTGCATTCTCGTCGGCGCCTCTCTGGGCGGGCTCGCCGCCATCGCCGCGCTCGCCGACCCGGTGGTCCGGGCGAAGGTGTCCAGCCTGGTGCTGGTGGACGTGGTCCCGAACCTCGATCAGGTCCGGGCCCGGGCCTTCCTGGCCACCCTCGACATCCCGGATCGGCACATCGCACTCGTCGCGGACATCCTCGGCCAGGTACCCCGGCTCTCCGAGATAGCAGCGTCCCTCGACATCCCGGTGCTCCTGGCGCGCGGAGACGCCGGATCGGTCATCACCGACACCGACATCGACGGCCTGCACCGGCTGGTGCCCCAGGCCATGGTCCGCCGCGTCTCCGGCGCCGGGCACCTGATCGCCCGGGACCGGCCGACGGCACTCGCCGAGGTGATCGCCGAATGGCCGGCACTGGTTCTGCTCCAGGAACTCGGTGCCGCACGGCTCCCGCACCCCGGCGGGCTCCTGTTCGACCACCTGCTGCGCGTACGTCATCAGGTGGCACTCCGGAACAGAAGCCGGGCGGCCAGGCTGGCCGCACTGTGCCACGCCGCCTATGGCACGGACGGCTTCCCGCACCCGCTGCTGCCGCTGACCGAGCGAGCTCGGCTGCGCGCCGCGATCGGCGAGCGGGCCGAGCGGCTCGTCTACCGCTACGCGTCCTGCGATCGGGCGGCGACCTACCCACACCTCGGCGAATCGCCGTTGCCGTTCACCGATCGGTTCACCGGTGAGGTCATCCCGCTCGGCGGCGATGACCTCACCGACTTCGCCCTGCTGAGCAGCGTCAACGAACGCGATGTGGTCCACGCGATCGAGGCGTTGATCAGCAGGTTCGAGGCCTACGTGGACCAGCGGTCCCGAAGTTGACGATGTTCGGGGCTCGTTCCTCGCCGCGAACATCGTCAACTTCGGAGCCATGGGACTAGACGGTCTGCAACGCCTCGACGATCGGCGCGTACATGGTGTTCTTGATCGTGCTCAGCGTCGCGGGCAGCTTGCCGACGAGGGGGCGCGCGATCTCCAGGGCCGTGGCCAGCACCTCGTCCTGGGGCGCGGTGGCGTCCACGATGTCGTAGCGCTGCGCGTCCTCGCCGCCGAACCGGCGGCCGGTGGTCATCGCCAGCACAGCGGCCGACGGGGTCAGCTTGCCCTGGACCAGCGCGGACATGCCCTTGGAGAACGGGATGTTGATGTCCGCTTCCGGCAGGCACCAGAAGCCGCGGTCGCCGCGCATGACCCGGAAGTCGTGCGACAGTGAGATCAACGCGCCACCACCGAACGCGTGCCCGTTGATCGCGGCCACCGTGGGTACCGGCAGGGTCAGCACCCGGCTGAGGAAGGCGTGCACCTCACCGATGTAGTCGATGAACTTGTCGCCGTTCGCCTGCACCCAGTCCAGGTCCAGGCCGTTGGAGAAGAACTTCCCGCTCGCCGTGGTGACCAGGGCCGTCGGCTCCGCGCTGGCCTCGACCTCGTCCAGGTGAGCGTGGACCACCTTGAGCCAGTCCGGGTGGAACCGGTTCTCGTCGTCGCCGAAGTCGAGAATGTGTACGGCGCCGTCCTGCCGGAGAGAGGGCATCAGTCCATCCTTAGACCCGAGATGCTGTTACTGACGAGTAACTATAGAGCAGCGACGCTCTCCACGGAACGTCCTGTGGTGCGTGGACCGAGTATCCCGACGTTCACCGCGACGAGGACCATCGCCGCGCCGATCAGCACGAACAACGCCGTGGCGCCGAAGCCGTGCAGGAACGGCACCAGCACGAACGGCATGGCGGCGATGGTCAGCCGGGAGATCGAATAGGTGCCGCTCGATGCCGTGGACCGCAGGCTCGTCGGGAAGATCTCAGCCTGATAGATGTGGAACGCGTTGGAGAAGACGTTGCTGACCGCCGTGTAGGCGACGCCGAACACGATGGCCACGGTGATCGACTCCGCCAGCCCGAAGGCCAGGCCACAGGCCCCCATCGCCAACGCCGAGCCGATCACCAGATACTTGCGCTCGAAGCGCTCCACCAGCGGCAACGACAACGCGGATCCGATCGGGTACCCCAGGAAGGTCAACGCGGTGTACAGCAGCGACTTCGAGACCGGGTAGCCCTTCGCGGCGAGGATGAGCGGGACCATCGTGCCGAAGCCGTAGTAACCGACGGTCTGCAGGATGTGGAAGAACGTCATCATCAGCGTGCGGCGCCGGTAGGCCGGCCCGAGGAGGTCACTCAGCCCGGTCTTCTTCCCCACTTCCTCCGGCTCCAGCGGCGCCCCGGCGGCCTGACCGGCCTCAGCCTCCAACGCGCGGATACCCGCCTCGGCCTCGGCGGTTCGCCCGGCGGAGTGCAGCCAGCGCGGGGACTCCGGCAGCCCGCGGCGCAGCAGGAAGACGATGACGGCGCCCAGCGCACCGATCACGAATAGCCAGCGCCAGCCCGCGATCCCCAGGATCGTCTGCTCGGTGAGCCCCTTCGCCAGGAAGCCGACGACCGGGACACCGCAGAACGCGAGTGTGTAGGCCCACGCGATGAGCCTGCCGCGCTTGCGGGCGGGCAGCAGTTCACTGAGGTAGGCGTCCGCCAGGGGCAGTTCGGCGCCGAGCCCGATGCCGGCGAAGAACCGGGTGACCAGCAGCATCGTGGCGTTACCGCTGAAGGCGCCGAGCAGTGAGAAGACGGAGAACAGCCCCAGGTTGACCAGGAACGCGTTGCGCCTGCCGAAGCGGTCGGCGAACCGGCCGAGGACCACGGCGCCGACGAACATGCCCAGGAACGTGGAGGCCAGCAGCGGTGGCAGCGCGGACTTGCTCAGCTTGAACTCGGTGACCAGCACGGAGCTGATCGTCCCGGCCAGGAACACCTCGTAGAGCTCGAAGAACAGGCCGAGCCCGACGATCACCGTCGCACGCCGGTGTGTCCGGGTGACCGGCAGCCGATCCAGGCGGTCGGCGATCGTGGTCGTCATCTGTCATCCCCCTGTCGTCGGGAGACAGCTTGTCAGCAAGACGGACCAAGGTCCTAGGACCGGGTCCCGGAGAGCGAGAATCCTCCGCCGACATACCATCGTCGGGTGCTGCAACGATGGATCGCCAGAATCCCCCGACCGCACCGGGCACTGACCCGGGCCATCGCCATCGCCACCGTCGTGGCGCAGGGCGGCATCGCGGTGACCGGCTCCATTGTGCGGGTGACGGGATCCGGGCTGGGTTGCCCGACCTGGCCACAGTGCTTCTCGGACAGCTTCACGCCCGCGCCGCACCCCGAGTTCAACCTGATCAACACCTGGATCGAGTTCACCAACCGGATGCTCACCGGCGCGGTCGGCCTGCTGGCCGGATTGTGCCTGCTCATCGCGCTGCGCTACCACCAGGATCGACCGGATCGGCGCCTCGTCTGGCTGGCGGCCAGCATGCCGATCGGCGTGGTTCTGCAAGCCGTGATCGGTGGCTTCACCGTGCTGCTCGGACTGGTCTGGTGGTCGGTGTCCGTGCACTTCCTGGTGTCGATGGTGCTGGTCTGGCTGGCGGTGCTGATGACCGACGCCTTCGACCCCGCTCCGCTGCGCCGGCTCCCCCGTCCGGTGCGTGGCCTGCTCGGCGTCACCACGCTGGCGCTCACCGCGCTGCTCATCGCGGGAACGTTCGTCACCGCGGCCGGGCCACACGCGGGCGATGCGAAGACCCCGCGGTTGCACGCGAACATCGCCACCGTCGCCCAGGTGCACGCCGACCTGTTGTTCGCCTTCCTCGGCCTGCTCGTCGCGCTCGGTTTCACCCTGCGGCTGGCCAACGCCCAACGCCGGGTGGCGCGCCGCTACGGCTGGCTGATCGCCGCCGTGCTCGTCCAGGGCGCGCTGGGCATCGTGCAGTACAACCTCGGCGTGCCCGAGGTACTGGTCTCGCTGCACGTACTGGGCGCCGGCCTGTGCGTCGCGGCCACCGCGGCCGTGTGGTCAGCCGCGCGAGGCAGCGTTGCCCCGGCGGTCCCAGAGACCGGTGAGCTCGTCGCCGAGCCAGCCGTAGAGCTCGTCGACGTGCCGTAGCCGGGCCGCGCGCTCGGAATTACCGGAGAGCAACCGCAGGCCGGCCGCGGTCAGCTGCCTGGTCGCGGCGATGCGGTCCAGCTTGGCCTTGAGCATCCGCTCCCAGCGCTGCTCCTCGATCCGGTACAGCGCCGCTTCCCTGCCCCGGCGGGTCGTCTTGGACACGAGACCCAGTCGGATGAGGGCGCGGACGTTGGTGCTGATCGATCCGCTGGAGGCGTCCAGGGCCGCACCCAGCTCGGCGGCTGTGCGCTCGGCGGGCTCGCAGATCAGCAGGTAGCCGAGGATGCGGCCGGAGATGAGCGGGAGGCCGTCCTCCACGAAGAACGCGGCGACCTGCTCGATCCACTCAGCCGTTTTGGTGGAATGAGTGCCTCTCGTGGCCATTCTTTGCCTCTTGGTTCTTGGGGGCGAGCTGGTTTTAGTTGGCACTGAAACCATAGCAGGTTGGGAGGGGGTTGAGGGGTTGGCTGTTGCTTCTGGTGGGTTTTCGAAGGATGGCTTTGGAGGACGGGGCGGGATTGGGTCTTTCCTTTGGGTTGTCCCGTTGTGGGCGTTTTCGGGGTCTTAGGCGACTGTGGGGCCCCATTTTTACACCCATGTGGGTTATCTTGTGAATTCGATATCGGCATTGTGTGCGAGTAATATCGAAGACATGAGCGATGACTACGAGTACACGGCGGACGGGTTTGAGGTGCTGGTCAAACGGCACCGCAAGGACGCTGCTGTGATGCGCTCGTATGCCGCCCGCATGGCCGAGGAACGCGGTGACTACCAGTTCGTCGCGGATGTGATCGGTGAGGTGATGGGGATGTCTCCTCGCCGTGCGGCGAACTGGCTGGAAGTCGCCCAGGCGTTGGATGGTCCGTTGCGGTCCACATTCGAAGCCTTGCTGGCTGGGGAGATCTGCGAGGAGCGGATGCACGCGATCTACTCGAAGACCCAATGGTTGGCGGCGGACAAGGTTGCGGCGGTGGAGCAGGTCGCGTTGGACAACGCCTTGTGGTCCTCACCGAGGGAACTCGCCGGGATCATGGACGAGGAGATCCTGCGGGTCGATCCCGATGGGTACGCGGATCGGAAGTCGCGGCGGATGCATCAACGAAAACTGGAGCACCGCACAGGATCCGACGGCGTCTCCACGCTGGCGATCACCGGTGATGAAGCGACCAATCACGCGATCACCCAGCACGTGGGCGCGCTGGCGAAGAAGCTGCGGCGCGACGGTGATGAGCGGGAGATGGATCAACTGCGCTGCGACATCTCCCAACAACTCCTACTCGGCACCTTCGACGGTGCCGGGGAGGTGAAGGCGGAGATCATCGTCCACCTCACCCCGGACATCCTCGCCGGGTTCTCCGACGCACCCGCACAAGTCGCGGGAATGGGACCGATCGCAGCCCACGTCGCGAGGGACTACGCAACCAAAGGCGACTGGTACCGGTTGGTCGAGGACCCAGTGACTGGAGTCGGCATCAAAGCCGAGACCAAGTCACGGTTCCCCACGCCGGGAATGCGCAGGCTGTTGTTCTCCACCCACAAAACGTGCTCCGCACCGTTCTGCATGGCAGCGGCGGTGACCTGCGACATCGACCATTGCCGACGCCACGAGGACGGCGGCAAAACCTGCATCTGCAACCTGCTACCCCTGTGCCGACACCACCACCGACTCAAAGACGAAGGCAACTGGAACTACACCAAAAACCCGGATGGCTCGGTCAAGTGGACAACCGACGAAGGCCGCGTGATCACCAAACCCCTGAGGCCCCACAAACGCAACTGAACCCCGACCAGAGCCGGAGTGGGGCCGCACCCAACCCCGGCGTGTCCCCACCCACGACAAGGAGCCCCCATGGATCTCCCCCACATCCCGGGGCCAACAGAGGGTGGGGCGTTGCGGCCCCAAGGAGGTGCTGGGCTGCGGCTGTCAACCACCACCAGAAGCCCAAAGCTGAGTTTTGACAGCCGCAGCCCAGCGCCTCACCATCGAAAGCCGCCCCAGCCGCCCCACCAAAAAAGAGCCACCGTCCGACAACCGGACAGTGGCTCACCCCACACCAAACACCTGAAAACTCACAATCAACGAGGCGAAGCCATCCGCCGGCGGTGCGCGGCCCCGATGGCAGTGGCCGAGACGGTCTCCCGATCCCACTCCGCGTCAGCGGCCTCCGGAACGGCGGCCACCACGGCGGCGGCAGCCTCGGCGTCAGGCACGATGACGTCCCCCATCACGCCGTCCTCACCGACCAGCACCAACCGCACGCCGATGCGACCGATGTTCTCGGTGACCACGCGAACCGACGGGCCGTGCGAAGCCTGGAACGTCCGCAACGCCTTCACCGCACCGGCGGGGGCGGAAGGGGCATCCTTGCTGGTAGCGGTATCCGAAGCAGCCATAGCGCCAGATCTTAACCGGTTCGGCGACACTACGTTCGATGACGTGACGCAGACCGCTACGCTGCCTGAACTGCTCGAAGTCTTCCTGGGCTGGCACCTGGACCATGATCCGGTCGGTGCCTCCGCGCTGGGTGCACCCGGCCGCGATCACACATTGGGCGACTTCAGTACGGCGGGCTTTGCCGCGCATCTCGCCGAGGCCCGCGAGTGGCTGACCCGGTTCGAGCAGCACCGTTCCGCCGCGCTCGGCCTGCACGATTCGGTGGACGTGGAGCTGGCCATCTCCATGCTGCGCGGCACGATCCTGCGCGCCGAGGCCGAGCCGTGGCGGAGCGATCCGACGGAATACACCGCACCGATCTTCAACGCCACCTTCACCACGTTCCTGCACCGCCTCCACCCCGAGGCTGAGCTGGTCGAATCTGTCTGCGCCCGGCTCTCCGAGGTACCCGAGGTGCTGCGCGCGTGCCGCCGCAACCTGGACCCGGATCGCACTCCGCAACTGGCGGTGGACCGCGCCCTCGGTCAGGCGGTCACCGCGGCGGAGTTCCTGCGCGAGACGCTGCCCGCCGAGGTCCACGATCCCCGGCTCCGCGCCGAGCTGCACCGGGCGGCGGAACCGGCCATCGCCGCGTTCGCCGAGCTGGAGGCGTTCCTGCGCGAGTTCCCGGCCCGCGGTGACTGGCGGATCGGTGAGGCCCGGTACTCGGCGCTGCTGCGGGACCACGAACTCCTCGGCTACGGCGCGGCCGAGCTGCACAGCCGTGGCCTGCGCGCCTACGCCGACCTCGACGCGCAGCTCAGCGAGGTTGCCCCGGACTGGCGCGCGCGGATGCGCCGGCTCCAGGACGATCACCCGCCGACCGAGGCGGCCATGCTGGCCGAGTACATCGCGGAGACCGAGCGGGCCAGGCAGTTCACCGTCGACCGGGATCTGGTGACCATGCCGCCCGGCGAGAACTGCCGGGTACTGCCCTCCCCCGCGTTCCAACGCCCGATCTTCCCGGTCGCCTTCTACGTCGAGCCACCCGCGCTCACCCGATCCCGCACCGGCCACTTCTTCGTGCCGTACACGCCGGCCGGGTTCACCGAAGACCAGGTGCGGCAGCGGCTGCGCGGCAACTGCCGGGCGCAGATGCCCACCATCTCCGTGCACGAGTCCTACCCCGGGCACCACTGGCACCTGTCCTGGGCGGCGGACACCCCGCGCACCATCCGCAAGGTCATGATCAGCCCGTACTTCGCCGAAGGCTGGGGCCTGTACGTGGAGCGGCTCTTCTTCGAACAGGGGTACTTCACCGATCCCCGGCACGCGCTGGCCCACCTCGACGGGCAGGCGTTCCGCGCCGCCCGGATCGTGGTGGACACCGCCCTGCACTGCGGGGAGATGACCAGGGAACAGGCCCGGACCTACCTGCTGCAGAAGACGACGCTGACCGAGGACACCGCGGCCGCCGAGGTGAACCGATACTGCTCGTGGCCCACCCAGGCGCCGTCGTACCTCACCGGTTGCCTGGAAATCCTGGACATCCGCGGGCAGTACCTCCGGGAGCGGCGCGGCAGCCTCAAACAGTTCCACGACACCATCGCGGGCGCGGGGGTGTTACCCCTCGGCTTGGCCAGGAAGGTGGCACTGGAATCCGAATAGGATGCCGATATGCGTGCGATTCAGGTGAATTCAGTCGGTGGTCCAGAGGCACTGGAACTGGTGGAGATCGACCCGCCCACCCCGGGACCGGGTGAACTGCTGGTCGAGGTGCGCGCCGCGGGCGTCAACTTCATCGACACCTATCAGCGGGCCGGCGTGTATCCGCTGCCATTGCCGCTGATCCCGGGCTCCGAGGGCGCCGGCGTCGTGCGGGCGACCGGCGACGGGGTGACCGAGTTCCAGCCCGGTGACCGGGTCGCCTGGGGATCGGGGGCGCTGGGCGCCTACGCCGAGCAGACCATCGTGCCGGCCGCTTCGGCGGTGCCGGTACCGGACGGCCTGTCCGACGAGCAGGCAGCGGCCGCGATGTTGCAGGGCATGACCGCGCACTACCTGGTCAACTCCACCTACCCGGTGCAGTCCGGCGACACCGTCCTGGTGCACGCCGCGGCCGGCGGTATGGGCCTGCTGCTCACCCAGCTGATCAAGGCCAAGGGCGGCCGGGTGATCGGGACAGTGAGCACCGCGGAGAAGGAGAAGCTGGCCCGCGAGGCCGGCGCCGACGAGATCATCCGCTACACCGAGGAGGACATCGCCCCCCGGGTCCGCGAGCTCACCGGCGGCGTGGGCGTCCCGGTGGTGTACGACGGCGTGGGCAAGTCGACCTTCGAGGCGAGCCTGTCCAGCCTGCGGCCGCGCGGTTACATGGTGCTGTTCGGCGGCGCCAGCGGTCAGGTACCGCCCCTCGATCCGCAGCGGTTGAACGCACTGGGCTCGCTGTTCCTGACCAGGCCGAAGCTCGGGGACTACACCCGCAGCCGGGAGGAGATGCTGTGGCGGGCCGGTGACATCCTGAACGCGGTGGCCGACGGGACCCTGAGCCTACGGATCGGCGGCAGCTACCCGCTCGCCGAGGCGAGCCGGGCACACACCGACCTGGAAGGCAGGCTCACCGCCGGGAAACTGCTACTTCTGCCCTGACTGAGGTATCACCACGGCGTTCATGTCCTGCTCCAGATTCGCCGCGGTCGGCCTGCCCCGGACCAGTCCGCCGCCCTTGGCCATCAGGCTGACCAGCGGCGGATCGGTCAGGCCGTAGGTCTGGCCGATGGACTTCCTGCCGTTGTCCAGCCCCAGCATGTAGTCGATGTGGTGCTGGTTCCGGTAGTCCTTCACGGCCTTCTCGTTGTCCCGGGTGCCCGCGACGCCGACGAAGACGACCACATCCCGATAGCGGGAGGCGAGCTCGGTGATGATGTCCTGCTGCTCGGCGCACTCCTTGCACCACGAGCTGAAGAACACGACCACCATCGGCCGGTCCTTCCACAGTTCGGAGGCCTTGATGGTCGGGCCATCGATCAGGTTGAGCGTGAAGTCGGGGGCGATCCGGGTGCCCTGCGGCGGCGCCGGGTAGACGTACCCGGGGCGCACGGGACCGGGCAGCCCGACATCAGCCCCGCGGTCGGAACCACACGCGGTGGCCACCAGCACCAGCGCCGTGGCCACAGCCACCGCGACTCTGTTCATCTCATGATCCCTGCGGCCGGAGCCTCGGTTCCCCCATTCGCGTTACGACGCAAGTCGATGGGTTCACCGCTGTCGAGACGCAGAGTATAGGCCTGCCCCACAGCATCCTGGGGCACGGCAACGGAGAAATCCCATTGGCAGAAGGTGGGAACCCGGCTCACGCCAAGATCCTCGTCCACCGCGCGGATCGCCCGGCCATCCGGCAGTTCACCCGATCCAACCTGTTTACCCGATGCATCGAACAGCTGAAAGGGAGCCTTGGCGTGCGCCGCCTCGAAGCCCCCGGTCCCGGAGCAGTACCGGCCGATCTCCCGGATCGCACCGTCCCTGGCCAGCAGTTGCACCGGCAGCGTGGCCTGGGCGGCCGTACCCGTACAGCCGCCCAGGACCAAGATCACGCAGCCGAGGCCTACTACTCTCATCCGCCGCAGACCGCGGTGGCCGACTTGCCCGGGTCGCTCTCCGAGGTCGCCGTCAGCGTCAGCCCGGTCGCCTCCAGCGAGATCGTGGTGGTGCCGCCGAACTTCGCGGTCGCCAGCTGGTTGGGCAGCGTGACCTGCTTACCGGAGGCGTCCTTGGCCGACAGCCGGTACACGTCCGAGGAGAACTGTTCCTCGGTGCCGCTCGGCGCGGAACCCGTGTTGCCGAGTTCGAACCGGCACTGATCGGTGTTCTTCAGCGTCACTCCCCTGGTCTGCGCGCCCGCGCCGTCCAGGGATTTCACCGCGACCGTGTAGGACAGCACGCCCTTGTCGTCGCGGTGGATGTCCAGCACGTAGAAGTGCAGCCGGTTGGCCTTGTCCTCGAACTCGTAGCCGCTGCCGGATCCGGTTCCGGCCTTGAACAGGCCGTCGGACAGCTGCCGGTGGTCGCCGATGGTGATCATGACCGGCGTGCCGTCCGGCTTGTAGTAGTCGACGATGTTGATGTCCTGCGGATTGGCGTCGACGATCCACTCGAACGGCGCGTTGTCCTGGTCCTTGGTCTTGGCCAGCAGGACGCCGCTGTCCGGGGTGAACGAGTCGGTGCCCATCCGGTCGACGACCTCGAGGGTGTAGTTGTTGTAGCCGCCGCCGTCACACAGTGGATCGGTCTGCTGCGAGCACTTCGGCGACTTGTCCCCGCCGGGCAGCGCGATCGTGTAGCCGGCCTTCTGCCCCTTGCCCGGCTGGGTGGAGCGGGCCGCGACGGTGACCACGGACAGGCCGGACTTCGCGAGGCTGTCCCGGTCGGTCCTGACCACGGTGGTCTCGTCGATGATGCCCAGCTTCAGCTTGGTGCGCAGCATGTGGTGCGAGCCCAGCGAGGCGCCCGCCGTCGGCGGGATCTGCCAGCGGGTGTGCGGGCCACCGGGACCGTTGAACGAGCCGCGGCTCATCATCTCCCACGGTCCGGTGTAGGCCCGGACCGGTGGGTTGGCGTACGGGTTGTTGTAGTTGTCACCGATGCCCAGGATGTGGCTGAACTCGTGTGCGTAGACGGCCTGGCCGGAGCTCTCGGCCTGGGTGGAGGAGCCGTTCGCGGCGTTGGGCCACGGCGCGGCGGCGGCCTTCCAGGAGGTCCAGGGCACGTACCGGGTGCTGGCCCAGTTCGGCAGCCCGGAGCCGGCGGGCGGGCCCATGCTCGCCGGGATGTCCTCCTTCTTCTCGTAGATCATCGGACCGAACTCCTGCCAGGCACCGGATTCGTCCTGCCCGGCCGACAGGTAGAAGACGAAGTCGTAACCGGCGGGTACCTGGCTGCCCTGGTCCTTGACCCAGGCGGCCTTGCCGTCTGTGCGCATGTCCCGGCTGCAGTTCGCCCCGGCCGGGCAGTCGGCGGGCTTCTGCATCTCCATGCCGTACTCGAAGGACCTCCCCGGCATCCGGTAGGGGCCGAAGCCCTTCAGGTCCACGCCGTAGCGGCCGCCGGAGTCCTCCATCCAGTACTCGTTGATCGAGTGCTGGTGGTTGAGCTCCTGAGGCTTGTTGAGGAAGTCCTGGTAGAACTGCGCGACCTTGTCGCGGGGGATGTCGCTGGCGCCGATCGGGTTGCCGAAGGCGGTCGACTTGGCCGGCTTGGTCACGGCGAAGTCCATGTCCTGGTAGTCGAGCAGGACGATGGCGCCCTTGAACTTGCGCTTGCTGGGCGTCAGCGCCGGGTTGCCCCAGTCGGTGCCCGGCGGCTTCTTGTAGTCGGACCAGGTCATCTTGGCCGGGTCGACCCAGGACGCCGGGTCGATCGGGCCCTTGGGACCTGGTTGCGCGGCGGCTGGCAGGGTACAGAGGGCGACGGTCAGCGCACCGGCCAATGCCAGGACACCGACTCTGCCGTGCAGGGTGCGCAGAGACATGTACCGAGACTAGGAATTGTCTCGGCCCGATAACACGGCCGATTGCCGCATTCTCACTATATTTGCACTGGCCGGAAGCCGATTATCGGGTCAACGGCAGGTATCGGCGATCGCTGATGAGGATATCGGTGGCCCCGGCGCTGTACTCGCGGTATAGGCGTGGAGTGAAGGCGACCAGCTGCTCCACCAGCAGCACAGGGATGTCCGACCAGACATCGCCCGCGCTCAGGCCGGCGAGTAGCTCGGGCTCCAGGCTGAGCCGGTAGGAGAACCGGGCGGGCTTGTCGCCGAACCGGACATCCAATTCGAGCACCCGGACGCCGTCCGGCCCGGCGGCCGTCAGCGAGGCGTCGCGCAGCGAGATGACGCCGAGCTTGCTCTCCAGGCCCTCCAGCACCATGCGCAGCACGTCCGCAGGGTCACCGATGTGCGCGGCGACCCTGCGGAAACCTGCCAGGATCTCTTCGTCGGTCATCTATTTCCTTGCAATAGTGGCGCATTCACTCCATGCGGCACTCGGACCATCAGTACCATTACCTTGAGTGTACGCCGTGACAATCTCATCGTTTTCCTTCTTCACGATCACGATACCCCTATTCGCCGGATATGGCGCGGGCCTCGAATAGAACCAGTTCCCCGGGGTGCTATTCGAAGTCTCCTTGCTGGAGTAGAAGCGCAGCACCTCACTGATGCACTGCGGCATGAAGTAGTCGTAAGGATGCTCTTGGTTGATGTGCCGCAACCCTCCGCAGAGCAAGTGTATCGTCCGGCCGTCCTTATCCTGGAAGTCGTTTACCGGCGCGGAGTCGACCACCGGCGCCGGATGCAAGCAGTCCTCATAACTCACGTAATCCGATTGCGCCGCGATAGAAACAGGAGTGCAGAATACGGCCGCAGCCAAGACGAGGCACGATACAAGCTAAGTTCGAATCATGATTCCCCAGTTCCCCAGATAACGCTAATGCCATGGAACGTACCGCAGGATTCAGCGGACTGGAGAGTTACATCGAACATGCACTCAAAGGAGTTAAGTCAAGGTAGGCCGCGATCCACGGCCTACCTTGATTCTATTCTACTTCTTCGGACTGACCTTGACCGTGTCGATCACGAACACCAGGGTCTCGTTGCCCTTGATCGAGCCGTCCCCCGTGCCACCGGGGCCGTAGCCCTTGGCAGGCGGAACGATCAGCAGCCTGCGCCCCTTGGCCCGCACGCCGATCATGCCCTCGTTCCAGCCGTCGATAACCGGGGCTTCGCCCAGGTCCTCCACCTCGAACGGTTTACCCGCCTTGTACGAGGTCTCCTGAAGCTTGTGATCGGACCAGGTGTAGAGGGTGTAGTGGGCCAGGACGTTGTCACCCTTGCGGGCCGCCGGGTCGTCACCGAACCGGAGATCCGCACTGACCAGGTCCTTCGGCGCCTTACAGTCGGCCGGGACGGTGATCTTGGGCTGGCTGCCCGGCTCACCCTCGACCTTCACGCAGGTCGGGTTGCTGCCGATGTTGTTGCTGTTCTCGCCGCAGGCCACCACCGAGGTACCGAGCACGGTGATGGCCGCGGCCACGAGCAGGGAACGCATGGTGACTAACCGGCCTTCGTTCCATCCACCACGAACACCAGGGTCTCGCCACCCTTGATCTCCGGCGGCGAACCATCCGGGCCGTAACCGAGGTCGGACGGGATGACCAGCAGACGGCGACCGCCCTGCTTCAGGCCGACAAGACCCTGCTCCCAGCCCTTGATGACCCGGCCGGCGCCGACGGTCAGCGCGAACGGCTGACCGCGGTCGTAGGAGTTGTCCAGGTTCTTGCTGTTGGAGAACAGCACCAGGGAGTAGTCGACCGCGACCTTGTCGCCGGTCTTGATCTCCGGGCCGGTGCCGGGCACCAGGTCCTTGGAGAGCAGCTCCTTGGGCGGGTCACAGTCCTGCGGGACGGTGACGGTGGGCTTCTTACCGATCTCACCGGCGACCTTGAAGTCATCGATGACACAGGTCTTGCCCTTGGGGGCCGCAACGGTGGCGGCCGTGGTGGTGGCACCCGGGGTGTCGATCTTGGTGCTGGCCTTCTCGGAGTTGGAGCATCCGGTCAGGGTGAAGGCAGCGGCGGCGATGGCCGCGACGACCGCGAGCGCGGGACGGGTTACGTTGAGCACACCGGAAAGCCTAGTTGACGGCTACCCGGGCCGTTCACCTCGGGTAATGCCTTACGCCGAGTGCGGGATCACCGCGATCCGATGCCGGTGGTCACCGATGTCATGGTCGCGCCCGATCCCGAAGTCGACGAGGTTCGGGCTCGTGCCTCGTCAACTCGGGAACCAGCGGATTTAGAACGGCCAGCCAAGGACGGGAAGGCTCAGCGCCGAGTCGACCGCGATCGCGACGAACAGGATCGTCAGGTACGTGTTGGACAGGTGGAACAGCACCATCGGGTTGCTGTGCTGTCCGGCCTTGACCTTCACGTACAGCCGGGTCGCCACGGCCAGGAACCAGCCGCCGCCGATCAACGCGACGCCCAGGTAGATCCAGCTGGTCGCGGGCAGCAGCAACAGGCTCCAGAGCACCATCACCCAGCTGTAGATCAGGATCTGCCGGGATACCTGCTGCGGGGTGGCCACCACCGGCAACATCGGCACGCCGGCCGCCGCGTAGTCGTCCTTGAACTTCATGGCCAGGGCCCAGAAGTGCGGCGGGGTCCAGAAGAAGATCACACCGAACATGATCAAGGCCGGCCACTGCACCGTGCCGGTGACCGCGGCCCAGCCGACCATGACCGGCATGCAGCCGGCGGCGCCGCCCCAGACGATGTTCTGCGAGGTGCGCCGCTTGAGCACCAGGGTGTAGATGAAGACGTAGAACAGGATCGCCGCGTCGGCCAGCACCGCGGCCAGGAGGTTCGTCGTCGCCCACAGGTAGGCGAAGGACGTCACGCCCAGCACGATGCCGAAGATCAGCGCGTGCCGGGTGGGCACCGAGCGGGTGGCGAGCGGGCGCTTACTCGTCCGCTTCATCAGCTTGTCGATGTCCGCGTCGGCCACGCAGTTGAGCGCGTTCGCGCTGGCAGCGGCCATGGTGCCGCCGACAAGGGTGTTGATCACCAGCCAGGGCGAGACCAGGCCGCGGGCGGCCAGCAGCATGGCGGGCACGGTGGTGACCAGCAGCAGCTCGATGACCCGCGGCTTACACAGGGCGACGTAGGCGAGCACCGTGTCCTTGACGGACGCGGGCGCTGTGACCTCGGCAGGGCGATCCGACAACGTGCTCACGGCGCCCCATTTCGCGCAGCGTCCACGATCATCGGTCTCCTTAAGTCAGTCCGGAGGCGGGGCCGGATGGTGCCAGTGGTGGGCCCCGGCGCCGACGGGCCCAAGAAACAGGGCGCTGTCACGTCGACCCGTCGATGTTAGCTGCGTCCTTTCGGCCTGCCCTGCCAGGGGGGATGTGCTGTCGAACACGACGGGTCGAACAGCCTGTGGACAACTCCCGCACGGTGCGGCAATTCGGTTGTGCGGCTACTAGGGTGGGTACTCGAAGGCCAAGCCACGCCTAGCGAAAGTGAACACAGTGACCAGCGACTCCCGGACGCACGACCTCATCTGGCTGACCACGCCGAACCTCCCGAACGACTGGAGCGACCTGGACAAGCGCGCCGTCGACACGGCGCGGGTACTGGCCGCGGACGCCGTGGAGAAGGTCGGCAACGGTCACCCCGGTACCGCGATGAGCCTCGCTCCCACCGCCTACACCCTGTTCCAGCGCGTCATGCGGCACGACCCGAGTGATGAGCACTGGGTCGGGCGGGACCGGTTCGTGCTCTCCTGTGGACACTCCAGCCTCACGCTGTACACACAGCTGTTCCTGTCCGGTTACGGCCTGGAGATCGACGACCTCAAGTCGCTGCGCACCTGGGGCTCGCGCACGCCCGGACACCCCGAGTACCGGCACACCAAGGGCGTGGAGATCACCACCGGCCCGCTGGGCCAGGGTCTGGCCTCCGCCGTGGGCATGGCGATGGCCGCCCGCCGAGAGCGGGGCCTGTTCGACCCGGACGCCGCTCCCGGCGAGAGCCCGTTCGACCACAACGTCTACGTAATCGCCTCCGACGGTGACATCCAGGAGGGCGTGACCTCTGAGGCCTCGTCCATCGCCGGTCACCAGGAACTCGGCAACCTGGTCGTCATCTACGACGACAACAAGATCTCCATCGAGGACGACACCAACATCGCGTTCTCGGAGAACGTGGCCAAGCGCTACGCCGCCTACGGCTGGCACGTGCAGCACGTCGAGGGCGGCGAGAACGTCAACGGCCTGCTCGACGCGCTCACCCAGGCCCGCGCCGAGACCACCAAGCCCTCGCTGATCGTGCTGACCACGGTGATCGGCTACCCGGCGCCGAAGAAGCAGAACACCGGCAAGGTGCACGGCTCCGCCCTCGGCGCCGACGAGCTGGCCGCGGTGAAGAAGGCGCTGGGCTTCGACCCGGAGCTGACCTTCGAGGTGGACCAGGACGTCCTGGCCCATGCCCGCCAGGTAGTCGAGCGGGGCCGCATCGCGCGCGCCGCCTGGCAGGAGAAGTGGAACGCCTGGGCCAACGCCAACCCGGAGCGCAAGGCGTTGTTCGACCGGCTGGA
Source organism: Pseudonocardiaceae bacterium YIM PH 21723 (assembly GCA_003600225.1). Classification (GTDB taxonomy): domain Bacteria; phylum Actinomycetota; class Actinomycetes; order Mycobacteriales; family Pseudonocardiaceae; genus QZFT01. The sequence continues at coordinate 259,381 of QZFT01000045.1, forward strand.
CTCCGGCGAACTGCCCGACGGCTGGGCCGACGAGCTGCCGACCTGGGAGCCGGACGCCAAGGGCGTCGCCACCCGGAAGGCCTCCGGCGCCACGCTGAACGCCCTCGGCGCCACGCTGCCCGAGCTGTGGGGTGGATCGGCCGACCTGGCCGAGTCGAACAACACCACGATCTCCGGCGCCGACTCCTTCGGCCCGAGCAGCGCCTCCACCAAGGAGTGGAGCGCCAACCCGTACGGCCGCACGCTGCACTTCGGCATCCGCGAGCACGCCATGGGCTCCATCCTGAACGGCATCGCGCTGCACAGCCGCACGCTGCCGTACGGCGCCACCTTCCTGGTGTTCTCCGACTACATGCGTCCGCCGGTCCGGCTGGCCTCGATCATGGAGCTGCCGGTCACCTACGTGTGGACGCACGACTCCATCGGCCTCGGTGAGGACGGCCCGACCCACCAGCCGGTCGAGCACCTGTCCGCGCTGCGCGCCATCCCCGGCCTGGACATCGTCCGCCCCGGTGACGCCAACGAGACCGCCGCGGCCTGGAAGTCGATCATCCAGCGGCACTCCGGACCCAAGAACCGCCCGGTCGGTATCGCACTGACCAGGCAGAACGTTCCGGTCCTCGAGGGAACCAGCGCCGAGGGCGTAGCCAAGGGTGGCTACATCCTGGAAGAGGCTTCCGGTGGCACCCCGCAGCTGATCCTGATCGCCACCGGCTCCGAGCTGCAGCTGGCCGTCAACGCCCGCAAGCAGCTGGAGGCCGACGGCATCCCCACCCGCGTGGTGTCCATGCCGTGCGTCGAGTGGTTCGACGACCAGGAGGACTCCTACCGCGAGCAGGTGCTGCCCAGCTCCATCAAGGCGCGGGTCACAGTCGAGGCGGGAATCGCCCAGTGCTGGCACCGGTTCCTGGGAGATGCGGGCGAGGCGATCTCGCTGGAGCACTTCGGTGCCTCCGCCGACTTCGAGACGCTCTACCGCGAGTTCGGCATCACCACCGAGGCCGTCGTCGCGGCCGGCCAGCGTTCCGTCAAGAAGGCCCAGTAACAGATTCTGCAGAAAGTGCGACGCAGGAGCACTTTCTGCAGAATCTGCTCCGGATTTAGGAGTAGATAGCTTTGTCTGACCAGTTGAAAGCCCTCACCGCCGCGGGTGTCTCGCTGTGGCTGGACGACCTGTCCAGGGACCGGCTCAACTCCGGCAACCTCGCCGACCTCATCGCGACCAAGCACATCGTCGGCGTGACCACCAATCCGACGATCTTCCAGGGTGCCCTCTCCAAGGGAGAGGCCTACGACGAGCAGGTTCGTGAGCTCGCCGCCCAGGGCGCCGACGTCGAAGCCGTGGTCCGCGCGCTGACCACCACCGACGTGCGCAACGCCTGCGACGTCTTCCGCCCGGTCCACGACCGCACGAACGGCGTCGACGGCCGGGTGTCCATCGAGGTGGACCCGCGTCTGGCCGCCGACACCGCCAAGACCGTGGCCGAGGCCGCCGAGCTGTGGAAGATCGTCGACCGGCCCAACCTGCTGATCAAGATCCCGGCCACCCGTGAGGGCCTGCCGGCGATCACCGCGACCATCGCCCAGGGCATCAGCGTGAACGTCACGCTGATCTTCTCGGTGGACCGTTACCGCGAGGTCATCGAGGCCTACATCGCGGGCCTGGAGCAGGCGAAGGCCAACGGCCACGACCTGGCAGGCATCCACTCGGTCGCCTCGTTCTTCGTGTCCCGGGTGGACACCGAGATCGACAAGAGACTGGACGCCATCGGCACCGACGAGGCCGCTGCGCTGCGTGGCCAGGCCGCCGTCGCCAACGCGCGCGTCGCCTACGGCGCCTTCGAGGAGACCTTCGCGGGCGAACGCTGGGAAGGCCTGGCCGCGGCCGGCGCCAACCGGCAGCGTCCACTGTGGGCGTCCACCGGCGTGAAGAACCCGGACTACTCGGACACGCTCTACGTGGACGAACTCGTGGTCGCGGACACCGTGAACACCGTTCCGGAGAAGACACTCGACGCCGTCGCCGACCACGGCAAGATCAGCGGCGATAGGGTGACAGGGACAGCGACGGTCGCGAAGGGCGTCTTCGTCGAACTCGCCGCCGCCGGTATCGACATCGATGATGTCTACCAGCTGCTGGAGCGCGAGGGCGTGGAGAAGTTCGAGAAGTCCTGGACGGAACTTCTGGAGACCGTCAAGCAGCAACTCGACGCCACGAAGGGCTAGGTCACCGATCGCCATGGCCAGGTTGGAAATCACCCGAGTAACCGGACACCGCCAGGCCGAGGCGATCGCGATCGCCGAATCCCTGGTCGCGGACAAGGCGGCCAGCAGGCTCGCGCGTCAGGACTCCACGCTGTGGGGTCCTGACGCGGAGGCCGAGGCCTGCGTCCGGCTCGCCTGGACGACCCTGCCCCTCAGTTCCCGGCCACTGGTCGCGCAGATTCTGGAACTGCGTAAGGAACTGCACTCCGAGGGTCTCGATCGCATCGTGCTCGCCGGGATGGGCGGCTCCTCGCTCGCCCCGGAGGTCATCTGCGCCGCGCACGGGGTGCCGCTGACCGTGCTGGACACCACCGACCCCGGTCAGGTGGCCGACGCGCTGGCCGGCGACCTGCGGCGTACCGTGCTGGTCGTCTCCTCCAAGTCGGGCTCCACGGTGGAGACCGACAGCCACCGGCGCATCTTCGAGAAAGCGTTCACCGACGAGGGAATCGACGCCGCGAGCCGCATCGTGGTGGTCACCGACCCGGGTTCGCCCCTCGCGGAGGCGTCCGCCAAGGCGGGTTACCGCAAGGTGTTCGAGGCCGACCCGCACGTGGGCGGCCGCTACTCCGCGCTGACCGCGTTCGGCCTGGTGCCATCCGGTCTGGCCGGGGCGGACATCGACCGGCTGCTCACCGAGGCCGCCGACACCACCGAGGCACTCGCCACGGACACCCTGAACAACCCGGCGATCGTGTTCGCCGCCGAGCTGGGTGCCGCGCACACCGAGGGCGGCGAGAAGATCGTCTTCACCACGAAGGGCCAGAGCATCGGCGCCTTCGGTGACTGGGTCGAGCAACTGATCGCGGAGTCCACCGGCAAGAACGGCACCGGCATGTTGCCGGTAGTCATGGAGCCGCACTGGCAGTCCGGGACCGACGGCAAGGACGGCACCGGTATCCACGTGATCACCAGCGGCGAGGAACTGCCGCTGGAGGAGATCAACAGCTACCTGTCCTCGCAGGGCCCCCTGGGTGCCCAGTTCCAGCTGTGGGAGACCACGACCGCGCTGCTGGGCAAGGTGCTGGGCATCAACCCGTTCGACCAGCCGGACGTCGAGGCGGCCAAGAAGGCGGCGCGCGCGTTGCTGGACAACCCGCCGGCGGAGAGCGACGCACACACCCCGCTGCTGACCGAGGGCGCGGTGCAGGTGTTCGCCGAGGGCGGCTGGATCGGGACCGCACCCAGCACGCTGTCCGAGGCGTTGAAGACGCTGGTGGATGCCATCCCGGAGTTCGGTTACCTGTCGGTTCAGGCCTACCTCGATCGCATCGAGGACGCCTCGGCGGCGTTGCTGCGCCCCGAGCTGGCCCGCCGGGTCCCCCAGCACGTGACGTACGGCTGGGGACCGCGGTTCCTGCACTCCACCGGGCAGTACCACAAGGGCGGGCACCAGAACGGCGCCTTCCTCCAGCTCACCGGCGCGTCCGAAGAGGACATCCAGGTGCCCGACCGGCCGTACACCCTGAGCACGCTGCAACTGGCTCAGGCGGGCGGCGACGCCCAGGTGCTGGCCGAGCACAAGCGCCCGGTGCTGCGCCTGCACCTCACCGATCGGATGCAAGGGCTGATTCAGCTGGTCGAGGCCGTGCAGAGCCTGCCGGAATACACGATCATTCATTCATACCCCGTATGAGATTGCGAGAACGGGGAATGCCGTAGCGAGCGGCGATCCAGGTGGATGCATCGCAAGGCGGAGGAGGGAGACATGGCGGAGCCATGGCGACCGACGACAACGCCGCGAGGCGCCGCCTGGGCGCCGCGCAGTAGGCATGCCCCGTTCTCGTGATCTCTTTAACCACTGCTGGGAGAAAGCCTTGAGTACGTCCTGGGTCAATCCGCTGCGGGATCCCAGGGACAAGAGGTTGCCCCGGATCGCCGGCCCCTGCGGGCTGGTGATCTTCGGGGTGACCGGGGACCTGTCCCGCAAGAAACTCATGCCCGCCATCTACGACCTGTCCAACCGAGGCCTGCTGCCGCCGGGCTTCGCGCTGGTCGGCTTCGCCCGCCGTGACTGGGCCGACGAAGACTTCATGAAGGTCGTCAAGGACGCGGTCAGGGAACACGCCCGCACCCCGTTCCGGGAAGCCGTCTGGAAGCAGCTGGCCGAAGGCCTCCGGTTCGTGCAGGGCTCCTTCGATGACGACGCCGCGTTCGACCAGCTCGCCGACACGCTCAAGCAGCTGGACGACCAGCGGGGCACCGGCGGCAACCACGCGTTCTACCTGTCCATCCCGCCCGCCGCGTTCCCCACGGTGACCCGCCAGCTCTCCCGCTCCGGGCTGGCGTCCGCCGACGGCGAGCGCTGGCGCCGGGTCGTGATCGAGAAGCCGTTCGGCCACGACCTGGACAGCGCGCGTGAGCTGAACGCCGTGGTGAACGACGTCTTCCCCGAGGAGTCGGTGTTCCGCATCGACCACTACCTCGGCAAGGAGACCGTGCAGAACGTGCTGGCGCTGCGCTTCGCCAACACGTTCTTCGAGCCGATCTGGAACGCCAACTACGTGGACCACGTGCAGATCACCATGGCCGAGGACATCGGTCTGGGCGGTCGCGCGGGCTACTACGACGGCATCGGCGCGGCGCGGGACGTCATCCAGAACCACCTGCTGCAACTCCTCGCGCTCACCGCGATGGAGGAGCCGGTCTCCTTCTCCCCAGCCGACCTGCGGGCCGAGAAGGCGAAGGTACTGGCCTCCACGAAGCCGATCGAGCCGCTGGACGAGACCACCGCGCGTGGTCAGTACGTCGGCGGCTGGCAGGGTGGCCAGCAGGTCCCGGGTCTGCTGGAGGAAGGTGGCTTCTCCCCGGAGTCGACCACCGAGACCTTCGCCGCGATCACCCTGGGCGTGCACAACCGCCGCTGGGCGGGCGTGCCGTTCTACCTGCGTACCGGCAAGCGGCTGGGCCGCCGGGTCACCGAGATCGCCGTGGTCTTCAAGCGCGCCCCGCACCTGCCCTTCGACGACACCGCCACCGAGGAGCTGGGGCAGAACGCCCTGGTCATCCGGGTGCAGCCGGACGAGGGCATCACCATGCGGTTCGGCTCCAAGATCCCCGGCACGTCCATGGAGATCCGCGATGTGAACATGGACTTCTCCTACGGTCACGCGTTCACCGAGGCCTCCCCGGAGGCGTACGAGCGGTTGATCCTGGACGTGCTGCTCGGCGAGCCCTCGCTGTTCCCGGTCAACGAAGAGGTCGAGCTGTCCTGGAAGATCCTGGACCCGGTGCTCGACTTCTGGGCCGAGCAGGGCAAACCCGATCCATACGAGCCGGGCGCCTGGGGCCCGGACAGCGCCGAGGCCATGCTGGCGCGCACCGGACGCACCTGGAGGCGGCCATGATCGTCGACCTGCCATCCACCACCACTTCCGCGGTGAACAAGAAGCTGGTGGAACTGCGGGAACGCGGCGGCGCGGTCACCCTCGCGCGGGTGCTCACGCTGGTGATAGTGACCAATGAGGGCGAGGAGGCGGAGTCGGTCATCGACCCCGCCATCGAAGCCAGCCGGGAGCACCCGTGCCGGGTGATCATCCTGGCCCGGGGACCCAAGAAGGCGGCTCCCCGGCTCGACGCGCAGATCCGGGTCGGCGGCGACGCGGGTGCCAGTGAGGTCATCGTGCTGCGGCTCTACGGCCCCCTCGCGGGCCAGGGCGCCAGCTGCGCGATTCCACTGCTGCTGCCCGACGCCCCCGTCGTGGCCTGGTGGCCGACCGGCGCCCCGGCGAACACCGCCGAGGACCCGATCGGCACCCTCGCGCACCGGCGGATCACCGACGCCGCGGCGGAGAAGAACCCGATCAAGTTCCTCACCTCCCGGCTGGAGACCTACTCCGACGGTGACACCGACCTGGCGTGGACCCGGGTGACGCAGTGGCGTGCGCTGCTGTCCGCCGCGCTGGATCTGCCACCGCACGAGAAGGTCAGGGCGGCCACGGTCACCGGCGACGCGACCTCCCCGTCCAGCGAGCTCCTGGCCGCGTGGTTGTCCCGGTACCTGAACGTCCCGGTGCGCCGGGTGAAGACCGACGCCGGGCCCGGCATCGTGTCCGTGGTGCTGGAACGGCAGTCCGGCAACGTCGAGCTGGTCCGGCCGGACGGCGTGACCGCGACGCTGACCCAGTTCGGCCAGCCGGAGCGCCGGGTGGCGCTGCCCCGCCGGGACCTCACCGAGTGCCTGACCGAGGAACTGCGCAGGCTGGACCCGGACGAGATCTACGAGGAGACGCTGCACGACCTCGGCAAGGTGATCAAGGGGCGTGCCCCGGCCGCCACCAAGACCGCGCCGAAGAAGGCAGTGGCGACGAAGAAGAAGGCAGCGAAGAAGTGAGTCAGCCACAGATCCTGGTCCACCGGGACGCGGAGACGCTGGCAGCCGCCGCGGCCGCCCGCCTGGTGGACCGGATCGTGGCCGCGCAGGGCGCCAGGGGCCACGCGTCGGTGGTACTCACCGGCGGTGGCACCGGCATGGGCACGCTCCGCGCGGTCCGCGAACTGGATGCCAAGGACGCGATCGACTGGTCCGCCGTCGACCTGTACTGGGGCGATGAGCGGTTCCTGCCCGAGGGTGACCCGGAGCGGAACCACACGCAGGCCCGCGAGGCCCTGCTGGATCACGTTCCGCTCGATCCGGCCCGGGTGCACGTGATGGCTCCGTCGGACGGCGAGTTCGGCGACGACGTGGACAAGGCCGCCGCCGCGTACGCCCAGGTGATCGAGTCCGCGTCTGTTGATGTGCTCATGCTGGGCATGGGCGGCGAGGGCCACGTGGCCTCGGTCTTCCCGGATTCCCCCGCGGTGCGGGAGAAGACGGCGACCGTGGTCGCGGTCCGCGACTGCCCGAAGCCGCCGCCGACCCGGATCTCGCTGACGCTGCCGCTGATCCGGCAGTCCAGGGAGGTCTGGCTGTTGACCGCCGGCGAGGCCAAGTCCGAGGCCGTCGCCGCGGCGCTGACCGGTGCCCGGGAGCGGGATATCCCCGCGGCCGGGGCCCGTGGCACCCAGGAGACCATCTGGTTCCTGGACACCGCCTCGGCATCCCTCCTGCTGTAACCCCAGATCCCGAAGTTGGCGATGTTCGGCACGAACAGCAGCGACGCGCCCAGCACCGCGCCGGGGATCGTGCCCATGCCGCCGAGGATGA
>QZFT01000035.1 GCA_003600225.1 Pseudonocardiaceae bacterium YIM PH 21723
ATGTTCGGCCACGCTTTCCGGCCGAACATCCCCGACTTCGGGACCTCGCAGGAACCGCTGGAGCTCAGGGTTACCGGGCTCCGGGTGCGGCGGCGGGATGGCTTCGCGCCGGATGGCGCGGATTTCGTCGTCCGGTCGGGGGAGATCACCCGGCTGTCCGATGTGGATGGTCTTGGTGCGAGTGGCGCGGGCAAGTCCACCGTCTTCAGCACCCTGCTCGGATTCAGCACTGTGCACAGCGGTCTGGTGACGATCAACGGCGCCGAGTTGTCCACAGTGGATCATGAACTTTGGCGGACGCGGCTGGCCTGGGTGCCACAGCGCCCGACCTTTACCCATAACACGGTGGAAGACGAGCTCAGGCAAGCGGTTTCCGACCAACCGGGGCCCGCACCGAGCAGCGCGGAACTGGAGTCGGCGGCGGCCAGTTCACGTTCCGTCCACCTACTCGGCCGAGTTGTCCACACTCTGTCCACAGGGGAGCGACAGCGGGTGGCGATCGCCCGCGCGGTGCTCCGGGTGCAACGCGGGGCCAGACTGTTGTTGCTGGATGAACCCACCGCGCATCTGGACGATACAACCGCTGCCTTCGTCCTGCAGGAGATCCGGCGGCTGGCGGATTCCGGAGTCGCGGTGCTGCTCGCCGCGCACCGGGAGGCCGTGGCAGATTTGTCCACAGTGGACTTCGGGGATGAGTCCACTGTGGATGAACCTGTGGATGAATCCGCCGAGCGCGTCCCGCTGCGGGGCGGGATGTTCCTCGGCGCGGTGCTGCTCGGCGCGGCCACCGCGTGCAGCGGCGCCGCGTTGATCGGCGTGGCCGGCTGGCTGATCGCCAAGGCGGCCACCATGCCGCCGATCCTGACGCTGAGCGTCGCGGTCCTCGGCGTGCGGTTCTTCGCCCTGACCAAGGCGGTGCTCCGGTACACCGAGCGACTGGTCTCACACCGGGCCGCGTTCCGGTTGGCGACCGACCTCCGGGTGCGGCTCTGGGGACGGATCGTTGGGCTCGGCCCGGCACGCACCCTGGAACTGCGTCGCGGCGAGGGCCTGCGGCGGATGGTCGACGATGTCGATCAGGTGCGGGATCTGGTGCCGCGCACCGTCTTGCCCACGCTGACCGCCGTATTGGTCGCCGTGCTCGCGGTGTTCGCCCAGGCGTTGGTCGACCCCGCCGCGGGCGCCGTACTGGCCGGTGGGCTGGTGGTCGCGGTGTTCCTCGCCCCCGCGCTGGCCCTGCTGGCCGAGCGCCGGGCGACCACCGCGCTGGCCGCCGACCGGCGCCGGTTCGCCGGCCGGGTGCTGACCATGCTGGAGGGCGCCGCCGACCTGATCGCCATGGGTGCGCACCGGCCCTGGCTGCGTCGCGCGGCCGAGCAGGACGCGGAGCTGACCGGGCGGACCCGCCGGCAGGCTCTCGGTGCCGGGGCGGGCATCGGCCTGGCCACGCTGACCATGGGGCTGACCGCGCTCGGTTGCCTGGTCACCGGCCTCGGCAGACTCGACCCGCTGCTGGTCCCGGTTGTCACCCTGATCCCGTTGGCACTGCTCGAAGTGGTGCTCCCGCTGACCACCGCCGCCCAGTACCGCGTCGCGCTCCAGGCCGCGCTCGGGCGCCTGGGGCTACCCGAAGTTGGCGATGTTCGCGGCACAGAGCGCCGACTTCGGAGGCATGGGGGACAGATCGATCTGCGCCGGGTGAGCGTGGGCTGGCCGAATGGGCGTGGGGTGCTCAGTGCGGTGGACCTGCGGGTGCCCACCGGCGCCTGGGTGAGCGTGGTGGGACCGTCCGGGGCCGGGAAGTCGACGCTGGGCGCCTTGCTGCTCGGGTTCCTCCCACCGAGCGCGGGAACCGCTGTGCTGCCGGAGCGGGTGTCCTGGAGCCCGCAGGAGCCACAGCTGGTGTCCATCTCGGTGCGGGAGAACCTGCGGCTCGGCGACCCGGAGGCCACCGACGATCAGCTGCGTCAGGCCCTTCGCGCGGCCCAGCTACCGGAGTGGACCGACCGGCTGGACACCCTCGCCGGGACGACCCTGTCCGGCGGTGAGGCCGCGCGGCTGGCCGTGGCGCGGGCGCTGCTCGCGTTGCCGCACAGCGACGTGTTGCTCCTCGACGAGCCGACCGCGCACCTGGACCCGGACAACACCCGGCGGCTGCTGGACGAGCTCCGGTTCGCCGCGCGCGGCCGGACGGTTGTGCACATCACCCACGACCCGGCCCTGGTCGCGCCGAACGACCTGGTCATCGAGGTCGGTGACGGGCGAATCACCAGGCGTGAACCGAGCCGGAGCGGCTAGCCTCGCATGGACATGGATGCCAAGACCGCGAGCCGCACGCTGGCCGCCTCCACCGAGATCACCACCCAGGCGTTGTTCGGGGATGATCCGGATCTCGTGCTGCCCATGGTGGTCCGGGAAGCGGCCGCGCTGGCCGAAGCCGACCTCGGCGTGGTGATGGTGCGCGGTGAGGACAACCGGCTCACCGTCGAGGCCGCCTACCGCAACCCCGGCCTGGCCGACCCGGGCACCGATCCGGTCGGCGCGGTCCTGTCCGACCGGTCCGCCGCCGCCCGCGTGGCCCGCAGCGGCGTGCCGATGACCGTGGACGACCTGTGCTCCGACCCGCGCACGGCCCCGTTCGTGCCGCCACCGCTGCGCATCTACGGCCCGTTCGCCGTGGCGCCGTTCGGCACCGCCAGCCGCAGGCTCGGCGCGCTCGCCGTGTACCGCCGCCGCGGTGCACCGGTCTTCACCGCTGCCGGCGTCGAGGTGCTCACCTGGTTCGCCGCGCAGGCCGGGCTGGCCCTGGTGCTGGCCGAGGGCGCCACCGCCCGCCGCAGGCTCGCGCTCTACGAGGAGCGGGAACGGATCGCCCGCGATCTGCACGACGTGATCATCCAGCGGCTGTACGCGTCCGGGGTGCAGCTGGAACTGTTGTCCCGGCGGCTGGGCAGCCGTCTGGAGGAGTCCGACGCCGCCCGGCTCACCGAGGCCGTGGACCAGGTCGATCAGACGATCGCCGAGGTCAGGGCCACCGTGCGGGCGTTGCGCCGGGCCGATCCGGCCACCCGCAGCGACGCCCCGCACCTGCTGGACTCGATTCGCGCGGAGGCCGATCTGGCCAGTGAATTACTGGGCTTCACCGTGCAGCTGGAGACCACCGGCGACCTGCGGCAGATCCCCACCGAGCCCGCCGACCACGCGCGGGCCGCGCTGCGCGAGGCACTGTCCAATGTGGTCCGTCATTCGGGCGCGCACTCGGTTCTGGTGCGCGCCAGACACATCGCCGACCGGCTGACCATCCAGGTGATCGACGACGGGTGCGGTATCCCCCGGGATGTCACCCGGCGTGGCCTGGCGAACATCGAGGAGCGCGCGGTGATGTCCGGTGGCCGCTGTGTCGTGCAGTCTTCGCCGAGGGCCGGAACCACCCTGACCTGGGAAGTCCCGGCCCGGTGAACTAGTCGGTCAGACCGGTGCTGTGATCCTGCATAGGGATCCCTCCCCCTGTGTTCGCGGGCATGACGGGGGAGGAACGTTCGGTCATAGGACCTATGACGGCATCACGGATACGGCCATGCGTTCGGCCTACACACGTGCCCGTCGGCCGGCACGGACACGCCCTGCGAGTCGCGGGTGATGGCGGCCAGTTCGTCGTTCGACACGCTGAGCGTCTGCTGCATCATCACCGGAGCGGGCGCACCGGAGGCCGGGCACACGGCGTGCTGGTTGCCGAAGAAGTGCCCCACCTCGTGGTTGATCGCGTAGCGCCGGTAGTCCGCCAGGTCGCCGTGGAACGAGGTGGCGCCCCGGAACCAGCGGGCGGCGTTGATGAACACCCGCCGGGTCCCGAGGTAGCAGGACACCTCGTACGGGATCTCCTCCCCGCCGCAGAACCGCTCGGCGGTCTGCTGTGAGACCAGGGTGACCTGGAAATCGGCGTCGCCCCCGGTCCGCTGCACCCCGAACAGTCCCGCGCCGGTCCAGCCGCGCCGGTCGGACAGGGTCTCCTGCACCAGCGAGCCGAATTCGGCCGCCTGTTCATCGGTGATGCCCGCGGCCGACTCGATCTCCACGGTGTACCGCCGCACGGTGCCGGTGCCCACCGGCTGTGAGTCGCCCGGAACGACCTGGAACTCGCCGGAGCCGGAGTGCGGGAAGGCCGCGCCCTGGGGCAGTTCGGCGGAGGCGTACCGCACGTCGGCCTTGGCCAGGCCGACGATCAGCATCGCGGCGGCGGCCGCACTCAGGGACATCAGGTACCACTTACGCATGGGGTCAGCCTGCCGCCGCGAGTTCCGCGCCCGGTCCGGGTGATGTCACAGCCCTGTCATGATTCCCTTCATCCAGCTCGCGAAGTGCCGCGGCTGCGTGAAGACGAGTGGCGCGTCCGGAAGGCCGTGGGAGGCCACTCCGGCGATCAGCCAGCGGTCTCCGTCCCGCACCAGCGCGGGGCCGCCCGAGTCCGAGTTCCCCACCTGGATCTCGTTCTTCGGGGTGCCGACGCAGATGGCGTTCTCCCGGACTGTGATCCGGCAGGACTTGGTGGGCAGGATCTCGACGCCGGCCTGTTGCAGCCGATCCGGGTAGCAGGCCGGGTCGGTGAAGTCCTTGCACGGGGACAGCCGGTACTGGCCCCAGCCGACGATCCGGGCCGGGGTGCCGACCGGGGAGTCGGCCGGCGGCATGGTCACCGGCTGCCCGTGCACCGCCGACTTCAGGTGCAGCAGCGCGATGTCCCCTTCGGCGGGCTCCAGGCTGTACCGGTGGTACCTGTCCACCTCGACCAGTTGGCCGCCGGACGTGGGATCCAGCGAGCCGAAGCGCACCCGCCAGTCACGCGGGGTGCCCTCCAGCACGTCGCCCTCGCTCCACAGGCAGTGCGACGCGGTGATCGCCCACTGGGGTGCCAGCAGGCTCACCCCGCAGAAGTGCCCGCTGGGCAGGTTCGAGCCGGGCCGTTGCAGGGAGCCCAGGAAGGAGTACGGCTCAGGGGCGTCGCCGCCGCCGATGATGGCCTGTGCGGGGGCGGCCATGCCGCACAGCAGGGCGGCGACCGCGATAAGGGTTGTTCGAATACGCATGCCTGGGACGGTGTCACCGCGGGTTCCCGGTGCCATCCGGGGAAAACCATGGCTCGGGGTCCGGGTCATGTCACCCTGCGGGCCGGGACCCTGGGTGGCCCCCCCCCGCGACCGGCTCAGCCCTTCGGCCGGGTCAGGGTGCATCCGGGACGGTTCAGGTCCACAGTGGACGCAGGTCCGATGCAGGCGGGCAGCATGCCGGTCTGCTGGCCGTACCGGATGCCCTTGTGCACCGACACCGTGCCGTTCGCGTCGACCTCGCACGGGTTGTTCTCCGTGCACTTCTCGCCCTCGTCGTTGCCGGTGTTGTGCACGCCGATCACGGTGGTGCCGTCCGCGGCCAGGATCGCCGAGCCGGACTCACCGTGCGAGGGCCCGCACTTCGGGTCGTAGCGGTAGGCGCCGCTCTGCTCGTAACCGCCCTCGCGCAGCTTGGGCACGATCGTCTCGATGGTGCAGGCGTACCGGGTGGTCAACGCGGAGACGATGCCGACCTTGTCGCCCGGCTTCGCGGCTCCGGTACCCAGCTGGAAGATCGTCGCGCCCTCGGATTCGAGCTGGGCGTAGGTCTTGTCCAGCCGGTACAACGCCACGTCCGTTCCGGTCATGGTCGCGTACAGCAGCCGGGCCTTCTTCGCCTTCGTCCGCACGTAGCCGGCCGGGTCCAGCAGGTAGGTCTCGCCCTTGGTCTCCCGATCGACCCAGGCGGAGCCCGGCTCCGGGCGTTCGACCAGGGTGTTGTCCGGATCCTGGGGGTCGGGCCGGTAGATGGCCGCGCAGTGGCCGTTGGTCAGCACCAGCGCCGGGTCCTGCGGCTTCGACTCCGCCGTGCGGACCACCGATCCGGTGCAGCCGCGCAGGTCGATGGCGCCGGTGGTGTTCGGTACCGGGTCATCCGCCGGGACCTTGCTGCCGTCCATGATGCCGTTCAGCCAGCCCGACCAGTGGTGGGTGTCCTCGTACACCGTCGGTGCATAGCTCTCGCCGATGAACGTCGTCCCGGCGACCACCCACCGGTCACCGTCGCGTACCAGCGCGGGCCCGCCGGAATCGGTGTTCTCCGCGCGCACACTGCCGTCCTTGGCCCCGACACAGATCTCCGCCTCGGGATGGAACGGATCACAGGTCGCGGTCGGCTGGATCTGAGTGTCGGCCTCGTGCAGCTTCGACGGATAACAGGTCTCGTTGTCGGTGCAGGTCTTGCCCCAGCCGACGATGCGGGCCGGGGTGCCCTCCGGGTAGCGGGCGGCCGGCAGCTTCGCCGTCTCGCCGGTCACCGGGGACTTCAGGTGCACCAGCCCCATGTCGCTTTCCCGGTAGTAGTTGCTGGTCCGGTAGTACTTGTCGATCTCGGCCACCTGGCCGCCCGAGCCGTTGTCCAGCGAGCCGAACCGGACCGTCCAGCCACGGGGAGTGCCGACCAGCCGGTCGCCGACGTTCCGCAGGCAGTGCGCTCCGGTGACCGCCCACTGCGGGGCGATGAGCGTCATGCCGCAGGCGTGGCTGTTCGCGCCGGGCCCCTCCGGGCGTTGCAGGGAACCCAGGAACGGGTAGGGGGACTTCGACTCGGAGCCGCCGATGATGCCTTGGGCTACGGGGATCACCGAGGCAGGGAGCGCAGCCCCACCCAGGGCGGCGACCAGCGCCGCGCCGAGCAGGAGCTTGGTTCTCGTGTGCATGGCGCCAACGGTCCCGCCGGGTATTCCGGGTTGTGTCCGCGCTATGTCACGGCATGGTCACGGTTTCCCGCGCCGGGCGATCCAGGCGGCGGCCTGGGTGCGGCGCTGCATGCCGAGCTTGGCCAGCACCGCCGTCACGTAGTTCTTCACCGTCTTCTCCGCGAGGAACAGCCGCTCGGCGATCTCCCGGTTGGACAGGCCCTCGCCGATCAGCAGCAGCACCTTGCGTTCCTGCTCGGTGAGCGCGGCCAGCTCGTCCCCGGCGCTCTGGTTGCGGATCCGGTCCAGCACGTGCGCCGTGGTCACCGGATCCAGCAGCGACCGCCCGGCCGCCACCTCGCGCACCGCCTGCACCAGGTCCTGGCCGCGGACCTGCTTGAGCAGGTAACCGCCCGCCCCGGCCATGATCGCGCCGAGCATGGCCTCCTCGTCGTCGAACGCGGTCAGCACCAGGCAGCGGACGCCCAGCTCACGCAGCGAGCGGCAGAGCGACACCCCGTCACCGTCCGGCAGCCGCATGTCCACCACGGCCACATTGGGCCGCTTCGCGGCCGCGACGGCCTCCGCCTCGGCCACGCCGCCCGCCTCCGCGACCACCGAGACGTCCTGCTCACCGTCGAGCAGGTCGCGGATGCCGCGACGCACCACCTCGTGGTCGTCGACCAGCAGGACTCTGATCCCCATGCATGGAACCTACTAGCCCCGGGAACAACTCAGGGGGTCCGGCCGTTAGCACTCACAGACGCCGAGTGCTAATTAGCTCGGCTAAGGAGAGGGGAATTCGAGATGACTCTGGCCGTTCGCGGGACCTTGTGGGACCCCTTCACCTCGTTCGCCGCCGAGTTCGACTCCCTGGCCCGACGGGCTCGTGTCCAGGAGAACGCCTACGTGCCCGCGGTCAATGTCACCCGCGAGGGCGGTGACGCCCTCATCACGCTGGAACTGCCCGGTGTGGACGTGGACAACGATGTCGACATCGAGGTGACCCAGGGCCGGCTGACCATCAGCGGCAACCGGGCCGAACAGACCACCCAGGAGGATCAGGGCTGGAAGGTGCGGGAGATCCGCTCCGGAAAGTTCAGCCGTGAATTCACCCTGCCGGACCACGTCGGTGCTGAGCAGATCGAAGCCGACTACGACAAGGGCCTGCTGCGCATCCGGGTCAAGGATGTCGCCAAGCCCGAGGTAGCCGCGGCCAAGGTGCCCATTCGGCACGAACTGACTCGGTAGCCGGCCGACCCGCGCTCCGACCGCACTATCGGACGCGCACTGGATGGCCCTCGGGCAAACCCCCAGCCGGGGGCCATCCCCCATGCAGTAAGGGGCACCCTTCTCGCGTTCAACGCAGTAAGGGTGCCCCTCACTGTGTTGGATGCAGTAAGGGTGCCCCTCACTGCATCAGACAGTGATGAAGGTCTCGTCCCACGCTGCGGCCACCTGGCGGGCGCAGGTCCGGGGATCCACGCCACCGACGCCGGTGCCCAGCCCGGGCATGGCGATCGAGCGGACCACGTCGGGCAGCGGGCCACTGGGGGTCCGGCCCTCCCGCCACAGGCGCAGCACGGCGCGGGCGGCGAGGTAGGGGTTGATCGTGTCGGCGGGCAGCTGCTCGCCGGGATCACGCATGGTGGGCGCGCTGATCAGCCAGCGCGGCTCCTCGACGCCGGTGGGCACCACGATGGCCTCACCGACCGGGAGCTCGCCGCCGTGGAAGGTCAGCACCGCGCTCCGCACATTCTGCTCCACCTGCGGAAACACCCGTGAATACTGCGCGTCGATGCCACCGCGCATCCAGCCGAAGGAGTTCGCCGGGCTCACCACGGCGTCGACCTCGAGGTCGAACACGGAGCCTCGGTGCGGGCGAATGCCCTGTCGCTTCTCCGCGACTTCCCGCCAGCAGTCGGCGAGTAGCTCGTCGACCGCGCAGAGCACCAGTTCCGGCCGGTCTAGCACGGCGTGGGTCACTCCCTCCGGATCGGTGCGTGAAAATCGAGGCGGCCACGAATGTCCACGACTCCCGAACAGCATTGCAGGAACCGACACACCGCGTAATGAGGGGGTCACCGGCCGAGTGGGTGATCCTTGCCGCATTCTAGGCTGGCTCCATGCCGCGCATCGCCTTCCTTGGTCCCGAGGGTACCTTCGCCGAACAAGCCGCACAGAGCATCGCGGCCGACGCCGAGTTGATTCCGGCGGAGAACGTCGCCTCGGCGATCGACCAGGTACGGACGGGCCAGGTCGACGCGGCCTGCGTTCCGGTGGAGAACTCGATGGAGGGCTCGGTGCCCGCCACCCTGGACGCGCTGGTGCACGGCGCCGACCTGATCGCCGTCCGGGAGATCGAACTGCCGGTGCGATTCAGCGTGCTGACCCGGGACGGCGTCGCCGCCTCGGACGTACGCACAGTGATCAGCCACCCACATGCCATCGCGCAAGTACGCGGATGGCTGACCGCGAACCTGCCCGGGGCCGAGATCCGGTTCTCCCCGTCCACCGCGGCCGCCGCCGTCGCCGTGCGGGACAAGGAGGCCGACGCCGCCGTCTGCGCGCCCCTCGCGGCGCAGCGCTACGGCCTGGCCGAACTGGCCACCGGGGTACATGACGTCGCCTACGCGGTCACCCGGTTCTGGCAGCTCACCCTGCCCGCGAAGCCGCCCGCTCCGACCGGCTTCGACCGCACCTCGATCATCGTGCAGACCGCCGACGAACCGGGTGCGCTGGCCATCGCGCTGGGCGAGTTCGGCTCCCGGGGGATCAGCCTGACCAGGATCGAGTCCAGGCCCACCCGCAACCGGCTCAGCGAGTACCGGTTCTTCCTTGACCTGGAAGGTCATATCGCGGAGGCTCGGGTGGCCGATGCGCTGGCCGCCCTGCGCCGGCGGGGCAACGACGTCCGGTTCCTCGGCTCGTACCCCCGTGCGGACCGGGTGGCACCACAGATCGCGGACGGTTCGACCGACGCGGACTTCACCGCGGCGGACGAGTGGATCCACCGACTCCGGAACGGGGACTGATTTGTCCGAGCGACAGCGGCTGATCCTGGTACGCCACGGCCAGACCACGGCGAATGTGGCCAGGTTGCTGGACTCCAAGCCGCCCGGCGCCGGACTCACCGAACTCGGGACCGAGCAGGCCGTCGAGGCCGCCGAGCGACTGGCCGGCGAGCCGGTCGTCGCGGTGTACGCGAGCGTCGCCCTGCGTGCCCAGCAGACCGCGGCGCCCATCGCCGCCCGGCACGACTTACCGGTTCAGGTCCTGGAGAACATCCACGAACTGCAGATCGGCCCGCAGTACGAGGGCCAGGGCGGCGCCGAGGCCTACACGGAGTTCGAGCGGGTCTTCAGCCAGATCATCGACGGCGACCTGGACGCGGGCATGCCCGGCGGCGGGGAGACCGCGCGCCAGCTGCTGGACCGCTTCCTGCCCGCCGTGGCCAAGGTGACCGCGGAACACCCCAGCGGGACGATCGTGCTGGTCAGCCATGGTGCGGCCATCCGGCTGGCGGGTACCGCGCTGGCGGTCAACCTGGACGCGCATCAGGGGCTGCTCTACGTGCCCAACGCGCAGCAGGTGGTCCTCGAACCGGAGGAGACCGCGTGGCGTTGCCGGGAGTGGACCGGTATCGACTTCGAGTGACAGTGCTGGGGCCCGCGGGGGGATGCGGGCCCCAGCACCATTTAGGTGGTGCGCACCGGCGGCGATCATTCGGCGCCGACCCCCAGTCAGCGCCGCTTGTCTCGCCGTCCCCAAGACCGTACGAACATCTGGCCCATCGTGTCAAGTAAAGTTTACTGAACACGCCCGGGGCCGATATGCTGTGACCGAAGTCAGTTCGTAAGGAGTCTCCCGATGCCCGAAAGATCCCTGGCGCAGGCCCTGAGCACGCTCATCGAGAAGAAGGCCGCTCGGGATGGCGAGGCCAGCGTCTCCGACCAGGTCATCGGGGATGCCATCGGAAAATCCCGGACGACCGTGTGGAAACTGCGGACCGGCCAGGAGGTCAATCCGAAGATCGAGACCCTGGAATCCCTCGCCGGCTTCTTCGGTGTGCCGGTCACCTACTTCCTGGACGACGAGGTCGCCAAGCTCACCGACAGCCAGCTGGACAGCCTGGCCGCCGCACGCCGGTTGCAGGACGCCGCGGAGCAGAGCGGGGTCACCGGCCTGAATGCCAGGCTCGGCAGCCTCTCCACCGATAGTCTGATCGCCGTCGCCCAACTGATCGAGCGACTGGACCAGGCCGACGTGCGAAGGCGGCCTAGGAAGGACTGACTGGGGTGGGGGAACGGGTTTCCGCGCTGCGGAAGCGGATCGACGACGAGCTGGACGCACTGGGGTGGGCCGCTCCGTACGACATCGATGACCTGCTGGACCGGATCGCCGACCGCGCGGGCAAGCCGATCGGCCTGCTGGCGGCGCCGTTGCCCGCCGATGGCGCGGGTGGCCTGGTGATCCATCGGGCCGGGGACATCGTGATCATCTTCGACGAGTCGCTGCCCTCGTTGCAGCAGGAACACGTGATCCTGCACGAGGCCGCGCATGTGCTGTTCGACCACCGGGGCACCACCCTCGATGAACTGACCGACGACACGCTGTCCGAGCTGGACCCCGAGGTGGTGCAGGACGCGTCCCGGTTCGCCAAGCGGGACGGCTACTCCGCGCTGGAGGAGCAGATGGCCGAGGTCGCCGCCGCGCTGATGTGGCTGCGCATCGGTGGCGCCCGCAGCATGGTTCCGGTGCCCGTCGCGCCGCCGGAGATCGCCGCGGTGAACGACCGGTTCGCCGCCGCGCTGACCCATCGGAGGCCGCGGCGATGACCGTCTTCTTCATCACCATCGGCGTCCTCACCCTGGTGCTGATCTACCAGGTCCGCGCGCTGATCCGGGACCCGGGAAACCGGGCTCGCTGGGCGCTCGCCCTCGGCGTGCTGTGCTTCCTGCTGGGCTGGATCATCGGCCTGGCGCTCGGCGGGCTGGACAGGTACCCGTTCACCGAGTTCGTCCGCTGGACGTCCATCGCCCAGCACGTCATCTCGATGATCGCGCTGCACGGGGTGCAGGCGTTCTTCCTGTACGTGATCTACCCGCGCGCGGAGGCGGAGCGGCGGATCCGCGCCTTCGGCCGGCTGTTCGTGGTCTCCGCCGTGTTCTGCGTGGCGGTGGCGGGCATCGCGCCGCCGGACGACTTCTGGGAGGGGTTCAAGGCGCACTACGCCCACGGGCCGGTCACCGCGATCTACATCCTGGTGTTCACCCTGCACTACGCGGTGCTGATGGCGGGCATGTCCGTGTGGTCCTGGCGCTGGTCCCGGCTGGCCACCGACCCGTGGATCCGCCGCGGCATCCTGGTCGGCGGCATCGGCACCTCCATCGGCGTCGTCTACGGCGTGCTGCGCATCGCGTACCTGGCCGCCTCCATCGCGGGGGTGCCGGACCTGTTCCGCGAGGGAGCGGTGACCGGCTGGCTGCAGATGGCCGCGCTCATCCTGTCCTTCACCGGACTCACCGCGCCCGCGTGGGGACCGTGGATCTCCGAGCGGCTGTTGCGGGCCAGCAGGCGGGTGGCGCACCACCGGCTGCACCCGCTGTGGGCCGCGTTGACCGGGCCGTTCCCCCATGTCCGGATGGATCTCGACGGGATACGGCACACCGATCTGCGGTTACACCTGCGGGTGGTGCAGATCTGGGACGCCCGCCGCGCGTTGCTGCCGCACTGCGACCCCGAGGTGCACCGGCGGGAGCTGCCGAACGGCGAGGCCAGGGCCGAGGCCGCGATGCTGACCGACGCGTTGCGCAGGCAGCGGGCGGGGGAGCCGCCGATCCCCGGACCGAAGGCGCCCGCCCCGGCGGCTAAGGACCTCGCGGCCAACGTCACCTGGCTGCAAGAGGTCGCCAGGGCCCTCTGAGGAGAGGAGCAGTTTCCATGGAATCTGCTCCTGAGTCGCAGATTCTGCAGAAACTAGCCCCAGCCGAGTTCGTGCAGGCGCGCGTCGTCGATGCCGAAATGGTGGGCGATCTCGTGGATCACGGTGATCAGCACCTCTTCCACCACCTCGTCCTCGGTCTCGCAGAACGACAGCAGGGCATTCCGGTAGATGCTGATCCGATCGGGCAGCACCCCGCCATAGGTGCTGTCCCGCTCGGGAAGCGCGATCCCCTCGTACAGCCCGAGCAGGGTGGGGTCCTCCGGATGTTCCGGCTCGACCAGCACCACCACGTTGTCCATCGCGCGGGCGAACTGCTCGGGCAACTCGTCCAGCGCCTGGCTGACCAGTTCGTCGAACCGGCCCTCGGACATCTCCACCATGAGACCAGTTAACCCGCGATCGGCTTGGCGGGGGTGCCCGGATCGACCTTCGGTGCCGGCGGCGCCTGCTGCTGGCCGACCGCGACGCTGCCCTTCACGCTGCCGGAGATCGGCGCGAGCCCCGGGCTGGGATCACCGGGCAGCTTGGCGGCGATCTTGCAGTTCGCCAGCCGGGACCCCGCCGCCCAACTGTCTTCCTTGATCGTGTCCGGGACCGGGAGCAGGTTCTTGGCCTTGAGTACCTCGGCGGTGGCGCCGTACTCCTCCAGCGGCTTCGCGCAGGCGTCGGCGAGATAGGTGGCCTGTTCGGTCGGCGACGGCGGGCCCTCGGTGAACCTCTTCCCGAGATCCACCACGAAGACGATCTCGTAGGCGTGTGGTTTCGCGCAGTCCACCGGGTCCCAGGACGTCTTGCCGTCGATGCCGAGGCAGGTACCGATGGGATAGACGTTGGACTGGTCGTTGTTCTTGGCGCTCTTCTTGGACGGGTACAGCATCTGCGACCGGCCGACGACCTGCAGGCCACAGCGCATCGCGCGGTCGTCGTCCTCGGTCCAGGTCTCCTGGCTCGGCCGGATCGCGGTGACGCTGAACTTCCCGAACGGGTCCAGCTTGCCGCCCATGTAGTCCTTGGACTTGGGTTTGCAGGTCTCCTCGTTGATCTGCCGCCACAGTTCCTGGCTCGGGTAGGGCGCGCCCTTGGGGTACTTGCCGTTCAGGTCGATCACCGCGGTGATCTCGAACAGGTGCGACTCCGCGCAGTCGATCTTCTTGATGTCCGAGGAATCGGGCCGGGTCCAGTCCAGGCAGGAACCCACCGGGGCCTCAAGGCGCTCTAGCCGCTGGGAGGCGCTGGCTCCGGGAGCCGGCCCGGTGCCGGGCAGTTGCCAGGTGACCAGTAGATACACGGTCAACAGGATCAACGCGCCCAGGATCGCGCCGAGCATCACCAGTCGGGTGCTCAGCGTCCGCTGCTTGGCTTCTTTGCGACGTAAGGCCACTGTGGCAACTGCACGCATCTCGGACATCGCCACCATCATGCCGGGCGGAGCCCCAAAGTTCCGAGTTGGTCAGCGATTGGGATGCTTTCGGGGGCACAATCCTGCGGTTTCCCGACAAGATCCGCGCCGCTTGGGTACCTTGCGGGCAGGGAATCGCCGACCAGCGAGCCAGGGGACGGGCAAATGTCTGACAACGGCCTCACCGGGGCCGGCGGCACGAGCGAGCCGCCACCCTTCGATCATTCGGCCACGCCAGTCGGGTGGCCGCAGCCCGCGACGCCCGGATCCGTTCCGCCGCCGCCGCCCGCGCCGGAGCCCGAGGGACCTCCCGGGCGTGGCGAGCAGCGCTTCCAGGACCCGTCGACCACCCGTCCGCGCCCGCCCAGCCTCGCCGAGCAGCGGGCCAGGCAGCAGGCCGAGGAGGAGGCGGAGCGCGCCGAGCTGGAGGCCATCCAGGAGCAGGAGGCCCTGGCGCACAAGAAGCGCAGGCGCAAGCGGCTGATGATCGGCGGCGGCGTCGCGGTCGGCCTGGTGGGCATCATCGCGATCGGCTACGCCTCCGCCAGCCCGAAGAACGTCACCGCCACCTGTGTCGCCGACGACAACGTCGTGCAGCGGGACGAGGACTGCGATCCGGCCCGCCTCCAGGCGCAGGGCGCCCAGTACAACCACTCCGGCGGCTTCTGGTTCATCCCGCTCCCCGGCGGCGGCATGCGGCAGTACCACTACTACTACGGCGGGAACGCCGGCTCGGTGCAGCCGGGCCAGAAGATCACCGGGGGCACCCTGACCCCGCCGCAGAACGCGAACGTGACCACCAAGAGCGGCACCAGCGTGCAGCGGGGCGGGTTCGGGGTCGGTAAGAGCAGCGGCGGCAGTTCGTCCGGCGGCAGCAGCAGTGGCGGCAGCAAGAGCAGCGGGAGCTGAGCGAACGTGCGACGGGAGACCGGATCGGTCCGGCCTGACTGGACACAGCGGATCCGGGAGCTGGGCCTGGTCTATGACGCGGGCAGGCCCTACTGGAACGAGTCCGCGCACTACGTGTTCGAGGACGAGGAGATCGACGGCCTCGAAGCGGACGTCGAACTGCTGCACTCCATGTGCCTGGCCGCCGTGGACAACGTGGTGCTCACCGAACGGTACCGGGACTTCGGGATCCCGGAGTGGATGTGGCAGCCCATCGGCGAATCGTGGAAGCGCCAGGATCCGCACCTGTACGGCCGGTTCGACCTGCGGTACGACGGCAACGGCCCGGCCAAGTTGCTGGAGTACAACGCGGACACCCCGACCTCCCTGCTGGAGGCCTCGGTCATCCAGTGGGACTGGCTGGAGCAGACGCACCCGGACGACGACCAGTGGAACTCGCTCTACGAGAAGCTGGTCGACCGGTGGAAGGTGATCGGCGGCCGGATGCCCGGCGACCAGATCCACTTCACCTGGTCCGAGGGCGACACCTCCGGTGAGGACCACATCACCATCTCGCACCTGCAGGAGACCGCGGCCGAGGCCGGGCTGAACACGGTCGGGCTGGCCATCGAGAACATCGGCTGGGACACGCTGATGAACCGCTTCGTGGACCTCGAGGAGGTCCAGATGTCCACGGTGGTGAAGCTGTACCCGTGGGAGTGGATGGCCGAGGACGACTTCGGCAGGCACGCGGTGAGCACGCTGCCCAAGACGCTCTGGGTGGAACCGCTGTGGAAGATGCTGCTGTCCAACAAGGCCCTGCTGGCGGTGCTCTGGGAGATGAACCCCGGGCACCCGAACCTGTTGCCGGCCTTCGTGGGGGAGCCCGGCCTGCTGACCGAGTACGTGCGCAAGCCGCTGCTCGGCCGGGAGGGGGCGAACATCCAGATCGTGGCGCCCGGTTACGAGACCCAGACCGATGGCGTCTACGGCAAAGAAGGTTACGTCTACCAGGCCTTCGACCCGTTGCCCCAGTTCGACGGCCAGCGCCCGGTACTGGGTGCCTGGGTGGTCGGCGACGAGGCGGCGGGCCTGGGTATCCGGGAGACCGCAGGACTGATCACCGACGACGGCGCGGCGTTCGTGCCGCATCTTTTCCGCAGCTAAGCAACCATGTGACGGCGTCACATTCGACCCAGCGAGGGTGGGCCGGAGGTCCGCCCGAGCGGTCGACCGGGTACGGCGCCAAAGAGGGAGAACACTGTGAACGGCATTGACTCGCACTTCTTCGCCACGATCGGTCAGGGCGTCGGCGCCATCATCCTGTACGCGATCGTCGGCCTGATCCTGATGCTGATCGGCTTCTGGGCCATCGACCTGACCACGCCCGGCAAGCTCTACCTGCTGGTCCGCGAGGGCAGGCCGAACGCCGTCGCGGTCAGCGCGGCCGGCCTGATCAGCATGGCCTTCGTCGTGGTCATCGCGATCAACGCCTGGGGCGTCGGTCAGCTGTGGCAGGGCCTGATCGCCTCACTGATCTACGGCCTGGTCGGCATCGTGGTCCAGGTCATCGCCGTCATGGTGATGGAATGGGCCGCCAAGCTGGACATGGACACGCTGTTGCACGAGCAGGCGTACAAGCCGCTGTCCCTGGTGATCGCCGCCGCGCACATCGCCATGGGACTCGTCGTCGCCGTCGCGGTGTCCTAGCGGTCGAGCCGTCAGCCGAGAAGGCCCCGCCGGGCGCGCAGCGGGGCCTTCCGCTCACTGTGCCGACTTCATCGAGATCACAAAGGTCTGCCAGGGCTCAGCAGGGAACACAAGAATCGGGCCCGAGCTGTTCTTTGCATCCCGGACTGCGGCGTTACCGCTGATTCCGGCCACCTCCACGCAGGTGCCCGAACAGCCACAATGTGTCGATTTGCGGAACGAGTAAGACGACAGATCCATGATCTGACCTCCAAGCAACTGATCCGGCGTCTGTGCCACCTACCGTAACCAGCGACGACTGCCCTTTTTTGCCGTTTGTCCACTTGTGGACCAATTGCCAGTTCAGGCAATTGGCGCGGCTTGACAATTAACCGTTGGAAAGGGATATGCCCTTTCTGGAATGCTGGTGTCATGGACGTCTATGCGGCGGTGACAGGCAGGCGGGCATTCCGTGGATACACAACACGACCGGTTCCCCGCGAGATCATCGAGCGGGTGCTCGGCGCGGCGGCCTGGGCGCCGTCCGGCTCGAATCTGCAGCCTTGGCAGGTCTTCGTGGTCACCGGCGGCCCCCTGGCCGAGTTGACCAAACGGGTCCTGGAGCGGGAGGCGGCCGGAGACCTCGGGGACGAGCGGCAGTTCGCCGAGCTCCCGGACGAACTGGTCCCGCCTTACCGGGAACGCAGGTCCGACTGCGGACGGAAGATCTACGGCGCCCGGGGCATCGCCCGCGATGACCAGGAGGGCAGGCGCCGGGCCGTTTCCCGTAACTGGAGCTTCTTCGGCGCACCGGCCGGCCTGTTCTGCTACATCGACCGGAGCCTCGGTCAGGCCCAGTGGGCGGATCTGGGCATGTACCTGCAGAGCGTGATGCTGCTGCTGCGCGCGGAGGGCCTGGACAGCTGCCCGCAGATCGCGTGGGCCCGCTACCGCACGACCGTCTCCGAGCTGGTCGGCGCCCCGGAGGAGCTGATCCTCTACTGCGGCATGTCCATCGGATACGCGGATGAGGACGCGCCCTACCTGCGTCCCGAGCGCGCCCCGCTGTCCGAGACGGTCACCTTCCTCGGCGACTAGGCCACCCACACGCCGTTCGTGTACAGCGCGGTGAACAGGCCGAACAGGGACAGCGTGCCCACCATGACCAGTTGGCGGACGCGCGGGTGACGGCAGGCCAGCGCGCAGGCCACGCTCAGCGGGAACGCGCCCGCCAGGTGCCGGGGCAGCGAGGCCAGTGGATAGTGCGGGTCGCTCGCCACCAGCAGTGTCATGGTGAGCATCCCGGCGAAGAACAGCAGCTGATCGGCGGGCAGCCTGCGGCAGACGGCGGCCACCACGGCTACCGCCCCGAGGACCAGCACCAGATCCACCAGCGTGTGCGCGGCGGGGTCCTTGTCCGGGCCGCCGAGCACCGCGACCACCCGGACGAACGGCTCCCACGGCCACACCGGCTCGCGGTGCCAGAACTCCTGCTGCATGTGCGAGAACGACAGCGGGGCGTCGAACCTCCACCACAGCCAGGTCATGTAGCCGAGTAGCCCGGTGGGCACCAGCGCGGTGGCGCCGATGATCCGCCAGCGGCCACGCAGGTCCCAGGTCTCGACCAGCAACACCAGGAACGGGATCACCAGCAGCACCGCGTTCGGCTTGGTGAGCGTGGCCAGGCCGCCCAGGGCGCCGGCAAGCCACAGCCGGTCGTGGCGGATCAGCAGGAACACCGCGAGGCTCAGCGGGACGAGCAGCACCTCGGCGTAACCGGCCGCGAACCAGGCTGCGAACGGGGAGAAGGCGAACAGGAACACCGCCGCCCGCGCGGTCTCCGCGTCCCAGATCTCGTCCACCAGCTTGTACAGCAGCCAGTAGGTGACGAGCAGGCACACCGCTGCCATGGCCAGCGCCGCGTAGAACACCGTGCCCTCGGACAGGCCGAACGGCATGGCCAGCCAGCGCATCAGCGTGGGCCACAGCGGGAAGAAGACGACGCTCTCCGGGTGGTTCGTGCCGGGTGCGTTGGTGGCCAGGGCCGTCGTGGGCAGCCGCGGATCCCAGTAGCCGTAGACCGCGATCGCCGCGTAGTAGCCGATGTCGTAGCGGAAGAAGGTCTGCACACAGCGGGACGGCTGTTCCCAGCAGGAGAACCCGCCGGGCAGCTTGCTCACCGCGAACACGGTGATCGTGGTCAGCGCCGCGCGACTCAACAGGAAGATCCACAGGGCTTCGCGGATCGCCGGGCTCCAGCGACTGCTCCGGGGTGCGGCTGCCACGGGGACCTCGGTGTGTTCCAGCTCCTGGACGGACATCGGCCACCTTCCCCAGACTCGGCGTCCGGAGGATAGCGGGGAAGGGCGCTTTCAGCGCAGCAACTGCCCTGAAAGCGCCCTTCACGTCCTCAGCCGTTCAGCCGTGCCCTCGCCGCGTCGAGCGCCTCGCGCAGCGGGGCCGTGGCCGCCAGGTGGGCCTGACGACGGCGTTCGTACGCCTCCGCCGACTCACCGGACGCACCCAGCAACGCGGGCTTGGTCAGCAGCGCCAGGAAGGTCCGGCAGGCCTGGTCCTCGGACTCGAAGAGCCACTCCGGCCAGTACGTGCCCCGGTCGAACGAGCCACCGATCCACCGGCCGTCCTCGGCCCGCAGGTAGTAGGCGCCGTCCGCCCCGGAACCGTCCAGGATGTAGGCGTCCGGGCTGACCCCTGACCTGCGCAGCTCGTCCCGCAGTTCGTCGACCGTCACGGGAACACCTCCTTGATGTAGCCCAGCTCGATCAGCTCGGCGACCGTCTTGTCCAGCTGGAACTGGATCGCGTGGCCGGGCTGGCCCCAGCCGGGCATGACCTCACCCTTGCGTACCGCGCCGGCTCCGGCATCCCAGTCCTTGATCCACTGGTACTGGTGGTAGTTCAGGTTCGGCTCCCACGGGCTGACGTTGTTCGGCGGCAGTGCGCGGTCGCCGAACGAGTACGGGCCGTTCGGGCCGACCGGTGAGGTGAATTTGCCACCGGGATAGCCGAACCGGTCCCACAGGTCGCCGGCCTTGATCTTCGAGCCCCAGGCCGGATCCACCGAGCCGGGCACCGCGCCGTCCGCGGGCAACGCGTTGCCGTTGTCGGCCTTGCCGTAGTCCCAGCCGCCCTTGCCGTCACCGTACTTCGTGGTGAACTGGTCCTTCGTCAGGCCGGCGTAGAGGTCCTGCTTGTCGAACAGGTTCGCCCACGGGCCGGGGCTCGGGAAGTCGCCCGGGGTCATCTTGCGGCCACCGGCCTGCATGTCCTTGCCCGCCTTGTACAGCTGCGGAGCGCGGGCGACCAGCTCGGCGAAGTCGTTGCCGAGCGGGACCTTGAACAGCTTGCCGAACAGGTCCGGGGCGTCGGCACCGATCTTGCGCATCGCCTCGGCCAGCTTCGGCATGTCCAGCAGGGCCAGCCGCTTGCCCAGTTCCTGCGCGGCCTGGGTGGCGGTCAGGCCGGAGCGGCCACCGTTGGTCACCGCCGAGTCCACCATGGTCTTCACCGAGTCGACGCCCGCGAGGGACATCAGCTCGCCGAACTTGGCCGGGCCCGCCGTGCCCAGCAGGTCGGTAAACCGGTCCGGGCCGATGGCCTTGACCGTGTCGCCGACCAGGCTGGGACCGCGTTCGGCGAGGAGCCTGCCGAAGTCGGTGACCTTGGTGCCGTTGAGCAGCTTGACCAGGTTGTCCACCCCGGTGGCCTTGGCCAGTGCGCCGAGGTCCTTGCCGGTGACCGTGGTGGTCAGCTCGCCGATCCGGTCCACGTTGACGCCGTTGACCAGCTTGGCGAAGTCCGTGGCGCCCATGGCCTTGATCGCCTCGGACATCCGGGTCGGCCCGACCTTGGCGATGGCCTCGGCGGCCTTGCTCGCACCGGTGTCGGTGAGGAACTTCGCCAGGTCCGCCGCGCCGATCTCGTAGATGGCCTGCGCCGCCTTGGCCGCGCCCACGCCGTCGATCAGCTTGGTCAGGTTGCCGGCGCCCAGATCCTTGATCGCGCCGACGGCGGTCGTGGCGTCGATCTCCTTGAGCAGCCTGCCCAGTGGCAGGGCGCCCAGGTCGGTGATCGCCTGCTTGACCGCGCCGACACCCAGTTCGCCGAGTGCCTTGGTGACCGCGATCGAACCGGACTCGGCCATCACCTTGCCCAGGTCCACCGCGCCTATCTGGGTCAGCGCCTCGCTCGCCTTGACCGTGCCCATGTCGGTGAGGAACTGCCCCAGCTTGCCGCCGCCCAGTTGCTCCGCGGCCTTGGCCAGATCGGTGGTGCCGATCTTGGTCATCGCCTCGGCGAGGGACTTGGCGTTGGTCTCCGCGAGGAGTTTGCCCAGGTTGGCCGCGTTGATGTCGTTGACCATCTTGGCCACGTCGGCCGCACTGGTCTCGCCGAGCAGCTTGCCGAGGTGGCCCGCGTCGACGTCCTTGAGCGTCTTGGCCAGCGTGTCGCCACCGATCTTGGCGATGGCCTCGGCCGCGGCCTTGCTGGACGAGCCGGCCATCAGCTTGCCGACGTCCAGGCCGCCGACCTCGAAGACGACCTTGGCCAGGTTCGCCGCACCCATCTCGGAGAACGCGGCCACCGCCTTGGCCGCCCCGGCGCCCTTGAACAGGCCGCCGAGCGACACCGCCGCCAGCTCGCCGGAGAGCTTGCCGGCACTGACCGCGCCCAGCTCGGCGATCATCTTGCTGACGTTGGTGGCGCCGAGCTCGCTGACCGCCTTGAACCCGTTGAAGACCCCGGCCTCGCCGAGCAGCTTCAGGGTGCCGCCGATGCCCAGCTCCACGGTGAGCTTGGTCAGGTTGACCAGCTTCGCGCCGCCGCCACCGGGGATGAACAGCATGCCCACGTCGGCGAAGGTCATGCCCAGGGCCTTGGCCGGGTTCTTCTTCCACTCCTCGAGGTGGATCAGCTCGCCCGGGTTCTCGATGATCTTCTCGAAGCCCTCGACGATCTGCTTGCACGCGTCCTGGAACTTGGCCGCGCACTTGCCGAGGGTGAACAGGCCGTAGCCGACGTTGAAGATCGACTCGGAGACGCCGTCCATGAAGTCGGCCGGGCCGCCGGTCGCGGTCGCCGCGTTCGGGCCGAACAGGGCCGTCTTGATGCCCATCTTGATGGCGTCCACGAACGCCTTGCGGTCCGCCGCGTCGTTGACCTTCGGCACCGCCTCGGCCAGGTTCTTGGCCAGCTCCCGCATCTGCTCGGCGGCGGGCATGATCAGGTCCACCAGCTTCTGGACCTTGCCGACCTCGGTCTCCGCCCGGCCGACTCCGGCCGCGGCGACGTCCTTGGCCTGCCGGGCGACATCGGCGTTCTGCCGGGCCGCCGCGTACGCGGTGCTGGCGACGCTGGCCGCCTCACCGGCACCGGCCGCCGCGCCCCGGGCCGCGGCCGCGTCCCGCTGCGCCTGCGCGTCCGCCTGCGCCGCCCGGGAAGCCGCGGCGCGTGCGCCCACCGCCTCCGCGTTCGCCACATTCGCCGCGTCGACCGCGGCCTGCGCCGACCTGGCCGCGTTGTCCGCGGACACCGCCGCGTTGTAGGCCGCGTCGTAGGCCGGTTTGATCTGCGCGATCGCCCGGTCCGCCGCCGCCTTGGCATCCAGTGCGGCCTGCGCCGCCTCCGCCGCCTTCTGTTGCGCGAGGGTGGCCTGGTCCTGGCCGATGACCAGGGCCTCCGCCGCGATGTTCACCGCGAGCGCGGCGTCCGTGTTGAGGTCCGCGTACGGGGTGCCGCCGCTGATCGCCGCACCGGCCGGGCCGGCGATACCGGCGGCCGAGTAGCGGGCGTCACTGGCGGCGCGGGCGGCGATGTTCGCCTGCACGCCGGCCATCACGGCTTCCTGCAGCGAGGCCTCGGCCTCGGCGCGGGTGTTCTCCGCGGCCACCTTCGCCTGCGCGGCCACCGCGGCGGCCTGCTGGGCGTCGTTGATCGCGTTCAACGCGTTGCGGTTGGCCTCGGCGGCCTCGTTGCTGGCCTTGGTGGCCTCGTTGTTCGAGGTCACCGCGGCCTGGTGGGTCTTGGCCGCCTCGGCGGTCGCGGCCTGTGCCGCCGCCCTCGCCTTGGCTGCCGCCGCAGCGGCGACCGCCGCCGCCCTACCCGCACCGCTGGCCGCGTCGGCCGCGGCGTCGGCGTCCCGGGCGGTGTTGGCCGAGTGGCCCCGCGCGCGTTCCAGGGCGCCCTTGGCCTCCTGGTACTTGCGGTTCGCCTCGTCGGCCTGCGGGGTGCCCGCCTTCGCCGCGGCGTCGGCCTCCTTGGCCGCCGCGTCGAACTGGGCGGCGTTCACCGCGTCCGCCGCGGTCTTGGCGTTGCGTGCCGCGTCCGCCGCCCGCTGGGCGCTCTTGGCGAACTCGTTGCCCGCGGTGATCGCCTCGTTGCCCCGGTCCAGGGCGTTGTTGACCTCGGTGATCGTCAGGTTCTGGTTGGTGATCGCGCTGTTCGCCGCGTCCTGGGACTTCTGCTGGTAGGACAGCGCCGTGCCCATCGCGTTGACCGCGATGGCCTGCTGCGCCTCGGCGACCTGCCTTGCCGAGCGGGTCTTGGCGGCGTGCTCCCAGGCCCGCTTCTCCGCCGCTTCGGCGTTGATCCGGGCCTGCTTGGCGCGGGCCGCGTGGGCCTGCGCCTGCCGGGCCTGTTCGGCGGCGGCGTTCTCCAGGGCCTTGGCCTGGCGGGCGTACTCCTCGGCCGTCTCCCGGTAGCGCTGCGCGTTGTCCGCGTGCACCTGGGCGTTGGCGTTGGCGTCGAGGGCCTTGCTGGCCGCGAGGGTCGCCTCGGTCGCGAAACCGGCGGTCTCGGCGGCCTTGCTCGCGGCGACGGCGGCGTTGGCGACCGCGCTGGTCACCGTGGCCCAGTCCTGGCCGTCCGTCAGCTTGGTCTCGGCCAGCTTCTTGGCGCCGTCCTGGGCGAGGGCGTTGGCCCGGTCCGCCTCGGTGGCCTTGGTCTTGGCCCGCTTACCCGCGTCGGTGGCGTCGATCCACAGCCGGTTCAGCTCGTCGGTGCGCCCCCGGCCGCCCATGTCCCGGGCGACCTTGTCCTCCCGGTAGATGGCGTCGGCGCGCTTGGCCGCGTTGTTGGCGATGCGCATCTCCTGCGCGGCCTCGGCCAGTGCCCGCGTCGCCTGGAGGCCCGCTTGGAGGATCTGGGTGCGGGCCTTGGTCGCGCGGGTGGTGCGCTCGGCCAGGTCGGCCAGGTCCTTGGCGGCCTTGGTGCGGTCGTCGAGGGCGCGCTGGACCGCTTCCTGCTGCTCCCGGTCCGCCTGGTTGGCGACCTGGAAGCCCTTGTCGAAGAAGTCCTGGACGCGGGTCTGGTCGCCGGAGTCGAGGGCCAGCTGGCCTTCGAGGCGCACCCGGGGACCGCCACTGTCCACCATGGACTGGACGCGGTCCCGGACGAGCTTCTCCTGCTTCTGCTTGTCCTCCTCGTTCTTCTTGTCGATCAGCTCCGCCGCGTCCTTGCCGTAGGCGACGAAGTCGGCGATCTTCTTGTCGTCATTGGTGGCCAGGACTTCCTGGGCCCGCTGCTTGACGGTCGGGGTGCCGGACTTCGCCCACTCCTCGACCTTCGCCCGGTTCTGCCGGGCGGTCTCCTTCTTGCGGTCGGCCGCCTTCTTCTCCGCCTCGGCCTGGCCGTGGTCCAGGAAGTCGGCGATGACCTTCGGGTCCTTGGTGTCCAGTGCGGCCTGCGCGGCGGCCCGGACCTCCGGGTCCTCGTGCAGCCGGGCGATGTCCTCCACCAGCTGCCGGTTGAACTCGTCGTCCTCTGTGGACGGAGCATCCTCGGCAGCGGCGGTGATCACCGTCGCCGTGCTGAGCAGGGGTGGTGTCACCCCGGTGGGCAGCGCGACGACCAGCAGTAACGCCAGTGCCGTGAACAGCTGCGATAACAGTCTTCGTGTCATGACTTCCCCCGTGCGAGGTCGGCGATGGCCTGCCAGTCGGCGGCCTGTGCCGATGCCCAGCTCTGTTCGTCCGCCCAGTTCTTGCCGGTGCTGTCTGCTTTGGCGGCCAGTGACTTCCAGTCCTGCTCGGTGCTCGACTGGCGGGCCTTGTCGGCCACCTCACGCCACTTGGCGGCCTGCTCCTTCGCCCGGTCCTGGGCCTCCTGCCAGCCCTTTTCCGCGATCTGCGCCTGGCCCCCGACGGCCTTCCAGGCGGCGATCGTGTTCTCCCGGGCGCGGGCCAGTTCGTCCCCGGTGAGGTCCTTCTGCGCGGCCTCCGCCTCCTCGGCGGCCTTGATCAACCGCTGAACGGTGCGCCGCCACTCGGTCTCCCGGGCCTCGGTGGCCATCCGGTGGTTGTCCCGGTCCAGGTCGGCGCCGCTGGCCCAGCCGTGTACGAAGAACTCGTTGATCGCGAAGTCGCTGCCGTCGTCGACCGCCCGCTTCGCCGCCACGCGCACCTGCTCGCCGGCGTCGTTGCCGGCGATCCAGGCGACGAAGTCCCGGTCCGCCTTGGCCTGCTTCTTGACCTTCCTGTCGTGCTCGCCCTGCTGCGCCTCGTCCCGGGCGCGGGCCTCGTCGGCCCCGGTGCGGACGAAGTAGTCCTTCTCGCCGATCGTGCCCTGATCCGCCCTGGTGGCGGCCAGATTCAGCTCCGGGTAGTAGTCCGGAGTGGTGCTGCGCAGGACGTCCCGGATCACCGCCTGGTTGATCTCCACGTTCTCCTGCGACCGCTTCACCGCGGCGTCCCGGCCACCGCCGGGCCGCAGGAACTCGGTGATCGCCGCGTCGCCGTCCTTGCTGATGTACGCCAGCCAGGCCGCGGTGCGGACCTCGGAGCGCGGGTCGTAGTCCGACAGCCGTTTGACCTTCAGCCGGTCCTTCTCGGCCTGGGCGGAGTCGGCGGCCTGAGCCACCGCCACCACGCCCGGTGCCAGGTCGGTGAACACCGGGCCGCCCGCCAACAGGGCGGCGAGCAACACCGGTGTCATGAGCGTTCGTTTACGCACGAATAAGCCCCCATCTTTTGCAGATAGGCGGGAATATAAGTGAGGTAAGCGAGATTTCTGCTAACGAATTCGCAATCGATTCGGGATGGCGCGAACTGTTGCCAAGGTCCTGGTTTATTTTCGTCGACCGGCGAAGGTTGCAGGTCAGGCTAGGTTTTTGAGGACTCCTCATGTTTGACTCCGCGCAGCGAAAACGCGTACTGGGGCTAGGGGAGAAACGTCAGCATGACGCACAGATCAAACAATTCGCGGCTAAGCCGTGTAGTGGGTAAGGCGGTAGTCCTCACTTTTGCCACCGCACTGCTCACCGGAGTCGCCGGACCGGTCTTCACCGCCGCACCCGCCGCTGCCGCCGTCGCCGCGGTCACCGAGGCCACGGCACAGCAGAAGGTGGACGCGGCCCGCATCGTCGGATTCCGGCCCACCGAAGCGGATCTTGCCCGCACCGACTGCAACTTCGTGTTCGACCTGTGGCGCCGCGCCAAGGAGGGCACGTACGTCAAGGCCGACGCCCTCGCCGCCTACTCCGCAGGCCGGGACACCGACGGTCAGCAGTGCACCGACTTCATCATCACCGGGATCAAGGCCGCCGACCGCAAGGACCAGGACGCGCTGATCACCGAGGAGCAGAAGAAGGAGAAGGCCCGCAACGAGAAGCGGGCCGCCCTGAACAAGCTCAACATCACGGTCACCGAGGACCTGCTGAACCTGGACAAGAAGAACTTCATCATCACCGTCTGGGAGCGCTCCAAGGACGGCAGCGAGGTAAAGAAGGAGGCCGGCAAGGTCATCGGCGCCTCTTCCACCGAGGCCGACTGGGACCAGTTCATCACCGTCACCGTGTTCTCCGCCCGGGACAAGGACATCGCCCGGGAGCTCGCCGAGCAGGAGGAGAAGGAGCGCCTGGAGCGGGAGAAGAAGGCCAACCAGGACGCGAAGCTGGCCGGCGCACGTGCGGCTCTGGGCACCGCGGCCACCGATGACCTCAAGGACCTCACCGACGAGCAGTTCATCGACTTCATCTACCGCAAGGCCGAGGGCACCGAGGTCAAGCGGGCCGCCGGTGCGGCCCTGGACTCCCGGGACCCGAAGAAGTACCACGACTTCATCTTCACCGGCATCCACGAGGCCGTGAAGAAGGACAAGGACGCCGCGGACGCCAAGGAGTTCGCCGAGCTGAAGAAGAAGGTCGAGGAGATCCGCGAGCTGGCCAAGCGCGACGGCTACCAGCCGGAACTGCTCAAGGCGGCCGACCAGGTCCTGGCCTCGCCGACGCTCGCCTCGCTGCGTGAGTTCGTCGCGAAGGGCCAGCACGAGGCCGCCGAGCGTGACCGGGTGCGGCCGGCGAACGGCCAGGTCATCGAGCTGTGGGCCGTGCAGTCCAAGCGCTGTGTGCAGATGGCCGGTGTCGGCGACGACGCGAAGAACAACGGTTCCGGCGCCGAGCTCTGGGACTGTGGCCGGGACTACGTGAAGCAGCGCTTCGTGCTGTGGGACCGCGGCCAGGGCCGGTACCTGATCCAGAACCTGAACTCGGAGAAGTGCCTGGTCATCCGGGACGCGTCCAACAACGACAACGCCGCCACCATCCAGTGGGACTGCAGCGATGCCGCCAACGCGCTCTGGGAGTTCGTGCCCACCGGTGACGAGTACGGCTCGTTCGAGATCCGGAACTGGAAGAGCGGCAAGGTCATGTCGATGACCGGCACCGACAACGCCGCGCTGGTCGTGCAGTACACGAACGGCCACGGCGCCAACCAGAAGGTGCGCCTGGTCGACCCGAACAAGGTCGTGGACGCGGTGGCCGTGCAGACCGGCCGGGTGGAGCTCAAGGGCGTCGGATCCAACCGCTGCATCCAGATGGTCGGGGTCAACGGTGACGAGCTGCGCAACGGCGCCGCCTACGAGATCTGGGACTGCAACAACGCGTACGCCAAGGAGTGGTTCGACCTGATCGACAAGGGCAACAAGCAGTATCAGCTCAAGAGCGTGCACTCCGGAATGTGCCTGGTCCAGTCGGTCGCGGGCGGGGACAACAACATCTCGCTGGTGCAGCGCCCGTGTGGTGACATCCCGCAGCAGTACTTCATGTTCGTGCCCGGCGGTGACGGTTACTACCAGATCAAGAACGTGGCCAACGGCAAGGTCGTCGACGTCTTCGGCGCGGGCACCGCTAACGGTGTCGGCCTGCAGCAGTACGACTTCTGGGGCGGGGCCAACCAGCTCTGGAGCCTGGTCCGCCTGTAACCGTTGATTTCCCGGAGTTGGCGATGTTCGGGTTCGTTCCTGGCCCGAACATCGCCAACTTCGGGACCGACTACTCTGATGCCGTGATTGACCTCAAGACGCTGCGCGACAACCCGGAAGCCGTACGTGCATCCCAGCTGGCCCGGGGCGAGGACCCCGCCCTGGTCGATGCGCTGCTCGCCGCCGATGAGCGGCGTCGATCTACGGTCGCCAAGGCCGACAACCTGCGCGCCGAGCAGAAGATCTTCTCCAAGTCGATCGGCCGCGCCACCCCGGAGGAGCGCCCGGCGCTGCTGACCAGGGGCAAGGAGATGTCCGCCGAGGTCAAGGCCGCCGAGGTCGAGCAGAACGAGGCCGAGGTCGCGTTCGCCGCCGCGCACCGCCGGGTGCCGAACATCGTCCAGGACGGTGTGCCCGCCGGTGGCGAGGACGACTACGAGGTGCTCCGCGAGGTCGGCCAGATCCGCGAGTTCGACTTCGAGGTCCGCGACCACGTCGAGCTCGGCGAGGGCCTGGGTGCCTTCGACACCGAGCGGGGCGCGAAGGTCTCCGGCTCCCGCTTCTACTTCCTCACCGGCATCGGCGCCCAGCTGCAGCTCGGCCTGCTGAACATGGCCGCCGCGCAGGCGATGGAACACGGCTTCCAGCTGATGATCACCCCGTCGCTGGTGCGGCCGGAGATCATGGACGGCACCGGCTTCCTCGGCGCGCACGCCAGCGAGGTCTACAAGCTGGCCGACGACGACCTGTACCTGGTCGGCACCTCCGAGGTGCCCCTGGCGGGCTACCACTCGAACGAGATCCTGGACCTGTCCAGCGGTCCGAAGCGGTACGCCGGCTGGTCCTCCTGCTACCGGCGCGAGGCCGGTTCGTACGGCAAGGACGTGCGCGGCATCATCCGCGTGCACCAGTTCGACAAGCTGGAGATGTTCGTCTACACCACGCCCGACCAGGCCGCCGAGGAACACCAGCGGCTGCTCGGCTGGGAAGAGGACATGCTGGCCAAG
Organism: Pseudonocardiaceae bacterium YIM PH 21723; assembly: GCA_003600225.1. Taxonomy (GTDB): domain Bacteria; phylum Actinomycetota; class Actinomycetes; order Mycobacteriales; family Pseudonocardiaceae; genus QZFT01. The sequence goes on from QZFT01000035.1 coordinate 28,889, forward strand.
GTCGAGCTGCCCTACCGCATCATCGACACGGCGGCCGGCGACCTGGGCTCCTCCGCCGCGCGCAAGTTCGACTGCGAGGCCTGGCTGCCCAGCCAGTCCCGCTACCTGGAGCTGACCTCCACCTCGAACTGCACCACCTTCCAGGCCCGGCGGCTGAACACCCGCTACCGGGACGCCGACGGCAAGCCGCAGACCGCGGCCACGCTGAACGGCACCCTGGCCACCACCCGGTGGATCGTGGCCATCCTGGAGAACCACCAGCAGCCCGACGGCTCCGTCCGGGTCCCGGAGGCCCTCCGCCCCTACCTCGGCGGCAAGGACCTCCTCGAACCCGTCAAGTAACCGCTTATCGCAGCATGGGCGCTTTTCTCTCATCCAGTGAGAGCAAAGCGCCCATGTGAGCATTTGCGGCAAGATCAACGGAAGATTTGACGCATTAACCGCGCGGAATCCGCCCCGCTGATGGCAACATGGGCGCTTTTCTCCCACTCAGTGAGAGAAAAGCGCCCATGCTCCAATGACCTACAAGATCACCCAGCGCTGGTTGGCGCCCCCGTTGCACGGGTGTGCGATGACGCCCGGGTGCGGCTGCTGACCGGTGTAGTCCTGATCCAGGCACAGGCCACTGGCCCGGTTGACCAGGGTGGTGCCGCCGTCGGTGCCCGGCCGCAGCTCCCACTTCTGGTTCGCATCGTTGTGGCAGGCGTGCGCGGTGACGCCGGGGTGCGGCTGCCCGCCGCTGTAGTCCTGGTCCAGGCAGCTGCCGCTGCGCTGGTTGACCAGCCGCTCACCGGACAGCCGCCACGCCTGGTTGGCGCCGCCGTTGCAGTTGATCGCGTTGATCCCCGGGTGTGGTTGCTGGTCGCTGTAGTCCTGGTCCAGGCATTGGCCGCTGGCCCGGTTGATCAGCTTCGCCGGGGTGTCCGCCGGGCGGGGCCGCAGCGTCCAGTGCTGGTTGGCGCCGCTGTTGCAGGCGATCCCGTTGATCCCGGGGTGTGGTTGCTGGTCGCTGTAGTCCTGGTCCAGGCACTTCCCGGAGCGCTTCACCGTGATGGTCAGCGAGCCGTCGCCGTTCGCGGTGGCCAGGAAGTGCTGGTTGTCGCCGCCGTTGCACGGCGTCGCCAGGATGGCCGGATGCTCCTGGCCGCCGCTCCACTCCTGGTCGAGGCAGTGGCCGCTCTGCTTGTTGGTCACCAGCAGACTCCCGTCGGCCGGATTGGCCCGCAGGATCCACAGCTGGTTACCGCCGTAGTTGCAGCCGCCGGCCACGACGCCGTTGTGCGGCTGACCCGCCGTGTAGTCCTGGTCCAGGCAGCTGCCGCTGCGCTGGTTCACCAGCGCCCAGCCCTGGCCGATCGACTGGCCCAGCCAGTCGCCCAGGTCGTCGGTCCGCACGCCGACGGCGCCGTCGTGCTGGGTCTCGGCCGACCCGAGGCAGCCCTGCTGCCAGGAGGCGCCCGCCACCGCGACGAGGTCACCGTTCTCCCGGATCACCGGCCCACCGGCGTCGCCCTTGCACACCGAGACCCCGGCGGCCGCGCCGCGGACGGCCAGCGTCCCGGCCGCTGCGGAGTCCACAGTGAACTGTCCGATGTGGAACTTACTCGGCACCCATTCGGTTGCCGTGCGGCCGAAGCCGGCGATCCGTACCTTCTCGCCGGCCGCCGCCCCGGTGCGCCCGGTCGTCGCGGGAGCCACCGTCCCGGTCGGTGCGGCCAGCCTGGCCAGGGCCACATTGCGGTCCGGGTGCGACCGCCACTCGGCGATCGCGATGTCCTTGCCGTTCACCGTCGCCACCGCGGGCTTGTCGGTGACGCAGTCCTTGGCGGTGAGCACCCACTGCGGGTCGACCACCGCACCGGAACAGGATCGCTGGTCGTCCAGCGGCCCACTGGTGATCTTCGCAGTGAACGCGTACGTGCCGTCCTGAGCGGGAGCGCCCCCGCTGATCGCCTGGGCAACGCCGCCGGTCATCAGCACCAGGCCCGCAGCCAGTAAGGCGGGCGCGCGAAGTCCTCTGATCAAGATCTACCCCCATGCAGAGTGTGTCGTCGCCTGCGATCCTAAGAGCTGTTTCCGCAGCTCAGAGCTATTCGGTACACGGCGAAAGCTGTAGGGGTGGCGTCATGATCCGTGGGTGTGACCGCCAGCCGATATTTACCTGAAAAAGCCATCAGCCAGGCACTATGGGGTCATGGAGCAACCTCGACTCGTCGCATCGGACGTAGATGGCACCCTGCTGAACCCCTGGGAGCAGGTGACCGAGCGGACCGCCGCCGCGGTGGCCAGGGTGCAGGCGACGAGTACGCCGTTCGTCCTGGTCACCGGCCGGCCGCCGCGCTGGGTGCATCCGGTGGCCAAGGCCGTCGCGGTCAGCGGCTACGCGGTCTGCGCCAACGGGGCCGTGGTCTACGACCTGGCCCGCGATGAGGTGGTCTCCGCCGCCGAACTGAGCCCGATGCTGCTGCACGACGCCGTGCACGCGTTGCACGAGGCGATCCCCGGCTGCAAGGTCGCGGTCGAGCGCGTCGGGCACCCCGGCAACCCGTTCCAGGCGGAGCCCGGCTACCTGCACGCCTGGCCGGACGCCGACTCGGCGATCGTGCCGCTCGACGCGTTGATCGGCTCGCCCGCGATCAAGCTGCTGGTCCGCGCCGAGCAACTGCGCAGCCGGGACATGTTGATCGCCGCCGAGGCCGTGCTCCGCGACGCCGTGGACATCACCTACTCCACCGACAACGGGCTGATCGAACTGGCGGTTCGCGGCATCACCAAGGCCACCGGCCTGGCCACGGTCTGCGCGGAGCTGGGGGTCGAGGCCAAGGATGTGGTGGCCTTCGGCGACATGCCCAACGACATCGCGATGCTCGGGTGGGCGGGCCACGGCGTCGCCATGGCCAACGCCCACCCGGACGTCCTCGCGGTGGCCGACGAGGTCACCGCGCCCAACTCCGAGGACGGCGTAGCCCTCGTTCTGGAGCGTTGGTTCTAGCTGTTCAACTCCTCGCGGGTGATCCGGCGAGCGATCTCCTCGACCTGTTCCACGGTCAGCACCGGCCGACCGGGGTGCTGCACGGCCTGGGTGAGGATTCGCCGGATCAACGCCGAGGTCGGGATGTGCTCATCGGTGGCCATGGATTTGAGGTTCTCGGCCAGCCTCGAAGGGACACGAACGGAGATGACGGCCTGTTCGTTCTCCAGCGCTTCGGCCGCAGCGGCCTCGGCTTCTTCTGCGGCGTACTCGGCCAGGATGGCTCGACGATGAGCCTGAGCAGTGGAATCGGTCATTCCCCATCCACCCCTTCCGCATAGTTCCGTAGGTCGGCTCCGCGAGCCTTCCAAGCGGTGATTCCTGACTGGTCCAGCCGTCTGATGATCACCGCTTTGATAGGGGGTGTCCGATCAGCCGCATCGCACCGAGAAGGCACCTGCGGTCGGGATCGCGCACAATCTGGTGCGCATCGGCTGCGGCCGCCAGGGGCCAGTCCGGCCACCACAATTTATCGATCATGACTTCACCCTCGTACTTGTCCTGACCGCATAGGTAGGACTCGATCGGGTGGAAAGCCCGAAATCGGCGAGGTTCGCCGGGAACCCGAACCTCGCCGACTTCGGAGCAGGGGGTTACTTCACCGGCACACACGAATCCGGGGCGGCGGTGAGGTTGTACTCGCCGTACCAGCCGGAGCCGACGACCTTGCCGTTGCCGCTGACCCAGCTCTTGGACGCCGGCAGGTAGCGGTACCAGAGCAGCTCGCCGCCGTTGTTGGCGCGCGCGCCGTACAGGATGTCGCCGCCTGCGGAGAAGATGCTGTTGAACATCTGCCAGCCGACGCCGACCCCGCCGTGGTCACTGAGGGTGCCGGTGACGTCGTCGTACACGTAGCGGAACAGCTCGCCGCCCGGCTGGCGTGCGTAGATGACGCCATCGCCCGCGGCGACGATCAGGTTGTACTTGTCCCAGCCGCCGGTGATGGTGCGGTGGGTCCAGGAATTGGCAGCCGCGTTGTACCGGTAGAAGTCCAGGTTTCCGTTCTTCTGGATGTTGTAGATGTCGCCGCGGCCGTCCACGGTCACCCGGTTCCGGTAGGCCGGGTCCGAGGAGTAGTGGCCCCAGCCGCTGCCGACGACCTTGAAGTCCTTGCCGTCGAACTTCTCCCACGCGGTGCCGCCCAGGTAGTGGAAGCGGCGCAGTTCGCCGGTCTCCACGAACGCCCAGACGATGTTGTCCGGACCGGCGATGGTCCGGGCGCCGAGCCAGCCGCTGCCGATCTGCTGGCCGCCGCCGTTCACCCAGTCGAACGTTCCCTGAGTCATGCCCTTGTGCTGGTACAGCCGGAGTGCGCCGTTCTGGCCGGTGATGAACACATTGCCGGCCGACTTGCAGGTCAGCGCCATGCTCGGGATCTGGCTACGGATCCAGCCGTTGATGTCGTCGGTCCGGGACTCGACGCTGCCCTGCTTCTCCGAATCGGACCCCCGGCAGCCGTGCTGCCAGGACGCGCTGTGCACGCCTACCAGTTCCGAGCCGCGCAGCAGCGGGCCGCCCGCGTCGCCCTTGCAGGTGTCCGCGTCGCCGGTCAGGTCCAGCTCGGTGGGCCGCACGGCGCCGACGGTGAACGTGGCGACCGAGGCCTTCTCCGGGAACCACTCGGTCTTAGTACGGCCGAAGCCGATGCCGGTCAGCTGGTCACCGGCGGCCGGCGCCTTCGAGGCCAGGGTGACCGGGGTGATCCCGGTGATCGGCTGGCTCAGCTTCACCAGTGACAGGTTGCGGTCGGTGCGCCGCACCTGGCTCGCGATCGGCACCGTCTTGTTCAGGGTGACCGTGCCCAGCGCGCCTTCGGTGGGCAGACAGTCGGCCGCGGTCAGCACCCACTCCGGTTCCACCAGCACGCCGCTGCAGGTACCGGCCGAGGTCTCCACCTTCGCCGTGTACGTGTGCTGCCCGTCCGGCAGCGTGCTGCCGCCGGAGATGCCGGAGGCACTCGGAATCGTGGCGGCCAACGCGCATATGGTCGCGGCACCGACAATCGTCATTCTGCGCATGGCGAAATTGCTCCCCCTTGTAGTGATCGACCCCCGACGTGAATGCCCCATGAATTAGATAACGCGGGGCAACATCAATCTTTTGTTTCGCCCTCGGGCTAACTGTGTAATGTGCTACTCATGCGGCAGGTCGTGATCATTGGTGGCGGCATCATCGGTTTGGCGGTAGCCAGGGAACTGGCCGGCAGGTATCGGGTGGTGCTCCTGGAAAAGGAGAATCGCTGGGCCGCGCATCAGACCGGGCACAACAGCGGGGTCATCCACGCCGGTCTGTACTACAAACCCGGTTCGGCCAAGGCGCGGATGTGCGTGGCCGGCGCCGCCTCCATGGTCGAGTTCGCCGAGGCCAACGACATCCCGGTGCAGGTGTGCGGGAAGCTGGTGGTGGCCACCGAAGAGGCCGAACTGCCCGCGTTGCGCACCCTGCACGAGCGGGCGGAGGCCAACGGCGTGCCGGCCCGGCTGCTGACCGCCGAGGAGGCCCGGGAGTACGAGCCCGAGGTCGCCTGTGTCGCGGCGCTGCGGGTGGAGTCCACCGGGATCATCGACTACGCCGCCGTGTGCCGGGCACTGGCCGACGACCTCGACGCGGACCTGCGACTGAACACCAGGGTCACCGACATCTTCCTGGGCCGGATCGACACCACCGCCGGGGACTTCACCGCCGACCTGGTGATCAACTGCGCCGGGCTGCACAGCGACCGGATCGCCCGGCTGGCCGGACTGCGGCCCTCGGCGAAGATCGTTCCCTTCCGGGGCGAGTACTACGAGCTCGCGCCCGAGCGCCGGGATCTGGTGCGTGGCCTGATCTACCCGGTGCCCAACCCGGCCTTCCCGTTCCTCGGCGTGCACCTGACCCGGATGATCGACGGCAGCGTGCACGCGGGGCCGAACGCGGTGCTGGCCCTGGCTCGCGAGGGTTACCGGTGGCGGGATGTCAGCCCGCGTGACCTGGGGGAGACGCTCGCCTTCCCCGGGTTCTGGCGACTGGCCGCGAAGAACCTCGGTGAGGGCATCGGCGAGGTCTCCCGATCGCTGTCCAAGGCCCGGTTCGCGAAGAGCCTCGCCCGGCTGGTCCCGGCGGTGACCAGCGAGGACATCGTGCCCGCCGGGGCCGGGGTGCGCGCCCAGGCGATGCTGCGGAACGGCGGCCTGGTCGACGATTTCCTCATCGACCAGGCCCCTGGTCAGATCCACGTGCTCAACGCGCCCTCTCCGGCGGCCACCAGTTCACTGGAGATCGCCAAGCACATCGGCACCCTCGCCGAGGCCCAGTTGGCCTAGACGGACCGCAGCTCCAGCAGGGTCGCCGGACCCTCCTCCGGGTACGGGCCCTCGCCGACCGGGGTGGCGGTGTCGCGGGTGATGTCGTACTCCCGCTTGACCTCCTGGCCGTTCGCCTTGGCGATGGTGGTGGCCTTCATCTTGTGCGAGGAGTCCTTGCGGATGAACGTGGTGGCCTTGATCTCCAGGGAGAGGAAGCCGTTCGAGCCGAGTACCACGAAGCAGCCGGTGTGCGCGCGGGCGTCGGTGCCCGGGTAGCGGGTGTCGTTGATCGACTCGGCCTCCACCTTCATCAGGTCACCGCCCTTGGCGCAGTCGACCCACTGGATCTTGCCGTTGCCCTTCTTCAGCACGATGCCGATGGCGGCGGCGGGCGCCTTGTCCGGGTAGTCGCCGTCCTCGACGATCGGCGGCGGGGTGTCGTCGGCCCTGGCCACCGACAGCACGCCCGGGGAGTAGGTGGTCGCACCCAGCAGGGCGGCGATGCCTAAGGCGGCCGCCGCGAAGACCTTGGTGAATCGCATGTTTATGCCGCTCCTATATTTAACGGATGTAATACAGGTAATGATCAGTACCCCAGCCCCCAACGGCTTCCGCGTGACAGTACGTCGCGAGTAGTCGCCGGTCAAAGGGTGATTCCGTTGGCATTAAGCCGTTTTGCCGCACATTTCGGCGGTCGCCCGAAGTGAGCGGATCCACCGATTGTCCGGGTTAAAGTCGGGACATTTCACCGACACCGTGGGGGTTTTGTCGTGCGCGACCCTGCTCGCTTCAGATTAAGCCACATATTCACCGCGTTGATCCTTTTCGTGGCCCTGGTCGCCGGTATGGCCGGCGAATCGATGGCCACCGTGATCGCTTCGTACCGCACGGTCGCCGCCGAGGACCTGCGCACCGACCGGGAGAAGGTCGTCGATCTGCTCAAGGCCGGCGGATCGTCCACCCAGCAGGCCGCGCAGGCCGCTCTGCTCGGCTCGGACGACCAGGTCAAGGCCTTCCTGAACACCGGCTCGAAGGTCACCGTCGCCCACGACAACCGGGTCCGGGTCGGCCAGATCATGTCCCTGGCCGGGCGCAACGTCCGGGAGTCCGCGCAGGCCGCCCTCGACGGCGGCCCGGACACCGTGCAGAAGTTCATCGACGACGGCTGGAAGGACCCGTTCCGCAAGGACCAGCGGATCCAGGTCGGCGCGATCATGGCCGCCAACGGGCCGGCCACCCAGCGCGAGGCGCAGAAGGCCCTCGACGGCACCGCGGACGACGTGGTCAAGTTCCTCACCTCCGGCCAGTACGACCCGGAGATCGCCGACCGGCGCAAGCAGGTCGGCGGGATCATGGCCACCGGCGGCGATGAGGTGAACAAGGCCGCGCAGCTCGCCCTGGACGGCGGTGACGAGGACGTTCAGGAGTTCCTGAAGACCGGCCAGCACGCCGCCCGCGCCCGGGACAACGAGCAGGCCAGTATCGGTGAGCTCGTCGGCCTGGCCCAGGCCGCCGGCGAGGAGGCCAAGCGGGAGACCGCGGCGGCCAAGGAGGCCTCGGACAAGGCCGTCGCCGCCGCCGCGCTGGCCAAGGAGGCCGCGCTGAAGGCCCGTGACGAGGCCGTCGCCGCCAAGGGTGAGGCCCAGGCCGCCTCGGCCGCCGCCGCCCGCGCCGCCGACTTCGCGAACCGGGCCGCGCGTGCCGCCCAGGAGGCGATCTCCGCCGCGAGCGCCGCCAACAACGCCGCCCGGGTGGCCTCCGACGCCGCCCAGCGCGCCGCCTCGGCGGCAGCGGCCGCAGCCCAGGCGGCCGGTGACGCCCGCAATTCCGCAGCGGCCGCCGCCGGTGACGCCAACCAGGCCGCCAACGCGCGGGCCGCCGCGCAGAAGGCCCGCGATGTCGCCAAGGGTGCCCGCCTCGCCGCGGACGCCGCGAAGGCCGCCGGTGACGCCGCCAACCAGGCCGCCGGAGCGGGTCGCGCCGCGGCCAGCGCCGGTGCCAATGCCGACGCCGCCGCGTCCGCCGCCGCCGAGGCCGCTAACCAGTCCGGGGTCGCCGGTGCCGAGGCCGCGCGGGCCAAGAAGGCCGCCGACGACGCGCACCGGTTCGCCGGTCAGGCCAACCGGGCCGCCGGGCGGGCGGAGTCGTTCGCCAGCCAGTCGGCCAAGGCCGCCTACGACGCGTACAACGCGGCCATCCGGGCCGCCGAGCACGCGGAGAACTCCGCGAAGGCCGCCGACGAGGCGGCCGCGCATGCCGGTGAGGCCGACAAGTGGGCCACCGAGTCGGAGAAGCACGCGAAGGCGGCCGACGAGGCGGCGAAGGCGGCGACCAGTGCCGCCCAGCTGGCCGATTCCATCGAGAAGGCCGCCCGCGAATCGGACAAGAACCGGCTGCAGCAGATGCAGGACGAGGGCATCGCCGCCGCCGAGCAGGCCAAGGCGGAGGCCGACACCAAGATCGCCTGGGAGAAGTCCGAGGCCAGCCGGATCGACGCGGAGACCAAGGGGTTCCTGGACAAGGCCACCGCGCCGGGCGCCGATGACGCCGCCGTGCTGGGCAACGGCCGGCAGGCCGCACTGCGCCTGCGTACCCAGGGTGGCCCGTGGACCCGGACCGCCGCCGAGCAGGCACTCGGTGGCGGCGTGAAGGAGATGCGCCGCTACCTCACCGAGCAGCGGGAACTCGCCGCCGACGCCGATGACCGGGCCCGCATCCGGTACATCGCGGAGAACACCGGCAGCGACAAGCAGAAGGCCGCCGCCAAGCTCGCCTACCGCTCCGACGCCGAGGACGGCACGCCGCAGGAGTTCCTGCGTACCCAGTGGTACGAGGGCAAGGAGGCCGACGACCGGAAGAAGGTCGGCGGGATCATGGCCAAGGGTGGCGGGGCCACTCAGCGGGCCGGGCAGAAGGCCCTCGACGGCACCCCGCAGGACGTCGTCGAGTTCCTGGAGACCGGGCAGTACGTCGCGCAGAACCAGGACGACCGGACCACCATCGGCGGCCTGCTGGCCAACGGCGGACCCGAGGTCCAGGTCGCCGCGAACATCGCGCTCGCCGGACCGCCGTCCTACGCGCGGGAGTTCGTGCAGACCGGCCAGTTCAAGGCGGCCCAGCGCGACCAGCTGACCGCGTCGCACGTCTCCCAGGTGCGTCGCCTGGTCGCCGAGGCCACCCGCATTGCCGCGGGTGCCCAGGAGGCCGCCGCGTACGCGTGGAAGACCGCGTCCGACGCCCGCAAGGCCGCCGACGAGGCCAAGCAGTGGGCGGCCAAGGCCCGGGAGTGGGCCAACGAGGCCGCCAAGTGGGCCGAGCAGGCCAAGCAGTCGGCCCTGGAGGCGCAGCAGTCCGCCGCGCGGGCCGCCGAATCGGCCAAGTCGGCGCGGGCCGCGGCCGACGCCGCGCAGGCCGACGCCCAGGCGGCTTCGGTGTCCGCGACCCGCGCGGCCGGTTCCGCCGCACAGGCCAGGGCATCGGCCGCCGACGCCGCGGCCAGTGCCTCCGCCGCCCGCGCCTCCGCCGTCCAGGCCGGCAAGGACGCCGAGGCCGCTCAGGCCGCGGCCAACGAGGCCTACGACATCGCGCAGGCCAAGCAGCAGGCGGAGGACCAGGCCGCCCACGCGCGTGGCGAGATGAGCGCCAACGAGGAGGAGCAGCTCAAAGCCTCCTGCAACGGCGACCAGGCGTGCATCGACAAGTTCAAGCAGGCGCAGAAGGACGCGGACAAGAGCCTGCTGGACTTCCTGAAGGAGAACGGCGCCGAGGTCATCCTGGAACTGATCGGCTACAACGACGCCGTCAAGTGCTTCACCCAGGGCGATGTCGAGGCCTGCATCTGGACCGCGATCAACGCGCTGTCCTTCGCCAACCCCCTCGCACTGCTGGGCAAGGGCTTCAAGCTGGCCAGCGCCATCGGCAAGGTCATCGGGAAGGTCGGCAAGTTCCTCAAGCGGGTCGACGAGGCCAAGAACGAGGTCAAGGCCGGTCGCAAGGCCATGCAGGAGGCGATCGAGGCCTGCAAGGTGCCAGGCAACAGCTTCCTGCCCGGGACCCGGGTGACCCTCGCCGACGGCAGCAGTAAGGCGATCGAGCAGGTCAAGGTCGGTGATCGGGTACTGGCCGGCGATCCGGTGACCAAGCAGTCCGGGGCGCACGCCGTCACCAGGGTGATCATCGGATCCGGGGTCAAGCAACTGGTCGCCGTGGGAACCGCCGGTGCGGGCACCATCCAGGCCACCGGCAACCACCCGTTCTGGGTCACCGACCGCGGCTACTGGACCTTCGCCAGGGACGTGCGGGCCGGGCAGCACCTGCTCAGCCCGGACGGTCGCCCGGTCGAGGTCACCTCAGCGGTGCGGCACGAGTACCAGGGCCGGGTCTACAACCTGACCGTCGAGGGCGTGCACACCTACTACGTGGACGGTGGCGGCGCCGAGCCGGTGCTGGTGCACAACGCGGGCTGTGGACCGGCCGGGGCCAAGGGCGGCTGGGAGTCGAAGTCCGACTTCGGCGACTACTTCAACAAGCAGGATCCGCTGGACCAGAAGTTCAAGCACGCCGTGGACTTCGGGATCAGCGGGGGCAAGAACACCGCGAACAAGAAGCTCTGGGAGCAGGCGATGCGGGAGCACATGACCGCGCCGGACACCAAGATCTTCCGGTTCAACTACCGCAATCAGGGTCAGGCCGTCGGTTTCATCAAGCCCAACCCGGCGGATGCGAACAGGCCGATCATGGTGATGCTCGATGAGACGGGGAAGTTCTGGTCCGGCTGGAAGCTGTTCCCGAACCAGTGGACCGACATCATCGAAAAGGGAATTCTGAAGAACTAGCTGGAGGTGCTCCGTGGTCCGGTCCGAACAGCAGTCCTGGGCGAAAGCCGTCGATCTCCCACCGGGAAGCGGTCTGGCGGAGATGCTCACGCAGATGCGTGCGCTGGTCGCCGGATCGATGCCCCCGGAGGAGTTCCACGACGCCTGGTACGCCACCCGGCGCCGGACCACCGAGCGCACCCACGGCGCCCTCGACCGGGCGCTGAACGCGGTGTGGTTCCTGCTGGAGGACTACTACCCGGATCCGGAACAGCGAGTCGAGGGCGACACCTCAGCCGAGGAGTTGATCGACGGCGTGCGTGCCGCCCTCGACGAGCTGGATCAAGCGTGAACGTGCTTTTACTGGAGGGAACATGCGCAAGGCTGTATTGGCGACCCTGACCGTCGCCGCCCTGATCGGGGGTGTGCCGGCGGCGAACGCCCTCACCGGCGGTCAGGCCACGGACGCCCCGGCCACCCTGGTCAAGATCGAGAACGGCGACCACGCCTGTTCCGGAACCCTGGTCGCCCCGCAGTGGGTGCTGACCATCAGCGGCTGCCCGCTGCAGGGTGCGACCGCCTACCTCGGCCGCAGGTCGCAGTGGAACAGCGACGGCCGCGCGGTGAAGATCGTGGACCAGGTCGCCCGCACCGACCGGGGCGTGACGCTGGCCAAGCTGGCCACCCCGCAGTTCGACCTCACCCCGGTCAAGATCGCCACCCAGGCACCCGCCGCGGGGGAGAACCTGCAACTCCTCGGCTACGGCCGCACCGCGACCGAATGGCTGCCGGACAAGCCACACGTGGCCACCGCACAGGTCGGCGCGCTGCGCGGCACCGAGTTCGACCTGACCGGCTCGGCCACCACCTGCCAGGGCGACGCCGGTGGCCCGGCGCTGCGTGGCGGTGAACTGGTGGCCGTGCACGGCGCCAGTGGACTGCAGGGTTGCTACGGCGCCAGGGACCCGAAGCCGGGGAGCACCGAGTTCCGGGTGGACGACCTGGCCGGCTGGATCGCGGCCAGCACTCCCAGCAGCCCGCAGCAGCTCCGCAACGCCTTCGGCAACCGGTGCGCGGTGGTGTTCGGCAGCGACCCGGCGAACGGCGCTCCGGTGAAGCAGTTCGACTGCCTCAAGCAGTACGCGGACCAGGTGTGGAAGCTGGAGCCCACGCCCGGTGGCTACCAGGTGCGCAACGCCTTCACCGACCGGTGCATGGTCGTCTTCTCCGGCGGCGGAACCGGGAACGGCCAGCCGGTGAAGCAGTTCGACTGCGTTCCGGCCTACGCCGACCAGCTGTGGAAGCTGGAGCCGGTGGCCAAGGGTGGATTCCAGCTGCGCAACGCGTTCACCAACCGCTGCCTCGCGCTGTTGTCCGGTGGCGGCAATGAGAACGGCCAGCAGCTCTACCAGTGGGACTGCGTGCCGGAGTACACCGACCAGGTCTGGAAGCTGGAGACCGTCTGACGCGAAGGCGACCGTGACCGGGAACCCCCGGTCACGGTCGTCACCGGATCGTTCAGCCCTTGTTCAGGCCGTCCAGCAGCTTGTCCAGCTTGTTGGACAGCTCGTCCACCTTGGCGGTCAGCGCGTCGACCTTGACGTTGGTGTGCGTCAGCCAGTCCGCCGCCGAGTAGGTCGGCAGGCCGGTACCGGGCTGGTCCTGCTTGTAGGCAGGATTGGGTAGCTGGTCGTTCCAGGCCACGTCGTCTTCCCCTCCCCACAGCCCAGCGGGCTTGTAGAGCTCGTTGATGTCACAGTCGATACCGGCCACATTCGACGTTCCGATGCGTTGGAACAGCGAGATGCGGTTGTCCACGTTGCCGCCCGACCAGGCGGCCGTCTGCCAGCCGTAGGCGATGAGTCCCGCGTCGAACAGGCGGGAAATCGGCCAGTAGCCCCCGTAGGCCGCGACCCGTCCGGCTCCCAGCACCGAGGCGGCACCGCGGAAGTAGTCGTTGATCGCACCCTGCTGACCTTCGGACGCGTCGAAGTCAACGGCGAAGTAGACGACCTGATCTCCAGGCGCCCCAACGGTGTTCAGCTGCCCAGCCGCGGTGTTCGCGTCGGCGACCCCGGCGTCCCAGCCCTGTGCGGCCCGGTCGGCTGTGCTCTCGAAAATAGGCCCGATCGCGACACCGGCCCCCAGCAGGTCCTGCGCCTCGTCCGCGGTCAGGTAGGCATGTCCCTGCCCTGGAAACCACAGATAGCGCATGACGTAGCTGTAGCCCGCGTCCCGGATCGCAGCGCCTGCTATCCGTCCAGCGGAGTAATCCAGTCCCAGCGTTGTCACACCATTGACGGTACGACTGTCGCCAAGCGTTGGGCAGGGACCGAGGGGGCGAATTCGGGCCGGAAAACCCCTGTCGATCAATAGAGTTCGCTGATGGAGTGGACCACTTGGCATGGGCAGAACTACCTAGGAAGATCACCCTCGATGCTGGTTGATCGATCGGGTAACCGCCTCGCGCCCGTCCGGAACTGACCTATTGGTTGGCTATATGTGGTCCGTTCGGCGCAGGGAGGATTCGTCCGGCAAATTCACTGGTTCGGCCCATAGCTCTGTCTGTCGGTCTGTCACAAGGCGTCCGGATCGGGACGGTCGAGGCCGATGTGGTGCGCGCGGTGAGCTCCGTTAACCCTCCGTACACAATGGCCACCGCCGGATATTCATGAAATGGGCTGACGATAAGCTCACGGCGTGTCGAAACAAAGCACTGATCGACGTGTACTCATCGTGGTGCCTGCGTGGAACGAAGAGGACTCCGTAGGCGACACGGTGCGGGAGATCCGCGCCGCGATGCCCACGGTCGACGTGCTCGTCGTCGATGACGGCTCCCCGGACCGCACCGCGCTGGTCGCGCGCCGCGCTGGTGCCATGGTCCTGGAACTCTCCTACAACCTGGGTGTGGGCGGCGCGATGCGTGCCGGATTCCGCTACGCCGTACGCCACGGCTACGACGTGGTCGTCCAGGTGGACGCCGATGGCCAGCACGACCCGAGCGAGGTCCCGCTGCTGCTGTCGAAGCTGGACGAGGCGGACCTGGTGATCGGTTCCCGGTTCACCAACCCCAAGCCCGACTACAAGGTGACCGGCCCGCGCAAGTGGGCGATGGTCGTGCTCAGCTGGGTGTTCACCCGGCTGGCCAAGACCAAGCTCACCGACGTCACCTCCGGCTTCAAGGCCACGGGCGCCAAGTGCCTGCCGCTGTTCGCGGAGAACTACCCGGTGGAATACCTCGGCGACACCATCGAGTCCCTGGTGATCGCCGTGCGCGGCGACTGCCGGATCACCGAGGTGCCCGCGAACATGCGCGCCCGCCGGGCCGGTACGCCCAGCCACAACCCGCTCAAGTCCACCGTGTACCTGGGCCGCGCGGGCTTCGCCCTGCTGCTGGCCCTGGTCCGGCGCTGGGACGTGTCCGTGAAGGCGGGCTTGCCCGCAGCCGAGTTGCTGGCCGAAAGGAGCGAAGCGCGATGACCGCTTACATCATTGGCGTTCTCGGCAGCCTGTTCATCCTGGCCAGCATCTTCGAGATGCTGCGCCGCCGTCAGCTGACCGAGAAGTACGCCTTCCTCTGGCTGATCTCCGGGCTCGTGGTGCTGGTGCTGACCTTCATCGGCCCGACCGCGCTGCGCGGGCTGACCCTGGCCATCGGCTTCACGGTCCCGTCCAACCTGCTGTTCTTCGTGGCGATCGTGTTCCTCATCGGCGTGGCGCTGCACCTGTCCTGGGAGCTGTCCCGGGTCGAGGGCGAGACCCGCAAGCTGAACGAGGACCTGGCGATCCTCCAGCTCGAGGTTGAGACTCTCAAGGCCGGCCAGAAGCTCTAGGTCCCTTGCTCCGAAGTCGGCGAGGTTCGGTTTCTTCCCCGAACCTCGCCAACTTCGCGTTGGGGGGGGGTTAGGTCGGTCTGTCTCTGCGCGCGACTAATGGTGCCCCTGTGACCCCTGGTGTCCGTGTAGGTGACGCGGTGCCTCGGTCCACAGTGGACACTCAGTTCCGCGCAGCGGCCCATTCCCGCCAGGCAGGAAAGACCTCACCCCGAGCTCGTCTCCTCCTCCAAAGCCGCTTTCGCTGACAGCCAGAGGCGACGAACGCCTCAGCCGCGGACGAGCTTGGTGAACAGCTCCACGGTGGCGTCCCAGGAGAAGTTGGCCTTGGTCGCCTTGCGTAGCGCCTCGGCCCGGTCCACGCGCATGTCCGGGTTGTCCAGTGCCTCGCGGATCGCGGTACGCAGTGCTCCGGGCCGCTTGGCTGGCACGATCCAGCCGGTCTCCCCGTCCTGCACGATCTCCGTGGTGCTGCCGACGTCGGTGGCCACCACGGGCAGGCCGATGGCCGCCGCTTCCAGCACCGTGGTCGGCAGGCCCTCGGTCCAGGACGGGTTCACGAACAGCGTCGTGCTGCTCAGTTCCGCGACGAGCTGCTCGTCGGACACCGCGCCGAGCCAGTGCAGCCGGTCGGCGATGCCCAGCTGGACCGCCTGAGCGCGGAACTCGTCCATGTTCGGGCCGACGCCCACCAGCCGGACGGACAGCTCCGGGCGTTCCGCCAGCAGTGGGACCACCGCGATCAGCAGGTCACCGACGCCTTTGCCGTCCAGCATGCGGCCGATGAACAGCAGCGAGGTCCGGCCGGTGGCGGGCTGCCAGGTGGTGTCGCCCATGTCGATGCCCCGGCGCTGCACATACGGCTCCACGCCGGACAGCCGCCGGGTGAACTCGGCGGCCGCGCCGGAGGCGGCGACCACGGCATCCGCCTGACGCATCATCGGCCTGCCCAGCACGAAGTCGACGGTGTTCGCCACGAACTTCACGAAGCCGCCGCCACTCTGCACCGGCGAGGAGCCGTGCTCGATGTGGATGCGGCGCAGACCGTGCCGCTTGGCCCACCAGCCGGCCAGTGCGGCGTGCACGAAGAACCGGGTGTGCGTGATCAGCACGCTGTCCGGCTGAGAGTTCTCCTTCAGCATGCGGAAGAACTTCGGGCCGGGCACCGGAAGCGGGTTCACCGGAACCCACGCGGGCCAGCGCTTGACCGTCCAGCGGTCACCGAAGGACTCCTCGGCGGCGCCGCCGCCCAGATTCGAGGTCAGCACGGTGATCCGCAGATCGGGGTTCGCGTCCAGCAGATGCCGGTGCAGCTCATAGGCGTGCAGTTCCAGCCCGCCCTTGTGTGGGGGATACGCCGAGGCCAGATCAACTATGTGCACAGTGCTATATCCTATGTTTCCTCGCTGGCTATGGGTCGCCAGTCTTGGTGTACCCCCAGGGACCTTGTTTCTCACGGGTTATTCACACAGATTCTGCGGCAGACTTTCGCCCGGCGCCCAACAGCCCGAGCCAGGCTAGTGCCGCGCCGAGGAACCACGCCGTCGCCATGCCACAGGCTGACCCGATCGGGCCGTACTTCCAGCCCAGCAGCCCGACTAGGCTGATCTCCACGATCATCTCCACGGTGCGCACCCTCGGCCCGAGCCAGGCCCAGCCGGTGGCCTTCGCCGCCTGGAGGGCCAGCTGACCGCAGGCCAGGAACAGCACGTAGCCCAGCAGCAACAGGCTGACCAGCCGGAACTCGGACCAGTCGGTTCCCAGCACCGAGGTCATCATTCCGCTGGGCAGTACGAGCAGGACCGCAGCGCAGAAGCCGGTGAGCACGGCGGCCAGGCCGCTCGCCGTCGCCGGAGCCCGGCGGACCTGGTGCGCGTCCCGGCCTGCCAGGTGACCGAGCAGCGCGTTGCCGATGCCGACGAACAACACCGTCAACGCGGTGACCGGGGTCAGCGCCTTGCGCAGCAGGCCGAAACCGTCCTCGCCCAGCACCAGGCGGGCGACGTAGAACGTGCCGTTCAGCCCGATGACCAGGTACATCGCGTCGATCAGGAAGCCCGGAATGAGCGTGCGCCGCTCGCGGAACCACCCGCGGATCGCGGACAGTGCGAGCGGGGAGCCGGTGCGCAGCGCCGCGAGCAGCCCCATCGCCATGCCCGCGCCCAGCCAGGCCGCGTACATCGGGAACACGGTCCAGTGCCCGGTGGCCACCAGGACGGCCGCCGCGACGGCGAACAGCAGCAGCCACAGCGTGTCGCCCAGCACCGCGAGGAACGGTCGCCGCTGCACATAGGTGACGTAGCGGGCGTGGTCGTACACCGCGAGGAGTGGCGAGGCGATCGCCTGCGCGATCAGCAGGTTCCGGGTCAGCCCGTCGAAGAACACCGCCGCCACGAGGCAGCCCGCGCCGATCAGCAGGCCCAGGGCCAGCGCCGTCGCCGCCGCGCCGCGCAGCCGGTCCACGGCCTTGCTCACCAGCAGCGGCTCGGAGGCCAGCGCGCGGCCCAGGTACCACTGGCTGAGCGGTACCAGGATCACCAGTCCGAAGACCGAGAAGTCGGAGTTGGGCACGCCGCCGAGCAGCAGGACCGCCTGCACCGAGAAGGAGATCGCGGCGAATCCGAGTTGCTCGACCGTCATCACGGTCTGCGCGGGCAGGCTCCGCAAACGGCGGAGCAGGGTATTGCCCGCGGTCCCGGTCGGGGGTGCTTCCTCGGTGATGGGGGCCACCGCACTAGCCTATTCCTGCCTGAATTCCGCAGTTGGTGGAGGCTCCATGTCCCAGCCGGTGTCGTTCTTGATCCCCTGCGCGCCCAAGTCGAAGTACCTGGCCGAGACGCTGCGCGCGATCGACGCTCAGACGCACCAGGACTGGGAGGTCGTGCTGGTCTTCGACGGCGAGTGCGAGGAGAACCGCACCGCGGCCAAGGAGCTGCCGGAGGGCCGGGTCAAGATCCTGCTCACCGACAAGCCGCGTTCCGGACCGGCTGTCGCCCGCAACGTGGGCCTCAAGGAGTGCGCCCACGAGCTCGTCGCGTTGTGCGATGCCGATGACCTGCCCGCCCCGGACCGGCTGGCCAAGCAGGTCGCCCAGTTCGAGGCGCGCCCGGAGCTGGGCCTGCTTGCCACCTGGGGCCGGAAGTTCACCGACGCCGGTGAGGACCGCGGGCCGATGCCGACCCCGATCGGCTCGGAGAAGCTCGCCAAGATCCTGCTGCTGTTCAACCCGATGACGAACTCCACGGTGATGCTGCGCAGGTCCATCGCGCTGGAGCTGAACGGCTTCAACCCGGCCGCCGTGCGCGTCGAGGACTACGACCTGTGGCTGCGGTTCCTCGGCCGCGCCGTGGTGGACGTGCTGCCGGAGGAGCTGCTGCGCTACCGGGTGCACGACGGCCAGTACAGCCGTGGCCGCATCCTCGGCCCGCAGACCTCGGTGCTGCTGGACAGCAAGCTCGGCGCCGCCCGCCGGCTGGGGCTGTCCACCGCCGCGACCCGGTTCAAGCACCTGCTCTGGCTCGCCGTCCAGGTGGCCAACCGCCGCTGGTAGTAGGCTCGCTACCCGGTCGCTGACTGGGGGTTTCCATGGTTCTGGTGTGGAAGATGATCGTCGTGCTCAGCTGGCTGGCGCTGCTGGTCAGGCTGGCCGATCTGCGCCATCGCCGGGATCCGGCCGCGGTGTGGCTGTGCGTCGGCCTGGCCGGGCTGGCGCCGTCGATCACCATGCAGCTGGGCCCGGTGCAGAAGTTCGTCGACGGGCACACGGCGCTCAGCGTGGACGTCACGCTGGCCAATCTGTTGATCATCATCTTCGTGCTGGGCATGAACAGCTCGTTCACCCACCAGATGTATCCGGCCGCGGAGGCCACCCGCCGGGTCCGCCGGTGGCTGTGGGCGGCGGTGACCGCCGGAGTCGCGGTGTTGCTGCTGGCGGTGACCACGCCGAACAACTACGCCGAGTTCCTCGCCAAGCTGGGTACCCCTGACCAGGTCACCTTCACCTCGCCGACGGCGTACCTCTACACCGGTTACTACGTCGTCTCCTCCGTCGGACTGGTGATCACCGCCCTCCGGCTGGCCCGGATCGCCGACCGCTTCTCCGCCCGGCTCGGGCTGCGCGTGTTCGCCACGGGTGGCGTGCTCGGCATCCTCTGCGGCCTGCTCCGGCTGGCGGCGATGATCGACTACAACCTGGGTGGGCACCACGGCGTGCTCCAGGGACCGCTCGTCGGGCTGTTGTACTGGGCCGCGATCGTGTTGATCTTCCTGTCCGCCGTGATCCCGCTGCTGGATCGGGCGGCTGCCCGCTGACCTTGGCGGGCGGGGGCTTCTGGTTGTCGGCGAAGGCGGCTTTGGAGGGGGAGACGGGTTCGGGGCTTGGGTCTTTCCTGCCTGCGTGTCGGGTGGGGGCACGCCGGACTGGTGGGGATGGGCCACTGCGCGGGGCCGGGGCGCGGCTCGACTCTGCCGGACCGGACTTCCGTCCTCAGTCCACAGTGGACCAAGGGATTGTTCCATCTTCAAGATGGATCCGGGGCCCCAAATCCATCTTGAAGATGGAACATTGCCGACCGGTTCACCCACGCGGACACCACTGGCCCCAGGGGCACCGGTAGTAACGCGCGGGTCCGTGACAGAAGCGCCTGAGACTCGAATCCTGCCCGAAAAGTCAGGCCGGCGTGCCCCCACCCAACGGCCCGGCAGGAAAGACGGGCCCCTAGCCCGTCTCCCCCTCCAAAGCCGCTTTCGCCAACAGGCCAGAAGCCCGGACCAAGCCCGGCTACCGGCAGGCGGTGATCTCGTACAGCCGGTGCTTGCCGTCGTCCAGCACCAGCTGGAAGCCCGGCTTGCCGATCATGACCAGGCCCGGGTAGTTGCGCAGGTTCGGGTCCCACGGCCAGTAGAAGTCGCCGTCGTCCAGCACGTAGCGGACCTTGAACCGGTCCAGCAGCGGGCAGACCTTCGGGTCGGTGGTCGCCTGGTCCAGGTGCTGGGCTAGGTAGTAGGTGTCCTTGTCGTCGGGGGTGCCGAGCGCGGTCCACAGCACCCGCCTGCCTTCGAGGGCCCACAGCATCGGGCTGCCGGTCCACGGGTTGGCGGCGACGACGTCCTCGGCGGGTACCCGCTGCGCGACCTGGTGGAAGAACTTCCGCTCCTGGTCGTCCACCACGACGAGACCGGGAACCGGCGGCGTGTAGTAGCCGGCCAGCTGGTTGGTCAGTTGCTGCCGGTCCAGGCCGCCGGGGAGCGTCACGATCGCCACCGCGCCCGCCACGGCCACCAGTGAGGTGAGCACCCGTGCCCGCTTGGCCCCGGACGCCTCGTCCATCGGCCGGCCGTACAGCCGGGCCAGCAGGCCACCCACTTCGACGAGGGTGATGGCGATCAGCGGCACCGCGAGCAGCGGCAGCATGGCGCCGAGGCGCGGCGCGTTGTTGTACCAGTAGCCCGAGATGTGGGTCTTCAGCGGATTGTTCACCGCCGAGGCCAGCACGTACAGCACGGTGAGCACGGCGTAACTTGCCACCAGCCAGCGCCACTGGCGGCGCAGCAACGCGATGAGCAGGCCGAGCAGCATCGGCACGGACAGCGCCCACATCGGCACGCTCGGCGCCGGGATCTCCTGCGTGCCGTTGACCAGGACGGCCTGCAGCGCGGACAGCGGGGTGTGGAACGTCGGCCAGATGGTGCCGCGCACCGCGTGGAAGATGGACATCCGGTCGATCACGAAGGCGGCGCCCAGCGCGGCGGCGCACAGCACCAGCGCGATGCCCAGCGCCCGGCCGAACCGGCCTTCCCGGCGCTGGCCCAGTACCCAGCGCAGCAGGCCGATGGCGGCGATCGGCACGCCGATGGCGAGCAGTGAGAAGAAGGCGTTCGGGTGCACCAGCCCGCAGCCGCCGCACGCGGCCAGCAGCACCAGCACGGCTCGCGGCCGGTCGAAGGCGTCCTCGCGGGCCATGCCGCAGAGCGAGACGAGTGCGGCCAGTCCGACCGGAACCAGGGCCAGGGCCAGGGCGTTCGGCCACAGGGTGCCGTAGCTGATCATGGTCCACGGGAAGGCGACGAAGGCGATGCTCAGCACCGGGACGGCCAGCAGCAGTCCGGCGCTGCGACCGGCAACCTGGCGCACCAGCAGGCTGCTGCTCAGCGGGAACAGCAGCACGGCACTGATCAACGCGACCGCGTTGCAGACCAGCGCGGTTCCGCTGCCCGCGGTCAGCTTGGTGAGCGCCGCCAGGTCATGCCAGCCCGCCGGGTAGAAACCGGCGCCCGCCAGGGGATTGACCAGCTTGTTCAGCGTGAGCGTGGAGCCGTTGCCGCTGTCCACGATCGCGGTGACGGCGTTGTAGTGGAAGATCGCGTCGTAGGCCTGGATGAGCCTGTCCGGCGTGCCGGCCGCGTCCTGGAAGATCGAGGTGCCGATGGCCGCGGCGATGATCAGGCCCGCGCCGAGTGCCAGCAGGTCTCGCCAGCGCCCGGTGTCCGGCGCGATCAGCCCACGCCTGCTGAGCAGCCAGCCGATGCCGAGGCACACGAGGACGAGCACCGCCGAGGTGACGAGCGCGCCGGTGATGCCCCAGCGCAGTCCGAGCAGTGGATACGCCGTCGCGCTACCGGCGATGGCGATCATGCTGACCGCGGGCGCGCTGGCCACTGCCGCGATTCCCCGCAGGCCCAGCGCCCACGCGGCGGCCAGGCCGGGCAGGAGTAGCCAGGCGAGGCACGCCGCCGCGGTGGGGATGGCATCGGTCCAGCTCATGGTCGCGCCTTGTCTGTCGGTGGCAGAGGCGCGACCAGGCTAAACCTCAGCAGAACCCGTGCTCGACGAGGGTGTCGGCGATGATGTCGCTGGGGCTGTACTTGTCCAGCAGTGAAGGCGCACGCAGTGCCTCCGGGTCGGACAGGAAGCGCTCCAGCACGTCCAGGCGCATCTCGGTGAGCACCACATTGGTGCCGATGCCGACCTGGCGCTCGGTGCGCTCCCGGTGGATGGCCGCGGGCTGCCCCAGGTAGGCGCACTCCTCCTGCAGGCCGCCGGAGTCGGTCACCACGAACTTCGCCTTGGCCAGCAGCGGCAGGAACCCGGTGTAGTTGAGCTTGGGCCGGAGCTGGAAGTTCTCGTCGAACAGGCCCATCAGGTCGTGCTTGGTGAGCACCTCACGCTCGTGCGCGCCCGCCAGGTAGAGGATCGGCATCCGCTCGCTGCTCTTCTTGAGCAGCCGGAGCACCTCGGCGTACTGGGCCGGGCGGGACATCAGCTCGAACCGGTGCAGCGTGGACAGGCCGAACTCGGCGGGCAGGTCGGGCATCGTCGGCTCGTGGCCGGCGCCCATCCGCACCGCGTCGATCACCGTGTTGGCCTTGGTGTTGATCACCGTGCCAGGCGCCTTGCGGAGGTTGTGCACCTCGACGTCGGTCGGCGCGAAGTGGAAGGAGACCAGCTGGCCGGCGACGCGCCGGTTCAGTTCCTCGGGCAGCGGGCTCAATAAGCTGCCCGACCGTAAGCCCGCCTCCACATGCGCGATCTTCGCGCCCAGCAGGAAACGGCCGATGAACGAGCCGTACGGCGTGGTGAAGGTGTCGCCGTGCACGATGACCATGCCCGGCTTGCCGTCCTCGGCCAGCTTCGCCCGCAGTCTCTTGCGCTTCCGCCAGGACGTGCTCGCCACCCGCCACACCCAGCCGGGCACCTGAGCGGGCCTGCTCAGGTTCTGCGCGGTCTCCTGGGGCACCAGCCATTCGTCCGGCTCCGGCAGGCCCAGGTCGCGAAGGGTGTTGGACACCTCGTTGACGTGCTGCGCGGTGAACCAGATCTGCGGGGTGCTGCCCCGTTTGGCGATCGCGTGGTAGACCGGCGCGATCTTGATGAGTTCTGCGGTGGTTCCAACGATGAAGGCGATCAAGAGACTGCCAATTCTCAAACAGAGTGACGGGAGCGAAGGTGACGTACGGGGTCCCCAGTGCGGTGCTAACGGTGCTCAGTCCCCCCAGGTATGGTCTGCGCCGATGAGCGAAAACCAAGCCCGCGCAAAAGTATGCCAGGTTCAAAATGCTTGATCTACCACCACTGAGTGTTGTGATCCCGGTTTTCAATGAACCGGTATGGATTCGCCGCAGCATCGACGCGTTGTTCGCCGCATCCTCTTGTGCCGGTTGGCGTTTGGACGTCGTCGTCGTGGACGACGGCAGCACCGACGACACGGGAAAAGTGCTCGCTGAGCTGGTGGAACAACACGGAATACGCGTTATTACCCAGGTGAATTCCGGTCGTTTCGCCGCCCGGCAACGGGGTATGGCGGAGGTCACTGGGGACTTTCTGTTGCTGCTGGACAGCAGGGTCATCCTCCATTCGGAGGCATTGCGTTTCCTGGGCGCGCAACTCGCGGAGCACCCGGATCGCCTGGTGTGGAACGGGCACATCAACGTGGACGCCGCGGGTAACCCGTACGCCGCGTTCTGGGCCGCACTGGAGAAGATCGGCTGGCGGCGGTACCTGGCCAAGCCGCGGCTGATGTCCTACGGGCTGGACGAGTTCGACGCGTTCCCCAAGGGAACCGGCATGTTCTGCGGGCCTGCCGACCTGTTGCGGGCGGCCACCCAGCACTTCGAAACGCTCTACGACGACGTGAAGTTCGCCAGCGACGACACCGGAATGCTGCGCTGGATCGCCGGACAGCAGCGCTTCCACATCGCGCCGGAGTTCAACGCGATCTACCACGGTCGCGACTCGTTCAAGAAGTTCGTCAAGCACTGCAACTTCCGCGGCACCACCTTCGTCGACAGCTACCTCGGCCATGCCGGGCCGGTGCGGACCGTGTTGATCGCGGCGATCCTGCTCGGCTTCGGCTGGCTGGCGGTGCTGGTGCTGTGGCCGCTCGTCGCGATCTCCTTGGTACTGCTCGGATTGCTCGGCGCGGGTGCGCTGGTGCGTCGCTGCGGAGCGAGCTGGGCGGAGGTCAGGGCCACGGTATGGCTGGCCCCGATCTTCGCGGCCAGCTTCGGCGCCGGCGTGCTGCGTGGCCTGTGGCTGGCGGGGAAGGCCAGGCTCAGCCGATGACCGAGCAGTCCACAGTGGACCCGGGTAAGGGCGTCGGCCGGTCGGTCGGCACGGTGGCCATCGCGCTGATGGTGGCCTCCGGCCTGGGTTATGTACTGCTGACCCTGGCGACCGTGTTGCTGGGATCCGATTCCAAGACGTTCTTCGTCTACTGGGGAGTCATCTTCGGCATCGGCGCCGCGATGAACTCGGTGGAGCAGGAGATCTCCCGGATCGTCGCAGAGGCCACTGTGGACGGTCGGCGGGCCGGGCGCTCCGTGCTCCAGGTCGCCGTGGTCGGCCTGCTGGGTGCGTTGCTGGCGGGCGCGGTGCTCGCGCTGCCCCCGGTGGCCCACCGGCTGTACGGCGCCGAGATCCCGCTGTCGGCGGTCGCGCTGGTCGGCGGGGTCGCCTTCGCCGCGCAGTTCGCCGTGCGCGGGGTGCTCGTCGGGTTGAACCGGGTCCGGGACTACGGGCTGCTGCTGGTCGCCGAGCCGGTCATCCGGCTGCTGGTGATCGGCGTACTCCTGTTGCTGGGCATGGTGAACCTGTACTGGCTGGCCGTCGCGGTCGCCGCCGGTTCCTTCGTCTGGCTCGCCTTCGCCTGGGCCACCGCGCGCAACCTGGACCTGACCGGCTCGGGGGAGCCGTGGTGGCCGCTGCTGCGACGTCTCGGTTACCTGATGCTCGGCGCGGGGCTGACCGCCAGTGTGATCACCGGGTACCCCTCGCTGTTCCAGCTGCTCGCCTCGGCGCAGGAAGACCAGGCACTGGGCGCGTTGTACTACGCGTTGACGCTGGCCAGGGTTCCGTTGCTGTTGCTGTCCCCGGTGCAGGCGCTGGCGGTGCCGATGGCCGTGCGGATGTCCAGTTCCGCGGACGGCCGTCGCTCGCTGCGTGGCCTGGTGGCCAAGGGTCTGGCCGCCACCGCGGGGCTGGCCGTGCTGGGTGCGGTGCTCGGCGGCGCGATCGGCCCCTGGTTCGTCCGCGTGGTCAAGCCCGAATTCCAGGTGTCCGCGCTGCATGTGGCCGGGCTGGTCTGGTCGTCGATGATGATCACCGCGACCCTGCTGCTCGGTGCGATTCTGGTGGCCCGGCGGGAGACCAACCGGGTCATGCTGGTCTGGGCGATCATCGTCGGGCTGTCCGCGCTGGTCATCCTGACCGTCCCGGTGGATGTGGTGAGCAAGGCGGTTCTCGGCCTGGTCATCCCGCCCACCGTCGGCGTCGTCGTGGCCGCACTACTCGTCCTACGCGTTCGTACGGACTAGCCCCGAGTTCCGCTTCCAGTGACTAGAATTGCCTCGCCACGCCGGCCGGTGTGGCGAGCAGAATCGCTGGGGGGATTCTCGTGGGAGCCATGGAACCTGTTTCCGAATCGGATGCCGCCGCGCCGCGATACGCCGGCTCGCTGAGCTTCTGTGCCCATCAGGACGACGACCTGCTGTTCATGAATCCGGACATCGCCTCGGACATCCAGGCCGGGCAACAGGTGTGGGTCGTCTACCTGACCGCGGGCGAGGTGCCGCCGGGGAACATCGAGTACGCCAACAAACGGATCGACGGCGAGCGGGCCGCGTACGCCCGGGCGGCGAAGGTGCCGAACAACTGGGTCTTCGAGCCGATGGTCTTCGCCGGGCACGAGATCGCGACGAACCGGTTGACCGGCACCGGGGTCCGGCTGCTGTTCACCTACATCCACGCGGCGGACGGCGCGCACAACGACCCCTGCGGTGACCTGTTCCGGCTGATCAACCAACCGGGTTTCCGGGCCCAGCCGATCGACGGCAGGCCCGCGTACGACCGGGCCTCGTTCACCGCGATGCTCCGGGCGATCATCGAGACCGCGAAGCCGGGGCACATCCGCACGCAGAGCACCCTCGGGCACCGGCAGGGCGATCACGTCGACCATGTCGCCGGCGCGATCCTCGCGGCCGACGCGAACACCGACGCCGCGGGCAAGACGTTGATCCGCCGCGACGAGTACCAGGGCTACATGATCCGGGACAGGCCGGACAACGTGTCGGGCTACTGGCGGGACGAGAAGCAGGCCATCTGGGACCAGTACTGGCCACACGACCCGGAATTGCAGCCAGGTGCCTGGTACGACGTCATGGGCAAGCAGTACCGGCCGGAGGACCGGATCTTCCACCCGGGCCACCCGTGGGTGGCGCCGACCGACTTCACCAACTGCTGATCTGGGAGTGGAACGTGTTCAGACACGCATTGCCGATCGCCACACTCACCGCCTTACTGCTGGCGGCGGCCCCGGTCGCGCTGGCCGATCCGGGCGAGACGTACCAGGTCGCCGGGGTGGTCTACGGCGACAAGAACGACAACGGCAGCGTCGATCCGGGCGAGGCCATCGCCGGTGCCACGGTGAGCACCATTCTGCCGTCCGACATGCATCCCCGGTCGGCGCAGACCGGCGAGGACGGCCGGTTCGACCTCGGTGAACTGCCCGCCAAGAAGATCACCGTCACCGTCGACAACGTGCCCGAAGGCTGGGCGACCGCGTCATTCCCGGTGCAGGTCGACGAGCGGGCGGGGCAGTTGCAGCTGCGCCTGGCGCCGCCGCCGGCCGCCACCCTCACCGTCGCCGGAGTGTTCGACCGGGACGAGTACGAGCCCGGCGAGACCGCCCGGCTGAGCTGGACCCTGCGGAACACCGGCGACAAGCCGCTGAGCCGGATCACCGCCCGCTGCTACCGGGGTGGGAACGGGCTCGACGAGGTCACCACCGAACAGTGGGGCGACCTCGTCTCCGCGGACGGCGTCGGACTCGCCCCTGGGCAGGCGCGGACCTTCCAGGTGCACAGCGAGGTGCCCGCCGAGACCGTGGACTACGGCGTGGTCCGGGCCGAGTGCACGTTCGCCCAGGCCGGCCAGTCGACCGGCCCGCGGGTCCGGTTGCTGGCCCATGTCGCCTCGGGCACGGGGGACAAGGAGTTCCAGCTCTTCGAGGACCGCAACGGCAACCAGCGGCCCGACGACGGCGAGTACCGGGCCGGAATCGCGGCCTCGCTGGTGGACCAGGTGGATCAGCGGGTGATCGCGACCGCCGTGTCCGACGCCGACGGCCGGATGACCTTCACCGACCAGCCGTTCGGGGTCTACGCCCTGCGGTTCGACGGCCCGTGGACCTGGGCCGGAACCGGGCCGGAGCTGAAGATCGGCACCGGCTCCTGTGAGTCGTACTGCGCCCGGAAAGCCGGACCGTTCCAGGTCAAACCGGCCGCACCCAAGGGCGTCCTGTCCGGAGCCACCGCGCTGTGGCAGGTCTACAGCCGGGGCATCACCGGCGCGGCTCACAGGCGCTGATCTTGTAGAGCCGGTGTCGTCCCTGCTCGGCGACCAGCGTGAAGCCCGGCGCCGCACGCGGGTCGTCGAGGCCCGGGTAGAGGTTGGTGTTCGGGTCCCAGGACCAGTAGTACTCGGGGTCGCTGAGCAGGTACGACACGTGCAATTCGCGGACCAGCGGGCAGACCCGCGGGTCGGTGGCCGCCCGGTTCAGGTGGTTCGCCAGGTAGGACCGGTCGGAGCCGGTATCGGTGAGCAGCAGCGTGCCGTAGAGAACGTGCCGCCCGGCCAGCGGGAACAGCATGGTCGAACCGTTCCACGGGTTGGCGGCGATCACCGCGTCCGCCGGCACGACCCGGGCGATCTCCCGGTAGAGGTCGCGCTCCTGGTCGTCGACCAGCATGTCGTCCGGCCGGTCGTCGGTCACCCGGTAGAACTGGGCCAGCTGGGCGGCCAGTTGCGGCCGGTAGAAGTCCGTCTGCAGGCCGAGGACGAGCACGGCCAGGGTCATCAGCACCGTGCTGGACAGCAGGAACGGCCTGCGGTTCCAGATCCACTCGGACAGGCTCTCGACCAGCCGGGCGGTGTACAGCAGGGTCACCATGACCAGGGGCACGGTCACCAGGGGGATCATCGCCGAGAGCCGGGGCGCGTTGTTGTACCAGTAGCCGGTGATGTGCATCTTGACCGGATCCACCATCCAGGCCGCGACCACGTACAGCCCGGAGACCAGCGCGAAGTTCAGCACCAGCCAGCGTTCCCGCCGGTGGCAGACGGCGATCAGCACGCCGATCAGCATCAGCACGGACAGCGCGTAGGCGGGCGCGGTCCGGTTGGTGCTGTTGGTGAGCACCGCCCACACGGCGTCGGGCGCGTTCTGGATCGGCGGCCACAGCGTGCGCTTCACCGGGTAGAACGCCGGCATCCGGTCGACGACCAGTGCCGCACCGGCGGCCAGCAGGACGGCGCCCGCGACCGCCAGGTACCGCAGTGCGCCGCGGCCACGTGCCCAGCCGAGCAGCCCGAAGAACACGATCGGCGCGGCCATCACGGCCAGCGAGAAGGTGGCGTTCGGATGCGCGAGTCCGGTGCCCACCACGGTCAGCAGCACCAGCAGCCAGGCCCGGGGCTTGCCGATGGCGTCCTGCCTGGCCAGGCCGGCCAGCGAGACCACCGCGGCCAGGCCGACCGGGACCAGCGCGATGCCCAGGGCGTTCGGCCACAGCGTGCCGTAGCTGATGAGGGTCCACGGGAAGGCCTGGAAGCAGACGGCGATCACCGGGGTGAGCAGGTAGACGCCGGTCTGCGGGCCCAGGATCTGCCTGACCAGCAGGGTCATCGTCAGCGGGAACACCACCACTGCGACCAGCAGGGCCAGCACGTTCGACACCACGATGACGTCGGCGCCCGAGCCCCACGCGGCGAGCGAAGCGAGGTCATGCCAGGCGGCCGGGTAGAAACCGCCGCCGGGTACCAGCGGGTTGATCAGCGAGTTGAGCGCGAGGCCCGAGCCGTTGTGCCGCTCCATGATCGCGGCGAGCCCGGCGTAGTGGAATACCGCGTCGAAGGCCTGGGCGATCCGGTCCAGCCCACCGGTTCCCTCGGCGAAGGTCCGCCAGCCGAGCCCGGCGGTGATCAGGCCGCCCACCGCCAATGCCACCCAGTGCTTGCCGGACAGCGATCCGACGGCCGGGTTACCGGCGCGGCGCAGCAGCCAGCCCACCGCGAGGCAGCCGAGAACCGCGACGAGTGCGGCCAGCGCGGCCGAGACCTGGGTCCACGGAACGCCCGCCAGACCGAACACGATGGCCGCCGTGCCGAGCGCGCCCGCACTCGCCGCCGGAGCGATGGCCAACGCGGTCAACCCACGCAGCCCGAGGGCCGCGGACATCGCCAGTCCCGGCAGGAACAACCAGGCCAGACAGGTCAGGATGGCGGGTAACGCGTCAGGCCAGCTCATAGTCTGCCTTGTCTGCTTGTAGTGGGGCGCGCCATAGAGGATGGACTCGAGATCAGGTTATCCAGTGGAAGATCAAGCGCTTCTCCCGCCTATCGAAAACGGTGTGTGCGCCCATAGCCCCCGACTGCCCCGCCCGCAAGTTGGTATACCTGTCCGGGTACCATGCCGACTGTGAGCCTCAGCGGTTTTGATCTTATTGTCGTCGGATCCGGATTCTTCGGCCTGACCGTGGCGGAACGCGCCGCGACTCAGCTGGACAAGCGTGTGCTTGTTATCGACCGGCGTGACCACATTGGCGGAAATGCGTACACCGAGGCCGAGCCGGAAACCGGTATTGAGGTCCATCGGTATGGCGCGCACCTTTTCCACACCTCGAATGAGCGCGTGTGGAAATACGTCAATCAGTTCACCGAATTCACCGGTTATCAGCACCGTGTGTTCGCCCGGGTGAAGGACAACGTTTACTCCTTCCCGATGAACCTGAGCCTGATCAACCAGTTCTTCGGCCGGTACTACACGCCGGACGAGGCGAAGGAACTCATCGCCGAGCTGTCCAGTGAGGTCAAGTCCGCGGACGTCACGAACCTCGAAGAGAAGGCCATCTCGCTGATCGGCCGCCCGCTGTACGAGGCGTTCATCAAGGGCTACACCGCGAAGCAGTGGCAGACCGACCCGAAAGAGCTGGACGCGAACATCATCACGCGTCTGCCGGTCCGCTACAACTTCGATGGCCGCTACTTCAACGACACCTACGAGGGCCTACCGGTCAACGGCTACACGGCCTGGATCGAGAAGATGGCCGACCACCCGAACATCGAGGTGCGGCTGTCCACTGACTTCTTCGACATCAAGGACGAGGTGCCGGCGGGCGCTCCGGTCATCTACACCGGACCGCTCGACCAGTACTTCGACTACGCGCACGGCTTCCTGGGCTGGCGCACGCTGGACTTCGACCAGGAAGTCGTGAACACCGGCGACTTCCAGGGAACCTCGGTCGTCAACTACAACGACGCGGATGTGCCCTACACCCGGATTCTCGAGTTCCGGCACATGCACCCTGAGCGGGATTACCCGAAGGACAAGACGGTCATCGTCCGCGAGTACTCCCGATTCGCGGAAAAGGGCGACGAGCCGTACTACCCGATCAACACCCCCGAGAACCGCGCGATGCTCGAGAAGTACCGTGAGCTCGCGAAGGCGGAGGCCAAGCAGAACAATGTGTTGTTCGGCGGCCGGCTCGGTACCTATAAGTACCTCGATATGCACATGGCGATCGGCTCGGCATTGAGCATGTTCGACAACAAGATCGCTCCCTACTTTACCGAGGGCCGTCCGCTGGACGGTTCGTTGGAGGACTGAGAGACCATGTCCAGCAAGACCGTGGCCGACACGTTCCTGGCTGAACAAGGCGGCAAGCCGAGCGGAAACACCGCACTGCAGCGGGTCATTCTCCCGCGGCTGGGTGACCCGCTCGACGTGCGTGCGCTGTACCTCGAAGAGGACAAGTCGAACCGGCAGCGCACCCGCACGCTCTCCCGTACCGCTGGACAGATTCCTCCGCAGTCCGAGGTCTCGTTCGCGACCTACTTCAACGCCTTCCCGGCCAGCTACTGGCGGAAGTGGACCTCGCTCTCCGAGGTCTTCCTGCGGCTGAAGCTGCGCGGCAACTGCCGGGTCGACATCTACCGGTCCAAGGCCGACGGCCAGCAGATCCACGTGGTCGGCGACGTCGTCAAGACCGAGGGCGAGCTGGAGTTCGCGCTGGAGCTGGCCCCGTTCGAGGACGGCGGCTGGTACTGGTTCGACATCACCTCGGAAGAGGACGAGGTCAGCCTGCTCGAGGGCGGCTGGCACGCCGGCCACGAGGCACCGGGCAAGGGCAGCATCGCCATCGGCATCTGCACCTACAACCGGCCGGACGACTGTGTGGCCGCGCTGGCCGCCGTCGGTGAGGACCCGGCCGTCTTCGGTGCCATCGACTCCATCGTGGTGGCCGACCAGGGCAACAAGCACGTCAAGGACGCCGAGGGCTTCGACGAGGCCAAGGCGGCGCTGGGCGACAAGCTGCGCATCGAGTACCAGGGCAACATGGGTGGCTCCGGTGGTTTCGCGCGCGGCGTGTACGAGGCGCTGACCGCCAGCCAGGCCGACCACATCCTGCTGATGGACGACGACATCGTCGTCGAGCCGGACTCGATCCTGCGCCTGCTGGCCATGTCCCGCTACGCCACCGACCGGATGCTGGTCGGCGGGCAGATGCTGAACCTCCAGGCCCGTTCGCACCTGCACTCCATGGGTGAGGTCGTCGACCGCTGGCAGTTCATGTGGGGCGCCGCGCCGAACGTGCGGTACGACCACGACTTCGCCCGCCGCCCGCTGCGCCGTTCCGCCCGTCTGCACCGGCGGATCGACGTGGATTACAACGGCTGGTGGATGTGCATGATCCCGCGCTCGGTGGCCGAGGAGATCGGGCTGCCGCTGCCGCTGTTCATCAAGTGGGACGACGCCGAGTACGGTCTGCGGGCCCAGGCCCACGGCTACCCGACCGCCAGCCTTCCCGGCGCGGCGATCTGGCACATGCCGTGGTCGGACAAAGACGACGCCACCGACTGGCAGGCCTACTTCCACCTGCGTAACCGCCTGGTCGTCGCCGCGCTGCACGGACCGGCCAATCCCAAGGGCATCATCCGGTCCAGCCTCAAGGCCACGATGAAGCACCTGCTGTGCCTGGAGTACTCCACGGTCGCGCTGCAGGACATGGCGATCAAGGACTTCATGGCGGGCCCGGACAACCTGTTCGAGCTGCTGCCGACCGCACTCGGCAAGGTGCGGGAGAAGCGGGGCACGTTCCCGGACGGGACGATCCTGCCCACCGCCCGCCAGCTGCCGCTGCCGTCGATGGACCCGTTGCACGCGGCCAGCTTCCTGAAGGTGCCGGTCGGCAAGGTGAACATCGCCAAGACCGCGTTCAAGGCGCTGCTGCACAACTTCTCCAAGGCCAACCCGGTGCACCACGAGCGGCCGCAGGTGAACGTGCCCGCGCAGGACGCGCGCTGGTTCCTGCTGTCCCGGCTGGACGGCGCCACCGTCTCGGTCGCCGACGGCCGTGGTGTCGCGTACCGCAAGCGGGACAACAAGGTGTTCCGCAAGCTGCTGTTCACCCAGCTCCGCAACTACTGGAAGCTGCAGCGTGAGTACCCGCGTCTGGTCGAGCAGTACCGCAAGGCACTGCCCACGCTGACCAGCGTCGAGTCCTGGCAGAAGATCTTCAAGCCCTGATGACCGAGGGCAACGGTACGACCCCGGATCTCCGGCCGCAGCAGGTGCTGCAGCCGGAGATCCGGTCGTTGACGGGCTTACGGGCCATCGCGGCGATGTGGGTGGTCGTCTTCCACCTGCACTTCACGCCCGCTGACCCGTACGCGAAGTACTGGGCGCCGTTCTCCCCGCTGATCAAGTCCGGCCACCTCGGCGTGGACCTGTTCTACGTGCTCAGCGGGTTCGTCATCGTGCACGTGTACCTGAACAAGGTCGGTGCCCGGTTCTCCCCGCGCCCGGTGCTCAGTTTCCTGTGGGCCCGGGTCTGCCGGGTGTGGCCCGCGTACGCCGTGGTGGTCAACCTGTTCGGGGTCTGGCTGCTGCTGCGTTCCTGGCGGTGGCCCGGCGAACCGATCGCCTATCAGACGGTTCAGCCGGTGCTCTCGGCGTGGTCCTGGCTCAAGCAGATGCTGCTGGTCCAGCTGTGGCCGAAGCCGTTCTTCGACGGCACCTCCTGGGTCGGCGCCACCTGGTCGGTCAGCGCGGAGTGGCTCGCGTACTGCCTGTTCCCGATCGGCGCGCTGCTGATCTACCGGCTGCGCAGGCTGCCCGCGGTCGTCCTGACCACGCTGGCCTTCACCGCGATGCTGCCGATGGTGGGGATGACCTACTTCACCGGCACGCCGTACTTCGCGTGGAGCTGGGTGCTGCGCATCCTGCTCGGCTTCCTGGCGGGCGCGTTGATCTGCCTGGCCGTGCGCAGGCTGCCGAAGACCGACCGGGTGCGGCAGATCGCCAACTGGGTGTCCATCGTGGTCCTGGTGGAGATCGGCTTCATCCTGTGGTGGGCGGACACCCAGCAGGGTGCCGACCTGTACGGGGTGGCGATGCTGCTCTTCCCGCTGCTGGTGGGCTCGCTGGCGTTGTCCGACGCCGGTCCGGCGCGGTTCCTGTCCGGGGACATCCTGGTGCACGGCGGCCGGATCTCGTACAGCCTCTACCTGGTCCACGTGCCGATCTTCGAGATCTTCTGGACGCTGTCCGTGCACGTGCCCCGGATCGGGCCCGGTTCCAAGCTGGACACCTTGCTCGTCCCGCAGTTGCTGCTGGTCGCTCTGCTGGCCGCGCACCTGTTGTGGAGGTACGTCGAGGAGCCGGCTCGCAAGAAGCTGCGCAAGTACGACCCGGGCAAGCTCCGCCGCCGTACGCCGGCGCCGGAACCCGAGCCCGCGCTCGCCCGGGGCTGATGAGCTCCCTCGATGGCCCCGACCGGTTGGTCGGGGCCATCGGCCTGTGCGGCCTTAGTCCGGCTGGGCGCCCTGAACGACGCTTTCCGGGCGCCCAGCGGCCCAAACTCCGCGTTGATCAAGGCCAGGCATGGCCCGGGTCAGATCCAGCCTCGGATGGCGGCCAGGTGACCGGCCTCGAACCGGCTGCGGGCGCCCAGTTGCTTCATCAGCCGGGCGATGCCGCGCTGGATGGTGCTCCGGGAGACGCCGAGCCGGTTGGCCACCGCCTCCTCGGTGAGCCCCTTGGCCAGCAGCTGCAACAGCGGCCGCAACTGGCCGTCCGGCTGATCCGGCGCGGGCGTTCCGTCGTGCCCCACCGGGACGGCGAGCTCCCAGCACTGCTCGAACAACAGCGTCACGGCCCGCACCACAGCGCCGTGCTCCACCCAGCCCAGGTCGTCCTGTTCGGGTAGCGCGACGAGCCGATCGTCGACCAGCAGCAGGTGTCCGGGCAGTGAGGCCGTCGTCCGCACCTCGCCGCCCAGCTGGCCGAGCCACTGCGTGTACAGGATGGTCGCCGGTGTGCTGTGCGGCGTCATGCGCGGCAGGAGCACCCGTAACCGCACCCCTCTGGCGAGCAGCCGCAGACCGGTCAGCAGGGCGGTGTCCATGTCACTCGGGGTGACCGGTGGATTCGGCAGCACAACGGCCACCGAGCTCTCCGCACTGGCCAGCACGTTCTCGGTCGTATTCTCGATGCATTGTTGATCGATATTGGTTTGTGTGTGTTCGCTTTGCGTGATTGATCCATTATCCGGCGTTATCACAGTAGTGATTCGGCCGGACTTCCTAAAGTGGACAGCCCCCCAGGCCGGCGACCGGAAATCGGTGTGATCGACAGTCAAGATATTCCCCAGTTGTTATCGACACTGCCTACTTCGCACAGCTCATCAGACCCTGTGCGGTCGAAAGCGTCCTCAGTGTAGAAGTTACCGTGGCCGGTCCGTTATACGAAACCCCTCACCTTGACAAGAGGGGTCGGTTGGTGCCAAAGCGTCAGGGTCTGGCGGAAACGCGTCAGACGCTTTTTGCCCATTGTTCAGGGGTTTAAATCCATCCGGGTCGTCCTGCACGCTGGATCGGGAAAAGCGGACTCGTGTCAATACCGGGTCTCGCCACTGGGGATTCAGCACTCTAAGGGAGTAACAATGAGTCGACGCTCGTTGCGGGCAGCGCTGGGCACAGCGCTCGCCGCGGCGGTGTTCGCGCCGCTGGCGACGTTCGCGTTCGCCGCCACGGCGCACGCGGCCACCGGCCAGGACATCGCGAACCTGGCCAACGCCAACCTGGGCAAGACCGCCTGCGGCACCAACAGCAAGGGCGGCCAGGGCTTCTACACCAGCTGCTCCGGCGGCCCCGAGGCCTGGTGCGCCGACTTCGCCAAGTGGGTGTGGGCGCAGAACGGCATCCCGGTCAACGGCCTCACCCCTGCGGCCTCCAGCTTCTACCAGTACGGCAGGAACAACGGCACCCTGCACACCTCCGCGAGCTACACCGCGAACGTCGGTGACGCGGTCGTCTACCAGATCGACTCGAACGGCAGCTGGGCACAGCACGTCGGCCTGGTCACCAAGGTGAACGGCAACGGTTCCATCGAGGTCACCAACGGCAACTACGGCAACAGCCCGGCCAGCTCCAGCGTGCAGATCTCCCGGTCCGCCGGCCGCGCCTCGGTCGGTTCGTACATCGCCGGCCAGCAGATCAGCGCCTTCGTCAACCCGGTGGGCCTGAGCTCCGGCGGTGACGGCGGCGAGATCCCGGCCCCGACCCAGTACCGGATCGGCGTGCAGGCCGGCGGCAAGCTGACCGTCAAGGAAGGCAACCTCTGGGAGAGCTGGGTCGAGCAGTACGGCGGCAACGTCGCCAAGTCCCAGGTCGGCGGCAACCGGATCGGTGTGCTGACCAATGACGGCACCCTGATCGTCAAGGAAGGCAGCCTCTACGCGAGCTGGGTCGTCGAGGCCGACAACGTCAAGGACTTCCGGGTCACCGGTAACCGCATCGCCATCCTGCGCAAGGACGGCACCCTGGCGGTCAAGGAAGGCGGCCTGTCCGCCGGCTGGGTCGAGCAGACCAGCGACGTCAAGGACATCGAGCTGTCCGGCAACTGGATCGGCGTCGTGTGGAACAACGGCACCGCCTCCGTCAAGGACGGCAACCTCTACTCCCCGTGGATCAACCAGCTGGGTGGGGCGGCGGACATCGAGATCGACGCCGCCGCCGGCCGCCTGGGCGTGCTGCGCACCGACGGCTCGCTGACCGTCAAGGAGAACGGCCTGTACGGCTCCTGGGTCGAGGAGACCAGCAACGTCAAGCAGTTCGGTCTGGCCGGTACGCGAATCGCGGTGCTGTTCTCGGGCGGCAACGTCTCGCTGAAGGAAGGCGACCTGTACGCCGGCTGGATCGACCAGATCGGCTACGCCAAGGAGATCAAGGTCAACGCCAACCGCCTGGGCGTGGTGCAGACCGACGGCACCCTGCGCGTCAAGGAAGGCAACCCGTACGCCAACTGGGTCGAGGAAGCCGCCGCCGACACGCACTCGCTGGCCTCGTTCTAAGTCCTGATCGCGGATGGGGCACGCCGCGGCGTGCCCCATCCCCACCACCGATATCTGAGGGGAAATCATGCGTAAGAAGTCAACGCTGGGGCGCCTTGCCGCGACCGTGCTGGCCGCCGGTCTGCTGGCCGGCCTCGCCTCGGTCGGTACGGCTCCGGCCGCCCTGGCCGGTGACCTGCCCGCCGGTGCGCACCGCATCGGTGCGCTGGTCGGCGACAAGCTGATCGTCAAGGAAGGCACCCTCTACGCCCAGTGGGTCGAGGAGTACGGCGGCAACGTCGCCAAGTTCGAGATCGCCGGCAACCGGATCGGTGTGCTGTTGAAGGACGGCACGCTGATCGTCAAGGAGGGTGACCTCTACGCGAGCTGGGTCGTCGAGGCCACGGGCGTCAAGGACTTCCGCCTGGCGGGTAACCGGATCGGCATCCTGCGCAATGACAGCTCGGTCGCGGTCAAGGACGGCAACCTGAGTGCCGGCTGGGTCGAGCAGATCAGCGGGGTCAAGGACCTGGAGCTGACCCCGAACCGGGTCGGTGTGGTGCTCAATGACGGCACCGCCACCGTCAAGGAAGGCGACCTGTACGCGGGGTGGGTCAACCAGATGGGCGGCGTCGCCGACCTGGACCTGTCCGCCGACCGCATCGGTGTGCTGCGCGGTGACGGCTCGCTGGCGGTCAAGGAGTCCAACCTGTACGGCGCCTGGGTCGAGGAGACCCACGACGTCACCCAGTTCAAGCTCGCCGGTTCGATGATCGGTGTGGTGTTCACCAACGGCACCGCCTCGGTCAAGGAGGGCAACCTCTACGCGCCGTGGATCAACCAGCTCGGTGGCGCCAAGAGCATCCAGATCTCCGGTGACCGCATCGGTGTCCAGCGCACCGACAACAGCGTGACCGTCAAGGACGGCGGCGTCTACGGGTCCTGGGTCGAGCAGGCCTACGCCGACCAGTTCCGGCTGGCCAACGCCATCCCGACCGGCGGTGGCGGCCTGGTCAACGTGGGCGACCTGCGCAACATCTACGGCGACGCCTACGCCACCGACATCGTGGCGGCCGGCATCGGCAGCCTGAACGACGAGATGAACGCGGCCGGCATCACCTCGCCGACCCGTAAGGCGGCGCTGCTGGCCACGCTGAAGCACGAGAGCGGCTTCCGCTACAACGCCGGTGAGGCCGGCCAGTCCGCCACCTACCGCGGTCGTGGCTACATCCAGCTGACCACCGAGGGCAACTACCGGGCCGCGGGCAACGCCCTGGGGCACGACTTCGTGAGCCACCCGGAGGACGCGGCCAAGCTGGAGTGGAGTGCCAAGATCATGCGTTGGTACTGGACCCAGGCCCGCAACATCAACTACAGCGCCGACCGGTACGACATGGGCGGCGTGGGCCGGGACATCGGCTACTCGTACGACCTGGACCCGCAGGAGTCGCTGAACCGCTGCGACGACTACAAGGCCGCGCTGCGGTACTTCAACGGCGGTTCGCTGCCGGTGCCGGACAGCCAGATCAAGTGCCTGCGTCGCTAGCGGCACGCTGAGCCCGATGGCCCCGACCACACCGGTCGGGGCCATCGGCATAGTGTCCGACTATCGCTCTCCTGTGGTGAATCTCGAATCGATAACGGCGTCATACGCCCGGGCGGGTCGACTCCCTGTGGATGACAGCTCCCGGCTGCTTGCCGCCCGCTCCCCGCATGGCAAGCCGCTGACCTGTGACGACAGGGATGATCATGGCGGTAATGTCGACAGAGACACGGTCCTTCCGGATGCCTCGCGCCCGGCGGATGACGGTCGCGAACGGCCTGTTCAGCGGCCCGGGCCCGGCCGTACCCGATGAGTTGTACATCACTGTGCAGCGCGGCGAGATCCGGTTGGACCGGCGGCGGATCCTGCTCGCCCAGCACAGCGCGATCAGCACCAACACCTACTTCGGCCGGTTCCCGGCGTCCGGCTGGCAGCAGTGCACCGACGTCGCCGAGGTGCAGCTGGAGGTGCGGCTGACCGGCGCCGGGCACATCGCGCTGTGTGCGGAGGACGCCAAGGGCCGGATCCGGGAGATGTCCGCCCTGGAGGTGCGGGACTGCGTGAACAGCACCATCCGGCTGTCCGCCAAGATCGACCCGCTCAGCGGCGTCACCGCGCTGTGGTTCGAGGCGGCGACCGAGGAGGACGGGCTGCAGGTCGAAGGCCTGGCCTGGACGGTCCCCGCCCATCAGGGCCGGCGGCCGACCCACCTGGTCGTGTGCACCGCCGATCGGGCCGGGCAGCTGATGGGCAGCCTGCTGCGGCTGGCCCGCGACCAGGAGGCGCTGGGACTGCTGGACGCGATCCACATCGTCGACCAGGGAACCGCCCGGCTGGATCAGGCGCCCGGCTTCACCCGGCTCGCCGAGGGCCTGGGGCCCAAGCTGCGGTACCGGCGGCAGTCGGAGCTCGACCCCGTCTGGGGGCTGACCAGGGGCATGCTCGACGCGGGCCCGGACGCCGACGTGCTGCTGCTGGCCGACGACATGGTCCTAGAGCCGGATTCGCTGGTCCGGCTCATCGCGTTCGCCGCGAACACCAGCGCCCCGGTGCTGGTGCGCGGCCAGCAGGTGAGTCCCGGAACCGACACCTCACCGCCGCTGCCGGAGCCCGATCGCCCCCTGGAGGAGGCCGCCGTCGACCGGCATCCCGTGCAGGACCGGAAGAACCTGTGGGCCTGCTGCCTGATCCCGGCCGAGGTGATCGCCGATGTCGGCCTGCCGCTGCCGATGGCCAGCCGGTGGTCCGATGTCGAGTTCGGCCTGCGGGTCCGGCGCGGCGGCCACCGTACGGTGACCCTGCCCGGCACGGCGCTCTGGCAGCTCGCGATGCCGGGCAGCGAGCTCCGCGAGTACTACGAGCTGCGCAACAGGCTGATCACCTCGGCGCTGCACGGCGAGTTCAAGGTGAAGAAACTGATCAAGGAGCTGCGCCGGGACCTGTACCTGGACCTGGCCGGTCTGCGGTACGCCATGGTCGCCATGCGGCTGAAGGCCGTGGAGGACTTCCTGCTCGGCCCGAACGTGCTGGCGGGCAACCTGCACGTGCGCGAGGAGGTGCGTGTCCGGCTGGCCCCCTACCCGGACGCCGTCACGTACCCGGTGTCCAGCATCCCCGACATCAACCCGGACGAGCTGTCCCTGCTCATCCCCGGCCCGGCGCCGGAACGGCCGGGCTGGACACTCGGCTGGCGGCTGCTCCGCCAGTTCGTCGGTGCGCGCAAGGGCAGCGCGGCGGTGCGGGAGCGGGAGGCGCAGTGGTGGCTGACCTCGACCCTGCGCACGGTGGTGGTCACCGACGCGACGCAGACGGGTGCCAAGGTGCGCAGGCTCAACGCCAAGACCCACCGCCGGCTGTACGGCGAGATACGCGGCACGCTACGACGGCTGCGCAGCCGGGCGCCGGATGTCCGCACGGAGTTCGAGGCCGCGCTGCCGAAACTGACCAGCCGCACGGCGTGGGCGGGCCTGCTCGGCAAGGACTCGGTGGTCCCGATCCACAACACCGAGCTCGCCGCACCGCCGCCGCAGCACTCCAGGGACAGCCTGCC
Organism: Pseudonocardiaceae bacterium YIM PH 21723; assembly: GCA_003600225.1. Taxonomy (GTDB): domain Bacteria; phylum Actinomycetota; class Actinomycetes; order Mycobacteriales; family Pseudonocardiaceae; genus QZFT01. Next base: position 68,828 of record QZFT01000035.1, read on the forward strand.
CCGCCAGCGTGGCGCCTAGAAGCGGAAGAAGTGCTCGTTGCGGCCCTTGCGGACCAGCTTCAGCCACTCCACGAAGGCCTTCGGGTCGCGCTTCTGACCGAGGAAGTACAGGCCGAAGCGGAACACCTCCAGCAGGCCCAGCTTGCGCATGCCCGGCTGGGACAGCAGGTAACCGCGGTTGCGGTAGGTGTAGTACCGCTTCACCGCGCTGTCCGGGTCCTGCGCGTGGAACCGGCCACCCAGCATCGGCTTGAACTCGTCCGAGCCGTCCGGGTGCAGGTAGCGGGCCTTGAGGCTGGTGCCGAAGGGCAGGCCGGAGCGGACCAGCCTGCGGTGCACCTCGACCTCGTCGCCCCGCAGGAACAGCCGCAGGTCCGGCACGCCCACCACGTCCAGCGTGGACGAGCGGAACAGGGCGCCGTTGAACAGCGAGGCGATCCCGGGCAGGAAGTCCGTGCCCAGGTCGCCGGTCTGCCGCTTCCAGGTGAGGCCGCGGCGCAACGGGAAGGCGAGGGTGTCCGGCGCGTCGATGTTGACCACCATGGGGGAGATCTCGGCGAGGTTCCGCCGCTCCGCCTCCTCCAGCAGGGTGGCCAGCACGTGCGCGTCGGCCGGCCGGCCGTCGTCGTCCGCGCACCACACCCAGCTGGCGCCCATGGCCAGGGCGTGCAGCATGCCGAGCGCGAATCCGCCGGCGCCGCCCAGGTTGTGGTGCGAGGGCAGCCAGGTGGCGGGCAGGCCGCTGGCCTTGATGATCGGCTCGGCCGACTGGTCCGGGCCGTTGTCCACCACGATGAGGTGGTCGATCGGCCGGGTCTGCGCGGCGAGCACCTTCAGCGACTGCTCCAGCAGCTCCAGCCGGTGCCGAGTGACCACGACCGCGACGACGGAACCCTCACCGAGGCTCATGCGCGCTCACTCACCAGTTCTTTTGGGTCCGAGATGCGGTCCAACACATCCTGGGGGTAGTTCTCGAACGGGTCGTGACCCTTGTAGCTGGTCAGCACGCTGCGCAGCGAACCCTGCTCGCGCATCCGGCCCTTGTCCATCCAGATCGCGGTGTTGCACAGGTCGACCAGGAACTCGTCCGAGTGCGAGGCGAACACCAGCAGACCGGACCGCTTGACCAGGTCGTTCAGCCGCTCACGGGCGCGGGCCATGAAGTCCGCGTCCACCGCGCCGATGCCCTCGTCCAGCAGCAGGATCTCCGGGTCGATCGAGGTCACCACGCCGATGGCCAGCCGTACCCGCATGCCGGTGGAGTAGGTGCGCAGCGGCATGGATAGGAAGTTGCCCAGCTCGGTGAAGTCGGCGATGTCGTCGACCCGCTTCTCCATCTGCTTGCGGCTCATGCCCAGGAACAGGCCGCGCACCATGATGTTCTCGTAGCCGGAGATCTCCGGGTCCATGCCGACGCCGAGGTCGAAGACCGGGGCCACCCGGCCGACGATCTTCGCGCTGCCGCGGGTGGGCTCGTAGATGCCGGAGAGCAGCCGCAGCAGCGTGGACTTGCCCGCGCCGTTGTGGCCGACCAGGCCGACCCGGTCACCGAACTTCAGCGACACGGTGATGTCCCGCAGCGCCTCGATCACCGGCACGCCGGAGTCGGCGCTGATGTTGCCGCCGGCCTTGCCCATGATGATTTTCTTGAAGGAACGGCTCTTCGCGTCGAAGATCGGGAAGTCGACCGAGGCGTTCCAGACGTCAATGCTGACCATGTGTTTGCCTCACTCAGACCCAGTAGGAGACGCGAGCACGGTAGTTGCGCAGAGCGAGAAGTGCCAGGCCCCAGCCGAAGATCGTCAGACCACCGACGATCGCCCAGCTGTGCCAGTGGATCTGCTGACCGAGCAACGGAGCCCGCACGATGTCCACGTAGTGGTACAGCGGGTTGGATTCCACGACGTACTTCTGCCAGGTGGGCCGGGCACCGCCCAGCGAGTTCTTCTTGTTCAGCGCGTCGGCGAACCAGACGATCGGCGTCATGAAGAACAGCAGCTGCATCAGGCTGCCGATGACCGGCGGGATGTCCCGGAACCGGGTGGCGATGATGCCGAACAGCATGGTCACCCACACCGAGTTGACCACCAGCAGCACGAAGGCCGGGATGGCCAGCAGCACGGTCCAGCCGATGCCGGGATTCCACGAGCCCCCCTCGATCAGCTGGTAGGGGTTCGTCATCGTCTTGAAGAAGATCGCCGCGACGATGAAGTAGATGACCAGGTTGTGCGCGAAGAACAGCACCTGGCGCCAGACCGTGCGGAAGATGTGCACGCTGATCGGCGCGGGCAGATGCTTGATCAGGCCCTCATTGGCGATGAAGGCCTCGGTACCTTCCAGCACGCAGTTGTTGATGAAGTTCCAGATGATGAAGCCCACGGTGATGTAGGGCAGGAACGTGTTGATCGTGGAACCGAGGATCGCCGAGTAGAGCAGGCCCAGCGCGCAGGCGGTGACGGCCATGCTGATGGTGATCCACAGCGGACCGATCACCGAGCGGCGGTACCGCTGCTTGATGTCCTGCCAGCCGAGGTAGCCCCAAAGTTCGCGGTGCTGCCAGGCCGAGGTGATATCGCCGATTGCCCTGCTCCAGCTGCGGTAGCTCGGCTGGGCGGGCGCCGGGGGAGTTTCTAGAGTGGCGGCTTGCACAAGAGGAGAGGGTACCGACGCCTCCTGAGAGCCGGACGATGGGCTGTCAATGCCCGGAAAGACTCTTTCCGGATACAAGGGGTCCAGACTCCGTTGGTCTCGAAGTTGACGAAGTTCGGGAAAGAACGTCCCGAACCTCGTCAACTTCGGGGTCAGGGATTACAGGTACTGGCCGTGACCGGGGTTCTCGCCCTTGTCCGGGGTGAGCCCCGGCATCGCGCTGGCGCCGGGCGGCAGTGCGCCGCGGCGCATCTGCTCCAGCTGCACGCGGGCCGCCATCTGCTGGGCGAACAGGGCGGTCTGGATGCCGTGGAACAGGCCCTCCAGCCAGCCGACCAGCTGCGCCTGGGCGATCCGCAGCTCCGCGTCCGAGGGGGTCTGGCCATCGGTGAACGGCAGCGAGAGGCGTTCCAGCTCATCGCGCAGTTCGGGGGCCAGGCCCTCTTCCAGTTCTCGTATGGACGAGGCGTGGATCTCCTTGAGCCGGTTGCGGCTCGCCTCGTCCAGCGGAGCCGCCCGGACCTCCTCGAGCAGCTGCTTGATCATCGTGCCGATCCGCATGACCTTGGCCGGCTGCTCGATTCCGCTGGACACAGCGCCGCCCTCCTCGCCGTCGGCAGCCATGGCGCCCGCGAGGCCACCGGGGATCTTGACGGTCCCCACCGGTACGCCGTCCGCTCCGACGACGACCACCTCGTCTTCGCCGTTCTCGCCGTTGTTGGCACTCACGTTCATGCCTCCATACTGGCCTGAATCGACTGAAGCCGGGCAGTCGGGGAGGTGAACGCCACCAACCCGATAGCGACGCGACTTGTCCGCGACCGTACGGTGTCACCCATGGCCTTCGACGTCGCTCGGATCCGCGGGTTGTTTCCCGCCTTGGGCGATGGCTGGGTTCACCTGGACGCCGCCATGGGGATGCAGGTCCCTGAGCAGGTCGCCACGGCCGTGTCCACCGCCATGCGCGCACCGGTCTCCGGACCGGGTGGCATCTTCCCCGCCTCGCAGCGGGCGGAGGCCATCGTGGACGCCGCGCGCCGGGCGGTCGCCGACCTGGTCGACTGCGACCCGGCCGGGGTGGTGCTCGGCCCCAGTGCCCCCGCCCTGCTGTTACGGCTGGCCGACGCGATGTCGGACGGCTGGCTGCTCGGCGATGAAGTGGTGGTCTCCCGGTTGGACCACCCGTCCAACGTGGTGCCCTGGGTACGCGCCGTGCAGCGCGCCGGTGGTTCCGCCCGCTGGGCGGAGATCGACATCGAGACCTGCGAACTGCCGTCCTGGCAGTACAGCGAGCTGCTGAGCCCGCACACCAAGGTCGTCGCGGTGACCGCCGCCTCCGGCTCGGTCGGCACCCGGACCGAGGTCCGGCAGATCGCCGACCAGGCCAAGGAAGTGGGCGCGCTGGTCGTGGTGGACGCCACGGCGGCCGCGTCCTCGGTACCCATGGACCTGGACGCGATGGGCGCCGACGTGGTCGTGGTGTCCGCATCGGCCTGGGGTGGCCCGCCGGTCGGCGCGCTCGCCTTCCGCGACCCGGTGGTCCTGGACCGGATCGCCCCGGCGGCCCTGGATCCCCTGGCCCGTGGCCCGGAGCGGCTGGAGCTGGGCCCGCACGCGTACCCGATGCTCGCCGGCCTGGTCGCGTCGGTGGACTACCTGGCGGAACTGGACGACCTGGCGGTCGGTTCGCGTCGCTCGCGGATCGAGACATCGCTGTCATCGGTGCGTGCCTACCAGGCCGGACTACTGGCCAACCTGCTCGGCGAGCTGCGCTCGCTGCGTGGCGTGATGGTCATCGGCGACGCCATGCGCCGGGTCCCGTCGGTGGCGTTCACCGTGTCCGGGATCAAGGCCGTCGAGGTGGTCCAGCATCTGGCCGATCGCGGCCTGTGTACCTTTGCCGACCCGGGAGCACACGGTGTGTTCTCCACACTCGGACTCGGTGAGGTGGGTGGCGCGGTGCGAATCGGCCTGGCGCACTACACGACCTCGGCAGAGGTGGATCAGCTGGTACGAGCCGTGGCGGAACTCGGTTGAGCACGCGCCGACCCACTGAGCGGCTCGACGAACAGCTCGAACGCACCTCCGCGGACCTGGCGGCCTGGAGCCGGATGGCCCCACTGATGACCCAGTACCTGCCGTTCCCGCCCGATTCGATGCGCGCGGCGGGCATGGCCGCGGTGCTGGACGAGGTGCTGCTCGGCGAACGCTCGGTGCTCCTGCAGTGCGGCGGCGGCGCGTCCACCATCCTGCTCGCCCGGCTGCTGGCCCGCCGCGGTTTCGGCAAGGTCCTCGCCATCGAGCACGACCAGCGCACGGCTGCCTTCGTCTTCACCCAGCTGCGCCGGGAGAACCTGGGCGCGGTGGCCAAGGTCGTCCACGGACCCCTGGTGACCAGGCCGGATGCCTTCGACGGCCTGCCCTGGTACGACCTGGACGTGGTGTTCCAGCACGTCTCGGAGTACATCAAGGACAACGGGCTGATCGACCTGCTCGTGGTCGACGGCCCGCTCGGCGGCGAGCCCGGGATGGAACTGGTCCGCTACCCGGCCCTGCCCGTGTTGCGGGACGCGTTGTCGCCCGGAGCGACCGTGGTGCTGGACGACATCGACCGGCCGGGGGAGTTGCGGGTGCTGTCGCGGTGGGCCAGCGAGTTCCAGCTGGCCTTCTCCAGTGATCACATCACCCGGTTGGCGACCAGTCTGGTGGCCCCGTAGTCGGCTGGTGGCTGGGTCTGGCTGTTGGCGAGGGCGGCTTTGGAGGGGGAGACGGGCTGGGGGCCCGCGTCTTTCCTGCCGGCGTGTTGGGTGGGGGTACGCCTGTCTGGGCCTTCGGGTCTTCGGATCGCGTCCTTGGTGGACCCGCGCGTGGCTGGAGTGGCCACTGGGACTGATGGTGCTCCTGTGGGTGAACGGCTACCGGTTCCTACGTCTTCAAGACGTGTGAACCCCGGGTTCCTACGTCTTGAAGACGTGGCAACCCTCGCGGTCCATTGTGGACTGTGGGGTTGTTCCATCTTCAAGATGGATTTGGGGCCCCGGATCCATCTTGAAGATGGAACATTGCCGACCGGTTCACCCACAGGGGCACCACTGGTCACGGCAGGCACAGCAGTCACGCGCGCGTTCGCGACGGAGGCGATGAAGGCTCGACGCCGAATCCCGAAAGGTCAGGCTGGCGTGCCCCGCCCGAAGCCCGAAAGGCCAGTCCGGCGTGCCCCCACCCAACAGCCCGGCAGCAAAGACTCAGGCCCCGAGCCCGTCTCCCCCTCCAAGGCCTCCTTCGACAACAGGCCAGACCCAACCCCGGGCTCAAACGGTGAGCAGCACCTTCCCGGCCACCGAGCCCGCGTCCAGCAGACGGTGAGCCTCGCCGGCGCTCGACATCGGCAGCGCCGAGCCCACGATCGGCTTCAGCTCGCCCGACTCATAGTGCGGCCACAGCTTCTCCCGCACATCGGCGACGATCTCGCCCTTGCTGTGCGGCCCGGTCACCGGCCGCCCGCGCAGTCCCATCGAGGTGATCGACGCCCGCTTGGCGATGATCTTGGCGAAGTCCAGTTCCGCCTTGCGGCCACCCTGGAAGCCGATCACCGCGAGCCGGCCGTCCCTGGCCAGCGCCTCCAGGTTCCGGTCCAGGTAGGAGGCCGCCATGTTGTCCAGGATCACGTCCGCGCCGCCCGCCTTGCGCACCTCGGCGACGAAGTCCTGCTCCTTGTAGTTGATCGTCAGATCGGCCCCGATCGACCGGCAGTAGTCCAGCCGTTCCGCCGAACCGGCGGTCACCGCGACCCGGGCGCCGAGCGCCTTGCCGATCTGGATCGCGCAGGTGCCGATGCCACCCGCCCCGCCGTGCACCAGCAGCAGCTCGTCCTTGGTCAGCCCGGCCCACATCGCGATGTTGGACCACACCGTGCACACCACCTCGGGCAGCCCGGCCGCGTCCAGCAGATCCACGCTTTCCGGTACCGGCAGCACCTGCTCGGCGGGCACCGCGACCAGCTCGGCGTAGCCGCCACCGGCCAGCAACGCGCACACCTGGTCGCCGGTCTGCCAGCCGGTCACGCCCTCGCCCAGCTCGGCGATGGTGCCCGAGCACTCCAGTCCCAGGATCTCGCTGGCTCCCGGCGGCGGCGGGTAGTGACCCTGCCGTTGCAGCAGGTCGGCGCGGTTCACCGCGCTGGCGGCCACCTTGATCAGCACTTCGCCCGGTCCTGGAACGGGGTCGGGGACCTCCGTCCACTCCAGTACGTCCGGTCCGCCGAATTCCCTGATCATGATCGCCCGCATGGCCTGAAGATAATGGCTCGCGGCGAATCACGCGATGCTTCACCCTTGGCCGATGGATGCCTGGCCGCTGTGGAATCTGGTGCTCCGCACGCCCCGTCTCGAGCTGTGCCCGGACGATGACGCGGGGCTGCTGGAACTGTTCGCCGAGGCCGAGCGCGGCATTCACCCGCCCGACTACATGCCGTTCGGCGTCCCGTGGACCGACCAGCACCCGATCACCTGGATGCAGCACTACTGGCGCCGGCGCGCCGACTGCGTGCCGACCGACTGGAAGGTGCACTTCCTGGTCCGGCTGGACGGCGTCGTCATCGGCGCCCAGGCGTTGTACGGCGCGGATTTCGCGATCAAGCGCCTGGTCACCACCGGTTCCTGGATCGGGCTGCGGTACCAGGGCCTGGGCTACGGCACCGAGATGCGATCCGCGGTGCTGTCGTTCGCCTTCGACCACCTCGGTGCGACCACCGCCCGCTCCACGGCGTTCCTGGACAACCGGCGCTCGCTCGGGGTGGGACGCAGGCTCGGCTATCGCCCCGACGGCACGGGTGAGGCCGTCCGGCGAGGCCGGACAGCCGTGGAACAGCGACTTCTGTTGAAGAAAACCGAGTTCCGCCCAGCCTGTCCGATTCGGGTCGAAGGCCTGGACCGATGCCTGGCGGTCTTCGGACTACCCGCCGAATAGGGCTTTACGGATAGATATGCGCACGTAAGGATGACCCGAACGGTCGCGCCCTGACATCGCGGCCGACATGAAAGCGGGGGTTTACATGTCACGTTCTTCTCGCGCACTGGTGTCCCTGGTGGCCACCGGCGCGCTCGTCCTGAGTCTGGGCACCGCGGCGGCCGCGCCGGCGCCGCCACTGCCGTCCGACGCGTCCGCGCTGGCCAAGCAGCTGGCCACGAGCGTCACCACCGACGGCACGCTGCGGCACCTGCGTGCGTTGCAGCGCATCGCCGACACCCACGGGGGCACCCGGGACACCGCGACTCCGGGTTACGCGGCCAGCGTGGAGTACGTCGCCGGCAAGCTGCGGGACGCCGGGTTCCTGGTGGACACCCCGGAGTTCCCCTACGACGAGGGCGTCACCGAGGCCGCGGGCCTCACCGTGGGTTCGAGCAAGCCCGCGGTGGCACCCGCGCTGTACACGGTGAACACCCCGGCGGGCGGGCTCACCGCCCCGCTGGCCGTCGCGCCCACCGACGACGCGTCCCCCGGCTGTGAGGCGAGCGACTACGCCAACACCCCGGTCAAGGGCTCGATCGTCCTGGTGCGCCGGGGCAGCTGCGTGATCAACCAGAAGCAGCGGGTCGCCGCGCAGCTGGGCGCGGTGGGCGTGCTGGTCGCGCAGTACGTGGACAGCACCGACCTGCGGGCCTCGCTGGGCTCCCCGGACGGCGTGACCATTCCGGTGGGCGTCGTCAGCCGGGTCGACGGGGATAAGCTCGCCGGTCAGGCGGGCACGCCCGCGACCCTGGAGCTCAAGGCGCGCATCGATCACCGCACCGCGAAGAACATTACCGCGCAGACCCGTACCGGGCGGGCCGACAACGTGGTGATGGCCACCGCCCACCTGGACAGCGTGCTGGCCGGCCCGGGCATCAACGACGACGGCTCCGGCACGTCTGCGCTGCTGGAGACCGCGTTGCGGCTGGGATCGACGCCGAAGGTGAACAACGCCGTCCGGTTCGCCTGGTGGGGCGGTGAGGAACGCGGCCTGCTCGGCTCGTCCCACTACGCGGCCTCGCTCAGCGAGGACCAGGCGCTCGACGTCGCCCTGATGCTGGACTTCGACATGATCGCGTCGCCGAACGCCGCCTACTTCGTGTACGACGGCGACGACTCCGACCACACCGGTGCGGGTCCCGGGCCGCAGGGCAGCGGGCACATCGAGAAGACCTTCACCGACTACTACAAGAACCTGGGCATCGAGACCGAGGGCTACGACTTCGATGGTCGTTCCGACTACGTCGGCTTCACCGAGCGCGGTATCCCGGCAGGTGGGCCGTACTCCGGCGCCGAGGGCATTAAGACCGATGCCCAGGTGAAGAAGTGGGGCGGCACCGTGGGTAAGCAGTTCGACCCCTGCTACCACCAGGCCTGCGACACCCTGGCGAACATCAACACGAAGGTACTCGGCCAGAGCCTGGGCGCCATCGCGCTGGTGATCGGTAACTACGCCACCTCCACCGAGCCGATCAACGGCCGTTCCGTTAGGCGGATGCAGACCCGGATCGCCGACACGCGCGGCGTTGTGGCTCGTCAAGAGGTTGCAGACCAGATCTAGTTGATCATCCATTGGTGGGCGTCCGATACCGTCGGGCGCCCACCTCATCTATCGGGAGCAGCAATGCGCATTCAACGCGGCGGACTGGTCCTGGCGACCTGTGTCGCCCTGGTGATGACCCTGCCGGCGGTTGCCTCCGCGACTCCGTCCCCTGCCGACCAGTTGGCGCGCAAGGTGACCGCGACCGGCGTCAACCGGCACCTCGTCGCCCTGCAACGGATCGCGGACAAGAACAAGGGCACCCGGGCCGTGCAGACGCCCGGCTACGACGCCAGCCTCGACTACGTGGCGGGCAAGCTCCGCGACGCCGGGTTCCTGGTGGACACCCCGGAGTTCCCCTACGAGACCAGCACCGTGGAAGCGGCGGCGGTGGATGTCGGCGGGGTGAAGCCGAAGCTGGTTCCGCTGACCTACTCCAAGAGCACTCCCGCCGGTGGCGTCACCGCGCCGCTGGCCGTGGTGCCGGAGAACGCCAACACCGGCTGTGCGGCGGCCGACTACGCCGGAGTTCCGGCCAAGGGCGCGATCGTGTTGATCCGCCGTGGTGGCTGCACCTTCGCCGAGAAGCAGCGGATCGCCTTCGAGCAGGGCGCCGTGGCGGCGATCATCTCCAACAACGCCGACGGCGGTCCGGTGTCGGGCACGCTGGGTTCCCCGGACGCCGCCAAGCTGCCCGTCGGCGGGGTCAGCAAGGAGGACGGGAACGTGCTGGCCGGTAAGGCCGGTACGCAGACCACGCTGGACATCCGGGTGCGGATCGAGGCCCGGACGGCGAAGAACATCATCGCGCAGACCCGCACCGGGCGGGCGGACAACGTGGTGATGGCGGGCGCGCACCTGGACAGCGTCGAGGCCGGGCCCGGCATCAACGACGACGGCTCCGGTACTGCCTCCCTGCTGGAGACGGCACTGCAGCTGGGCAGCGCGCCGAAGACGAAGAACGCCATCCGGTTCGGCTGGTGGGGCGCGGAGGAGCTCGGCCTGGTCGGTTCGACCAAGTACGTCGAGTCGCTGTCCTTCGAGGAGCAGCTGAACATCGCGCTGTATCTGAACTTCGACATGGTCGGTTCACCGAACGCCGGTTACTTCGTGTTCGACGGCGACGACTCGGACAAGGTCGGCGCGGGCCCCGGCCCGTACGGCAGCGCGCAGATCGAGAAGGCGTTTCAGGACTACTTCACCGGAACCGGTGTGCCGACCGAGGGCACCGACTTCACCGGCCGCTCCGACTACGGCGGCTTCATCGCCGCGGGCATCCCGGCCGGCGGCCTGTTCACCGGCGGTGAGCTGATCAAGTCCGAGGCGCAGGCGAAGAAGTGGGGCGGTAAGGCGGGCACCGCGTTCGACGCCTGCTACCACCAGGCCTGCGACAACCTGGGCAACATCGACCGGACCGCCCTGGGCCGCAACGCCCAGGCGATCGCCTACGTGACGGCGTCGTACGGCGCTTCGACCGAGTCGGTCAACGGCGTGCCGTCCCGGGCGAACCGTCTCCAGCAGCGGCAGGCCTTCGTGGCTCCGCACCTCGACGGTGACCCGGACTGCGGCCTGGCCACCGCCTAGCCTCCCACTGGGTAAAGGCGCCGCTCTCCTGCTGGAGGGCGGCGCCTTTCACCTGCGACGATGCGAGTTATCCACGGAGTTGTCCACAGCCTGGTGCTCCATCCACAACTGCCCCCGATCAGTTAAGCGGAGGGCACTCCGGTGGGTACGTTGGAGAAGGGTCGCCCCCTGGGAGGGCGGGGGTCTGTGTACAGGAGTACTCGCTGGGGGCCTCGGTCCGGTCCATAGTGGACAGACAAAGCGAAGGCCACGTCCGCCCCCCAGAAAGGGGAGCGAACGTGGCCGATCCGGAAGCAGAAGGTCTAGCCGAGGTTGCTGGTCTTGAAGGTGTCGCAGGACGCCGGGTTACCGCTCTGCAGGCCGGTCTTCAGCCACTTCTTCCGCTGCTCCGACGAGCCGTGGCTGAACTTGCTCGGGTCCACCCGGCCGCCACCCAGGTTCTTCTGGATGAAGTCGTCGCCGATCCGGCCCGCGGCGTCGGCCGCGTCGACCACGTCCTGCTCGCTGATGGACTTGATCAGCACCTGGCCGTTCTTGTTGGGCACCTTGGTCGCGTGGTTCGCCCACACGCCGGCGTAGCAGTCGGCCTGTAGTTCGAGGCGCACCGAACCCGACGTCGGGCCGGTCTGCCTCGGGTCCACCTGGCTGTTGGTGCCCAGCAGGTTCTGGATGTGGTGGCCGTACTCGTGGCCCAGCACATACGCCTTGACGAAGTTGCTGTTCACCGCGCCGAACTTGGACTCCAGCTCCTTGAAGAACGTGACATCGATGTACACCTGGTTGTCGGCCGGGCAGTAGAACGGGCCCACGTCCGAGGTCGCGTTGCCGCAACCGGTGTTCACCGCGCCGTTGAAGAAGTTGGTCTTGGACTTCTGGTACGTCTGCCCGCTCCGGGCGAACTGGTCGGTCCAGTACGCCTGCACCGAGTTCACCACCAGGGTCAGCGCGCACCGCTCGTCCTTGTTGGCATCCGCGCCGGTCTTACAGTTCGCGGCCCACTGGTCCTGGCTGACCTGACCGCCTCGCGGCACGTCCAGGCCGGGCAGGTTGCCGGGCAGCGGCAGCCCGCCGCCTCCGGTGCCGCCGAGCTGGGACAGCACGAAGTAAATGATCAGGCCGACGATGCCGAGGCCGCCACCACCCAGCGCTACCCGTCCGCCGACCCCGCCACCGCCGCTGCCGACCTCTGAGGTGTCGATCTGGGCGTCTTCGTTGAACTCCACGTCGCCTCCTGGCACACGCCGCCGTCACGGGGGAGCTTAGAGCGCCGAGCCCGTTTATGCGTGCGTGAAGGGCGCCAAGCCGGAATGGCGCCCTTCACACCGATCAGGACTTGGTTACCCGATCCAGCGCCGGCGGCACCAGATTCGGGTGCGCCGCCAGGTACGCGGCGAACGCGTCGATGTCGCTGCCGGCCCCGGACAGGTCCGTACCCTGCGACAACGCGGTGAATCCGTCGCCGCCGGAGATCAGGAAATTGCTCGCCGTGACCCGGAACTTGGCGTCCGGGGCCACCGGCACGCCGTTGATCGAGATCGCGGTGATCCGCGAGCCCACCGGCTGCGCGTCCGTCCAGCTGAAGTGCAGCGTCGAGGACACCTGCATCGGCAGGTACACGGTGATCCCGTTCCGCACCTGCCACTGCTGCTCCAGCACCGCCTTCAGCTGCGCGCCGGTCAGCGTCACCGTCTGCAGGATGTTGCCGAACGGCTGCACGGTGAACGCCTCGCCGTAGGTGACCACGCCGTCGCCCTCACCCGCCGGAGACGTCGGGAAGTCGATGTCGGCCCGGATACCGCCCGGGTTCATCAGCGCCAGCTGCGCGCCGGGGGTGGACGCCAGCTGCCCGTCCGCGATGACGTCGCCCAGCGTGGACTCGCCCGCGGCCGACTGCTGCCGGGTGAGGCCCGCGGTGATCGAGCCGATCGGCTTGTTCGCGATCGGCGCGGCCTTCTGCGTCGCCTCGTCCACCAGCGCCTTGACCGTCGGGTCCGGGGTGACGTCGCGGGTGACCACGTGGTTCTCCGCCTTCGTCTCCTTGCGGATCACGTCCTTGGTCCTGGGGTCGATCTTCAGATCGATGGTGGACAGCAACCGGCCGTAGGACAGGCTCTGCACGACCGGGCGCTCGTTGCCCGCCGGGTCGTTCACCTTGCAGACGTACTGCTGGTGGCTGTGCGCGGTGAGGAAGGCGTCCACCTTCGGCGAGGCCTTCAACGCGATCTGCCGCAGCGGGCCATCGCTGATCCGGCAGTCGTTGGGGCCGCCGCCCTCGGGGGTGTCACCCTGGTGGATGGTGACCACGATGGCCTTCACGCCCTTGCGGTCCAGCTCGTCGGCCGCCTTGTTGATCGACTCGACCTCGTCGGCGACCTTCAGGTCCTTGATGCCGTTGGGGTCCACCAGCGAGGGCACGCCGGTCAGCGGCAGTCCGATGACGCCGACCTTCACCCCGTTGACGTTCTCGATGGAATACCCGTCGAAGGCCTTGTCCTTGCCTTCCTTGAACGACAGGTTCGCCGCGAGGAACGGAAAGCGAGCCCCCGGGTATGGGTTACGCCACTGGCAGCCGTCCTTGGGGTGACAGCCGCCGTCGGACATCCGCTGCAGTTCGTCGTAGCCGTGGTCCAGCTCGTGGTTGCCCACGGCGGACGCGTCGACGCCGATGTCGTTCATGAACTCGATGGTCGGTTCGTCGTGGAACAACGCCGAGACCAGCGGAGACGCGCTGATGTTATCCCCGCCGGAGATCAACAGCGCGTCCCCGTTCACCTGGTCGCGCAGCTGCTTCACGTGCGTCGCCACGTACGCGGCGCCGCCCGCGTCGATCGTTTTCCCGTCCGACAGGATCACCCGGCCCGAGGAGCCGGCGGGCGGAATCAGATTTCCGTGGAAATCATTGAAGCCGATCAGACGTACTGACTTAGGGGACGCCTTCGCAGCGGTGGCGGACTGGGCCGTCTCGGTCAGTGTGAGACCGAGCGCGGCCAGTACGGCCACCGCCAGCGAGGCGTACCTGATGGTTCTCGCCATGTGGTCCTCCCTCAGTGGCGTTCAAGCTACTCGAACGCGTTGCTACTGAGCGTGGTCCGCGGACCTGAACGATGTGTGAACGGATCTTTGCCCTTAGCCCATTTGGCGCGGCCAAGGACGTGGACCTGAGGTAAAGATCCTCCTAGCCTGGAGAGGTGACCGAAGCAGTGAAGGCGGAAGCGGCTATAGCCCACCCGACCGATGGTGGAATCGCGGTGCAGGACGGACCGCGCTGGCTGAACGAACCGGAAATGCGGGCGTGGCGGTCGTACATCGTGGGCAGTGCGATGCTCGCCTATCGCCTCAATCGTGAACTCCAGGAACCGCACGACCTGGCATTGGCCGACTACGAGATCCTCGTCCGCCTGTCCGAGCAGCCGGACCGGCAGATGCGGATGAGCCAGCTGGCGGTGGACGTCGCCTCGTCCAAGAGCCGGGTGTCGCACCAGATCGCCCGGTTGGAGGCGGAGGGTCTGGTCCGGCGCATCACCTGCCAGAGCGATGGCCGCGGTGTGTACGCGGTCCTCACCGACCGGGGCTACGAACGCCTCGAACAGGCGGCCCCCACGCACGTGCAGGGCGTGCGGGAACACCTGGTCGACCTGCTCGACGAGGAAGAACAGGCCGTGCTGGCCAGGGTGTTCGATCGGGTGATCAATCACCTGCGCACGTGATCCGCGGGGACGGGTAGGCTGCATGCCTGGAGGTGTGGCAGAGCGGCCGAATGCACCTGTCTTGAAAACAGGAGTCCTGAAAGGGACCGGGGGTTCAAATCCCTCCACCTCCGCCGTGTGGCACTTTCCATGGAATCTGCGACGAAGGAGCAGATTCCATGGAAAGTGTTCCCCTCATCCTTCCGGGTGTTGACCAGCGCGAATGCTGTGATGAGGGCGCAGGCGCAGAGGACGTAGGACGAGCCGATTACGGCGGGGATGACGCCGGGGGCGAACGGCGCACCGCCCGGGTTGTAGAACAGGGCGATCGGGCCGGTGAGCAGGACCAATCCGGAGATGCCCGCGATTCTCCTGATCGTTCTCGGTTGCCGGTCGTCGGTGGCGGCCACGATCAGCAGGCCGAACCACACCCAGTGGTGGCTCCACGAGATCGGCGAGATCAGCAGGCCGCCGGACATCACCAGCAGCACCGCGCACCGCGGATTCCCGGCTCGGTGTTGCAGCACCGCGCCGCGCAGCGCCAGGCAGAAGGCGATCGCGCCGAGGGCGAGCGCCAGCGGACCGGCCAGGTGGGCGCCGATGTCCAACCGGGCGAGGATGCCGCGAAACGACTGGTTGGTGACGTAGTTCAGTGAGCCGATCCGGCCCAGGTCGAACAGCCCCGAGGTGAAGTAGTACCTGGTCCCGTGGACGTCGATGATCGCCCCGATACCGATGGTGGCCAGGAACGTGGCGGTGCAGGTCGCCGCGGTCCGCCACTGCCCGGTCAGCAGGAAATACGGGATCAGCAGGGCCGGGGTGAGCTTGATGCCCGCCGCGATTCCGGTGAGAACGCCGCTGCCACGCTTGATGTCGGCCAGCACCAGGGCCACGAGCAGCAGGTTGATCTGCCCCAGGTACAGGGTGGAGCGGGTGGGCTCGGAGAACGCGAGGAGGGCGACGGCGACGGCCAGCGGGATCTTCGTCGATCGCGGTGTCCGGGCAACCGCCCAGGTCAGGGCCAGGATGCCGGCTCCGGCCATCGCCAGTTCGGCGAGCAGCTGCGGCAGCACCGCGAACGGGATGAACAGCGCCGCCGCGAAGATCGGATAGGTGAAGGGCAGGCCACGTTCCGAGGTGTGGCCGTACACATTGCCGCCGTGCAGCAGCGTGCGGGCGGCGCCCTCGTACACGGTCAGGTCGAACATCCCCTGCGGGCCGGCCCGGAGCATGGTCACCGTGAAGACGGCGACGCAGACCACCGGGACGGCCGCAGGATGTCTCAGGCTCATGATGAGCGTGGATCTTAGTCCGCCAGTTGCTGGTACACCGTCGTCCAGAAGTCGTGGATCAGGTGGGCGGCGTCGGGGGTGCTCATCCCGGTCTGGGTGAACAGGAATCCGACGACATCGTTCGCCGGGTCGGCGTAGGCGCTGGTTCCGGTGCCGCCGTCCCAGCCGAACTGGCCGATCGGGTTGTAGTCCGCGCGATACGTGCGCACCGCCATCCCGATGCCCCAGCCGCCCTGCTTGCCCAGGCCGAGCGAGACGTTGGCCTTGTCGTCGGCCAGCTCGTACATCCGGGCCTGCTCGCTCGCCGTCATCCGGTTGGTGGTCATCAGCTCGACCGTCGGCCGGGACAGGATCCGCTCGCCGCCGTGCGTCCCGTGGTTCAGCAGCATCCGGAAGTACGCGTGGTAGTCATCCACGGTCGACACCAGCCCTCCGCCACCGGACTGGAACTCCGGGAGCGAGCTGTAGCGCCCGCCCTCCGCCTCGTCCCACACGGTGAACTCGCCGGTCTGCGCGTCGGGCGCGTACGCCACCGGCAGTCGGTGGATCTTGTCCGCGGGCACGTGGAAGCCGGTGTCCGTCATGCCCAGCGGGCCGAAGATCCGCTCCCGCAGGTAGGCGTCCAGGGACTGGCCGGTGACGCGGGAGACGAGCACGCCGAGCACATCCAGGCTGAGGTGGTACTGCCAGTGCTCGCCCGGGTGGTGCACTAGCGGCAGCGTGCCCAGCCGGCGCATCCACTCGTCCGGCGCGGGCGGCGGGGTCGCGTAGCCCATCAGGTTCTGCTCCAGGATCGCCGCCTGGATCGGCAGGCCGAACGCGTTCACGTCGAGGCCGAGGCCGAACGTCGAGGTCAGCAGGTCCCGGATGGTGATCTGCCTGCGCGCGGGCACGGTCTCGTCCAGCGGGCCGTCCGGCCGCTTCAGCACCTGCCGGTCGGCGAGCTCGGGCAGCCACTCGTCCACCGGATCGTCCAGCCGCAGCCGGCAGTCCTCGACCAGCGCCATCGTGGCCGCGACCCCGATGGGTTTGGACGTCGAGGCCAGCCGGAAGATCGTGTCCCGGGCCATCGGCGCGCCGCCGTCGTGGCGCATCGTGCCGGCCGCCTCGACATACGTCTCCTCGCCCCGGCTGATCAGGGCCACGACGCCCGGGATCTTCCCGGAGTCGACATGTCGATTCAGTACCTCGCGGATCTTGCTTGTGTCCATGATGGAACCCCCAAAGTCGATGTTCAGGAATCTCTGAACACCATCGAAAGTACATTGCGTTTAGAGATTTGCAAAGCATTAAATAGGCGCATTGCAATGGCTCTAACCGCGAATGCAATGAGTGCATTGCAATGAGATTGAGGTGAATGCATACTGGGTGCATGCCTGGAGGACGACTCACCACCGAGGACCGGCAGCACATCGCGGCCGGGCTGGCCGACGGCCTGGGGTACGCGGAGATCGGCAGGCGCCTGGAGCGGCCCGCCTCGACCGTCATGCGTGAGGTCACCCGCAACGGCGGGCCGGAGGGGTACCGGGCGGACCGGGCGCAGACGGCGACCCGGCATCGTGCGCGCAGGCGGAAGCGGGAACAACCCCAGGTCGCGCCCGTCGAGGGTCCGCAGGCGGTTCAGGAGTTCGCCGAGTTCTTCACCACGCTGCTCATCGGACAGGGCTTGCCACGGATGTCGGCCAGGGTGCTGGCCAGCCTGGCGATCACCGATTCCGGCACGCTGACCGCCGCCGACCTCGCCGCGCGGCTGCGCATCAGCCACGCGTCGGTCTCCCAGGCCGTCGGCTTCCTGGAACACCAGGGCCTGCTCAAACGGGAACGGGTTCCCGGCGTGCGGCACGAGCGTTATGTCGTCGACGAGGACGTCTGGCTCCGGTCGCTGCGGGCCACGGTGGAGATGAACGACGAACTGATGGCGGCGTCGACGCGTGGGATGGAAGTGCTCGGGGCGGAGACGCCGGCGGGCGTCCGGTTCCAGACATATACCCGGCTATTGCACCTGGTCAGTGAGTCCCTGCGTGACGCCATGCGGCAATGGGAGCGGGAACGCTGATCCACACCTAGAGTTGCGAGGGTGACCTCCTCTGCTGAAGCACCCCTGCCACGCTGGAGTCTGATCGTCCCGCCGCTGGCCTTCGTCGCGTTGGTGTTCGCCTACGGCCGGGACCTGAACGCGGTCCTGCTGGTGCTGGTCTGCGTCGGCCTCGGCGCCGCCGTCACCGCCGCCGTGCACCATGCGGAGGTCGTCGCGCACCGGGTGGGGGAGCCGTTCGGCACGCTGATCCTGGCGGTCGCCGTGACGGTGATCGAGGTGGCGTTGATCGTCACCCTGATGTCCTCCGGCGGCGAGAAGACCGCGAGCCTGGCCCGGGACACCGTCTTCGCCGCCATCATGATCACCTGCAACGGCATCGTCGGCCTGGCGCTGCTGGTCGGATCGCTCCGCCATCGGGTGCAGGAGTTCCGCTCCCATGCCTCCGGCGGTGCGCTCGCCGTGACGCTGGCTCTGGTCACCCTGTCCCTGGTGCTGCCCACCTTCACCACCAGCTCCTCCGGGCCGACGTTCACCGGATCCCAGCTGGCCTTCGCCGGAATCGCCTCGCTGGTGATGTACGGCGTGTTCGTGTTCGTGCAGACCAAGCGGCACCGCGACTACTTCCTGCCGGCGGGCAGCGACGAGGACGACCACGCCGACGCGCCCAGCACCCGGACGGCGCTGATCTCCTTGGGCCTGCTGGTCGTCTGCCTGGTGTCCGTGGTCGGCCTGGCCAAGACGGTGTCCCCGGCGCTGGAGCGTGGCGTCGCCGCGATCGGCGCACCGCAGACCCTGGTCGGCCTGATCATTGCGCTGGTCGTGCTGCTGCCGGAGACCGTGGCCGCCGTCCGGGCGGCGCTGCGCGACCGGTTGCAGACCAGCCTCAACCTGGCCCTTGGCTCCGCGCTGGCCAGCATCGGGCTGACGATTCCGGCCATCGCCGTCGCGTCGATCTGGCTGACCGGTCCACTGGTGCTGGGCCTCGGCCCGACCGAGATGGTGCTGCTCACGCTGACCGGTGCGGTCAGCATGCTGACGATCACCTCGGGCCGGGCCACGGTGCTCCAGGGCGCCGTTCACCTCATGCTGTTCAGCGCCTTCCTCTTCCTCGCCGTCAGCCCGTGACCGAGCTCCGAAGTCGGCGATGTTCGCGACGCTCCTTCTCCCGAACATCGCCGACTTCGGGACCGCTTTTCAGCCCGTGAACGCCAGCGCGGCGGCCAGGAAGGCGTCGTTCTCCGCCGGCGTGCCGATGGTGACCCGGGCGCCGTCGGTGGCGTAGGCGCGCACGATCACCTTGTGGTCCAGGCAGTGCTCGTTGAACGCGGGCGTCCGCTCGCCGAGGGGCAGGTAGACGAAGTTGGCCTCCGAGTCGGGTACCTCGAAGCCGGCCTCCCGCAGCGCGGCCGTCACCCGGCCCCGCTCGGCGGCGATCTCCTTGCACCGGGTGGCCAGCTCGTCCTGCGCGTCCAGCGAGGCGATCGCGGCCGCCTGGGCCACCGAGTTCACGCTGAACGGCAGGTACACCTTGCGCAGCGCGGTGACCAGTTCCGCCGGGCCCGCCAGGTAGCCGACCCGCAGGCCGGCCAGGCCGTACGCCTTGGAGAAGGTGCGCATCACCACGACGTTGTCCCGGCCCTTGGCGCGCTGCTCCCGCAACAGCTCCATGCCGTCGGTGATCGACTCGTCGGTGACGAACTCCCGGTAGGCCTCGTCCAGCACCACCACGATCTCCGCCGGGACCTGGTCCAGGAAGGCCCGCAGCCGGTCGCCGGGGATCGCGTTGCCGGTGGGGTTGTTCGGGTTGCAGACGAAGATCAGCCGGGTGGCCGGGGTGATCGCGGCCAGCATCCGGTCCAGGTCATGGTCGTGCCCGTCGGTCAGCGGCACCTGCACCGAGGAGGCGCCCACGACCGCGGCGACCAGCGGGTAGGCCTCGAAGGAGCGCCAGGCGTGGAGCATCTCGTCCTCGGTGGTGCAGGTCGCCTGCACCAGCTGCTGGCACAGCTGCACCGAACCGGCGGCGATGGCCACCTCGTCCGTGGTCACGCCCAGCCGGCCGGCCAGCTTGGCGATCAACGCGGTGCCCGCGCTGTCCGGGTAGCGGTTGACCGAGGTCGCGGCGGCGGTGATGGCCTCGACGACGCTGGGCAGCGGACCGGCGGACACCTCGTTGCTGGCCAGCTTGATCGCGCCCTCGATCGTGCGTCCGGGCACGTAGAGCGGCAGCTGGGCAAGGTCGGCACGGGTCCGCACAGTCATGATCACTCCGAGCTCGTCGTTGAGTGGAATTGTCCGCACAGCGGACAACAGCGTCTCATCTCTCGCTGGTGGAGATTAGTCGAGGACACAGAATTCATACAGGCTTTCCCCTGTTGCCCTGCAGTGCAACGGCATTGCTCCGTAAGGCTGCTTACGTTGACTGACCATCGCCCACTCGTGGTTGGGTTAGTGATATGACGCAGACGCGTACGGAGATCTTTCCGCTCACCGACGGCAGCAAGCTGCGGGTGACCGTTGCGGAACCGGAGAGCGCCCGCCGGGGCGGTCTCGTCGTACTGCACGAAGCACGCGGGATGACCGACGCGGTGCGGGGACTGGTGACCGGGCTGGCCGAGGAGGGCTGGCTGACCGTCGCTCCGCACCTGTACCACCGGGACGGGCCCGACGAGTACACCGCCGGCGACCAACGGGTCGCCGACCAGGTACGCAGGCTTTCCGGCGACAGTGTCCTCGCCGACACCGACGCCTCCTTCGTCTGGCTGGCCGAGCAGGGCGTGCGGCCGGACCAGATGGGCATTGTCGGCTTCGACCTCGGCGGCTCCGCCGCACTCGTGGTCGCGGCCAGCCGCACGCTGGGTGCCGCGGTCACCGTGGCCGGCGGCGGCATCACCGCCCCGCTGTCCGACGGGCTGCCCGCGCTGCTCGACGTGGTCGGCGAGGTGGGCTGTCCGTGGCTGGGCATCTACGGGGGTCAGGACGACATCCCGGCCGACGAGGTGGAGCTGCTCAGCACCGCCGCTGGCCGGGCCAGGTTCGCCACCGAGGTGGTCGGCTATCCGCACACCGCGCAGGGTTTCGACGGCTCCACCGAGGTGGCCGCCGAAGCCTGGCAACGCACTCTCAACTGGCTCGACGCGCACCTTCGATAGTTTTCCTGTCAACCAGACAGGAGCGCCGGAACAGTCATCTCGTTAACGAGCCCGGTGGGTACAGCATGTGCCCACCGGGCTCTGCTTACGCATCGAGGAGAGTTAGTGAGTTCCCTGCTGCAGTCACCCAGAACCGCCAACCCCCCGAAGATCCTGACCGCCTGGCGCGTGGTCGGCGCCGGCACCGTGCAAACGATCACCTGGGCCACCCGGCTGGTCGGGTTGCTCGCCGTCCTGTCCGTCATCCTGCCCTTCGGCAGGCAGAAGCTGCGCGCTCCGGTGCACAACTGGCTGGACCTGCCCCGCGAAGCCACGCTGGCCGGACTGCTGGCCACCCTGACCGCGGGCGTCGGCCTGTGGCTGCTGGCGTCCTCGCTCCGCCGTCGCAAGCGCCGCGCCTGGCAGCTGGGAGTGGCGCTCGGCGCACTGATCCTGACGCTGCACCTGGCCTCCGGACACGGTCCGGTGGTGACCCTGACGACGGCGGCCCTGCTCGTCGGTCTCCTGGTCAACCGCAAGCACTTCATCGCCCTGCCCGACCCGGTCGTCAGCGGCTGGCGGGCGTTGTTCGTGTTCCTGCGGCTGATCGGCGCCGGTGTGCTGATCAACGTGGCGATCCTGGCCGTGGCGCACGCCAGGCTGATCGGCCAGCCCAGCCTGCTCGACAAGCTGCGGCACGCCCTGCTCGCCGTCATCGGCGTGACCGGCCCGATCCACTTCCAGAGCGAGTACCTGGCCGACCTGACCGCCGGGATCGGTATCGCGTTCACCATCGGCGCGATGCTGATGGCCGGGCACCTGGCACTCCGGTCCGCAGAGCCCACCCCGCAGTTACCGGAGGAGGACGCGGCCCGGATCCGGGACCTGCTGGCCAAGCACGGAGACCGCGACTCGCTCGGCTACTTCGCGCTGCGCCGGGACAAGTCGGTGGTGTGGTCGCCGACCGGCAAGGCGGCCGTCCTCTACCGGGTGCTGGCCGGCACCGCCATGGTCTCCGGAGATCCGATCGGCGACGTGGAGGCATGGCCCGGCGCCATCGAGGAGTTCCTGAAGCTCTGCAAGCGGTACGCCTGGGTTCCCGCGGCCGGCGCCTGCTCCGAGCAGGCGGCGACCGTGTGGGTCCGGCACGGGATGACGGCCCTCGAAGTCGGTGACGAGGCCGTCGTGGACGTCGGCTCGTTCACCCTGGACGGCCGCCCGATGCGGGGCGTCCGGCAGGCGGTGAACCGGGTCAAGCGCGCCGGTTACGAGGTCCAGATCTGCCGCACGGGCGAGTTGCCGGCAGCGAAACTGGCCCTGATGACCGAGCTCGTCGACAAGTGGCGGGACACCGACGCCGAACGCGGCTGCTCGATGGCGTTGTCCCGGTTCGGCCACCCCGAGGACCGGAACTGCCTGGTCGTCACGGCGGAACGGGACGGTGTGCTCAGCGGCATCCTGCAGTTCGTGCCCTGGGGCCGGGACGGTCTGTCCCTGGACCTGATGCGCCGGGACCGGGACAACGTGGAGAACGGCATCAACGAGCTGATGATCAGCGAACTGCTGCTGGCCTGCAAGGACCTGGGCATTCGCCAGGTATCGCTGAACTTCGCCGCCTTCCGCGGGGACATCGTGCGCGGCGAACGGCTGGGTGCGGGCCCGATCGCCCGCGCCTGGGCGGCGGTGATCCGCTGGGGTTCCCGGTTCATCCAGATGGAGAGCCTTTACCGGTTCAACGCGAAGTTCCGGCCAAACTGGGTACACCGATACATGCTGTACCCGTCCGTTCTCGACCTGCCGCGCGCGTTCCTGGTCGCCTTCGAAGCCGAGGGCGTCGGCGGCAGGCCCGAATTCCTGCGACGGTTGTTGCGGGGATAGGAAAGCGTCTTCGTTAGCCTTCCCCTCGGTCCTGGGGGACAGGACGACGGAAGGCTGAATCGCGGTGAGTGATCTGCTCCAGGCGCCGAAACGCTGGCGGCTGGATGGCATCGGCACAGTACGGGCGATCACCTGGGCCACCCGGGTGGTCGGCCTACTGCTCATCCTGTCCATTGTGCTGCCCTTCGGCAGGCGGAAGCTCCGCGAGCCGGTGGGAGCGATGCTGGACCTGCCCATCGAGGCCACCCTCGCCGCTCTGCTGATAGGGCTGGCCGCGGGTGTCGGGCTGTGGATGCTGGCCGCCTCGCTGCGCCGCCGCAAGCGCAGGGCATGGCAACTGGCGGTGATCCTGTGCGTGGTCGTCATCGGGCTGCACGTCTTCTTCCGGCACGGGCCGTTCGTGATCGCCGCGGTCACGGTGCTGCTGATCTGCCTGATCACCACCCGGAAGCACTTCATCGCGTACGCCGACCCGGTCGTCGGCAAGTGGTCCGCAGTGATCGTCTTCACGCAGTTGATCGGCGCCGGTGTGCTGCTCAACCTGGGCATCCTGTGGGCCGCGCACCGCAAGGTGGCCGGCACCCCGACCTTCCTGGAGAAGCTGCAGCACGCCCTGCTCGCACTCGTCGGCATCACCGGCCCGATCGAGTTCACCAACACCTTCCTGGACGACCTCACCGCCCTGGTCGGCATCGCGTTCTCCATCGGCGCCGTGCTGCTGGCCGGCTACTTCCTGCTGCGCTCCGCGGAACCCAGTCCCGGCCTGTCCGCCGAGGACCAGGACCGCATCCGCGAGCTCCTCGGCACCCACGGCGGCCGCGACTCGCTCGGCTACTTCGCGCTGCGCCGGGACAAGTCGGTGGTGTTCTCCCCGACCGGGAAATCGGCGATCACCTACCGGGTGCTGGCCGGCACCGCACTGGCCTCCGGAGATCCACTGGGTGACGTCGAGGCGTGGCCGGGGGCCATCGAGGAGTTCCTGGACCTGTGCCGCAGGCACGCCTGGGTACCCGCCGCGATCGGCTGCTCGGAGCGCGCGGCCACCGTGTGGTCCCGGCACGGCCTGGACGCGCTGGAACTGGGCGACGAGGCCGTCGTGGACGCCGGCGCGTTCTCGCTGGACGGCAGGCCCATGCGCGGCGTCCGGCAGGCGGTGAACCGGGTCAAGCGATCCGGCTACGAGGTCCGGGTCTGCCGGGGCGGGCAGCTGGCCGAGGACAAGCGCGCGGCCGTCGCCGGCCTGGCCGATCACTGGCGCGGCAGCGAGACCGAACGCGGTTATTCGATGGCCCTGTCCCGCTTCGCGGACCCGGCCGACCCGGAGTGCGTGGTCGTCACCGCGGAACGAGCAGGCGAGGTCGGCGGCGTGCTGCAGTTCGTGCCGTGGGGCCCGGACGGCCTGTCGCTGGACATGATGCGGCGGGATTCGACCATCCCGGACAACGGCCTCAACGAGCTGATGATCAGCGAACTGCTGCTGGCCTGCGGAGATCTGGGCGTGCGCCAGGTATCGCTGAACTTCGCCATGTTCCGCGCCGCCCTGGAACGCGGCGAACGCATCGGCGCCGGCCCGGTCGCCCGCGTCTGGGCGAGGTTGCTGCGCATCGCCTCGCGCTGGTGGCAGATCGAGAGCCTGTACCGGTTCAACGAGAAATTCCGCCCGCTGTGGATTCCGCGCTACGTGGTGTTCCCGGCCGTCCGCGACCTACCGCGAATCGCGCTGGCCTGCATGGAGGCCGAAGGATTCGGCGGTCGTCCGCCCGCGTTGCTGCGGTTGCTACGTAAGTAGCCAACGTGTGGATGGGGTGAATCTGCGGCGGCAGAAGTTGCTACTGGGACCGATTAGCGCGATCGTGGCGGGATGACAGGTGACAGTGCGACTGAAATCACGCCAGGTGCCACCCGCATCCCGCTGCCCAGCGAACTGGCCTCCATGCTCCGCCGCGTACACCGTCACCAGCCGGAACACCCCGCGCAGCCGGACCCGGAGCCACACCAGCCGAACCACCCGTGACCTGCGCCGATTCCCCTTAGGGGACCCCGTTTTGATTTTCGTTCGAGGCACCGTGTAATGTTTCTCCTCGGCGGCCAACGGATCTACCGCAGGCTGCGGGAGGCTTCGCCTAGTCCGGTCTATGGCGCCGCACTGCTAATGCGGTTTGGGCTTATCACCCATCCCGGGTTCAAATCCCGGAGCCTCCGCCATAAAATTGAATAGCCACGCACTCGTAGCTTAACGGATAGAGCATCTGACTACGGATCAGAAGGTTGCAGGTTCGAATCCTGCCGAGTGCACTGAAGCACTGAAGCCATGCCCGCAGAGAGCGCGGGCATGGCTTCAGTGCTTATTACTGTGGGGGCCAAGCCCCCACACCCCCTGCCGGAGGGGCTTCGCCCCCCGGACCCCCCTTCGGGACTTCGCTTCGCTCGTCCCCCTTCGGGACTTCGCTTCGCTCGTCCCCCTTCGGGACTTCGCTTCGCTCGT
>QZFT01000036.1 GCA_003600225.1 Pseudonocardiaceae bacterium YIM PH 21723
GAAGGCGTCCTTCGTTTACCTCAGGTAAACGAAGGACGCCTTCAGCGCGCTCAGGTAAACGATGGCGTCCTTCAGGTCCCCCGCGGAAGCGGCCCATCCCCACCAGAACGGCGTGCCCCCACCCAACACGCCGGCAGGAAAGACCCAGGCCCCAATCCCGTCTCCCCCTCCAAAGCCGCCTTCGACAACCACCAGACGCGACAACACGCAAGCCACCCCGACACCGACCACACCCATCAGGGTCACAGTGGGCGGTCTTCGACTAGGCGCCGGTCCGGTCGTAGGCTGGGGACGGTCGATCTCAAGGAGGACATCGGTGTTCCCGGAACAGCGCCCGCGCCGGCTTCGGCGTACTCCCGCCCTTCGGCGCCTGGTCGCCGAGACCAGCCTGGAACCACGCCACCTGGTGTTGCCGATGTTCGTCCGGGAAGGCGCCGCGGAGCCGATTCCGATCACCTCGATGCCCGGCGTCGTCCAGCACACCCGCGACTCGCTGCGCAAGGCCGTCGTCGAGGCCGTCGAGGCGGGTGTCGGCGGGGTGATGCTTTTCGGGGTTCCGCTGGAGCACGACGCCGAGGGCACCGGCAGCCTGGATCCGAACGGCATCCTGAACGCCGCGCTGCGCGATGTGCGTTCCGAGGTCGGCGACAGCACGGTGATCATGTCCGACCTGTGTCTGGACGAGTTCACCGATCACGGGCACTGCGGCGTGCTGGACGAGCACGGCGACGTGGACAACGACCGCACGCTGCGGATCTACGGCGAGATGGGTGTGGCCCAGGTCGAGGCGGGCGCCCACGTGGTCGGTCCCAGCGGCATGATGGACGGCCAGGTCGCCGCCATCCGCGCCGCGCTGGACCGGGCCGGGCACCAGGACGCGGCCGTGCTCGCCTACGCCGTCAAGTACGCCTCCGCCTTCTACGGTCCGTTCCGGGAAGCCGTCGACTCGCAGCTCAAGGGCGACCGCAAGACCTACCAGCAGGACTCGGCCAACGCCCGGGAAGCTCTGCTGGAGGCACGCCTCGACCTGGACGAGGGCGCTGACATGGTCATGGTGAAGCCCGCGGGGGCGTACCTGGACGTCATCCGCTCGGTGCGGGACATGGCGGACGTGCCGGTGGCCGCCTATCAGATCTCCGGTGAGTACGCGATGATCGAGGCCGCCGCGGCCAACGGCTGGATCGACCGGGACCGCGCCGTGCTGGAGACGCTCACCGGGATTCGCCGGGCGGGCGCGGACATCGTGCTGACCTACTGGGCAGTGGAGGCGGCCGGGTGGCTGAACCAGCGCTGACCGAGGACACCGCACCGCGGCCACCGCGCTCGGTCGTCCGTTCCCGGTGGTTCTGGATCGGCGCCGCGGTGGTCGCCGCCGGACGGGCCCTGTGGGAGCTGGCCGACCGGGCCACGCTGGTCGACACGATCCGCAAGGGCGCCCCGGAACTGTCCCAGGACCAGGTGGACGCGAACGTGTCCGGCGCGATCATGGTCTCGGTGCTGTGGGCCGCGGTCCTGCTGATGCTCTACGTGCTGCTGGCCAACCGCATGCTGATCGGCCGGAACTGGGCCCGGATCGCCATGCTGGTGCTGGGCTTCTTCGAGGTGATCGGCGGAGCGGTCGGACTCGGGGCGGTGGCCGCCGGGATGGCCACGCGGCTCGGCTTCCACATCACCGGCCCGTCCATCGCGTTCGCCGTGGTCTCCCGCCTGTTGGAGGCGGTCGCGATCGGATTTCTGTTGCATCCCACAGCAACGCAGTACTTCAAGCTGATGTCGATCCGGCGTCCGAGGCCACCGATTCATCCACATAGCCCAACATTCTGATCTTTCTCGGTCGAGGTCACCACGAAATACTGAATCCACGTACCGGCCGGTGCGCGGCGGCGTTGGTGCAGCTGTAGTTGTCCCGCACTTGCCCGAGTTCAAGGAGGCGCGGCACGTGTCAGCGCCGGGCGGTACCGAGGCGGAACCGCGCCCCCAGTCCCTGGTGCTCGCCATCCGCTGCTGGTGGGGTGCGGGCGCGATGGGCACCCTGGCCCTGCTGCTGGGCCTGGCGCAGCCGACCTCCGCCGACTGGGGCTCGGTGGCCGAACGCCTGCTCATCGTGGTCGGCAACCGAGCGTCGGACAGCAATCACCAGGAGCTGACCGAACTGCTGCCGGTGCTGCTCATCGGGCTTCAGCTGCTGTTGTGGCTGGTCCTGGCCGTCGGTCAGGTGCTCACCACCCGCGCCTTCGGCTGGGCGCGTTATCCCTCGGTGGTGGCCGGCCTGCTCGCCGTCCAGCTGCCGTTGATCACCTACCTGGTCGGTCCTGACCTGGTGCTGCTGCCGCTGCTGGCCGCTGAAGCTCTGGCGGTCGCAGGCTGTGTCTTCCTGTTCCGCCCGGACTCCACCGTGTTCTTCCGATCGGCCCGCAACCGGCGCATCCAGCGCAAACTCGCCCAGGGCTGACAAAAATCGGATAACGCGGTCACGCCTGCTGATCATGGTTTAGAGTCGGGCCTCGTCCGACGGGTAGCGGGGGGAATCAGCGGATGAGAGCACCTGGTGACAGCTTCGCCGTACAGGCCGGGGAACTGGATCGTTTCGCCAAGGAGTTACAGGAGCACGCCGAGGACATCGCCAAGGTGCAGAAGGACCTGCTCACCCTTCGGCCGGAAGGTGACAGGCCCTATGGCGAGTTCGGCGGATCCGAGGCATATCTGGGTTTCCACGATGCCTGGTGCGCGGAGATGGACATCTTCACCCAGGCCCTGACCGAACTCCGGGACCGGATGGCCGCCACCGCCGTCGAGTACCGGGCCAAAGAAGAGGTCACCGAGCAGGGGTTCACCGCGATCGATCGCCAGCCGGCTCCGGTTGCCCAACTCATTGCGAGCAACTCGGTGATCGTCCGCCGGCTGGGAGGCTGATCATGGCTGATCTGCGGGAACGCATCGAGAAGATCACGTCATCCATCGATCACACCCACTACCCCCATGTGCTGATCGGCGGTCTCGGGATGCTGGCCGCTCCGGTCAACGCGGCGATGACCCTGCCGCAGCTGGCGGGCGATCCGGCGCAGATCCGGCGCTCCGCCGAGGGGTGGCGGAAGGCCGCGAGCACCACGGACAACGTCCAGCTGGACATTGACAAGATGGCCGCCGGGAAGATCCCCGATGTCTGGGTCGGTAAGGCCGCGGAGAAGGCCAGCCAGGTGATCGAAGCGGCCGCGGACGAGCTCACCGAGATGTCCGATGTGTTCCTGCGGGCCGACAAAACGCTCGCCGTGCTCGCCGACGAGATCGAGGGGGCACACCGGGAGTTCCACGTAGGCCAGGGGATACTCGGCAACGTTCTCCGGCGGCTCGACGTCATGGATCGCACCGACATCGAGGGTTTCGAGAGCGTCAAGCGCACCGCGCAGGATGCCATGGGACTGTTGCTCGGCGCGGTGGACAAGGCCCAGCAGGCCGGCCGGCAGGCCACCCGGCAGCTCAATGACTTCGCCGCCAAGGCGCATCTGGCCAAGCTGAACTCGGCGAACCTGTCGCCCGCCGATCGACTGGCCTTGGCCCAGGCCGCGACCCCCGGCGGCGAGCATCAGTTGAACCAGATCCTGACCGCCGCCGAGTCGGAGCGGGCCGCGGACCGGATGAACCACCTCAACCCGGAGGAGTCCGCTCAGTTCCAGCGCCTGCTGTCCGAGGCGAACTCCCCGCAAGAGCGTGCCTATCTGCTGAAAACGCTGGCAGCCGGGCACAACATGCAGGAGCTTCAGCAGTTCTCCGGCCTGATCCACGCCCATGGCGATGACCCGGAATGGCTGCGGAACAGGCTTTCGCCGCTGGCCGGCGGGTCGGACGTCTCCCGCTGGGAGCAGGGACCGCGCCCGACCTGTGTCGCATCGTCCACCGTCACCGTTCGCGCGAGCATCGACCCGATATACGCGCTTCAGCTGACCACCGGCGGTCATCCGGATGATCCGGCTTTCGAGAACAAAGAGGCCTTCACCGAGCGGCTCCGGGGGGAGCAGAGCCGGGTGTACGACACCAACCGGGGACCCACGAGTGACTGGCCGATCGTCGGCCACGAAGGCATGACCCCCAGCGAGGGCGATGACGCGCACAACCATGAGATCGCGCCTGGAACCGGGCACCAGTACGAGCATCGGGGTCTGGGCTCGGACGGCGAACGCAGCGAGGTGCTGACCGAGGTGGAGAAGTCGGTCGACAACGGCCGTCCGGTGCCGGTACAGGTCGAGGGCAAGGATGATCACGGCGACCGTACCGGCCACCAGATGATGATCATTGGACATGAGGACGGCCGGCTGCTCATCTACAACCCGTGGGGCACCACGACCTGGGTGAGTGAGGACGACTTCATCCACGGACACATGGACAAGGCGTCCGACAAACACCTGCCGAACGTCGCCGGCGTATCGCTGCCCAAGTAGCGGAGAAGCACATGGAACAGCACGAATTTCTACAGGTCGACGTCGGTTCCCGGCTGAGCGCGGAGGACACCGGGGGTGACACCCTGGTCGCCGCCGCGCATCAGCTCGACCAACTGGACACCATTCCCCGTTCCGTGGTGTTCCTGGCCGAGGTGGTCCGGGCGGGCGGGATCGAGCGCGCGATCGGGCTGCCTGAGCCGTTGCCGACCGACGCGCAGGCGACATTGATCAAGGACTGGCTGCGGAGTCTGCGCCGATCCGATGGTGAGACTGCCGATGACGACCGTGCTGCGGCCTGGCTCAATGCGGTCGCGGACATCCTCGACCTGCGCCGCCGTACCCGCGAGGGCACTAACGAACTGTGATCTGAACCTGCTGGGGGTGTGAGCTGCGCCGGGACCGTTCATCGGTCGGTTCGCTCTGGTCTCCACACTGCGCGCACAGGAAGAAGGACACCGAGGTGTGGCCGGCCGTGTCGGCGGTGAAGGTGTGCAGTGTGGTGGGTCCTCCACCGGTCGCGTAACTGCTCGGCCACTTCGGACTATCACCCTTGTGGGTGAGCAGCTGCGGGTCGCCGATGCCCCGGTAATGCCAGCGGTATCCCGGCACATCCATGGTGCTGATCGAGAAGGTGTCGCCCCGATCGACGACGATCTCGGACCGCTCGACCTCGAAGGTCGACCCGAACCGGAGCCAGGAGTAACCGAGGAACGCCGACGGCACCAGGACGATGACAGCCAGGACACCGAGCCCCGCTCGCAGCCGGCTGCGCCGATGAACCGCCATGTCACTCCCCAGTCGACTGTGGATCGGCGGCCAGCCTATCGCCTGTCCAGAGCGACATCTCGGTCAACACTCGGACACCTCACGCCGATCGCTCACCTCGCTGGTCCATGATGGGCGGGTGACACCAACGGCCTTCACCGATGTGCCCCCGCCGCCCCGGTTCGTCAACGGCGCGGTCGCCGTCTGGTGCGCACTGGCCGCGTTCTGCCTCGTCCACGTGATCTACCTGTGGGCGATCTTCGGCATGCTGGCGCAGAACGTCGCCGACACGGGCCACCTCTCCCGCGACGCGGCCGTTCCGCTCGTCGAGTCGCGGTTGATCACGCTCTCGGTGGTGTTCGTGATCCTGGCCGCCGTGCTGGTGTTCACCGCGCTGCACCTGCGGATGGCCCGGCGCTGGCCGAGGCTGGTGCTGAGCGTGGTCGGCACGATCACCGTGCTGGTCACCTTCGTCGCCGGGCTGAACCCCGCGTCACTGGCGATCTTCGGGCTGGCGGTGGCGGCGGTCCTGCTCACCTGGCATCCGACCGTCAGCGGCTGGCTGGCGCACGTCGCTGACCTGAGGGAACGCGATGAGTGACGGGCCGGTGCTGTACGCGGAGCCCGGCGCCACCTGGCGTCCGCTGCTCTACGCCCCGGCCTTCGCGGCCGTCGGCATCGGGCTGGAGGCGTTGACCGGGCCGATCCACTTCTTCGGCTGGGCGGCCGGCTGCGGACTGTTGTTCGTGATCTCCGCGCTGCTGGTCTACGCGAAGCGGCGGATGCTCGCCGTGCGGCTGACGCCCACCGAGCTTCAGCTCGGCCGGGAGGTGCTCCCGGTCAAGGAGATCGCCGAACTGGACGAGGTCGGCACCCCCGTCGGAGCCAGGGTGATCGGTGGCTGGGCGGTGCCCCGGGGTACCGAGGAGCTGCCGCTACGGCTGACCGACGGGCAGTCGGTGATCGCCTGGGCGCGTGATCCGGTGGCCCTGGCGGACGCACTTCGGCGACTTGTGCCCCAGCGGACCGCCGATTCGTGAGAGTCTGATCACCGTGACTTCGCAGGATCAACAGGCAGAGTCCGAGCACGAGCTTGAGGAGAAGCAGTCCTTCGAGCGGGATTCCGAGCCGGACGAGCAGACGCAGGGACCCGCGCTGAACCAGCCGCGCCGCTGGATCGTGGTCGCGGTTGAGGCCCTGCTCATCGCGGGTGCGCTGGTCGCCATGGTGCTGGTGTGGCGGCAGGCGACGCCGCAGGTGTACATCGGGTCCGGTGTGCGCGATGTCAGCTTCCGGCCGAGGCTGGTGCTCGCCGCGATCGGCTTCGCCGTTCTGGCCGGGTTGCTGCTGCTGGATCTGCTCCGCCAGATGGTCCTCGCGATCCGGGTGCGACACTGACTCCGTGAGTCTTGCTGACATCTCTAACGGAACCCGTCAGTCCGAAGCCCTGTTCACTCGCGCGGCGCAGGTCATTCCGGGTGGAGTCAACTCACCCGTGCGTGCCTTCCACTCCGTCGGAGGCACCCCGCGCTTCATCGCCTCGGCCGCCGGATCGCAGCTGGTCGACGCGGATGGCAACAGCTACGTCGACCTGGTGAGCTCCTGGGGACCGATGATCCTCGGGCACGCGCACCCGGCTGTGGTGGACGCCGTGCGCAGTGCGGCCGGCGGCGGGCTGAGCTTCGGCGCTCCCACCGAGGCGGAGATCCTCCTCGCCGAGGAGCTCATCGCCCGGGTGGCGCCGGTCGAGCAGGTGCGACTGGTCAACTCCGGCACCGAGGCCACCATGAGCGCGGTGCGACTCGCCAAGGGCTTCACCCGGCGCAGCAAGATCATCAAGTTCGCCGGGCACTACCACGGGCACGTCGACGCACTGCTGGCTTCCGCCGGTTCCGGGGTCGCGACCCTGGGCCTGCCCACCTCGCCGGGTGTCACCGGCGCGCAGGCGGCCGACACCATCGTGCTGCCGTACAACGACCTGGACGCGGTGCGGACGGCGTTCGCCGAGCACCGCGACATCGCCGCGATCATCACCGAGGCGGCGGCGGGCAACATGGGCGCGGTGGCGCCCGAGCCCGGCTTCAACGCGGTGCTCCGCGAGCTGTGCCACGAGAACGGCGCGCTGCTGATCATCGACGAGGTGATGACCGGTTTCCGCGTCTCCAAGGCCGGCTGGTTCGGCCTGGAGGGTGTGGCGGGCGACCTGTACACCTTCGGCAAGGTGATGTCCGGCGGGCTTCCGGCCGCCGCGTTCGGCGGCCGCGCCGACGTGATGGCGCATCTCGCACCGTCCGGCCCGGTCTACCAGGCGGGCACGCTGTCCGGGAACCCGGTGGCGGTGGCCGCCGGCCTGGCTACGCTGCGGGCCGCGGACGACGAGGCCTACGCCACGCTGGACCGCAACGCCGCCACCCTCGGCAGGCTCTTCGCCGAATCGCTCAGCGCGGCGAGCGTGGCGCACCGGGTGCAGTACGCCGGAAACCTGATCAGCGTGTTCTTCACCGAGGACAAGGTGACCGACTTCGCGGGCGCGCAGGCCGCGCAGACCTGGCGTTTCCCGCCGTTCTTCCACGCGTTGCTGCAGCGCGGCGTCTACCCGCCGCCGAGCGCCTTTGAAGCCTGGTTTGTTTCCACCGCGCTGACCGGCGCCGACTTCGAGCGCATCGCCGACGCCCTGCCGCACGCCGCCCGTGCGGCCGCCGCCGCCCAGAATCCCGTGGAGAACGCATGACGACCAAGACGACCGTGCACTTCCTGCGGCACGGTGAGGTGCACAACCCGGAGGGCATCCTCTACGGACGCCTCCCGGGCTTCCGGCTCTCCGACACCGGCGAACGGCAGGCGAAGATCGTCGCCGAGTTCCTGGCCGGCCGGGACATCACGCACGTGGTGGCCTCGCCGCTGGAGCGCGCCCAGCAGACCGCGCGGCCCGCGGTCGACTCGCACCGCCTCGAACTGGCCACCGACGACCGGTTGATCGAGTCGGGCAACCGGTTCGAGGGGCTGAAGGTGTCCGTCGGCGACGGCGCACTGCGCAAGCCGCAGCACTGGGGCAAGCTGCACGACCCGTTCACCCCGTCCTGGGGCGAGCCCTACCTGGAGATCGCGCACCGCATGTTCGCCGCGGCGCACCGGGCGAGGGCCGCTGCCGAGGGACATGAAGCTCTCTGCGTTTCACACCAGCTGCCGATCTGGACGCTGCGCCGGTTCGTCGAGGGCAAGCGCCTGTGGCACGACCCGCGCAAGCGGCAGTGCTCCCTCGCCTCGCTGACCAGCCTGGTCTTCGAGGACGAGCGCCTGGTCCGTGTCGAGTACACCGAGCCCGCGGGCGCCACCGATCCCCGGGTTACCGGCGCATGAGGAAGCTCCTCGCCCCTCTCCTCGCAGCGACACTGTTCGTCGCGGTGTCGTTGCTCAGTGGCTGTGCCACCGGCAACGACGCCGTGGCGCAGAACGGCGAGTTCCAGTTCGTCACCCCCGGCGGGCAGAAGACGATCTTCTACGATCCGCCGGAGAAGCGCGGCAAGATCAAGGAGATCAGCGGGGAAGACCTCCTCGACCCGGCCAAGAAGGTGAAGCTCAGCGACTACGCCGGCAAGGTCGTGGTGCTGAACATCTGGGGCTCCTGGTGCGCCCCGTGCCGCACCGAGTTCGCCGAGCTGCAGCAGGTGGAGGCCGAGACGGCTTCAGCCGGCGTGCAGCTGCTCGGCCTGGACGTGCGCGACTTCACCCGGTCCGACGCGCAGGACTTCATCCGCGGCCGCTCGGTGACCTACCCGTCGATCTACGACCCGCCCGCCCGCACGCTGCTGGCGCTGCACGGCTTCCCGCCGAACGTGGTCCCGTCCACCTTCCTGCTGGACAAACAGCACCGGGTCGCCGCGGTGTTCCTGACCGCGGTCACCGCCAAGGACCTGCTGCCCGTCGTACGCAGTCTCGCGGCGGAGAAGTAGGCCCTGTACTGGGCCGATGAGAAGGTGAGAAGCCCTCTCAGCTTCACCTCCGGAGCGGTTACCTAGGCTGGGCCGGTGAACTATCAGGACCTGGCCATCAATGGACCGCTGCTGCTCGCCATGGGTGTCGCGGTGCTGGCCGGGTTCATCTCGTTCGCCAGCCCCTGCGTCATCCCGCTGGTGCCCGGCTACCTGGCCTATCTGTCCGGTCTGGTCGGCGTGCAGGCCCAGGAGCCCGCGGACGAACGCCGCTGGCGGGTGGCCGGGGCTGCGGCGTTGTTCGTGCTCGGCTTCACCGCCGTGTTCAGCGCGGGCGTGCTGACCATCCTCGGGCTGGCCGATACCCTCCTCATCGACGGCCCGCTGCTGCAACGCATCGGCGGCATCGTCACCGTCTTCCTCGGGCTGGTGTTCATCGGCCTGATCCCCGCTCTGCAACGGGACGTCCGTCCGCACTGGGTGCCGCGCATCGGCCTGGCCGGCGCGCCGCTGCTCGGCGCGGTGTTCGGCCTCGGCTGGACACCCTGCCTGAGCCCGACGCTCGGCGGAGTGGTCGCGCTCGGCGTCGGCCAGGAGACCTGGGGCCGTGGCCTGATCCTGGTGCTCGCCTACTGCATCGGTCTCGGGCTGCCGTTCGTACTGCTCGCGCTGGGGGCGCAACGGTTCATCCGGGCGACCGATTGGCTGAAGCGCCACGTGCGTCAGGTCCAGTTGTTCGGTGGCGCGCTGCTCATCGTGGTCGGACTGCTGCTGGCCACCGGCCTGTGGTCGAAGTTGATAGGCCTGTTGCAGGGCACCATCGCCGGATTCGAGTTGCCGATCTGATGACTGACCTTCGTGCGTTCCTGCGGAACACCTGGCGCGGCCTCACCAGCATGCGCACCGCACTGATCCTGCTGTTCCTGCTCGCCGTCGCCTCGTTCCCCGGCGCGTTGCTGCCGCAGCGCTCGCTGAACGCGGCCAAGACGGAGGAGTACATCCAGCAACACGGCTGGTGGGGCCGGACCCTCGACCAGCTCGGCTTCTTCGAGGCGTTCGCCAGCCCCTGGTTCGCCGCCATCTACGTGCTGCTGTTCATCTCGCTGATCGGCTGCCTGATCCCGCGGACCGTCGAGTACGCCAGGCAGATGGTCGCGAAGCCCGTGCTGACTCCGCGGAATCTGGCGCGGATGCCGCACCACCACCAGGTGGAGACCGCGCTGCCGGTGGACGAGGTGCTGTCCGCGGCCAGGAAGCGGCTGCGTGGCTGGCGGATCCGGGTGGACGAGCAGCAGGGCACGATCAGCGCCGAGCGTGGCTACCTGCGGGAGACCGGCAACCTGGTCTTCCACTTCGCCCTGCTCGGCCTGCTGGTCGCCTTCGGCGCGGGCAAGATGTTCGGCTACGAGGGTCAGGTCATCCTGCTGGCCAACGGCAGCACGTTCTGCAACTCCGCCGTGCTGAACTACGACTCGTTCCGCGCCGGGCTGCGGGTGGACGGCACCAACCTGAGCCCGTTCTGCCTGCGGGTGAACGAGTTCAAGGCCACCTACCAGCACAACGGCCAGCCCATCGACTTCCAGTCCAAGATGGACTACCAGATCGGCGACGATCTCAGTGGTGACCGGTGGCAGCAGGCCGACGTGGCGGTCAACCACCCGCTGCGCATCGTCGGCGACCGGGTCTACCTGCAGGGACACGGGTACGCGCCGACCTTCGAGGTCACCTTCCCAGGCGGGGAGCAGCGGTCGAGCACGATCCAGTGGCGCCCCGGCGACCAGTCGACCTTCCTCTCCGAGGGCACCACCAAGTTCCCCGATCCGCCCGGTATCACCGACGAGCACCAGCGGCGGGAGCGGCAACTGGCCATCACCGGCCTGTTCGCGCCGACCGCCCAGTACAACGGGGCCATCCTGACCAGCGTGTTCCCCGATCTACTGAAGCCCGCGGTGGCCGTCGACGTGTACCGCGGCGATCTGGGTCAGGACAGCGGACGCAGCCAGAGCATCTTCGAGATCGATCAGGTCATGGTGAAGTCGGGCAAGCTGAACAAGGTCGCCCGCAAGAACCTGGAGCTCGGTCAGGACCTGACCCTGGACGACGGCACCAAGATCAAGTTCGCCGGGGTCGAGCAGTTCGTCTCGCTCCAGGTGTCCCACGATCCCGCTCAGGTCTACGTGTTGTTGTTCAGCGTGCTGATGATCGGCGGCATCTTCTTCTCGCTGACCATCAAGCGCCGTCGCTGGTGGATGCGGGCCACCCCGGCGGGTGAAGGCGCGGCCGCGGGACGTACCGTGGTCGACGTTGGTGGATTGGCTCGCACCGATCAGGCCGGATACGGCGAGGAGTTCTCCCGCCTGACGTCCGACCTGGTCACCGAGCTGAACAAGAGGGGCGCTTGATGCCGGGAACCACGATTGATCTGCGGCTGGCCGCGCTGAGCGACTGGACCTACATCAGCACCATCGCCATCTACTTCCTGGCCATGGTGCTGTACGCGGTCGAGCTGGCGTTCAGCCGCAAGCGGGCACCGGAGAAGGAACTGGTCGCAGCGGGTGCGGTGGTCGTGCCGTCCGCGGAGGCCACGCCGGCTTCAGCCGCCCGCCCGGAGCGTTCCCTGCCCGACCGCGTGGGGCGGATGGCGGTGGCGTTCACCGTGCTCGGCGCCCTGCTGCACGTGAGTTCCCTGGTACTGCGTGGCCTCGCCGTGGACCGGGTGCCCTGGGGCAACGTCTACGAGTACATCAGCTCGGTGTGCGCGGTCGCCGTCATCGCCTACCTGGTCTTTCTCCGCCGGCATCCGGTCCGCAGGCTCGGCGCCTACGTGCTGCTGCCGTTGATCGTGCTGATGGCCATCGGCGGCAAGTGGCTGTACGCCCAGGCGGCTCCGCTGGTGCCCGCGTTGCGCTCCTACTGGATCGTCATCCACGTGAGCGCCGCGATCATCTCCAGCGGTGTGCTGCTGATCGCCGGCGTGGCCAGCGTGCTCTACCTCATCCGCAAGGCCAACGACGAGAATCCCCGACGCTTCGCGCGGATCGCGGAGAAGCTTCCGGAGGCGTCGGTCCTGGATCGCCTCGCGTACCGCACCACCATCTTCACCTTCCCGATCTGGACCTTCGCTATCGTCTGCGGAGCGATCTGGGCGGAATCCGCTTGGGGCCGATACTGGGGCTGGGACCCCAAGGAGACCTGCGCGTTCATCTCCTGGGTTTTCTACGCCTGCTTCCTGCACGCGCGAGCCACGGCCGGTTTCCGGGACAAGACCGCGGCCTGGATCAACGTCGGTGGCTTCGCGGTGACGGTGTTCAACCTGTTCTTCATCAACTTCGTGCTCACCGGCCTGCACTCGTACGCAGGCGTCGGGTGAGCGTGCGCGACTCGGGATAGATTTGCAGTACCCCGTGTTATGGGGGACCCACGCGGGGCACTAACGTCCTGCACGAACTCGGTGATCGGGGAGGCACAGCGTGACCGGACGCTTTGATGACCAGGCGGCGACATCGGGACAGGCGACCCCTGCCGATGCCGATCCCACACCACCGACCGCGGAGATCCAGCAGCCGTTGTACACCGATCCCTCGGTGTCCGGCCCATTCCCGGTGAGCGGTGGCCCCTCGGGTCCATACCCGGTCAGCGGTGGCCCTTCGGGACCACACCCTGTTTCCGGTGGACCGTCCGGCCCACACCAGGTCGGGGGTGGGGCCTCCGGCCCATACGCGGTGCCGGGCAGGCACAGCGCCGACGGCTACGCGCCCGCCGTCTACCAGCAGCCGCAGCAGCAGCCCGCCGGTCAGGTCGTGCCCGCGTTCGCGCAGCAGGCCCAGCCGCACGGTCAGCAGCCGCCGCCCGCGCACGATCTGGCTTCCTCCCGGCTGCTGAAGCAGGCGAAGCGTCCGCCGCAGTCCGGCTGGCGGAAGTTCCTGTTCAGCGCCACCGGCGGTGCGTTGAACCTGGGCGAGAGCCCGGCGGACACCAAGCGCCGTGAGCTGATCGGCCGGATCAACCAGCCGCTGCACGGCTGCTACAAGATCGCCATGCTGAGCCTCAAGGGTGGCGTCGGCAAGACGACCACGACCACCACCCTGGGCTCCACGTTCTCCTCGCTCCGCGGCGACCGGGTGATCGCGGTGGACGCGAACCCGGACCGCGGCACGCTGTCCCAGAAGATTCCCCTGGAGACCACGGCCACCGTCCGGCACCTGCTGCGGGACGTGGAGCGGATCACCAAGTACAGCGACGTGCGCGCGTACACCTCGCAGGGCCCCAGCCGGCTCGAGGTGCTCGCCAGTGAGCAGGACCCGGCGGTGTCCGAGGCGTTCTCCGATGAGGACTACCGGCGCACCGTCAACCTGCTGGAGCACTTCTACAACATCGTGCTCACGGACTGCGGTACCGGACTGATGCACTCCGCCATGCGCGGCGTGCTGGACCAGGCCGACTCGCTGGTCATCGTGTCCTCCGGCTCGGTGGACGGCGCCCGTAGCGCCTCGGCCACGCTGGACTGGCTGGACGCGCACGGCTACCGGGACCTGGTGTCCCGGTCGGTCGCCGTCATCAACTCGGTGCGGCCGAAGTCCGGCAAGGTCGACCTGGACAAGCTGTCCGAGCACTTCGCCGCCCGGTGCCGTGCCGTCTGCCGCATCCCGTTCGACCCGCACCTGGAAGAGGGCGCGGAGATCGAGCTGGACCTGCTGACCCCGGAGACCAGGCTGGCCCTGCTGGAGCTCGGCGCCACCGTCGCCGATGACTTCCCGGCGGCTTCCCGCCGCTAGACCCGTACAGACGAGTGCGCCCCCGCCGTGAGCTCACGGCGGGGGCGCACTCGTCTGTTGGCGATCGGAGTTCCTTCGCGGGCGGATCGAGCAGATCCTGCTGCTCAACCCTTGCCGTCATCCTTACGGCCCAGCTTGCGGAGGAAGTCCGGATCGTCGTCCGGGGCCAGCGGGCGGGCCTGCGACTGGGTGCCTGGCTGTGGGCCGAATGCCCGCCAGGCCAGGACAGCAAGGGTGACCGCGCCCACGACAGCCAGTAAGTACAGCACCGCAGCACCTCCGGTTCACAATCTGCCCTTCAGATTAACCCCAGCTGGTGGCCCAGGGTGCGTCCGTACGCGCTACGAACACTTAACGCCTTCTGGTAGGAGTTCAGACCAGTTTGTGATCGGACCCCGGAAGTAGGCCGATTACGTCACTCGATAGAGTGAAGAGTCACCGACTATCGGTGTCGCGTGGCAGTTATAGTCCGAGGTGACAGCCTCGCCGACGAGTGGAATTCCCGCCCGAGGAGCCGCAGGAGTACCAGCGTTCGGTCTATGCCGAAAGTGGCCCACCCGTTGCCGTCATAGGTTTCCGGCAATGGGTCCATTGTATTCAGAGTGCCGCTCGCATTATTCGCCCGGCGCGGTGCCGCCCGCCGTTCGATCAAGATGCGCATCCGTCACTGTCCGCAGTCTTTGTATTTACGCTTCATGGAAAATCGGAAGAATTGTGCCGAGGGCTCATGTTTCCACTGGGCGGAACATCGCGGACGACTATGCAGGTCGCGCCCGATATTCGAGATCAACCGCCGAGCCTGCTGCCAGCCGGAAGCCGGCCGCGCCTCGCTCACGCACGGTGCCGCCTATGCGAATCGAATGTCACCCAAAGGGGTGACAAGGCTGTATTCTCACCGGGCGAGGCGATGTTGTACCCGGGCTCACGTTTACCGGCCGAATAGGGCTTTCGGTGGCGATTCGATGGCTATCGCATGGCGTATCCACATATGTTGTGGGCCAGATGCCCAAAGGGTGGGCGATGGGTGACCGTTGTCACCTATTAGGCCAAATGCTCGCATCTCGTTAATCCCATTGTGGGGAGCCATTGCGATGTCGTCGGAAGTATTAGTCGAGCACTCTGCAATCAATTGTCTTGGCGGCTTCGGACTCTCTGCCCATTTCCAGATAATCTGCATTGCCTGGTTTCGGTAAGGCATCGAGTTAATGAGAGCGCTCGAACCGTTATCCGGTTGGTGAAGGCTGGCCGATGCTCACGGTGGGTGTCGCTGCCGGCTCGTGCCGCGTGGTGGTACAGACCAAAGCGCCAGGGTTACACCCTTGTCTGCCAGCGGCCCAGGGTGGAAAGCGGTCGACGTGAAGGAAATTCGCGATCCGCGGTGATCGCTACGGAACGTTCATAACCGAGACAAAGTGAGGCGTATCCCGGTGTGCGCGGTGTCGTTGACAGCGTGTCTGCCAAGGACTGGCGGACGGCAAACCGAAGAATTTTCGAGTCACCTGGATGCCCTGGGGTGCGGAAACACCGCCGGTCGACCAGATCG
This sequence comes from Pseudonocardiaceae bacterium YIM PH 21723, assembly GCA_003600225.1. Classification (GTDB taxonomy): domain Bacteria; phylum Actinomycetota; class Actinomycetes; order Mycobacteriales; family Pseudonocardiaceae; genus QZFT01. Next base: position 15,452 of record QZFT01000036.1, read on the forward strand.
GGGTGCCAAACCTCATAGTGGCCATCCGATCGGATGGTTTTCGGGGTAATGTGACTCACGCTTAGTTGAAGACATGGGAGCGAATGAGCCCGGAATGGCGTATCTTTCGCCCACGCCAATAGGTCATAGGATCTGAGCTATGGAGTTGGAAGTCCGGCACCTACGTGTGCTAGTCACCGTCGCGGACGCGGGCAGCGTCTCCAAGGCGGCCGCGAAGCTTGGGTTATCGCAGCCGTCACTGTCCGGGCAGCTGAAGCGCATCGAACGTGTTATGGGCTCGCCCCTGTTCGAGCGTTCCCCCACCGGGGTTCAGCCCACCGCGTTCGGTCGTTTTGTCCTGGCCAAGGCCAGGACCGTCCTTGCCGAGATGGCCGAGCTTCGGCCTGACTCGACCCGTCGCAACTCCGGTGAGCCACGCCAGCGCGTGGTCCGCATCGGAGGTGTCCCCGGACCTATCGTGTCCCGGCTCGCACTGTGCCTGCGCCGCCGGTATGCGGCAGGTGCAGGTATGGGGGACACGGAGGTGCACAGCCATGTGGAGCAGTCATCCATCTCGCTGATGCGCCTGGTCGGTTCCGACCGTCTGGACGGTGCGGTCATCGAGGAGTTCGCCGGTCACGAGCTGACCGAGGTTCCCGGTGTGCAGCGTTCCGAACTGGTTCCGGTCGAACCGGTGTTCGTCGCCCTCGCCGAACACCACCGACTGGCCGATCGGCGGGCGATCGCGCTGGAGGAGCTTGCCGAGGAGTCGTGGATCGTGGATCCGCTGACCGACTCCGGTGAGTCCTCGCATCTGCGCACCGCCTGCCAGACCGCGGGATTCGTCCCGCAGATCCGGCACCACGCCACTGAGGCGGCGGCAGCACGGGGCTTCGTCGCCAGTGGTCAGTGTGTGAGTCTGGCTCAGGCCACCTCGCACGAGGGGCTGGGGATCGTGGTGCGGCCGCTGGTCGGCGACCCGATCGTCCGGCGCCTGGAGATCTGCTGGTCCGATCGCGGCGTCATCGATGGCGACACCCTGCGGCGCGCGGCGATCGAGGCCTACCTGGGCATCGTCGACGTCAACCCCAGCTTCGCCTACTGGTGGGCCGCTCACCCCGAGGTGCACCCGAACCTCGACTGACCGGCAGGTGTGCACACGCCCGACGGATGGTGCCCAGACCGATCCGAGAGCGTACGCACGGAAGTCACATCCGTCGCCAAGGTGGACCGAGGGGTCGGTTCCATCTTGGCGACGGGACAACCGGGGGACCACGGGGGCCGCGGGAGCCTGTTCTAGGCTCACCGTATGGATGGTGTTGACCGGCAGATCATTGCCGCGCTGCGGGACAATGGCCGGGCGACCTACGCGGACCTCGGACGTCAGGTGGGACTGTCCGCCTCGGCGGTGCACGAACGTGTCAGCAAGCTGGAACAGGCCGGCGTCATCATCGGCTACCACGCGGTCGTCGACCCGAGGACGGTCGGCCTGGGCGTGACCGCGCTGGTCGGAATCCAGCCCAATGAGGGCGGCGAGGATGACGTCATCGCGGCTTCACTGGCCGCCATGACCGAGGTCGAGTCCTGCTACGGCGTCGCCGGTGACGAGGCGTTCGTGGTCAAGGTCCGGGTTCCCACCGTCGACGACCTCGAGCGGCTGCTGGGCAAGATCCGCCGGGTCAGCGGTGTCGCACGCACCCGCACCACCGTGGTGCTGTCCACCCGGTTCGAGGGCAGGCCGAACACACCGGGCAGCATCGCCCCCAACAGCAATGGCACGCGGAGTGAGAATGGCTGAGCGAGACACCCTGGTCCGGGACGTACTGCTGTACACCGTCGCGCGGATGGCGATGGTCGCCGCCATCGCCGCGATCCTGGTCCTGTGCGGGGTCCCGTTGCTGGTCGCCGGCGTGCTGGCGATCGTGGTGATGCTCCCGCTGTCCCTGTTCATCCTGGCGCCGCTGCGCAGGCGGGTCGCGCAGGGCATCAACGAGCGGCAGGCCGTCCGGGACGCCGAGCGGGAGAAGCTTCGCGCGCAGCTGCGCGGAGATACCGCTGCGGAGTAGACGCAGTAACGATCAGCTGTCACACCATTACGGTGGGTATCCATTTGGGCCTACCGTGCCCGGGTGGATCCTGGGAAACGCGTGTTCGCGCCCGGCGTGGGCGTCGTACTGCTCTATCTGCTGGTGATCTGCAACCAGTACTCGGCGAAGCTGCTGATCGAGTTCCTCGGAGCCGACCGGGATGGCACTCAGCTCGCCCGCTCGCTGTTCTCCTTCCGCTGGTTCCTGCCCGGGGTCGCGGACATGCCCGAGCCGGTCGTCATCTACTGCGACCTGGTCGCCGTGCTGTTCGCGGTGCTCGCCGCCCTTTTCCTGAGACGCGTCGGGCTTCATCCGGGTAAGTCTGGATTCGAGCTCTTCCTCACCGCCTTCGGCGCCACCATGGCCGCCGCGATCGGCGCGGTGCTCGCCGGTTCCCTGCTGAGTCAGGTGCTCCAGCTCGGCCTGAAGGCGAGCCTGATCGAGCAGTTCCTGTCCTCGGCCGGCGCCGGAATCCTCATCAGCTTCATCGTCGGCGGCGTGGTCGTGCAGACGGTGAAATCCGAGGCGGGCCCGTCCACCGCGTTGTTCGGCAATCCCCGGCCTCCGCGGGCCGGCAACGGACCGTTGTCCTTGTAGAAGCTTTCGAGGGGTTCACCGTGCACTCAGCCTTGTCCGTACGACCGGAGAGCACCAGCGAGGCGACCCGCTACCTGTGCATCGCCGCGAGAGCCGACGAGAGCTTCGGCTCCCGGTTGATCGGCGAACTGCTGTACACCGACCTCCGTGCGGTCGCGCCCAGCGTGGGCATCGACCTCCGGCCGGTGCTGTCACACGGCCTGGCGGCGCGCACGCAGTGGCGTGACCGGGACATCAGCGTGCTGCTGGTGATGGCCCTCAGCCTGCTGATCGCTCCGGTGTTCTCCCTGGTCAGCTGGTTCCTGCTGCTGCCGTTGCTGGGCTTCGTCGGGAAGACGGCGCAGAATCTCGGGAAGCTTCGGGTGCTGCTGGCCATGCCGGTGGTGATCATCTTCTACTTCGTCTTCCTGCAGGTGTCGCTGGAGGACGCGGACACCGGCTACTGGCTGGGCAGTTCCTGGTTCGCCTCGCTGGCGGCGCTGGTCCTGTTCGGGCTGTTCGTCCGGGACCGGTTGCGGACCCGGCAGGCCCTCGTCGGCGAGCTGCGCCGGGACCGGTTCCCGACCAGGCCGCTGCCGAACCCGCAGACCTCCCCGGCGTTGCAGGCCAAGATCGATGAGGTGTGCGCGGCGCAGTACGGCAACGTGACCGTCTACGGCGAGTTCACCCCGTTCATCGGGAACGGCATGCGCGTCTCCGACTGGTCGTTCGCGCTGCCGACCGTGGTCAGCGGGGAACGCCCGCACGACGCGGAGAACACGGTGGCCATCGATCCCCTGGAGCTCATCGAGCACGTCCGTTCCCGGTTGGCGCTGCTCGGCGATCCCGCCGGCCGGGCGACGGACGGCGACCGGCTGCACGGGCTGACCCTGGACGATCGCGTGTACGTGACCGGAACCGATCTGGCGCAGCGGCCCGAACTGCTGCCGACCAGGGACCGGCCCCCGGTGCACCAGGTGTCCTCGGCGCTGGTCGGCGAGATCGCCGGCGCGCCGCGGGGAGCGGCCCGGCACTACCTGTGCGCCTCGGTCCCCTCCTGGGGCGGCGAGGTCGTCGCGACCACGTTCCTGCACTTCTCCACCGACGGCCGGATGCTCTACCTGGAGTGCGCCTGCACCATCCTGGTACCGCTGGCCCGCAAGTACCACGAGGTGGACCGGCTGACCGACCAGGTGAGCCCCGAGCAGATCCTGTGGACGGTGGCCCGCGCCGCGACCGGGCTGGGCACCGCCGTGTTCGGCACCCCGCTGCGGCTGCTCCGCGGCTGGTGGCGGGACTTCCGCGCGCCCACGCGTCACCTGGGCACGCTCGCTCAGGCGAGAGAGGACCTCGGCTTCAACTACGGCGCCCAGCTGAGCATCCGGGAACTGGGCAGCCTGGAGGGCGGTCTGTTCAGCCAGCGGGAACAGCAGCAGCACCTGCAGAACGCGTTCGGCATCTCCGACCGGCATCCGTGGCTGCAATACCAGAACTACTTCCAGGTGATGGACGGCCGCAAGCACCTGAAGCTGGTGGAGCGTCACGTGCTGGCCGCGATCCTGGACTTCCTGGACGACAAGGGCGTGGACACCACCGAGTTCCGCAGCAGGCAGATGACCATCCTCAACCAGGGCATCATCCAGACCGGTGGGGTCAACGTGGTCGGCAACCAGGCCGTCGGTGAGCAGGCCACGGCCAACCAGCAGCTCAGTGAGCAGGGATCGGCGAAGGGCGCGTGATGGCCGAGAACAACATCAACTACGGCTACCAGCAGTCCGGTGGCACCGCGCACATCGGCAACCAGGCCATCGGCCACGGGGCCACCGCGAACTCCGGCCCACCGGCTCAGCTCGTCGGACTGCTGGACGAGCTGAGCCGGCTGGTCGAGGAGAACCGCGAACGGCTGCCGGCCGAGGCCGAGGTCTCCGCGCGCATCCTGCGCGAGGAGCTGGCCGCCGAGCAGCCGAACCGCTCCCTGGTCTCCCGGATGATCAGTTCACTGAGTGACCTGGTGAAGCCGGTCGCGCCGCTGGCCACCACCGTCGCCGAGATCGCCAAGGCCGTCGGTGAGCTCAGCTCCTGACCCGGCCGGTCGTACCAGCACCGCCGCCGCCGTGCCGATCAACGCGAGCACGAACAACGCCAGCAGGCCGTTGTCGTTCCACCACTGCGACCACTCGATCCGCATGCTGAGCAGCAGGAACGGAACCAGCAGCAGCCACGGGGTCACCCGTCGCCGAAGCCCGGCGTGCATCAGCTGCACCGCGATCAGCAGCAACCACACCCAGTGGTGGTCCCAGCTGAACGGGGACAGCGCGCAGCAACAGGAGCCGAGCAGGCCGATGGCCATGGCAGTCCAGCCGCGCCGATGCGCCTGGGCGGCGACCCACAGCACGGCGATGCCCAGGGCCGCGCCGCCCGCCATCCACACCAGGCGGGCGGTTCCCTCGGTCAGGCCGCAACGCAGCAGCCAGCCCATCACCGACATGTTGCCGCCGGAGGCCAGGCCCGCCGCGGTGATCCGGGCCGGGTCGCCGATGACGCCGCCGAACCAGAAGCTCACCGCGCTTCCCGGTGCGATGAGGAAGCCGATCAGGATGGTGCCGGCGAAGGTGCCGGTGGCGACCGCCGCCGCGCGGAAGCGCCGGGTGAAGACCAGGTAGGCGATGAACAACAGCGGGGTCAGCTTGATCGCGGCCGCCACACCGATGCCGACTCCCTGCCAGCGACTGGGCGTGGTGCGCACCAGATCGAAGACCACCAGGGCCAGCAGTACCAGGTTGATCTGGCCGATCACCACCGAGTTGAACACCGCTTCGGTGCAGAACAGGGCCACCGAGGCCACCGCGGTGATCGCGATCAGGGTGTGGTCGGCCCGCCTGCCCATCGCGCGCAGCAGCCGCCAGACCACCAGCGGCACGATCGCCAGGTTGACCACGGTGAACAGCATGAGTGCGAACGAGCCGGGCAGGATCGCCAGCGGGCTGAACAGCAGTGCCGCGAACGGTGGGTAGTTGAACGGAAGGTCCTGGGTGCCGTACAGGCCGACCTCGTACAGCGGTTTGCCGTGCAGCAGCCAGCCGCCCGCCGCCCGGTAGACCCGGGTATCGATCGTCACCGGCCGCAGGGCGGGCCAGAGCAGATACAGGCAGCCGTATGTCACCGCGAGGGACAGCAGAATTCGAATCCCCCAGGTGACCGGCTTCTGGTGCCGTCCCGGTGCTTCTTCAGTCACCGGACGGTCGATCAGAGTCGTCACGCGATCAAGACGCCCAGGGGTGGGCGGAAAGTTGCGACCCCGAATATAACGACTAGGTCACAGAGCGTGTTTCGGCAGGTCGATCCGGTTTCTGTCCGAATTTGGCAAAGCCATCGGACAACAGGTCAATGGTCATCCGCAGCTGCTCGCGGTGCTGTTCCCGGGACCGGGGGGTCATGTGGGGCAGCAGATCGACGCCCGCGTTGATCGCGCCCATCAGCATCGCGCAGGTGAGTTGAAGCTTCGGATCGCTCGTCTCGCCATGGCCCTCCTCGACCATGATGTCCACCAGCAGGTCCTTGTACTTCATCTGCAGCTGCCGGTACTTGGCGACCAGCGCGGGAGTGCTGCGCAGGATCTCGCCGAACCGCTCGATCTTCGCGAACTCCTGCTCCGGGATGTCCGCCGAGGTGGACATTGACAGCTGGTAGATCCCCTCCAGCAGTGAGGTGCCCGCCGGGCGGTTGCGGATGCCCTCGCGGAACAGTTCGACCATCGGCTCGTCCTGGTCGAAGAACAGGTCTTCCTTGCTGCCGAAGTAGTTGAAGACGGTCTTGACCGAGACCTCGGCCTTCGCCGCGATCTGGGTGACGGTCACCGCGTCGAAGCCGTGCTGGAAGAACAGGCCCTGGGCGGCTTCGGCGATCAACTTTCGCGTCCGCTGCTTCTTCAACTCGCGCAGCCCAGGAACATCTGTCATGGCAACTATCGTACAAAACATTCAGCCGGATGATTTTTATATTGAGTTGTAAGTTTGCAGCGGGGTGTGTCAATCTCTCGGCGTGACGAGCGACATGGGGGGCCGGACGAAGCCGGCCGTGTACGCCGAGGGGCTGCGAAAGCGCTTCGGCGAGACTCTGGCGCTGGACGGCATTGATCTTGCGGTCCAGCCGGGTACCGTCTTCGGCCTGCTCGGGCCGAACGGTGCGGGCAAGACCACCACGGTTCGGGTGCTGACCACGCTGTTGAAGCCGGACGCGGGCGAAGCTTCGGTCGCCGGGTTCGACGTGCTCCGCGATCCACAGCAGGTACGGGCGAATGTCGGTCTGACCGGCCAGTACGCCGCGGTGGACGAGTTGCTCACCGGCTTCGAGAACCTGGTGATGGTCGGCAGGCTCTCCCGGATGACCCGCCGGGACGCGCGGCGCCGGGCGGACGAACTGCTGGCCCGGTTCCAGCTCAGCGACGCGGCCGGGAAGCTCGCGAAGACGTACTCCGGCGGCATGCGCCGGCGACTGGATCTGGCGGCCAGCCTGATGGTGTCGCCGCCGGTGCTGGTGCTGGACGAGCCGACGACCGGCCTGGACCCGCGGTCCCGGCTGGGGTTGTGGACCACCATCGAGGATCTGGTGGCCGAGGGCACCACGGTCCTGCTCACCACCCAGTACCTGGAGGAGGCGGACCGGCTCGCCGACCGGATCGCGGTCATCGACCGTGGCCGGGTCATCGCCGAGGGCACGCCCAGTGAGCTGAAGCGGCAGGTCGGCGGCTCGGAAATCGACCTGGAGCTCGGTGAGGAGCTCACTGAGGCCCAGGTGGTCTCAGCGGCCGAACTGGTGGAGCGGACGCTGGGCAAACAGGTCAGCACCGACCTGGCGACCCGCAGGCTGTCCGCGCCGGCGGACGGGGTGAAGGCGTTGCGCCTGGTCCTGCAGGAGCTGGAGGACGCCGGCTACGAGGTCGTCGACGCCGCGGTGCGCAGGCCGTCGCTGGACCAGGTCTTCCTGCAGCTCACCGGCCACAGCGCGGATGACGAGGGGGAGAAGTGATGGCGACGACCACACAGGCCGCGCCCAGCAGGCTGGGCTGGATGATCAATGACGCGCTGGTCATGGTCGGCAGGCAGATCCGGCACATTCCCCGGGTCCCGGAGAAGCTCGCCGCGGCCACCTTCCAGCCGCTGGTGTTCGTCGTGCTGTTCGCGTACGTGTTCGGCAGCGGGATCCAGATCCCGGGTGTCGACTACAAGGAATTCCTGATGGCGGGCATCTTCGTGCAGACGATGATCTTCGGCTGCATGAACACCTCCGTCGGACTGTCCACCGACATGAAGGCCGGACTCATCGACCGGTTCCGCTCGCTGCCGATGAGCCGGTCCGCGGTGTTGTTCGGCAGGACCGTCGGGGACACCGTCGAGTCGTGCATCGGGCTGACCGTGATGGTGCTCTGCGGACTCCTCGTGGGCTGGCGGATCCGCGGAAGCTTCCTGGAGGCGATCGCCGGGTTCGCGCTGCTGATCCTGATCAACTACACGTTCGCCTGGCTGGGCGCGCTACTCGGCATCGTCATCAAGGAACCGTCCGCCATCCCGGCGACCGCGGGCATGGTGATCTTCCCGCTGACCTTCGTGGCGAACACCTTCGTCCAGCCGGACGGCATGCCGGGCTGGTTGAAGTGGGTCGCCCAGCACAATCCGGTGAGCTCCATGGTGCAGGCGCTGCGGGAGCTGTTCGGTAACACCGGGACCTCGCCGCTGCCCGATGTCTGGGTGCTGCAACACAGCGTCCTGGCCGCGGTGATCTGGTGCGTACTGATCCTGGCGGTCAGCTGGCCGCTGGCGGTCCGCGCCTATCGCAAGGCCTGACGGGCCACGTATCAAGGGGGAGGAGCGTCGCACCTGGAAACGGGTGCGACGCTCCTGAAAGCTTCAGCCGCCGAGGTGCCGCAGTACCGCGAGCACCCGGCGGTGGTCGTCGGTGGACGGCGGCAGGCCGAGCTTGGTGAAGATGTTGGTGACGTGCTTCTCCACCGAGGCCTGGGTGACGACGAGCGCCTTGGCGATGGCCGTGTTGGACCGGCCCTCGGCCATCAGCGCCAGCACCTCGCGCTCCCGCGGGGTCAGCGTGGACAGTCCGTTGTCGCCGCGCTTGGCGCCCATCAGCTGGCTCACCACCTCGGGATCCAGCACCGTCTCACCGGCGGCGATCCGCTGTAGCGCGGAGATGAAGTCACTGACATCGGCGACCCGGTCCTTGAGCAGGTAGCCGATGCCGTCGGCCCGGCCGGCCAGCAGCTGGGCGGCATACCGGGTCTCCACGTACTGGGAGAACACCAGGATGCCCTGGCCGGGGAAGGCGGAGCGGACCGCGATCGCCGCCCGCAGCCCCTCATCGGTGTGCGTGGGTGGCATCCGGATGTCCACCACGGCCACGTCCGGCCGGGTCTCGGTGACCGCGGGCAGCACGTCATCCCCGGTGCCGACGGTGGCCACCACCTCATGGCCGCGCAGGGTGAGCAGCTGGACGAGCCCATCCCGCAACACCACCGAATCCTCGGCGATCACGATTCGCATTGTGCTGTTCCCCTAGGCGTGTGCGGGCAGATCGACGGTGACGCTCGTGGGGCCTCCGGGTGGGCTGGTCACGGACAGCGTGCCGTCCACGGTGCGCACCCGTTCCCGCAACCCGATCAGCCCGGTCCCCGGCCCGTCCAGGGTGGCGCCGCCGGTGCCATCGTCGCTCACCCGCAGCTGTACCTGGTCATCCGAGGTGGTCAGTTCGATGTAGATCGCCCGGGCACCGGCGTGCTTGACCACGTTGGTCAGCAGTTCGGCCGCGCAGAAGTAGGCGATCGTCTCGATGGCCTGTGATGGACGAACCGGGGCGTCGGCGCGCACCGTCACCGGGATGACGCAGCGGGCCGCGAGCGTGGTCAGCGCCGGTTCCAGGCCGTTGTCCAGCACCGGCGGGTGGATGCCGCGCGCCAGGTCGCGCAGTTCGGTGAGCGCCTCCTTGGCGTCCTGATGCGCGGTGTCCAGCAGGTCCCTGGCCTGATCCATCCCGGTGCCGGTGGCGAGCCGTTCCTTCACCTCGCCGAGCTTCATCGCCACGGTGACCAGCCGCGCCTGGGCGCCGTCGTGCAGGTCCCGCTCGATCCGCCGCAACAGGGCGGCGGTGTCGTCCACCGCGTGAGTGCGGGACTGTTCCAGCTGCGCCACCCGCTCGGCCGCAGTCACCCCCAGGAGACCGCGGACGAGCATGGTGTGCAGGCCGGCCAGGCCCCTGGTGATCACCGGGCTCAGCCAGAAGATCAGCACGCCGAGGACGGCCAGCCCCGCCATCCGGGCCGGGGTGTCCACCGGGACGTAGGGTCCCAACATCATTCCGCGATGCGCTTCCCCGTTCGGGTCGAACCACACCGCGGTGAACCGCTCCCAGTACCAGTAGGTCATCAGGCCGGGCCCGAGCGCCCAGAAGACGATGCTCAGCACGAAGGTGGTCACCGTGATCGGGAAGGTGACCAGGTGGAACAGCAACGCCCGCCAGGAGGACGGCCGAAGCACCTGGTGCTTCACCCAGCCCACCAGCCCGGGTGCCGCCGGCTGTTGCGGCGCCGGTTCCTCGATCTTCGCCCCGAGCAGTTCCCTGGCCAGGCCCCGGTAGCCGCCGCCGAGCCCGCGCCCGATCACCAGCAGGGCGGCCACCACCGGCAGTCCGAACACCAGCAGCGCCAGCGGCGTACCCGCGCCGACCGTGACACAGAACAGGATCAGGCTGGCGATCGCCATCGGCAGGCCGACGAGCAGGTACAGAAACGCCCGCCAGGTCTCAGCCTGGAAAGGCCCCCTCAGGAAGTTCACCGTTGGATTCTCACTCATCTCCGCCCCCACCTGACCGCCGACCGAACACGCTCAAGCCTGCTCGACCGGCCGTCGCGATCCCAGCGAGCCAACGCCACAGTTCACCCTCGGGTTATCCCTACCCCGTCAAATTCGGGTGCGACGCGGGTGAAGCTTCAGCCAGGATGACCGGCATGGGGTGGCAGCTGAGCAAGGACGCGGACGAGTTCCTCCGGGCTTCCGGCGATTTCCTGGAGGCGAAGCGGGTCGAACACAACTTCGCGCTGACCTTCAGCTCGATGGTGCGGGAGGACGGCACCCGGAGATTCGCCGAGCCGCCGCAGTTCTGCTGGTTGCCGGAGGACGGGCGGATCGTCGCCGCCGCGGTGGTGGTCCCGCCGGTGTCGGTGACCCTGTTCGGGCCGACGGCGGATGCCGCGCGGTCGCTGGCCAAGGAGCTGATCGGGACGAGGCCCTCGGTGACTCACGTGGTCGGTGAGCAGGATGCCGTCGGCGCGTTCGTCGCCGAGTGGGGACTGGATGCCACCGGGCAACGCGGCCAGCTGCTCTATCGCCTGGGCGAGCTTCGTCCGGCCCGGCCGGCCGAGGGCTTCAGCCGTCCGGCCGAGGAGCAGGACTTCGCGCTGCTCGCGGGCTGGGCGGTCGACGGCTTCGGCGACAGCGCCGAGGAGGACCTGCGCCGGCGGATGGATTACCGGGGCGTGTGGGTCTGGGAGGTGGCCGGTGAGCCGGTGAGCATGGCCACGCTGTCGCGAAGCTCGGCGGGCCTCGTTCGGATCGGGGTCGTCTACACCCCGCCGGAGCACCGGGGGCACGGGTATGCGGCGGCGATCACCGAGCAGGTGGCCCGGGCCGCGCTGGCGGCGGGCAACGACGAGGTGCTGCTGTTCACCGACGAGGACAATCCGACCAGCAACGCCCTCTATCAGCGGCTCGGCTTCGAACTGGTGAGCCGCAACCTATGGGCGGAGATCGGCGCGGCGAGCTAGGCCGGCGGGACGTGTCGTTGTTCACGACCGGGTCGTGGTCACCAGCGGCTTTCCGGTCCGTGCAGCTGGGGTAACCCATTAGGGCGGATGGTTGACGCGACAATGGGACTTACGCTGCATAACCGTGGAACCTGTCATGGACCGATGTACGCCCAAGATGCGGGACTGGGCCGTCGAAGCAGTGCGGATCATCGAGGCCGATGCCAACCGCAGCGCCGACACCCATCTGCTGCCGTACCCGTTACCGCCGGAATGGGGCGTCGACCTCTATCTGAAGGACGAGTCGACGCATCCCACCGGATCGCTGAAGCACCGGCTGGCGCGGTCGCTGTTCCTCTACGCGATCTGCAACGGCTGGATCGTCGAGGGAACACCGGTCATTGAGGCTTCGTCGGGTTCGACCGCGGTGTCCGAGGCCTACTTCGCCCGGATGCTCGGGCTGCCGTTCATCGCGGTGATGCCGCGCTCGACCAGCGCGGAGAAGATCGCGTTGATCGAGCGGCAGGGTGGGCGCTGTCACTTCGTGGACAGCTCCGCGGCCATCTACCTGGAGTCGAACCGGCTGGCCGAGGAGTTGCATGGCCACTACATGGACCAGTTCACCAACGCCGAACGCGCGACCGACTGGCGGGGCAACAACAACATCGCCGAGTCGATCTTCACGCAGCTGAGGTTCGAGCGGTTTCACGAGCCGGAGTGGGTGGTCGTCGGCGCGGGAACCGGTGGCACCAGCGCGACCATCGGCCGGTTCATCCGCTATCAGCGGCTGAACACCCGGCTGGCCGTCGTCGACCCGGAGCACTCGGTGTTCTTCGACGCCTGGCGGGACAACAACCCGATGCTGCTCGGCGAGCGCGGGTCGCGCATCGAGGGCATCGGCAGGCCGCGGGTGGAGCCGTCATTCGTCGGCCAGGTGATCGACCGGATGTACAAGGTGCCCGACGCGGCCTCGGTCGCCACGATCCGGCACGCGGAGTCGGTGCTCGGCCGCCGGGTCGGCGGCTCCACCGGCACCAATCTGTGGGGTGCGTTCCAGCTGGTCTCGCAGATGGTCGCCGCCGGCAAACGGGGCAGTGTGGTGACCCTGCTGTGCGATGGCGGCGAGCGCTACGACCAGACCTACTATGACGACGCCTGGGTGGCCGAGCAGGGCATGGACCTGACGGCCCACGCCCGGACCCTGACCGAGTTCCACCGGACCGCGGGCTGGCACTCGGCCTGAAGCTTTCGCCGCGTCGGTCCGCGTTCCGGCGGACCGACGCGGCGCGGGCTTCAGCTCAACGCGAGGCCGATGCCGGTGGCGGCCGACCAGGCCAGCATGGCCAGGCCGGTGTCCCGCAGCACCGGGATCAGTTCCCGCCCCTGCTCGCCGCGGATGATCCGCTTGGCGGGCGGGATGACCAGCGGTACGGCCAGGAAGCCGATCAACGCGATCGGGTGGGCGAAGCCGAGCAGCAGCGTCATCAGGAACGGGATGACCACCAGGGCCACCCACAGGTGCCGGGTGTCGCGGTCGCCCAGCAGCACGGCCAGGGTGTTCTTCTCGTAGATCGTGTCGTTCGGGATGTCCCGCAGGTTGTTCGACACCAGCACGGCCGCGGAGAAGCAGCCGACGCCGCACGCCGCGCCGATCGCGCTGCCGTTCACGCTGCCCGCCTGCACGTACAGCGTGCCGAGCACCGCGACCGGGCCGAAGAAAAGGAACACGGCGACCTCGCCGAAGCCCTCGTAGCCGTACGGCCGCTTACCGCCGGTGTAGAACCAGGCCGCGGCGATGCAGATCGCGCCGACGACGAGCATCAGCCAGCGGCCGGTGATGATCACCAGGAGCAGGCCGGACACGCCGCCGAGGGCGAGGAAGCCGACCGCCGCGTTGCGCACCGCCCAGGGGCTCACGGTCTTGGAGCCCACCATCCTGATGGGCCCGGTGCGGTCGTCGTCGGTACCGCGGACGCCGTCGGAGTAGTCGTTGGCGTAGTTCACGCCGATGACCATGCAGACCGCCACCAGCAGGGCCAGCAGCGAGGCCCCCCAGGAGAACGAGCCCGCGCTCTGGGCCGCGCCCGCTCCGACCAGGACCGGTGCGATCGCGTTGGGCAGGGTCCGGGGGCGTGCGCCTTCGACCCAATGAGCGAGTGTCGCCATGAAGCTCATTGTGGTTCATCACGCTCGGCGAGTCGCGTTGACCCTGCGTTAATCACTACTCGTGGGTACGTCATGTCTACGTCAGCTGACCGATGTCTGCGGTTCACCGATCGGCGACCGTTGTTCTCGACCCGTTCACCAGGCCGAGACATCGGGAGCCTCACATGGCACGTCGCAGCTTCAAGGTCGAACCTCCACTGCAACTGTTCGTCACCAACGGCCCGCACCGGGACCGCGCCCGGCTGCGGAACCTCCCCGTCCAGCGTGAGGAGGCCGCGCCGCGATCCGACGCCGCCCGGTCACCGCAGCCGCGGTGATCACGGGCTGCAGGTCGGCAGCGACTGGGCCGGCTTCACCAGGGCGCGACTGACGTACTGGTCCTTGCCGATGCGCACCCAGCGGTCGGTGGCGCCCTGCGGGCCGTCGACGACGGTGGGCCCGGGCAGCTCGCAGTACGCGGGCACCTTGGCGAACCGGCCCGCCATGCCGACGATGGGGTTCGCGATACCCGGACCGGATCGCACCGCGGTGGGCTGGTTGTTGCCGTGCTCATCCGGATCGGTGGTGATCCGGCCGGACCAGATGTCGGTGTCCCACAGGTAGCTGACGGTCACCCAGGAGTTGTCCTTGAGGCCCAGGCCGTCCCAGAACGTGCCGTCGGCGAGGTCGATTCCCGCCGGGTTGGCCACCGAGCGGCCGAACTGGTCCTTGCCGCCGTTGTACGCCTGCTGCTTGGCCGCCTGGGACTGCGGCAGGCCCTGGGCCAGGTCCTGCCACATCTGCCGGGTACCCGCCGGGTTCCAGTAGTCGTCCTTGGTGTTCCACGGGCCCACGTCCCACACCGGGGCCCACGCGCAGCGGCCGTTCTTGGCGCAGATCTGCACCGAGTAGTCCCCGGAGTTCTTCTTGCTCAGGCTGCGCCACGAGGGCAGCGCGACGAAGTGGTCCCGGTCCTGGATGCGGTGGCCGTTGCCGGTGATGCCGCCGACGAGGCCTTCCCGGGTGGCGAAGACCTCGTAGCTTCGGGTGGCCGCCTGCTCGCCGCGCGGGATCGCCGTCGCCCTGGTTCCGGTGACCCGCAGCGAGCGCAGTTGAGGCTTTTCCGGTTTCACGCCGCTGGCGGCGACCCTGATCTGCACCGATGTCCCCGGCTTCGGGAGCGTGGTGCTGCGGCCAGCCGGCGCCGGCGCCCACTCGGTCCAGCCCCGGGGGCTCAGCGCGCGCACGGCCAGTTCGGCGTCGGGTGAAGCTTCTGCGGTGATGGTCACCGAGCCGACCGACTCCGGGAGTTGGTGTTCCGGGAGGATGCCGGTGATCAGCTGGGTCCCGGTGCGGGTGCCCGCGCCGAGGTCACCCTGCTGCCAGCTGATCGCGGCGGGGTCCTCCTGCCAGCTCAGCGGGCTGTCGTCATCGCGCGCGTCCGCGGTCAGCAGGACGCTGCCGGTCAGCGCCGTGGCGAGACAGCAGGCGAGGACGACGCGGGTGGTGGTGCTGGTGCGTCGGCGTCCGGTCACTCGAATCGTGCGCATGCTTCGACTCCCCACAAGCAAGATCACCTCAAGCTCATTGAGTCTAGGAACGCGCGCCGGATCCCGCTGGCTGGATCACTCCCCTGGGTACAGGTAGTGGTTCTACCGGTCGTAGAGATCGAGTAGTTCGGCGCGCAGCGCGGCCCGGTCCACCTTGCCGCTGGCCAGCACCGGGAGCCGGTCCCGGACCAGGATCCGTTTCGGCAGGTCACACGCCCGATGCAACAGAAGCTTCAGCTCCGCCAGCAGCTGTGCCTCGTCCGCGTCGGCCACCACGACCGCGGTCACGGCGGCGCCCCACTGCGGATGTGGCAGGCCGAAGACGCACACCTCGCGCACACCGGTGACCGTGCTGAGTGCGGCCTCCACCGCGGCCGGTGGCACCTTCTCCCCGCCGGTGATGATCATGTCGTCGATCCGGCCGGTGATCCGCAGCAGTCCGTCCGGTGACCGTTCGCCCAGGTCACTCGTGCGGAACCAGCCGCCCTGGAAGTGCTCCGCGGTGAGTTCCGGCTGATGCCGGTAGCCCAGAGCCAGGGTCGGCCCGGACAGTTCCACCCGGTTCTCGTCGGTGAGGCGCCAGGAGACTCCGGCCAGTGGGAGCCCGTCGTACACGCAGCCGCCCGCGGTCTCGCTCATGCCGTAGGTGTGCAGCAACCGCACCCCTGCCCTGGTCGCGACCTCGCGTCGCGCGGGTGACAGCGGGGCGCCGCCGATCAGCACGCCGTCCAGGGCGGCCAGTGAAGCCGTCGCGGCTTCATCGGCGAGCACCCGGCCGAGCTGCGTCGGCACGAGTGCCGTGTAGTGCCGCCCAGGAGTCCCGAGCAGCCGTTCGATGCCGACGATGAACCCCGAAGCGCGGAAACCCGCCGACGTGTCCAGCAGCACCGGCTCGGTGCCGGCGAGCAGGCCACGGGCCAGCACCTGCAGGCCACCGATGTGGGTCGGAGGCATGGCGAGGAGCCAGGTGCCCGGCCCACCCAGGCGATCGAGGGTGGCCGTCGCTGAAGCCCGGATGGCGTCGGCGGTCAGCCGCACGCCCTTCGGGACACCCGTCGATCCGGACGTCGGAACGATCAACGCCACCCGCTCGTCCGGCTCACCCAGCTCCGGTCGCATCGACGCGGCGAAAGCTTCACTTGCCACGGGGAGTAGCACCGGACCGCCGGAGAGTGCCGCATCGAGCTTTTTCAACAGATGTTCGGTAGAACTTATGTTGTTGTCCCAGCTCACTGACTGGATCGATCGGCTGTTCATCGATGACTAGATTAAGCGGCGTGAATCCGTCTGCCGCAGCAGCCGCCGTAGTCGTCGACGAACTGATCCGAGCGGGTGTCCGCCACGCCGTTCTCGTCGCCGGTCCGCGCAACGCGCCACTGGCCATCGCGCTGAACGCTGCCGACCGGGCCGGCCGCATCACCCTCCACGTCCGGATCGATCTCCGCAGCGCCGCCTTCCTCGCGCTGGGCCTCGCGCAGCGCACGTTGCGTCCGGTGCCCGTCGTCGGGACCGACGCCGAGTCGGCCACCCATGCGCTTCCCGCGCTGCGGGTGGCCGAACAGACCAGGGTGCCGCTGGTGTTGCTGACCGCGGAGGCGGAGTGGCAGGAGGGCACCTTCGGCCCGCTGCTGCCCACCGTCGACCTCGGGATGCCACGCCGGGAGCCGGGACGCAACGCCGCCTGGCGGTCCACCGTGAACCGGGTCCTCGCGACCGCGACCGGTGTGCTGGACGGATACATCGGCCCCGCCCACCTGAACCTGCCGTTCGCCACCACCGTCGAGGTCGGTGACGCCTGGCCGGACTCACTCGACGGCCGGCCGGACGGCCGCCGCTGGACCACGCTGCCGGTCGGCTGGCGGCCGCAGCCCGAGGTGGGGCCGCCACTGGACAAGGTGCCGACGCTGGTCGTCGCCGGTCCCGGGGCCAACGGCGGGATCGCGCTGCTGGCCGCGCAGTACAACTGGCCACTGATCGCCGAGCCCGGCAGCCCCAGCTGGGGAGCGCCGGGGGTGATCGCCGGCGGCGGTCTGCTGCTCGGCGCGCCCAACCTGCCAGAGCCGCTGCGTCCCGCGCGGATCGTGGTGGCGGGCCGCCCGGAGCAGTACGGCTCGGTGCGCCGCTGGCTGGCCGATCCCGAGGTAGAGGTGTGCGTGCTGGCCGACAGCCCGCTGTGGCCCGATCAGGCCGGCACCGCGGACCGGGTGCTGCGATCGATGCCCGCGGCTGTGCCCAACCCGCAGGAGTGGCTGGCCGACTGGCACGAGGCGGACCGGCTGGCCGGCATCGTCACGGCCAAGGTGCTGGGCGATCTGCCCTGGTGGAGCGGGCTGAGGCTTGCGCGGACTCTGGTCGCCGCCATCCCGGTCGAGGCCCAGGTGAGCATCGGCGACGGCGAGCCGCTGCGTGACGTCACGCAGGCTTCAGGACCGCGGGACGGCCTGCGGCTGATGCCGGTCCCGGCGGGCGGCGGAGTCGCCGCCGCGATCGGCGCCGCGCTCGCGCACGACGGACCCGCGTACGCGTTGCTGGGGGAACGATCGCTGCTGGAGGACGCCGGCGCGCTGCTCATCGGCGGCACCGAGCAGCGTCCGCCGCTGACGCTGGTGGTGCGGCCGGATGTGCCGTCCGGAGGCTTCGAGCGCCTCTTCGGCATCCCGGCGACCAGGCTGCCCGCGCTGGCCGCGGCGAGTGGGATCGAGTACCGCGCGGTGAGCACCGAGGAGGAGTTCGTCGAGGCGCTGGATCCGACCGGTCTGCTCCGCATCGTGCACGTCATCCCTGGTCAGGAAGACGTCGCCGGCTCACATGGACGCCTCTACGCGGCGATCGCCGCGATCTTCGGCCCGGTGGCGTGACAAGGAACACCCTGCGGTGATGGGCGTCGATCGGCGCCCATTCACCGCACGTGAACGAGCCGGGACCGTATTCCCGCCCGCTTCCGGATCATGCACTGAGGCAATTGCCTGCGTAAGGGCCTAGTGGCGGCCCTGACCAGCCGTTATGTTCCTGACACCAACCTATCGGGAATTGAATGGAGGGTCAGGCGTGCTGCGCAATGGCAAACTTCTACTTTCGGTAGCCACGGTGTGTGCGGTAACCCTGTTGGCCGGGCCCGCGTTCGCGGCGGCACCGACTCCTGGGGCGACGACCATTGGGGATCCGTACTACCCGACGACCGGTAACGGTGGCTACGACGCCATCAACTACGACGTCCGGCTGCAGTACGAGCCGAAGACCGACAACCTGCGCGGCACCACCACGGTGCTTGCGAAGGCCACGCAGGACCTGAGCGAGTTCAGCTTCGACTTCCTGCTCAAGACCAGCTCGGTCCGGGTCTCCGGAATCCCGGCGGCGTTCACGCTCAAGGACGGTAAACTTACTGTTAAGCCGGTGAAGCCTTTGGCGAACGGTCAGCAGTTCAGCGTGATCGTGCAGTACGAGGACGTCCCCTCCGCCGTGAAGGTCAACGGTTACAGCGGCTGGAAGAAGACCGACGACGGCGCGCTCGCCGTGCAGGAACCGGACGTCGCACCGTGGTGGTTCCCGGGTAACAACCACCCGAGGGACAAGGCCACGTTCGACATCTCCGTCGAGGTACCGGACGGCAAGTCCGCGCTGTCCAACGGCGCGTTGCTGGGCAAGTCCAGCAGGCTGGGCAAGACCCGGTGGAACTGGCGCAGCACGAAGCCGGCGGCGCCGTACCTGATCTCCCTGGAGATCGGTGACTTCGATGTGGTGCAGGGCACCGGCTACAAGAACCAGCCGCTGCTCAACGCCTACAGCAGGTCCCTCGGCGACTCGCTGCCCTCGGCTCAGGCCAGCATCGAGCGCACTCCGGAGGTGCTGGAGCACTTCAGCGGCATCTACGGCGAGTACCCGTTCGAGGCGCAGGGTGGCGTGGTCAGCCCCGGGCTGTCCTTCGCGCTGGAGAACCAGACCCGCCCGGTCTACTCGAAGAAGTTCTTCGACAAGGGCCTGAACCAGTACGTGGTCGCGCACGAGCTCGGTCACCAGTGGTGGGGCGACTCGGTGTCCGTGGACACCTGGCGCAACATCTGGCTGAACGAGGGCTTCGCCAGCTACACCGAGTGGCTGTGGTCCGAGCACGTCGGCGAGGGCACCGCGGCCGAGCTGGCCAAGTGGTACTACGACAGCTACAAGGCGGACAACCCGCTGTGGCAGGAGGTCATCGGTGACCCCGGTGCCGGCAACGAGTTCGGCGCCGTCTACACCCGGGGTCCGCTGGCGGTGGCCGCACTGCGCCAGGAGATCGGCGACGACAACTTCTTCGTCCTGCTGAAGGAATGGCAGCGCCAGCACCGGTACGCCACGGGCACCATCGAGCAGTTCCAGAAGCTCGCCGAGGCGCTGAGTGGCAAGGACCTGAAGTCGTTCTTCGACACCTGGCTCTTCACCAAGGGCAAGCCGGCCTACGAGTTCAAGTCCGGTCAGCCGGGAGTCCGCAGCATCGCTCCGGCAGCCAAGCCGAAGTCCGTGGACCTCATCCAGCACACGCACGACCTGCTCCTTGAGGGCGAGTCGCACTAAACTGATCATTACGGGGTGCTTTCCTGAACAGGGAAGCGCCCCGTAATGTTTTCCTGACCAACAGTATTCACATGAATTGCTCACGAGACTCTCAGGATATTCCGGTTGTACGAATCCGCTGTGCGCTATGGACTCGACGTCGTTCGCATTGATCCGACGGAGGTCCAGCGTGTGGCGTGCCAGCAGAGTTCTCTCGGCGACGGCCTTGGCCAGTGCGGTACTGATGCTCGCCGGCCCGGCTGTGACCAGCGCGCAGGCAACGGCGGGATCGTCCATCGGCGACCCGTACTTCCCGAAGACCGGGAATCTGGGGTATGACGTCGCGAGTTACGACATTCGGCTGCGATACGAACCGAGTACGGACAATCTGCGGGGCACGACAACCGTGGTGGCCAAAGCCACGCAGGAACTGCGTGAATTCAGCCTGGATTTCCTGCTGAAGACCAATTCGGTCCGGGTTTCGGGCATTGCGGCGCATTTCCGGCTGGAGAACGGCAAGCTGATCATCACTCCGCAGTCCTCGGTGGCCAAGGAGCGGGAGTTCAGCGTGAGCGTGGACTACGAGGACACCCCGTCCAACGTCAAGCCCGACGGCTACAGCGCATGGAGCCGGACCGCCGACGGCGCCGTGGCGATGGGGGAGCCGGACATTGCCCGGTGGTGGTACCCGAGCAATGATCATCCGCGCGACAAGGCCACGTTCGACGTGTCGGTGGAGGTGCGCGGCGACCTGGCGGTGCTGTCCAACGGCAAGCTCCTGATGAAGGAGCCCCGTCCCGACGGCAGGGTCCGGTGGAACTGGCGCAGCGCCAAGCCACAGGCCACCTACCTGGCGTTCCTGGCCGTCGGGAAGTTCGACGTCACGGAGGGCAGGGGCTACCGGGATCAGCCGGTGTGGAACGCCTATCACTCGGACCTGGGAGACTCGCTCGGCTCGGCCAAGGCCAGTCTCGAGCGTGGCCCGGAGATCATCGAGTACTTCAGCCGGCTCTTCGGCGACTACCCGTTCGAGGCGCAGGGCGGCGTGGTCCTCGCCGGAAATGGGCTCAGCGCGCTGGAGACGCAGACCCGCCCGGTGTACGGCGGCGCGGTGTTCGGATTCGGGACGAATCCGTACGTCGTCGCGCATGAATTGGCCCATCAGTGGTTCGGGGACGCGGTGTCGGTGGACACCTGGCGGAACATCTGGCTGAACGAGGGCTTCGCGACCTACATGGAATGGCTGTGGTCGGAGAAGTCGGGTGAGGGCACGGCGGCCGAGTTGGCGAAGTGGACCTACGACCGGAATCCGGCGAGCGACGACCAGTGGTCTGTGCTGCCCGGCGATCCGGGCGGGCGCAACATTTTCAGCTTCGCCGTCTATGAGCGTGGGGCGATGGCGGTGCAGGCACTGCGCCAGGAGGTCGGCGACGCGAGTTTCTTCGAGATTCTGCGGCGGTGGCAGCAGCAGCGTGCGCACGGCACCGGCACCATCGAGCAGTTCATCTCGGTCGCGGAGGGGACCGCCGGCAAGAACCTGCGGCCGCTGTTCGACAGGTGGCTGTTCAGTAGCGGCAAACCGGACTACGCGTTCCAGGCGGGCAAGTCCGGCGGCAAGCCGAGGTCATGGGACCAGATCGAGCACAATCGCGTCCTGCACGGCCAGCACACGCACGGGAAGTGAGTCCGCCGGGTGGCTGCGCCGATCGACGGCCACCCGGCAACCGCCAACTGATCATGACCGAACACAGTCCCCCGCCCTCCGAGGGGGCGTCCCCGTCCCAGCCTACGGCCCAATCAAGATCAACTAAGGGCGGGAAGGCCGGTCTGTGGATAACCGGGGTGGGTGTGGACAGGTCAGTTGTCCTCGAGGGCGTCGCGGACCGGGATGAGTTTCGAGGCGGCCTCGCGGACCTCCACGTCCGGATCGGAGTCGGCCACGATTCCACCGCCCGCGAACAGCCGGGCCGTGTTGTCCCGGATCTCCGCGCAGCGCAGCGCGATGCCGAGCTCGCCGTCGCCGTTGCCGTCGATCCAGCCGACCGGGCCGGCGTAGCGGCCGCGATCCATGCCTTCCAGCTCCTCGATCACCCGCACCGCGTGCCGGGTCGGGGTGCCGCCGACCGCCGCCGTGGGATGTACCGCAGCGGCGAGTTCGATCAGTGACGGTACGTCTGTGTCCCGCAGCTCGCCGACCACGTCGCTGCACAGGTGCAGCACATTGGGCAGCCGCAGCACACTCGGGCTCTCCGGGGCGTGCAGTGAATCGCACAGCGGGCGCAGCGAATCGGTGAACGACCGCACCGCGTACCGGTGCTCGCCCTGGTTCTTCGCGGACGCCAGCAACCCCGTTGCCAGCTCATCCGCGGACTCGCCGCGCTGTGGCCAGGTGGTGCCGGCCAGCACCCGCGAGGTGACCCGGGTTCCCTTGCGGCGCAACAACAGTTCCGGGGTGGCGCCGACTAGGCCGTCCACCGCGAACACCCAGCAGCTGGGGTAGCGGTCGGCCAGATTGCGCAGCAGATAACGCTGATCCAGCGGATGATCCGCGCTCGCGACCAGGTCGTGCGCCAGCACCACCTTGTCCAGCTCGCCCGCCCGCATCCGCTCCACCGCCGTGGCCACCGCGGCGCGGTAGCCGGTGACCGACAGCTCGCCCGCGGAGTAGGAGATCTGGCCGGGCCGGGAAACCGGCGTGGCCTCGGTGAGCGAACCCGGCGACGGCTCACCGACCTCGGTCACCCAGCTGACCCCGTCCCGCCTGCCGACGATGTACCTCGGCACCACGCACACGGACCGCCCCGGCTCGTCGGCGAACGCCAGGGAGATGAAGGCGACCGGACCGGTACCGGGCACGTCGACCGGGTCGTCCACCCGCATCCGTGCGCACTGATCACTCCACCAGCGGTCGGCCAGCGCGAACCGCTGCGGCCCCGAGGGCTCGAATCGGCACACCTCGCCCCAGCCGACGATGCCGTCACCCTGGGTGAGCCAGGCAAGTGCCCCGGCCGAGGCCGGAAGCAGCCGCAACAGGTCGTCCTCGCAGCGCGTCAGCCGCGTGCGTACGGGCAACGTTCCGGCTGTGGTGGTTACTGATCCGGGAACGATGGTCACTCAACGAGAGTAGGACGAATCGCCACCCGGTGTCCGGATGGGCCGGAGAAGGGTGCTCTTCGGCACATTGGCTTGCGGCACTCGGCGGTTCTCTAGACTCAGGCGCTGTGATGCTCACAGTGACCGATGCCCGCGCCGTCGTGCTGGACTACCTGACCCGGGGCTGGGCCTGGCTGGTCCGCAACGTCATCCCGGTGCTGATCAGTCTCGGCGTGCTGATCACCGTGATGGGCGGGCTGCTGGTGGTGGGGGCGGCCACCAATGACTACGCGATCAACCGGCACCAGGGCCGCGCGGTGGCCGAGGTGCTCGCCGTGGACTGGCGCCGCACCGTAATCCGGTTCAGCACCCCGGAGGGGGAGGTGAAGACCCCGCCATTCGGCGCGCTTTACCCCAGTGACGTGCAGAAAGGCCAGCTGATCTGGGTCGAGTACGACACCCGCAACCCGGATCTGGTGCGCATCGCCGGCCGGGACTGGCGGCTGTCGCTACTCCCGGTGGCCGAACTGCTCGCCGCCACCTGGACGGTGGTGCTCGGGCTGATCTGGTGGCTGCGCCGCCGTCGCTCATCAGGCGTTTCAGCTCCCGTGTGACACTTCTGTTCAAAAACTGCGCTCATGTGTAACACTGGTCTGGCAGACCGGTGGAGGTTTACTCATGTCCGAGCAGGAGGCGCGCTTTCTCGCCACAGTGCAGGCGGAACAGCGCATCGAACCGCGTGACTGGATGCCCGACGGCTATCGGGCGACGCTGATCCGGCAGATCGCGCAGCACGCGCACTCGGAGATCATCGGCATGCAGCCGGAAGGTGAGTGGATCGCCAAGGCGCCCTCCCTGCGGCGCAAGGCGATCCTGCTGGCGAAGGTGCAGGACGAGGCGGGACACGGGCTGTACCTGTACGCCGCCACCGAGACCCTCGGCGTCGACCGTGCCGAGCTCACCGAGAAGCTGATCTCCGGGCGGCAGAAGTACTCCTCGATCTTCAACTACCCGACGCTGAGCTACGCGGACGTCGGCGTGATCGGCTGGCTGGTGGACGGCGCGGCGATCTGCAACCAGGTTCCGCTGTGCCGCACCTCGTACGGCCCGTATGCCAGGGCGATGGTGCGGGTGTGCAAGGAGGAGTCCTTCCACCAGCGGCAGGGCTACGAGCTGTTGATGACCATGATGCGTGGCACCCAGGCGCAGCGGGACATGGTGCAGGACGCGGTGAATCGCTGGTGGTGGCCGTCGCTGATGATGTTCGGCCCGCCGGATTCCGCCTCGTCGAACACCGAGCAGTCGATGGTCTGGCGCATCAAGCGGCACACCAACGACGAGCTGCGACAGAAGTACGTGGACATGAGCGTCCCGCAGGCCAAGGCGCTGGGCGTGACCTTCCCGGATCCGGAGCTGCGCTGGAACGACGAGCGCGGGCAGCACGACTTCGGCCAGCCGGACTGGGACGACTTCTGGCGGGTGGTCAAGGGTGGTGGTCCGTGCAACGAGCAGCGGATCGCGCATCGCAAGGCGGCTCATGAGGACGGTGCCTGGGTCCGGGAAGCGGCCCAGGCGTACGCGGAGAAGCGGAATCGTCAGGCGGGTGCGGCATGAACGACCCATTGTGGGAGGTCTTCGTCCGGGGCAAGCGCGGCCTGAACCACGTGCATGTCGGCTCGCTGCACGCGCCGGACGCCGACATGGCGGTGCGGAACGCCCGCGACCTGTACACCCGGCGGAACGAGGGTGTGAGCATCTGGGTGGTGCCCGCGTCGGCGATCACCGCCTCCAGCCCGGATGAGAAGGACCCGTTCTTCGCGCCCAGCGGGGACAAGGTCTACCGGCATCCGACGTTCTACGACATCCCGGACACGGTGCCGCACCTATGAACGACAGCGTCTACGACGGATTGAGCGAAGAGCACGCGGACGACGCGCGCTGGGCCTACGGCACCGGTTTCCACGACGAACTGTCCGGTGTGGACCGGGACATTCCGTCCGGAGTGGACGGTGCGGATCTGGGTCTGTACTGCCAGATGCTCGGCGATGACGCCCTGGTGCTGGCCCAGCGGCTGGCCGAATGGTGTTCGCGCGCACCGGAACTGGAAGAGGATGTCGCCCTCGCGAACATCGGCCTCGACCTGCTCGGGCAGGCGCGTCTGCTGCTGACCAGGGCGGGCGAGGTGGACGGAACCGGCCGCAGCGAGGACGACTTCGCCTATCTGCGACCGGCGGACCAGTTCCGCAACCTGCTCCTGGTCGAGCTCGACTGCGGTCCCGGTCCCGGCGGGGATTTCGCCGTCACCATGGCCCGGCTGCTGGTGTTCAGCAGCTTCCGGCTGTCGTTGCTGTACCGGTTGCAGTCCACTGTGGATCCGGTGATCGCGGCGGTGGCGGCCAAGGGGGTCAAGGAGCTGGCCTACCACCGGGATCACGCGGCGCAGTGGGTGCTGCGGCTCGGCGACGGCACGGCGGAGTCGCACCGGCGCATGCAGGCGGCGGTGGACCGGATCTGGCCCTACCTGGACGAGCTCTACGCCCCGCACCCGGTCGTCGCCCGGCTGATCGAGGTCGATGCGGCCGTCGATCCCGCCGATGTGCGGGCCGAGGTCGAGGACACGCTGCACCGGGTACTGCGGGCCGCCACGCTCTCGATTCCGTCCCCGCACCGGGAATCCGGCGAACTGAGCGGCCGGGACGGCCGGCACACGCCGGAACTGGCGGAGGTGTTGGGCACCATGCAGGAGCTGGCCAGGTCACTGCCCGGGGCGGTGTGGTGATGGGGGCCAGGGAGATCGCCGAGCAGGTCCTGGATCCGGAGTTGCCGGTGCTGACGCTGGCCGAACTGGGTGTGCTGCGCGATGTCCACGTGGAGCCGGACGGTTCGGTGCTGGTGACCATCACGCCCACCTACTCCGGCTGCCCCGCGGTGGACGTGATGCGGGCCCAGTTGCGCAATCGGTTGCAGGACGCGGGATACGCGCAGGTCAACGTGCGCAGCGTGTTGTCGCCGGCCTGGACGACCGACTGGATCACCGACGAGGGCAGGCGCAAACTGGCCACTGCCGGGATCGCGCCGCCGAACCGGGTGGGCCCACGGGTGGCGGGACCCATTCCGCTGAACCTGGAACCGCCGTCCGCCACGGTGCCCTGCCCACGATGCGGTTCGCGCAACACCGAGCTGTTGTCCCGATTCGGGGCGACCGCCTGCAAGGCGTTGTACCGGTGCCACGGCTGCGCCGAGCCCTTCGAGCACTTCAAGGAGTTGTGAATGGCCGCGCCGATGATCACGCCGATTCGCCGCGCGGTCTTCCACGCCCTGACCGTGTCCCATGTGGACAGACTGTGTGACGACGCGGTGGCGATCACCTTCGCCGTGCCCGCCGACCTGACGGCCGACTTCGCCTTCCGCGCCGGGCAGTACCTGACGCTGCGGCACGGTGAGGAACGCCGGTCCTACTCGATCTGCGCGCCGGAGGGCGCCGCGCCACGCATCGGTGTGCGCCGGGTGGACGGCGGCCTGTTCTCCAGCTGGCTGGTCGACGAGGTGCAGCCGGGCGATGTACTCGATGTGCAGCCGCCGCAGGGCACGTTCACCCCGGAGCCCGGGCTGCCCGAGTACCACGCGTTCATCGCGGCGGGCAGCGGTATCACCCCGGTTCTGTCCATTGTGGCCACCGTGCTGGCGGCTCATCCGGACGCCCGCGCCACGTTGATCTACGGCAACCGGCGCACGGACACGGTGATGTTCGCCGATGATCTGGCCGATCTGAAGGACCGCTATCCGGACCGGTTCCAGCTGATTCACGTGCTGAGCCGGGAGATGCGGGACGTCGAACTGTTCTCCGGCAGGCTGGACGCGGACCGGCTGCACCGGTTGCTGTCCTCCGTGGTGCCGTCGGACGCGGTGCACCACTGGTGGCTGTGCGGCCCGTTCGGCCTCATCCAGTCGACCGGTGAGGTCCTAGCAGCCCGCGCGGTGACGTCTGTCCACAGGGAACTGTTCTATGTGGACGAACCGCCACCGGAGCTGCGCCACGAGGACGAGGTCCTGGTGGACGGCGCCTCCAGTGAGGTCACGGTGGTCCTCGACGGCCGGTCCACCACCATGACCCTGCCCCGCGATGCCCCGGTGCTCGACTCGGCCCAGCGGGTCCGCGGCGACCTCCCCTTCGCCTGCAAGGGCGGCGTCTGCGGCACCTGCCGGGCCCTCGTCTGTGACGGCTCGACCCGGATGCGACGTAATTACGCCCTGGAATCCCACGAAGTCGAGGCCGGATTCGTCCTCACCTGCCAGGCCCTCCCCACCTCCGACAAGGTGACCATCGACTTCGACGCGTAACCAGCTGTCCACAGTCTGCCCAGTTATCCACAGATCCCCATTTCCCCAGCTCAACGCTGCCCTGTGGTGGCTAGTTTCGAAGAGGGTGGTCTGCCCCCGGATGGGGCGGGGACTGTCCGGGGGACAGTCATATGAGTCGAGTGGTGACTTTGGGGAGTCGATTGAATACCCTGGGTGATGTTGTGTGACTATGCATGAATGCAATTCCATGCGTTCGCAGATGAGTCGCGGCGGGGCGGCACATACCTGATGGCTGCGGCCAAGATTCCCGTTCGTTCCCTTGCGGACGTGCGTGTGGCTCTGCGGGCACTGACCAAGTCAGGGCAGCGATGCGTGCACATGAAGACCGAGGGTGACTCGCGTCGGCGAGCGATCCTGTCCGAGTTGAACGGGCTCGGACTGACCGCATCAGTGTGGTTGTGCAGGCATGGCAAGGACGAGGTCGCGCGGCAGGCGTGTCTTGAAGGTCTCGTCCCCGGCATGCTCGACGCCGGGGTCGTCCGATTGGTCCTCGAAAGTGACGAGACCAAGGATCGCCAAGACCGGAAGGCGATATCCAGCCTGTTGAGGAAGGCCGGCCGACCGATGTTCTTCGAGCACCTTAGGTCCTACGAGGACCCTGCCCTGTGGGTGAGCGATGCCATTGCGTGGGCATTCGGTGCCGGTGGAGATTGGCGGCGCAGGGTGGCGGCCATGATCGAGCAAGTTCAGGAAATGGAGCCCTAGACAGCGCAAAGCCCGGCAACCGACCGTCCGGACGATTAACCGGGCTCACTTTCGCCTCCTACTGGAAGCGACACCCGAAGGCTAGCAGCCGGTCCGAGCCAGTGGCCAGCGGATTAACCCTTCTGAGAGCTGCACCCCGGCCACCCAATGACGGGCGCAAGATCGCCCCCCCTTAGCGGTTGTCGGTTCACCCGCCCCGTTGGGACGCTCGTCCGGACCAAGGTCCACATCCCGGCAAGGGGGACGAATGACCGAGATAACGTCCGCGAAGATCGGCGAGTTCTACGACTCCACCGACTCGGCGTTCGGCACGCTGTTCGACGGGTGCATCCACTCCGGTTACTTCGCCGACGGCGCGGGCACGCTGACCGAGGCGCAGGACCGGCTGACCGAGCAGGTGTTGCGGGCCGCGCGGCTCACCGCCGGGTCGGCGGTGCTGGACGCGGGCTGCGGTCACGGCAGGCCCGCCGTGCAGGCGGCGGTCGGTCACGGCGCCCTGGTCACCGGTGTCACGCTCAGCGCGGCGCAGCAGCGGACCGCCACCGAGGCGGCCGAGCACGCCGGGGTCGGCGACAAGGTGCGCATCCTGGTCGGGGACATGACCGATCTGCCGTTCCCGGATGGTCACTTCGACGCCGTCTTCGCCATCGAGTCGATCCAGCACGTGCCCGACCAGGCGGCGGCGTTCCGCGAGCTGGCCAGGGTGCTGCGGCCGGGCGGCAGGCTGGTGGCCGCCGACTACGTGTCCATCCGGCCGGAGACCGAGGAGGAGGCGGGTACCGCGGCCGCCGTGCTGCAGCTCGCCCCCTTGCGCAGTGCGCAGCAGTGGCAGCAGGCGGCCATCGACGCCGGGCTGACCGAGGTGCGCGGCACCGACCTGACATCCGCCATCCGGCCATCCGCCGCGGCGTTCAGTGCCGAGGTGCGGAGCAGGCATGACGTGCTGGTGGCCGCCGTCGGTGAGCAGACCACCGACATGCTCGGCCAGGCCGTCGCGTTGTACAACCGCAGGATGGTCGCCGACCAGGGCTACCTGCTGCTGGAAGCCCGGCGGCCCTAACCCTGCGGCGAGCCACAGGCCCGCCACCACGCCAGCACGTCGGCGGCCGCGGCCGGCGAGGCCACCAGCAGCCCGTCGGCCGGCATCGCCTCCGGTTCACCCAGCCGGTTCAGCACGACCGCGCCCGATTCCAGGGCCAGTGCCAGGGCGCCCGCGACGTCCCATTCGTCGTAGGAGTCCAGCACCGTGGCCGCCGCGTGTCCCAAGGCCACCTGGGTGATCGCCAGGGCGGCCGAGCCGAGGATCCGGATGCCCGCGTGACCTGCGACGGCGCGGGCCATGAAGTCCGCCAGGCCGGTCCACGGGCCGTGCCTGCCGATCTCCGTGCACACTATGCCGCCGGTCACGGTGTCGCAGGCGGACAGCTGCACCGGGGTGCCGTTGGCCCGCATACCCCGGCCCCGCGCCGCCGCGTAGATCTGTCCCCGATGCGGGTCGGCCACCACGCCCACCACCGGCCCGAACCGGTCGACGAGAGCCAGCGAATAACCGCACCACGGCATGCCCGCCACGTAGTTCGCGGTGCCGTCCACCGGGTCCACCACCCAGCGGAAGGGCGCCTGCCCCGCCTGTGGATCCGCGCCGAATTCCTCACCTACCACTGGCATACCCGGGAACTCACCCGCCAGGATTCGACGGGTGTGGCGTTCCAGAGTGCGATCCGTATCGGTGACCCAGTCGAAGGGAGAGTCCTTGATGTCCGGGCTCGCGCCCCTACCCGACGTCTCCGCGATCAAGTCAGCGGCGTCGTTCGCCAGTCGCCCGGCGACTTCGAGAGCCCGCGAAACCAGCGCCGGATCGACCGGCTGGACTGGGCGCGACGACAGGATGGTCACGCCAACCAAGGTTGACGAAGTACGGTGTCCTTGATGCGAAGTCGAGATGACGTGCCGGATATCTCCGGGACACAAGACGCCGCTACCGGCGGTGACGCTTCCGCATGCGGCCACGCCGTCCCCCACAAGGAGTTCGGCAACAGTTCGGCCTCACGTCACGCACCTGTCGACTCGAATGTCGCAAGTGCGGGGAACGTTAGACCTGTGCGCGTAGCTATCGTCTCCGAGAGCTTTTTGCCGCAGGTCAACGGGGTTACGAACTCCGTTCTCCGGGTGCTGGAGCACCTTCGCCGATCGGGTCATGAGGCGATGGTCGTCGCCCCCGGCCCGGGCCCGACCGACTACGAAGGCACCCCGGTCGTTCGCCTTCCGTCGCTCGATCTGCCGGTGGTGAACTCGCTGCCGATCGGTGTTCCGACACGGAAAGTGCTCACCGCCCTCTCCAACTTCAAGCCCGATGTCGTGCACCTGGCGTCGCCGTTCCTGGTCGGCGCCCGCGGTATGCACGCGGCCCGCAAGCTCGGTATCCCCACCGTCGCCGTCTATCAGACCGATGTCGCCGGATTCGCCGACTCGTATGGTCTCGGGCTGACCGCCCGCGCCGCCTGGGCGTGGACCAAGCGGCTGCACACGCAGGCCGACCGCACCCTCGCCCCCTCCACCTGGGCCGTGGAGGCCCTGGAGCAGCGCGGGGTGCCCCGGGTGCACCGCTGGGGCCGCGGGGTCGACACCACTCGCTTCACGCCCAACCGGCGGGATGACGCCTTGCGCGCCAAACTGGCTCCCAACGGTGAGCTGCTGGTCGGCTTCGTCGGCCGGCTGGCACCCGAGAAGTACGCGATGCGGCTCGCCGCGCTGGCCGATGTGCCCGGCGTGCGGGTGGTCGTCGTGGGCGACGGCCCGGACATGCCGAAGCTGAAGGCGGCGATGCCGAACGCGGCGTTCCTCGGTTTCCTCGGCGGCAACGAGCTGGCCACCGCCTACGCGAGCCTGGACGTGTTCGTGCACACCGGCCCGTACGAGACCTTCTGCCAGGCCGTCCAAGAGGCACTGGCCTCCGGTGTGCCCTCGCTGGCGCCGGACGCCGGCGGCCCCCGGGACCTGGTCCTGCCCGGCCGTACCGGTTACCTGCTGCCGCCGTGGGACGAGGACGCGCACGCCACCGCGCTGCGTGAGGCCGTCGAGACGCTGCGCGATCCCGCGTTGCGTGCCCGTTTCGGACAGGAGGCCAGGCGCAGTGTGCTGCGTCGCACCTGGCCCGCCATCTGTGACGAGCTGCTCGGGCACTACGCGGAGGTCACCGGCCTGCCGCTGAAGCGGGCTCAGGCCGCCTGACACACCCGTGGTTATGAGGTACGCGACGCACTGCCAACCGGTCAGAGCTTCGGACGTCTAAGCTTCCGTCAGGCTTTGACCAGGCAGGTCGCGAGGAGGCTGGGCTCACCACGATGCGGATCGTTCAGCTCGCCAACTTCTATGGACCACGCTCCGGCGGTCTCCGGACCGCCCTGCACCATCTCGGCGCCGGTTACGTCGCGGCCGGGCACGAGGTCATCCTCGTCGTGCCCGGCAGCGCGCGGAACGACGAAATGATGTCCACCGGCGTCCGGCGGATCACCCTCCCGGCGCCGCGTATCCCCGGCACCGGCGGTTACCGCGTCGTCGATCCGTGGCGGGTGAAGATCCTCCTCGAAGCGCTCAAACCGGACGCCATCGAATGCTCGGACCGGCTCACGCTGCGCGGCATGGGCCGGTGGGCCCAGGAGCGGGGGGTGCCGAGCGTGGTCATCTCCCACGAGCGCTTCGACCGGCTCCTCGAACAGTTCCTGATGCCCGCCCCCGCCGCCCGCAAGGTGGCGGACTGGGCGAACTCCCGGATGGCGGCCAACTACGACACCGTCGTGTGCACCACCGGCTTCGCCCGGCAGGAGTTCGACCGCATCGGCGCGCCCAACGTGCTGCAGGTGCCGCTCGGCGTCGACCTGGAGACCTTCGGTCCCTGGAACCGGGACGCGGGCCTGAAGGCCGAGCTGGCCGGTGGCGCCGACGCGTTGCTGGTGCACTGCGGGCGGCTCTCCCCGGAGAAGCGGGTCGAGCGCAGCGTGGACACCGCCGCCGAGATGTACGAGTCCGGGCACAACGTCCGCCTCGTCATCGCCGGGGACGGGCCCAAGCGGGAGTTCCTGGAGAAGCGCGCGAACGGCCTGCCGGTCACCTTCCTCGGCTTCGTGAACGGCCGGGACGAGGTCGCCAAATTGTTGGCCAGCGCGGATGTCTCCCTCGCGCCCGGTCCACATGAGACGTTCGGCCTGGCCGCGCTGGAGGCACTGGCCTCCGGCACGCCGGTCGTGGTGTCCGCGTCCAGCGCGCTCGGCGAGATCATCCAGCCGGCCTGCGGGGCGGCGGTGGACGACTACGCACCCGCCTTCGCCGGGGCGGTCAGCAACCTGCTGGCCAACCCGGAGGCCGAGCGCCGGGCGGCGGCCAGGGCGCGGGCCGAGCAGTTCCCGTGGCCGGTCGCGGTGGCGGGCATGCTGGCGGCCCTGCGCGCTAGCTGATTCCCGTAGGGTGGGTCCTGTGTCGCGAGCCGGGTTGGATAAGCAGCCGCATGAAGTTGCCGAGATGTTCGACGGCGTGGCCGAGGGCTACGACAAGACGAACTCGGTCCTGACCTTCGGATGGGACCGGCGCTGGCGGGATGCCACCCGCCGTGCGCTGGAGGCCCAGCCGGGCGAGAAGGTCCTCGATCTCGCCGCGGGTACCGCGGTGTCCACAGTGGAATTCGCCCGCTCCGGAGCCTGGTGCGTGGCGGCGGACTTCTCCTTCGGCATGCTCAGCCACGGAAAGCACCGCGACGTGCCCAAGGTGGCCGGCGATGCCATGCACCTGCCGTTCGCCGACGACGTCTTCGACGCGGTGACCATCTCCTTCGGGCTGCGCAACGTGCAGGACACCAAGGCCGGGCTCGCCGAGATGGCCCGGGTGACCAAGCCCGGCGGCCGCCTCGTCATCTGCGAGTTCTCCACGCCGACGTGGAGCCCGTTCCGCTATGCCTATCACCAGGGCGCGCTGCGGATCCTGCCGTTCATCGCGAGCCGGTTCGCCTCCAACCCGGAGGCCTACACCTACCTGGCCGATTCCATCCGGGCCTGGCCCGACCAGCGGGAACTCGGTGAGATCATCGAGTCCGCCGGCTGGGGGCAGGTGGCCTGGCGCAACCTGACCGGTGGCGCCGTGGCACTCCATCGCGCTATCAAGCCATGACGCAGCTCACCTAGACTGCGGGTATCGCAGCCAAGCCTGAGGGAGTCGCATGAGTCGCAAGCAGCCCGGAGACGACGCCGAAGTCATCGTTGTCGGCGCCGGACCGGCGGGTTCCGCAGCGGCCACCTACCTGGCCAAGGCCGGGCTCGACGTACTGGTGCTGGAGAAGACCGTCTTCCCCCGGGAGAAGGTCTGCGGTGACGGCCTCACCCCGCGTGGCGTGAAGCAGCTCATCGACCTCGGCATCGACACCCGGCCGCAGGCCGGCTGGCTGCACAACAAGGGCCTGCGCGTGGTCGGCGGCGGCATCACCCTGGAGCTGGACTGGCCGGATCTGGCCAGCTTCCCGCCCTACGGCCTGGTCCGCCCGCGGCAGGACTTCGACGAGCTGCTAGCCAACAACGCCAAGGCGCACGGTGCCCGGATCATCGAGCACACCACGATCACCGGCGCGATCACCGACAAGACCGGCCGGATCGTCGGCGTCGAGGGCAAGCAGGGACCGGACAAGACCCCGGTCACCTACAAGGCCCCGCTGGTGCTGGCCTGCGACGGCGTCTCCGCGCGCACCGCGCTGAGCGTGGGGCTGGACAAGATCGAGAGCCGGCCGATGGGCGTCGCGGTGCGGCGCTACTACACCAGCGTGCGCACCAAGGACGACTACCTGGAGTCGCACCTGGAGCTGTGGGACCGGTCCGACCCGGCCAACCCGGTGCTGCTGCCCGGCTACGGCTGGATCTTCGGCATGGGCGACGGCACCGTCAACGTCGGCCTGGGCATCCTGTCCACCTCCAAGGCGTACGGCACCACCGACTACCGGCAGCTGCTGCGGTCCTGGCTGGATCACACCCCCGAGGAGTGGGAGCTGCGCGAGGAGCACGCCGCGGGCAAGATCGGCGGCGCCGCGTTGCCGATGGGCTTCAACCGGACCCCGCACTACCGCAACGGCCTGCTGCTGGTCGGTGACGCGGGTGGCATGGTGAACCCGTTCAACGGCGAGGGCATCGGCTACGCCATGGAATCCGCGCGGATCGCCGCCGAGCACGTGATCCACGCGTTGTCCCGGACCACCGCGGACTCCCGCGAGCGGGCGCTGCACGGCTATCCGGTGGCGCTGCAGGAGAGCCTCGGCGGCTACTACCGGCTGGGCAACCTGTTCACCAAGATCATCGCCAACCCGGCCATCATGCGGAACGCCACCAAGCACGGCCTGCCCCGCAAGCGCCTGATGCAGTTCGTGCTCAAGCTGCTGGCCGGCCTCTACGACAAGCGCGACGGCGACTTCGACGACCGCGTGATCGCCACGCTGACCCGGCTGGCGCCCAGCGTCTGACCTGCTTGTCCGAAGTTGGCGATGTTCGGGGAAGGAACGAGCCCGAACATCGCCAACTTCGGGACCGATGCACTGGGGGTGGAGGATGGAGCGTAGGTCTATTGAGCCGGTGCCGGCTGGGGAGCGGCATGGGCATCCGCGGAGTCTGTTCACGCTGTGGTTCGCGGCGAACATGCAGATCACCTCGGCGGTGACCGGGGCGGTCACCGTGGTGTCCGGGCTGAGTCCGCTGTGGGGGCTCGTCGCCATCGTGCTGGGCAACGTGATCGGCTCGGTGCCGATGGCGTTGCACGCGGCGCAGGGGCCGAAGCTGGGTATCCCGCAGATGATCCAGTCCCGGGCGCAGTTCGGCGTCTACGGCGCGGTGTTCCCGCTGATCCTCGTGGTGCTGATGTACCTGGGCTACAACGCCAGCGGCGACGTGCTCGGCGGCCAGGCGGTCGCGCAGATCACCGGGTTGCCGATCGACCTGACCATCCTGGTCTACGCGGCCCTGTCCGCGTTGATCGCGCTGGTCGGCTACCGGCTGATCCACCGGTTCGGCTGGATCGCCTCCGCGGTCTCGGTGATCACCTTCGTCTACCTGAGCTTCCGGCTGTTCACTGGGCACGACATCGGCGCGCTGCTGGCGGAGTCCACACTGGACTGGCCGAAGTTCCTGCTGGCACTGTCCATTGTGGTCTCCTGGCAGCTCACCTTCGGCCCGTACGTCGCGGACACCTCGCGGTACCTGCCGGAGTCCACGTCGACCAGGGCCACGTTCTGGTGGACCTACGGCGGCACCGCGCTCGGCGCGGCGTGGGCGATGAGCTTCGGCGCGCTGGCCTACGCGGTGGCGGGCAAGGCGTTCAAGGGCCACGAGGTGGCGTACATCGTCGGCCTCGGCCCGGCGGCGCTGTTGATCCCGCTGTTGCTGGCCATCGCGATCGGCAAGTTCACCGTGAACGTGCTGAACATCTACGGCGGCTACATGACCGTGGCCACCACGATCACCGCGGCCCGGCCCACCCGGGAACTGTCCACAGTGGCCAGAACGGTGTGCATCGTCGCGTTCGCGGCGGTGGGCGGGATCGTCGCGGTGCTCGGACGCGGGGAGTTTCTCGGCAACTTCCTGCTGTTCCTGCACTTCCTGCTGTACTTCCTCACCCCGTGGAGCGCGATCAACCTGGTCGACTTCTACCTGGTGCGCAAGGCCGACTACGACCTGGCAGCCATGTACGACCCGAACGGCCACTATGGACGGTGGTCCGTGCCGGCGCTGGTCGCCTACGTGCTGGGGATCGCGGTGCAGCTGCCGTTCGCCGAGTTCACCGGCCCGCTGATCCCGGGCGCCGACCTGTCCTGGCTGCTCGGGCTGGCGGTTCCCGGCCTGCTCTACTGGCTGCTGCTCAGGAACCGCCCTCGAGCTGTACCGGGCCCACGTTGAGTTCGCCCCGCATCGCCAGCTGGAGCTCGCGCAGCGCCGCGCTGTAGGACCGGCGAAGCTCCTTGTACTCCTCGGTCTCCAGCGAACGGCCCTCTGCCAGCAGGTCGCGAATCTTCCGCAGCGACTTGAAGGCCCGCTCGCCGTGATCCACCACGTCCTGCTGGGCGACGAGGGCGAGCTGGTAGCGCATCGCGTAACAGCCCGCGTCGCGGAACGCGTTCCGGATGTCGTTGCCCCTGGCGCCCGTGGCGAACTCGCTGCGCATCCGTTCGTGGGCCTCGGTGAACGCGGCAAGCAGGCCCACGTAGGTCTCGTGGGCCAGCTTGCGGCGATCCCTGATCTGTTCGCGCCGCCACTTGGACCGTTCGTTCAGCATGGTCGCCAGCAACGCGATCACCGCACCGAAAGCCGTGCTGGCCAACGTCATCCACTGCATGCGATCAGCCTAGGCGGCGCAGGGTGGACTCGATGAGGGTCATCACGGGGTAGTAGTGGGTCGGGGTGATCCGGGTGATGATGTCCACCAGGTGCGCGTCCGGGCCGACCAGGATCCGGGCCTTGCCGGCGTCCACGCCCTGATGGATCGTCCTGGCCGCCGAGTCCGGGGTGGTCCGGGCGATCTGCTCGAAGTCCCGCGCCGCGCGGGCCGCGTCCGTGCCCTCGGCCACGCGGGCGTCCCGGGCGATGTTGGTCTTGATGCCGCCGGGGTGGATGTTGATGGCGCGCACGCCGGTGCCGCGCAGTTCCTGGCGCAGGGCGTCGGTGTAGCCGCGTACCGCGAACTTGGAGGCGCAGTAGGCGCTGTTCGTCGGAGTGCCCGCCAGCCCGTAGATGCTGGAGGTGTTCACGATGGCACCGGCGTTCTGTTCTAGCAGGATCGGCAGGTAGGCCTTGGTGCCGTGGACGACCCCGTGGAAGTTGATGTCGTCCAGCCACTGGTCGTCGGCCGGATCGCTGTTCGCGACGGTGCCGGACACCGCCACGCCCGCGTTGTTGAACACCGCGGCCAGCGAGCCGGGCAGCCAGTCGCGGACCTCGGCGGCGAAGGCCAGCTGCGCCGCGTTGTCGCTGACGTCCAGGACCCGGTGCAGCACCGGTCCCCGCAGGCTCTCCGCCGTCGCGCGCAGCCCGGTCTCGTTCACGTCGGTGATCGCGACCGGGCAGCCGGCACCGCTCAGCCGCCTCGCGAGGCTGCGCCCGATTCCCGAGGCGGCACCGGTGATGACGACGGCGTTTCCAGCGAGCTTCATGGATTTTCCCCCTACTTCCGTTGGCAGAAGCAGGTTTTCACTCCGGCGTAAGAGCCCCGCATGATCGGCGTAAGGGGCCTGTATGAATCGTCAGGGCAGCAGTTTGCGGATCCGGGAGATGGCGCCGACACCCAGCCCCAGCAGCTCGAAGTAGTAGGTGGGGGTGATCCGGGTGACCGCGTCGAACACGTGCGCGTCGATGCCGATCAGGATCCGGGCCAGGCCGCCGTCCACTCCCTTGTGGATGATCGACGCCGCCACCTCGGGCGTGGTCATCGCGACGCGTTCGAACCGGCGGGCCAGGGCCTCCAGGTCGACGCCGTCGGCCACCCGGGCGTTGCGGGCGATGTTGGTCTTGATGCCGCCGGGGTGGATGTTGACCGCCCGCACGCCGGTGCCGCGCAGTTCCTGGCGCAGCGCGTCGGTGTAGCCGCGCACGGCGAACTTGGACGCGCTGTAGGCGGCGTTGCCGGGCATGGCGGCCAGGCCGTAGACGCTGGAGGTGTTCACGACGGCGCCGGCCTTCTGCTCCAGCAGGATCGGCAGGAAGGCCTTGGTGCCGTAGACGACGCCGTGGAAGTTGATGCCGTCCAGCCAGAGTTCGTCCTCCAGCTTGCCCTCGGCGACCGTGTTGTTCACCGCGACGCCCGCGTTGTTGAACACCGCGGCCAACGGCGCGGGCAACCAGTCCCGCACCTGGCCCGCCCACTCCAGCTGTGCCTCGTTGTCGCTCACGTCGAGGACCTTGGCCAGTACCGGCCCCGGCAGGCTCGCGGCGGTCTCCTTGAGGCCCTCGGTGTTCCAGTCGGTGATGGCCACCGGGGAGCCGAGTTCGCTCAGGCGCTGGGCGAGCGCGCGGCCGATGCCGGAGGCGGCACCGCTGATCACGACGGGGTTACCGGCCAGCTGCAGGCGGTTGGACATGAGAATCCCTCACTTCCGTTCGGGAGCAGACTCTCATGCCCGGTTGATCACCCGCGCGGGGGTCACTTTCCCTTTGGTGACGGCAGAAGCTTGGTCAGCACCGAGTAGTAGTGCGTCGGTGTGAGCCGGGTGAGCAGATCGATGAGGTGGGCGTCCGGGCCGACCAGGATCCGGGCCTTACCGCGGTCCACGCCCCGGTGGATGATCTCGGCGGCCTTGTCCGCGGTGGTCCGCATGAGGGCGTCGTACCTCTTGATCACCTCCTCGTGGCTGACCGCACCCTCCTCGGTGAACCGGGAGTTGCGGGCGATGTCGGTCTTGACCCCGCCGGGATGCACGGTGATCGCCCGGATCTCCGTGCCGCGCAGTTCGTTGCGCAGCGACTCGGTGAACCCGCGTACGGCGAATTTCGAGGCGCTGTAGGCACTGCCGCCCGGCGAGCCGGCCAGGCCCCAGACGCTGGAGGTGTTCACCATCGCCCCGGATCCCTGCGCCAACAGGATCGGCAGGAAGGCCCGGGTCGCGTAGACCACCCCGTGGAAGTTGATGTTGTCCAGCCACTGGTCGTCCTCGGGATTGCCGCCGGTGATGCTGCCCATCACGCCGACACCCGCGTTGTTGAACACCCCGGCCAGCGGTCCGGGCAGCCACTCCCGCACCTGCGCCGCCCACTCGTGCTGGGCCTCATTGTCGCTGACATCCAGGACATGGGTGAGCACGTTGCCGGTCAGCCCGGCGGCGGTCTCCTTGAGCCCGGCCTCGTTCCAGTCGGTGATCGCCACCGGCGAGCCGAGCCGGCTGAGCCGCTGGGCCAGGGCCCGGCCGATACCGGAAGCCGCGCCACTGATCACCACTGGATTCCCGGCCAGTGCCAGGTGTTGAGACATGAGAAACCCCCCTTGTTTCGGCTATCCAAACAAGGGGGGCTGAAAATTTTCCCAAAGGCGATCCTAGGTATGTGCCGCTTCCCTGACCGGAGCCTTGCTCAGTCGCAGCACGCCATCGTCGATCTTGGCCCGGGGAACCAGGAAGGCGTCCTTGGGGAAGTTCGTCGACGGCCGCCACGGGCCCTTCGAACCGGCCTTGGGCATGAGTTTCGCGGCGCGCTGGATGTACCCGGAGGCGAGGTCCAGTACCGGCTGCTCCTGCATGCTGGGGTCGTCCTGCACCGCCTCGAACCGGTTGTAGCCGTGGGCATCCATGTGCTCCAGCAACCGGGTCAGGTAGGCGGCGACGATGTTGACCTTCAGCGTCCAGGAGAAGTTGGGGTAGCCGATGGTGACCACGGTGTTCGGCAGGCCGCTGAGCAGCATGGTGCGGTACATCCACGCCTGAGCAGGGTCGAATGGCGTGCCGTCCACGGTGATCGGTACGCCGCCGAGGAACTGGACCTCCAGGCCGGTCGCGGTGATCACCACGTCGGCCTCCAGTTCCTGGCCGGACTTCAGTTGCACGCTCTTGCCGGTGAAGCCGGTGATGTGGTCGGTGACCACCGAGGCCTTGCCGTCCCGGATGGCGGCGAACAGGTCGCCGTCCGGCACGATGCAGACCCGCTGGTCCCACGGGGCGTACTTCGGCTTGAAGTGGGTGTCCACCGCGTAGCCCTTGGGCAGCGACAGTTTGTTCGCCTGCCGGACCAGGGCCCTGGCCGCCTTGGGGAACGCGCGGAAGGCCCAGTACATGCCGGCCATGGTGCCGACGTTCTTGGCGCGGATCAGCGGGTAGGACAGCTTGTGGCCGAGCACCTTGCGTAAGGCGACCGTGGTCGGGTCCGCCTTGGGCACCGGCAGCACGTACGTCGGCGAGCGCTGGAGCATCGTGACGTGTGCGGCGGTGTCGGCCATGGACGGCACCAGGGTCACCGCGGTGGCCCCGCTGCCGATGATCACGACCTTCTTGCCCGTGTAGTCCAGGTCCTCCGGCCAGAACTGCGGGTGGACCACCGGGCCGTCGAAGTTCTCGATTCCGGGGATCTCCGCCCGGTAGCCCGCCTCGTAGCGGTAGTAGCCGACGCACCAGTGCACGATCGTCGCGGTGATCGTGACCTGCTCACCGCCGTGTTCCGCGGTGATGGTCCACAGGTTGTCCACAGAGGACCAGTCCGCGGCGATCACCTTGTGCCCGAAGCGGATCGAGTCGAAGAAGCCGCCGTCCTTCGCGGTGTCCTCGACGTACTGCCGGATCGCGTCACCCGGGGCGAGCAGGTGGGTGGAGTCCCACGGCCGGAATCCGTACGCGAAGGTCTGCGCGTCCGAGTCGGAGCGGATTCCCGGGTACCGGAACAGGTCCCAGGTGCCGCCGACCCGTTCCCGGCCCTCCAGGATCGCGAGCGAGCGGCCGGGGAACTCCTGCCGGATGTGGTGTGCGGCGCCCACTCCGGCGACACCCGCACCGATGATCAACACGTCGACGTGCTCAGTCATGATCACTTTCCTTGGGGTACGCCGAAGGACCGCATCGCCCCTCGGGATGCGGTACTTCGGTGCCGGTGGTGTTCTGCCGGTTCTAGGAGGCTGCCGCGGCCTTGTTCCGGGCCGGGGCCTTGCTGAATCGCATGATGCCGTCATCGATCTTGCTGCGCCGCAGGGTCGCGACGTCGTGCAGGTAGCTGGCGCCGAGCTTCCACGGCGCCTTGGACCCGGCCTTCGGGAAGACGTCGATGGCCCGCTGGACGTAGCCGGCGGCGAAGTCCAGCAGCGGCACCGGGGTGACGCTCGGGTCGTTCTGCACCGGCTCGAACTTGCCGTAGCCGTTGGCGTCCATGTGCTTGACCAGCCGGATGAAGTAGTCGCTGACCAGGTCGGCCTTCAGCGTCCAGGACGCGTTGGTGTAGCCGACGGTGAACACCATGTTGGGCAGGCCGGACAGCATCATGGCCTTGTAGGCGAAGGACTTCGACAGATCGACCCGCTCGCCGTCCACGCTCAGTTCCATGCCGCCGAGCGGCAGCAGGTTCAGGCCGGTCGCGGTCACCACGATGTCGGCCTCCAGCTCCTCGCCGGACTTGAGCTTGATGCCCTTCTCGGTGAACGAGTCGATGTGGTCGGTGACGATCGACGCCTTGCCCTGCCGGATGGACCGGAACAGGTCGCCGTTGGGCACCAGGCACATCCGCTGGTCCCAGGGGTTGTACCGGGGGTTGAAGTGGGTGTCCACGTCGTAGCCCTCGGGCAGCCACTTGGTGTTGAAGTTGCGGATCAGCTTGCGCGCGGACTTCGGGGCGCGCTGGCTGTACTGGTAGATCAGAATGGACATCAGCACATTCCGCCAGCGGGACAGCTTGTACGAGACGTTCTCGCCGATGACCTTGCTCAGGTACGGGGCGACGGGGTCCTTCTGCGGCAGCGACATCACGTAGGTGGGCGAGCGCTGGAGCATGGTGACGTGCTCGGCCTTGTCGGCCATCGACGGCACGATGGTGATGGCGGTCGCGCCACTGCCGATGATGACGACCTTCTTGCCGGTGTAGTCCAGGTCCTCCGGCCAGAACTGCGGGTGGATCACCTGGCCCTTGAAGTCCTTGATACCGGCGAACTCCGGGGTGAAGCCCTCGTCGTAGCGGTAGTACCCGGTGGCCGAGTGGACGAACTGCGCGGTGAAGGTGACGGGCTTGCCTGCGTGCTCCGCGTGCACGGTCCACTGGTTGTCCTCAGTGGACCATTCCGCGCTGATCACCTTGTGGCCGAAGCGGATCCGGTCGAAGTAGCCGCCGTCCTTCGCGGTGTCCTCCACGTACTGCCGGATGTCCGCGCCGTCGGCGATGATCTTCTCGTCGGTCCACGGCCGGAACCGGAAGCCCAGGGTGAGCATGTCCG
This sequence comes from Pseudonocardiaceae bacterium YIM PH 21723, assembly GCA_003600225.1. Lineage (GTDB taxonomy): Bacteria > Actinomycetota > Actinomycetes > Mycobacteriales > Pseudonocardiaceae > QZFT01. The sequence goes on from QZFT01000036.1 coordinate 57,193, forward strand.
AGTCGGACCGGATGCCCGGGTACTTGAACAGGTCCCAGGTGCCGCCGACGCGCTCGCGGTTCTCCAGGATCAGGAAGTCGCGCTGCGGGAACGCTTCCTTGAGGTGGTGTGCCGCACCGATACCGGAGATACCGGCGCCGATGATCAGTACGTCAACGTGCTCCGACATGGTCACTTGCCTCCGAAGCGCTTGAACAGGCTCAGCCCGACATTCATCAGGGAGTAATAGTAGGTCGGCGACACCCTGGTCAGCGTGTCGAACATGTAGGCGTCCGCGCCGATCAGGATTCGCGCCTTGCCCGCGTCCACACCCTTGTGGATGACCTGAGCCGCCTTGTCCGGGGTGGTCATGGTGAATTTGTCGAACTGCTTGGTCAGCTCGTCGTGGTTGTCCGACAGGCCCATCGCGTCATCGGTGAACCGCGCGTTGCGCACGATGTTGGTCCGGATGCCGCCGGGGTGGATGTTGACCGCCCGCACCCCGGTGCCGCGCAGTTCCTGGCGCAGTGAGTCGGTGTACCCGCGCACGGCGAACTTGGCGGCGCAGTAGGCGCTCTGCCCCGGCATACCGGCCAGGCCGAAGACACTGGAGGTGTTCACGATGGCGCCCGCGTCCTGCTCCAGCAGGATCGGCAGGAAGGCCCGGGTGCCGTACTCGACACCGTGGAAGTTGATGTCGTGCAGCCACTGGTCGTTCTTCTCGTCGCCCTTGGTGACCGTGCTGATCAGCGCCACGCCCGCGTTGTTGAACACCGCGGCCAGCTTGCCGGGCAGCCACGCGCGCACCTCGTCGGCGAAGTCGGCCTGCGCGTCCTTGTCGGCTACGTCCATCACCTTGATCAGGACCGAGCCGGTCAGGCCTTCGGCCGTCTCCCGCAGCCCCGCCTCGTTCACGTCGGTGATGGCCACCGGGGAACCGAGGTTGCTCAGCCGGCGCGCGAGTGCGCGACCGATGCCCGAGGCGGCGCCGGTGATCACCACCGCGTTTCCGGCGAGTTTCAGACGCTGCTGTGACATCGACACTCCTGACCACGGGGGCGATAACGGTACGCACACGTACCGTACTGACGGTACGTCTAGATACCAGCGGTATGCAAGCCCCCGGCCTATAGCTTTTGGGTGATAGCGCGGCTCCTCGGGTGGACTATCGCCAGGCCGCCCTTCGCCGGTGAGTAGGCGATGCCCCGCCCGTGGAAGCGTTCGTCCGGCTCGCTGGTCGGCTCCAGGACGATCTCCTGGAGCAGCGTGCGCAGCACGACGTTCATCTCCATCTGGGCGAAGGCGGCGCCGATGCAGCGCCGGGAGCCGCCGCCGTACGGGATCCACTGGTAGAGGTCGGCCTTCGTGCCCAGGAACCGATTCGGGTCGAACCTGTCCGGGTCTGGGAAGACATCCGGATCGGTGTGGATCAGGTCGATCCCGACCAGCATCGTGGTCCCCTTCGGGATCCGCCACGGGCCGAGCTCGTACTCGTCGGCGAGTACCCGGCGGCCGGTGATGTCGATGACCGAACGGCTGCGCTGCGCCTCCAGGATGGTCGCCGCGAGGAGTTCGGTGTTCTCCCCGCCGGCCAGTTCGGCCAGGAGTTCCGGGTGCCTGCGGAGCCGGTCCACCGTCCAGGCCAGGGTGTTCGCCGTGGTCTCGTGCCCGGCGGCCAGCAGGGTCACCAGCTCGTCGTAGATGGCCTGCCTGCTCATCGAGGAGCCGTCCTCGTACCGGGCCTGGAGCAGCATGGCGAGCACATCGTCCCGGCCGTCCAGATCGGTGGCCTTGTCGATCAGCCGGTCGACGATCCGCTCGTACCGCTCGCGCAGCCGGGCCAGCCGTCGCCAAGGGCCCCAGCTCGCCTCGAACGGCAGCGGTTGCAGCCGGGAGGCGAGTTCCACGAAGGGTGGCAGTACCTCGCGGAGTTCGTCGAACTCGGTGCCCTCGGCGCCGAAGACGGCGCGCAGGATGATGTTCAGCGTGATCCGCATGGTGGACGGCATCGTCGGGAACGGCGTGCCGACCGGCCAGGTGGCGAACTCCTTGAGGGCCTCGTCGCGGGCGATCTCCTCGTACACCGCGAGGCGTTTGCCGTGGAAGGGCGGCACCAGCAGTTTGCGTTCGGTGCGGTGTTGCTTGCCCTCCATCGCGAACATCGAGTGCTTGCCGAGCATCCGGCCCAGGTTCGGCTGCACATTGCCCACCGCGTCGGGACTCGCGGAGAACAGCTGCTTGATCTGGTCCCGTTCGCTGATCATCACCGTCCGGCCGAAGCTGGGCAGGTTCAGCGTGAACGCCTTGCCGTGGGTGGCGCGCATCCGGTGGAAGAGCCCGCGGCGGTCGAACACCATGTAGGCGCCCTGAACGGCGAGGGGCCAGCGTGGTCCCGGGGGAAGGTTCGGGCTCATGCGGGCACCGCCACTCGCGGGCGGATCTGCGCCAGGGCGCCGTCCTTCGGCGCGTAGGCGATGCCGCGGAAGTGCACCTTCTCGTCCGGTTCCGTCGTCGGTAGCAAGGTCACTTCTCTGAGCAGGGTGCGCAGCACCACGTTCATCTCCATCTGGGCGAAGGCGGCGCCGAGGCAACGCCGGTTGCCGCCGCCGTACGGGATCCACGTATAGAGGTCGGCCTTCCGGCCGACGAACCGGTAGGGGTCGAACCGGTCCGGTTCCGGGAAGACCTCCGGGTCGGTGTGGATCAGCTCGATGCTGACCATCACCGAGTGCCCCTTCGGGATCACCCACGGGCCGAGCTCGAACTCGTCGGCGACCACCCGGCGGCCGACGAAGTCGATCACCGATCGGTGCCGCTGGACCTCCAGGATGGTGGCCTCCCGCAGCTCCTTGCCGTCCGCGTCGGCCTCGTCCACCAGGGATTTCAGGATCTCCGGATGCCTGCGCAGCCGTTCCACGGTCCAGGCGAGGGTGTTCGCCGTCGTCTCGTGGCCGGCGGCCAGCAGGGTGATCAACTGGTCGTAGATGAACTCGCGGCTGACCGAGGAGCCGTCCTCGTACCGGCTCTGCAACATCATCGCCAGGATGTCGTTGCGGCCGTCCAGGTCGGTGGCCTTGTCGATCAGCCGGTCGACCACCCGGCAGTACCGCTGACGCAGCCGCTCGTGCCTGGTCCACGGCCACACCGTCTGCGGAATGGGCAGGATGGCGAGCCGGGAGCCGAGCTCGGTCATCTCCGGCAGGATCTCGCGCAGCTCGTCGAACTCCTCGCCGTCGGCGCCGAACACCGCGCGCAGGATGGCGTTCAGCGTGATCCGCATGGTGGACGGCGCCGTCGCGAACGGGGTGCCGGTCGGCCAGGTGGCGATCTCCCGGAGCGTCTCCTCCTCGATGATCGACTCGTAGACGCCGAGCCGTTTGCCGTGGAACGGCGGGATGAGGAGCTTGCGCTGCGGATCGTGCTCCCTGGTGGGCATGGCGAACAGCGAGTGCCGGCCGAGAATCCGGCCCAGGTTGGGTTCCAGGTTGTCCACCTTGTCCGGGCCGCCGGCGAACAGCTGCTTGATGTGGTCGCGTTCGCTGATCACCACCGCGTGGCCGAAGAACGGCACGTTCACGGTGTAGGCCCGGCCGTAGCGTTCGCGCATGGCGTGCACGCCCCGGTGGGGTGAGAAGAGCATGTAGGCGCCCTGAAGGGGGCGCGGGGCTCTCGGTCCGGCGGGCAGGTTCGCGGTCATCGGGCACCATCCATCGACCTGGTACGGCTGCGTACCAGTAACGGTACGGGCGTGTACCACTGTGGCGCAAGCCACTGAAGGTGTCCTTATCGATGGCGGATCATGGCTCTGTCACCGCGATCCGGGGCATAGACCACCCCGGTGAACCGGTATTTCTCGCCGGGCACCGTGGTCGGCACCAGGTCTGATCCGAAGATGGCGATGTCCGGGCCCGCCCTTCGCCCGAACATCGTCGACTTCGGGACTGCTGACTCGGCTGATGCAGCAGACAGGCCGTCTCTGGTACGTGTGCGTACCATGTACTGAGGCGTTATCGGAGATCGGAGGTATACCGTGACGGTCGTGATCACTGACCAGGCGACGGCGTTCCGGCACCGGCTGCTGGTCGCGCTGCGGGACTCGATCGCCGAGGTCGGCTACCGCAACACCACGGTCGCGGACATCGTGCGCCGCGCCAAGACCTCCCGGCGCACCTTCTACGAGCACTTCGCCAGTCGCGAGGAGTGCTACGTCGCGCTGATGACCGTCGTGCACGCCGAACTGATCACCGACATCCTGGCCGCCGTCGACAGATCGTTGCCCTGGCACCGGCAGGTCCGGCAGGCCGCCGAGGCGTGGATCGTCTCCCTGGAACGGGAACCCGCGATCGGCCTCAGCTGGATCCGGGACGTTCCGCTGCTCGCCGAGGCGGGTCGCAAGCTCCAGCGCGACACCATGGACGCGTTCGCGGTGATGATCGAGGAACTGTGCTCCGGTGAGCAGTGGTCGATCGTGGGCGGTGGCCCGATCTCCCGGCAGATGACCGTGATGCTGCTCGGCGGGCTGCGGGAACTGTTCGCCGCCACCCTGGAGGACGGTGGCCGCAGCGCGGACATCACCGAGACCGCGGTGCGTGCGGCCGTGGCGTTGATGGATCCCGCGTTGCACCGGGATGCCTGACCCTCCGGGATCGCTCCCGGTGGGCCAGGCGGTGAGAAGTCCGATCTCCGGACTGGACACGGAGGATCGGACTCGCGGAATCAGGGGTGACCGTGGTTTTCGGTCAACCGGTGGAATGGCCGGTTCTGGTTATGCCGCTGCGGATTCAGCCGCGCAGTCGGGTGCGTAGTTCTCGACCCGGACATCCCAGACGTTCTCCGGTGCGGGACCCTCGACCGAGACGTCGCTGACGTACCAGATGTAGTGGCCGTGGAACGGTTTCGGGAAATGAAGCTCGTAGTCGCCGGTCACCTTGGTGAGTAGCGGAGCCGTCCAGACTTCGGCCCCCTGCCCTGGTGCCAACTCGACCGCGACCCTGTCCGTCTTGGTCTCGCTCCAGTGCCATTCGTGGCCGTAGCTCACCGAGACGCTGAGGGCGAAGGCCTGGCCCATACCCAGCTCTGCGCTGATCGAGACTCCGACGCTGTCGACGGTGCCTCTGGTGTTGGACCATTCGACAGTTCTGGTGACGGTGCTATTCGAACAGTTGCTTCCGCGACCGCTCGCTTTGTACTCACCGCTGTAGGTGATCCGCTCAGTCGGATGGAATTGGCAGAATACCTTGCGTGAGTTGCACGCTCTGAGTAGTTCCTGTTCGCTCGGCTGGTCCTCCGCCATGGCGACGGCAGGGGCGCCCACGAGGGAGGCTAGAACCGCCACGACCACACCCAATTTACTGATTGATCGCATGATGCTTCTCCTTAGCCCAGGGCGATTTGTACGACTCGGTGGCGAATGGATTGGCCTACGTCAGGCACATCGCCCTTGAATGGCCCCTCATAGGAACCGTCCTCGGCGTACAGCCATACCTTGCACTTTCCCCAGCCCTGGACAGAGCCGATATTCTTATAAAACGGCTCCGGGAGGTCCAAGATATATGCAGGTTCAGAGCTGTTGCATAGCTCAGGCACCCGCATTTCGCCCCCCTGGCCCTGGTATTGCGTCTCGGTGAAAAACCTTGCGCCAATGATTTTGGGTTCATCGGCCAATGCCGGTGAAACGAAGCCGATGGTGGCAGTCAGGGAAACGCAGGCGGCTAAGGCAACCTGCCGGAAAACTCTTATGGGTCGGTGACCTGTTCTCTTGTTTCGCATGAGATCAACGCTAGCCCGAACTGCGCTTGAACGTGGATTCCTGGATCAATAATTCCCTTACGCGGAAACAGCAGGATTGCAGCGCGGCTGTGACGAAATGGTCTCCTTGCCCCCGGGCCGGGGTATTTATTTCCGGTGGGCGGAACAGTATTTCCGGGTACCGAAAAAAGGCCATTTCGTGTTCTGGGAGGCAGAGCAGCGGTGATCGAGCGGGACACCCGTCTGTCGCAGTGCGGTGTAGCGGGGGCCACGTTCGAGCCGGGCCGCCGGCGCCTCGCCGAGTTGCCCGGCGGAGGACTTTGTGTTCTCCGGATGCTCGAACGGGACCGGATTCGATCCTCAGGCGCCGGGCGCGGGCTATCCCCGCCGCGCCGGAAGCTGTGGCTACTGCACGGTAACCACTGTCAAGGTGGGATGCGTTACTGCACTTGGCGCAGTGCGGGGAAGATCGACTCCTGGGACACTGTGTTCGACCATTTGTGTGCAGTTCACGGCACCTGTTGGGTGACCCCACTACATGGTCCTACCCTGGACAGGCTTGTGAAGAAAATCACAAGCAACCAGTGACTGCCATCACCGCTGGTCAGCTCGATTTATTCGCAGCGTGATCACTGCTCACGGCTCGTAGTTAGGTTTGCCTTACTTCGAGAGTGGCGCAGAACACCTTTATGGTTCGAACTGATCGCCGCCCACCCGGGACACCTGTGGCGTGGAAAGAGGGAATTGTGCTTCAGCCTTACCTTCCCCTCCTGCTGATGTTCGTGCTCGCAGCGGGGTTCGCCGTCTTCTCGGTGACCGCTGCGCCGTACATCGGTCCTCGTCGGTACAACCGCGCGAAACTCGACGCCTACGAGTGCGGCATCGAGCCCTCGCCGCAGCCGGTCGTCGGTGGCGGCCGCATGCCCGTCGCCTACTACCTGACGGCGATGCTGTTCATCCTGTTCGACATCGAAATGGTCTTCCTCTACCCGTTCGCTGTTAAGGCGGACGACCTCGGCCTGTTCGGCCTGGTGGAGATCGTCCTGTTCATCGTCTCCGTCGGTTTCGCCTACGCGTACGTGTGGCGCCGCGGTGGCCTGGACTGGAACTGAGGGGAGAAAAAGACATGGGTCTTGAGGAGAAACTCCCTAACGGCGTTCTGCTGGCCAGCGTGGAGAAACTGGTCAACTGGACGCGCAAGTCGTCGCTGTGGCCCGCCACGTTCGGCCTTGCCTGCTGCGCCATCGAGATGATGACGTCCGGTGGCCCCCGGTACGACCTGGCCCGCTTCGGCATGGAGGTCTTCCGCGCCTCGCCCCGCCAGGCCGACCTGATGATCGTGGCCGGCCGGGTGAGCAACAAGATGGCGCCGGTGCTGCGGCAGATCTACGACCAGATGCCCGAGCCGCGCTGGGTGATCGCCATGGGCGTGTGCGCGAGTTCCGGCGGCATGTTCAACAACTACGCGATCGTCCAGGGCGTCGACCACGTCGTGCCGGTGGACATGTACCTGCCGGGCTGTCCGCCGCGCCCGGAGATGTTGATCGACGCGATCCTCAAGCTGCATGCCAAGATCATGGATGAGCCGCTGGGCGACACCCGCAAGGCACTGCAGCTGGAGAGCGGATACCGCACGCCGATGATCCCGTCCTCCGAGCGCTTTGCGAAGAAGTGATTTCCGATGACTGAGAACAACGACGCGCTCAGCTCGGCCGAGATGAGCCAGGCCGACCACGAGCGTCACCAGGCCGGCGGCGGGGTCGTCGCCGGCAAGGCCCGCCAGGGCATGTTCGGTGTCCAGGGCTCCGGTGACACCTCCGGCTTCGGTGGCCTGCGGCTGCCCGCCTACTCGCCGAAGGCCAGCGAGCGCCCCTACGGCGGCTGGTTCGACGAGTTCACCGACGAGCTGCTCGCCGCCATGAGCGAGAAGGCCATCCCGGCCGACGCGATCCAGCAGGTCACCGTGGACCGCGGCGAGATCACCTACTACGTGCGCCGCGAGCACATCCTCGCGCTGTGCAGGCTGCTCCGGGACGACGAGGCGCTGCGCTTCGAGCTCTGCTCCAGCGTGTCCGGAGTGGACTACGGCGCCGACGTGCCGCAGCGGCTGCACTCCGTCTACCACCTCACGTCGATGACCTACCGCCGCCGCATCCGGCTGGAAGTCGCGGTGGACATCGACGACCCGCACATCCCGTCCGTCGTGGAGGTCTACCCGACCGCCGACTGGCAGGAGCGGGAGGCGTGGGACATGTTCGGCATCGTCTACGACGGCCACCCCGCGCTGACCCGGATCCTCATGCCGGACGACTGGGACGGCCACCCCCAGCGCAAGGACTACCCGCTCGGCGGCATCCCCGTCGAATACAAGGGCGCCGAGATTCCGCCGCCGGACCAGCGGAGGGCTTACTCATGACCACGTTCAACGACACCGAAGCGCAGGTCACCGCGACCGAGCTGTCCGACGAGGACATCGCTCCGTCGAGGAGGACCACCGAGGGCACCGTCTACACGGTGACCGGCGGCGACTGGGACCAGGTCCTGGAGGACGCCCAGCACGACGAGCGCGTCGTGATCAACATGGGCCCGCAGCACCCGTCCACCCACGGCGTGCTCCGCCTGGTGCTGGAGCTCGAGGGCGAGACCGTCACCCAGGGCCGCTGCGTCATCGGCTACCTGCACACCGGTATCGAGAAGAACTGCGAATACCGGAACTGGACCCAGGGCGTCACCTTCGTGACGCGGATGGACTACCTGGCGCCGCTGCACAACGAGACCGCCTACTGCCTGGCGGTGGAGAAGCTGCTCGGCGTCGAGGTTCCGCGTCGCGCGCAGCTGATCCGCATGCTGCTGATGGAGATCAACCGCATCTCCAGCCACCTGGTCTGCCTGGCCACCGGCGGCATGGAACTCGGCGCGCTGACCGCGATGACCGCCGGTTTCCGGGAGCGCGAGGTAGCGCTGCACCTGCTGGAGTTCCTCACCGGCCTGCGGATGAACCACGCGTTCATCCGGCCCGGCGGCACCGCGCAGGACCTGCCCGGCGGCTGGCGTCCCCGGGTCATGGAGTTCGTCCGGTGGATGGACAAGTACCTGCCCAGCTACGACAAGCTGCTCACCGGTCAGCCGATCTGGCGCAACCGGCTCGCGGGCATCGGCTACCTGCCGGTGGACGCCTGCCTGGCGCTGGGTGTCACCGGCCCGATCCTGCGGTCCGCCGGCCTGGCGTGGGACCTGCGCAAGACCGAGCCGTACCTGCTGTACCCGGAGTTCAACTTCGACGTGCCGACCAGCACCGATGCCGACTGCTTCGCCCGCTACCTGCTGCGCGTCGAGGAGATGCACCAGAGCCTGCGGCTGATCCGGCAGATCGTGGAGGCCCTCGAGGACGGCCCGGTCATGGTGGAGGACGCCAAGATCGCCTGGCCGGCCAAGCTGAGCATCGGCTCCGACGGCCTGGGCAACTCCCTGGACCACGTCAAGAAGATCATGGGTCAGTCGATGGAATCGCTGATCCACCACTTCAAGCTGGTCACCGAGGGCTTCGACGTCCCGGCCGGTCAGGTGTACGTGCCGATCGAGTCGCCGCGAGGCGAGCTCGGCTACCACCTGGTCTCCGAGGGCGGCACCCGGCCGGGCCGGGTCCACGTGCGCGAACCCTCCTTCATCAATCTGCAGTCGATGCCCGCGATGTCCGAAGGCGGCCTGGTCGCCGACGTCATCGCGGCGGTTGCCTCTATCGACCCGGTGATGGGTGGTGTTGACCGATGACCGAGATGCTCAACGACGTGTTCGGCCAGGACACACGGACCAAGGCGCAGCAGCTGATCGCCAGGTACCCGCAGTCCCGCTCCGCGTTGCTGCCCATGCTGCACCTGGTGCAGTCGGTGGAGGGCTTCGTCAGCCAGGACGGCATCCGGTTCTGCGCCGAGCAGCTGGAGCTGACCACCGCCGAGGTCAGCGCGGTGGCCACCTTCTACACGATGTACAAGCGCAAGCCGTGTGGCGAGCACCTGGTCAGCGTGTGCACCAACACGCTGTGCGCGGCCCTGGGCGGCGACGCGATCTACGCGCGGCTCAAGGAGGAACTCGGTTCCGACGGCAAGCCGCTCGGCCACGAGCAGACCTCCGAGGACGGCAAGGTCACCCTGGAGCACGCCGAGTGCCTGGCTGCCTGCGACCTGGGACCGGTGCTGCAGGTCAACTACGAGTACTTCGACAACCAGGACCCGGACACCGCGTCCGACCTGGTCGCGAAGCTGCGCGCCGGCGAGAGGCCCGCGCCGACCCGTGGCGCCCCGCTGACCGACTTCAAGCAGGCCGAACTCCAGCTGGCCGGGTTCTTCGAGGGCCGGGACCTGGATGTCGCCGGCCCGTCCGCGGCCAAGGAGACGTTGCGCGGCAACACCGTGGCCCAGGATCGCGGCTGGTCCGCGCCGGTCATGCCCGATGGTGTCCTGCCCCCGGTTCCGGAGAAGAAAAAATGAGCAACGAACTCGTTCCGGTACTGACGAAGCGCTGGCTGTCGCCGAACTCGTGGACCATGGACACGTACGAGCAGCTCGAGGGCTACCAGGGTCTGCGCAAAGCCCTGGGCGCGCAGCCGGATCAGCTGATCGAACTGGTCAAGGCCTCGGGCCTGCGTGGCCGCGGCGGCGCCGGGTTCCCCACCGGCCTCAAGTGGAGCTTCATCCCGCAGGGCGACGGTAAGCCGCACTACCTGGTGATCAACGCCGATGAGGGCGAGCCGGGTACCTGCAAGGACATCCCGCTGATGATGGCCGACCCGCACTCGCTGATCGAGGGCTGCATCATCACCTCGTACGCGATCCGGGCCAACTTCTGCGCCATCTACGTGCGTGGCGAGGTGCTGCACTGCATCCGCAGGCTGAACGCCGCCGTGCAGGAGGCGTACGCCAAGGGCTATCTGGGCAAGAACATCCTCGGCTCGGGCTTCGACCTGGACATCGTGGTGCACGCCGGAGCCGGTGCCTACATCTGCGGTGAAGAGACCGCGTTGCTCGACTCCCTGGAGGGCAGGCGGGGACAGCCGCGGCTCAAGCCGCCGTTCCCCGCCACGAGTGGCCTCTACGCATCGCCGACGGTGGTCAACAACGTCGAGACGATCACGAGTGTGCCGTACATCGTGCTCGGCGGTTCCGACTGGTTCCGTGCCATGGGCACCGAGAAGTCGCCCGGCCCGAAGATCTACTCGATCTCCGGGCACGTGGAGAAGCCCGGCCAGTACGAGGCACCGCTCGGCATCACGCTGCGCGAGCTGCTGGAGATGGCCGGCGGCATGAAGGACGGGATTCCGCTCAAGTTCTGGACTCCGGGCGGCTCGTCCACCCCGCTGTTCACCGCGGAACACCTCGACGTGCCACTGGACTTCGAGGGTGCGGCCGCCGCTGGATCGATGCTGGGCACCACCGCCGTGCAGGTCTTCAACGAGACCGTGTCCGTGCCGTGGGCGGTCATGAAGTGGACCGAGTTCTACAAGCACGAGTCCTGCGGAAAGTGCACCCCGTGCCGCGAGGGCACCTACTGGCTCACCCAGATCCTGCAGCGGATGTGCAAGGGCGAGGGAACCGCCGCCGACATCGAGAACCTCCTCGATATCTGCGACAACATCCTCGGCCGCAGCTTCTGCGCGCTCGGTGACGGCGCGGTCAGCCCGATCACCAGTGGCATCAAGTACTTCCGGCACGAGTTCCTCGCGCTGTGCGAGAAGAACGCCGAGGACTCGTACGAAGCCTTCCTGGCTGGAGCAAGCGCATGACACTCGCAGCGGACAAGAACACCGACATCGTGGTGCCCGACGGCCACGTGAAGCTGACCATCGACGGCGCCGAGGTCGTAGCGCCCAAGGGTGAGCTGCTCATCCGCACCGCGGAACGCCTCGGCACCGTCATCCCACGCTTCTGCGACCACCCGCTCCTCGAACCGGCCGGCGCCTGCCGCCAGTGCCTGGTCGAGGTGGAAATGGGTGGCCGGCCGATGCCGAAGCCGCAGGCCAGCTGCACGCTGACCGTGGCCGACGGCATGGTGGTGAAGACACAGCTCACCAGCCCGGTGGCCGACAAGGCGCAGGCCGGCGTGATGGAGCTGCTGCTGATCAACCACCCGCTGGACTGCCCGATCTGCGACAAGGGCGGCGAATGCCCGCTGCAGAACCAGGCGCTCAAACACGGCCGCACCGACAGCCGGTTCACCGAGACCAAGCGGACCTTCCCGAAGCCGATCGCCGTGTCCAGCCAGGTACTGCTGGACCGCGAACGCTGCGTGCTGTGCCAGCGCTGCACCCGGTTCTCCGAGCAGATCGCCGGCGACCCGTTCATCGAGCTCCTCGAACGCGGCTCGCAGCAGCAGATCGGCACCGCGCAGGACCAGCCGTTCCAGAGCTACTTCTCCGGCAACACCATCCAGATCTGCCCGGTCGGCGCGCTGACCAGCGCCGCCTACCGGTTCCGCTCCCGCCCGTTCGACCTGGTCTCCACGCCCAGCGTGTGCGAGCACTGCGCCGGTGGCTGCGCCACCCGGACCGACTGGCGGCGCGGCAAGATCACCCGTCGGCTGGCCGCGGAGGACCCGCAGGTCAACGAGGAGTGGATCTGCGACAAGGGCCGGTTCGCATTCACCTACACCACCGAGCCCGACCGGCTGCTGCGACCGCGGGTCCGCGACGCCAAGACCGGTGAACTGCGGGACGCCTCCTGGACCGAGGCGCTGCGGGTCGCCGCCGAAGGCCTGACCAAGGCCAAGGAGGCCGGTGGCGTCGGCGTGCTGCCCGGCGGCCGGCTGACCGTCGAGGACGCGTACGCGTACAGCAAGTTCGCCCGCGTCGCCCTGGGCACCAACGACATCGACTACCGCAACCGGCCGAGCTCCGCGGAGGAGCTGGCCTTCCTCGGTTCGACCGTCTCCGGCACCAACCCGGAGCACGGCGTCACCTACGGCGACATCGAGAAGGCGCCCGCTGTGCTGCTCATCGCGCTGGAGCCCGAGGAAGAGGCCCCCGGCGTCTTCCTGCGGCTGCGCAAGGGCAACCGCAAGCACGGCAACCGGGTGTTCCACATGGGACAGTGGACGACCCCGGCGGTGGTGAAGACCAACGGCACGCTGATCCCGTGTCTGCCCGGCGAAGAGGCCGACATGCTCGGCAGGCTTCCGTCCGAGGTGGACGAACTGCTGCGCAGGCCCGACGCGGTCATCCTGCTCGGCGAGCGGGCCGCGGAGATCACCGGCCTGTTCAGCACCGCCCGCGAACTGGCGGCGCAGACCGGCGCCAAGCTGGCCTGGATCCCGCGGCGCGCGGGTGAGCTGGCCGCCATCGAGGCGGGCGCACTGCCCACCATGCTTCCCGGTGGCCGCCCGGTCACCGATTCCGTGGCCAGGGCCGAGGTCGAACTGGCCTGGGGCCTGGAGACCGGCACGCTGCCCACCGCCGAGGGCCGCGATCTCGCGGGCATCCTCGGCGCGGTGGCCAACGGCAGGCTCGCCGGCCTGGTGATCGGCTCGGTGGACGTCCACGACCTGCCGAACCCGGAGCTCGCCGAGCGGGCCCTGGACTCCGGCGTGTTCGTGGTCAGCCTGGACCTGCGTGAATCCAGCGTCACCCGGCGGGCCGACGTGGTGCTGCCGGTCGCGGCGATCAGCGAGAAGGCCGGCACCTACATCAACTGGGAAGGCCGTCGCCGGCCGTTCCCGGTGGTCATCACCGGTACCAACCGGCTGCCGGACTGCCGGGTGCTGGACACCCTCGCGGTGGAGATGGACGCGGACCTGTTCACCCAGACCCCGGCCGCGGCCATGGCGGACCTGGGCAGGCTCGGCCACCACACCGGCAACCGGATCCCGGCGCCGTCGGTGGACGCGGGCCGGCCCAACCGGCCCGGACAGCGGCACGCGGTCCTCGCCACCTGGCACCAGCTGATCGACCACGGCTCGATGCAGGACGGCGAACCGCACCTGGCGGGCACCGCCCGCCCGGCCGTCGCCCGGCTCTCGGTGGACACCGCCAAGGCCTTCGGCGTCGCCGACGCGGCGTTGATCACCGTGGGCACCGACCGCGGCTCGGTGACGCTGCTCGCCGAGTTCGCCGACCTGCCGGAAGGCGTGGTCTGGCTGCCGAGCAACTCCACCCCGGCCACCGTCCGGACCTCCCTCGGCGCCGGTCACGGCGCCCTCGTCACCGTGACGACCGCTGCGAACGGAGCCGCGTCGTGACGACTGCTCTTGAGTCCCCGAAGTTGACGATGTTCGGGCGAGGAACGAACCCGAACATCGTCAACTTCGGAACCAGCTGCTTCGAGGAGACCGCATGAAGACGGCTGATCTGCTGGCCGACGACCCGATCTGGCTGATCATCATCAAGGTGGTCGGGATCTTCGTGTACCTGGTGGTCTTCACGCTGTTCATGATCTGGCTGGAGCGCCGGGTCGTGGGTCGCATGCAGCACCGGCCCGGTCCGAACCGGGTCGGACCGTTCGGCCTGCTGCAGTCACTGGCCGACGGCCTGAAGCTGGCCTTCAAGGAGGACATCCGGCCGGTCCTGGCCGACAAGTGGGTGTTCTTCCTGGCCCCGGTCGTCTCCGCGGTGCCCGCGCTGCTGGCCTTCTCGGTGATCCCGCTCGGCGGTGAGGTCACCATGTTCGGCGAGCGCACCGCGTTGCAGCTGGCCGACCTGCCGGTCGGCCTGCTGGTGGTGCTCGCGTGTTCCAGCCTGGGCGTCTACGGCATCGTGCTGGCCGGCTGGGCCTCCGGCTCGCCATACCCGCTGCTCGGCGCGCTGCGGTCCGCCGCGCAGGTCATCTCCTACGAGATCGCGATGGGCCTGAGCATCGTCGCGGTCGTCATGTACTCCGGCTCGATGTCCACCTCGGACATCGTGCTGGCGCAGAAGGACAACTGGTTCTTCTACCTGCTGCCGCTGAGCTTCCTGATCTACCTGGTGTCCATGGTCGGTGAGACCAACCGCGCGCCGTTCGACCTCGCGGAGGCCGAGTCGGAGCTGGTCGGTGGCTTCCACACCGAGTACTCCTCGCTGAAGTTCGCCCTGTTCTTCCTGGCCGAGTACATCAACATGGTCACCGTCTCCGGCCTGGCCACCACCATGTTCTTCGGTGGCTGGTACGCCCCGTGGCGGTTCCTGCCGTTCGGCCTCGGCGAGGTCTGGGCCGGCGCGGACACCGGCTGGTGGCCGCTGCTGTGGTTCACGCTGAAGACGCTCGGCTTCCTGTTCCTCTTCATCTGGCTGCGTGGCACGCTGCCCCGGTTCCGCTACGACCAGTTCATGAAGCTGGGCTGGAAGGTCCTGGTGCCGGTCAGCCTGGTCTGGATCCTCGGCGTCACCGCCGTCCGCGTCATGCAGCGCGAGGAGCTGTCCACCACCTTCAAGCTGGTGGCCGTCCTCATCGGCGTGACCGTCATCGTGTTGATCAGCTTCCTCATCCCGGACCGGCCGGAACGGGACACCACCATCGTGCGCACCGCGGGCAGCGACTACCCGCTGCCGCCACCGGACCTGCGCGTGCCGGCGGCACCCAAACGCCGGCTCGCCGCGGCGGCGACAGCGAAGCTTCCGTCCGCCACCAAGGAGGATGGCGATGTTTGATGCCCTGAAAGGCTTCGGCGTCACCTTCGGGACGATGTTCAAGAAGGTCGTCACCGAGGAGTACCCCGAGGTCAAGAAGATCCCGGCCGAGCGCTACCACGGACGGCACCAGCTCAACCGGCATCCGGACGGGCTGGAGAAGTGCGTCGGCTGCGAACTCTGTGCCTGGGCCTGTCCGGCCGACGCGATCTACGTCGAGGGCGGGGACAACACCGAGAAGGCCCGCTTTTCGCCTGGTGAGCGGTACGGCGCGATCTACCAGATCAACTACCTCCGGTGCATCGGCTGCGGCCTGTGCGTCGAGGCCTGCCCGACCCGGTCGTTGACCATGACCACCGAGTACGAGCTCGCCGACGACAACCGGCAGGATCTGATCTACACCAAGGAACAGCTGATGGCGCCGCTGCTGTCCGGCATGGAACAGCCGCCGCACCCGATGCGCCTTGGGGACAACGAGCAGGACTACTACGTGAAGGGTCCTGAGCTCGCAGTTTCCATGGAATCTGCGCCCTTTGCAGATTCCATGGAAACTGCTCCACTGAAGGAGCAGGGTAAGTGAGTTCCGTGTTCGTGACCCAGGCCGTCGTTGACGCCGGTCCGGTCAGCATGGGCGAGCAGGTCGCCTTCTACGTCCTGGGCACCGGCTCGCTCATCGGCGCGCTCGGCATGCTGTTCGCCCGCAACGCCGTGCACTCCGCCCTGTGGCTGGTGCTCACCATGCTCAACCTCGGCGTGCTCTACATGGTCGGGCAGGCGCCGTTCCTCGGCTTCGTGCAGATCATCGTGTACACCGGCGCGATCATGATGCTGTTCCTGTTCGTGCTGATGATGGTCGGCCGGGAGAGTTCCGACTCGGTGGTCGAGGTGCTGCGTGGCCAGCGGCTCGCCGCCGGGGTGATCGGCCTCGGCTTCGCCGGCCTGCTGGTCGCGGCGCTGGTGCGCTCGCTGACCCAGGTCAAACCGATCGGGCTGGCCCAGCCGAACGCCCAGGGCGGCGGGAACGTGGCCAACGTGGGCAAGCTGATCTTCACCGATTACCTGTTCGCCTTCGAGCTCACCTCGGCGCTGCTGATCACCGCGGCGATCGGTGCGATGGTGCTGGCCTTCAACGAGAAGCGCCGCCGCCCGGCCTACGCCAAGAGCCTGCAGCAGGAATTGGTCGAGGCCCGGTTCCAGGGCAACCGGCCGAGCCCGCTGCCCGGTCCCGGTGTCTTCGCCACCGCGAACTCGGTGGCCACCCCGGCGCTGCTACCGGATGGATCCGTCGCCCCGGAGTCGCTGTCCGAGGTCATCGAGTCCACCGCCCGGGAGCGGCTCGACCCCGACCTGCTCCCGGAGCCCGACGCGCACGCCCTGACCGCTCCCGAACAGCGTGAAGGTGAGTCATGACCCAGGTCGCCTGTGCTTTCAGGTACCCGGAGTCGGCGATGTCCGGGAGCGTTTCTCGCCCGAACATCGCCAACTTCGGAAACTGCTGCTTCGAGGAGGCGGGCCAGTGACTCCGTCCTACTACCTGGTGCTGTCCGCGCTGCTGTTCGCCATCGGCGCGGTCGGCGTGCTGGTCCGGCGCAACGCCATCGTGGTCTTCATGTGCGTCGAGCTGATGCTGAACGCGGTGAACCTGACCCTGGTCACCTTCGCCCGGATCAACGGCTCGCTCGACGGCCAGGTCATGGCCTTCTTCGTGATGGTGGTCGCCGCCGCCGAGGTCGTGGTCGGCCTGGCGATCATCATGTCGATCTTCCGCACCCGCCGCTCGGCCTCGGTCGACGACGCCAACCTGCTCAAGTACTAAGGGGCGAACGTGACAGAACATGTAGCCCAGGCAACGGGCATTGCCTCCTGGGCTTGGTTGCTCATTGCCTTCCCCGCCCTCGGTGCCACGATCCTGCTGCTGGCCGGCAAGAAGGCCCGCGGCTGGGGCCATCTGCTCGGCTCTGCCACGGTGATCGCCTCGTTCGCGGTCGGCCTGGCCACCTTCCTGGACGCGGTCGGCCGGAGCCCGGAGGAGCGGGTGCGCGAGCTGCACCTGTTCTCCTGGATCCCGGTCCAGGCGTTGCAGGTCGACTTCGGCCTGCGCCTCGACCCGCTGTCCCTGGTGTTCGTGCTGCTGATCACCGGTGTGGGTTCGCTGATCCACATCTACTCGATCGGCTACATGGCGCACGATCAGGAGCACCGGGTCGGCAAGGCCAACGAGGAACGCAGCCGGTTCTTCGCCTACCTGAACCTGTTCGTGTCGGCGATGCTGATCCTGGTGCTGGGCAACGGCTTCGTGACCCTGTACTTCGGCTGGGAGGGCGTCGGTCTCGCGTCCTACCTGCTGATCGCCTTCTACCAGCACCGTCCGGCCGCGGCGACCGCCGCGAAGAAGGCCTTCCTGATGAACCGGGTCGGCGACCTGGGCCTCGCGATCGCCATCTTCATCATGTTCAACCGGTTGGGCACCACGCAGTACACCGAGGTCTTCAGCCGGGCCGGCGAGTTCACCCAGCCCGAGCTGCTGGCCATCGCGCTGCTGCTCCTGCTGGGCGCCTGCGGTAAGTCCGGTCAGTTCCCGCTGCAGGCCTGGTTGCCGGACGCGATGGAGGGCCCGACCCCGGTCTCCGCGCTCATCCACGCGGCGACCATGGTCACCGCCGGTGTGTACCTGATCGCCCGGTCGAACCCGATCTACAACCTGACCCCGGACGGCCGGCTCGGCGTCGTCATCATCGGCACGATCACGCTGCTCATCGGCTGCATCGTCGGCTGCGCCTACGACGACTTCAAGAAGGTCCTGGCGTACTCCACGGTCAGCCAGATCGGCTACATGATCCTCGCCGTGGGCCTCGGCCCGATCGGCTACGCGCTGGGCATCATGCACCTGCTCACCCACGGCTTCTTCAAGGCCGGGCTGTTCCTCGGCGCCGGTTCCGTGATGCACGGGATGAACGACGAGGGCAACATCCGCAAGATGGGTGGGCTGCGCAAGCACATGCCCATCACCTTCGTCACCTGGACGCTGGGCTACCTGGCACTCATCGGCTTCCCGTTCCTGTCCGGCTACTACTCCAAGGACGCGATCATCGAGGCCGCGTTCAGCCAGGAGGGCTGGCGGGCCTGGGTCTTCGGCGGCGCCGCACTCCTGGGCGCCGGGCTGACCGCGTTCTACATGACCCGGTTGTTCCTCTTGGTCTTCATGGGCGAGGAGCGGTGGAAGAAGCTGAAGTCCGCCGACGGACGTGACTACCACCCGCACGAGTCGCCGCTGACCATGACCGTTCCGATGATCATTCTGGCCATCGGCTCGGTCGCCGTCGGTTTCCTGCTCTCCAAGGGCAACACCCTGGCCACCTGGCTGGAGCCCGCCCTCGGTGAGCTCCAGGAAGGCGGCCACGGGCCCATCCCGCACGAGATCGTCGGCTGGCTGGTCCTCGCGTTGTCCGCGCTCGGCGCGCTGACCGCGTACCTGATCCACGGCCGCAAGTCCGTGGCGGTGGAGCGGCCGCTGAAGGTGGCCTTCCCGATCCGCGCGGCCCGCAACGACCTGTACGCCAATGCCATCAACGAGGCGATCTTCGCCCGGCCCGGCACCTGGCTGACCCGGGCGCTGGTCTTCGTGGACAACAAGGGCGTGGACGGCGTCGTCCTCGGGTCGGCCGCACTGCTTCAGGGCAGCTCCAGCCGCCTTCGCCGCATGCAGACCGGCTTCGTCCGGTCCTACGCGCTGTCCATGCTGGTCGGATCCGTCATCGTGATGGCCGCGCTAATCCTGGTGAGGTTCTGACATGGGCGCTGCATCGTTGCTCATCGCCATGCTGTTGCCCCTGGTGGGCGCCATCGTCGTGGCACAGTTCTCGAAGAACGAGAAGACGGCCAAGACGGTCGCCATGGCCTTCGCGCTGGCCGAGCTCATCCCGGCGGCGATCGCCTGGGTCGAGTACGACCCGAACGGCGACCGGCTCCAGCTGACCATGGTGGCCGACTGGATCCCGGCACTCGGTGTGCACTTCGCGCTCGGCGTGGACGGCATCGCGCTGGTCATGCTCGCGTTGATCGCCGTGCTGGTGCCGATCGTGCTGCTCGGCGACTGGGTCGGCCGGCTCCCTGCGGGCCGTAGCTACGCCGGATACGCCGCGCTGATCCTGCTGATGGAAATGTGCATGGTCGGCGTCTTCGTGGCGATCGACGTGTTCCTGTTCTACGTGCTGTTCGAGGTCATGCTGATCCCGATGTACTTCCTCATCGGCCGGTTCGGCGGCCCGCGCGGCTCGTACGCGGCGGTCAAGTTCTTCCTGTACTCGCTGTTCGGCGGCCTGATCATGCTCGGCTCGGTGATCGGCTGCTACGTGGTCGCGCAGAACCGCACCGGCACCGGCACGTTCATGTGGGCCGACCTGGTGGGCGCGCTCCACGGGGCATCCACCACCACGCAGATCTGGCTGTTCCTCGGCTTCTTCCTCGCCTTCGCGATCAAGGCGCCGCTGGTACCGCTGCACACCTGGCTGCCGGACGCCACCGCCGAAGCCCCGATCGGGGCAGGTGTGCTGCTGGTCGGCGTGCTGGACAAGGTCGGCACCTTCGGCTTCCTGCGCTACAACCTGGCGTTGTTCCCGCAGGCCAGCCAGAAGCTCGCGCCCTATGTCCTGGTGCTGGCGGTGGCCGGTGTGCTGTACGGCTCGCTGCTCGCCGTCGGCCAGCGGGACATGAAGCGGTTCATGGCCTACGTGTCCATCGCGCACTTCGGCTTCATCGCGCTGGGCATCTTCGCCTTCACCAGCCAGGCCCTGGCCGGTGCCGTGCTGTACATGGTCATGCACGGCTTCTCCACCGGCATGCTGTTCGTCTGCGCCGGCATGGTGATCGACCGCGGCGGTTCGCGGAACATCGAGGACTACGGCGGCATGCACAGGGCCACCCCGCTGCTGGGCGGCCTGTTCCTGATCGCCGGCCTGTCGGTGCTCTCGCTGCCCGGGACCAACTCGTTCGTGCCGGAGTTCCTGGTGCTGGTCGGCTCGTTCCCGCGGGAGCCGGTCTTCACCGTGCTGGCCACGATCGGCATGGTCCTCGCCGCGCTGTACGTGCTGTGGATGTACCAGCGGATCTTCCAGGGGCCGCTGCGCGGTACCGCCCTGGTCGGGCTCGCCGGTGGTCCCGGGACTGCTCAGGACCCGGTGACCAGCAAGATTCGAGACTTGAACGTACGCGAGATGCTCGTGTTGGCCCCGCTGGTGATCGCCGTCGTCGGCTTCGGTCTCTACCCGAAGCCGGTGCTCGACGTGATCGGGCCGTCGGTCAGCGCGACGATGCATGAGGTCGGCCTCACCGACCTGGTGGAAGGTGGGAACCGGTGATTTCGTTCCTGGCGCAGCCTGGCGGGTTGGACGCCCTGCAGGCTCCCGAGATCGACTACTGGGCGATGGCACCGCTGCTCATCGTCCTCGGCGCGGCCTGCGTCGGCGTGCTGGTCGAGGCGTTCCTGGCCAAGCCGCAGCGGTGGCCGGTCCAGGTGATCCTCACCGTGCTCACCTTCGCCTTCGCCGGCCTCACCCTCGGCCTCCGGCTGACCAAGGACCCCAAGGGCCTGACCACGGTCGCCGGTGCGTTGTCCATCGACCGGCCCGCGCTGTTCCTGTGGGGCACGCTGCTGGCCCTCGGCTTCGGCGCGATGCTGATGATCGCCGACCGCTCGGTGGAGCCCGGAGGCTCGTTCGTGGCCTCCGCCGCCATCCGGCCCGGCACCATCCAGGACCGGGCCCAGGCCGGGCAGCACGGCATGCAGACCGAGGTCTTCCCGCTCGCCCTGTTCGCGCTGGCCGGCATGATGACCTTCGTCGCGGCCAACGACCTGCTGACCATGTTCATCGCCCTCGAGGTGATGAGCCTCCCGCTGTACCTGATGTGCGGCCTCGCCCGGCGCAGGCGGCTCATCTCCCAGGAAGCCGCGCTGAAGTACTTCCTGCTCGGCGCGTTCGCCTCGGCCTTCTTCCTGTACGGCCTGGCGCTGCTGTACGGCTACGCGCAGTCGGTGAAGCTGGCCGACATCGCCGAGGCCACCGGGGGCACCGACCGCTCCGACACGCTGCTCTACGCCGGCTTCGGCCTGCTGCTCGTCGGCCTGCTGTTCAAGGCCTCCGTCGGCCCGTTCCACACCTGGACCCCGGACGTCTACCAGGGCGCCCCGACGCCGGTCACCGCCTTCATGGGCGCCTGCACCAAGGTCGCCGCCTTCGGCGCCATCCTGCGCGTGCTGCAGGTGGCGTTCAAGGCCAGCTCCTGGGAGTGGGAGTACGTGCTGTGGGCGGTGGCGATCGTGTCCATGGCCATCGGCGCCATCCTGGGCATCACCCAGACCGACGTGAAGCGGATGATCGCCTACTCGTCGATCGCGCACGCCGGGTTCCTGCTGCTGGGCAGCATCGCGCTCAACCACGACGGCCTGTCCTCGACGCTGTTCTATCTGCTCACCTACGGGTTCACCACGCTGGCCGCTTTCGGCGTAGTGTCGCTCGTGCGGAATGCGGACGGTGAGGCCACTCACCTTTCGCAGTGGGCCGGGCTCGCCAAGCGATCTCCGCTGGTCGCGGCGGTATTCTCCTTCTTGCTGCTCGCGTTGGCGGGAATCCCGCTGACCAGCGGATTCATCGGAAAGTTTGTGGTATTCCGCGCAGCCCTCGCCGAGGGCATGGGTCCACTGGTAGTAGTAGCACTGATTGCCAGTGCGGTCGCGGCCTTCTTCTACCTCCGGGTGATTGTGCTGATGTACTTCAGCGAACCGGCGGCCGACGGGCCGGCGGTGAGTGTCCCCGGAGCGTTCACCACCGCCGCGATCACACTGGGCGTGGTGGTGACCTTGCTGTTGGGAGTGTTGCCCGGATTCGCGCTCGATTGGGCGGGAGCTGCCGGCTTCGTCTTCTGACGGCCGATCCTGGGAGGCCGTTGTGTCGGGGACTGTCAGTCGGGGCGAGAAAGTGGTCCTGGACGATCCGGAGCTGGGCGCAGCGGTCGGCGCCGGGCTGACCAGGGTCGAGGACATGCTGCACTCCGTGGTGCGCAATGACCTGGACTTCATCAACGAGACCTCATTGCACCTGATGGCGGCGGGCGGGAAGCGATTCCGCCCGCTGTTCACCCTCCTGGCCGGCCAGTTCGGCGACCCGGAGCACGAGAACGTCACCAAGTCGGCCGTGGTGGTGGAGCTGATCCACCTGGCCACGCTGTACCACGACGACGTGATGGACGAGGCCACCATGCGCCGTGGCGCGGTCAGCGCCAACAACCGGTGGACCAACTCGGTGGCCATCCTGACCGGCGACTACCTGTTCTCGCACGCCTCCCGGCTGGTGGCCGACCTGGGCACCGACGCCGCGCGGATGATCGCCGAGACCTTCGGCGAGCTGGTCACCGGCCAGCTGCGGGAGACCGTCGGCCCGGTCGACGGGGAGAACCCGGTCAACCACTACCTCTCGGTCATCTGGCAGAAGACCGGCTCGCTGATCGCCATCGCCGGCCGGTTCGGCGGACTGTTCAGCGGGGCGCCCGCCGAGCAGGTCGCCGCGCTGTACGAGTACGGCGCGGTAATCGGCACCGCCTTCCAGATCTCCGACGACATCATCGACATCACCTCCGAGTCGGCGGACTCCGGCAAGACCCCCGGCACCGACCTGCGCGAGGGCGTGCACACGCTGCCCGCGCTGTATGAGCTGGCCGGCGACCCGAAGCCGCGGCTGGCCGAGCTGCTGTCCGGCCCGATCACCGACGAGGACCAGGTCCAGGAGGCCCTGGTGATGCTGCGTGAGTGTGAGGGCATGCGACAGGCCAAGGCCACGCTGGAGTCCTATGCCGAGCGCGCCGCGAACACCCTCGACGCGCTGCCGGACGGTTCCGCCAAACGAGCGCTGAACGCGCTGACCCGCTACGTCATCGATCGGACCAACTGACGTCTCTCACCGGAGAAGGCATAACCCACGCACCCCGGGTCCCCACCGGGGTCTTATGGCCCTAGCCTGGATTGTCACGAGCCGAGCGCGATTTTCACTCGGTGGTACCGTCTGGCTACGGGTTGTCTAGCGCCGTATGGCCTAGTGGTCATGAGACGGTGCGGACAGCGGTTACCACGAAAGAGTGAGTATCCCGCTGGAGACTCGGGACAGTGTGCGTGGGCAGCCGACACTGAACGTGTGAGTTCACCGGAAAGGGACGTACCGTGACCTGGCTCTTCGGAACAGTCTGGTTGTGGAGCCTGCTGTCGTTCATCATCGGCTCCGCCTGCACCTGGCTGCTCTTCGTCCGCCCGGCCAACCGCCGGATCTCCGCCCTCGAGGCGGAGCTCGCGGCGCTGCCCGAGGAGCAGTACGAGGACGACGAGGACTTCGCCGATCTGAGCACCGCGTACGCCGCCCCGTCCCCGCCTCCTCCGCTGCGGCAGCCGTACCCGATGCCGCCCCAGCAGTACCGGGACGACCCGCCCACCCAGGTGTTGCCGCGGATCGAGGAGCCGGTGGACAACATGTCCTTCCGGGCACCCGCCCCGCCGATGCCGATGCAGCCGCCCCAGCCGCACCCGATGCAGATGCGGGCCCCGATGCCGCCGCCTCCGGTGCAGCAGCAACAGCCGGAGTCCGAGCCGGAGTACTACGAGGACGAGCAGCCGGAGCCCGTTCCCGCCGCCTACCACGATCACCAGGCGCATGCCGACGACGTGGAGGAGTACGAGGACTACGAGGACGAGCCGGGCCGGCAGCACCACTACGAGGACCCCGCCGAGTTCGACCAGGCCTCCGGATACGACCAGGCCGCCCAGCAGCAGCCGATGCCCGCGCCGCCGCTGCCGGCTCCGCCCGCGCCGCTGCCGCCGCTCGAGCCGCCGATGGCCGCGACCCAGGTCATCTCCCGGGTGCCCGCCGCGCAGCAGCAGCCGGTCGATGAGTACGACGACTACGACGAGCAGGACGAGTACGAGTACGAGGACGCGCAGGGGCAGCCGGTAGAGCACGCCGAGCAGGACGAGTACGAGGACGAACTCGAGGACGAGATCAGTCCCGCCGTCGCGCAGGCCGAGGCGCCCGTCGTCGAGGACGAGTACGACGACGAGTACGAGGAGTACCAGGAGCAGCGGACGGATCCCGTCCCCCAGCGCCAGAACTCCGCCGCGCGGTCCGACATGGACTACCAGCGGCACCTGGAGGAGCAGGCGGGCATGGCCCCGCAGAACGGCCACCAGCAGATGGCCTACGGCCAGGGCCACACCGGCCGGCCGACGGCCGCCTACCACCGCCCGGTGGACAACACCGCCGAGTACGACGTGCTGGAGATGGAACTCGCGGACGACGAGAACCCGGGCCCGTCGCAGGAGACCACGGCGCTGCGTCGTCCGGTGGACAACGGCAACCGCATGCGGCAGCTGTTCGAGCCGGTCGTGGAGGCCGACGTGCCGGGCGTCAACGGCGGCCCCAAGGAGACCGTGCACATCTCCCGGGTGGCCGTCGAGGATCTGCCCGGAGCGCCCAACCAGCGCTCCTCCTACGGCATGGGCGCGGCGCTGCCGATGGCGGACGGCGCCTCACCCGGACCGGAGTACGTGGTCAAGGGCAGCACCGAGACCATGCGCTTCCACACGCAGGACTCCCCGGAGTTCGACGGTGTGCGCGCCGAGGTCTGGTTCCGCACCGTCGGCGACGCCGAGCGGGCCGGATTCCTTTCCTGGGCCTACCGACCCATCGAATAGCCCATTGTCGTGCCACCAGATGGCACAACAAAACAATCGTTTACCCGGGCGAATTCATGTGCTCCGGGTAATGGCTATACCGCTGGTTGACAAAGCCGCTCAATGGTCAGCCGCCAGGGTTGATGTGCTATGCCACCCTGCTGGGGTGAAATAGACCAATACCGATCCGGGAGGTGCGTCATGTCGACGGTGACCGTGGTCCAGCCGCAGCCCATCGTGCTGCGTAGATTCCCTGTCAAGCAGGTCACCGGTCCCGTTCGGCCGGTAGTGCGGCCTACCGCCGGTCGGCTGCACATGTCCCAGTAGTACGGACCAATCCGGTACGCAATTTGCCCGATGTGTAGCCAGTCGAGGCGTAGTTATCTCTCCTTATCCCTGCAGTGAGAGGTACTTCACTCGTGTGTAAATCCCCGTTTGTTCTTGCGACCGCCGCCACCTCGGTCGAGAGCGGGGAATACGTGCCGGCCGCCCTCATCGATCCATGGCCGTCCTGGCGACCGCCCCATCGTCGACCTCTCCAAGCCGGGCTACACCCTTCCCTATTCGAAGGAACAGGTAACCCGTGATGAGAAAGAAAATCGCACTGGCGGCCGTCGCGCTGGCCGTCCTCGGCGGTGCGGCGACCACCCTGCCCAGCCTCACCGGCGTCGACACCGTGGCCGAGACCGCGGTGAACGCGTCCCTGGCCGGCACGGTCGACGTCGGCGACTGCTCCTACTCGCTGGTGAAGCTGGCCGAGTCGCAGCCGTCCGACCAGGCGCTGATCTTCACCAACGGACACTGCTTCAAGTTCTTCGGTGCCGACGAGGTCATCGTGAACCAGGGCTTCACTGAGACCAAGCAGCCCAAGGTGCTCGACGCCGCGGGCAAGCCCGTTGCGTCCGTGACCCGGACCAAGATCCTGTACGCGACCATGTCCGGCACGGATCTGACCATCTACCAGACGAAGGAGACCTACGGCGAGCTGGCCGAAGCCGGCGCACCGGTGCTGGAGCTGTCCGACGCCCACCCGGCGGCGGGCGCGGACATCTTCGTGCCGAGCAGCTTCCACTCCAAGTCCTACGAGTGCGAGATCGACGGCTTCGTGCCGCAGCTCAAGGAGGACGTCTGGAACTGGACGGACTCCGTTCGCTACACGGACTGCGCCATCGAACCCGGTTCCTCCGGCTCGCCGATCGTGGACAAGGCCACCGGCAAGGTCATCGGCATCAACAACACCCTCAACGCCGATGGCAAGCGCTGCGCGCTGAACAACCCTTGCGAGGTCGGCCAGGGCGGAGCGGTGAAGGTGGACAAGGGGCGCAAGTACGGCCAGCAGACCTTCCAGGTCTACGGCTGCCTCGGCGAGGGTTCCACGATCGACCTGACCAAGTCCGGCTGCACCTTGGCCAAGCCGAAGCAGTAGGTGACTCCCGTGTACAAGAAACTCGCGCTGGCTACCGCGGCGCTGGCCCTCTTCGGCGCCACCGTCACCCTGCCCGGTCTCATTCAGCTCGACACCGTGGCGCAGGCCGATGTGCCCGCGTCCCTGGCGGGCACAGTCGACGTCGGTGACTGCTCTTACTCCCTGGTGAAGCTCGCCGGGGCGAAGTCGACCGACAAGGCGTTGATCCTCACCGCCGGGCACTGCATCCGGGGGCTCGCCGCCGCCGACGTCATGGTCGACTCCCCGTTCACCGAGAGCGGCAATCCCCAGGTACTGGACGCCAACGGCAACGCCGTGACCGGTGTCCACCGGATCAAGGTGCTGTACGCGACCCGGTCCGGCACGGATATGGCGCTCTACCAGGCAGCAGAGACCTACGGCCAGTTGTCGGCCAAGCGTGCGGCGGTGCTGGAGCTGTCCAGCGAGCACCCGGCTGCCGGCACGGAGATCTTCCTGCCGAGCAGCTTCCACAGGAGGTCCTTCGAATGTGCCATCGACGGCTTCGTGCACCAGCTGAAGGAAGGCGATCGCACCTGGAACGACTCCATCCGCTACACGACCGCCTGTAAGACCGAGCCGGGTGCTTCTGGTTCGCCGATCGTGGACAAGGCAACCGGCAAGGTCGTCGGGGTGCACAACACGGGTAACAACGGTGGGCGATGCACGGACGACAACCCGTGCGAGGTGGATGCCAACGGCACGGTAAAGGTGGACAAGGGGCGCAAGTACGGCCAGCAGACCTTCCAGGTCTACGGCTGCCTCGGCGAGGGTTCCACGATCGACCTGACCAAGTCCGGCTGCACCTTGGCCAAGCCGAAGCAGTAGGACCCGGCACAGCTACAGCGCAGGTTGACATCGATGGCAGATGATCAACCGTCGGGTTGATGTGCAATACCGCCCGTCCGGGGTGAGATAGACCAATACCCGGCCGGGAGGTTGTGTCATGCGAACGGTGACCGTAGTGAAACCGCTGCCAGCAGTGCGGCCGAAGCTCGCCACCAAGCAGGTCACGATCCCAGTCCGGCCGGCAACACGCCCCATTGCCGGCCGGCTGCACATGTCCCAGTAGTCGAGACCAATCTCGTACGTCATGTGACTGATGCATTGCCCGCCGAGGCGTAGTTATCTCTCCTTAACCCTGCATCGAGAGGTTCCTCACCCGTGCGTAAGTCCCTGCTCGCCTTCGCGGCCGCCGCAACCCTGGGGGCGGCCGCGTTCGCCGTTTCCCCCGCCATCGTCGATCCGGTGGCCCAGATCGCCGCCAAGACCACCCTGGCCGGCGCCGTCGACCTGAAGACCTGCTCCGCCTCCATCATCAAGCTGACCGGTTCACAGCCGGACGACCATGCGCTGATGATGACCAACGGCCACTGCGTCACCGGTTCGAACACCCCCGCGGACGAGGTCGTCGTCAACGAGGCGTACGGCCGGGCCCGCGGCAACCCGTTCGACGCCAACGGCAAGCTGCTCAGCGAGACGCTGTTCGTGGACAAGATCCTGTACTCCACGATGAAGGACACCGATCTCGGCATCTACCAGCTGGCCAAGACCTACAAGCAGCTCGCGGAGCTGAACGTGCCCGCGCTGCTGCTGTCCGACCAGCACCCGGTCGCAGGCACCCCGATCGACATCCCCACCGGGTTCCACAAGGTCGTCTACTCCTGCGCGATCGACGGCTTCGTGCCGAAGGTCAAGGAAGGCGTCTGGACCTGGACCGACTCGATCCGCTACACCCCGGCGAAGCCGTGCGGGACCCAGGGCGGCAGCTCCGGCTCACCGATCGTGGACCCGGCCACCGGCAAGGTCGTCGGGGTCAACAACACCGGCAACGCCAACGGCACGCAGTGCGCGGTGAACAGCCCGTGTGAGGTCGACGCCAACGGCAAGACCACCTCGGTCAAGAGCGGCGAGTACGGCCAGCAGACCTTCCAGATCTACGGCTGCCTCGGCGCCGGTTCGACCATCGACCTGAGCAAGCCCGGTTGTGCCCTGCCCAAGCCGAAGAAATAGGTGATCCCCCTGCGTAAGCCACTCGCGCTGGTCGCCGCCGCCTTGGCCGTAGCCGGCGCCGTCACCCTGCCCAGCGTCGCCCAGGCCGCCGTTCCCGCCTCACTGGCCGGCACGGTCTCGGTCGGTGACTGTTCCTATTCGCTGGTGAAGCTTTCCAGTTCGAAGCCCACCGACAAGGCGTTGATCTTCACCAACGGGCATTGCCTCAAGATCATGGGTGCCGACGAGGTGATCGTGAACCGCGCGTACACCGAGACCAAGAACCCGCAGGTCCTGGACGCCAACGGTAACGCGGTGGCCGCCGTGCGCCGGACCAGGATCCTGTACGCCACCATGTCCGGCACCGACGTGACGATCTACCAGACGGCCGAGACCTACGGCGACCTGTCCGCCAAAGGTGCGCCGATGCTGGAACTGTCCAGCGCGCATCCCACCGCGGGCACGCAGGTCTTCGTGCCCAGCAGCTACTGGCGGAAGTCCTACCAGTGCGCCGTCGACGGCTTCGTGCACCAGCTGAAGGAAGGCGTGCACACCTGGAACGACTCGATCCGGTACACGACCGCCTGCAAGGTCGAACCGGGTTCCTCCGGCTCGCCGATCGTCTACAAGGCCAGCGGCAAGATCATCGGCATCAACAACACGGTGAACGAGTCCGGTGAGCGCTGTACGGGGAACAACCCCTGCGAGGTGGACGCCAACGGCGCGGTGAAGGTGGACCGCGGGCGTGGCTACGGCCAGCAGACCTACCTGGTCTACGGCTGCCTCGGCGCCAATTCCACCATCGACCTGACCAAGTCCGGCTGCGCGCTGGCCAAGCCGAAGGCGTGACGACGATGCGAGTCCTTCGTGCGGCGCTGGCCGCCCTGCTGTTCGCCGGCCTGACCGGCACCGCCGCTGCCGCCCCGGCGGAGACCACCTTCGCCGGCACCGTCGGCTACTCGGGATGCTCGGCGGCCACGGTGAGGTTCGCCGGTGCCGCGGACACCGACAACGCCCTGGTGCTGACCAACGGACATTGCGTCCGGCTGCTCGGGGCCGACGAGGTCGTCGTGAACGAGCCCTGGGACAACTTCTGGTTCTGGCTGTACGACGACAAGGGCAACGGCATCATCAACGTGCAGCCCAAGCAGGTGCTGTACGCGACCATGTCCGGCACCGATATCGCGTTGATCCAGCTGCACAAGACCTACGCGGACGTCGCGGCGTACGGCGCGAAGACCCTGGAGCTCGCGAGCAGTCCTCCGGCAGCGGGAACGGCGATCGACCTGCCGTCCTCGTTCGCCCACGAGATCTTCCGCTGCGAGATCGACGGCTTCGTGCCGCAGCTGAAGGAGGACCGCTGGACCTGGCGGGACTCCATCCGCTACACCACCTGCGCGACCAGGAACGGCACCTCCGGCACCCCCATCCTGAACCGGGCCACCGGCAAGGTCATCGGGATCAACAACACCGGCAATGACAGCGGTGAGCGGTGCACACTCGGAAATCCCTGCGAGGTCGACGACAAGGGAACAGTTACCGTCCGCAAGGGGCAGAACTACGGACAGCAGACATACCCGCTCTACACTTGCCTCGGCGCACACTCAACGATCGACTTGACCAAATCCGGCTGTACGCTTCCTAAGCCGAAGTAACAATTCCTGCACTCACCAACGAATACACAGTTATCTCCGTAAACCCTGCTGCGAGAGGTATCAGTAATGCGTATTTCCCGTAAGGCGCTGTTAGCACTGGTCTCGGCTGCCGCCCTGGCCACCATCGGTGCCACCACCCTGCCCGCCACCAGCCACGTCGACACCGTCGCGGCCGAAGCCGCCGCCGCGCCGAGCCTGGCCGGCACCGTCGCGCTGAACAACTGTTCCGGCTCGATCATCCGGTTCGCCACGTCCCAGGACACCGACAAGGCCGTGATGATGACCAACGGTCACTGCCTGGAATCCGGCATGCCCGGCGCCGGACAGGTGATCGTCAACAAGCCGTCCACCCGGAGCGCCACCCTGCTGAACGCCACCGGTGGCTCGCTCGGCACGGTGAAGGCCACCTCGATCATGTACGGCACGATGACCGACACCGACGTGGCGCTCTACCAGCTGAGCTCCACCTACGCGCAGATCAAGGCGTTGAAGTTCGAGGCGTTGCCGTTCTCCGCCAGCCACCCGACGGACGGCACGCTGATCGACATCCCGAGCGGTTACTGGAAGAAGACCTACCAGTGCGGCATCGAGGGCTTCGTCTACCAGCTGAAGGAAGGCGCCTGGACCTGGAAGGACTCCATCCGCTACGGCATGGAGTGCCAGGCCGAGCACGGCTCTTCCGGCTCGCCGATCGTGGACCGCGCCACCCGCACGGTCATCGGCATCAACAACACCGGCAACGACGAAGGCCAGCGCTGCACGGTGAACAACCCGTGCGAGGTCGACCAGGCCGGCAACGTCAAGGTCGACAAGGGCCGTAGCTACGGCGAGCAGACCTACCAGATCAACGGCTGCCTGGGCGCCGGTTCCACGATCGACCTGAACAAGGCCGGCTGCACGCTGGCCAAGCCCTAGTTTTCCCCCGCCGCCGGGTCCTCAACGGAGAGGATCCGGCGGCTTCACCCTGCCCCGAGGAGGACAAAAGGTGTACTTAGTCAAGAGCATCGTGGCCGCGTTGGCGCTGGTCATGGTTACCGGGGGAGTCGCGCAGGCCGATGAGCCGCCCACGTTGGAGGGCGCCGTCGGGCTGAGCAACTGCTCCGGCTCGGTCATCCGGCTGACCACCTCGGAAGACGAGGACCCGGCCATGGTGCTCACCAATGGCCACTGCACCCAGCAGTTCAAGCCCAAGCCCGGGTACGCGTCGGTGAACCAGCCGATCGTCCGGGACATCACCGTGCTGGACGCCGAGGGCAACGCCCAGGCGCGCGCGAAGACCACCAAGCTGCTGTACGCCACGCTGACCGGCACCGACATCGGCCTCTACCAGCTGGACAAGAGCTACGACCAGCTTTCGAGCGAGGGCGCCAAGATCTTCGAGCTGGCCCCGGAACACCCGCACGCCGGTCAGGGCATCCACCTGATCGCCGGGCACGAGAAGTGGAAGAAGACCTGGGCCTGCTCGGTCGAGCGCTTCGTCTACGAGCTGCGGGAGGAGCCGGAGACCCAGCGCGACTCCCTCCGCTACGCGCCCGGCTGCCAGACCGGTCACGGCACCTCCGGTTCGCCGCTGATCGACCCGGACACCGACCAGGTCATCGGCGTGCACAACACCGGCAACGACGACGGTCAGCAGTGCACCAACAACAACCCCTGCGAGGTGGACGAACAGGGCAACATCACCGTCCACCACAACCAGAAGTACGGCCAGCAGACCTACCAGCTCTACGGCTGCCTCGCCGAGCACTCGGAGATCGACCTGAGCCGGGCCGAGTGCGCGCTCACCAAGGCGGTGGCGTAGCCATGAAGCTGCTCGCGCCGCTCGTCGCCGCCCTGCTGTTCGCGGGTACCGGCATCGCCCACGCCGACGCTCCGACCCCGCTGACCGGTGCGGTGAAGCTGAGCAACTGCTCCGGCTCGATCATCCGGCTCACCGACTCGGAGGACGAGTCGCCGGCCCTGCTGCTCACCAACGGCCACTGCGTCGCCGCCGGCAACCCGGCGCCGACGAAGCCCGCGCCCAACGTCGCGGTGATCAATTTCCCGACCGTGCGGGACGCCAGTGTGCTGGACGCGGCGGGCAACGAGATCATCAAACTGCAGACCACGAAGCTCATCTACGGCACGCGTACCGGTACCGATATCGGCATCTACCAGCTGAATCGCACCTACGGGCAGCTCGACGACCTGAATGTCCCGATCTTCGACCTGGCCGAGGACCGGCCCGAACAGGGCGCCACCATCGACGTGCTCTCCGGGTACTGGAAGTCCGTCTACTCCTGCAAGATCGACGGCTTCGTGTACGCGATCCACGAGGGTGGCACGGTGAAGAACGACGCCGTGCGCTACACCCCGGAGTGCAAGACCATTCACGGCACCTCCGGCTCGCCGGTCGTCGACCGGGAGAGCGGCGAGATCGTCGCGATCAACAGCACCGGCTATGACGACAGCGGCGAACCGTGCTCGCTGAACAACCCGTGCGAGGTCGACGAGAACGGCACCGTGACGATCCGGAAGAACACCAACTACGCCATGCAGACCTACTGGATCCACGACTGCGTCGCGGATTCCGAGCTGGTGCTGGACGCCCCGGGCTGCAAGCTGTTCAACCCGAACAAGTAGATGATCGGTGTGGCCCCGCCTTTCGGGGGCGGGGCCACACCCATTTATCCACAGGGCAGTCACTTGTCCACAATCGCCGCCCACGTCGTTGCCGCACGTTCTCTTTCGCCGCAGGATGGATTCCGGCATCCGGATTAGCCCATTTGGCGGATTGGGTCGCCATCGGAAAACCGATGGACTCACCTATATCCCTGCGTCGAAAGGAATACCCATGCGTCTGGTCATCTCGGTGGCAGCCACCGTGCTGTTGTCCGCGTTCGGCGTCCTGCCCGCCGTCGCCGCGCCGGCGGCCGCCCCCACCCTGGACAGCATCGTCGCGTTGAACAACTGCTCCGCCTCGATCATCAGGTTGACCAGCTCCCAGGACAATGACCGGGCCATCATGCAGACCAACGGCCACTGCTACGAAGGTGGCTTTCTGAAGGCCGGTCAGGTGATCACCGGCAAGAGCTCGACCCGCAGCGGCACCGTGCTGAACGCCGACGGCAGCAAGAAGACCACCGTGCAGGCCGACCGGGTCCTCTACGCGACGATGACGGACACCGACGTCGCCTGGTACCGGCTCACCGAGACGTACGCCCAGCTCAAGGAGAAGAAGGTCACCCCACTCGAGCTGGCCAGTACCCACCCCGCCAAGGGCACGCAGATGGACGTGGTCTCCGGCTACTGGAAGAAGATCTACTCCTGCAACATCGACACCTTCGTTCACCAGCTGAAGGAGTCGGAGTGGACCTGGAAGGACTCGATCCGCTACACCAGCGCCTGCCAGACCATCGGTGGAACCTCGGGCAGTCCCATCGTCGACCGCAACACCGGTAAGGCCATCGGTATCAACAACACCGGCAACGAGTCCGGCGAGAAGTGCACCCTGAACAACCCGTGCGAGGTCGACCAGAGCGGCACTGTCACCGTCCACAAGGACTCGCACTACGGCCAGCAGACCTACCAGCTCTACGGCTGCATCGGCGCGGGCAACGCGATCGACCCGAACAAGGCGGGCTGCACGTTACCCAAGCCCTGACGTCTCGGGGATTGTGGCGGTGGGCCCCACTCGTAGGTTTTCCACAGGGCGTCCACCTATCCACAAATTCGCATTACCGCACCCTTATCCTCCGCATTCCCCGCACGCTTGAGGCATAGGCAATTCCTCACACGATTGGCGGCTATGCGTAGATCACGGTTGCGAGTGAACTCAGTGCTCTATTCCACATCGGGTTATTCACCCCGTGGTCGGCCGGGTCGTGCCTTGTCGGCGCCCCTAAGGCAGACCTCCGGCCTGCCCTCCCGGCCGCGTGAACAACCCGCTCAGGAAACCCTGCGAAAGGAAAATCAATGCGACTCCGCATTGCGGCTATCGCCATGGCCGCGTTGGCCTCGCTCGCCGCGGCCCCCGCCGCCACCGCCCGAGTGGCCGCCACTCCCACCTTGGAAGGCACCGTCGCGCTGAACAACTGTTCGGCCGCGGTCGTCCGGCTCACCACGCTCGGGGACAACGACCCGGCCATTCTGCAGACCAACGGCCACTGCCTGGAGACCGGGTTCCCCAGCCCCGGCCAGGTCATCACCAACCAGGCGTCCAGTCGCACCGGACAGCTGCTGAACGCCGGCGGCACCTCGGTCGGCACCGTGCGGGCCACCAAGGTGCTGTACTCGACGATGACCGGCACGGACGTCACCTGGTACCAGCTCAACCAGAGCTATGCGGAGGTCGCCAAGCTCGGAGTGAAGATCCTTGAGCTGGCCGGCAGCCACCCGACCGCGGGTTCGGACATCACCGTGGCCTCCGGTTATTGGAAGCGGCTGTACACCTGCAACATCGATGGCTTCGTGTACCAGCTCAAGGAAGGCGGCTGGACCAACACCGACTCCATCCGCTACACCAGCGCCTGCAAGACCATCGGTGGCACGTCGGGCAGCCCGATCATCGAGCACTCCACCGGCAAGGTCATCGGCATCAACAACACCGGCAACGAGTCCGGTGAGCGCTGCACCGAGAACAACCCCTGCGAGGTCGACCAGAGCGGCAACGTCACCGTCCGCAAGGGCATCAACTACGGCCAGCAGACCTACCAGCTCTACGGCTGCATGGACGCCGGCACCAAGCTCAACCTGAACAAGCCCGGCTGCGCCCTCCCCAAGCCCTGACACCAGCCCCACCACCCCCACACTTCCCCAACTCGCGAGGGTTCCTCCCTCGGGTAATGGTTCGAGGAAGGAACCCTCGCGAC
>QZFT01000037.1 GCA_003600225.1 Pseudonocardiaceae bacterium YIM PH 21723
CCCCCCCCCCCCCCCCCCCCCCCCCCCAACTCCGGGTATTAGAGTCACCGCCATGAGTGCCTTTGGATTCGTCCGGAAGCTGGGACACAGCCAGCGGTTCGCCGACTCGGGGAAGTTCCTGGTCCCGCTGGACCGCAAGCTGTCCCAGCTCACCAAGGGCCGGATCACCCTCGGCGGGCTGGGCGGGATCAAGCAGCTGCTGATCACCACCACCGGCCGCAAGAGCGGGCAGCCGCGCT
The DNA here is from genome assembly GCA_003600225.1 of Pseudonocardiaceae bacterium YIM PH 21723. GTDB lineage: Bacteria > Actinomycetota > Actinomycetes > Mycobacteriales > Pseudonocardiaceae > QZFT01. The sequence goes on from QZFT01000037.1 coordinate 240, forward strand.
CCAACCCGCTGCTGTACGTCGAGCATGCGGGCGGTTACCTGGTCATCGGCTCCAACTGGGGTCAGGGGCAGCATCCTGCCTGGTCCGGTAACCTCCTCGCCAACCCGGACGCGGTGATCACCCTGCGCGGCAAGGAGATCCCAGTGCGCGGGCGCCTGCTGGACGGCGCGGAACGGGACCAGGCCTGGGCGGCCGCGCGGCGGGAGTGGCCGGCCTACGACACCTACGACGAACGCTCCGGCGAGCGGTCCATTCGGGTGTTTCTGCTGGCCCCCAGATAGAGCATTCATCGTTACGACACCGGGGGTTCGCCGCAGCTCGCTAGCTTGCGCGGGTGAATCGGCGGGTCGTCGTTGAAGTGGCGCCACGGGTCCCCGTGCTGGTGGTCGCCGCCTCGCTGTTCGTGTTCGGTGGGCTGCTCGTCCCGGCCATGGTCTACACCGAAGATCTCCTACTGGAGCCGGCCGCTCCGTACACCCTGTTGATCGCACTGGGCAGCCTGCTGGGCGTGTGGCTCCCGGTGCTGTGGTTCGCCTGCCGGGCAGGCAGGCACCGTCGCCTGGTCTTCGACAACAAGGGCATCGCCTGGGAGGACCCCGGCGGCGCACCCTGGTCGGTGGGCTGGGGCGAACTGGACGGCGTGGCCGTCTCCGTGCACCGGCGGTTCCAGCTGTCCGGGGCCCGGCTCGACCTGTTCCCGGAGTCCGCGGCGATGCGTGAGCGGCGCCCCGAGCTGGACCACCTCTGGGAGCGCGATCAGCTGCGCGGCGGTTACGCCGTTTCGCTGCTGGCACCTACGCCGGATGTGCTCGCCGGAATCGATGACGCCCTCCGTGACCTGCGGCCGGGCGTCTATCGGGGCATTACCGCCGGTTGACCCATCCCACGATGCCGATGGGCCGGTGGTCGGTTTCACTGATGTTAAACAGCGGAGACCGCCACTGGCCTGCGGTTATCGGATCGATCTGATGTGCATGTGTTGATCGAATGTGCTGCGTGACCTGTTCGTGACTCTTAGCATCAGGGCATGAGCTTCATCGTTCAACAGCTCGGCAAGACCGCCTGGTTCGTAGTCCTGTTACGCCTGCTGGCACGGTGTGACAGGGCTTTCCTGCAGTGGACGAAGGGCCGGGTCAGTATCGGCGCCGCGGGCGGCGCGCAGGAGCTCCTGTTGACGGTGCCCGGACGGCGTACCGGGATCCCGCGTACCGTCGCGATGCTCTATTTCCCGTATCACGCGTCCTGGGCGGTGATCGACACCAACTGGGGCAGGCCGCGCAGGCCGGACTGGTCGGCGAACCTGGTGGCCTGCCCGGACGCGGAGATCACCCTGAACGGGCATCGCATCCCGGTGCGTCCCCGGCTGCTGAGCGGCGCCGAGCGCGCCGACGTCTGGCGGGAGGCCCTCGCGACGTGGCCGGCGATCAGCCGCTACGACCGGCGCAGCGGAGACCGGGAACTGCGGGTGTTCCTGTTGCAGCCGTGGTGGTTAGAGCAGCGTGCGTCCGATGAGGACGACCGCCGCCACGGCGGCGATGGTCAGGATGGCGCCCTTGACCTTGCCGGCGTCCAGATACCGGCGCAGGGGATAGGACAGCAGCCAACCTGCTGCCAGGAAGGGCAGGAGCTCGGCCGCCTGGATCCAGTGGTGGGTGTGCACCTTTCCGGCCAGCGCCAGTAGCGCCAGCGAGCTGAACGAGCCGAAGACGAAGAACAGCCCCAGATTGCTGCGCACCGTGGGCCCGCTCTGATTCTGGTAGACCAGCCCGATCGGTGGCCCGCCGATGGTGGCCGAGGTCCCGGATGCCCCGCTGGCCACGCCGGCGATGACCAGATTCCGCGGCGTCACCTGGATGTCGAGCTTGATCACCGACATGCCGACCAGCAGCAGGATCACCACGCCGAGGAACAGCGACACCTGGCGTTCCGGCAGCAGCAGGAAGATCCCGATGCCGAGCAGGTTGCCGACCACCCGGCCGGCCATGGCCCAGCGGATCTCCCGCCAGCGCACGTGTTCCCACTCCCGGATCACCGCCAGCGCCGCCGGAACGGCCGCGAGCATCAGCGTGGGCACCGGGATGAAACTCGGATCGATGAGCGCCAGCAGCGAACCGGCCAGCACGTTCAGCCCGTAACCCGCCGCGCCCTGCACGAACGCGCCGACCAGCACCACGATGCCGGCCAGCCACAGTGTCAGCATGATCCACCCCCGGATCGCCGACGCTACGCCAGGCGCCGTCGGCGAACGGGGGATCGTGGCCGAGGTTACTTCCCGGCGCTCTCCTGGTCGCTGCCCACGGTCTGCTCGCCGGTGTTGATCAACGTCAGGTTGGTGTTGAACGCCCGATCGATCTCCAGGAAACTGTCGTTGCCCTGCGGATTGATCGCGACCAGGCTGCCGATCGGACCGATGTTGCCGCCAGTCTCGCCCCCTGCGTAGGCCGCAGGGGCGATCGCCATGCTCAGTCCGCCGATCGCGGCGACGGTGCCGAGTACCCGAATGGCGCTATAGCTTCGCATGCGACGCAGGCTATCGGTCGTTCGCCGGTTCCCGATCGGGGGACCGATCGCGAACCGCGATGAGGTTGAGCCCGGAGACGGTCAGCACCGGCTGGTCGTCCTGATCGAGCATCTTCCACTCGGTTCGGACGATCCCGCGGTCGGGCTTGGACGATGACCGTCGCGCCTCGACGACCGTGATTCGCACTGTCAGCAGGTCACCTGGGCGTACCGGCCGCAGCCACCGCAGTTCGTCCAGGCCCGGGCTTCCGAGGCTGGCGGTCGTCGGCAGGAACTCTTTGACCAAGATCTGGAACGCCATGCCGAAGGTGTGCAGGCCGCTGGCGATGATGCCGCCGAACGGCCCGGTCGCCGCCGCTTCGGGATCGATGTGGAATGACTGAGGGTCATAGATGTTGGCGAAATCGATGATTTCGGCCTGGGTCAACGTGATCGGCCCGAACTCGCAGACCGAACCGACCTCATAATCCTCGAATCGGCGTTCCGAGGTCGGAACGGTGATGTCGCGCCGGTAGGTCTTGTCACCCATGCGAGCCTTCTTTTCTTGAAGATCTTTCACCGTCGGGGGATGTGAAGGCGTAGCTGCGCGCGACGTGCGCGATCCGCACCTCGTACTCCGCGTACCAGCGTTCCTGGCCGAGCCGCTGCGCCACCAGGTGCTCGGGGAGGTTCTTCCAGGCGAGCAGCGACTCCTCGTCGGCGAAGTAGATGACCACCAGTTCGGAGCCGTCCGCGCGAACCCCGGACGTGCGCCCCAGATATCCCGGCTGCCGTTCCACGAGTTCGACCATCCGCCGGTTCATCCGCTCGTAGCCGGTCAGATCATGCCCGTTGAGCCGCTGGGTGATGATGATCGCGACCGAGCCGTCGTGCATGTGTGCCCCCCGGAATCTCTCGATCCTCCCGAGGGGAGCAACCAGCCGAAGATCGCTGATGTTCCGCGCCACGGGTGTCCGCTTGAGGAAGCCTCGATTCCCACGGGGAGGCTCCGGGTATGTCTGGTTTCGGTAAAGCCCAGCGGTGAGAGGTGGCACTGACGTGTCCTCGGCAAGAGACGACGACCAGCGTGCGACCCATCACCACCTGCGCGAGACCTTGTCGACCACGGCGCAGGGCCTGGCCCGGATCGCCGGGTCGGCGTGGACCAGCGGGCTGAGCATTCTCGCGGTGTCCGCCCTGGTCATCGCGGGTCTGTTCCTCGGCTTCAGCCACTCTTGGGCGGCCATCGTGCACTCGCTGGCCGGGCTGGTCAGCCTGCTGCTGTTGTTCAGCATCCAGCACAGCACTAACCGGCAGACGCAGGCCATTCTGCTCAAGCTCGACGAGATCGTGCACGCCACCGACGGCGCGGACAACAGGGTCATCGCCGCCGAAGAGCGCGAACTGCACGTCCAGCAGCGTCTGGAAAGCCGGCACAGCCCGCAGTAGGCCGTCGTTGTCATCTGTCCGGGTCCGAATGCCGCCAGAGGAAGCCCGCCGCGCGGAGCAGGCTGAATACCGTGAAGCGACAAACCCTCACCCGACGTGAGATCGATCTGGACGCCTATCTGCGCCGGTTGCGGCGTTACCTGACCGACAGCCGGTTCCTCGCCGAACTGCGTTGTCTGTTGAGCAGCCCGGCTCGCTGAATCCCGCCTTCCGGAGGTGGCCAATGGGGGTGGCCTCCGGAAGCGGTGCGGAATAACTCCGCGCATGTCGTTGTCGCACACCACACACGTCACCGCGCCTGAGAACGGAAACGGTCCATGCCGAATCTGCACCTCGGGCTCGCGCTGGACGGCGCCGGATGGCATCCGGCGGCCTGGCGGGAGCCGGACGCACGACCGAACGATCTGCTCACCGCCCGCTACTGGTCGGACCTCACCGCCGAGGCCGAACGCGGGCTCCTCGATTTCGTGACCATCCACGACACCCTCGACGCCCCACCGCTGAGGAAAGACCTGGTCAGGGGCCGGTTGGACGCGGTTCTGATCGCCGCGCGGATCGCCCCGCTCACCCGGCACATCGGGCTGATCCCGGTCGCCGTGGCCACGCACACCGAGCCGTTCCACCTGTCCAAGGCGATCGCCACCCTCGACTACGTCAGCACCGGCCGCGCCGGGGTGCAGATCACGGTGTCCACCGAATCCGGGCACTTCGGCCGCCGGGACCTGTCCGCTTCCACAGAACAGGAACTGGCCGCCGAGGCCGCCGACTACGTCGAGGTGCTGCGCCGGCTGTGGGACAGCTGGGAGGACGACGCCGAGATCCGCGACGCCGCCACCGGGCGGTTCGTGGACCGGGAGAAGCTGCACTACATCGACTTCACCGGCCGCTGGTTCTCGGTGAAGGGCCCGTCGATCACGCCCCGGCCGCCGCAGGGGCAGCCGCTGATCGCCGCCACCTTCCAGGTGGGAGCCGACCTGGTGTTCGGTGGGCAGTTCGCCGAGCTGGCCGTGTTCCTGGACGACACCGAGCCGGCCGCCCGGGACCGGCGGGACCGGTTGAACGAGATCACTCCGCCGCCGGGGGACATCGAGGTGTTCGCCGGGACCGCTCAGCAGCTCGCGGACCACCTCGTGGACCGGGGAGCGCCGGGGTTCCGGCTGCACCCGGCCGTCCTGCCACACGACCTGACCGCCGTGACCAGGGACCTGGTGCCGGAGTTGCAGCGCCGGGGAGTGTTCCGCCGCGAATACGAGGCGACCACGCTGCGTGGGCTGCTCGGCCTGTCCCACCCGGCCAACCGCTACGCCCTGGGGAGCCGATGACCAAGCAGATGCACCTCGCCGCGCATTTCCCCGGGGTCAACAACACCACCGTGTGGAGTGATCCGCAGGCGGGCAGCCACATCGAGTTCAGCTCGTTCACGCACATGGCGCAGACGGCCGAGCGGGCCAAGTTCGACTTCTTCTTCCTCGCCGAGGGCCTGCGGCTGCGGGAACAGGGCGGCAAGATCTACGACCTGGACGTGATGGGCCGGCCGGACACCTTCACCGTGCTGGCCGCCCTCGCCGCGGTGACCGACCGGCTCGGTCTCACCGGCACGATCAACTCGACCTTCAACGAGCCCTACGAGGTGGCCCGGCAGTTCGCCAGCCTGGACCACCTGTCCGCCGGCCGGTCCGGGTGGAACGTGGTCACCTCCTGGGACGCGTTCACCGGGGAGAACTTCCGGCGAGCCGGATTCCTGCCCCAGGAGCAGCGGTACTCCCGGGCGCAGTCTTTCCTGGATGCAGCATTCACCCTGTTCGACTCCTGGCAACACGACGGTGCTTTCAGCTACCGCGATGAGCACTTCGACATCGCGGGCCGGTTCGACGTGCCGCGCAGCCCGCAGGGCCGGCCGGTCATCCTGCAGGCCGGTGACTCCGATGAGGGACGCGAGTTCGCCGCGGCCAGCGCCGACGCGATCTTCACCCGGCACGGCACGCTGACCGCCGGCCAGGAGTTCTACGCCGATGTGAAGGGCAGGCTCGCCCGGTACGGCCGCCGGCCACACCAGCTGCTGGTGCTGCCCGCCGTCACCTTCGTCCTCGCGGACACCGACGCCGAGGCGGAGGAGCGGGCGGCGCTGGTGCGTCGCCAGCAGGTCAGCGGACAGACCGCGCTGCGGAAACTGGAAGAGGTGTGGAACCGGGACCTGTCCGGCCACGACCCGGACGGGCCGCTGCCGGAATCCGACCCGATCGTCGGCGAGAACACCATCGCCCTGGGCCGGGCCAGCACCCGGATGCACAAGGACCCCCTGGCCCTCGTCGCGAAGTGGCGGGCCCTGGCGGAGGAGAAGAAACTGTCCATCCGGGAGCTGATGATCGAGGTGTCCGCACGGCAGACGTTCGTCGGCTCGCCGGCCACGATCGCGGCGGCGATGGACGAGTTCGTGCAGGCAGGGGCCAGTGACGGGTTCATCCTGGTGCCCCACGTGACGCCCGGCGGCCTCGATGAGTTCGCCGACCGGGTCGTGCCGCTGTTGCAGGAACGCGGCGCGTTCCGGACCGAGTACACCGGCGAGACCCTGCGTGACCACCTGGGCCTCGATGAAGGGGGAGACGCGTGACCCCACTGTCCATTCTGGACCTGGTCCCGGTGAGCGCGGGATCCACCGCCGCCGAGGCCGTGCGCAACACCCTGGACCTGGCGCAGCGGGCCGAGGCCCTCGGTTACCGCCGCTACTGGTTCGCCGAACACCACCTGAACCCGGGCGTCGCGGGGGTGGATCCCGCCGTGGTGATCGCGCTGACCGCCGCCGCCACCGAGCGGATCCGGGTCGGCTCCGCCGGCGTGCAGCTCGCACACCGGACGCCGTTGAACACCGTCGAGGAGTTCGGCCTGCTGGACGCGGCCTACCCGGGCCGGATCGACCTGGGCATCGGTCGCAGCGGGCCCCAGCTGCTCAAGGAACACGCCCGCCGGCAACCGAAAACGGCCAGCAGCACGACGGACAGCGGCCTGCTGATCCCGGCCAGCCCGGCGCTGCGCACCCAGCCGCCCGCGTTCAGCCTGTTCGGCGAGCTGCTCCAGCAGCCGGGAGCGCAGTCGCCGGACTACGGCACGCAGATCGAGCAGATCCTGGCGTTGCTGGACGGCACGTTCACCTCGACCGAGGGCGTGCCGGTCCAGCCGGTGCCGGGCACCGGTGCCCGGCCGGAACTGTGGATCCTGGGTGCCAGTTCGGGTCAGAGCGCGGCGGTGGCCGGGAAGAACGGGCTGCGGTTCGCCGCGAGCTATCACATCGCGCCGACCACGGCCCTGGACGCGGTCGCGGCCTACCGGGCGGCGTTCCAGCCGTCGGAGTTCCTGGACCGGCCGTACGTGTCGGTGTCCGCGGATGTGGTGGTCGCGCCGACCGAGGCCGAGGCCAGGGAACTGGCCGCCGGTTACGCGTTGTGGGTGCTGGGCATCCGGCGCGGCCGGGGCGCCCAGCCGTTCCCGTCACCGGCCGAGGTCGCCGGACACGAGTGGACCGAGGAGGACCGGGCCCTGGTCGCCGACCGGATCGACACCCAGTTCGTGGGCACCGCGGCCCAGGTCGCCGAGCGGCTGCGGCAGCTCCAGCGGTCGGCCGAGGCCGATGAACTGGTGGTCACCACCATCACCCACGCGCACGCCGACCGGGTGCGGTCCCAGGAGCTGCTCGCCGCTGAGTGGTTCTAGGACGGTCCTCGGCCCGATTCGCTAATCCGGTAGAAACTCCCGGGGCGCTGCGGAGGGGGTGTATCCGGAGGGGCTGATATACCGGTCGATCGCCCGCTGCCAGGATCCGTCGGAGATCATCTTCTGCACCGCTTCGGTGACCCTGCGGTGCAATACGTGGTCGTCCTTGCGCAGGCCGATGCCGTAACGCTCCTGGGTCATCGTCCGGCCCAGGATCTTCACTTTGCCCGGATACCAGGCCGCGTATCCGGCGAGGAGGACGTCATCGGTGGTGACCGCGTCGACCGATCCGTTCACCAGGCCGGTCACGCACTCCGAGTAGGAGCTCACCTCGCTGAGCCTGACGTTCTTGGCGAACCCGTCCCGCACCTTCTGCGCCGAGGTGGAACCGGTCACCGAACACAGGGTGTGCGTGCCGACCGTCTCCGGCCCGGTGATCCGGGTTTCGTCCGCACGGACCATCAGCGCCTGCCCGGCCAGGAAGTACGGCCCGGCGAACCCGATCTTCTCGGTGCGCTCCGGGGTGATCGAGTAACTGGCCACCACCAGGTCGACCGTCCCGTCGGCGATCGCCGTCTCCCGGTCCGCCGACCTGATCTCCTGCCAGCGGATCTTCCGCTCGCCCAGCCTGCCCGCCACGTACTTGGCGACCTCGATGTCGAAGCCCTCGGGAGCCCCGTTGTCCGCCTGCATGCCGATACCCGGCTGGTCGTACTTCACCCCGATGGTGAAGCTGTCCTCCGGTGCCCCGCACCCGGCGGCGAGGAGGGCGAGGGCGAGCAGCGGAATGTGCGGTTTCATCGGGACTCCAGGTGGGGGAGACCCGACAATACGACGGTGGCGCCTTTCCGACGATTCGGAAAGGGGCCACCGTCGGGTGGTGCTTAGCTGCTGGCGATCATCTTGCGCAGCACGTACTGCATGATGCCGCCGTTGCGGTAGTAGTCGGCCTCACCGGGGGTGTCGATGCGGACCTTCGCATCGAACTCCACCTTGGTGCCGTCCGTCTTGGTGGCGGTCACCTTGAGCGTGGCCGGGGTGCGGCCCTCGTTCAGCTCGGTGATGCCGGCGATGTCGAACGTCTCGGTGCCGTCGAGGCCCAGGGACGCGGCGGACTCGCCGTCCGGGAACTGCATCGGCACGACGCCCATGCCGATCAGGTTCGAGCGGTGGATGCGCTCGAAGGACTCGGTGATCACCGCGCGGACGCCCAGCAGGCTGGTGCCCTTGGCCGCCCAGTCACGGGAGGAACCGGAGCCGTACTCCTTGCCGCCGAGCACCACCAGCGGGATGCCCGCCTTGGCGTAGTTCTCGGACGCCTCGAAGATGGTGGTCTGCGGCGCGCCGTCGACGGTGAAGTCGCGGGTGAAGCCACCCTGCACGTCATCCAGGAGCTGGTTGCGCAGCCGGATGTTGGCGAAGGTGCCGCGGATCATCACCTCGTGGTTACCGCGCCGGGAACCGTAGGAGTTGAAGTCCTTGCGGTCCACCCCGTGTCCGGACAGGTACTTGCCCGCGGGGGAGTCCGCCTTGATGTTGCCGGCCGGGGAGATGTGGTCGGTGGTGACCGAGTCGCCCAGCAGCGCGAGGACGCGGGCGCCGGAGATGTCGCTGACCGGCTCCGGGTCGTTCTTCATGCCCTCGAAGTACGGGGGCTTCCGGACGTAGGTGGACTGCTCGTCCCACTCGAAGACCTTGCCGGTCGGGGTGGGCAGCGACTTCCAGCGCTCGTCACCGGCGAAGACGTCGGCGTAGTCCTTGGTGAACATCTCGGAGGTGATGGAGGCCGCGATGGTCTCCTGGATCTCCTGCGGCGTCGGCCAGATGTCCTTCAGGAAGACGTCCTTGCCGTCCTGGTCCTGACCGATCGGGTCGTGGTTCAGGTCCAGGTCCATGGTGCCCGCGATGGCGTACGCGACGACCAGCGGCGGGGAGGCCAGGTAGTTCATCTTGATGTCGGGGGAGATGCGGCCCTCGAAGTTCCGGTTGCCGGAGAGCACCGAGACCACCGACAGGTCGTTCTCGTTGATCGACTTCGAGATCTCCTCGGGCAGCGGGCCCGAGTTGCCGATACAGGTCACGCAGCCGTAGCCGACCAGGTGGAAGCCCAGCTTCTCCAGGTAGGGGAGGAGGTTGGCCTTCTCGTAGTAGTCCATGACGACCTTGGACCCGGGCGCCAGGGAGGTCTTCACCCACGGCTTGCGGGTGAGGCCCTTCTCCACGGCCTTCTTGGCCAGCAGGGCGGCGCCCAGCATGACCGAGGGGTTGGACGTGTTGGTGCACGAGGTGATCGAGGCGATCGCCACGTGGCCGTGGTCCAGGTAGGTCTCGGTGCCGTCGGCCAGGGTCAGCGCGACCTTCTTGGACGCGCGGGCCTTGGTCTGCGCCGGAACGGTCTCGCGCGGCTGGGCGTCGTGCTGCGAGTTGGTCGCCGGCGCGTCGCTCGCGGGGAAGGACTCCAGGCCCTTCTCGTCGATCTCGTCGACCTGGCTGACGTAGTTGTTCAGGTCCTTGCGGAACTGCTGCGCGGCGTTCGACAGCTCGATGCGGTCCTGCGGTCGCTTCGGGCCCGCGATGGACGGCACGATGGTCGACAGGTCCAGCTCGAGGTGCTCGGAGAAGACCGGCTCGTGGCTCGGGTCGTGCCAGAGGCCCTGTTCCTTGGCGTACGCCTCGACCAGGTCCAGCTGCTGCTGGGGCCGGCCGGTGAGCTTCAGGTAGGTGATCGTCTCCGCGTCGATCGGGAAGATCGCGGCGGTGGAGCCGAACTCCGGGCTCATGTTGCCGATGGTGGCGCGGTTCGCCAGGGGGATCGCGCTGACGCCGGTGCCGTAGAACTCGACGAACTTGCCGACCACGCCGTGCTTACGCAGCATCTCGGTGATGGTCAGCACCAGGTCGGTGGCGGTGACGCCGGGGGGCAGCTCGCCGTGCAGCTTGAAGCCGACGACGCGCGGGATCAGCATGGAGACCGGCTGGCCCAGCATCGCGGCCTCGGCCTCGATGCCACCGACGCCCCAGCCCAGCACACCGATGCCGTTGACCATGGTGGTGTGCGAGTCGGTGCCCACCACGGTGTCCGGGTACGCCTGGCCCTTGCGGTCCATCACGACGCGGGCCAGGTGCTCGATGTTCACCTGGTGCACGATGCCGGTGCCCGGCGGGACGACCTTGAACTCGTCGAACGCGGTCTGGCCCCAGCGGAGGAACTGGTAGCGCTCGCGGTTGCGGCCGTACTCCAGCTCCACGTTGCGCTCGAAGGCGTCGGGGCGGCCGAAGACGTCGGCGATGACCGAGTGGTCGATGACCAGCTCGGCCGGCGCGAGCGGGTTGACCTTCTCCGGATTGCCCCCCAGTTCGGTGACGGCCTCACGCATGGTCGCGAGGTCGACGACACAGGGGACACCGGTGAAGTCCTGCATGATCACGCGGGCGGGCGTGAACTGGATTTCGGTGTTCGGGTCGGCGCTGGGGTCCCAGTTGCCCAGGGCACGGACGTGGTCGGCGGTGATGTTCGCGCCGTCCTCGGTGCGGAGCAGGTTCTCCAGAAGGACTTTGAGGCTGAAGGGCAGCTTGGCAGCTCCTTCGACGGCACTCAGGCGGAAGATCTCATAGGAGTTGTCCCCTACCGTCAGTGTGCCTTTGGCGCCAAAGCTGTCCTTGCTCGTCGGAGCTGTCACGAGTAACTCCATTTCACACGCATGGTGGTACTGCTTTTAAAGATGCAGTTGTCAGTCAGTTCAGGTTGGTTACGAGTTTCGCGCACTGCGGGATACGTCGCTCGTGCACCCCTGGTTCGTCACCCGTCTAAACAGTACGCTTGTCCTGTATTCAGGTCCAGCGAGGGGGTCGGGTGTGATCCATCACGTACAAGTGGCAGGACCCGCAGGATGCGAGTCGATCATGCGTGCCTTTTACGGCGGGCTGCTGGACTGGGTGGAACTACCCAGGCCGCCACTGCTCGCTCCGCGCGGCGGATGCTGGTTCGCCCTGCCCGGTGGAGGAGAGCTGCATGTGGGCATCGAGGCGGATTTCCGCCCGGCTCGCAAGGCGCATCCTGCCTTCGTGTGTGACGTCGCTGAGGTGAGTACCCGGCTGGCGGCGGCCGGAAACGAGATCCACTGGGCGGATCCGGCGGAGATTCCTGGGCGGCGGCGGTTCCACACTTTTGATCCGGTGGGGAATCGGCTGGAGTTTCTTCAGGACTGACCTGGGGCTGGGGTTGGGTCTGGTGGTTGACGAAAGATGGCTTTGGAGGGGGAGATGGGCTTTGGGGCCTGTCTTTCCTGCCTGGCTGTTGGGTGGGGGCACGCCTGACTTTGCTGTCTGGCGGTCTGGGGTCACGTGGCGTGGTTGTGGTACCCCAGCGGTGCTGGGAACTGTCGTCCGGGAGTGGCTCGGATGACGGTCGGTGGTCGCTGTGGCCCCAGTCGGCGCCCGTGAGCCGGTAAATCGGCATCTAGTCCACTGTGGACAATGGCGTTGTTCCTGTTTAAAGACAAAATAAGGCCCGATTTATGTCTTTAACCAGGAACAACCAACCCCCGTTCACCCACAAGTACACCGCGAGCCACGCCAGCCCCTCCGGTAACGCGCAGATCCGCACCCGAAGCGATCGGGCCCCAACCCCCCCCCGAAAACCCAGACCGGCGTGCCCCCACCCAACACGAAGGCAGGAAAGACGCCCCCACCCACCCATCTCCCCCTCAAGGCCATCTTTCGACAACCCACCCGACCCAGCCCCAGTCCGCCCAGGTCAGAGGTGATCTTCCCGCTTTCGAGTGGTACTCGATATACCAAAACCCAGTGATTGACTACGCAATGTGTTGGTGCACCACACGTGTGGTTGAAGTGGTGTCGTTCATGGTCGCGTCGCCGTGCAGTGATCGTTCCGTGATGGCAGGCTCCGGACACGGTCTTGAGTAGTCGATCAATGGTCAATACGTTCAATAATTGACTTATGTTTGTCTGGGTGCGGAGGTGGGCTGTGCGCGTTTTCCCTGCTCGGCGGGTGCTGTCCACCGCCTGTGCGGCGCTGCTCGCCCTCGTGGTCGCCCTGCCCGCGCTGGCGGATCCGGACAACCCGAGCGATCAGGACATCAGCAACAGCCAGGCCGACGCCGACGCGAAGGCGAACCGGGTCGGTGAGCTGACCAACCAGCTGACCGAGGCCGAGGGCCGCCTGCAGCAGCTGTCCGATGACGTGGCCACCAAGATGGAGCTGGCGAACAAGGCGCGGGTGGACCTGGAGACCGCCGCCGGCGCCGCCACCACGGCCGAGCAGGCCGCGCGGTCGGCACGTGCCGAGGCGGACGCCGCGCAGCAGGAGATGGATCAGGCCAGGGGACAGCTCGACCAGTTCGCGGCGAGCAGCTACCAGCAGGGCACGATGATCGGCGGGATCACCGCCTTCTTCGGCACCTCCAGCCCGGAGAACTTGCTGCAGAAGGCCGAACTGCTGGACACCATCAGTCGCAGCAAGCTGGGCGCGATGGACGCCATCGAGCGGGCCCGGATCGAGAAGGGCAACCGGGACTCCCTGGCGCGCAAGGCCGACCAGGAGGCCAAGATCGCCCGCGCCGCCGCCGACAAGGCGAAGCAGGACGCGGACTCGGCGCGGCAGGCCGCCATCGCCGCGCGACAGGCCCAGCAGCAGTCGAACAACCAGCTCTCCGCCGACCGGGATGTGGTGCAGGGCCAGCTGAACGCGGCCCAGGCCCAGGTCTCCGATCTGCAGGGCCAGCGGGACCGGTACAACGCCTGGGTGGCCGCGCAGCAGCAGGCCGAGGTGCCCTCCGGTGGCGGTGGGGTCTCCGTGCCCGCCGTCGGTTCCGGCTCGGTGCAGGCGGTGATCGCGAAGGCGATGGCGCAGCTGGGCATGCCGTACTCGTGGGGCGGCGGCAACTACGACGGCCCGACGATCGGCATCCGGGACGGCGGCGTCGCCGACTCCTACGGTGACTACGCCAAGGTCGGCTTCGACTGTTCCGGCCTGATGATGTACTCGTTCACCGCGGCCGGCGTCTACATCCCGCATTACAGCGGCTACCAGTACAACCAGGGCCGCAAGGTGCTGCTGTCCTACATCCAGCCCGGCGACATGCTGTTCTGGGGACCCGGCGGCAGCCAGCACGTGGCGCTGTACATCGGTAACGGCCAGATGATCGAGGCGCCGTACTCGGGTGCCGCGGTGCGGATCGCCCCCGTTCGCTACGGCGGCATCCAGCCCTACGCCGTCCGCCTGCTCTGATTCCGGGTCACTTCTCCCACACCGGAACCGAGGGCAGTCCGCGCTCGCGTCGGGCCCGGTCGGTGAGCTCCTGGATCAGTTCCGTTTTCGCCGCCGCGTACTCGGCAGGGCCGATTCCGGCGGCCACGATCGCTCGCTTCAGGTCCGCGTAACGGGCGGCGTCCGCCGGATGGCTCCGCAGGTGATCCCGCAAGAGCCGCTGGTTACGCGTCGGCCAGCTCTCTGCGGTGACGACATGCAGGATGTGCGTACGACGGCCGGCACGCGTGCGGACGTACAGCAGACGATCGTTCATCCCGTTGCGGTGCCGATCGAAACCGAGCCCGCCGAGGATGTCTTGATGCCGCTGGACCATGTCGAGGTCCTCCGTCGCGGCCATCAGATCGATCACGGGTTTGGCGGCCAGACCCGGCACCGCCGTCGAGCCGATGTGCTCGATGGCGGTGAAGACTCCTGGCAGCCCGCCCGCAAGCTCCGCGATCGCCGCCACCGCCAGTCCTGGCCAACCGGGGTCGTAATCGGTGATGTCGACGGGCATCAGGAGACGAAGCGGGCCATCGCGGCGGAGTCCTGGTACTCGCGCCACAACACGACCTGACCGTCGCGGACCCGGATCAGGACCGCGAACGGCGCCGCCGCACGCACGCCGTCGGCCACCCGGACCGCCTCCAGCTCGTACTCGACGAAGGCGACCTCGGGATCCGTCGTCTGGTGGACGACCACATCGCGCATGGCCGTGAACCGGAACAGGCCGGCCATCAGGGTGCGCCGTGCCGCCACGGCCGCCGGTCCTTCGAACCGGCTGGGAAAGCCGGGCGGGGCGAACGGGACCTCGACCACGCCGTCCTCGGCGAGGAGGGTCTCCAGTCCGGCGGAGCTCCCGGCGAGTGTCATCTCGCGGAATCGTTCGAATGCTTCTCGTGGATTCACCGTGCTGCCCCCAGCATGAGTCCGTACCTGATGGCGTCCATTGTGTGCCTGAACGCAACGAAGGACGCCCTCGTTCACCGTGGGTGAACGAGGGCGTCCTGCAGATGCTTACGCGTTGGTGCCCGGGTGTACCGCCTGGATCTGCAGCAGGTGTACCGCCTCGCTGGAACAGGCCTTCGTGTTCAGCTCGATGTACTTCGACTCCCGCTGGTTCGGCGGGTAGATCCGCAGTCCGGCCACGGTGGACTCCCGGCACCTGGCCGGGTCCTGCGGGCCGGTGCCGGAGATCTGCAGCAACGCCGACGCCTGGGTTCCCGGCGTGATGATGATGTTCGCGTCACCGGTGCCCTCGCGGTCCGCGGGCGCGCCGATCGGCTGGCCGTTGGGCTCCGTCACGAAGGACACCCCGGGGAAGTCACGCAGGCCGCACTTGGCCTGGCCCTTGTTGGTGAACACCAGCAGGAACCGCTGCTTGTTCATGCCCGCGTCGACCGGCTTGGACGTCACCTCCAGGTCGCCGGTGGCGCAGTCCGGACCGGCGTTGTTGCCGTTCACCGAGTCGGTGGGCCGGGTGGTCGGCGAGGAGCCGCCGCCCGCGGGCCAGCCGGCCGGGGGCTCGGCGGAGGCCGAGGTGGTGGTGCTGCTGCTGGAGGTGCTGCTCGGGCCGGCCGAGTCGGAGCCGCCGCCGCAGGCGGTGAGACCCAGCGCCAATGCGGATCCGGCGGCCACCAGGGCCAGAGTGTGCGGGCGTGTCGCCATGGTCGTCCCCCTTGAGCTGTGAGCCGCCTGGGATCGTCCCAGGCGCGGTTGTTCCTCTACTAGGCCAAGACGTGTGGCCCAGTAGGGGGTTCCCCGTTCGTCCCGTTTCACAGCATGGCGGAGGACACGATCTTCCGCGAGACGAGTGGCTAGGCGGAAACCTGGTGCTGGTCCTCGGCCCAGCGGAACCGGTAGGTGTAGCTGCCGGTCATCTCGACCAGTTGCCCGGTGACCCGTTCCAGTCGTTCGAGGCCGCCGCGCCTGCTCAGCACCCGGGTGTGCATCGAGGCGGCACCCCGCAGCCTGTAGTCGGTGTGGTCGTCCAGCCGCTCACCGTCGGCGGGTAACAGCACCGCGAACTGCCTGCCGCGCGGGCCTGAACCGGTCCACTGCCGCTTGTTCTTGCGGGAGCGGGCGTAGAGCGCCAGCCGGGCGCTGCCCAGGCGGGGGACCGGGATGGCGAGGGTGCTGGTCGCCCGCGGTCGTACGTGGACCCAACCGGTGCCGAGCGTGTCGTCGGCGGTGCCGTTCGGGTCCCAGATACAGAGGGCCACGAAGATGTCCTTCGCGGTCTCGTTCAGCAGATGCAGTGGCCGATCGATGTTCGTGCTCGACCATTTGGTGATGCTGGTGGGGTGTAGATCGATCACCAGACGACCCCCGTTCTGCGCTGACGGACTACTCTCCACTGTCGTCCCCGGACCGCAAACTGTTGCTGAATTCGAGATTACGGTCCAATTCCGTTATGGGAATCGGCAGGTGAAGTCCGTGGGAGTCCCGAATTGTCCTGCCTATTGGGGTGACTCCGTTGTCGTCCTGCCTATTGGGGTGACTCCGTTGTCATGGAGTGCTCCCTGAGGCGCGAATGAGTGTAGCGAGTGGCTTGCCTGCCAGGTCAGCGGGCACAGAGCGGGAAAGTGACGGTAACGGCGTAAAGCCGCCAGCCGGACTCCTCATCACCTCACTAGGGTTCTCCTCATGATCAACGGACTCACGCCGGAACAGGCGGCGCAATGGGCCGAGCGGGCTGGAATCCCGTTGCGTCCCGGCCGCGAGGAGATCGCCGCGGCCGTGGCGGACGGGTTACAGGAATCCATCGCGTCGCTGCGCGAGGTCGACTTCGGCGACATGCCGGCCGCGGGGGCGTTCGATGCGACCACATGAGCTGTCCCTGACGGCCGCCGCGGCGGCGATCGCCGCCCGTGAACTGTCCCCGGTGGAACTGACCGAGTCCGTGCTGGGCCGTATCGAAGAGACCGAGCCGCCGCTGAACGCCTACGTGACGGTGACCGGCGATCGGGCGCGCGCCGAGGCGACGCGGGCCGAGCAGGAGATCGCCGCGGGCGACCATCGGGGCCCGCTGCACGGGATTCCGATGGCGCTCAAGGACCTCATCGACGTGGCGGGGTTGCCCACCACGGCGAGTTCCCGGGTGCGGGCCGGTCACCGGGCCGAGCGGGACAGCGTGCTCACCGAGCGGCTCGCCGCGGCCGGATCCGTGTTGCTGGGCAAGGTGCACACCCACGAGTTCGCCTACGGCCTGATCACCGCGCAGACCCGGAACGCGGTGGATCAGGGCCGGATCGCGGGCGGGTCCAGCGGCGGCTCCGCCGTGGCGGTGGCGGCGGGCAGTGCGATGTTCTCGCTGGGCACCGACACCGGCGGTTCGATCCGGGTGCCGTCCGCCTTCAACGGCGTCGTCGGGCTGAAGCCGACCTACGGCCTGGTGCCCCGGCACGGGGTGATCCCGCTGTCCTGGTCGACCGATCACGTGGGGCCGATCGCCCGCACGGTGGCCGACGCGGGACTGGTGCTGGGGGCCATCGCCGGACACGATCCGCGTGACCCCGGGTCGGTGCCCGGAACCGGCGGGGACTACGCCGTGGACGCGGAACCCGACCTCACCGGGCTGCGGATCGGCGTCCCGGTGAACTACTACTTCGATCGGGTGCGCCCCGAGGTGGAGGCGGCCGTGCGAGCCGCCATCACCCGGCTGGAGTCCCTGGGCGCGCACGCCGTCGAGGTGCGGATCCCGCAGGAGCGGCACATCGCCGGGACCCTGTGGTCCCTGGTCGCGCCGGAGGCCACCGCCGTGCACGAGCGGACCCTGCGCACCGACCCCGACGCTTACGGCGCGGACGTCCGGACGTTCCTGGAAGCGGGGGCGTTGATCCCCGCGGTGGACCACATCCGGGGACAGCGGATGCGGGAGCTGATGAAGCGGGACTGGGCGGAGCTGCTGGAGACGGTGGACGTGATCGCCGCGCCGAGCACGCCGATCACCGCCCCGCCGCCGGACGCGCTGACCCTGGAGTGGCCGGACGGGTCCACCGAGGACTACACCGCCGCCGTCGTGCGGCTGTCCGCCCCGGCCAACCTCACCGGCCTGCCCGCGTTGAGCCTGCCGGTCGGTGCGGACGCCGACGGGCTGCCGATCGGCATGCAACTGCTGGGCCGCCCGCTGGAGGAGCGCACCCTGCTGCGGGCCGGGCACGCCTTCGAGCTGTCACACCATCGGGTGGAGGTCACCGGGCGCCCGTGAGCGTCTCGTCGCAGACTGCCTCCTGTCCTCGTCGAACAGGAGGCAGTCATGACGACAGTGGAGAGCACGGCGGGGAATCTGCGCCGGTGGTTGTGGGTGATCTTCGCGGTGATCGTGATCGCGGTGCCGGCGTACTTCCTGCTGGCCGCGTTCCTGCCCCGCTGGTGGGCGCAGACCATCGGTGACCAGGTGCAGCAGTCCTTCCTGACCGGCACCATGCTGGGCGGTGGCATCGGCTTCGTGTTCACCGCATTGCCATTGCTGGCGACGCGGGTGGCCGTCCGGAAGAATGCCTCGCTGGTGGGCCGGGCGTTCTGGGCGGTCGTGGCGCTGCTGCTGGCCGTGCCCAATCTGCTGACGTTGATCGTGGTGCTGGGCAGCGGCAGCGGCGCGCACGCCGGGCAGCGGATCATGGACGTGCTGGCGCCCGCGTTCCGCGGGGCCACGCTGGTCGGCGTGATCCTGGCGGCCGTGCTGCTGCTGGCGATCCAGGCGTTGAGCACCACCCGCACGGTCAGCAGGCGGCTACGGGAACGGAAGGCCGCAGCCCCCAGCGGATGATCGCCTGTCAGGCCTTGAGGCCGTCGATGATCAGGTCCAGGATCCGGGCCGCCCTGGCCTCGGCCTCCGGTCCAGGGGGAATCCGCCACAGGACGCTGAGCTGGAGCAGCACGTCCTCCGGATCCAGGTCCGGCTTGAGCGTTCCCGCCCCCGCGCTCAGCAGCTGTTCGATGGCGGCGACGAACGGACCGTAGAACTCCTCCTTGTCGGTCGCCGCGTGGATCACCTCGGCCACGCCGTGCTTCAGCCGGCCGTAGCGGGCGACCTCGGTGAACCAGGCGCGCAACGCGTCCAGTGGCGGGTGCTCGGTCAGCAGATCCGGGGCCAGGTCGATGAGTTCCTGCAGATTGGTGCGGTACAGCTGGAGGATCAACGCCTCGCGGGTGGGGAAGTGCCGGTAGAGCGTGCCGATGCCCACCCCGGCCTGCTTGGCGATCGCGGTCAGTGAGGTCGCCGGATCCGCCGCGAGGGCCTCGCGCGCCACGTTCAGCAGTCGTTCGCGATTGCTGCGGGCGTCCGACCGGCCCGATCTCGGTGCGTTCACGCTGTCGCGGCCCTTCCTGTGGTGCGCCCCGGAGGGGTCTCCACTTCATCATCGCACAGGCGAAGCCCTGACCAGCGACCCAACCGGGGCTCGTCGTATGCTGCGAGGCGGTCATCGGGTCGACAGGCTGGGGCAGGTCAATGAGCAACGAGCAGGGCTGGCAGTCGCCGGATTCCGGCAACGCGGGTCAGCCGCAGTACCAGCCGCAGCAGTTCCAGCAGCCGACGCCGCCGCCCGGGTACTACGCGCAGGCCCCGAAGCCCGGCGTGATCCCGCTGCGGCCGTTGCAGCTCGGCGAGATCCTGGACGGCGCGGTCGCCACCGTGCGCCGCTTCCCGGCGCTCACACTCGGCGTGTCCGCCGTGGTCGTGGCACTGGCCCAGGCGTTGAACCTGCTGATCTCGTTGCCGCTGGCCGATCGCACCCGCAGCCTCCAGGAGACGCTGAACAACCACACCGCCGCCCCGAACCCGCAGGAACTGTTCAGCTTCCTCGGACTCGCTGCCGGTGTCGGCGCCCTCGGGATGCTCATCTCGATCATCGTGTCCGTGCTGCTGAACGGCTTCCTGACCGTGATCATCGGCCGCGCGGTGCTCGGCCGCGAGGCCACCCTGGGCAGCGTGCTCGCCGAACTGCGGCCACGGCTGCTCTCGCTGACCGGGCTGACCTTCCTCTATGTGCTGATGGTCGTCGCCGGCCTGTTCGTCTGCCTGATCGGCGCCCCGATCCTGTGGGTGTTCGGCTCCGTCGCCGCGCCGATCCTGGTGCTGGAGCGCGGAACCATCCTCGGCTCACTGGGCCGGTCGTTCACCCTGGTCAAGAACGACTTCTGGCGGGTCACCGGCATTCTGCTGCTGACCTTCCTGCTCTCCTTCCTGGTCGGTGGCCTGATCCAGACCCCGCTCACCTACCTGGGCGGCGGCTTCAACGGCATCTTCACCGGTGACCCCACCGCCGGTTTGAGCACCACCAACCTGGTGCTGAGCACCATCGGCAAGTTCATCTCCGAGACCGTGATGGCGCCGTTCACCTGTGCGGTGACCGCGCTGCTGTACGTGGACCTGCGGATGCGCCAGGAAGGTATGGACATCGAACTGGCCCGGCTGGCCGCGACACCGCCGCCGGTCCAGCCGGAGGCCTGACCCGTGCTTCGCGGCGTCCCGATTGACATCGGGGCGGACGATGCCCGGCAACGTGCGGCCCGGGAACTGACCGATCCCGGCTATCACGCCGACGACCCCGGCCCGCTGGAACGCGCCATGGATTGGGTGCTGCGTAAACTCGGGCAACTCTTCGACGGCGTCGAGGTGCCGGGGATCAACGGATTCCTCGGTCTGGCCGTGTTGCTGGTGCTCGTGGTGCTGATCGTCGTGATCATCAGGCTGCGGGTAGGGCCCCTGGCCCGGACCCGGAGACGCGGCGCCGAGGTGTTCACCGGCACCCGGCTGAGCGCCGCCGACCATCGTGCGGCCGCCGAGAACGCGGCCGCCGCGGGGGACATGAACGGCGCGGTGCGCGAGCGGTTCCGGGCCATCGTGCGGGAACTCGAAACCCGGGGTGTGCTGGACGAACGGTCCGGCCGGACGGTCGACGAGGTCGCCGGTGAGGCGGGTCGGCTATTGCCCGGCTGCGCGGCCGGGCTGCGGGACGCGGCGGGCACCTTCGACGACGTGGTGTACGGCGATCATCCGGCCACCGAGCCCGCGTACCGGCTGATCGCCGAGCTGGACGATCGGGTGGTCCGGGAGATCCCGTCGGCGGTGCTCCCGTGACCCGTGTCTGGCGGGCCGCCCGGCTGCCGGTGCTGATCGCCGTCCTGCTGCTGCTGGTCGTGGTGCTCACCGTGCTGCTGCGTGGCGGCGTCGCCCGGCCGCCGCTGGATCCCGAGTCCTATCAACGCGATGGTGGCCGCGCGGTCGCCCGGCTGATCGCCGATCAGGGAGTGCGGGTCGTCCCAGCGCGCACCCTGGAGGACGCCCGCCGGGAGGTACGCACCGCCGGCGGCACGCTGCTCGTCACCGCGCCCGATCTGCTCGAACCCGGTGTGCTGGCGGCGCTGGTCGACGAGTCCGAGTCCGACGTGGTGCTGGTCCAGCCGGGCCCACGGGCGCTCACCGCGCTGCACCTGCCGGTGCGGATCGCTGGTCAGGTGGCCGAATCCGTGCGCGAGCCGGACTGCACGCTGCCCGCCGCCCGCAAGGCCGGGAGGAGCACGATCGCCGGCCTCGTCTACCGGGGCGAGCCGGGCAGCCAGTCCTGTTACCCCGCCGGTGAGGGAGCCGGGCTGGTGCGGGCGGAGCGGATCACCGTGCTGTCCACCGGATTCGCCAACTCGCTGCTGGACGAAGAGGGCAACGCGGCGCTGGCGATGAACCTCCTCGGCGGCGGGCGGACGCTGGTCTGGTTCGTGCCGACGCCCACCGATCCCGGACTGGGCGGCGGCACGAAGAAGTTCACCGACTACCTGCCGGACGGCTGGGTCTTCGGCGGCGTCCAGATCCTGGTCGCGGTGCTGCTGTTCGGGATCTGGCGGGCCCGCAGGCTCGGCCCCCTGGTCGCCGAACGGCTGCCGGTCACCGTGCGTGGCGCCGAGACCGTCGAAGGCCGCGCGCGGCTGTACCAGCGGGCCGGGGCCACCGACCACGCCGCCGCCGCGCTCCGGCAGGCCACAGTGGACAGACTGCGGCCGATGCTCGGACAGCACGGCGACGAGGGCCTGGTGGCCGAGGTCGCCCGGCGCACCGGCCGCACCGACATTCCCGAGCTGCTCTACGGCAGCACCACCACCGAGGCCGAGCTGATCAACCTGGCGACCGAGCTGGACGCCGTGGAGAACGAGGTACGCAGATCATGACCCCGGATACCGATGCCGCCCGGACCGCGCTGACCGCGCTGCGCGACGAGGTGGGCAAGGCGGTGATCGGCCAGGACGCCGCCGTCACCGGCCTCATCCTGGCCCTGCTGTGCCGTGGCCACGTCCTCCTCGAAGGCGTGCCCGGCGTCGCCAAGACGCTCGCCGTGCGGGCCCTGGCCGCCGCGCTGGACGTGACCACCACACGCATCCAGTTCACCCCGGACCTGATGCCCGGCGACGTCACCGGCTCCATCGTCTACGACCCGCACAGCGCCGAGTTCTCCTTCCGCGAGGGGCCGGTCTTCACCAACCTGCTCCTGGCAGACGAGATCAACCGGACGCCGCCGAAGACGCAGTCCGCGCTGCTGGAGGCGATGGAGGAGCGGCAGGTCTCCATCGACGGCAAGCCGCGCCCGCTGCCCGACCCGTTCGTGGTGATCGCCACGCAGAACCCGGTGGAGTACGAGGGCACCTACCCGCTGCCCGAGGCGCAGCTGGACCGGTTCCTGCTCAAGCTGACCATGCCCGCCCCCGAGCGGGAGCAGGAGATCGAGGTGCTGCGCAGGCACTCGGCGGGCTTCGACCCGCGTGACCTGGCCGCCGCCGGCCTGCGTCCGGTGGCCACAGCGGCCGACCTGGCGACCGCCCGCGCGGCCGTCGGCGCGATCACCGTGCGCCCGGAACTGCTCGCCTACGTCGTCGACCTGTGCCGGGCCACCCGTACGGCGCCGTCCGTGCGGCTCGGCGTCTCCCCGCGCGGCGCCACCGGGCTGCTGGCCGTGGCCCGCGCCTGGGCGTGGCTGTCCGGCCGCGACTACGTCACCCCGGACGACGTGAAGGCCCTGGCGCGGCCCGCGCTGCGGCACCGCATCGACCTGCGTCCGGAGGCGACCCTGGAAGGCGTCACCGCCGACGGCGTGCTGGACGGGGTACTCGCCTCGGTCCCGGTACCGAGGTAACCGTGGCGCTCACCGCCAGAGCCGGGCTGCTGGGGCTGATCTCCGCCCTGGGGGTCGGCCTGCTGCTGCCCTCCTGGACCGGGGTACTGGTCGGCACTGGGGCGATCCTCGCGTTGTGTGGCATCGACCTGCTGACCGCCGGATCGATCCGCTCGCTGACGATTGTCCGGAAGGCCACGGGCAACGTCCGGCTGGGCGAGCCCGCCGAGACCACGCTGGTGATCACCAATCCGGGCCGCCGGGCGGTGCGCGGCGTGCTGCGGGACGCCTGGGTGCCCAGCGCGGGCGCGGCGACCGATCGGCATCCGCTGCGCGTCCCGGCGGGGGAGCGGCGCTCGATCAGCACCGCGTTGCTGCCCACCCGTCGCGGTGATCGCCGCGCCGACCGGGTCACCGTGCGCAGCCTCGGCCGCCTCGGGCTGGCCGCCCGGCAGCGCTCCGTCGACGCCGGGGGCGTGCTGCGGGTGCTGCCGCCGTTCCACAGCCGCAAACACCTCCCGGCCAGGCTGGCCCGGCTCCGTGAACTGGACGGGCGCCGCGCGTCCCTGGTCCGGGGCGCGGGCACCGAGTTCGACTCGCTGCGCGAGTACGTGATCGGCGACGACGTGCGGTCCATCGACTGGCGGGCCACCGCCCGGGCCGCCGACGTCATGGTGCGGACCTGGCGGCCGGAACGCAGCCAGCGGGTGCTCATCGTGCTGGACACCGGCCGGCTGTCCGCCGGCCGGGTGGGCGACGCACCCCGGTTGGACGCGGCCATGGACGCGACGCTGCTGCTGTCGGTGCTCGCCACCCAGGCGGGTGACCGGGTGGACTTCCTGGCCGTCGACCGGCGGGTCCGGGCGAGCGTGCCCGGTGCCGCGCTGCCGGACACGGTGAACGCCATGGCGCCCCTGGAGCCGGAACTGGTCGAGACCGACTACCGGCTGCTGACCAGCGAGATCCTCCGCCGGGCCCGGCAACGCGCGCTCGTGGTACTGCTGACCGGACTGGACTCGGGGGCCATCCGGCAGGGACTGCTTCCGGTGCTGCCGATGCTCACCGCCCGGCACCGGGTCGTGCTGGGCGCGGTCGGC
Source organism: Pseudonocardiaceae bacterium YIM PH 21723 (assembly GCA_003600225.1). Classification (GTDB taxonomy): domain Bacteria; phylum Actinomycetota; class Actinomycetes; order Mycobacteriales; family Pseudonocardiaceae; genus QZFT01. The sequence continues at coordinate 24,371 of QZFT01000037.1, forward strand.
GATCCGGCCATCGGCGCGCTGGCCCAGGGCCGGGATACCGTGCAGGCCGTCTACGAGGCGGCCGCCGCCGAACGCACGCTCGCGGAACGCCGGGAGCTGACCCGGCTGCTCGGCACCCACGGTGTGCAGGTGGTGGATGCCGAGCCGGATCAGCTCCCGCCGCGACTGTCGGACATGTACCTGGCCCTCAAGGCCGGTGGAACCCGCTAGCGCCGGGCCCGCTCCTTGTCGAGCGCCTGCCGGTCGGCCGACATCTGCGCGGTGACGCCGTCACCTGGCGTCGAGGCGACCGCCGACCGCGACTGCGCGGGCAGGGGACCGCGGCGAAGTGCCACGCTGAAGTAGTCACCGGCGGAGATGGCGGTGATCCCGCTCTTGGCCAGCTCGGGTACAACGCTCTCCCCGGAGAAGTTGTAGCCCCACGCCACGACCGATCCGTCCGCCTTCAACGCCAGATCGTGCAGGCCACCGGCCGAGATGGCGGTGACGCCGCCGGAGACCTCGGGCGGGAGCGGCCGCAGCTGCTTGCCCCAGCTGATCACCGAACCGTTGGACTTCAGGGCCACGCTGCGCCAGGATCCGGCGGAGACCGCGGTCACCCCGCTCTTGGCCTGCTCAGGCACCGTGGTCTCGCCGTATTCGTCCTTGTGCGACCAGGAGACCACCGAACCGTCCGCCTTCAGCACCAGCTGGTGGAAGTCGGCGTCGATCCCGCGGACGTCGGTGGTGGCCTCCGGCGGCACCGGGTCCCCGTACAGGCTCCAGGTCACCAGCGAGCCGTCCGACTTGATCGCCAGGTCGTGATTGGATCCGGTGGCGATGGCGACGACCCCGCTCTTGGCCGCCTCGGGTACGTCCGGCCAGAACAGGCCCCACTCGATCACCGAGCCGTCCGCCTTCAGCGCCAGGCTCTTGGAGTAACTCGCCGCGATCGCGACGACCCCGCTGCGTGCCTCCGGCGGTACGGTGGCCTGCCCGTTGTCGTTCTTGCCCCAGGCGATCACCGAGCCGTCGGTCTTCAACGCCAGGACGTGGTTTCCGCCCGCGGCCACGGATACCACTCCGCTCTTAGCCGCCTCCGGAACGGTGGTCTGACCATCCTTGTTCTCACCCCAGGCGATGACGCCGCCGCCGTCCTCGGTGGCCGAGGCCTGCGGCGTCGTCAACACCGTTCCCGCCAGGAGTGCTACCGCGGCCACCCACTTGTGGGCGCGCCGAATACGAGTCGAATTCACCGTTCACCTTTCCCCAGGACGTCCGGCCCCAGCCCGGACTGATGGGGAAACGCTATGGCAACGGACCGGCATCGCCCAGACTCCGATTGCCGGACACCGGCCGGTGGCGGAACCGGCCATTCGCGTCTAGCGCACCGGCCCGTTCCGGACGGCCACGGTGAACGCCAGACCTGCTGAGATGGCGGTCACGCCGCTCTTCGCCTCGGCGGGAACCGTGGTGTCACCGCCGTACCCGTTGGTCCACATGACGACCGAGCCGTCCGACTTCAACGCCACGTCGTTCGAGAAGCTGGAGTCGATGGCGACGACTCCACTGGACACCTCGGCCGGCGGCGGCTGTAAGACGTCGCCCCAGACCAGCACGGATCCGTCGGACTTCAACGCGACACTGCGCCACGGCCCGGCCGAGACGGCGACCACGCCGCTGCTCGCCGCCGCGGGCACCGTGGTCTCGCCGTACTCGTCGTTGCGGGTCCAGGCGACCACCGAGCCGTCCGTCTTGGCCACCAGCATGTGGTAGTGGCAGGCCACCGCGCGGACACCGGTCATGGCGGCGGGCGGTACCGGCGTCGAATCGCCCCAGAGCACCACCGAGCCGTCCGCTTTGGCGACCAGGTTCTTGTACACGCCGGCGGAGATGGCGGTGACCCCGCTCTTGGCCTCGGCGGGCACCGCGAACGGGTGGCCCCAGTAGACCACCGAGCCGTCCGCCTTCAGCGCGAGGCTGTGCCAGGAGCCCGCCGCGATGGCGACGACCCCGCTGCGCGCCTCCGGCGGAACTGTGGCCTGCCCCTCCTTGTTGTTACCCCAGGCGATCACCGAGCCGTCGGTCTTCAACGCCAGCACGTGGTTTCCGCCCGCGGCCACGGAGACCACGCCGCTCCTGGCCGCCTCCGGCACGGTCGTCTGACCGGAGGAGTTGTCTCCCCAGGCGATGACGCCGCCGCCCTCCCCGGCGGCTGCGGCCTCCGGTGCGAGGATCGTCCCCAGCAGCAGGACCGCCGTAGCCACCCATGCGCGGGCGCGCGGCACACTGATCGAACTCACGATTCCCCCTTGCCCCAGTATGTGCGGGCAACGCTAGGGGAGCGGTCTGACATCCGGCAGACACCGGTCAGCCGGAGACCAGGTCCCCGGTCTCCCGATAGCGGGCGTCCAGGTCGCCGGTCTCGCCGGTCCGGGCGGCGCGGCGGCCCAAGACGAAGACGTACAGCAGAAAGGCCACCTCGGCGGTCACCCCGATGCCCACCCGGGCCCAGGTGGGCAGCCCCGACGGCGTCACGAAGCCCTCGATGGCGCCGCACACCGCCAGGGTGCAGGCCAGGCCGAGGACCGCGACGACCACGGACCGGCCCTGTTCCGCCAGCGCGTCCGCCCGGGAGCGCGGGCCCGGGTCGATGACCGTCCAGCCCAGTTTCAAACCGGTGCCCGCGGCGACGAACACGCAGGTCAGCTCCAGCAGCCCGTGCGGGAGGATGAGCCCGAAGAACACGTCGAGGCGGTCGGCGGCGGCCATCAGCCCGGCCGAGACCCCCAGGTTGGCCGCGTTCTGCCACAGGATGAACAGCACCGGCAGGCCGAGCACGCCCAGCAGCAGGCAACCGGCCGCCACCCAGGCGTTGTTGGTCCACACGTGCGCGGCGAAGGAGGCCGCCGGGCCGGTCGAGTAGTAGGTCTCGAATTTCCCACCCGGACGGGTGAGTTCGCGGATCTCGTCCGGGGCGGCGATCGTCGCCTGCACCTCCGGGTTGGCCGTCACCCAGGCCGCCAGCAGTCCGGAGACCAGGGTGCACAGCACCGCCACCGGAACCCACCAGGCAGCCGCCCGATAGAGCACCGCCGGGTACCGCCGGGCGAAGAAGTGGCCGATCTCCGCCCAGGCCGGGGTGGACGTGCCGGTGATCGCCGCGCGGCCTTGCGCGACGACGGTGGACAGCCGGGCAAGGAGTACCGGATCGGGTGCCGTGGACCGCACCAGCGACAGGTGCGTCGCGGTCTGCTGGTAGAGCGCCACGAGGTCGTCCGCCTCGGCGCCGGTCAGCCGCCTGCCCCGGCGGGACAGCGCCGCCAGGCGATCCCACTGCGCGCCGTGCGCAGCGGTGAACGCGTCGATGTCCACTCGCACCTCCCCAGCTGGGACCATAATCGCATCAACCGACCTGGGGAGTGGAAAGACGGTATGTCGCAGATCATCACCGGGGACGCGGTGCCCCTGGAACTCCGCGAGGCCCGCCTCGCCAGCCGTGGCGTGGCCTACGCGCTGGACCTGATGATCGTCGTCATCGGGTTCATCATCGGGCTGATCCTGTTCGTCGGGCTGATGCCCGAGCGGGACCTGTCGCTGGCGCAGACCCTCACGCTGGTCTACCTGATCGCCATGCTGGTCGGGCTGCCCACCCTGGTGGAGACGCTGAGCTCCGGCCGCTCCCTGGGCAAGCTGATCATGGGCCTGCGGGTGGTGCGGGACGACGGTGGCCCGATCCGGTTCCGGCACGCGCTGGTGCGCTCCCTCTCCGGGTTCTTCGTGGACTTCTGGGCGTTGGGCCTGTTCGGCGCGGTCGCGGCGATCACCTCGCTGATCTCGCCGCGCGGCAAGCGGGTCGGCGACTACCTGGCGGGCACCGTGGTCATCCGGGTACGCGCGCCGCGAGCCGGGCACCCCGGGTGGATCACCATGCCGGACGGGTACGCGGAGTGGGCCGCCGGGCTCAACGTGCGGGTGGTGCCCGACGACCTGGCGCTGTCGGTGCGGCAGTTCCTCGGCCGGGCACACGAGCTGACCCTCAGCGCGCGGACCAGCCTCGGCCGGCGGCTCGCCGGTGAGGTCGCCGCCCACCTGGGAATCGGCCCGGATCCGTCGATGCACCCGGAGCTCTACCTGGCCGCCGTGCTGGCCGAACGCCGTCGCAGGGCCGAACTGTGACCAGCGACGCAGTAAGGGGCACCCACCCTCCACTCAACGCAGTAAGGGGCACCCTCACAGCGTTGAACGCAGGAAGGGGCACCCTTACTCGGTTCAGCGCGGTGATCCTGGCCGGCGGTGCCGGGATCAGGCTGGGCGGTGTGGACAAGGCGGCCGTCGAGCTGGACGGACGGTCCCTGCTGAGCCGGGCGCTGGCGGCCGTTCAGGGCGCCGAGCAGGTCGTGGTGGTGGGTCCTGAGCGGGACGGATTCGCCGTCGACTGGGCGTGCGAGGACCCGCCCGGCGGTGGTCCGGCGGCCGCGTTGGCGGCGGGGGTGGAGCGGCTGTCGGGGGTAACCACTACGGTTATGGCACTCGCGGTGGACCATCCCGGGGTGGGACAGGCCACAGTTGAGCGGTTGATTCGCGCGCTCTGGGCAGATTCTCAGGCAGCCGGAGCCCTGCTCATGGATGATGGGGACGCGAGAACCACGCAGTGGCTGGTCAGCGCCTGGCGTTACCCGGCCCTTCGGGCGGCGTTGTCCGGTGAGATGACTGGACGGGCGCTGCGCCGGGTACTCGGCGGTCTGCCGATGATCAGCGTGGCTGCCACGGGCGCGGAGAGCGCCGACGTGGACACGCCCGCCGATCTCGCCGACTGGCAGGCCCGGCTGACTACTGACATGTGATCGATGGAGGACGAGTGACAGAGCCTGGCGCCGAGCAGCAGGGCAACCCCAGCCCTCCGGCCAACGACGCTCGACTGCTGGAGCGCACGGTCTTCGAGGTGAAGCGGGTCATCGTCGGCCAGGATCGCCTGGTCGAGCGGATGCTGGTCGGCCTGCTGGCCAAGGGCCACATCCTCCTCGAAGGTGTGCCCGGTGTGGCCAAGACCCTCGCGGTGGAGACCTTCGCGACCGTGGTCGGTGGCTCCTTCTCCCGCCTGCAGTTCACCCCGGACCTGGTGCCTGCCGACCTGCTCGGCACCCGCATCTACCGGCAGAGCAGCGAGGCCTTCGACGTGGAGCTCGGCCCGGTGGTGGCCAACTTCGTGCTCGCCGACGAGATCAACCGCGCGCCGGCCAAGGTGCAGTCCGCGCTGCTGGAGGTCATGGCCGAACGGCACGTGTCCCTCGGTGGCAAGACCTTCCCGATGCCCGACCCGTTCCTGGTGCTCGCCACGCAGAACCCGATCGAGAACGAGGGCGTCTACCCGCTGCCCGAGGCGCAGCGGGACCGCTTCCTGTTCAAGATCATCGTGGAGTACCCCACGGTGGAGGAGGAGCGGGAGATCATCTACCGGATGGGTGTGCACCCGCCGGTCCCGCAGCAGGTGCTCAGCCCGCAGGAGCTGACCCGGCTGCAGGAGGTCGCCGGCCAGGTGTTCGTGCACCACGCGCTGGTGGATTACGTGGTGCGCCTGGTCCTGGCCACCCGTACCCCCGCCGAGCACGGCCTGTCCGACGTCGCCGGCTGGATCGCCTACGGTGCCTCCCCGCGTGCGTCCCTGGGCATCGTGGCCGCATCCCGGGCGCTCGCCCTGGTCCGCGGCCGGGACTACGTGCTCCCGCAGGACATCGTGGACGTGGTGCCGGACGTGCTGCGCCACCGCCTGGTGCTGTCCTACGACGCGCTCGCCGACTCGGTTCCGGTGGACCACATCGTCAACCGCGTGTTGCAGACCGTGCCGTTGCCGCAGGTCTCCGCCCGCCCGCAGGTCCAGCAGCCGCCGGCCCCGGCGGCCCCCGTTCCCACCGGTGCTGAGCCGATCGGCAACACCCAGCAGTTCAACGTGACCCCGGCGCCCGGCTTCCCGGCGCCCGCCGCCCCGGCCCCGGGACAGCAGTAGTGACCCAGGCCGAGGCCCGGCCCAGCTGGGCGCCACCGGAACTGGCCGACGGCCGGCTGGACGCCGGTCTGCGCACCCTGGAACTGGACGTCCGGCGCCGGTTGGACGGCCTGTTGCAGGGCAACCACCTGGGACTGGTTCCCGGGCCCGGCAGCGAGCCGGGGGAGGCGCGGCCCTACCAGCCAGGCGACGACGTGCGCCGGATGGACTGGTCGGTCACCGCGCGCACCTCGGTGCCGCACATCCGGGAGACCATCGCCGACCGGGAGCTGGAGACCTGGGTGGCGCTGGACCTGTCGCCCAGCCTGGATTTCGGCACCGCCGCCTGCCTCAAGCGGGAACTCGCGGTGGCCGCGCTCGCCGCGATCACCCATCTGACCCGTGGCGGCGGCAACCGGATCGGCGCCCTGGTATCGACCGGCGAGGACACCCAGCGCATCCCGGCCCGCGGTGGGCTGGCACACGCGCAGACCATGCTGCGCCGGGTCGCGGGCACCGCGCCCGCCCCGGAGGGCACCCGCGGCGATCTGGCCGCGTTGCTGGAGCAACTGCGCAGGCCACCGCGCCGCCGTGGGCTGATCGTGGTGATCTCCGACTTCCTCGGCGGCCTGGAGTGGCAGCGGCCGCTGCGGGCGTTGTCCGCCCGGCACGACCTGCTGGCCATCGAGGTCATCGACCCCCGTGACCTGGAACTGCCCGACGTGGGCACCGTGGTGCTCGCCGACCCGGAGACCGGGCGGCAGCGCGAGGTGCACACCACCCCGCTGTTGTGCCGCGAGTTCGCCGCTGCGGCGGCCGCGCACCGCGATGCGGTGGCCGCCGGCCTGCGACAGGCGGGCGCCGGTCATCTGGTGCTGCGCACGGACTCCGACTGGGTCGCCGATATCGTCCGTTTCGTCGTCGCTCGAAAGAGGAACTGGTCCGGATCGTGAGTTTTGCCCACCCGTGGAACTTCCTGTTGCTGCTCGTGGTGGCCGGTCTGGTCGCCGGATACCTGCTCGCGCAGCGGGCCAAGAAGCGCAACACGCTGCGCTTCGCCAACCTGGAGCTCCTTGAGCGGGTGATGCCGAAACGGCAGGGCTGGTGGCGGTTCGCTCCGGTGGCGTTGCTGCTGGTCGGCATGCTGTTGCTGGTGGTCGCCCTCGCCGGTCCGCAGGCGCAGCAGAAGGTGCCGCGCAACCGCGCCACGGTGATGCTGGTGATCGACGTATCGCTGTCCATGAAGGCCACCGACGTCGCCCCGACCCGGCTGGCCGCGGCCCAGGCGGCGGCCAAGCAGTTCGCCGACGACCTGACCCCCGGGGTGAACCTGGGTCTGCTGTCGTTCGCCGCGTCGGCCACCATCCTGGTCTCGCCGACCACCGAGCGGACCAGCGTGAAGCAGGCCATCGACAACCTGCACCTCGCGGAGGCCACCGCCACCGGTGAGGCCGTTTTCGCCGCGTTGAACGGCATCGAGAGCTTCTCCACTGCGGTCGGTGGGGTGGACGGCGCGCCGCCGGCCCGGATCGTGCTGATGAGTGACGGCAAGCAGACCGTGCCCTCGCAGGACACTAGCGGCCCGCGTGGTGCGTTCACCGCGGCCAAGCAGGCCAAGGAGAAGGGTGTGCCGATCTCGGCGATCTCCTTCGGCACGCGGGGCGGCTCGATCGTGTTGGAGGGCGCCGAGCGTCCGGTGCCGGTGGACGACGAATCCCTGGAGCAGATCGGCAAGCTGTCCGGTGGCCAGTTCTACAAGGCGGCCAGCGCGGAGCAGCTCCGGCAGGTGTACGCGACCCTCGGCGAGCAGATCGGCTACGAGATCAAGCAGACCGACGCCAGCCGCCCCTGGCTGCTGTTCGGCGTCCTGTCGCTGATCGTCGCCATCGGCGGCGCCCTGGCGATCGGCCACCGCCTCCCCACCTGATCACAGTCCTCCGAAGTTGACGATGTTCGGGCGAAGCCGAACATCGTCAACTTCGGGACTACGCTTTCAGCTCCAGAGCCTCCACCAGCAGCGATGCGAGGTGAACGGGCTCGCGGTCGGTGCACTCGCGCAGCTGGGTGCGGCAGCTGAAACCATCCGCCACGATGGCGGTCTCCGGCGCGGCGGCGCGGACGGCGGGCAGCAACTCCTGCTCGGCCACCGCCAGCGACAGTGAATGGTGCCCGTTCTCGAAGCCGAAGTTCCCGGCCAGCCCGCAGCAGCCGGAGTCGAGCACATCGGCGGTCACGCCTGCCATCGCCAGGACCTGCCGGTCCGCGTCCGGCGAGAGCTCGGCGTAGCTGTGGCAGTGCTGCTGAACGACGGCGCGCCTGCGGGTGGTGAACGGTGGGCTCGCGGCCAGCAGCGGCCGCACGGTCTCGCCGAACGTGCGCACCGATTCGCTGAGCTCGGCCACCGCCGGGTCGTCCGGGCACAGCTGCGGGGCGTCGTGTTTGAGGAACGCGGTACAACTGGGTTCCAGCCCGACCAACGGCACCCCGGGGACCATCTCGGCGGCCAGCCTGCGCAACTGCCGCCTGGCCCCGGCGAACTGGCCGGTGGAGTACCAGGTCAGCCCACAGCACACCGGGTCCGGCGGCAGGTGCACCGCGAAGCCGAGGTGCTCCAGCACCGCCACCGCGTCCCGGCCGGTCTGCGGGTCGAAGTAGTTGGTGAACGTGTCCGGCAGCAACTGGATCGGCGTTCCCGTGCGCCTGCGACGCCGGTGCTGCCACCAATTCTGCAGATTCTGCTCCGCCAGCTGCGGAATCGCGCGCGCCGGGTCGATGCCGCCGAGCCGCCGCAACAAAGCAGTGCCGCTGAGCCGGTTGACCAGGCCGGGCAGCGAGCGGGCCAGGCGCAGCCACAGCGGTAGCCGGCCCATCGAGTAGTGGGCCAGGGGCCGCGGCCGCCGCCGGTAGTGCCGGTGCAGGAACTCCGCCTTGTAGGTGGCCATGTCCACGTCCACCGGGCAGTCCCGCTTGCAGGCCTTGCACGCCAGGCACAGGTCGAGGGCTTCCCGCACCTCGGGCGACCGCCAGCCGCCGGTGATCACCGAGCCGGACAGCATCTCGAACAGCAGCCGCGCCCGGCCGCGGGTGGAGTGCTTCTCCTCGCCGGTGGCCCGGTAGCTCGGGCACATCATGCCGCCCTCGCTCGCCACACACTTGCCGACGCCGACACACCGCCGGGTCGCCGCGGCCAGGTCTCCGCCGTCCGCGGGCAGCGTGAGCTCGGTGCGATGCGGGATCCTGGGTGGTGCCACCACGATCCGCAGGTCCTCGTCCACCGGCAGCGGGTCGACGATGATCCCCGGATTCATCCGGCCCCGGGGATCGAACACCGCCTTGAACCGGCGGAAACCGTCCAGCACGGCGGGGGAGTACATCCTGGGCAACAGCGCCGACCGCGCGTGGCCGTCGCCGTGCTCACCGGACAGCGAACCCCCGTGTGCGACAACGAGATCCGCCGCGTCCTCCAGGAACGCCCGGTACCCGGCGCGCAGGTCGAAGTCGATCCGGACATGGAGGCAGCCCTCGCCGAAGTGTCCATAGGAGACACCCCGCCTGCCGTGGCCGCGCAGCAGCTCGTCGAACTCGCGCAGGTAGGCGCCCAACCGCTCGGGCGGGACCGCGGCGTCCTCCCAGCCGGACCAGGCCTCACCGCCGTCGCCCATCCTGGTGGCCAGCCCGGCGCCCTCCTCGCGGATCTTCCACAGCGCCCGCATGTCCTCCGGTTCGTGCAGCACGACATCGGAGAGCGAGGCGGCCAGTTCCCGTGCCTCGTCCAGGGATTCGCCGCCGGTCTCCACCAGCAGCCAGCTGTTCCCCGGCGGCAGCAGCCCGGCGTTGCGGGACAACGCCACTAGGCGGTCATCCAGGCCCTCGATGGTCAGCACCCCGGGTCCGCGCAGCGTGTGGCCATGATCGGCGGCGCCGTAGCGGTCGGCGAAGGCCAGCACGGCCAGGGCCCGGGCCGCCGGCCTGCGGTGCAGCCGCAGGGTGGCGCCGAGCACGGTCACACAGGTGCCTTCGGTGCCGATCAGCGCCCGGGTCACATCGGGCAGCGCGTCCAGCTGGTAGCCGGAGACCCGGCGGCTGAAGGTGGGCGGCGGCATCAGGCCTTGGAGCGAGGTCAGCGAAGGATGCGCGAAGCCGGAGGTGTGGAACCGCTGTCCGGTATAGGTCAGCACGTCCAGGTCCAGGACGTTGTCCGAGGTGCGGCCATAGGCGACGGAATGCGCGCCGCAGGCGTCGTTGCCGATCATCCCGCCGAGGGTGCAGCGGCTGTGGGTGGACGGATCGGGGCCGAACATCAATCCGTGCCGGGCCGCCTCCCGTTGCAGGTCATCGAGGACGACACCCGGCTGCACGACCGCGACGGCCCGATCAGGGTCGATCTCCGTGATCCGGTCACAGTGCCGTTGCAGGTCGATGATCAGCCCCGCGCCGCAGGCGTTGCCGGCCACGCTGGTCCCGGCGCCGCGCGTGGTGATGGGCACATCGAACTCGGCGGCCACCGCCATGGCGTCGATCACGGCGTCCGGGTGCCGGGGGCGCACGACACCCAGCGGAATCCGGCGGTAGTTGGACGCATCCGTGCTGTACAGCGCACGGCTCGCCGGGTCGAACAGCACATCGCCGTCGACCCGAGCCGACAAAGACTGGGCCAGCTTTTTGGTGCTGCGGTCATCGGCAAAGGGCACGGACACCGGAATGATTCTTCCAGGCATCCCGGCCGAAGTGGGGACCTTCGCTGTCCGGCAGTAGGGTCCAGGTCGGGTGTTCACAGACTTGACGGAGGGTATGAAGTGGCGCGGACGGTACTGGTCACGGGCGGCAATCGCGGTATTGGGCTCGCCATCGCGCAGGCGTTCGCCGCGCAGGGCGACAATGTCGCTGTCACCCACCGGGGATCCGGCGTGCCGGAGGGCCTGTACGGGGTGAAGTGCGACGTCACCGACGCGGAGTCCGTCGACGCGGCCTTCACCGAGATCGAGGCCCACTTCGGCCCGGTCGAGGTGGTCGTGTCCAACGCGGGCATCACCGACGACACCCTGCTGATGCGCATGTCCGAGGAGCAGTTCACCCGGGTGCTGGACGCGAACCTGACCGGCGCCTACCGCGTCGCCAAGCGCGCCACCCGCTCGATGCTGAAGGCCCGCTGGGGCCGGATGATCTTCATCTCCTCGGTCGTCGGGCACATGGGTGGCCCCGGCCAGGTCAACTACGCGGCCAGCAAGGCCGGACTGGTCGGCGTCGCCCGGTCCATCGCCCGCGAGCTGGGCTCGCGGAACATCACCGCGAACGTGATCGCCCCCGGTTTCGTGCAGACCGACATGACCGACGAGCTGAGCGAGGACCGCAAGAAGGCGATCCTGGCCACCGTGCCCGCCGGCCGCCTCGCGCAGCCGGACGAGGTCGCCGGTGCGGTCACCTTCCTCGCCTCGGACGCCGCCGCGTACATCACCGGCGCCGTGCTGCCGGTCGACGGCGGCCTCGGCATGGGGCACTGAGTTGTTTATCGGCCAGCTGATCGCTCGGGCAGGCCTTCGGCCCACCCTCGCTGGATCAGAGGGGCTTCGCCCCTGGCGCGCCGCGCCGGCCGACCTCAATGTCGTTTGTGCCCCAACTCGTGTTTCTCCGCATCTACCTTCTAAGGATTTGACGTGACTGGAATTCTGGCGGGCAAGCGTCTGCTCATCACCGGTGTCATCACCGATGCGTCCATCGGTTTCCACGTGGCCAAGGTCGCCCAGGAGCAGGGCGCGACCGTGGTGCTGACCGGATTCGGCCGGCTGAGCCTGGTGGAGCGCATCGCCAAGCGGCTGCCCGAGGAGGCGCCGGTCATCGAGCTGGACGTCACCAACCAGGAGCAGCTCGACTCCCTCGCCGACCGGGTGCGCGAGCACGTGGACGGCATCGACGGGGTCATGCACTCCATCGGCTTCGCGCCGCAGTCCACCCTGGGCGGCGGCTTCCTGACCGCGCCGTGGGAGGACGTGGCCACCGCGCTGCACGTGTCCACCTACTCGTACAAGTCCCTGGCCATCGCCGCGCTGCCGCTGATGAAATCCGGTGGCTCCATCGTCGGCCTGACCTTCGACGCCGCGCAGGCGTGGCCGGTCTACGACTGGATGGGCGTCGCCAAGGCCGGTCTGGAGTCGGCGAACCGCTACCTGGCTCGTGACCTGGGCAAGCAGGGCATCCGGTCCAACCTGGTCGCCGCGGGTCCGTTGCGCACCATGGCCGCCAAGAGCATCCCGGGCTTCGACCAGTTCGAGGACACCTGGGTCAGCCGTTCCCCGCTGGGCTGGGACCTGCTGGACCCGACGCCGACCGCCAAGGCCTGCGCGCTGCTGCTGTCCGACTGGTTCCCGGCGACCACCGGCGAGATCGTGCACGTCGACGGCGGCCTGCACGCCGTCGGCGCTTAGTTCCACTCCCGGTTTCCGGTCCGTTCGCCGCGACGGCGGGCGGACCGGAGGCCAGCGCCTTCTCGTACTCCTCGGTGGCGATCCGCAGGAACTCCCCGGGCCGGCGGGTCGTGAGGCCCGCGGTCGCCTCGCGGCCCATGAGTTCCCAGTACTCCCGGCCGATCTCCCCGGAGAACAGGTGTTTCAGGGTCAGCGTGCGCAGCTGCCGCTCGTCGGTGATGCCGATGTCATGGCCCAGGTGGGCATAGATCATGATCGTGTGCGCGAACAGCAACTGGCTCTGCTGGCGAGCGCTCCGGCCGCCCATGTCCCAGCCGAAGGCGGGCAGGAACCGCTCCGGATCCCGGACCGTCATGGCGAGCAGCTGCCGATGGAAGTCCCGCACGCTCGTCGCGCGTTGCGCCGTCGACTGCCGGGCCTGGACCAGCAGTGATCCGGTCACTCCGATGATCGCCACGGTGGACAGCACCGCCGACGCCGCACCGTAGGCCTGACCGATATCGCCCAGCAGCGCCCAGTCCAGCCCCCGCGCGCCGAACGACCTGGCCAGCAGCAGCGGGGAGAGCAACACCAGCGCCAGGCCGGTGGCGCCGGCGAGGACCACTATCACTGTGCCGCGTGTCATGGGCGGGAGACTGGCAGCCGTACCCGACACCGATCGTCACGTAGGGTTGACGAGTGAGTGTCGACGCCATCCTGTTGCTGTCGTTCGGGGGACCAGAGGGCCCCGACGAGGTCCGCCCCTTCCTGGAGAACGTGACCCGGGGCCGCGGTGTCCCGCCGGAGCGCCTGGACGAGGTCGAGCAGCACTACCTGCACTTCGGTGGCGTGTCCCCCATCAACCAGCTCAACCGCGAGATCATCGCCAACCTGGAGGCCGAGCTCAAGGCCGCCGGTCACGATCTGCCCGTGTACTTCGGCAACCGCAACTGGCACCCGATGGTCGAGGACACCGTCGGCCGGATGGCCGCGGACGGGATCCGGGACGCGCTGGTGCTGCCGACCAGCGCCTACGGTGGCTACTCCGCCTGCCGGCAGTACGACGAGGACATCGTGCGGGCCCGGGCGGCCGTCGGCGACGGGGCGCCGCGGCTCACCAAGATCCGGCACTTCTTCGACCACCCGCTGTTCATCGAATCCTTCGCCGATGCCATCGCCGCCGACCTCACCGAGCAGGCCCGGCTGGTCTTCACCGCGCACTCGGTACCCGAGTCGGCGGACAAGGCCGCGGGTCCACCGGAGGAGGGCGGACGGCGCTACTCCCGGCAGGTCGCCGAAGCCGCCCGGCTGGTCGCGACCCGGCTGGGCCGGGCCGAGTACGACGTGGTCTGGCAGTCCCGGTCCGGCCCGCCGCAGATCCCGTGGCTGGAGCCGGACATCTGCGACCACATCGAGGTGCTGCACGGTAACGGCGTCCCGGCCGTGGTGGTGAGCCCGATCGGGTTCGTCTCCGATCACCTCGAGGTCATCTGGGATCTGGACAACGAGGCCAAGGACCTGGCCGAGAAGCTCGGCATGGGATTCGCCCGCCCGGCGACGCCCGGCGGGGATCAGCGGTTCGCCACCATGCTGGTGGAGCTGATCGACGAGCAGGTGCGTGGCACCGAGCCGCGCAAACTGTCCGCGTTCCCGGCTGCGGGCTGCACCGTCAACGGTGCCCCGTGCGCGCCGTTGTGCTGCGAACCCGCCCGCCGGAGCTGATCCAGCTCGGCCAACGGTGTCCCGCCGTAGCCCGGCCAGACGAAGATCTACCAGGCTAGTGGTGCCCGGCCTTGTCGGCCAGCACCCGGACGGCCTCCGCCACAGCGGCGCAACGCGCCGTCCGGACCGCCGCCAGTAGCGGGCGCAGGGCGTCGGAGCGGGCCGTCGCCGAGGTCGCCGACAACGCGCCACCCAGGGCGTCGCCCGCGGCGGCCTCCAGGATGGCCTGCACCTCGGTGGCCCGTTGCAGCACCCGCAGCGAGCGCGGCGGCATGTGGGCCGGCCAGTCCAGTTGCGGCTGCGCCTTCAACCAGGCGGTGATCTCCTCCCGCACGCCGTTGCGGTGCCGGGCCACGTCCAGTTCGGTCAGCGCCGCCGTCGAGTCGCGCAGCGCCTCGCCCAGTCCGAACTCGGCCTCACCCAGGGGCACGTACTCGGCGGGGGGCATGTCGGGCAGGGTGAACACGGTCCAGCGCACGATGCCCTCGGCGATGTGTTCCGGCACCAGGCCCACGCCTCCGTCGGCCAGTACAACCGCCTCACCGGAACGGCGCGCGGCGGCGCTGAACGGGCTCGCGCCACCCAGCCCTCGCACGTCTCCGGGTGCGGGGAGCACCAACCGGCCGCTGCGCGCGCCGCAGCGGCGCAGGGCGGCCAGCAACATGGCCAGGGTCGTGGGGATGGTGTCCGGGCCCGGTAAATCCAGTTCGGTCGCGGTGCCGTCGTCGGCTGCGATCACCTCATGCAGCTCGGCCCACGGCAGCAGCGCGTCCAGCACGTCGTCCGCCGCGGCGGCGCCGTGCAACCAGGTTGAGGCCCAAACGACCATCGTCGCGCTAGGACTAGGCACAGTATTCGAGAGTACGTGGCGAATGCGTCTTCGCACCAACTCCTGCGGCAAGCGGTTTGTAAATGCTTACCAGCGTGTCCGAACCGGTATCGACGTGTGAGCCGGGGTAGCGTGCGGCGGTGCGACCTGTCGACTATGGACGTGATCCGCTGGCTTCTCCCAAGCCACGCAAGGAGATTCCGGTCGTCGCCGCCGAGCGCGATCTGGTGGTCGAGGACCCGGCGACCGGCTTCTGCGGGGCGGTGTTGCGATGCGAGTCCGACACCGTGGTGTTGGAAGATCGTCACGGTAAGCAGCGGGTGTTCCCGCTTCGCGCGGCCGCCTTTCTGCTGGACGGCAAGCCGGTGACGCTGGTGCGGCCCAAAGCCGCCCCCGCCGCCCCGAAGCGCACGGCCTCCGGCTCGGTGCAGGTGGCCGGGCTCAAGGCCCGCGTCGCCGCCGCGAGCCGGATCTGGGTGGAGGGCATCCACGACGCCGAGCTGGTGGAGCGGGTCTGGGGCCACGACCTGCGGGTCGAGGGCGTCGTGGTGGAACCGTTGCACGGCATCGACGATCTGCCCGGCCGGATCGCCGAGTTCGGCCCGCACTCCGGGGCGCGGCTGGGTGTGCTGGTGGACCACCTGGTTCGCGGCAGCAAAGAGGCCCGGATCGTGGACGCGGTCCGCGACCCGAACGTGTTGATCACCGGGCATCCGTACGTGGACATCTGGCAGGCGGTGAAGCCGGACGTGCTGGGTATCCGGGAGTGGCCGGTGATCCCGATGGGCCAGGACTGGAAGACCGGCGTGTGCACGACGCTGGGCTGGGGTGAACCCGCCGACGGCTGGCGCCGGGTGCTGTCCGCGGTGCGCGGCTTCCGCGACCTGGAGACCCCGCTGCTGGGCGCGGTGGAACGTCTGATCGACTTCACCACGATGCCGACTGGGTAACCCGATCGTGGAAACGCCACGGGCCCACCGGTTTTCTGGAACGATGGAGCCATGAAGGAGTACGCGTGGCTGATCTGGGTGGTCGTCGGCGTGCTGCTGATCGCCGCCGAGATGGCGTCCGGGGAACTGGTGCTCGCCATGATCGGCGTGGCGGCCCTGGGTGGCGCGGCCGCTGAGGCCCTGTTCGGCAGTTCGTACGTGGATGCGGCGGTGTTCGCCGCGGTCGCACTGGGCCTGCTGTCCTGGGTGCGGCCCCGGATCAAGCGCCGGATGCTGGACGTACCTGAACATCGGACGAATGTGGATGCCCTGATCGGGGCGAAGGCCACCGTGGTGTCTACTGTGGACGCGCATGTCGGCCAGGTGAAGATCGGCGGCGAGCTCTGGTCTGCGAAGGCCTACGTCGAGTCTCAGGTTCTGCAGCCGGGCGAGACGGTCACCGTGATGTCCATTTCCGGGGCCACCGCTGTGGTCTGGGCGGATCAGTAACAAGGGGAGGTTCGCAGTGGGCGGATTGATCGTCCTCGGTATCGTGGCACTCTTGGTGATCATCTTTGTCGCCAAGTCGGTGCTGGTGATCCCGCAGGCTCAGGCGGCCGTGATCGAGCGGCTGGGCCGGTACAAGAACACCGGTCAGCCCGGCCTCAACATGCTGATGCCGTTCTTCGACCGGGTCCGCGCCCGGATCGACCTGCGCGAGCAGGTGGTGTCCTTCCCGCCGCAGCCGGTGATCACCAAGGACAACCTGACGGTCTCCATCGACACCGTCATCTACTTCCAGGTCAACGACCCGCGCGCCGCGGTCTACGAGATCGCGAACTACATCATCGGTGTGGAGCAGTTGACCATCACCACGCTGCGGAATCTGGTCGGCGGGATGAGCCTGGAGGACGCGCTGACCTCCCGTGACGAGATCAACCAGCACCTGCGTGGCGCGCTGGACGAGGCCACCGGCCGCTGGGGAATCCGGGTGGCCCGGGTGGAACTCAAGTCCATCGACCCGCCGCCGTCCATTCAGGACTCGATGGAGAAGCAGATGCGCGCCGACCGGGAGAAGCGCGCGATCATCCTGACCGCGGAGGGTCAGCGCGAGGCGCAGATCAAGACCGCGGAAGGCCAGAAGCAGGGCCAGATCCTGGCCGCCGAGGGTGCCAAGCAGGCCGCGATCCTGGCGGCGGAGGCGGAGCGGCAGTCCCGCATCCTGCGCGCCCAGGGTGAGCGGGCCGCCCGGTACCTCCAGGCGCAGGGCCAGGCCAAGGCGATCGAGAAGGTATTCGCCGCGGTCCGCAGGTCCAAGGTGACCCCGGAGCTGCTGGCCTACCAGTACCTGCAGACCCTGCCGCAGATGGCCCAGGGCGACGCGAACAAGGTGTGGGTGATCCCCAGCGACTTCAACAAGTCCCTGGAGGGCTTCGCCCGGATGCTCGGCAACAAGGGCGACGACGGCGTGTTCCGCTACGAGCCGCCGGCCGACGACCCGAACGACGTGCCCAAGGTCGAGGACGACGAGGGCGTGGCCGACTGGTTCGACACCGCGCCCACCGAGTCGACCGCGAAGGCCGTGGCCGCCGCCGAGGCGATCGCCCAGCGCGAGGTGCCCAGCCTGCTCACCCCGCCCGGAGCGCCGCCGGCCGTCGAAGGACGCTAGTTGCGAAGTTGGCGATGTTCGCGGCGAGGTACGAGCCCGAACATCGCCAACTTCGCGTACTACGCATTGTCCGAAAACGGACAGTCGCCGGACACCTAGGCGGTTCGCTCTTGCGTTCGTGAGCAACGGATCACGGACTGGTTTCCGATCGATATGTTCAGTGCGCCAAATGGTGTTATGCCCCTCATGCGGGTGGCTGACTGCGGTTTGATGCGTAGGTGAAAGCGGACAGTGACGACGGCAGCACGCTGGATATAGCAGCGACCCTGTCGACGACCGTCGGCTCCGGGCCGGATGCCCGTTACCTGGAGCAGATCAACCGTGCGCTCCGCGCCGCCACCCACCAGGCTGGGGATGGCTATCCGCATCTGGCGGTGCGCCTGGTGGAACGGATCGTGGACTCGCTCACCGAGCGCGCCCGCCATCTGCCGGAGCCGACCCAGGACCTGGTCGGGCTGGTCGACGAGGCGATGCGCATGCACCACACCCTGTGCCGGGATGCCGGACTGCCGCCTGAGGAACTCATTCCCTGGCTGCTGCACGTCCGGCAGACCAGCCCTGATATTCCACTGTGGACGATCACCCAGTACGCGCCGATCATCGGCCCGGACGGGCTCGCCATGCTGCGGGAGGAGCTGCTGCGGCTGTGCGGCAGGCTTCCCGTCGTCGGTCTGGGGGAGACGCAACCACTGGGCAGGCGCCGGCTGGCGCTGCTCGGCCTGGCCGCCGAACTGGCGGCCTACGGCTCGGATGTCGATCTCACGGTCGCCTTCCTGGCCACCGATCTGTCCACCGGCTGGCAGTACCTGCGCATCGCCACCACGCTGCAGGAGGCCGGTCGCAGCGAGGACGCCCTGGTCTGGGTGGAACGCGGGCTGACCGCGACCCGGGGCCGCGGTGCGGGGGCGCGGCTGGTGGACCTGGCGGTGGACGAGTGCCTGCGGTTGGGCTGGACCGAACGCGCGGTGCAGTTCCGCCGGGCCTCCTTCGGGCAGAACCCCGGCCTGGACACCTACCTACGACTGCGGGGCCTGGCCGAACAGGTGGGGCACTGGACCAAGGTGCGCGAGTGGGCGGTCTCCGTGTTGCGGGAGAACTCCGTTGACGCGCAACGCAATTCGGTGCTCGTCCGGGTGCTGCTCTGGGAGGGCGAGGCCGAGGCGGCCTGGCAGGCGGCGCAGCGGGCCGGCTGCACCGACGAGCTGTGGGCGCAGCTGGCACACGTGCGGGCGCAGAGCGATCTGGGCGATGCGATCACCGTGTACCGGCGCCTCGTCGAGCGCAGCCTGAGCGCGGTGGCGGTGCCGCCGACCCAGACCGCGCCGGAACTGGCCGAGGTGCCCGCGCTGCTCCAGGAACTGCGGGACCTGTTCGACCGGGCGGGCCGGCCCGACGACTTCGCCGGCTACCTGGACACGGTCAAGCGCAGGCACCAGTACGACCTGGCGCTCCTGGAGGACCTGCAGAAGCACGGCCTCTAACCGAGAGTCGGCCAGCTGTCCCACGGCCGCGCGGCCTCCAACTGCGCGGCCAGGGACAGCAGCGTGCACTCGTCGTTCTGCCTGCCGACGAGCTGGATGCCGATCGGCAACCCATCGGTGTCGAATCCGGCGGGCACCGAGGCGGCGGGGTTGCCCGCGTGGTTCCACGGATACAGGTATCCGGCGATCCGGGCCGACTCGACCAGCACCCCGGTCGGGCCCAGCGACCGCCAGAACTCCAGGGTGGGCGTGCGGGTGGTGAGCGTCGGCGTGAGCAGCACGTCCACCTCGTCGAAGATCTCGTTGGCCGCGGTGCGGATCTTGTCGCCGAACCGCACGGCGTGGTCGAACATCCACTGCGGGACGCGCGCGCCGCGCCGCAGGATCGTCGCGGTGCGCGGATCGAGGGCGTCCAGGTCGCCCAGCACCTGTGCCTCCCGCCAGGCGGTGCCCAGGTAGCGGGGCGTCTGCCCGATCAGCCCGGTGCCGTCGGCCATCCGCGGGTTCCGCTCCACCACGTCATGGCCCAGTTCGCGGAGCAGTTCCGCGGTGGCCAGGGTCGCCGCCCTGACCTGGTCGTCCAGCCGCACGGCGACGCCGACCGGCCGCAGGGACACACCGATCCGCAGCGGTCCGGGGTCCCGGGTCGCCGCCTGTTCGAAGGTCGTCGGCGGATCCGGCAGCTGGTGGAGGTCGCCGGGCATCGAGCCGCGCAACACGTCGCCGAGGATCGCCCAGTCCCGCACCGTACGGGTCAGCGGTCCCATCGCGACCATGCCGGTCCACCGCTCGCCGCTGGGGTGCAGGCTGATCCGGCCCACCTGCGGCTTCAGGCCGAACAGGTTGCAGTGGGCGGCCGGGATGCGGATCGAGCCGGAGCCGTCCGAGCCCAGCGCCGCGGCGGCCAGGCCACCGGCGACCGCGGCGGCCGAGCCACCGCTGGAGCCGCCGGGGGAGTGCTGCGTCGACCACGGGTTCCGGGTCTCGCCGAAGGCCTTCGAGCTGGTGTAGGGGAACAGGCCCAGTTCCGGCTCCCTGGTGCGGCCCAGGATGATCGCGCCCGCCCGGCGCAGCCGCAGCAACGCCTCGGCGTCCTGTGTACAGGGCGTGTGCACCTGGTCGGTGCCGAAGGCCAGGGGCTCACCCGCGACCTCCAGGTCCTCCTTGATCGCGATCGGCAGGCCGAGCAGCGGCGCGTCCTCGCCGCCGGCGCGTTGTTCGTCGGCCCGGTTCGCGGCCTCCAGGGCCTGGTCGGCCCACACGACCCGGAAGGCGTTCAGCTCCGGGTCATGGCGCTCGATCCGTTCCAGGTGGCTGCGCACGAGCTCGACGGACGACAGCTCCCCGTTCCGCAGCAGCTCCCGTTGATCGGCCAGGCTCTGAGACCAGATGTCACTCACGGCAGTGAGTCTTACTCAGGCATAGCCCCTTAGGCCAGTTCCGGGTGAACGTGAGGCTCGACGGACCGCGCCGAAGTCCCGGACTTGACGAGTTTCGGGCTCGGACCTCCCGCCGAAACTCGTCAAGTCCGGGGGCTTAGGCCAGTTCCGGGTGGCGTTCGGTCCAGGGACGGGCCTGTTCCAGCTGCGCCGCGAGGGACAGCAGGGTGCATTCGTCGTTCTGCCTGCCGACGAGCTGGATGCCGATCGGCACGCCGTCGGTGTCGAAACCGGCGGGCACCGAGGCGGCCGGATTGCCAGCCAGGTTCCACAGGTGCAGGAATCCGACGTACCTGCTGGCCGCCAGGAGCGCCGGGAAGGTGCCCTTGCCCCGCCAGAAGTCGAGCCGGGCGACCGGCGCGGCCAGCGTGGGGGTGAGCAGCACGTCCACGTCCTGGAAGATCTCGTTGGCGGCGGCGGTGACCTGGGAGCCGAACCGGATGGATCGCTCGTACAGGGCGTCCGGGATGAGCCGGCCGTAGCGCGCGACGTCCCGGGTGCGCCGGTCGAGGGCGCCGG
The DNA here is from genome assembly GCA_003600225.1 of Pseudonocardiaceae bacterium YIM PH 21723. Taxonomy (GTDB): domain Bacteria; phylum Actinomycetota; class Actinomycetes; order Mycobacteriales; family Pseudonocardiaceae; genus QZFT01. The sequence goes on from QZFT01000037.1 coordinate 45,325, forward strand.
GTTCCTCGATCTTGGCGACCTCGCGGGCCGCGCTGCCCAGGTAGCGGGGCACGTGCGCGAAGGCACCGGTCGGGTCGGCCAGCCGTGGGTCGCGCTCGACGATCTCGTGGCCGAGGGCGGCGAGGAGATCGGCGGTGCTCCTGGCCGCCGCTTCCACCTGCGGGTCGACCTTCACGGCGAGCCCCATCGGCCGCACGGACAGCGCGATGCGCAGCTTGCCGGGCGTGGTGGTGGCGGCCTCCTCGAAACTGGTCGGCGGGGCGGGCAGCTGCTGGGTGTCGCGTAGCTGGTCACCGAGTACCGCCCAGTCCCGCACGCTGCGGGTCAGCGGGCCGATGGCGACCATGCCGGTCCAGCGTTCGAGCGTGGGGTGCAGGGAGATCCGGCCGGTCTGCGGTTTCAGGCCGAACAGGTTGCAGCAGGCGGCCGGGATGCGGATGGAGCCGGAGCCGTCGGATCCCATCGCGGCGGCGGCGAGGCCACCGGACACGGCGGCCGCCGAGCCGCCGCTGGAACCGCCGGGGGAGTGCTGGGCCGACCACGGGTTGCGGGTGTCGCCGAACCGTTCCGAGGTGGTGAACGGGAACAGGCCGAGCTCGGGCATCCGGGTGCGGCCGAGGATGATCGCGCCCGCCTGGCGCAGCCTGCGCAGTGCCTCGGAGTCGGCCGCGCTGGGGGTGTGCACGGCGCGGGTGCCGGTCGCCGGGGGTTCGCCGGCGACCTCCAGGTCCTCCTTGATGGCCAGGGGCAGGCCGAGCAGCGGCGCGTCCTCGCCCGCGGCCCGGCGTTCGTCGGCGGTGGCCGCGTCGGCCATGGCCCGCTCGGCCCACACGGTGCGGAAGGCGTTGAGCCGTGGGTCGAAGCGCTGGATCCGCTCCAGGTAGAGGGCTGTCAGCTCACGGGCGGACAGTTCGCCCCGGCGCAGCAGGTCACGTTGCTCGGTCAGACTGCGGAACCAGATGTCAGCCACGGCAACAGTCTGCCGGGATGATCGCGGGCGCGCATCCACCTGTGGCACGCAAGTGGCCCGGTGCTCCCAAGACACCGGGCCACCCGAGACTCGTTCACCATCTGCCTGGGCCGCTGCCGCGGATTCGTTTCCCTGCCGCCGGAACGTGCCGGCGCTGATCCGTCTGGCGCGGCGACTGGTCCGCCTTGCGCGGAGCCAGGCGGGGTGCGCGTCGTGACATCCGATCAACGGGCCGGATTTGCCGCTGCCACGCGAAGTCCGTTGATCGGGAACAAACCTACCGAGGTGTTACCGCCACCCTGCTGTAGCGGTCTGATCGGCCGGGGACGATCCACGGCCGTGGAGCGCGAGGTTTCACTGCGCGGCGCCCTGCATGGCCGCCACCGGAACCGAGCGTTGCCGCTGGCCAGGAATGCGCTGGTCCAGCCACCCCACCCGAATCCGCCGACGGATCCGGCAGAGCGCGGACTGAGCCGCGCGCGGTGTCGTGTTGAGTTCCTTGGCGATCTCGCCATGACCGAGGCCGTTGGCCACCATCAGGACCAGGGAGCGCTCCCGTTGGGAGAGCAGTCCCAGGCGGCTGGCCAGCCAGCGGGCCTCCGCGCGGTCACACGCTGTGTCTGCAGGGTCTTCCACGACGCCGGGGTGCAGCTTCGTGTGGGTGCCCAGCCTCGTCGCCACCATGCGACGCCGCGCGTCGTCCGCGCAGAGCCGTTTGACCACGGTGACCAGGAACGGGCGTAGCCGGGTGATGTCCAGGTTGGTGAACTCGGCTGCCCGCAACAGAGCGTCGTGCACGATGTCTTCAGCCTGCGCGGGAGCCGCGCAGTACCGGGTGGCGATCCTGATCAGGTAAGGCCTGATCCTGATGCACTCCTCCCAAAAAAAGTTCGAAACCGTAGGACTTGGTTTCCATTCCTCCACCCGCATGTTGTTCCCCTCATGCCAATACTCCCGCAGGTCTCTGCTAAGCAGGCCCCTGAACCCGCGAGTTTGGGTTTCCTGTGTTTGATCCCACGCACGCACTGTTTCTATCGGATGTACGGCCGTGCTCAGTGTAAGTCGCAGAACGGAGTTAGTTAATTACCTCACGTCGTAACATTGACTAGGCCATCCACGCGCCGCGCTGGACGAAAACTATGCACACAGGTGTCAGTGATGCAGATCACACGCAAGGCCCGAGTCGCCCGCACGTACCACAATCAAGCCCCCGGCTGCCCAGGAAATATGCCGGTGTCCCGGGGCGGGGGCTGGGGCAAATGGTCGCATGTCTGTCATGGGACTGTGTGCTGACGCCGCGGAATTGCTGTTTCTCATGACTCCTGGCCACGGTCGACCGTCGTGTTACCCGCCCCGACGGCCGGCACTATGGCCGGAGCCGATAGTGGCTTGCCGGACACGGCGCGGTTCCCCTACCGCGCCGTGACCGTGGAAGGCCTTACCTGGTGTCCGGTTCCGGACACGGATCACCCGCGAGCCTGGGCCGGAAGGACTAGGCGAGCCGGGCAAGTCGCATCGGTGTGCCCAGTGCCGTGCCGCGACCGGTGACCGCGAGGATGTGCTGGTCGTCGGGCCGTACCCAGGCGACCTCCATGCCCGCGGGCCCGCGCCCGTCGATGTCGGCCAGCACCGGGCGCCCTGACCTGGGAATGGCGAATCGCACCCCGATGGGCGTGCTGTGCCCGCCCGCCGCCCGGATCGCGGCCAGCACGGCGTACTTGCCGCAGCCGATCATCGTGCTCAGCACCTGGTGTTCCGCGCTGTCCCTGCTGTTCAGATCGCGTCTTTCCATCGCGGTGAGCGTCTGGGTCCCGTCGCCCGTCCGGAGATGCCGCAGATGTACGCCGACCGGCGGGAAACCGGTGGCGATGACCGCCATGAGCCTGCTGGAGGACACCGAGAAGCCACAGCCGCCTACCTGTCCGCGCACGGTCAGAACGCCCGAAGGCGGGGCGGTGCTGTCCGGGCCGCGGCGCAGTGGCAGCGGAACCCGCTCCGGCACGACGTCCAGTTCGGTGCCCAGTACCCGGCGCAGTTCGGCTCGGATGGCGATGTGTGCCAGGCGGGCGTGACTGCCGGTGCCCGCCTCGATCATGCCCAGCTCAGCGGTGCTGAGCAGGCCGGCGTCGGCGTGCTGGTAGCGCGGTCGCGAGGTGGCGAGGGTGAGGTCCAGCAGTCGCAGGCGGACCCAGCCGAGGGCGGACAGCCAGGCGCCCGAACTGAACTCGACGGGTACCGGGTCGGTCCACAGGGCGTGGCTCACTCCCTCTGCCTACTCGCTCGGGGTTCCGGGTGGGGCACGCCCTGATTACGAGCCGGACCCAGGAATGCGCGAAGGTTGATTAGTAGAACCGGCAAATAGTCGTAATGCCCGGCGGTGATGTGTCATCCGGAGGCCAGCCGGAAAGGCAATCGGCCGTAGGGGGGATTCATGTGGCCGATTCCTATTACGGCATAGGATGGGTATGTCGGCGATTTCTGAGTGATCAGAATTGGTGTCAGTCTTTTGCTAACGATATTAATGGTCAGTTTCGAACCGCCATCGGTACGAAGGTAAGTATCAATTAGTTGCACATGTCCGGACCGGTAGATGAACGTCCGGCCGACCCGGAATAACCGGATCGGCCGGAAACTTGCAGACAAGCAACTGCTGATATCAGTTGATCAGTTCGAAGTCGCCTGCCCGCAACTGCCTGGTGCGCAGCCAGTAACGCCAGGTGAAGCCGGGCCACAGGGTGCGGTTCACGCCGCGGGAGTCCAGGTACCAGCTCTTGCAGCCGCCCTGGCTCCAGACCGTCCGGTCCAGTTGTCCCTGGATGTCGGCGTTGAACTCCCGCTGGACCGAGGCCCGCACGTCCACGCCCTTGGCCTTGGTCCGCCGCTGCAGCGCGAGGGCCTGGAGGATGTAGTTCACCTGCGCCTCGATCATGAAGACGATCGAGTTGTGGCCGAGGCCGGTGTTCGCGCCGACGAGCGTGAAGGCGTTCGGGAAACCGTGGATCGCGACGCCGAGGTAGCTCTCGATTCCGTCCTGCCACGCCTCCTGCAGTTTGATGCCGCCGCGGCCGGTCATGCTCATCTCGGACATGGCGTCGGTGACCTTGAAGCCGGTGCCGTAGACGATGCAGTCGACCTCGTGCTCGACGCCGTCCGCGGTGACGATGCTGTTCGCCCGCACCTCGGTCAGCGCGTCGGTGATCACGTTGACGTTGGGCCTGTCCAGGGCGGGGTAGTAGTCGTCGGAGATCAGGATCCGCTTGCAGCCGAGGTTGAAGTCCGGGGTGACCGCCTTGCGCAGCTTCCGGTCCTTGATGCCCTTGGCGATGTGCGCCTTGCCCAGCGCCTCGCCGACCTTGTTCAGCGCGCGGACCTGGAAGGCGACCAGCCGGGCCTCGTGGAACCAGTACAGCAGCGCGCGGAACAGGTTCTGGGTGAACGGCAGCCTGCGGAACAGTTGCTTGGCCCAAGCGGGTACGGCGAAGTCCGGCTTGGACATGATCCAGGCGGGGGTGCGCTGCACGACGTGCAGCTGTTCCACCTGCGGCGCGATCTGCGGGATGGCCTGCACCGCGGAGGCGCCGGTGCCGATGACGGCGACCTTCTTGCCGGTGAAGTCGTAGTCGTGGTCCCAGGTGGCGGTGTGCATGGTCTTGCCCTGGAAGGACTCCAGGCCGGGCACGTTCGGGTAGGACGGGATGTGCAGCGGTCCCTGCCCGATGATGATGGCGCCGGCGATCACCGTGCGGCCACCGGCCAGGTTGACCAGCCAGGTGTTCGTGTCGTCCCGGTACTCGTAGCCGATGACCTCGGAGCCGAACCGGATGTGCTCGCGCAGGTTGTACTTCTCCATCACGCCGCGCAGGTAGGCGTGGATCTCTCGCTGCTCCGGGTAGAGCCGGTTCCAGTCCGGGTTCTGCTCGAAGGAGAAGGAGTACAGGTGCGAGGGGATGTCACAGGCGCAGCCCGGGTAGGTGTTCTCCCGCCAGGTGCCGCCGACGTCGTCCGCCTTCTCCAGGATGACGAAGTCGTTCACGCCCTTCTGCTTCAGGCGCACGGCCATGCCGAGGCCGGAGAAGCCGGTACCGACGATCGCGACGGAGACGGTCTCCGTGCGTCGTTCGGTCGCTGCCGTTGCCGCCATGTGGTCCTCCCGTTAGGGCTACTTTCAAGTAACCTACTGCCAGTAAGCTACCCCAAGTAACTTACTTGCGGTAGGGTGAAGTTATGACAGAGATCGACAGCAGGCCGCGCAAGCGCATGCCCCGGGCCGAGCGTGAGGCGCAGATGCTGTCCGTGGCCGAGGCGGTGTTCGCCGAACGCGGCTACGCGGCGGCGTCCATGGACGACATCGCCGAGCGGTGCGGCGTCTCCAAGCCGATGCTCTACGAGTACTTCGGCTCCAAGGAGGGCCTGCTGCTGGGCTGCATCAACGAGGTCCGGCAAGGCATGCTCGGCGCCACCATGGCCGCCGTCGCCGAACCCGGTGAGCCCCTGGACGTGATGCGCCGCGGGCTGTACGCCTACTTCGAGTTCGTCTTCGCCCGCGGCGGCGCGATCGCCATGATGCTGGAGCCCACCGGCCGACTCGGCGAGGCGATGGAGGACATCCGCAAGCAGCAGGTGGACTTCATGTCCGCCACGCTCAGCGCGTTCGTCGAGGTGCCCGACCCGATGGCGCTAGAGGGCTACGCGCAGATCATGCTCGGCGCCTGCGAGCGGCTGACCCTGTGGAAACTGGACCGGCCGGAGCTGACCGCGCAGCAGGCCACCCAGTACCTGATGGATCTCGGGACCGGGATGCTGCTCCAGCAGGCGCGCAAGCCGGAATAACCTGAGGCCATGTTCATCACCCGGGCCCGGCTGCCCCTGGAGGCCGACACCCGGCGTTACCCGTTCACCCTGCCCGCCGTCCGCCGGCTGCTCGACGGGCAGGAGCTGGAGTTCGGCACACCGGTGACCTTCCTGGTGGGCGAGAACGGATCCGGTAAGTCCACGCTGATCGAGGCCCTCGCCGTGGCCGCCGGATTCAACGCGGAGGGCGGATCGCAGAACTTCCGGTTCGCCACCCGGGCCAGCGAGTCCAGCCTGGGGGATCACCTGGTGCTCCGCTGGGAGCGGCGCAAACCGCGGACCGGCTACTTCCTGCGCGCCGAGAGCTACTACAACGTGGCCAGCGAGATCGAACGGCTGGACAGGGAACCGGGTGGCGGGCGGAAGATCGTCGAGTCCTACGGCGGCGTCTCGGCGCATGAGCGCTCGCACGGCGAGTCGTTCCTGGACCTGGTCACCCACCGGTTCGGCGCGCAGGGGCTGTACTTCCTGGACGAGCCGGAGGCGGCGCTGTCGGTGCGCGGCTGTCTGGCGGTGCTGGCCCGGATCGGCGACCTGGTGGGCCAGGGATGCCAGTTCGTCATCGCCACCCACTCACCGATCCTGCTAGCGGCGCCCGGGGCTCGCATCCTGCAGCTGGACGCCGAGGGGGCGTTGGGGGAGGTGCCGTTCGATGAGGCGTTGCCGGTGGCGTTGACCCGGGATTTCCTGGCGGCGCCGGACCGGTATCTGCGGCACCTCTGACCGGTTCGGGGCTGGGTCTGGCCGTCGTCGAAAGAGGGCTTTGGAGGGGGAGATGGGTGCGGGGCGGGGTCTTTCCTGCCTTCGTGTTGGGTGGGGGCACGCCGGACTGGCTGTTCGGGTTGGGTCGTGGGCCGATATCCGGCCACTATCCACTATGGACGTCCACAGTGGACGTCCGTATCGTGGGAACCTACGGCGTGTCGCGCCATTCCTGCACCGTGTCGCCCCGGGTGGCCTTGATCAATGCGGAGTTTGGGCCGCTGGGAGCGTTGAAAGCGTCTTTGAGGGCGCAGAACCGGACCGGGGAGCACCTTCGCCCAGCTGAACCCCGAAGCCCCGGCCCGAAGCAGCCCCGCCCGAAGCAGCCCCGCGCAGCGGCCCATCCCCACCAGACCGGCGTGCCCCCACCCAACACGCCGGCAGGAAAGTCCCCACCCAAGGCCCGTCTCCCCCTCCAAAGCCATCCTTCGCCGACCACCAGACCGAGCAGCCCGCACCATCCCCCCAGCTCAGTACCGCCGCCCCCAGGCGCTCACGCCTGCCCCCGCGAAGTCCGCGAAACCCGGATCGTCGAACTCCCGCAGGCCCTCCGCGAGCTCGTCCTCGCTCAGCAGGCCCTCGCCGACCAGCGCGGGCCCGGCCTCCAGCATCCGGCTCCGCCAGTCGTCGTGCACCGCGTCGTCGTTACCCACACACGTCATCCGCGCCGACATGCCGATGTCGACGAGCCCCTCCTCGGCGAGGATGGCGGGCAGCCGGCGAACCCAGCTCCGCTCCAGCCCGTGGGCCGCCTGATGGGCGAGCATCGCCCGGTGCAACCGCTGCCAGGCCGGATGCGGCGAGCTCTCGGTGAGATCACCGGGCCAGTCCTCCTCGATGACCAGCCAGCCACCCGGCGCCAGCCAGCGGCCGGCGTTGGCGATGACCTGTCGCCACTGGGGCAGGTCGGCCAGGGTCATCCGGCAGTGGATCAGGTTGAACGAACCCGGCGGGAAGCTCGCCTTGCGGATGTCGAGTTCCTGGACCTCGACCGGGAACCGCATACCCAGCAGGAACCGGGTGTCGGTGTCCACCGCGATCACCCGGCCGTCCTCGCAGTGCATCCCCAGCCAGGCCGCGATCGAGCCCGCCCCCGCGCCGATCTCCAGACACCGCCAGTGTGGTTGTATGCCCAGCTGCTTCAGGATCCCGGTGCTGATCGGATCCAGTCGTCGTTGCAGCAGTCGCAGCCGGGTGAGTTCGGCCTGCCGATCCTTGCTGAACGGGTCATCGATGTGTCTGGTGGAGATGAGTCTGTCGGTCAGCACCATGTCGTCCCCCCGCGCTGCTTGGTATGGACATGATGCGCAACCGTGCTGACTCCGCGCTCTCCGCTGCGGACAGTGGTGTGACAGTGACCCCCGCGTACAGTGTGGGGACTGGCATGAGCAACATGGGGAAAGGTTGCGCGATGCTGACAGATGAGACGTTCATTCTGACCGCCGACGAAGACGAGGCGGAGGCGCAGGATCACGAGATGGTGCTGCGCAAGGTCAGGATCGTCGGAGGCGTGGCCGGTGAGGTTCGGCAGGTCATGGCCAAGCAGAAGCAGTAAGGCGGCCCGAAGCACCGTGCCATGCGGATAACCCTGGTCGCGATGCCGTGGCACGCGTGTGACATCCCCTCGCTGGCCATCTCCATCCTGCACTCGCGCATCCAGCTGACCCGCCCGTCCGACGACGTCGCCGACTACTACGGCAACCTGCGGTGGGCCGAGTTCCTGGTGAGCGCGAGCGAGGGCGTGCTGACCCCGCAGGTCTACGCCGGGATCGCCGAGGACGGCTTCGAGCACGGGCTGGGGGACTGGGTGTTCTCCGCCGCCCTTTACGACGACCCGGAGTTCGGCTACGACGAGCTGCGGGACTACGCGGCCGAGCGCGGGGTGGACATCGAGGCCGCGGTGGCCTGCCGGGCCTACGCCGCCGAGTTCATCGAGGCCGCCGCCGAGGAGATCCTCGCCGGCGACCCCGAGGTCATCGGATTCACCAGCACCTTCATGCAGAACGTGGCGACCCTCGCGGTGGCCCGGCGGATCAAGCGGTTGCGGCCCGAGTGCGTCCTCATCCTCGGCGGCGCCAACTGCGACGGCGCCATGGGGCACGCGTTGCACCGCAACCACCGGTTCCTGGACTACGTGGTGCGCGGTGAGGGGGAGTTGGTGCTGCCCCAGTTGCTGGACCACGTGGAACGGGGGAAGGCGCCCGAGGACCTGCCCGGCGTCTGCTGGTGGGACGGGGACCGCTCGGTGTGCAACCCGGCGCCCACCCGCATCGTGCCGCCCGCCGCGATCCCCTCGCCGTTGTTCGACGACTGGGAACGCGCCCTGGAGGACTCACCGGTTCGTGGGCACGTGCAACCCAAGCTGGTGCTGGAAGGCGCCCGGGGCTGCTGGTGGGGTGAGAAGCACCAGTGCACGTTCTGCGGCCTGAACGGCTCCTTCATCCAGTTCCGCAGCAAGGCTCCGGACGTGTTGTGGGAGGAACTGTCCACGCTGGTGACCAAGCACCGGCTGCTGGACGTGGTGATGGTGGACAACATCATCGACATGAACTACCTGCCCGGGCTGCTTCCGCTGCTGCGCGATCAGGACTGGGACCTGCGGATCCACTACGAGGTCAAGTCGAACCTGCGACCGGACCAGGTCGAGCAACTCGCCGCGGCGGGTGTCGCGCACATCCAGCCCGGTATCGAGAGCCTGAACAGCCGGGTGCTGCGGATCATGGACAAGGGAGTGGACGGCTGCCAGAACGTGCGGATACTCCGGGAGGCGGAGAACAACGACGTCACCGTCTCGTGGAACTACCTGTACGGCTTCCCGGGGGAGACCGACGACGACTACGGACCGGTGATCGAGCAGTTGCCCGCGTTGGTCCACCTCCAGCCGCCGGGGGCCGCGTCCCGGATCTCCCTGGAGCGCTTCAGCCCGTACTTCGAGGATCCCGGTCTCGGATTCCCGGCCCGGGTTCCGGCCCGGTTCTACGGCTACACCTATGACCTGCCGGTCGCCGAGCTCCATGACCTGGCGTACATGTTCGACTGCGCCGACGCGGGTATCGAGGGGGAGGTGGTCGACCGGCTGCACGCGTCGATCGCCGGGTGGGCCGGCGGATATCCGGCCTCCAGCCTGGTGCAACGCGAGTACGGCGACGGCGGTCTGCTGATCGAGGATCGCCGGGCCGGCTGGCCCGCCGCCGATCACCTGCTGACCGGGCGGGAGGCGCAGGCATACCGACTGCTGGAGCGTGGCCGGACCACCGAATACCTGGCCAAGGCGCTGGGCCATGCCGGGCTGGACGGGTTCCTGGGCCGGTTGCTCGATCGCGGACTGATATTCCGCGATGACGGCCGTCATGTCGCGCTGGCGACCAGGAACGTGCCGATTCGCGGGGCACTGCTGTGATCGAACTGGGCTCCGACCCGGCCGGGACCGTGCGGGCACTGGCCACGCTGCGCGATCACGCGGCCGCGGGTGCCGAGGTGCGCTGGTCGGGCCGCGTCGATCCGGGCCTGCCGATCGCCGCGCTGCGTCACCTGCCACCCCCGGACACCCTCCAGGGCTGCGCGCCCGGTGAACTCGACGACTGGCGCCGAATCCACGGGTACGGGATCTGCTATTACCGCGTCGGACCGGGGTTTCTGCAGATCAAGGACTATCGCGATCCGGCGAACCGCTTCCAGCTGACGGTGGACGATCCGCGGCTGACGGAGGCGTTCCTGCGACTGCTGGAGCCTGCCCCGCTGGCGGAGTTGACCGCGGTGACCCGCCGGGCGGTGCGGGTGCTGGCCGAGTCGAATCTGGTCCTGGTGTGGCAGGGGCACGCGGTGACGTTGCCGCCGCGACTGCGCCGTTGGCCGGTGCCCTGCCAGTCGATCTGAGGGTGTCCGAAATCGGACAATTTTCACCGTGGAGATGCTTCCACTGTGGAAAGTATTCGTGTCCAACGTGACCGGGGTTACGCTCGCTCATCAAGTGATGGGCAGGCACTCGGAAGCTGGGGACGCGGAATGGTGGATCACGCCACGGACACCGAGCGGCCATCTGTGTGGTCGATATTCCGGAACCGGGAGATCAGCGCGCTGTTCGCCGGGCTGATCACCGCGATGGCCGGTGCGCAGCTGGCCAGGGCCGCCCTGATGTTCCTGGTCTACGAGCGGAACCAGTCCGTCTGGCAGGCGGCGTTGATCTTCGCCCTCACCCTGCTGCCCGACATCGTCTGCCGGCCGCTGCTGTCCGGGCTGGCCGACCGCTATCCGCGCAGAACGGTGATGGTCACGGCCGACCTCTGTCGCGCCGGCCTGGTCGCCGTGATGGCCGCGTTCGACCACTCGGTCCCCACCCTCTGCCTGCTGGTGGTGCTGGTGCAGGTGGCGGCGGCGCCGTTCGACGCGGCACGGGCCGCGACCACCGCGGCCATCATGCCCGGACCGCGGCTGACCCTGGCCATGGGCGCCTTCCAGCTGACCATGCAGATGGCGATGGTGCTCGGTTATCTGGCGGGCGGGATCATCGTGGCCGCCATCCAGCCCCGGCCGGCCCTGTGGGTCGACGCGGTGTGTTTCCTGGTATCGGCCGCGTTCATCCGGTTCGGGGTCGCCGCTCGGCCGGCGGCCGCCCAGCCGGATCACCGTGCCGCGAAGCCGTCCCTGCTGGCGTCCTTGCGGGACGGCACCCGCCTGGTGATGGCGGAGCCCAAACTGCGCGCCCTGCTGGGATTCTTCGCGGTGACCGGGTTCTTCCTGGTGCCGATGGGTCTGGTGGCCCCTTACGCGGAGACCATCGGTGCGCACGACACGGACAAGGGTCTGCTGCTGGCGGCCTATCCCGCCGGAACCGTGCTGGGCATGGTGATCTTCCTGAGTCGCTTCGTCTCGCCCGCGGCCCGGCTGCGGTTGATCGGTCCGCTCGCCATCGTGGCCAGCGTGCCACTGATCTTCTATGTGACGCGGCCCGACCTGTGGGGCAGCGTCGGGCTACTGGCACTGGTGGGGGCAGCGTCCTGTTTCAGCGTGCCGGTCAGCGCGGAGTTCATGCGCCTGGTGCCGGACTCCGGGCGTAGTCAGGCTTACGGCCTGCTGATCACCGTGTTGCTGGGTTCCCAGGGACTGGCGGTCTTGGCGGCCGGTGTGGCCGCCGTCTGGGTTCATCCGGCGACGGTGATCGCGGTGTCCGGACTGCTCGGGGTCGGCTGCGCGGCCGCGGCCGCTCGCGCCTGGTACCGGGCGTGCGCGACGGCACCTCTGGGCTGAACCGGTCTCGTCAGACCTCGGTCGAGACGAAGGTCTGCTGGGCGAACCGGACTTCGGCCGGAGCGGGCAGTTCCAGGTCGGCGAATATCGCGACCGCGGCGTCCAGATTCCGGTGTGCCTCGGCCGTGTCGCCGGTGCCGTGCAGCGCCAGGGCGAGGATCGCGAGCGTGCGGGCTTCGTCGTAGCGGCAGCCGGTCTCCCGGTGGATGCCCAGCGCCTCCGTGGCCCGGTCGGCTCCCCGTTGTGGCTCTCCGGCGGTTACCAGGGCGTGCGCGAGTTCGGTGCCCGCTCGTCCCTCCCGGATCCGGTAGCCGCCCTCGCGGCTCAGCGCCAGCGCGGCTTCCCCGCAGTCGATCGCCTGCCGCGGGTTCCGGGCGAGTTCGGCCACGGACAGGCCGATCAGGCTGTCCAGCTCACCGCGCCGGTAGTCCAGCTGCCGGGCGCGGTCCAGCGCCTGCTGACCGACGGAGAGCGCGCGTTCCTCCGCCCCCGCCGCCGCACAGGCCGTCGTGAGGGTGACCAGGGCGTCGACCTCGTAGTTCGGCATGCTGGCCCGCTGCGCGGTGGCGATGGCGAGCTCGGCCAGCTCCAGGGCCTGATCGAAATCTCCCAGGCGGATGCTGATGCAGCTGAGACCGTGGAGAGTCTCGCTCTCCTTGATGTACATGCCGATGTTGCTCGTGAGCTCGCGCGCCTCGGTGAAGTAGCCGGTCGCCTCCTGGATCGAACCCTGGTACAGCAGCACCTGGCCGATCAGGCTGAGGGTCACCGCTTCGAAGTGGGTGAAGCCGCCGCTCCTGCTCAGCGTAAGCGCCCTGGCGCAGAGTTCCCCCGCCTCCGCTACCCGGCCCAGCTGCAGGTAGACGTAGCTGAGGTTGATCAGCACGTGGGCCTGCTGGTAGGAGTGGCCCGACTCGACGGCGATGGCGAGCGCCTGGTGGGAGCAGTCGGCGGCATCGGTGAGCCGGCCGGTTTCCTCGAACACCACACCGAGGCTGATCAGGGCGCGGGCCTCACCGTCGCGCAGGCCGGTATCGCGGTGCGCGGCCAGTTCCTGCGTCCAGTGCTGGAAGGCGCTGTGGTGCTCGGCGCGTCCCCAGTGGACGATGGCGAACCCGTCGTGCATGAACGCCGCGGCGTGCCGGTTCCCATGGTGCAGCGCGGTGCTCAGGCCCACCTCGTACGCGGACAGGATGTCCGCCGTGTCCTTGCCGAGGATGGCGTACGGGCGCAGGGCCTCGGCGATCTGCCAGGCGGCGGGCAACAGGTACCGTCCCGCGTCGCGGATCGCGGCGACCAGGTTGGCGGACTCGACGGTGTACCACTGCCGGGCGGTGGCGTGATCCGGGAACTCCAGCTGCGGGACCTGGAGCTCGCTGGCGGGCCGGGGCAGCCGGAGATCGCTGGGGTACAGCACCACCGAGGCGGAGTAGGTGTTCTGCACGTAGAAGTCCAGCAGCCGGTCGCGCGCGGCCGTCCTGGTCTCGTCCGGATCGTGTTGCTCGCAGCGTTCGTTGGCGTACAGCCGGAGCAGGTCGTGCAGCCGGAACCGGGACGCGTCGTGGCTGTGTACCAGGCTGGCCGCGGTCAGCTGGTTGAGGATCACCGCCGCCTTGCCGGTGTCCGTCCCGGTCAGGGCGGCCGCGACCTCGACGGTGAAATCGGGACCGGGGACCAGGCTGAGCAGCCGGAAGACATCCTGGGCGGTCGGGGGCAGCACGGCGTAGGACTGGTCGAAGGTGGCTCGCACCCCGGCCTCGTCGTCCCCCTCGACGGTCAGCACCTCCAGCCGGTCCGGCGTCGTCAGGTCGGTGACGCACCTGGTCAGCGAATACTCGGGTCGCACGGCGAGATTGGCGGCCACGATCCGCAGGGCGAGGGGCAGGTAGGCGCAGAGCCGGGCCAGTTCATGGGCGGCGTCGGGTTCGGCCCGGACCCGATCCACGCCGAGGATGTTCTCGAACAGGTGCAGCGCCTGTTCGGCGGAGAGCACGTCGAGGGGCAGTAGCCGGGCGCCCTGCCGCGCGGCGAGGCCTCGCATCTCGTTGCGGCTGGTGATGATCGCGGCGCAGCGCGGTCCGCTGGGCAGCAGCGGGCGGACCTGTTCCGGACCGGTGGCGTCGTCGAGCACGACCAGCACGGAACGCTCGGCGAGCAGCGTGCGGTAGAGCGAGGTCAGGTCCTCGATGTCGGTGGGGACGTGACGGGGCGGCACGCCGAGGCTCTGCACGAAGCGGCCGAGCACCCTGGTCGGCGTCAGGCTCGATCCGATGCCGAAGCCGCGCAGGTTCGCGTACAGCTGGCCGTGCGGGAACCGGTCCCGGACCAGGTGCGCCACGTGCACGGCCAGCGCCGACTTGCCGATTCCCGGGGCGCCCGAGAGCACCACGGAACCGCGTCGCGCGGACCCGTCATCGGTGAGCGTGTTCGCCACGTTGCGGATCAGCGTGTCGTGCCCGACGAAATCCAGCAGGGCCGGCGGCAGCTCGCCGGGCACCCCGGGGTGGAAGGCACGCGGTTCCATCGAGGAGGCCCCCACCGGTTCCGGCGCCGCGACCTCGGGATCGCTGGTCAGGATCTGCTGTTGCCTGCGCCGCAGTTCCTCCCCGGGATCGACGCCGAGATCCTCGGCCAGCAGCTCGCTGATCTGCCGATACTTGGCCAGCGCCTCCGCCTGCCTGCCCGAGCGGTAGAGCGCGAGCATCAGCTGGGCCCAGAACCGTTCGCGTAACGGGTGCTCGGCGACCAGCGTCTGCAGTTCGCCGGAGACGTCCGCGTGCCTGCCCAGCTGCAGATCGATCTCGATGCGCCGGTCGAGGGCTCGCAGGTACTCCTCGGTCAGCCGCACGCCCTCTTCCCGGCGGAGCGTCTCCGAACTGATGTCCCGGAGTGCGTCGCCCCGCCATTCGGCGAGTCCTGACCGGAGCAGGCGGGCCTGTTCCCGCAGGTCCTCGGTGCTCGCCGCCAGGGTCACCGCCGACCGGAAGCGCAGCAGGTCGAGCTGATCCCCGGCGAGGTTCATCTGGTAGCCGCCGGGCACCGTGCTGACCAGCGTGGCGTCGCCCAGCGCGTGCCGCAGCCGCAGCACGGCGGTCTGCAACTGCGCCCGGGGATTGTTGATCGGCCTGTCGTCCCACAGCCACGTCGTCAGCTGCTGGACCCCGACCGGCTGGTTGGCGCGCAGCAACAGGGCGGCCAGCAGCGTTCGCTGCCTGCCCGCGCCGAGGACGACCGGCTTGCCGCCGATCTCGGCCTCCAGATGACCGAGCACGCGGAAGGACGTCCTCATGCCCTGTTCTTGCTCCCGGTCCATGGCCGGCCCCCATCGCACACCGCTTACCTGATGACCGAAATTACACGTCCGGGGAAACAGGGGTGGATCGCCGTACGAAGTTAGGCCGAATGCCCACGATTCGGCCGGGTCACGGCGTGACAGCGGTTGGGCAGCGAATTGACAGCGAGCTCCGGGAGTCTGGACCTTGGCCGGGTCGCCGGATCGCAGGGACCGCGTCGACCCGAGCCGTTCTGGGGGTTATCAGGGGTCGGCCTCGACATCGGGAGGGATGGCGTGGCCGACCCCTGGTAAGAGGCCTGGTGGAGGGACCGGGCTTCTGGCCTTTTGGCGAAGGATGGCTTTGGAGGGGGAGACGGGCTTCGGGGTGGGTCTTTCCTGCCGGCGTGTTGGGTGGGGGCACGCCTGTCTTTCCTGCCTGCGTGTTGGGTGGGGGCACGCCGGTCTGGTGGGGATGGGTCGCTGCGCGGGGCTGTTTCGGGATTTGGTTGGGCGAGGAGCGTGGGGGTTCAGCTGGGCGAAGGTGCTCCCCCGGTCCGGTTCTGCGCCCTCAAAGACGCTTTCAGCGCTCCCAGCGGCCCAAACTCCGCATTGATCAAGGCCACCCGGGGCGACACGGTGCAGGAATGGCGCGACACGCCGTAGGTTCCCGCGATACGGACGTCCACTGTGGACGGCCACAGTGGACAGTGGCCGCATATCGCACTCCAGTCCCGCACTCCAGCCCCGCACTCCGGCCCCGACCACCAGGTCCGGCGTGCCCCCACCCGACACGAAGGCAGGAAAGTCCCCGCCCGACACCCGTCTCCTCCTCCAAAGCCTCCTTCGACGACAACCAGACCCAGCCCCAGAAGCCGTCACACCAACCCGAGCACCAGCTTCGCGACAGCCGCCGGATCCTGGACGTGGGCGTTGTGCCCCAACCCCGGCAGAATCCGCGGCTCCACCCCGAGCGCCGCCAACTGCTGAGCGGAGACCATGTGGTCATCGGCCCCCGCCGCCAGCAGCACGGGGGCCTTCGCCGCCGCGAGCAGGCCGGCCATGTCCGGGGCGCCGACCGCGAACGCCTTGCTGTCGAAGCGCAGCGTCCAGCCCTGCTGGGACTCGGTGATGCCGCTGCTCACCATCGGCGAGTCCGGATCGGTGACCAGGCCGGTCAGCCCGGACACCTTGATGTGCCGGTCGGCCGCGGCTTCCCGCTCCGGGAAGTGCCGCTGGGGTTTCCCGGCCAGCGCCGCGGCCCCGGCCAGCTCGTCCTCGGTCCACACCACCTTGATGTCGAGCCCGCAGACGGCCTTGACCCGTACCCCGAACCAGCCGCTGGCCAGGGTCAACGCCAGCACGCCACCCAGGGAATGGCCGAGCACCACGGTCGGTTCCGACGGGTCGAGCGCGGAGCCGATCGCGCCGGCCATGGAGCCGAAGCTGTAGCGCGGCAACGCGTCGGCCACGCCGTGTCCGGGCAGGTCCGGACTGAGCACCAGCCCCGGCCACCGATCGCCCAGTTCGGCCCGCACACCGTCCCAGACCTGGCCGGTGGCACCCATTCCATGCAGCAGCAAGAGGTTCACGACTTCTATACTGCCCAGTGGGAACCCGCTGGCCAAGGCTCATCGAATGACCCCATAGGACTTCGTCAGAATGTCCTATTGCGTCTTCCCTGTGGATCATTTCTCTCTAGATTGATGCGCATGGCAGAATCCGTGACCGGTCCGGCGCGGCGGGTGGGGCGCCCGCGGAAGTCGGCGTCGGACTCCGAGTTGCCGCCTCGCGAGCAGATACTGGCGGTTGCTGAGCGGCTCTTCACCGAGCATGGCCTCACCGAGGTCACCATGTCGCAGATCGCCGCCGAGGCAGGGCTGGGGCAATCCTCGCTGTACTACTGGTTCCGGCGCAAGGAACAGCTCATCGCCGAGCTGCTCCGCCGGATCAACCGGTTGCCGACCGAGTTCGCCCGGGGCGCCGACGGCGATCCGGCGCAGCGGTTGTGGCGGCTCATCTGCTTCGACGTGCTGACGGTGTGCGCGTTCCCGCTGGAGATCACCGAGGTGCACCGGGTCGGGCACGCGGCGGGCGAGGAGTTCGCCGCCTACTGGGCCGAGCGGGACGAACTCGTCGGCGTGGTCGCCCGGCTCATCGAGGACGGCATCGTCGAAGGCTTCTTCCGCCAGGTGGACGGCAGGCTGTGTGCGCTGGCTCTCATAGCTCAGGACGAGAGCGTGCAGCACTGGCGCGGCGCGGACGGCCTGTCGGCCTACGATCCGGCGCAGATCGCCTGCTTCCTCGCAGACCAGGCGGTGCGTGGACTGCTGCTCGACTCCGATCAGCTGGAGCGGGTCCGCCGGTTCGACGGGCTCACCGAGCTTGTCACCCGAAGGTAGGTATATCGCGCCGACCTTGTAACCCGGTCAGCGGTTGCTCGTTGGGATCTTCGTGAATACGCCCTCGGCTGCCCTCCGGGCTTCTCGCGTACCCCTGCGCACCAAGGTCACCGGCCTGTTGTTGCTGGTCGTGGTCGTAGTGCTGCTCGCCTTTGCCGCGCTGGCGAAAGAGGTGCTGTTCGCCGAGCTGGACACCAGGGCCGGTTACGCCGTGCAGACCGAAGGCCAGGAGTTCAGCAACTTCGCCGCCCAGCGGAAGTCGCCGGTCAACGGCGCCACGCTGTCCGGGCCGGAGGAGGTGCTGCGCAGCTTCCTGCAACTGCAGCCGAAGAGCACCATGGGCATCCAGTTCGGCACGGTGCAGGGGCCGAGCAGTGAGCAGCCGCGGGTGCTCGGCGAACCGCCGCTGAGCGAGCAGGAGGTCAAGCGGGTACTGGCCGCGCCGCAGAACACCGGCGTGCTGGAGACCGATCGCGGCGATCTGCGCTGGATCAAGCAGCGGGTCGGAGCCGAGAACGCGTACTTCGTGGCCGGGTACTGGCAGGACGTGGCGCTGTCCATCACCGCGACCGCCACCTCCACCTTCGTGATCTTCGGCCTGCTGTTCGTGCTGGTCTCCGCCTTGCTGTGCTGGGTGATGGCCGGTCATCTGATGGTCTACCTGCGCCCGGAGGCCGAGGCCCCGGCGGCCCCCTCCGCCGCGCGGCACACCGAGCCGGACGCCCTGGTCACCGGGGGCATCGCCGTCCGATCCCGCAGGCCGGGCGTCGTGCCGCCGCGCCAGACCCCGGTGCCGCAGCACACCACCACCGCCGTGGCCAGGGAGGGCGCGCATGCCCGGCCGGTGACGGCCCCCGCCGCCCGGGTCTCCGACGAGGTGATCACCCCGGAGCGGTTGCCGGTGAAATCCGATCTGCAGGTCTCGATCATCGCCGAGCAGGATCCGCCGGTGGTGACCGGCGCCCCGGCGGACAGCCTCATCCTGCGACGGCCCCGGCCGGAGGCCACGACTGTGGCGATCAGCGACGAACCGGTGCGTCCGGCGGGCGAGCCCGACCACCAGATCGCCTTCCAGCCGACCACGTTCACCACCCGGCCGCCCGCGCCGGAACCGGCACCCGAGCCCGAGCCGGAGCCGGAGCCGGTCGTGGAGGAGGAGCCGACCCCCGCCTCCTGGAACCTCGCGGTCGAGCCGGAGGAGGAGCAGGAGCTCCCGCCCGCCGAGCCGGAGGAGGAACCCGAACCGCCGGCGGCCGAGGTCGAGCGCGTGGTAGCGGAGGCCCCGGCGGCCGCCCCGGTCAAGCCGGTGGGCCTGCTGCCCGAGGGCGTCGCGCTGCCGATCCTGCCCACGGCGGTGGAGATCGGTGCGCTCACCGCGGAGGTGGTCGCGGCGGCGCGGGTGTGGCCGGGCCGCAACTGGCTGGTCGAGTCGAGCGGCAACGGCGAGCTGATGCTGGACCGCGAACTGGTGCTGCTGGCGATGGCGCGGCTGGTCGAGCAGGCGCTGCGCCGCACCACGCCCGGTGGCACGGTGCGCATCGGATCCCAGGTGACCGACCAGACGGTGTCGTTCTGGGTGACCGACGACGGTTCCGCGGCGACCGGCGTCCCGGACAACGAGCAGGCCCTGGAACTGGTGAAGGCGGTGGCCACCGCGCACCGGGGCATCGTGCGGGTGATCACCGATGACGAGCCGGGGCGCACGTTCGGCATGGAGATGCCGGTGCGGATCCCGAGTCTGGGATCGTTCGCCGGCACCTGAGCTGGTGGTTACGTCTGGGTGGTCGGCGAAGGATGGCTTTGGAGGGGGAGACGGGTTGGGGGGCCTGTCTTTCCTGCCTTCGTGCTGGGTGGGGGCACGCCTGACTTTACTTTTGGGTCTCTAGGTTCCGAAGTTGGCGATGTTCGCGGCGAGGAACGAGCCCCGAACATCGCCAACTTCGGGGCACCCGGTGAGGATCACCCGATAGGGACTGCACTGTCTCCCGGATCCTGCTCGGCCCGGACGGCGAAGTCCTGGACGTCGGGCGGTCGACCCGAGTCGCGCCGGTCACGCTGCGACGAGCACTGAATCTCCGGGATCAGCACTGCTCGTGGGACGGCTGCGAGGCGTCGGCCAGGTACTGCGATGTGCACCATGTGGACACCACCACACGGCGATCCACACCTACGACACCGTGACCGTGCGAAGACCGGATGGCGGATTCCTCACCCGCAAACGTAACTGAGGAGATCTGCTCGGGATTGAACCCGACAACGGTCAGCGGATGCCGGCAAACTCGTGCGCGCCGACCAGGTCGAAACCGCGTTCCAGCAGACCCCGGACGATCACCGGCAGCGCGGCCACCGTCTGTGACCGGTCACCGCCACCGTCGTGCATGATGATCACCGACCCGTTGCGCACGTTGGTCAGCGCGTGTTTGGCGATCGACTTGGCGCCGGGCATCGACCAGTCCACGGTGTCCACGTCCCACAGCACGGTGGCCATCCCCTCTGCGGCCAGCTGCCGCAACGCCTGCGGGGTACGCGAACCGTACGGCGGCCGGAACAGCCGCGGCGCGGTGCCGGTGACCTCGCGGATCGCCGAGTTGGTCGTGCTCAGCTGCCAGCGCAGATCCGGGGCGGACAGGTCCGGCACGTAGGCGTGCGACCAGGTGTGGTTCGCGACCACGTGTCCCTCCCGGGCCATCCGGTCGATGAGATCCGGAAAGGCCCGCGCGTGCAGCCCGGCCACGAAGAAGGTGCCCGGCACGCCGAATTCGCCGAGCGTGTCCAGGATCTGGTCGGTGTACGGCGGTACCGGGCCGTCGTCGAAGGTGAGCGCCACCTTCGGCTGGGACCGGTCGCCGTGCCGCAGCCACATGCCGCTGCTCCGGAGCCGGTCCTCCTCCGGTTCGCAGGACGCGACGAAGTCGTGGTGCTCGGAGACCCTGCCCTTGAGCGTGCCCACCGCGATGTCCAGCGGCGCCAGCAGGGCCGGGTCGATCTCGGCCAGGTCGTCCGGGTCGGCGGACAGGCTCGGGGACCGGCGGGGGAGCACCCACGGATCGGCCCGGTAGACGTCGAAGCCGGCCAGGGTCAGCGAGGCGTCGACCAGACCGGTGGTGCTGTCCACGATGACCCGCAGCCGCGGATAGCCGGCCAGGGTGGCGGTGAGGGCGGCGATCTCACCGCCGCCGAAGGTCCGTCTGGGCAACCGCGTGCCGTCGGAGTGGCGGAGGGAGAGTTCGTAACCGGTGCCCGTCCAGCCAATACCGGCGTTCCACATAAGCGATCCACCCATCGCAGACCAGGTAGTACAACATGACCATATTGGTTTAAACCATTGTGGCCGATACGCACACCGCATGTCGGGGGACCACCATTGGCCCAGTCCGGTTACCGCGACCCACATGCTGGGATATGTGGCCTGGTCGGACAGGTTACTGACTAGTAGGGTCGGGTCAGGCCGAGAGAGCGGAGAACCAGTGCGTGCGATCCAGATCCAGCAGCTGACCGGACCGGACGGCGTTGCCGAGGTGACGGCTCCCCAGCCTGAGTGGGGTGACTGGGCGGTCCTGATCAAGGTCACCGCCGCGCTGGTGAGCTTCCCCGACCTGCTGCAGACCCGCGGCCTCTACCAGATGAAGCCGCCGCTGCCGTACGTCCCGGGCGGCGAGGTGATCGGCGTGGTGGAGCAGGCGCGCGAGGGCGGCCCGTTCCAGGTCGGCCAGCGGGTCGCCGCGGTGACCGGGCTCGGCGGCTGGGCGGAGTACGCCCTCGCGGTCGAGGGCAATGTGGTCGCGCTGCCCGACGAGCTGCCGGATGAGTCCGCCGTCGGCGTGTTGTTCAACTACGAGACCGCGATCTTCGCGCTCGACTTCCGCGGCCGGCTGGTGTCGGGCGAGACGGTGCTGGTGCACGGCGCCGCCGGCGGCCTGGGCAGCGCCTGCGTGCAGGTGGCCAAGGCGCTCGGCGCCCGGGTGATCGCCGCGGTGAGCAGCGAGGAGAAGGCGGCCGTCGCCCGCGAGGCCGGCGCCGACGAGGTCGTGCTGACCTCCGGTGACTGGCTGGCCGAGGTCAAGGGCCTGACCGGCGGCAACGGCGTCGACGTGATCGCCGACCCGGTGGGCGCCGACCTGTTCAAGGACAGCCTGCGCTCGCTGGCCCGGGGCGGTCGGCTGCTGGTGCTCGGCTTCGCCGGTGGCAGCATCCCGGAGGTCGCGGTCAACCGGCTGCTGCTGCGCAACGTCAGCGTGCTCGGTGTGGCCTGGGGCGAGTGGTTCATGGCCGACCCGACGCTGAACGCCAAGCTGTGGGACAAGCTGCTGCCGCTGATCAAGGACGGCAAGGTCAAGCCGCGCGCCGGGCAGTCGTTCCCGCTGGACCGCGCCGTCGACGCGCTCCGGTTGCTGGACGAGCGCAAGGCCGTCGGCCAGGTCAGCCTCCGGTTCTAGCGGATGCGCAGTGGATTCGGCGCCGGTAGGAACACCTCGTCGGCGACCGTGTCCACCAGGCGCATCGACAGCACCTTCTTCAGCGGCAGCGGGCGGTCCAGCACCGCCCGCCGGTCGTCGGAGGCCTCGTGGCCGATGTCCGGCAGCCCGAGCAGTCCGGAGTAGGTGCGCAGCACCTCGCCGCGGAACGGCGACCACAGCCGGGTTTCGTCCACACTGGACACTTCCGCCAGGCACTCCAGCAGCGCGCCGACGTGCTGGGTGAGGAACGTGTACAGCAGCTTGCCGCGCACCGGGTCCTCGGTCTCGGCCAGGATGCTCGATCCGGTCCGCAGCGAGATGTCCAGGCCCTGGCGGCGCAGCCTGCCCCGATGGATCCGGATGCTGCCGAAGTCGCGGACGGCGAACCGGACGGGCAGGCCGTCGCGGAACACCACGATCGAGTTCTGCGGATGCGCCGCGAGGGCGATGCCGTACCGGGTGAGCAGGGTGAACAGTGGCTCGACCGTGAGTTCGGCGTAGCGGGCGGCGAACAGCTGTGCCGCGACGGCGCGGCCGGGTAGCGACCGCGCGATGGCCAGCTCGTCGAGGAGCTCGGCCAGGATCGGCTCGTCGTTGAGCGGGGAGCGCGCGGTGAGCGCGGCGGCCGGGATCGCCAGCCTGCCGAGCGGCAGCCCCTGCTCCGGATTGGTCCGCAGGATCGCTCCCAGCGCCCTGGCCCGGCGCGGGTCGTTCTGGTCGGCGGGCAGCCAGCCGATGCCGGCCCGGTCCTCCAGGATCTGCAGCCTGCCGGTGAAGTCGGCTTCGCGGAGCATGATCTCCCGCAGCACTCGGCTGACCCGCGGCCCGTTGTGCACCGCCTCCGGACCGATGCCACGCATCGCCCCCGCGACCTGGACCTCCAGTGCGGTCTTGATCCGCAGCGGATGCGGATTCTGCTCGGTACCCAGCGGCGCCAGCGTGCGCACGGACATCAACGGCATCGCGGGCAGCGCGATCTCCGGGAGCGGCACGATCTCGCCGTCCCGGATCGCCGCCCGGCCCACGTCGGGCAGCACCCGGCTCGCCTGCAACGGGTGCACCGGGATCAG
Organism: Pseudonocardiaceae bacterium YIM PH 21723; assembly: GCA_003600225.1. Taxonomy (GTDB): domain Bacteria; phylum Actinomycetota; class Actinomycetes; order Mycobacteriales; family Pseudonocardiaceae; genus QZFT01. Next base: position 68,355 of record QZFT01000037.1, read on the forward strand.
CACGTACCGGTCGGGGGCGAGGCCACGCTGCCGCAGTCCGGCGGCCGCCTGGACCGTCAGCAGCGGATGTTCGCTGCGCAGCAGTTCGCCGAAGGACTCCTTGACGCCGCTGCCCGCGGCCCGTTCACGGCGGACGGCGGCGAGCGGGGCGGCCAGCAGGGAGCCCCACTCCGGGCCGTGACCGAGCTGCTCGGCGGGGCTCATGCCCGCCCGCACCATGGCGCACGGGTGCAGCGGGTCGCCCTCGATCACCCACTGCTCGAAGAAGGCGTGCGGGCTGAACTCGGTGAACTCGCCGGACTGCTCGCGCACCCAGTCCAGGGTGGTGTGAATCCCGCGCTGGGCCGCCTGGGAACGCAGTCGCGCGGTGCGCATCGCCGCTCCGGCCAGCGCGAGCGCGTGGTTGCGCACCGAGTCGGCCAGCTCCGTGCACAGCAGGTCGCCGGCCATGAACGAGTACCCGGTGAAGGTCCCCGCCTCGGCCAGCAACCGGGCGGCGGTGACCGGGTCCTCCACCGGCAGATCCGAGCCGTCGTGGCCGACCGGCCCGCCGAGGGCCAGCCTGCCCGCGGCGTTCGCGGTGAGCAGCCACGCCCGCAGCCCGCCGAACGCGACCTCGCCGCCGAGCGGGGCGGAGCGGGTGCCGATGCCCTCCCGGGCCATCGCACTCATCAGGCGTTGCATCGTCGCGCGCCGCGCCTGGGGCACCGCTGTCAGATAGGCCGCGACGTAGGCGGGACCGCGTGCCTCCAATGCGGGCACGGCGAGACGCTCATGGTCGTACAGCTCGGCGACCGTCAGGTTCTCCCGGGTCGCTGAATGGTGGAGCACATCGGAGAAAGTATGTTCAAAAATGGGTGGCAGCAAGGTGCCGGTTGTTACCGTTTCGCGCCGAACTGCTGATCGTTGAGAAGTATCACCGCAGGTGGAAGGCAGGTTCTCGGTAAATTCCAAGAATGTTTACCCCGCCCATAGCATTAATAGGAAAATGCGTCGGGCAAACCGATGGTCCCCATTGTATCGACCCCCCGGTCATCCGGATCACGGAATGACCCGAACCGTGATCTCCACGCGTATGCGGGCAGAGAACCGGTAACGATGGGCTGTTCGGGCTAATACCCTCCGTCGCCGGATCGATCTCCCCAGTGCCGGTCAGAGAAACACGACCGCAAGGCAAGGGGACGCGATGACCCAGGAACTACTGCTCGCGGCGACCATGGGGGCACGGGATATCGAGTTGCTGGCCGATGTGCTGGAACTCGATCAACACACGGTGGTGGGACTGGTCCGTTCCGCCGTCGAATCCGGCAGACTCGGCCCCGACGGCATCCCCGATCCGGCGGCCGCAGCGCAGCTGCCCACCGGCCCGGACCTGCGGGTCCAGCGCCTGTGCCAGCGGCTCGCCGAGGCCCAGTTGCGCCGGGGTGGGCACCTCAGAGCGGTGGCCACCGGCCTCAGTCAGGCCGGCGCCCGTGGCGCGGCCGTCGCCTCCCTCCTGGAATCCGCCGGTCACCAGGTCCTGGCCGACAGCCCGGCCACCGCGGCCGGATTCTTCGCCGCCGCCACCCGGGCCGGTGCCCCCGAGGGCAGACTCGCGGCCCGGCACGCCGAGGCGATCGCCCTCTCCGGTGACCTCTGGACCGCGCTGCGCGTCGCCGAACGCGGCCTGGCGGACGTCGCCGACACCGGGATGTCCGGCGTACCGGGGCTCGCCGAGGACGCGGCCCGCGGGGTGTCGGTGATCGCGGCGATCCTGGTGCACCACGGCCAGCTCACCGCCGCCGCCGACCGCTACCGCTGGCTGGCCGGCCGGGAAGGGCTCCTCGATGGGCGCATGCTGGCCTCGGTTCCCGTGCTGCTCGGTGTCGGTGCCCTGGACGACGCCCGGCGCGCGTCGTCCGCCAAGCCGCCGTTCTTCGAGCCCGCGCCGACCGTCCGGCAGGCGGCCGACGAGCTGACCGCCCGTGGTTGTCTGGAATCGGTGACCGGTTCGGCGGGTGCCGCGCTGTCCCAGCTGACCTCGGCCGCCGGTCTGCTGGAGCCCATCGGTGCCGGGCAGCTGATGCCCGACTCCCCGGCGGCGCTGGCCGCGCTCGTCGCGTTGTCCCACGGTGAACCGCAGATCGCCGAATCGGTGCTGAGCCGGGCGATCGAGGTGGAGCTGGGCGGGGCACCCGGCGTGACCCGGCACCGGGTGCTGCTGGCCTGGACCTCGATGCTGGCCGGTCACGCCGTCGACCGGTTGCCCTCCGGCCCGCTCAGCCCCAGGGACGAGTTGTTCGCCGCCGCCATCCGGCTGGGCCTGGCCCGGCGGCACGGCGACCTGAACGCGGTGGCCCAGGCGTGGCCCCGGGCCAAGGAGGCGCTGCTGCGGCACCCCGTCGATCTTTACACGCTGTTGCCGCTCGGTGAGATCCTGATCGGCGCCGCGCTGCTGCGCAGGCAGGACTGGGTCCGGCCCCGGCTGCAGCAGGCCGACGCGCTGCTGGCGGCGCTCGGCAACCCGCCGCTGTGGGCCGCCCCGCTGCACTGGGCCAGGGTGCAGGCGGCGATCATCGTGGAGTCCCCGGACGAGGCGGTGCGGCACGGCGTGGAACTGGCCAAGGCCGCCAGGCAGGTACCCGTGCACGACCGGCACTTCCTGACCGCGTTGTCCGCCGCCGGCCGGTGCTGGCTGCGGGTGCTGGGCGGGGAGATTGACCAGGACACCGTGCGCACGGTCGCCGGCCAGTTGTGCGCGGTCGGCCTGCCCTGGGATGCCGCCCGATTGGCCGGGCAGGCGGCCATCCGCACCCCGGACCGCCGGGCGATGAGCGCGTTGCTCGATTGCGCGCGAACCATCGGTGGCCGCACGTTGCACGCGGTGCCGGACGACTCCGCGCAGGTCCCGGCCGCGCGGCAGGGTTCCCGATCGTCCCTTGTGGACGGTAAGGGAGAGCTGTCCGGCCGCGAACTGGAGGTCGCCGAACTCGTGCTGGCGGGCCTGACATATAAACAGATAGGCGAACGACTATTCATTTCCGCCAAAACGGTGGAACACCACGTGGCGCGGATGCGAGCCCGGCTAGGCTGCGGAAGTCGCAGCGAACTGTTCGGACAGCTCCGTCTGCGCCTCACCATACGTTCCAGCGCGTAGCCCCCCGAGCGCTGGTTCGACGCTGAGGGGAACCCCGGGGCAAGGGGTTCCCCTCAGCACCGTCCTAATAGGGGGCATCGTAATTTCAGCGATGCACATTCACAGCATTGCTCTCTTATCGAAACAATGTGAATATTGCGCGGGTGGGCCCCCTGCATATTGCTCCCACCATGATCGGTCGCGATCAGGAACTCGTCGTTCTGACCGAGGCTGTGCGCTGCGCGCCCAGCCTGATCGTGCTCGAAGGTCCGCCGGGAATCGGTAAGACGCGCCTGGTTGGAGAGCTGTTACGACTGCCATCGGTCACCGGTCGACGGGTACTGCGCGGGCAGTGTCATCCGGTGGCGGAACCCTTTCCACTCGGACCCGTCATCGAGGCATTGAGCGCGATGACCGAATGGGAACGTCCGCTCGGCCGAGTCGCCGGCGCCCTGCACACGGTGCTGCCGGAATTGTCCGAACTGCTGCCCGCGCCGCTTCCCGGTTCCACCGATCTGGCGATCGCCCGGCACCAGATCTTCCGCGGAATCCGGGAGCTCCTCGACGCGGTCGGCCCCGTCCTGCTGGTCCTGGAGGACCTGCACTGGATGGACCGGACGACCTTCGAACTGCTCACCTTCCTGGCCCGGTTCCCGGTACCCCGGCTGGCGCTGCTGCTCACCTGCCGCCCGGACGAGGCCGCCGCCGACCGGCCCCTGGCGGACCTCGCCGACGGGTTGTCCGACCGGCGCAGCTGGACCCGGGTGGAACTGGACTGCCTCACCTCACCCGAGGTGGCCCTGCTGGCCGGGGAACTGCTCGGCGGCGTTCCGATCCCCGCCGACCTGGCCGTTGACCTGCACGAACTGACCGCCGGGCTGCCCTACGCGGTTGAAGAGGTCGCCTCGGTGCTCCGCACGGCGCGAGGCGACCTGCCCGCGCGCCTCGACGGGCTGCGGGTCCCGGACGGCATCCGCGAACATCAGCGGGCCAGGCAGTCGGCCCTCGCGGCCGCCGTCGGCCGGTCCCTCGCCGACGACCTGCTCGAAGGCCTGGCGGTACTGGGCAGGCCCGCGGGCATCCTGTTGCTGGCCGCGCTGACCGGCGCGGCGATGGACGTCACGGCGGAGGCCGTCGGGCAGGCCATGCACCACGGGTTGCTGCGCCGCACCCCTTCCGGGGACTTCGACTTCCGGCATCCCCTCGCCCGGCAGTCGGTCGCCGAGTCGCTGAGCGTGGGCAGGCTGGCCGAGGTGCACGCGACCGTGGCGACCGCCCTCGCCGCCTCGGCCGCCCCGCCGTGCGCCGAGGTCGCCCGGCACCGGCAGGCCGCCGGCGACACCGCGGGCTGCACCGTGTTCGCCGAACGGGCCGCCGACGAGGCGATGGCCCGCGGTGACGTGAGCACCGCCCGGGAGATGCTCGCCCTCGGACTCACCGACCCCGGCCTGTCGGACGAGGACCTGGTGCGGCTGGCGGGCAAGTTCGGCGCCGCGGTCAAACCCGGCATGCCGGACGCGAGCACCATGGCCGTGCTGCGCACCCTGATCGGCGAACCACGGCTGCCCGCCGACATACGCCGGGACCTGCGCCTGGAATTCGCCCTGCTGATGCGGCACTTCAACGACACCGGCTACGCCGAACTGGAACGCGTGGTCGAGGAGCTGACCGACCGGCCCGCCCGGCAGGCCCGGGTGATGGCCGCCCTTGCCATTCCGGACTGGGCCCCCGGCCCGGTGTCCGGCCAGCTCGCCTGGATGGATCGCGCGGTCGCGCTGCTGCCCCGGATCGAGGAACCAGCCGATCGCGCGGGTGTGCTGTTCAACGAGGCGTTCCTGCGGACCACCGTCGGCGATCCCCGGGCCCCGGAACTGGTCGCCGGCCTGCCCACCGAGGCGAACACCACCGGTCAGCGCCAGGAACTGGTCCGTGGCTGGCTGAACCAGGCCGACCTGGCCCACCGGTTCGGCGACCTGCCACTGGCCACCCGGGCCCTGGCCATGGCCGACCGGTCGATGACCTACGAGGCCACCGCGCGGCAGGCCTGCGCGGCGGAGGCGGTGCGTGCCTGGGCCGACTGGTTCGGTGGCCGCTGGCCGCAGCTGGAGAGCCGGCTGACCGCCATCGACCGGGAGTACGGACCGCCCACCAGCCTGCTGCACGGTCAGGCGGCGGCCCTCCGCGGCGGCCTGGCCCTGGCCCGGGGTGACGCGGCCACCGCCGAACAGTGCCTGCGGGACGTCCTCGCCGCCGATCCGGCCACCGCGATGCTGCCGGTCCGGGCGCTCGCCGCCGCGCTGCTGTCCCGCTGCCTGCACGGCCAGCGCCGGATCGACGAGGCCCGCCTCGTGGTGCACGCCGAACTGGACCGGATCCGGGCCAAGGGCGTGTGGTGCTACGCCACCGACCTGATCGCGCCCGCCGTCGGCCTCCTCGCCATCGACGAACTGGTGCGCGCCGAACTCGTCTGCGAGGAGTTCGCCGCGGGTACCGCCGCACACCAGGCACCCGTGCTGCTCCCGGTGTCGGCCGATGCCCAGGCGCGGCTGGCCGAACGGCGCGGTGACCTGGACGCGGCCATCGCCCAGTACTCGGCGGCGGCCACCGGGTTCCGCAAGCTGCACCGCCCCTACGAGGCGGCGCAGGCCGAGGAGGCGGTGGGCCGCTGCCTGCTCACGGCCGGGCACAAGGCGGGGGAGCAGGTGACGGCCGCGCTGCGGCACTACGAGGAACTCGGTGCCACCTGGGACGTGTCCCGCTGCCGGTCGGTGCTGCGCCGGTACGGCCTGCTCCCGGCGAACACGCGGGGGCGGCGCGGATACGGCGCCCAGCTGTCGCCCCGGGAGCGCGAGGTGGCCGAGCTGGCGGCGCTGGGCCGCAGTAACCGGGAGATCGCGACCGCGCTGTACGTGTCGGAACGGACCGTGGAGGAACACGTCTCGAAGGCCATCCGCAAGCTCGGGATCACCTCCCGCCGGGACTTCGCCCGGGTGATCACCCCTTAAAGATTCAATCAGGGGTCGCGCATACCTTCCGTTTGGCGGAATCATGGGGGATCAACGGCGAAGGAGGAGCATCGTGGCTCATGAGGTCCGTGGCGTGATCGCCAGGAGCAAGCAGGCGCCGGTCGAGCTGGTCACCATCGTGGTCCCGGATCCGGGGCCGGGGGAGGCCCTGGTCCAGGTCCAGGCCTGCGGGGTCTGCCACACCGACCTGCACTACCGGGAGGGCGGGATCAACGACGAGTTCCCGTTCCTGCTGGGCCACGAGGCAGCCGGAATCGTGGAGGCCGTCGGCCCCGGGGTGACCGAGGTCGAGCCCGGGGACTTCGTGGTGCTCAACTGGCGTGCCGTGTGCGGCCAGTGTCGCGCCTGTCGCCGCGGTAAGCCCTGGTACTGCTTCAACACGCACAACGCCGTCCAGCCGATGACCCTTGAGGACGGCACCCCGCTGTCCCCGGCGCTGGGCATCGGCGCTTTCGCGGAGAAGACCCTGGTCGCCGCCGGCCAGTGCACCAAGGTCGACCCCTCGGCCCGACCGGCGGCAGTCGGCCTGCTGGGCTGCGGCGTGATGGCCGGCATCGGCGCGGCGATCAACACCGGCGGCGTCGGCCGCGGCGACTCGGTCGCGGTGATCGGCTGCGGTGGTGTGGGCGACGGCGCGGTGGCCGGCGCGGCCCTGGCCGGGGCGCACACGATCATCGCGGTGGACACCGACCCACGAAAGCTGGAGCTAGCGCGGAAGTTCGGCGCCACCCACGTGGTCAACGCGCGGGAGACCGACCCGGTGGCGGCCATCCAGGAACTGACCGGCGGCAACGGCGCCGATGTCGTGGTGGAGGCAGTCGGCCGCCCGGAGACCTGGAAACAGGCGTTCTACGCCCGCGACCTGGCTGGAACCCTGGTCCTGGTCGGGGTGCCCACCCCGGAGATGACCATTGAGATGCCGCTGATCGACCTGTTCTCCCGGGGCGGCGCGCTCAAGTCCTCCTGGTACGGCGACTGCCTGCCCAGCCGCGACTTCCCGATGCTGGTGGAGCTGTACAAGCAGGGCAGACTCGACCTGGACGCCTTCGTCACCGAGGAGATCCCGTTGGACGGCATCGAGGCCGCGTTCGAGAAGATGCACGGCGGAGACGTCCTCCGCTCGGTGGTGGTGTTCTGATGACGGTTCGCATCGACCATGCCGTCACCAAGGGCACGTTCAGTCTGGACGGCGAGACGTTCGATGTGGACAACAACGTGTGGGTGCTCGGCGACGACAGCCAGTGCGTCGTGTTCGACGCGCCGCACGATGTGCAGGCCATCCTGGAACTCATCGGCGACCGCCACGTGCTGGGCATCCTGGCCACGCACGCACACGACGACCACATCGAGTGCGCCCCGGATCTGGCGGTGGCCACCGGCGCGCCGATCCTGTTGCACCCCGCCGATCTCCCGGTCTGGGCGCTCACCCATCCCGGACGATGGCCGGACGGACAATTGCAGGACGGTCAGGTGATCACGGTCGCCGGCTGCGACGTGCACGTGCTGCACACTCCCGGCCACGCGCCGGGGGCCTGCTGCTTCTACGCGCCCTCGCTGGGCGTGGTGTTCACCGGGGACACCCTGTTCCAGGGCGGCCCCGGTGCCACCGGCCGGTCGTTCAGCGATCGCCCGACGATCGTGCGGTCCATCCGCGAGCGGCTGCTCACCCTGCCCGGGGAGACGATCGTCCACACCGGACACGGGGCGAGCACCACCATTGCCGCGGAGGCCCAGAACATCACCTAGGCAAGGGAATCAGCCAGGCTTGACGGAGTCGATCCCGGGCCGCGCCTGCTTCCAGGCGCCCCGGGTGAAGTCCGGGAACGGCATCGGCGCACTGCCCGCCTTCAGCGAGTGCGCGCTGAGCGCCACCGGAGCGCTCCAGGACGCGGAGTCGTAGACGTCGATGTCCGGGACCAGGCCGAGCTTCATGGTCTGCAGGGTGCGGTAGAGCATCACGTAGTCCATGCCGCCGTGGCCACCGGGTCCCGGGCCGACATCGGTCCACAGCCAGTGGTCGAAGTTCTTGTACGCCTCGAAGTCCTTCCACCGGTCGTCGGTGTGCTCCGGTTCCAGGTAGATCCGCGGCGGGTAGTCCTCGAAGCAGCCCTTGGTGCCTGCCAGCTGGTTCAGCCGCGAGTACGGGTGCGGGGTGGACACGTCGTGCTGCAACCGGATCACCCGGCCCTTGGCGGTCTGGATCAGGCTGATCGTGGTGTCACCGGCGACGTACTTCTCGCCCCACGAGCTGTCGCCGGGCTGCTCGTTCGCCTCGCGGTACTCGGCGAGCCCGAGCGCCGGGGTGGCCATCGAGGTCATTTTCACGAACCGGTCGCCGCGGTTGATGTCCATGTAGGACGCCACCGGCCCGAGCCCGTGCGTCGGATAGTGGTCCGCGTTCAGTGTGGTGTGGAACTTGCGGCGCCACTCGTCGGCGTAGTAGTCGTCGGCGAACAACAGCTTCCGCAGGTCGTGCATGTAGGCGCCGGCGCCGTGCAGCAGCTCGCCGAACTTGCCGGCGTGCGCCATCCGCAGCACCCGCAGTTCGTTCTTGCCGTAACAACAGTTCTCCAGCTGCATGCAGTGCCGCTGGGTGCGCTCCGAGGTGTCCACCAGCTGCCAGAGCTCGCCGACGGTCATCGCGAACGGGCACTCGACGCCCACGTGCTTGCCCGCGCGCATCGCGGCCAGGGACATCGGCACGTGCCAGTCCCACGGGGTCGCGATGTACACGAGGTCGATGTCGTCCCGGCCGACGAGCTTCTCGAAGTCGGTGTAGGTGGCCGGTTTGTCCCGTCCCGCCTTGGTGATCAGGTCCACCGCTTTGTCCACACTGGACTGACGGACGTCGCAGACGGCGGTGATGCTGACGTCCGGCACGGCCAGGAACAGCGGCAGCATGCTCAGGCCGCGGTTGCCCAGGCCGATCATCGCGACGCGGACCTTGCCGTATCGCTGGAACGGGACGCCGATCATGCTCTTGCCGGTGCGGGCAGGGGCGTCGGCTTCTGCTGTGGCCGGCTGGGCCTGCGCAGGAGTGCCGGTCAGGGCGGTGGCGCCGAGTGCTGCGCTGGCCGCTAGCAGGGAGCGGCGGTTCAGGTGTTCGGTCATTGGTCCCCCGTTGCGCGAAAGAGCTCAATTCGGAGTGTTTCCGAGCACTTTCACACATGTTTGGCCGTGTGTAAACGGGGTGGGGCGGCTGGGGCGACTTTTGAGGGTGAGGCGCTGGGCTGCGGCTGTCAAAACCCAGCTTTGGGCTTCTGGTGGTGGTTGACAGCCGCAGCCCAGCACCTCCGTGGGGTCGCACGCCCCACCTCCGCTGTTGGCCCCGGAATGAGGGGGAGATCCATGGGTGCTCCTTGTCGCGGGTGGGGACACACCGGGGTTGGGTACGGCCCCACTTTGGCTTGGGATCGGGGTTCAGTTGCGTTTGTGGGGCCTGAGCGGTTTGGTCAAAACCCGGCCCTCATCGGTTCTCCACCTCACCGAACCATCCGGATTCTTGGTGTAACTCCAATTCCCCTCGTCTTTGAGACGATGGTGATGGCGGCACAGCGGCAAGAGATTGCAGATGCAGGTTTTGCCGCCATCCTCGTGGCGTCGACAATGATCGATGTCGCATGTCACAGCGGCCGCCATGCAGAACGGGGCCGAGCACGTCTTGTGGGTGGAGAACAACAACCTGCGCATCCCTGGCGTCGGGAACCGTGACTTGGTCTCCGCCTTGATGCCGACTCCGGTCACGGGGTCGTCGACCAGCCGATACCAATCACCCTTCGCCGCGTAATCGCGCGCGACTTGTGCCGGGATCGGTCCCATTCCCGCGACCTGCGCTGGTGCGTCGGAGAATCCGGCGAGAATGTCGGGGGTGAGGTGGATGATGATCTCCGCCTTCACATCCCCGGCACCGTCGAAGGTGCCGAGCAGCAGTTGCTGGGAGATGTCGCAGCGCAGCTGATCCATCTCCCGCTCATCACCGTCGCGTCGGAGTTTCTTCGCGAGTGCGCCGATGTGCTGGGTGATCGCGTGGTTGGTCGCTTCATCACCGGTGATCGCCAGCGTGGAGACGCCGTCGGATCCTGTGCGGTGTTCCAATTTTCGTTGATGCATCCGCCGCGACTTCCGATCCGCGTAACCATCGGGATCAACCCGGAGGATCTCTTCTTCCATGATCCCGGCGAGTTCTCGCGGTGAGGACCACAAGGCGTTGTCCAACGCGACCTGCTCCACCGCCGCAAGCTTGTCCGCCGACAACCACTGAGTCTTCGAATAGATGGCCTGCATCCGCTCCTCGCAGATCTCCCCAGCCAGCAGAGCCTCGAACGTGGACCGCATCGGACCATCCAACGCCTGAGCGACCTCCAGCCAGTTGGACGCGCGACGAGGAGACATGCCCAGCACCTCGCCGATCACATCCGCGACGAACTCGTAGTCACCGCGTTCCTCGGCCATGCGGGCGGCGTACGAGCGCATCAGGGCGGCGTCTTTGCGGTGCCGTTTGACCAGCACCTCAAACCCGTCCGCCGTGTACTCATAGCTCTCGCTCATGTCTTCGATATTACTCGCACACAATGCCAATATCGAACCCACACAATAACCCACATGGGTGTAAAACTGGGGCCCCACGGTTACCTAAGACCTCGAAAGAACCCACAACCAGAAGCGACTACCGCTCCCGCTCCTCAAAGATCAACAAAGTCCGCGTGTTCAACACGCCGGGCAACATCTGCAACCGATCAAAAACCAGTCGCCGCAACGCCTCGTTATCCGTAGTTCGCACCAACAGGATGACGTCGAACTCCCCGCCCACCAGGGCGACGTGCTGCACCTCGGGCATCCGGCTGATGGTGTCCCGGAAATCCCGCCACGCGTGCTGCTCCACGTTCACCGTGATGTACGCCGAGGTGCCCAGACCGGCCCGCTGGTGATCGACGTCGATGGTGAACTTGGTGATCACTCCCTCGCGCACCAGCCGCTCGACCCTGGCATAGGCGTTAGCCCGGGAGATGTGCACGCGTTCGGCCAGACTCCGCATTGACAGCCGACCGTCCTTGCCCAGCTCGGACAGGACCTTCCGGTCAGTGTCATCCAGGCTCGGGGCCGATCGTCCAGCGGATGCGCTGTGTGCTGGCTCACTGGAAGACGTTTGGCTCACTGAATCGAGTCTACGCGACCAATTATCCGTCGATAGGCGCCGAGTGTGGAACAAAAAGCTCTTAGGACGGACAGTTGTAGACACACGGCTTCAATGAAGAAGGTGAGACCGATGGTGCTGCACGCCCCGGAAACAGGCCACAGCACCCTGCTGCCATCGGCCGAGCCAGTGCAGCTGATCGACGAGCACGGCGCGGTGACCCCGCACGCCGACTACGACCTGCCCTCCGAGGCAGAGCTGCTCGCCGCCTATCGCGCACTGGTCCTGGGCCGCCGGTTCGACCGGCAGGCCACCACGATGGTGAAGCAGGGCAGGCTGGCGGTGTATCCGTCGTCCAACGGCCAGGAGGCCAGCCAGGTCGGTGCGGTACTGGCCACCAGGAACGACGACTGGCTGTTCCCCACCTACCGCGACTGCGTCGCGCTGGTGACCAGGGGAGTCGATCCGGTCGGCGTGCTCACCCTGCTGCGCGGCGACTGGCACTCCGGCTACGACCCCTACGAGCAGCACGTGGCACCGCAGTGCACGCCGCTGGCCACGCAGAGCCTGCACGGGGTCGGCCTGGCGCACGCCGCGCGGCTCAAGGGCGAGGACACCGTGGCGCTGGTGTTCATCGGCGACGGCGCCACCAGTGAGGGCGACTTCCACGAGGCGCTCAACTTCGCCGCCGTGTTCAAGGCGCCGGTCGTCTTCTTCGTGCAGAACAACGGCTTCGCCATCTCGGTGCCGCTCGACAAGCAGTCGGTGGCGCCTTCATTGGCACACAAGGCCATTGGCTATGGCATCCCGGGTAAGCGGGTGGATGGGAACGACGTCGCCGCGGTGATCTCCGTGGTATCCGCCGCAGTCGAGCGAGCGCGGGCCGGCGAGGGCCCCACGCTGATCGAGGCGCATACGTATCGGATCGATGCTCACACCAACGCCGACGACGCCACCCGCTACCGGGATGCCCACGACGTCGAAGCCTGGCGCGGCAAGGATCCGGTGAGCCGGATCGACGCCTATCTCCGGGGAACCGGTGCGCTGACCGAGGAACTGGCCGCCGGGTATGCGGCCGAGGCCGAAGCCGTCGCGGAGGACCTGCGCCGCAGGCTCGGCGCGGATCCGGTCACCGATCCCCGTGAACTGTTCCACCACGTCTACGCCGACCGTGAGCGGCTGGCCGACCAGGCCCGGCTGCTGGACGAGGAACTGGCGCTCGAGGAAGGAGCCGGACAGTGACCACCTTGGAGTCCCGAGTGGACATTCCGGAGATCCCGCAGCAGGCCACGACCTACACGATGGCGCAGGCGCTCACCGCCGCGCTGCGCGACGCGATGGCCGCCGACGAGCGCGTGCTCATGTTCGGCGAGGACGTCGGCGCGCTGGGCGGCGTCTTCCGGGTCACCGACGGGCTGACCCGCACCTTCGGCGAGAACCGGTGCTTCGACACGCCCCTGGCGGAGGCGGGCATCGTCGGCATGGCCGTCGGCATGGCGATGAACGGATTCCGCCCGGTGGTGGAGATGCAGTTCGACGCGTTCGCGTATCCGGCGCTGGAGCAGATCATCAGCCACGTGGCCAAGATGCGGAACCGCACTCGCGGCCGCGTCGGACTGCCGATGGTCATCCGGGTGCCGTACGCGGGCGGAATCGGCGGAGTGGAGCACCACTGCGACTCCTCCGAGGCCTACTTCGCGCACACCGCGGGCCTCACCGTGGTCAGCCCGGCCACGCCGGCCGACGCGTACAGCCTGCTGCGCGAGTCGATCGAGTACCCGGATCCGGTGATCTTCCTGGAGCCGAAGCGGCTGTACTGGAACAAGGCGGAGCTGCAGTTGCCGCTGCGCACCGAACCCCTCGGACGCGCGGTGATCCGGCGTCCCGGTACCGATGTCACGCTTATCGCCTACGGGCCCACCGTGCCGCACGCGTTGGATGCCGCGGCCGCCGCGGAGCAGGAGGGGCGCAGCGTCGAGGTGATCGATCTGCGCAGCCTGGTGCCGTTCGACGATGCCACCGTCACCGCCAGCGTGCGACGCACCGGACGGGCCGTTGTGGTCGCCGAGGCGGCCGGATTCGCCAGTGTGGCCTCGGAAGTCGTGGCCCGGGTGACCGAGCAGTGCTTCCACAGCCTGGAGGCTCCAGTGCGCCGGGTGACCGGATTCGACATCCCGTACCCGCCGCCGAAGTCGGAGCACCACCACCTGCCGAGCGTGGACCGCATCCTGGACGTGGTGGAGGAACTCCAGTGGTAGCCCGTGATTTCCTGCTGCCCGACCTCGGGGAAGGGCTGACCGAGGCCGAGGTGATCCGCTGGCTGGTCGAGGTCGGCCAGACCATCGAGGTCGACCAGCCGGTGGCCGAGGTGGAGACCGCCAAGGCCGCCGTGGAGGTCCCGTCTCCGTTCGGTGGCACCGTGACCGCCTTGCACGGTGAGCCCGGAACGGTGATCGCGGTCGGAACACCGCTGGTCTCCGTGCTGGAAGGCGCCAGAACAGGAGCACTTTCCATGGAATCTGCAAAGGGCGCAGATTCCATGGAAAGTGGATCCGGCAATGTGTTGGTGGGCTACGGAACCGGGGAGCGCTCCGGAGGCCGGCGCCGGGCGCGGAAGTCGAGCGCCGCGCTGGCCGTCGTCACCCGGCAAGCCCACGCCCGGCCGAGGGTGATCTCGCCGGTGGTGCGCAGGCTGGCCAAGGACGGCGGACTGGATCTGTCCACGGTGGACGGCACCGGTCCGGAGGGGCTGATCACCCGGGCCGATGTGGAACAGGCGTTGCGGCCGGCGGAGAAGTCCCCGTTGGAGAAGTCCGCTGTGGACCGGATGCGGGGGCTCGGGGTGTTGCGCCGGGTGCCGCTGCGTGGCGTGCGGCGCGCGGTGGCGGACAAGCTGCAACGCAGCAGGCAGACCATTCCGGATGCCACCACCTGGGTGGACGTGGACGCCACCGGATTGCTGGCCGTGCGCGAGGAACTGCGCGCGGCGGGGGAGCCGGTCGGACTGCTGGCGCTGCTGGCCCGGTTCACCCTGGCCGGACTGGCCCGGTACCCGGAGCTGAACTCCTTTGTGGACGAACAGAGCCAGGAGATCGTGCAGTTCGACGGCGTACACCTGGGATTCGCCGCGCAGACCGACCGGGGTCTGATGGTCCCGGTGATCCGCGACGCGCACCGGCACAACACCAGTGGCCTGCACGGTGCACTGGCGAAGCTGACCGAGGCGGCGCGCACCGGATCCCTGACCCCCGCCGACCTGTCCGACGGCACCTTCACCCTGAACAACTACGGACCGTTCGGCGTGGACGGCAGTTCGGCGATCATCAACCACCCCGAGGTGGCGATCCTCGGTATCGGCCGGATCATCGATCGGCCGTGGGTCGTCGACGGAGAGTTGTCGGTACGCAAGGTGACCCAGCTGTCGCTGGTGTTCGATCACCGGGTCTGCGACGGCGGCACCGCGGCCGGATTCCTTCGCTACGTGGCGGATTGCGTGGAGCGGCCGTACCGGCTCCTCGCAGATCTGTGATTCACCGCACGTTTACCTGCGCAGGGTAATCGTTCCTGCGAATGGAGCTACCTTCGGTAACCATCCGGACTCAGAATGAACGTTGTATTAACGGACAACGTTTATCTGAGTTGGTTAGGGTGAGCCGGGGGTAGGTGAGACGAGTGCGTGTTGGAGTACTGGATGTCGGTTCGGTGGCAGCCAAGCTGGAGATCATCGATGTGCGAGGGCGGAAGCCGCCACGCAGCACATCGTTGGCCCGGGTGCCCACCCGCCTGGCGGAGGGCACGAGCGCGAACGGTGAGCTGGATGCTCGCTGCCTGCGCCGATTGACCGCGGCCGTCCAGCAGTGCGTGCGGATCGGTAGCCGGCACGACGTTCCCATGTGGGTCACGTATGCCACCGCCGCGGTGCGTGACGCCGCCAACGGCAGGCACGCACGCCGACTGGTGGAGGCGGAAACCGGTCTGCGCCTGGGATTCTTCACCGGCGAGCAGGAGGGCCGGTACACGTTCCGCGCCGCGCAGCGCTGGCTGGGCGGGGAACTGACCATGGTGGACATCGGCGGCGGCACCCTGGAGGTGGCCAGCGGTCACGGTCCGGAGCCGGAGAGCGTCATCTCCGCCCCGCTGGGTGCCGCTCGGCTGACCCGGCAGTTCCTGCGGATCGACCCGCCCCGGGGCAGCCAGGTGCGCCGGTTGACCGAGGTGGTGGACGGGCAGCTGGCCGAACTGCTGCGCGATGTGCCTGCCGGACAGCGGCAGTTCGCGGGTGCGGGCAAGGTGCTCAAACTGCTGGCGCAACTGTCCAATGAGGATGCCGCGCGGGAGGACCTGCTGTTGCTGGACGATCTGCGGGACTGCATCCCCCGGCTGTCCACATTGGACCGAGCGGGCCGCTGTGCGTTGCCCGGGGTCCCCCGGGCCAGGGCGGACCGGATTCTGGCCGGGGCCATCACCGCCGAGGCGCTGATGCGCAGGCTGGGCACCGACCAGCTGCGGATCTGCCCCTGGGGCCTGCGCGAGGGAGTGGCCCTGCGGGAGCACGCCCGGCACCGCACCGGTCGATAGCCGGTTCCGGCCTACGGGTCTAACCTGGGGATATGGATCACCAGGAGCTGCAGGACCGGTTCGCTTCGCTGACCACCGCGCATCTGGCCGATGCCTGCGTCCGGGCGGGGGTGGACGTGCGGACCAGTTCGATCGGACCGGTCGCCGCGGGTATGCGCCTCGCCGGCCGGGTGCTGCCCGCCCGGCACGCCGGCAGCGTGGACGTGTTCCTGGAGGCCTTTCAGGGCGCGCAGCCGGGGGACGTCCTGGTGGTGGACGACCGGGACCGGGTCGACGAGAGCTGCGTCGGCGACCTCGTGGTGCTGGAGGCGCAGGCCGCCGGTCTGGCGGGCGTGGTGATCTGGGGCAGGCACCGGGACACGGCGGAGATCGAGTCCATCGGGCTGCCGGTGTTCAGCCGGGGCGCCGTGCCGACCGGACCGCTCAAGGTCCGCCCGCGTGCGGCGAACGCCCTCGACAGCGCGCAGATCGACTACTGGACCGTGGGGCCGGAGAGCGTGGTGTGCGCCGACGCCGACGGGGTCGTGTTCCTGCCGGCAGATCGGCTGGCGGAGCTCTTCGACGTCGCCGAGGCCATCCGGGACACCGAGCGTGCACAGGCCGACCGGATCCGGCAGGGCGAGTCGTTGCGGGCCCAGTTGCGGTTCGCCGAGTACCTGACGGCCAGGGCGCAGAACCCCGAACTGACCTTCCGGGAGCACCTGCGCGCCATCGGCGGAGCGGTCGAGGAGTAAATGTGATGCAGTCCGGCTGAGGAAAATTCCGCACGTAACCCCGGTTGTGGCGCGCTGGACAATAAGAGTGACGTAAGAGCCGATTCGTTAGGCCATATAGCGCAGTCATGATGTCGCATAGCCGGTGTCGTGACCCTCGGTGAATTTGCCGCCGCTTCACCAGGGGTGCACCGCCGCGCCGAATGATCGTGGGATTCCCAGTCGTCCGCAACAGTCCCGCAGGTCATGTAGCGTCGAGGCTCAATACGAATAGCATTCACGTTAGCCCGATGTGGGTGGCTGATCAATTACTTAGGGTAAGGATGTTCCTGGCTTCTGCGGGGTGGGTCACAGTGTCCGGACCGAACGGTCCGCTACGGGATGGCCATCACACCTACCGGTCAGCGGGTTATTGGGGGTTGCGCGTCGGCCCGGCTATAGCTTTGGTGGGATGCGACGTTCGAGCATTCGAGTAGATAAGCTGAGACGTGGACTTTGGTGTGGCAACTCTGCTGGGCCGGCTGTTCGCGGAGGAGTCCGCGACCCGGTCCGACCGCACGGTGCAGCGCATTCTGGACGCCACCGTGGAGGAAGCGGCAACCCAGGGATTGGGTGGCCTGACCGTCGACGGCGTGGCGAAGCGGGCCGGCGTCAATCGGGTGACCATCTATCGGAGGTTCGGTGGTCGCGATCAGTTGATGGAGGCCCTGGCCGAGCGTGAGGGCCGGGCCGCGATCGCGGCGATGAGCACGGTGATGAACCAGGCTGCGGGGGCGGAAGACGGTTTCGTCTCGGCCTTCCTGGCCATGGTGCGCTTCACCCGTGGGCATCCGATCATCGCGCGGATGGCCGTCTCCGAGCCGCAGGATCTGATCGCCGTCGGCCTGGCCGAGGGCGCGCTGCTGTTGCGGATGGGTGGCGGCTTCGTCGCCGAGGGGATTCGCAAGGCACAGGCCGAAGGGCTGGCCCTGCACGTGAATCCGGAGGAGGCGGGGGAGACCGTGGCCCGCATCTTCGCCACGTTCGTGCTGCTGCCCGGTGGCATCCTGGACCTTGAGGACGACCAGGCGCTGGAGCGCTACGTTCGGCGGACCCTGCTGCCGATGGTGATGGGCCCGTCCAGGGTCGGTGCCGCCTGAGCGGTGTCCTGGCTCCACGCCGACCAGAACTCGGCCACCGAACCCGGTTCCTGGCCCTGCGAGCCGAGGGTGGCCGTCCAGCGGTCGCCGTCGTGCGTGACCTGATCGCCCGGCCAGTACCAGGTGTCGCCGCGCCAGTCCTGGCTGCTGGTGATCAGCAGGAGTCGCCGCGGGCTCGGAATCGGCTGGTCCCTGGGTGGGGTGCGCAGCAGCCACAGCGGCCGCTGGATAGTCCGTTCGCCGGGCGCCGCGGTGAGGGTGAACGTCACCGCGAAGGTGGCGGCCGCGCACACGATCACGGCGAGCACGAACTCTCCGTTCAGCACTGATCCCCCTCCCTTCGGCTCCGGTTAGCACGATGGCCTGAACCGGCACCCTCGTGCATCCGAGGAAACCCTCGTCCTTTTGGTGGAGTGGTCTGTCGGGGTTGGGTCTGGGTGGTCGGCGAAAGATGGCTTTGGAGGGGGAGATGGGGGGGGGGGCCCGTCTTTGCTGCCGGGCTGTCTGGTGGGGGCACGCCCGTCTGGGTCGTCGGGGGACCGGCTTGGCGGCTTTGCGAGTGGCTGGTGGTGTTGGTGCGACTGGTGGTGTTCTTGTGGGTGAATGGGGTGGGGTTGTTCCTGGTTAAAGACGATTCTTGGGGCTGAAATCGTCTTTAACCAGGAACAATCATTTCGTCCACAGTGGACTGAAGCCCGGATCGACGGTGCCGGCCAGATCGACAGTTCCATGATCACCACCGACCGTTACCCCGAGCACCACTGGACTTTCAGGCAGGTTCCGACCGTGATCCCCGAACACTCCAAGTCGCCCCGAGCCAGTCCGCCCGGCAGGAAAGACCCGGGCCTCCACCGATCTCCTCCTCCAAAGCCCTCTTTCGCCGACGGCCAGACTCAACTCCACAGCGTTTATATCCAAAATGACTTCAGTGACAATTAAAACCAATCCGCCCCCCATGTGTCCTGAGCTGCGGGAAGTCGATGTCCGGACAAAGCCGCCAGGATGAGTGACCGGAGTCACAGTGAAGAAGTGGAATCTTCTCCACTTAGGTCGGGTTGGATGGTGCAGAAGCCACGAACCGGCACCAGAACGTGAAATACAGGAGACCCCGATGACCAGCGTTGACGCCCGTCACCTCGTACTCGACGAGGCCGCGCAGGACCTGCTGTTCCGCGAAGCCCGTACCGCGAACACCTTCACCGACGAGCCGGTGAGCGACGACCAGATCAAGGCCATCTACGACCTGGTCAAGTACGCTCCCACCTCCGTGAACCAGCAGCCGCTGCGTGTCGTGCTGGTCCGCTCCGAGGACGCCCGCAAGCGCCTCGTCGGCACCCTTGCCGAGGGCAACCAGGCCAAGACCGCCGCCGCTCCGCTGGTCGCGATCCTCGCCGCCGACCACGAGTTCCACGAGCACCTGCCGACCCAGTTCCCGCACGCCCCGGGCGTCAAGGACTGGTTCGCCGACGACGAGGTCCGCAAGGGCTCCGCGGTGCTGAACGCCTCGCTGCAGGTCGGTTACTTCATCCTGGGCATCCGCGCCGCCGGTCTGGCCGCCGGCCCGATGACCGGTTTCGACGCCGACGCCCTGAACAAGGAGTTCTTCCCGGAGGGCAACCAGTCCGTGCTGGCCGTGGTGAACATCGGCAAGCCGGGCGAGAACGCGTGGTTCCCGCGTAGCCCGCGGCTGGACTACGAGAACGTGGTCACCACCGTCTAAAGCGGCCTGTGGGCCGAATGTCGGGCGGGGCAGGCGCATTTGCCTGCCCCGCCCGACTACGCTTGCCATCCGATCAGTTG